>NZ_JAKJSD010000020.1 GCF_029029505.1 Ancylomarina sp. DW003 | reverse complement strand
CATTTTGTCAATCTAATCATATATTACAGGTCAATTGAACCTGCTAATCGAAATCCATGTCTACCTTTCACAAAACTTAGATCTCCAAGTCTAAAATATATACTTCCTCTATGAGATACACGTTCACATGCAACTGGAATCTCATCAAAACAAATTGATTCGGGTGCATCAACTCTAATGTAGCCTATTTCCGGATAATATTGGTAATAACGACCTCTTGAGTAATAAAAATCACCATCACAATGGTTAATTATTGTTGGTCGAACCGAGAATCTCACAACGACATTCCCATATCTTGAATGTGAATAACATCTGTGTCCATGACGCTTATAATATCTACGAACAGCATGCTTATGATGACGGTGAGCATAATGCGAATGTCTATTATATCTGTGATGATCACGATATCTTACAACTCTATCGTTATGATAATGGTCGCCACCATAATGTCTGGTTCTTACTTTTGAATACTTATCATGACCATGTCTGTGCTTCTTATGTTTCTTGTGACTCCTTGCATGATAATCTCTTTTTTTATCGTGCTTATGCCCTTTTGTTCGCTTCGTATATTTTCTTTTCTCATTTCTACTTCTCTCATCTTGATGAGATCTGTGCTGAGCAAATGTAGGTAATCCTGAAAATATGATTGCTGCTACCAATACTATACTGGCAACCAACTTCTGTAATATCGATCTTCTCATGGCAGTTGTATTTAAGTTTCAAAATAATGTCATCCTCTGGTACGGACAAATCTTAAACTGATATATAACTCGTATTATTGCTCTACACTGCAAAGCTTGTGCCATAAAAATTGGAAAGCATTAAATCCAACAACCAAGATTAACACATACATCTAATTATCAGTAGCTTTAAAACAATCCATTCCCTTTCTAGATTTTTAATTTTTAAATATTCGCCCCAACTCATCAAGTTAAACCCTTATTTTATCAAAACTCACCAAAATTATTTTTTAATAAATTCTTTATTAACCGTATATTAATAGGAACTAATGAATTAGCTAATAATATTATAATATCACTCTCATTCTTTAAACAAAAACCTTACACAGATGAAAATTTCAACACCAATTCTTCTATTACTATGTGTTAGTTTTATAGCTCAATGCCACAAAAAACAGAATGATATTCCTGTCGATACAAGCCCTATTTCAATTCAGACCGAATTAATTGTTGATGATTTAACAATAGCTTGGGGAATGGCGTTTCTTCCAGATAAAAGCCTTTTAATTACTGAAAAATCCGGAACCTTATATCATTATATTGATGGTGAAAAAAAAGAAGTGAATGGGCTTCCTGATATCTTAATGAGAGGACAAGGAGGCTTAATGGATATTATTCTACACCCCAATTATAAGAATAACAATTGGGTATACATCTCATATGCATCTCCTGAGGGTGAAGGGGAAGGAAGTAATACAGCAATTATGCGTGCCAAATTTGATGCTGAAAATAACACCCTAACTGAAAACCAACTATTATATAAAGCCTCTCCCAATACTACATCCGGTAGACATTACGGATGCCGACTTGCATTTGACAATCAAGGCTATCTCTATTTCACTATTGGAGATAGAGGTGAAAGAGATTTAAACCCTCAAGATATCACTCTTGATGGTGGGAAAGTTTATCGTCTTCACGATGACGGGCAAATTCCGACGGATAATCCTTTTGTAGAACAAACAGGAGCGCAAATTGCCATTTATAGCTATGGACACCGAAATGGACAAGGCTTAACCAAACATCCTATTACAGGAAAAATATGGAAACATGAACATGGTCCCAAAGGTGGAGATGAGATAAATATTATTGACAAAGGGAAAAATTATGGTTGGCCAATTATTAGCTATGGAGTCAATTATGACGGCACAAAATTTACCGAATTAACTCACAAAGAAGGTATGGAGCAACCAATTCATTATTGGACACCTTCCATCGCTCCAAGCGGCATGTGCTTTATTACATCCGATATTTATAGAGGATGGAAAGGTAATCTTTTAGTGGGATCTTTATCGTTCCAATACCTTGAACGATTAGAAATAGAAGGAAATAAAGTTGTTAATCGTGTCAAATTACTTCCAGATATTGGAAGAGTTAGAGATGTACGAATGAGTCCTGATGGCTATATTTATGTATCTGTTGAATCTAAAGGTATTTTTAAACTTGTTCCAACAAATAAGTAATCAATGACTACTATATTAAAACTGATCATTTTTGCCCCCTTGCTACTTCTCCTGGAAAAAAACACTGAAAAGGAGCTCGAAAATAGTATGAAAAAAGGAGCTATTATCTATAAAGATTTTTGTGTTAATTGTCACAAGTCCAATGGAGAAGGAACCAATCTCATACCCCCGTTAGCAAATTCCGATTATCTTCTAACAAAGAGAGTTTTAAGCATAAAAGCGATAAAATTTGGACAAAAAGGTGAAATAATTGTAAACGGGAAAAAGTATAATTCCGCTATGGCTACCATGGGTTTATTAGATCAAGAGGTAGCAGATGTTATGAACTACATCCTTAATAAATGGGGAAATAGTTCAACTAAATTAGTTACCAAGGAAGAAGTTCAAAAACTTAACAAATAAGCATTCAATTTTATATGCCTCAAATTTTAAGCTCCAAAATAATGAATCGTATAAAATTGATCCTGATACTTCTCATTTTATACCCCATTCAAGTTTTATCACAAAATGCCCAGAAACAAGACACGTTAATAAATCATAGCTTAAAAGAAATATTAGTAAAGGCCACCCGAATTGAAGGTAAATTGAATCAATTACCTTACGCGTCATCCGTGGTTGAGATTAAATTGGCTGATCAATTCAAACCTCAGTTGTCTTTACAAGAGTTTATTAACCAAATCCCTGGTTTATATTCTCAAAACGCCACTAACAATGCTCAAGATTTAAGGATTTCTATTCGTGGTTTTGGTGCAAGGTCTGCATTTGGTATTAGGGGGATTAAGCTTATTGTTGACGGGATTCCTGAAACAACTCCCGATGGACAAGGGCAATTAGATAATTTAAATCTCGGTCTTATTAATCAAATAGAAGTCATTAAAGGAGCTGCTGCTTCTCTCTATGGCAATGCTTCAGGTGGTGTAATTGCCATTCATACAAGAAAAGATTTTCAACATCCATTTATCGGTTTACGATCTTCTTTAGGCAGCTACGGCATGCAAAAACAATCAATTACGACTGGTTTTGGTACAGATTCAACGAAATTTTTTCTGCATGGTGCGTATAATTCATCTGATTCTTATCGCAAACACAGTCGATTTAAGCAATACAGTTTTAACGCTAATATCTCACATCAAATAAATTCACATTATAAAATAGATTTAAGTTTAAACTATCTGAACAGTCCCATAGCTCAAGATCCCGGAAGTTTAACTATAGAAGAAATAAAGGTAAATCGCCGACAGGCAAGAAATAAAAATCTCCTATACAAAACAGAGGAGTCCATAAAACAAATAAAAACCAAACTAGCTTTAAAAGGAAAGCTCAGTAAGCAATTACATTTAAATGCCTACGCTTTTTTCAGTTATCGTGATTTCTCGGGCAAACTACCATTTACTCATGGTGGATTTATTAGCATGTTCAGAAATTACAGTGGTCATGGAACCAGCTTAAGTTATGAAACTTCTATTAATAAATTAAAGTTCGGTTATGATCTTGCCATCCAATCTGACAATAGAAAACGCTTTGAAAACCTAGAAGGATCAAAAGGGGATATAACCTTAAATCAGCAAGAAGAATTTAGAAATATCGGCATATATCTTCTTGATCATTTTTCTTTGAACAAATGGAATATAACAGGAGGTTTACGTTTTGACTGGAACAAGTTAAAAGTACGAGATAGATTATTGTACGATGGAAATCAATCCGATAATTTAAATTTTCGTAAAATAAACCCAAGTATCAGGTTTGGTTATAGTCTTGTAACTAATCACAATATCTTTACTGGCTTTTCTACAAGTTTCGAAACACCTTCGCTTTCTGAATTATCAGCTAACCCAAACGGAGAACAAGGTTTCAATACAAAACTTAAAGCTCAAACTGCTCAAAGCTACGAAACGGGCATCAAAGGGAAAATCAAAAACGACTTACGTTATCAACTTATTTTTTTCATAACGAAAACAAATAACGATTTGGTTCCCTATGAATTGGAAGCGTTTCCAGGGCGAAGTTTCTTTAGAAATGCTGGAAAAACGAATCGTAAAGGCCTGGAATTCGAAATGACATATTTACTTCATGATAATTGGAAACTACAGGCTTCATATACCTTATCAAAATTAAAATATAAAACATATAAAGTTGACGATAATGACTTCAGCAAAAACTATTTGCCTGGCATACCAAAGAAGCTTGTAACATCTTCGCTTCAATTCCAGTCAAACAAAGGTTTTCATGCTAATCTACAAATCAATTATGTCGGATCGTTATTTACAAACGACTCCAATACAGTGAAAACCTCATCATACATTCTTGCTAATTTAAGTTTTGGGTATTCAAGACAATTAAAGCATCTAATTATCCAACCTTTTGGAGGGATTAGAAACATATTAAATAAAAAATACAACGATAACATCCGAATAAACGCTTTCGGACAACGATATTATGAACCTGCTCCAGGTACAAATGCCTATGTCGGAATAATAATCAAAATATAGATCCTTTTAGTTTAAGTTAATTTTATTGGTTTTCTGATACTTCTCTGAGGCTCGATCTGTAAAACTTCTCTTCTTAGGTCTTATCAGAACTCTTAAAGATTGATCAGAAGTGAAATAATTCCAAACCCAATTAATAAGAATAAAAAAACGGTTCTTTACACCAACTATAGCCATCAAGTGAACAAACAGCCAAAGTATCCAAGCAAAAAAACCTTGCATTTTTACTCCAGGCAAATCAGCTACAGCTAAATTTTTTCCGATGGTTGCCAATGAACCCCTATCCTGATAATGAAATGTCTTCCACTTTTCACCCTTCAACTTATTCTTCAGGTTTTTAGCTAGATTACTTGCTTGCTGCAAACCAACTTGAGCAACCTGAGGGTGTCCATTTTGGAAATCGCCTTCTTTTTGAATTGACAAATCTCCTATGGCGTAAACATTATTTAAGCCAGCCACCTTATTATACAGGTCAACTCGAATTCGACCACCTCGTGAAGCTGCAAATTCTGATATCCCTTTTATGGAACGTGCAGTTACACCCGCAGCCCAAACTAAAGTATAAGAATGAAATACTTCTCCGTCAGCAAGCTTAATTTTTAAACCATCATAATCAGCAACACGAGCTTCTGTTTTTACAATAACACCTAGCTTTTCTAAATATGCTTCTGCTTTTTTAGAAGCAACTTCAGACATGCCGTTCAACAAACGATCCGAAGCTTCAAACAAATACACATTCATTAAGCTGAAATCCAACTCAGGATAATCTTTGGGCAATATTTCCGATTTCATCTCAGCCAAAGCTCCAGCTAGCTCAACTCCTGTGGGTCCACCACCAACCAGAACAATATTCATATAATTCGCCGCTTTATCAGGATCCGATTCATTTAGCGCCTTTTCATAATTTCTAAGAATGGAGTTTCTAAGAAAGATTGCCTCAGAAACTGATTTCATAGGGATAGCAAACTCTTCAATATTCTTATTTCCAAAGTAATTTGTATCTACTCCTGTTGCCAAGACCAAATGATCATAGCTTAGCTTACCTAATGTGGTATAAATTTCCTGAACATTAGAATCCACTTCCAACAAATCAGCCATACGGAAATGCACATTACTCTTCTTCTGAAAAATCTTACGCAGAGGAAATGCAATAGAGCTGGGTTCCAAACCTGAAGTTGCCACCTGATAAAATAAAGGTTGAAATTGATGAAAATTATTTCTATCAATCAGCACTATCTGGTATTTTGTGTTAGCCAATTGTCGGGCTAGTTTTAAGCCTGCAAAACCACCACCAATAATAACAATCCTTTCCTTTCCATTCTCGGGAATATGCTTGATTTTTTCCATCACATCATTATTAAAAGAATAAAAGACTCTTTTGTCTAATACAAAATAAAGAATAAATTCTCTAATAATCTAATTCACGGAAATGAATAAACAAAAAAATCCAAATTCTGAATCAAATCAGAACCTGGACTTACAACAGAGTTTTTATAATTATAGATTATTTCTTTGCAGCAATTACCGACATCTCAACCAATAATTCCGGGCGCGCCATACGAGCTTCAACACAAGCGCGAGCTGGCTGAAAACCTTCTTCTACCCATGCGTCCCAAACTTCGTTCATAGCTGCAAAATCTTTCATGTCGCGAACATAGATTGTAACAGAAAGGATGTGTTTCTTATCAGAACCAACTTTCTCCAACAACTCTTCTACTTTCTCAAGAGTAGTGATTGTTTGTTCCTTTATATCGGTATTAGCATCCTTAGCTGTTTGACCACATAAATATATCGTATTGTTGTGTTCTACAATGCGGCTCATTCTCGGTGTCGAATCCATTCTAGTTATACTCATCGTGTTTATTGTTTTAAAGTTAATAGCAAGCGCGAAGGTAATAAATCATCATTTATACAAAGATTTATTAGTATCTTCATAAACGGTCATATTCAAAGAGATACAAAATCATGAAAATAATCACGTCTGTTCTGATCCTACTTCTTGGATTTTCATCCTGCAATGCCAGCAAAAATGACACACCAAAATGTGATATACAAAACCCATTTGAAGAGTATACCTGGCTAAAAGAAATAAAAGAGTCATTAAAAGATTCTGATGTTGAGAAGACGATTTATCAAGCTACTTATAACAAACAAATCGTTTTTTATTTAATGGTTACCGACCCAAGAGTTAGGTTGGCTTTTGGAGTAACTCTATGGGATAGCGACGGAAAAATTGTCAGAAAATTCAAATCTAACGAATCTGAGGATTACGAAAAGCTAGTAACTGATAGAATAGTGCTACACAAACATATTCCCGATAGGAATAAGTAATATAAGATCCTCATTCAAAAGCCACACAATTGAACTTTTCCATACAGAATATTCTTTTTCATTTCTTCGGAATTTTTCTGTAATCAATGTTTACCATATTTTCCTTCAACCGCTTACTGGGTCGAAAGGCAATATTGCTCTTTTTAATGCGGTATCGTGTTACCAATTCTTCCGAATCAACCCCTTCAGCAGATATGTGAAGCGAAAAAGTTCCTAAATCTCCCAATTCCACACTCGTATTGTCTTTTAACAACTGAGGAATTAATTGCGTAAAAGCTTCTAAAACACCAACCACATCGGAACGACTAAAAGTAGACATCTCCGAAATTCGTTCTGCTATATCCCTTAAGTCTTCCTTCTTTCGGTTCCCTACTCGTGGATAGAATTTCTCTTTTTTTCCATCTTTACTCAGTGGCGTTTTGATCTTTACAGGTTTATAATAAACTGCCATATACCGATGATTTGAATTGTTTATAAGTACAAGTTGATCTTATTGTCATCACAATCTGATCTTTTCATCTACAAGTTAATTATTTTTGATGTACATCAAAAATAAGTTTCATATACATCAAAGTTTAATTTGATGTATATGAAACTTTTAAATTATAACTAGAAAGTGATTGAGTTAACAAGAGAAAAATATCGGATATACAATAGAAAATGATTCAAACTATAGATAAGAAAATAGGACAGGGGAACTTAAACACTCAAAATCTAGCACTAATAACCAAAAAATGCCACTCCAAATGAATGGAACGGCATTTATATATTGAAAGAGTTAACTTTTTATTGTGGTTCTGACTCAATTATCTTAACAGAACATTCCTTATCCACCAATTCTCTTTTATCGTTGTCCAATTTTTCATATTTAATACCATACTTACTAAACGCTATCCCTCTTTTGTATTCCATAACTGTGAAAGAAATTTCATCTTGCATTTTTAGATACATTGCATAAGATGAATATCTAGAACATTTCAATGCCAAGCTTTTAATTTTAGTGTCAGATTTAAGATATTTAGAAACAGCACCCCTTAGTTCATTCAAGTTCATATTATTATCCATCACAATTATACAGTCGGCCGAATCTAAAGAAATATGCAACGCATCATTGGGTGCTACTATTAATTTAGGCTTAAAAAAACTAACATTCGCAGTAACGGCAATGGTCAACAAAGCTTTCATTTTATAGTAGTCGTGTCAAAATCATCAGGAGTTAATATCTTCGTTATAGATTTTGCAACTGTACTAGGATGCAATAGACCAGAAACAGACAAAGAATCCATAGCTCTATCTAACAAATATTGTTTGGATTTTTGATAATCTATATCATAAAATCTTTAATGGAATTTGTCTTAACTCCACTCAAGAGCTTAAAAAGCTCCTTAAATTCAATACTAGTATCCTTAGAATGATATTTAATGGAGTCTAGGAAATTATAATCAAAATAATGAGGCTCTAGAACATTAGCAATATTTTCATAAAACTTATAATAACTTACTCCGGTATCATCATCTAAAAAACCACTTGCAATTAAAAATTTCTTATACTCCGAATATTCATATTCCAGATCAAGACCATATTTCTCGCCACTTTGATATATACTTTCTAATAATTTTTCTTCGATAGAATATTTCTTATCAAAACTAAAAATCACTACTAAAACACAAAACAAACAGAATAGTCGGATTATCATTTTACTTATCAAAACCTACAATTTAAATTCTGGATAATTATAATTTCAAAAGTAATCAATCCTTTATACTTAAGCATAAAAAATGCCGCTCCAAATCATTGGAACGGCATTTATATATTTAAGAGTAAATCTCTTCTTACTTCATGCTAGCGATACGGTCTTCTAAAACTTTGATTTTAGCTTCTGCATCAGCCATTTTCTTTTTCTCAATCTCAATCACTTTTGCGGGTGCGTTATTTACAAAACGCTCATTGCTCATTTTCTTCTGAACTGACATCAAGAAACCTTGCGTATATTTCAACTCATCTTCCATCTTTTTAATCTCTTCTTCTACATTAACAAGATCTCCAAGAGGAATGAAATACTCAATTGCATTTACAATGAACGACATGGCACCAGCCATTTCACCATTTGCAGTTGAAATCTCTTTTAAGTTACACATTTTAGCAACCACACAATCGAAAGAAGCATCGTAATTGTCTCCTTTTGCTTTGTAGTTCATTTCCAAAACTTCCTTAAAGGCAATATTCTTTTGCTTACGGATGTTACGAACAGCTACAATTACTTCTTTCACCTGATCAAATTTTGCTAACAAGTCAGCATCATAAGAATCTGGTTTCGGCATAACTGATACCATGATACTATCCTCTTCAGAACGATCGGCTAGTAATTGCCAGATCTCCTCAGTTAAGAAAGGCATGAATGGGTGTAACAATTGCATCAACTTCTCGAAAAGAGCAACAGTTGAATCGAAAGTTTTCTTATCGATTGGCTGCTGATAAGCTGGCTTCACCATTTCTAAATACCATGATGAAAATTCATCGCGGAATAAAGTATAAACAGTCATTAAGGCCTCGCTAATACGATATTGTTTGAACTGCTCATCCAATTGCTCCATCGTGTTATTCAAACGAGCATGGAAAACTTCAGTTGCAATTCGTGCATATTCTGGTTGTTCGATATCTGCAACTTCCCATCCTTTAACCAAACGGAATGCATTCCAAATCTTAGTCGTAAAGTTACGTCCTTGCTCCGGTAAATTCTCGTTGAAAAGCAAGTCTCCTCCAGCAGGAGAACACAATAACATACCAACACGAACACCATCAGCACCATATTTCTCAATTAGATCTAATGGATCTGGAGAGTTACCCAATGATTTAGACATTTTACGACCTTGCTCATCGCGAACAATACCCGTCAAATAAACATTAGAAAATGGCTTTTCACCTTTGTATTCATATCCTGCAATTACCATACGAGCAATCCAGAAAAATAGAATATCTGGTCCTGATACCAAATCGTTAGTTGGATAATAGTATTTGATCTCCTCATTTTCAGGATTACGAATACCATCGAATACAGAAAGAGGCCACAACCAAGAAGAGAACCATGTATCTAGTACATCCTCATCCTGACGTAAATCTTCTGATTGATATGTCTTTCCTGTTTTAGCCGTAGCTGTAACAAGAGCTTCTTCAATTGTTTTGGCAACTACATAACCACCTTCTGGCAAGTAGTAAACCGGAATACGCTGTCCCCACCATAACTGACGAGAAATACACCAATCCTTAACATTTTCCATCCAATGACGGTAAGTGTTTTTGAACTTAGCCGGGTGCAATTGAATATCGTCATTCATGACATGCTCCAAAGCTGGCTCAGCCAATTCCTTCATATTAAGGAACCACTGCATACTCAACTTAGGCTCAATAACAGCATCGGTACGCTCAGAGAAACCAACTTTGTTCACATAGTCTTCAACCTTAACTAAGTTTCCTGCTTTCTCTAAGTCCGGAAGAATCAAATCACGAACTTCGAAACGATCTTTACCAATATAAAGCTGTGCCGCTTCACTCATGGTTCCATTATCGTTAAAGATATCGATAGACTCTAGGTTATGACGGTCACCAATTTCATAATCATGAATATCGTGAGCAGGCGTAATTTTCAAAGCACCTGTACCAAACTCCATATCTACGTATTCATCCTCGATAATAGGGATAGAACGATTTACCAATGGTACGATACAACGCTTACCTCTTAAATGAGCAAATCGTTCATCTTTTGGATTGATACAAACTGCTGTATCACCAAGAATTGTTTCAGGGCGAGTCGTCGCAATCGTAATATACTCCTCGCTACCTTCAACCTGATATCTTAAATAGTAAAGTTTTGATTGTAATTCTTTGTGGATTACCTCTTCGTCGGAAACAGCTGTTTGCGCCGATGGATCCCAGTTTACCATACGAACACCGCGATAAATCTTTTCTTTATTATAAAGATCAATAAATACATCGATTACTGAATCGTATAAAGACTCATCCATTGTAAAAGCAGTACGCTCCCAATCACAAGATGCACCTAATTTCTTAAGTTGCTCCAAGATGATTCCACCGTGCTTTTCTTTCCATTCCCAAGCATGTTTCATAAACTCATCGCGAGTAATATCTTCCTTAGAAATACCTTCTTCTCTCAGTTTATTTACAACTTTAGCTTCGGTAGCAATAGAAGCGTGATCGGTACCAGGCACCCAACAGACATTCTTTCCCTGCAATCTGGCTCTGCGGACCAATACATCTTGAATCGTATTGTTCAGCATATGCCCCATGTGTAAGACACCGGTGACGTTTGGTGGCGGTATTACAATTGTATACGCCTCTCTCTCGTCTGGTACAGAGTGGAAGAATCCTTTATCCATCCAATACTTATACCACTTGTCCTCCGATTCTGCAGGATTGTACTTTGTTGGGATTTCCATTATTAATTAATTTATTGAGTTTATAATTCATAAACAGTTAAATTCTAATCAACTGTCTTTCAATTAAAGCAACTCATATTTAGATAAAAATTGTTTGCGAAAAATTTGGCACGAAATTAAGAAATTCTGAGTTAAAAACCCCTCTTAAGTCATAGATTTTAAAGAAAGTCCATATAAAAGTACTTCTCTTCATTTTTTTAACTCCCAAAATGATATTCAAGTTCGTTTTTTCGAAAACTATCAAGGAATAATTCACAAGTATTAATATGTTATCATAAATAATTGCAATAGATAAGTAAAATCAGATAGGGAAAATACAATATCTAAAAAATACCCTAATCAAAAATTATTCAAAAAGGAAAAAATCACATTTCAGCCTTAGCATACAAAATCACCCTAAATAGAAGGTTTTATAGGAATTACATAAAAAATTGGAACGCAAACGTTTTCGGATTTAGGACAAAAACATCTTTATATGCGCAAAACCTAAACTATTTTCATATATTTAAGTTTTACTGTTGAAGAGCAGATAAATATGGCTTTTTTTTTATCCCAATCTGAATATATTTGTCTGCATATAAAGAAATATTTCTTCAATAAGAAACATCAAATTATTAGTTATATATATTTTGTCGTTCTAACTAAAATCATTTCCAGTTTCGGACTTGAGTTCTGAAGATCAAAATAGAAATGATCAATTTTCAACGGCATATCTAAAATTACGAATATGAAAATAACTGTTGTAGGCGCAGGTAATGTTGGCGCAACATGTGCAAATTGCATCGCTCAAAAAGAATTGGCAAACGAGGTTATCTTGGTTGACATTAAAGATGGTTTATCAGAAGGTAAAGCTCTTGATATGTGGCAAACTGCTCCAATTAATTATTACGATACCCGCGTAAAAGGTGTAACTAATGATTATACTGCTACTGCTGGTTCAGAAGTTGTTGTGATTACTTCAGGTCTTCCACGTAAGCCGGGTATGAGTCGCGATGACTTAATTTCTATCAACGCAGGAATCGTAAAATCGGTTACTGAGAACGTTGTGAAGCACTCTCCTGACGCAATCATCATTATCGTATCGAACCCACTTGACGTGATGACTTACGCAGCTTTCTTGACTGCTAAAAAAGCATCGAATAAAGTATTTGGTATGGCTGGTGTGCTTGATACAGCTCGTTACCGTGCCTTCCTTGCAGAGGAATTAAACGTTTCTCCTAAGGATATTCAAGCGTTATTGATGGGTGGACACGGTGATACTATGGTTCCACTTCCTCGCTACACAACTGTTGCCGGAATTCCTGTAACTGAGTTAATCGAAGCTGATAAGTTAGAGGCTATTATCGAGAGAACTAAAAAAGGTGGTGGAGAACTAGTAAATCTTATGGGAACTTCTGCTTGGTATGCACCAGGTGCTGCTGCTGCTCAAATGGTTGAAGCTATTGTTCGCGATCAAAAGAGAATTTTCCCTGTTTGTGCTCTTCTTAATGGTGAGTATGGCATGAATGATATCTACTTAGGCGTACCTGTAGTTCTTGGTAAGAACGGTATTGAAAAAGTGATTGAAGTAAAATTGAATAAGGAAGAAAAGGAACTTCTTGAAGGATCTGCAACTGCAGTGAAATCAGTAATGAAAGTTCTTGATGAAATGGCTATTATCTAAGCGTTTTTTTCATCTTATTAAATATTGAAAGGCTTGACGCAAACGTCAAGCCTTTTTTTTCATTCAGAAAAAATGTGATCAATTCATCTATCTATTTTAACCTTTACACTGTTATTTAACATCAATTAACCAGAACTATGTAGTTCTTAACCTATATCCATTCTATTTTTAGCGATTCATTTACAACACTACTATATGGCCCGTTATACATTCATCCTACTTTTCGCCTTTATTTCATTCATCAGTTCTGCACAAAAAAGTTCGCTTGTTAAAGGAAAAGTTTTTGATTCAGATACGCACCTTACAGTACCTGGTGCTACAGTTTTAATGACTAATCAAAAAGATTCTCTAGACAGAAAAGGAACTATTACCGATGATAAGGGGAATTTCAACATGAAAATCAAGCCTGGTCAGTACAAGCTTTTAATCTCTTTTATTGGTTATCGAAAAATTAATAAATTAATTAATATCGATAAAAAAGCAGTTGATATTGGTCAATTCAATCTAATAGAGAATAAAAAAATGCTTGGCGAAATTAATGTCATTGAAACATTACCACCAACCAAGCAAAAAGGAGATACTACTATCTTCAATCCGGATGCCTATAAGGTAAATCCTGATGCTAGTGCTGAAGAGTTGATTGCCAAAATGCCAGGTTTCTTCAATATTAATGGAAAACTTACAGCACAAGGACAGGAAGTAAAAGAAATACTGGTTGATGGTAAAAAGTTCTTTGGTAATGATATTAATAAGGCTCTTGAAACCATTCCTAGTGATGTCATAAAAAACGTAGAAGTTTACGAATACAAAAGTGACGAGTCAAAATTTACAGGATTCGAGGATAAGGAAAAGAACAAAACTGTAAATATTGTAACCAAGCAAAAAAGCAAAAGCATGCGTTTTGGTAGTATGGCCGCGGGCATAGGTAAGGATGAAAAATTTGCTTTAAAAGCTAATATCAACCAGTTTTCAGAAAAGAACAGGTTTACCATAGCAGGTAATTCAAAAAATGTAAATGCTCCTTTGCACTTAAGTAGAAAAAGAGCTTTCAGAGGATCGATTAGTGGCGATGAATTACAACAAAATAATTTAGGTTTTAACTTTAATAGAACAGGAAAAAAGAAAAGTGAATTCTCTACCAGTTATAACTATTCTGAAAATGATTCAAAAACTCAAAGTAGGACTCTTAGAACTTACACCTCATATCCATTAGAAGGGCAGACTCTATCGAGTCGTAATGTATCTGATCAGGATCAAGGTAATCACAATCTTAATTTTCGTTGGAACATCAATTCGAATCCTAAAAATCGAATAACATTAAGTTCAAGACTTTCGGCATCCGATTCAGAATCAAAAAGAAACTCATTCTCTGAGACTAAATTATCGGACGCTTTTATAAACTCAAACAACAATAAAACAAGTCGACAAAGCGAATCAACTAGTTTTAACCAAAACTTATATTTCTCAAGAAGGTTAAATGAAAATGGAAGAACTCTTTCTGTAAACGCTTCCTATGGACAAAATGACAATGATTCTGATGGCAGTCAGCTTTCCGAAATAAAGGGTGAAGCACAACAAATAAATCAAAATATCAACCAGCAATCAAATCAAGATGCCAAATCTGAAAATTTCAGAGGAGGTCTATCATTCAACGAGAAAATAGGAAAAAAAGGGCGACTCTCAGTAGGATACAACTACTCGGTAAATACACAGAAATCGAAAAAAGCCAGTTACAATTTCGATGACGAAAAAAAGAGTTACACAAAGCTTGATACACTGACTTCTAATGAATTTAAGAATTCAACAAAAAATAATACAGGGCGTTTCTCCTACAATCATCGTTTAGACAAAGTAAGTTTTATGCTGGGAACCGATTTTCAACACACAAAACTTGACAACAATGAGGTATTTCCTAAAAACCATGAACTTAGCAAGGATTATTTTTCTATGCTTCCTTCTGCTCAAATATCATTGACAATGAAGAAAAACAGGATGCTGAATCTATTTTATAGAATGGGAACCTATAACCCGAGCGCCAAACAACTCCAAGAAATCGTTAATGTGTCAAACCCTCTATTCATCTCAATGGGGAATTCTAATTTAAAGCAAACAACAAATCATAATTTGATGTTTTTTTATACAGCCTCTAATATGGAAACCGGGAGTTTTACTTCTATAAACTTTAGCGCCAGCAAAAGTAATAATGCGGTTGGACAAAGAACCATAGTTGCCTTAAACGATACTTTAATCAACAAGCAATACTTTCTTCCCAAAGGAGGTCAATTTTCACAACCAACAAACTTGAATGGCCAATATAATCTGAATGCCAGTATCACATATGGTATTCCAATCAAGAAATTACAATCAAAGTTGAATTTTAATACTTCAGTGAATTTCTCTCACAACCCAACTTTGGTAAACGATAAGAAATCGTTCGCAAATTCCTTAAGACTTGATCAGGGCTTAAAATTAAATTCAAATATTAGTGAAAAATTGGATTTCACTATTTCGAGCCAAACTCAATACACCGTATCCAAAAATACAAACCTCACCTCCTCAGGTTCCAAATATTTTTCACAAACCAATAGCCTAAATCTATACTGGAATTTCATCAAGAGTTTCATTCTAAAAACGAATACCAATTTTGTACATAAAAATAACATCAGCACCGATGATGTGGAGAATAATTGGTTGCTTGATATTGGTATTTCAAGTAAGGTCTTTAAAAATAAGCGCGGTGAAATATCTCTGGTTGCTTATGACATATTGAATCAGACAAGTGAAAGGACACACTACGTAAATGATTTATATACTTCAGATAACTATTCGAAAAAACTGAATAAATTCTATATGTTAAGTTTTACTTATAAAATCAGAAATGGAAATAAAGGATCTCGCAACAGGCGAATGGATACCGGCATGTACAATTCTTATCATATGATGAATTAATATAAATTAAAAAACACCTCAAATAGTAATTCAAGCCCATAAACGTAAATTAGCTTTAATAAGAAGCAAAAGATTGATATTCTTTCATTCCATTGCTTATCTTTGGTTTTCAATTTCAGAAAATCAGAGAATAGAATGCATATGAATAACTCTCCTATATATATTCCAGTAGAAATAATTGAGCTTGAAAGTCAAAGTTTTCATCTGCTTGTAAAGTGCAATTTAAATGGCGAACAAGATGGTGAAATGGTAATAGACACCGGGGCTTCAAAAACCGTTTTCGATCAGAATTTCGTATTAAACTACCAACACAAAGATCAGGATCAGGATGATTTACAATCTTGTGGCCTTGGTGGCAGTGAAATAGAATCAAATTTGGTCGAAATTAAGAGCTTAAGTTTTGGTGATTTCGTTTCTGAAGACCTAAATGTCGTCCTTATCGATTTAACTCAAATCAATCAGATGTACGAGAAACATTGCCAAAGGCAAATTTGTGGTCTTTTGGGCAGCGATTTTTTACTTCGTCATCAAGCCATAATTGATTATCAAAAAAGTATCCTCATTTTAAACAAAAACCAAGAATAATCGTCTAAAGCAATGAGAGTGAGCACAAAAATATAGTTCCAAAAAATTCAAAAAAAAATAATATATTTGTGCGTTAATTTGAGGTGAAAATTAAAAATATCACATAATAAGAATTTATTAAACCTAAACACATGCGAAATAAAGGAGCGATTAGACTTCTCGCTATTGTATTTGCCCTAGTGAGTTTGTATCAATTGACTTTTACCTATGTAACAAAGAAAGTTGAGAAAGATGCTCGTCTGTTTGGTGCAGGCGATATCAAAAAAGAACAAACTTACCTGGATTCAATTCGAGGAGAAAAAGTGTATAGTTTCTTAGGACTAAGAGGTTATACTTACAAAGAGTGTAAAGAGCTTGAGATGAACTTAGGGCTTGACCTTAAGGGTGGGATGAACGTTACCATGGAGGTTTCTGTTGTTGACATCATTAAGGCTATGGCTAACAATAGTAAGGACGAAACTTTCGTTGCTGCTATTGCAAAGGCTAAGCAGTTGCAAGCTAACTCTCAGGATGACTTCGTAACACTTTTTGGAAAAGCATTCAGCGAAATCAACCCTAGCGCTCAGTTATCTTCACCAGATATTTTCGGAACTCTTGAGTTAAAAGACAAAATTGCTTTTGGTGCAACTAACGATGAGGTTCTTGAGGTTCTTAAGACTGAAACTGAATCAGCTATTGACAATACGTTCAACATCTTGCGCTCTCGTATCGACCGTTTTGGTGTAGCACAACCTAACATTCAGAAAGCTGATGTTTCAGGTCGTATCATCATCGAACTTCCAGGTATTAAAGATGCTGCTCGTGTTCGTAAGTTACTTCAGGGAACTGCAAGTCTTGAGTTCTGGGAAACTTTTACCTTCAGCGAAGTTGGTGGTCATTTAAATGCAGTTAACACGAAGTTAGCTGAAATTAATGCTGCTTCTGACGTATACGAAGATGAGAAAGTTGAAGAAGTTAAGAAAGAAGCTAAAGCTGACGAAGATGTTGCTCTTTTAGATAAAATTGAAGGTGAGCCTCAGGATTCATTAAGCAATGCTAAAGACATCGCTAAAAAATACCCTTTATTCTCTGTTCTTAATCCTAACCAAGGTAGAGGCGGATCATCTTTAGCTGTTGTGGGTTACTCACACATTAAAGATACAGCTCGCGTAAATAATATTTTCGCAATGCCAGCCGTTAAGTCTATACTCCCACGTAACTTAAAGTTATTATGGGATGTTAAATCAATGGACAAAGGTGGAAACTTCTTTGAGTTATATGCTATTAAAGTAACAAGCCGCGATGGTAAAGCACCACTTGATGGTGATGTGGTAACTTCGGCTCGTGAAGAAATCGACCAGCAAACAGCAAGCGCTGAAGTATCGATGAGTATGAACGGTGAAGGTGCTAAAATTTGGGCACGTATGACTAAAGATAATCTGCAAAGAGCTATTGCTATTGTTCTTGACGGCTATGTTTATTCTGCTCCAACTGTACAATCAGAAATTAAAGGTGGCTCTTCTTCTATTAGTGGTGGTTTTACTATTGCTGAAGCGAAAGACCTTGCAAATATTCTTAAGTCAGGTAAGTTGCCTGCTCCTGCACACATTATTGCCGACGAAGTTGTTGGACCATCATTGGGACAAGAGTCAATTGAAAAAGGTATGTGGTCATTCATCATCGCCTTCTTATTGATCTTGGTTTACATGTTCTTCTTCTATAGCAAGGGCGCTGGTCTTACAGCAAACGTCGCTTTGATCACCAACTTATTCTTCATCTTTGGAGTCCTTGCTTCATTAGGTGCAGTATTAACACTACCGGGTATTGCGGGTATCGTCTTAACCATTGGTATGTCGGTCGATGCGAACGTACTTATTTTCGAGCGTATTCAAGAAGAGATGAAGTCGGGTAAAGGTTTAGGTTTAGCTATCTCTGATGGATATAAGAACGCTTATTCTGCGATTATCGATGGTAACTTAACAACTCTTTTAACGGGTATTATTCTTTACATTTTTGGTGAAGGTCCAATTAAAGGTTTCGCTACCACACTTGTAATCGGTATTATTTCTTCATTATTCGCAGCAATTTTCATTACTCGTTTATTCTTCGAAGGACGCCTTAAGCGTAAGAGCAATATTACATTTACGACTAAGCTTACTGATAACTGGTTGCGTAATACTGCAATTACTTTCATCCAGAAAAGAAAAGTATTCTATGTGATTTCAGCTATTGCTATTGTTGTTTCAATTGGATCCTTATCAACTCGTGGTTTAAATCAAGGTATCGACTTTAAAGGAGGTAGAACTTACGTTGTAGCTTTCGATCAGCCGGTAGTTGTTGGAGAAATTTCTAAGTCTCTTGATGCTGTTTACGGACACGCTCCTGAGGTGAAAACATTTGGTGGTAATAACCAAGTTAAAATTTCTACTAAGTACAAGATTGACGAAGAAGGAATCGAAATTGATGATGAAGTAGAAGCTAAACTATTCGAAGGATTAAAGCAATATCTTCCAACCGGAACGACTCTTGAATCATTCCTTGAGAATAACCGTAAGATGTCACAAAAAGTAGGTCCTACTATTGCCGATGATATTCGTCAGTCAGCAGTTTTGTCTATCTTATTTGCATTAATCGTGATCTTCCTTTACATCATGGTTCGTTTCTCTAACTGGCAATATGGTTTAGGTGCTGTTGCAGCCCTAACTCACGATACAATTATTGTATTGGGTATCTTCTCAATATTCAAAGGTCTCTTACCATTCTCACTTGAGATTGACCAAGCCTTTATTGCAGCGATTCTAACTGTAGTTGGTTATTCGATTAATGATACCGTGGTTGTATTTGACCGTATTCGTGAGTACTTGGGATTACATCCTAAGCGCGATCCGGAAGGGGTTATCGACAGTGCATTGAATAGTACATTGCGTCGTACATTTAGTACTTCTCTTTCTACATTAGTTGTATTGTTAGCAATCTTCTTCTTCGGAGGAACATCAATCCAAGGCTTTACTTTTGCATTAATTGTCGGTGTTGTAGTTGGTACATACTCTTCACTATTTATTGCAACACCTATTGCTTACGATACGAAACTACGTATTCAGAAAGTAATTGCTAAAAAGAAGTAAGACATATCATTTTTGATATATTTCATGCCCCGAGGTTTTCCTCGGGGCATTTTTGATACAAGTCATTTTCAAAAGTCACAAATTATGAGACTCTCCCATTCTTAATTAGTTATTGGCTATAATAGAATCAATCACTTTTGGTATCTTTGAACAAATCTTAAATTGAAACAGCATGTTACTATTTATAAGTGGAGCAGAAATTATCATTGTTATTCTGGTTGTCGTGATGCTTTTTGGAGCTAAAAAGATTCCAGAATTAGCACAAGGTCTGGGAAAAGGAATGAAAGAATTTAAGAAAGCGACTGATGATATCAAGAAAGAAATCAAAGATGAAACGAACATCGTGAACAACATTAAAGATTTCAAGGACGATTTATCTAAAAAACTATAAGAAGTCGTTTCTCATTAAAACACCTATTTATAGATTATAAAAACAAGGCAGGGATATTCGATTCTACTGCCTATTTTTATTTCTACTTTAGTTACCAGCAGTTTTTTTCATTCACATATGGATTATTTATATCTCATCCTCGGCTTCGTCATTCTTTTATCAAGTGGAGACCTATTGGTTAAAGGTGGCGTCGCATTATCTTCACACTTCAAAATATCAACTCTTGTAGTTGGAGTTACCGTTATATCTTTTGGTACATCAGCACCAGAGTTATTTGTGAGTTTAGGTGCAGCTCTTTCGGGTAGTCCCGATATTGCAATTGGGAATGTGGTTGGATCCAATGTTTCTAATATTGCTTTGGTACTTGGCTTTACAGCCATACTTCTACCTCTGCCTGTAAAAAGTAATTCTATAAAAATCGATTGGCCAGTTATGATGGGAGCTTCACTCCTGTTCTTTGCCTTTGCACAAAACAACCTTATTGAGACTTGGGAAGGCATCGCTTTCCTTGTTTTACTTATCGCCTATATGATCTTCACAATTATGAAGTCGCGAGGTAACAATAAGGACGAATTCAAAAAACCTAAGCATTCGATCCCCCTAGCTCTTCTCTTTATTGTTTTAGCCTCTATTGGGCTCTATTTTGGAGCCGACCTTTTAGTTGGAGCGGCAAAAAATATAGCTCTCGGATATGGCGTTAGCGAACGTATTATTGGTCTTACACTTGTTGCTTTCGGAACCTCGGTTCCCGAACTTGCAACTTCAGCAATTGCCGCACTTAAAAAGGAAATGGATATTTCGGTTGGAAATATAATTGGTTCAAACATCTTCAATATATTTGGTGTACTAGGCGTGACTTCAATTGTTAAGAACATTTTTGTTAGTGAGGATGCACTTAATTTTGACCTAATTTGGATGCTTGCAATATCTTTTCTTTTATTTTTGTTAGTGTTACCATTAAAAAAAGCAAAGCTACACCGATGGAAAGGCCTTGTTTTAATTTTAGTTTATTCTGCTTACGTTTTCTTTATCTTCAATAAGTAAAAAACATCAGCTTCAAATAGCCCACTATGATTACAGCAAAACAAATAAAAAAAAGCTTTGGACAGGTTCATGTCTTAAAAGGAATGGATTTTAGTGTTGATAAGGGTGAAATTGTTATTGTAGTGGGAGCAAGTGGAGCAGGAAAAACAACTTTACTGCAAATTCTGGGCACTTTAGATCGTCCCGATTCTGGTCAATTGTTTTTTGATGGAACTGATATTTCGAGCTTAAATGAAAAAGAACTCGCCGCATTCCGAAATAAAAATATCGGATTTGTATTCCAGTTTCACCACCTGCTTCCTGAGTTCACAGCACTGGAGAATGTTTGTATTCCCGCTTTTATTGCTAAAAAATCGAAAGCTGAAGCAAGCGCAAAAGCTAAAGGGCTTTTAGAAATGCTTGGCTTAGGTCATCGTTTAGAGCATAAGCCATCGGAATTATCAGGAGGAGAAAAGCAACGTGTAGCAATTGCAAGAGCATTGGTTAACGATCCTATGGTTGTCTTTGCTGATGAGCCATCAGGAAACTTAGATTCTGTAAATCGTCAGGAATTGCACGAAATAATTGTTGACCTAAGAGAAAAGCTTGACCAAACCTTTGTAATCGTAACTCACGATTTAGAAATGGAGCACATGGCTGACCGTACAGTTGTGATGACCGATGGGATGATAGAAGCGAACTAAACTCATGTCTTGTGAAACTTTCTAACTCAGAACTCCAATCTTTTCTCAACGAGAAATGCGATCTTTACAATCGGGAGACATTTATTGAAACCGATCCGATTCAAATACCCAAAGCTTTTTCGAAAAAGGAAGATATCGAAATTGCAGCTTTTCTTGCTGCAACCATTGCCTGGGGACAACGCCCAACCATTATCAAGAATGCAAAGAAACTCATCCAATGGATGGATCAAGCTCCTCATGATTTTATTATGAATGCAGAAGAATCTGATCTTAATATTTTTTCCGAATTCAAGCATAGAACATTCAATGGTGAAGACACAATTTTCTTTATACAAAGCCTACAAAACATTTATAAAAACCATGCTGGCTTAGAAGCCGTCTTTTCCAAACCGAAATTTAATGACGGTGATGCAAAAGATGCTATCGCGAATTTTAGAAAGACATTCTTTTCTATCGATCACCCAAAAAGAACTGAGAAGCACGTTTCGAATGTTCTAAAAAAATCATCGGCTAAACGCCTGAATATGTTTCTACGATGGATGGTTCGTGATGATAAACGATCGGTAGATTTTGGCATTTGGAAAAGCCTGTCGCCTGCTGATTTGTATTTACCTCTCGATGTTCACACCGGGCGTGTTGGTCGTAAACTTGGTTTGTTAACTCGTAAGCAAGACGATTGGCCAGCAGTCAATGAAATCACACAATCGCTTCGAAAGCTTGATCCCAATGATCCTGTAAAGTATGATTTTGCTCTCTTTGGGCTAGGTATCTTCGAGAAATTTTAAGCTAATAAATCTTCAAATTATCATCAGCATTCAATCATGGCAAACAACTATTTCCAATTCAAACAATTCAAGATAAATCAGGAAGGTTCTGCTATGAAAGTTGGAACTGACGGGGTATTGCTAGGCGCATGGGCAAATATCAATGAGGCAAGTTCATTATTGGATATTGGAACAGGAACCGGGCTTATAGCAATCATGTTAGCCCAAAGAACAGGCCGTAATTCAAGAATTGATGCTGTCGAAATAGACGGGCTTTCTTATCAACAAGCTGTTGATAACTTTGATGATTGTCCTTGGTCCGATCAGTTAAATATTTTTCATGCCTCATTTCAGGATTTCGTGGCAAATACGAATGAGAAATATGATTGTATTGTAAGCAATCCACCCTATTTTATCAATTCGCTTAAAGCAAAAGGTGAATCTCGAACTCAAGCAAGGCATACCGATGGTTTACCTTTTGAAGATCTCATTGAAGGCGCTAAAAACTTATTGAATCCACATGGGAAATTCTCGCTTATTCTACCTGTTGAAGAAGGAGACTATTTTATCCGCTTGGCGCGTCTAGCAGGTTTTTCTTTAAGCAAACGTATCGAAGTTTTACCAAATCCTGGAAAAATGACCAAACGATTACTCATAGAATTAACTCTTGCCAACTCCAGTACTATTGAAAGTCAGCTTTGTGTGGAAAATGGGCAACGCCATGTTTACTCACCAGAGTATATTGAACTGTGCAAAGATTTCTATTTGAAAATGTAAATCGATGCTTCTCAGCTCAACAACCTAGGCATCTTCATTTTATCACATCAACTAATTTTCTTTTGCCAAACTAAAATTAGTCCATTTTTCAATCAATTCTTGTCGATTGGGATCATCTCCGGCCATCAGAGTTTTCAACCTCTTGTTAATAACCTCTCTACTCGAAAGAGATGAGCGATAGGCCTCTGTTGCCAGCTCTGTACTAAAAATACTAATTCCTATTTTTTCTTTATTTCCCAATGCGAACTCAGCCCCCCTAATTTTCTCTAAGGAGATTCTTATATGATATGAAAATAGGATTTGATTCGTAGAACTCAAACGCACTTGACAATTCTCATCTTGGTCTAAAGTCGAAACACTCATATTTTCTCTCAAACGTATATCTTCAAATTCATATTTCTGAAAGCGATCGAAATATTCTTCCTGCAACTGATTTGAATCAAATCGACTAATATAATTTCTGAACTCAGATCTTGAATATGGCTTATCAATATGCAATGGAAAATTAATCCCTATTACTTTTTTATTACTACCATCAGGGTCTAACCAAACACTTAAACCTAAATTGTAGATTTTATTAAGCGTTGCAGGCGAATTCGTTGCCACAATAATATCTAAATAATCTTTATCATTCGATAGTTTAAGAGTCATCTCATCTTCCGGAAAGAAGATATTTGCTTCTACATTATCCAAAGAGTTCTGAATTGAAGAATTAGAGTTCCACGAAGATTGCAGAGCAGGCAAACTGCTGCAAGAAGTTGACAAAATAAATAATCCGAATAAAATAAATTGAATAACTGTTCGCATAAAATTTTCTAGATGGTTGATCTACAAACTTAAGAAAATCAGTTAAAGATTACTCAAAATCTTCTTCTTGCTCGGTGAAATAAACACCTAATGTTTCTAATTCCTTTAAAACAGGTTCATAAACTTGTGGTGCCACAGGAATCTGCACGCCTGTTAAATCTATTTTCGATTGAAGAATTAATTTAGCCACAATTGCCATAGGTAAACCAACCGTATAGGCCATGGCTGTATGCTCCTGATCAATGCCTTCATAACTCATTGAAGATATAATCTTTTTTTGCTGACCATCCTGCTTATAAACAAACTGATGTTGCATAACCAAAAGGTCTTTGTCATCTGGTTTGAGTGTCCATTTTTCCTCTAGTATCTTCTGTAGAATTAAAGCTGGTGTCCCCTCTTTTATGCCTGTTTTCTTATCAGAGAATAAATCCAGCCACTTGAATTTCTCCATTATAGGGTCATCAATTGAAACAGCTATACAATCTGCAAATCGTTCTTCAACCGATCTTTCATCGTAAGGCAAAAAGCTCTCTATGTATTCCCGATAAGTTAGGTTTTCAGAATCTCTCATTAGATAAGATTCATCGGTACATCCCAATAAGACAAACGCATTCCATGCCTGACAAAACCCGGAACGGCGCATGGTTCCTCTCAATATGCTTGGTATATTTTCTATATCATATAAACTTCTGTACGAAAGGGAATCTCTGTTCGGATAAACCTCAAAGTTGCCATATTCAGGCATAGACGTTTCCAATGGGTGAGCAAAAAGCTGTTGATATGGCAAATACTTATATTGGCCATTATCCTTATAGGTCGCCACTCCTTGTCCGGCTGTAACCACATTTCTAGGATTCCAGGTAAATTTATATTGCCAAATATTAGTCGAACTCGATGGTGATAATAAACCTCCACAGTAGGATTTAAAACTCAATAGTTCTCCTCCTTTAGCTTTTATCTCATCTATAATTTTCATTGCCGACATATGATCAATACCCGGATCAACTCCCAACTCATTCATCAAAAGCACACCTTTCGACTTCGCTTTCTTATCTAAAATCTGCATCTCAGAAGAAACATAGGATGGACTTAAAAAATGTTTGCTTTGCTTCACACATTCTCTTGCCAACATCGTATGCATTGTAGGTGGCAACATAGAAATAACTAAATTAGCTTTTGAAACCTCGAGCGCTCTTTCTTCCTTATCAGAAACATCAAAACTGAACGCCACACCATAAGTGTGCCCTTTAATTTTACTTTCTGCAAGCTCCAATGACATATCTGCCAAGCGAACTTGCCATTGATTTTCTTCGGCATGTTTTAGAAGATATTCTATCAAACTAGTCGATGAAAGACCTGCGCCAACTATTAAAATAGTATTCATATGATCAAAAATTCAAATTGGTTTTTTGCATATTATATTGATCATTAAATATTGCAAGAAAAGATCAATATAAAAAGACTGTGAGGTATTATTTTAAGTTCAAGTTAAAAAATCACAATGGCGATTTTATTAATCTCCATCAAAGCTTATATTTGTTCTAAAATATATTTACCTTCCTGATCTGATTTTTCAGGACGAAAAATCGCTTGTTTAAAACAAGGTCAAATACTTGAATATAAATAAGTAATTGAAGTAAACGACAAGTGCCTACAGTTAATAAAAAAGTTCAATAGCCAGCTAGCTCATCATAGTAGCAGGCCATAAAAATATTATCCCTTGGCAAAGAAAAGAAAAGCAGTTGAAACCCCTTTAATGAAACAATATTATCAGATAAAAGATAAGCACCCTGATGCCATCCTTTTGTTTCGAGTAGGGGACTTTTATGAGACATTTTCAGATGATGCCATTCGTACATCTGAGATATGTGGCATTACCTTGACCAAAAGAGCCAACGGTTCGGCAAGCTATGTTGAATTGGCTGGATTCCCTCATCATGCGATTGACACCTACTTACCTAAATTGGTGAGAGCAGGCATGCGAGTAGCTATTTGCGAGCAACTGGAAGATCCTAAAAAGACCAAAACGCTTGTTAAGCGTGGTATTATAGAATTGGTTACTCCTGGTGTATCCTATAACGACAATGTGCTCGAACACAAGGAAAATAATTTTTTAGCCTGCGTTCATTTAGAAAAGAAATCGGCCGGAATTGCCTTTCTGGATGTGTCAACAGGTGAATTTCTTACAGCCGAAGGGAGTTTTGAGTATATCGATAAGCTGATGAGTAATTTCCAGCCCAAGGAAGTGCTTTATCAGAAAGGCAAAGAAAAAATCTTCCACGAACTGTTTGGAGGCAAGTTCTACACCTTTACAATGGATGATTGGGTATTTACCGAGTCGGCTTCTCAAGATAAGTTATTACGCCACTTTGAGACCACATCGCTTAAGGGCTTTGGGGTTCAGAATCTACGCAATGGTATTATCGCCTCAGGTGCGATCTTACAATATCTAGATTTTACCAAACATTCGCAAGCAGGTCACGTTACGCAAATAGCGAGAATTGAAGAAGATCGCTACGTATGGTTAGACAAGTTCACACTTCGCAATCTTGAGCTTTTCGGTGCCTTAAACGATGGGGCTCAAACCCTATCTCAGGTAATGGACAAAACCCTTTCGCCAATGGGATCACGTTTATTGAAAAGATGGATAGCTCTTCCTCTTAAAGATCCTGCTCGTATCAACAATCGATTGGATGTGGTGAAGCACTTCCATGCCAATGAGGAAAGTACCTGGAGTATTGAAGATGAGATCAAGCAAATTGGTGACCTGGAACGTATCATCTCTAAGGTTGCTGTTGGAAGAATATCACCTCGCGAGGTGGTGCAACTTAAAAATGCACTGATTGCTATCGAACCAATCCAAAAAACTTGTTTGCAATCGGGTAACGAGAATTTGGTGAAAATTGGTGAACAACTAAACCCTTGCCAAGGCATTCGCGAGAAAATTGAGAATGAAATTATGCCTGATCCTCCGGCTGTAGTTAGCAAGGGTGGTGTTATGGCTGATGGGGTTTCATCAGAATTAGATGAGCTTAGAAAAATTGCTTTTTCGGGAAAAGATTACCTCTTACAAATGCAGGTTCGCGAAAGTGAGCGCACAGGTATTCCTTCGCTTAAAATCGGATTCAATAATGTATTTGGTTATTATATCGAAATACGAAATACCCATAAGGATAAAGTTCCTGAGGAGTGGATTCGTAAGCAAACGCTTGTGAGTGCTGAGCGTTACATTACTCAGGAACTAAAAGACTACGAAGAGAAAATTTTAGGAGCTGAAGAAAAAATTCTAACTCTTGAAACCCGACTATATAACGATTTGGTAATTAGCATCACCGATTACATCAGCTCCATTCAGTTGAATGCAGCTATGATTGCTCGATTAGACTGCTTACTTTCTTTTGCCAAACTGGCGAAAGAGAATAATTACAATTGTCCTGAAATTAACGACACCCAAGTCATCGATATTAAGCAAGGTCGTCATCCGGTAATTGAGAGACAGCTGCCTATTGGTGAGTCCTATATTGCTAACGATGTGTATTTGGACAACGACAAACAGCAAGTGATCATCATTACGGGGCCAAATATGGCGGGTAAATCTGCCCTACTGCGACAAACAGCCCTAATCGTACTCATGGCTCAGATTGGTAGCTTTGTACCTGCCGAAGATGCTAAAATTGGCTATGTCGATAAAATTTTCACTCGTGTGGGAGCTTCCGATAATATCTCCCAAGGCGAATCGACTTTTATGGTTGAGATGAACGAGGCGGCCAGTATTTTGAATAACCTGTCTTCTCGCTCACTTATTTTATTAGATGAGCTTGGGCGTGGAACCAGTACTTATGATGGTATTTCCATTGCCTGGTCTATCGTAGAATACATTCACGAGCATCCGAAATTTAAAGGCAAGACTCTTTTTGCAACCCATTATCACGAGCTAAACGAAATGGAGCATTCTTTCAATCGAGTGAAGAATTTCAATGTCTCGGTTAAGGAAGTCAACAATAAGGTGATTTTCCTACGTAAATTGGTCCCCGGAGGCTCTAATCACAGTTTTGGTATACATGTAGCCCGAATGGCCGGCATGCCTAAATCGGTGGTTAAACGTGCCGATGACATTCTAGTACAACTGGAGGGAAATAAGAATGGAGAAGCCCTTGCTAAGCCTGTAGGAGAAATCGCACAACAACGCGAAGGTTTCCAAATGAGTTTTTTCCAAATGGACGATCCTGTTTTGAAACAAATTCGTGACGAAATTCAGGGAATGGATGTGAATAACCTGACACCTATAGAAGCTTTGAACAAGCTAAACGAGATAAAAAAGATATCTGGATTGTGATCCTAAGAGCATTTGACTGGGCTGAGAAAAATATTTTCAAAAAAAATCTATTTTTTTTCAACCCAGTCTTTTCAATAGTGATTCTCTGACTTTCAGGAAGTCACAAACCCTGCGGTTTTATTAGCATTCCGCGAAAGTGAAAAAAAAGAAGCTATTTTCATTTTTTCTTTTGCAGAATCAAAAAAAGCGCATATATTTGCAACGTCAAAACGAAAAAACAATGGCTGCCGAGCCTTGTTGATTCACCAGAAGGGAGCAAAAAAGCACTATGCGAGAATAGCTCAGTTGGTAGAGCACGACCTTGCCAAGGTCGGGGTCGCGAGTTCGAGTCTCGTTTCTCGCTCAATCCTTTAAGGATGCCCGGATGGTGGAATTGGTAGACACGCTGGACTTAAAATCCAGTGGCTTCACGGCCGTGCGGGTTCAAGTCCCGCTCCGGGTACAAAAAGCCTCATAAACAGCAATGTTTATGAGGCTTTTGTCTTTTCAGGGGAACGTTTGGGGGAACGCTAGCAAACAATTAAAATTCTAACATCTCATTGCTGAACATTCTCAAAAGCACATTTTATTCGCTAAAAAAATCAGTTACTAATGTAGGAAAATCAGTTTTTGAATCCCCTTTATTTGAAGCCGTAAAATTTCCTTCTGCAGATATTGGTCCAAAACATTCAACACCTTTTATTGTATATCTTACGGTATGGATATTACTTTTTTTCATTTTAAGTAACTCTTCAATTGTCAAATGGTAAGCGGATGAAGCAATATCGTCTACATTGTCTTTAATATCCCTGTCAATGCAAGATATTACCGTTCCATCATCAAGATAGATAATAAGTTTTCCACTGATTCTTACTGAGGAGATAGTTTTTTTACTGACGATAAAAACTCCTGACGTTTCACTCTTACCAAATAACACCTTTAAATCTGTAACCTCGGAATCGTCAGAATTGGATTCTAATGTGAATGTTTCTGTACAGGGATAGCTTTTTTCACCAATGAAAAAAAAACTCTGTCCTTTTCCTGTTATGGTAAAGAACATTGTTATTGTTAAAAGGATGACGTATTTTTTCATATTTCCTTTAATTAAATTGGTATTAACGTAAGCGAAATATTAAATTATTTCTTTTAAGAAGTCAATTTATAGATTTTTAGTTAAGATTCATATTGTCAAACCTAATATAATTGAATAATTGGAATAGGTTAGAAAGATTAAAACACTAATAATGGAACTATTATAAGGCTGCTTAAAGGATAATTATCCAGATCTTTGCTATCCCGGTGTATCTAGATCGCTTATCTCACTTCTACACCGAGCATTTATCCTAATCTATCTTTCAATACTCAGTATTTTTTTCAACTCTAAAAACGAATCCCCGTAAGAAAACTTACGAGGATTTAAGTTGTAGTCCCAGCAGAACCCAGAATGCAATAAACAAACATCTGATTACTACAGAATTGAAGATGTCGAGATGTTCTAATATCCCCTTATTTGTCCATTTAAATATTCACTGATTATTGATTTTAATTAAAAAATCAGTTTCAATAATAGGCTTTCTTACGAAGAAAACAGAAAACCAGTTTTAGTTTAAATGCTTCTTTATTTAGGAGAACAAGCTTAAATAATTTAATACTTGACTCTAATGCAGATGTATTCTATTTTAATTAATCTCAATATTTTATGTTGTCAATTCGTACTATTTGATTATATAATTTTTATAAGTTTGATTATAAGTATAGTATTTACATCATGAGTGAAGCAAAACTCACTATATCAGCGGATATGCATCGAAAGCAAAAATTAAAAGAAGGGTTACTCCACATATGCTAAGACACTCTTTTGCAACTCATCTATTAGAACAGGGAGTTAACTTAAGATATATACAAGTTTTATTAGGACATAGTTCTTCTAAAACCGCAGAAATATACACACATGTTTCAAATAAAGAAATTGGGAAAATTATCAATCCCCTTGATGATATATGGAACACCTTTTAAAATAGAGATATTAAAAATAAGTGCACCAGTGCACATAGAAACAAGTTAGGCACCATAAAAAATAAAAGATGAAAGACAGTCAAAGTAAGCAGGTTAAGAACAAAGATGAAATTAATGATAAAGCTTGTGGCATAATAATGCCAATAGCATCACATTCTGATTATCCACGAGACCACTGGACTGAAGTTTTCGAAATTATAAAAGAAGCAATTTCAGAAACACAATTTAAACCAAGATTAGTAAGTGCTGATGATGCAATAGGTTTGATTCATGATAGAATTGTAACAAACATTTATAACGATGAGATTGTAATTTGTGACGTTAGTTCCAAAAATCCGAATGTTATGTTTGAATTAGGTTTAAGGTTAGCTTTTGATAAACCAACAATAATTATTAAGGACGAGAAAACGGGATATTCATTTGATACAGGTGGTATTGAGCATTTAGAATATCCATCTTCATTAAGATTTAATTTAATCGTAGATTTTAAACAAGAGTTAATAAAAAGAGTAAATGCAACTTATAAGAGATCTAATGAAGAGTCAAATTATTCTCCATTCTTGAAGAGCTTTGGTAAAAATATTATTCCAGCAAAAATACATCAGACAGATATACCGGAAGGAAAATTCATATTAGAAGAGCTAATGTCTATGAGATCAGACATTAGAGGCATGCAGCAGAACCAAATGAATATGAATAAGGGTATGGTAATACGTAGTAGATCTAATGATAATAATAAACTTATAATTGATGTAATTGAATCTACCTTAAGGAAGAAAAATAAAAAATTCTCAAATGGAATTATTGATAGCAGAGATTCTATAATCTTAATACAAAACGAATTATTAAAACATGGGGTTACAATACCTAAAAATGAACTTGTTGAATTTATGGCTGAATATAGTGAGGAATATGGTAAGTATTACGGTGCCTAACAAAAGTAACCGTTGCACAACTCAAAATATTGAATAAGAGTTGTTTTCTCAGAAAATCTAACAGAAATAAGAAAATCATAATATGACAGTATCGAATAAAATCGAATCTTTAAAAAAGCTAATTGATAAAGCATCAACTGTTAAAAAGGAGGATAGTAACGACCCTGATTTTAAAGTTTGGAAGAATCTTGTCGAAAGAACCTTAATAAAGGTGTTTGGAAATGAATCTTTTGAATTAAATGAATTTAGAAAGCTTAAGTTTTTCTATAATCCAATGCTTTCATATTTAGGAGAAGACTATTCTTCAGAGCATTTGAGGTGTTTTAGGCGTGATTTTGAAATAGCAAAAAAACAAATCACATCATATATTGAAGAACTTGAAGAGGAATCACAAAGCACAGTTAGACCTATAGAAACAGATAAGTCAATTATTAATAAAGTATTTATTAGCCATTCAACAAAAGACAAAGAATATGTTGAAGAGTTAATTGATATTTTGGAAACAGTAGGATTGAAAAGTACTCAAATTTTTTGTAGTTCATTTGATGGTTATGGAATCGATTTAGGAGAAAATTTTTTAGAAAGAATCAAGAATGAGTTAAATGAAGAAGTATTGGTTCTTTTTGTTTTATCTGAAAACTTTTATTCAAGCCCTGTTTGTTTGTGCGAAATGGGTGCAACCTGGATAAAGACATCTGAACACATTCCGATTCTTATTCCACCATTTAACTTTGAAAATATACAAGGAGTAATACCATTAACTCAAGGTTTTAAAATAAATGATAGTTTAAAGCTTAATTTGTTTAAAGAGAAGCTTGAGAAGGTTTTTGACATCAAACCAATTGATTTTACTAGTTGGGAGAGAAAGAGAGACAGGATAATAAAAAGAATTGTAATAGCCCAATAAAGATGAATACAAAAAAAATATATGACGAAAATGGTGTTGGAGCTACGAGAGTATTCTATGACGATAAAGTTGAAAAAGTAAATCCAATCCTTCACTACAAAGCATATGAAATAAATAAAAGAGCTATAATCTTTAAGGACTTGCTACAAGTGCAAAGTCCATTTCTAGCATCAAAATTAGATGACTCTTTTTATATAAATAGAGCCAAAGAAGACATTGTAGGTTTCTTTGAAGATATGGGAAAGACTCCTTTTCATAAGAACTTCATAGAGTTATTACAAACAACAAAAAAGAAAGACCAAATTAAGCTATTAAAGGGGATGTCCTTAAATCCTAATCAATTAATGGCTCTTATTATGAAAGCATACAAAGACCATGATTACTTATATAGTAAATATAGTTTTGAAAATTTACCTAAAGGAGTTGAAGGAAAAAAACTTCCAAAACTAATAGAGCATAACAAAGGGACTCAAATTAGAAAGGTTGGCTCAACAGAATTGAAAGATGGGGAACTAAAGAATGTAATTGAGCATAGAAAGGTTATTGTTTCTCATTTTTTTGAAAAAGAAGATAATTGGCATTGTTTCTTTTTAACTTATAACAGCATCGCGGGGAAAGAGAATCATAATGGTGGGCAACCACATTTTCATTATATATCAAGTAGTTTTGGTATCTCTAAAGAAGATTTTATTGAAAGTATGAGGTCTGGGAATTATAAATCAACTTCAGTTCATATAGACTTATTAGAATATGGAAATCAACCTAATAAATAACAACCACTAACACGCTACAATAAATAATGGTGCGGCAGTATAGGTTTGGAAGTTTTCCCTTCTGCATTTAGTTTTGTGCAGGTTAATAATGTCGCAGCCCGCAACTTGCACCACTATTCATGTAGCCACCGTTAACAGCTTCCAAAGGGGGTATACCCCCTTTCAACCTAGATCAGTCCCGATTGTATCTAGATCGCTTATCTCGATTACAGTATAAAAAAAGCCAATTCATATTTTTTATATAGAGTCTTAACCAATTTTTTACGATCTAAACGTAACGGTATAACGTTACATTTACTTTTATACATACTCTCAGAAATTAGAAAACATAGTCTAAAAACAGGTTTTAAACCGTTTCTGGTATTTGTGGAATAATCGGTATCAAAACACGGTTTTTAAGTCTTGTATTAACGCTTAAATCCCTTTAAACTAAACATTACAGCAACTTTAGTTAACTGTTTAAAAGGGGGAGGTGTAAACCGGAAACGGGGTTTTAGGCATGATTAGGTTGAAAATTCTAATAAGCCATAGGTGAAAATTCCTTTTATGCCTGATAAATAAGGTATTCCAAAGAATATGTACAGATACAGGATCTGTCTAAAGACGGGTTTAAACCCGTTTCTGGTATTTGTGATACAATCGGTATCAAAACATGGGTTTTAAGTCTTACATCAACGTCTAAACCCTTTAAAAACAAGTATCGTATCAGTTTTAAGCAGTTATTTAAAAGGGGGAGGTATAAACCAGAAAACCGGGTTTTGATATTTGTGATTCTAAGGCTTAAAATATTTGCAGAAGCCCGTTTAAAATTTGAAAAACCAATCAGTATTTTAGCGACTCTGGTTTTAATCACTTTTCACGCTAAACCCATGACCTTGGGGGTTGTTATATTCATCCCTATCCCGTCTTAAAATAAGCAAAAGCCAGAATCGTTCGGATTGATAAAATTCAGATATAAGAAGGAAATATTACCGAGAAATAATTAATCTCGAATTGGTACAAAAAGAAAAAACTCAGGTCCCCACCTGAGTTTTCTTACTAACCTAAATCTAACCTATGAAAAACTTACTGAGCTGTTTGGAGTGTAGCTCAGTTCTATTTATGAAAAAAATAGTTTTGTTTCTACATTACAAACATACACCTTTCTTTAGTTAAGGGGAGTCAACAGAAGTTAAAGAGCGTTAACATTTACCTTTTCTGAGATAATAAGAAGTAAACAACACACCACCATCCCATTTGGGGGGATTCAATTATACAAACTGATACAGCTAAATAATATTGAAAGGTAATTAATCTTGAATGGGCCTAAAAAGAAAAAAACTCAGGTCCCCACCTGAGTTTTCTTACTAACCTAAATCTAACCTATGAAAAACTTACTGAGCTGTTTGGAGTAAAGCTCAGTTCTATTTATGAAAAAAATAGTTTTGTTTCTACATTACAAACATACATTTTTCTTTAGTTAAGGGGAGTCAACAGAAGTTAAAGAGCGTTAACATTCATCTTTTCTAAGAATAGAGAGAGATAAACTAATTTAGATTATTATTCCCAAACTGGAAATAAGTTTAGAGGAATTTAAAATTATTTATGCTAATTATTATCTAAATTTGGTAGGTTTAAATCTTATATCAGAAAACTAATAAAATCAATACACAATGAAAAACACACTAGCAATCGTAGCATTATTAATGCTATTCACATTCTCAGCTTTTGCTCAGAACGACAAGTACGAAGAGACCTTAACCGAGATGTTTCAAGTATCAGGATCGGAAGCCACTTTCCAGGCTGCTATCAAGCAAATGTTGAACATGCAAAAACAACAGCACCCTAATGTGAGCAATGAGATTTGGGACGAATTGGGAAAAGAGTTCTTAAAAACTTCGATGGATGACTTGGTAAAAATGTTGGTCCCTGTTTACCAAAAGCACATGACTCAGTCTGATCTGGAAGGTTTGATTAAGTTTTATCAATCACCAGTAGGGCAAAAATTTGCTAAAAAAACACCACTTATCACACAAGAATCCATGCAAGTAGGTCAGCAATGGGGCATGAAAATTGGTCAGGCTTTTACTGAGAAGATGAAGGCTAAGGGTTACTAACATCAGGTTAAACTTCTTTGTGTAGCAAAAAAACTATGGAAACAAAAATCACTATCCTTTGTGAGAACGAGACAAGCAAAAGAGCGGCTCGTTTTTGTCGATCAGAATGGGGCTTTTCAGCTTTTGTTGAGACAAAAGATGTCAAAATTCTTTTTGACACAGGACATACCGATTTGTACAAGCACAATGCCAATGCGCTGGGTATTGATCTAAATGAAAGTGATTTTATTATACTATCGCATCACCATTGGGATCACACCAGTGGTATGCTTTTTCATGAATTTGCAGAGAAGAAAAAATTAATTCTACACCCTCACATCCTCGATAAGGTTGCTGAAGAGAAGGTTCATATATTTAATCGTGACTTTGAAATTCTTGCAACAGAAACAAGTCTGGAATTTGCTCCTGGTATTTTTTACCTGGGCCAAATTCCCAGAAAAATGAGTTTCGAAAGAGGCGAACACAAAGGCGATAGCATGCTCGACGATTCTGCCATTGCAATTAAAACAGAAAAGGGATTAATTATACTAACGGGTTGTTCTCATGCTGGCATTTGCAACATTTGCGAACATGCTAAGGAGGTAACAGGACAAGAACTTTATGCCGTCGTTGGTGGCTTTCATCTAAATAAGAAAAATGAGGCTTTAGTCAGAAAAACCATCGAGTATTTTAAAGAACAGAATGTAGAACATCTCTCCCCTATGCATTGTGTCGATTTTCCTACTCTGGTTCGTTTTTACGATGAGTTTAATACAACTAAGTATGCCACTGGCGATGTTATTAAATTATAAATAAGTACCTAAGGAATAATTATAGAACCGCTAACTAAACAGTTGGCGGTTTTTATTTTAAAGCCTTCCTAAAAAAAGTTTTAACTTTGTCCTCGTGCTAAGAGAATTCACATATCAGCCCAATTACGCTCTCAGTCAGTATGTCGATTTTATATGGATGGGAAAAGCTTCGGATTTGGATATACAATCCGGCCATCATGCCGCTTTGTTTACAGAACTAATTTTTAATTACGGAGACAACTTCCAGATCGACGGGCAGAATATTGAACAGATTGTTAATAAAAATGATCACCATATCATTTCAGGATTAAAAACAGCACCTTTCCAAACTCACGCTTCGGGTCGTTATGGTAGTGTTGGCCTCATTCTAAAACCTTTTTGTTACGGCATACTCATCAACAAGTTCGGAACTCATGCTATGGATCAAATTTCTGAAATTTTGCATGAACATCTCTTTATTAGCGAGCAGCCACAATTCAATTTGGTAGAAAAACATCTGCTACAGCTTTTTGACAACAAACACATCGATAAAGATTTACTAAAGTTTGAATCTTATATTTCTTCAGAAATATTGAGTAAGGGTACCTTAAAGAATTTCAACCTCTCGCTATCTATCTCACAAAAGAGTTTTATTCAAAAATTTAAAAAGCACTACCTGCTTACTCCTGGTGAATATGCAAAGTTAAAACAGGTGAATTACGCCATTCAACTCTTACAAAACAAAACTTGCGATAAGTTGATTCACGCAGGACTAGATTCGGGCTTTTACGACCAATCACATTTCACTCGAATATTCAAAAAGTTTTGTGGGCTAACACCAAAACAATTCGTTCAGTCAATAAAAAAAGAGTAAGGTAAATTCTGTACAATTTTTTCTAATCTCTATATCGGACTTTTGCAAGACACAAAAACAGTTAAAAATGAAGAAAGAAAATTTAGTGTTTATTGCTCAAAGCTTGGATGGTTATATTGCCGATAAAAATGGTGGTTTAGCATGGCTGGAATCTGTTCCAAATCCTGACGGTATTGATATGGGGTATCGCAATTTCGTCGAAAGAGTGGATGCCATTATTATGGGACGCATCACTTTTGAGACGATTTGTAGCTTTGGTATTGACTGGCCTTTTACAAAGCCAGTGTTTGTACTAAGTAACAACGTGAAATCGGTTGATGAAGAACTAACCGATAAAGTTGAAATCGTAAACGGTTCGCTTATCTCAGTGCTTGAAACCATAAACGCGAAAGGCTACAATAAGCTTTATATCGATGGTGGACAGGTTATTCAGTCATTCCTTAAAGAAGATTTAATTGATGAGATGACTATAACAACAATCCCTATTCTATTGGGTGGTGGACATTCTTTGTTTGGAGATTTGGATCATCATATGTCTTTTGACTTAATTCAGTCGGAGGTTTTTCTTGATACAATTGTTCAAAGCACCTATAAAAGAAAGAAATAAAATCCCACTAATTAAACTCTCCCTTTCGGAGGAGATACCCAAAGGACAGAGGGGGTGTATAAACCTAAAATGCTTCGCACGAAATAACCAGATACCTTAACTTCGCCTCATCCTTTGAAAAGATAATTATGGCTAAGAAGATTAAAACAAACGTACTACGAATTCTGGATAGGAGTAAAATTAACTACGAAGCGAAAGACTCTTCTGATCTGGGCTCATCACACAATCCTGATTTAGACGCATCACTCATTCACAAAACATTAGTTGCTCGGGGTGTTAGCAATGAGCTATATGTATTTATCATCCCCCTTTCAAACGAACTAGATTTGAAGAAGGCAGCCTCAGCAGCTCAGGAGAAAAAGATTCTGATGCTTCCTGAAAAGGAGTTGTTACAGAACACGGGCTATATTAAGGGTGGCTGTTCGCCTATCGGCATGAAAAAACAATACAAAACCTTTCTGGAAATTAGCTCAAGTATCATGGATCAACTTATCGTAAGTGGTGGAAAGGTGAAGTTTAGAGTTAAACTTAAGCCCGAGGATTTGATACAAGTTGTGGATGCAGAGACTGCTGATTTGATTAAATAATCTAACTATTCCCGCAGATCTCACAGCATTTAATTAATATTCAACAAAACATGCTCCCTTTTTAGGGAAAATGTCCTCAGGATAAAGGGATGTATATGTAAAATCTAAATGGCATCTGCAACATTTGCAAACATGCCAAGGAGATTACAAGACAAGAGTTTTATGCTGTTGGTGGTGGCTTCCATTTGAATAAGAAAAATGAGGCTTTGGTAAGAAAAACCATTGAGTATTTTAAAGATCAGAATGTAGAACACCTCTATCCTATGTATTGTGTGGATTTTCCTAGTTTGGTTCGTTTTTTACGATGAATTTAATACCACAAAATATGCAACTGGGGATGTGATTAAACTTTAAACAAGTTTAAGAGAAGTAATACAAATAATCGCAGATTTAATGCTAGCGTTTTTTTATGCAAGCATCTCAAAAAGATTATAGCTTCATTTTAAAACGGATAATTTTCGACTACAAAAATGTGTACATATATCCGAAATTCAACTCGGTAAAATCGGCTTGTCCGAAATTAGCGTTGATATTCGCACCAATAAAGAAATTATTCTTAGGCAGTTTATTGGTGTTTATAATATAAAAATTAAGCCCCATTCTACTCGAAAAATATTTTTTCAGCTTATATTTTAACTCATTCGAACTACCATGAGTCTCATAATACTCTTTATAAAATGGTTTATAAAGGTTCAAGCCGCCCTCAATATCCAAACCAAAGTGGCCAATTAGAAACTCACTCCCCAAGTGAAAATAGATATTTGATGCGTTCCACGAAGGAGAATCGATATAATCCGGCTTGGCCAACTCTTTAATCTGATCATAATAATGCTCATAAAATCGATAAGTAAAACCAGCTCTTACTTTTAGATGTTGTTTAAAAAGTATCCCTCCACTTAAAGCAGTGGAATAAACATAGCCCTTGTCACCACCTACCTACCGGTTTACTTTTTCCTCCATATTCGTGTACTCCAATTCCACTTCGCACATTGATAAAATATCGTCTATTTAAACCCATATTTGCACCCAGATAAATATCTTTCTTTTTTGAAATTAAGGGACGAGAAGTCCACTGGCACGACAAACTAACTTGTGCTGAATTCAGTCCCATATTAGGCAATTGGGTATGCCCGTTTGAACTATGTAAATAACCAGCTCCCATCCTAAATTGCATTCGATTCAATGCAAATAATTCACGATATAAAAAAGCCTGAAACGACCAAGTAAGGTGAGATCCTATTGCTAAATTCTGATTGCTTTGTCTATAAGATTTTGTGAAATAACTACCTCCAACACCAAATTTTAAAGACCATCGTTTTTGACGATTTCCCCATGGATAGAACTGAATAAAGGGCATCACGCCAAAAGATTTTCCCAGAATAGAATCATTACCGAGATTAGAGTACGATAAATTTACACCGGTAGTTGGATGATTATAATATTTGCTACTGTGAATATTTCGTGTATCCTTTATACCAACGCTTAAAAAAAAGGATTTAACCGGCTTTGTATCCGGGAAATCATTATAATTTGCCACCGTTTGCCCTAACATTAGCTCAGGCTCAATAAAAAATAAGTACTTAGATTCTTTTAATTGATCTTGAGCAAATGCATTACAAACCCATAAACTACATATAACTACCAGGCAGAACTTTATTTTCAACATTAAAAAAAATATTATTTCTAACAAATATAATACTAACGTAGAAATACAAACTTTATTAAAATCGATAAAATGACTTGCACCACAAAAGATAGACTTAAGGGTGACGAATGAGAAATCTAGTTTTAGAGCCAAGCTTTAGCCTAATGGCTAATACAGATCTGATAAAATAGCAATCAAATAAAGCGAGCACATCCAAATTCTTTTTAGTTTTGCAGCTGAATATTAGCAAACATTTAGAGATGAAGGATTTCAACAATCGATTATTAAAATGTATAAAACAGGCTTTCCCTTCAGGTATAAAAACCTCGATTTGGTTGATTAAGCTAACACTTCCTGTTTCGTTTGCTGTTCTTTTATTGGATTATTTTGGTTTGCTGGTTATGATGGCTGAACACACCAGTCCTGTGTTTAAACTTATAGGTTTGCCAGGTGTTGCTGCATTGGTTTTAATTACCAGTATTTTCACCAACATTTATTCTGTAGTTGCTGTACTCACAACCTTGGCTTTACCCGTTCGCGATGGAACCATTTTGGCTGTGATGTGTCTTATATCTCATGGCTTCCTCATCGAAACAGCGATACTTAAGAAAACCGGATCATCAGCTACTCGAATGCTTTTGCTTCGCTTAATATCTAGTTTTATCATCGGAGCTATACTCAATTTCATTCTTCCAGGCACGCCTTCCGATGGTTCTTATTTTTATCAGAGTCAGAGTGACAGTTTAAGTCAAGCCATTTTTATGTGGCTACCACAAATAGGTGGTACACTACTTAAAATTGTAATTCTGGTTAATGGGCTCCTCATAGCACAAAGGTGTTTAGAGGAATTCGGTATATTAAAATACCTGACGAAACCTCTTTCACCATTTATGAGATTGATGGGCTTACCCAAAGAATCCTCATTCCTATGGATCATAGGTAATACAATAGGTTTAGCTTACGGTTCAGCTATCATGCTTCAGAAAGTAGATGAAGGCCAGCTCAACAAAAAAGAATGTGATTTATTAAATCATCACCTATCCATATCCCACTCACAACTGGAAGATCCCCTTCTATTTTTAAGTTTAGGTTACTCCATTCCTATTCTAATTATTCCCAGAGTTTTATTTGCAATTTTAATTGTTTGGCTCAAACGTTTTGAAAATCAAATTAAAATAAGATTTAAAGCCAAGCTTGATTGATAATAGATCTTTAAATAAAAAAAAGTGAATACTGTTAAAAAAATATATTATTTTTTTTAACAATGTTAAACTGTCTGTATTCCCTGAAAAACCTAAACCTCTTGAATTTTCAATATTAAAAACAAGTATAAAAATTATGTTTTTTTAACTGCATTTTGACGAACGCGCTTTTTTATTCCATAAAGAGTACTAAATTTATACTTCACAAACATATAATTGATATCAAAAAACAATTAAATTCCATTTTGATGATCAAAACTATAATTATGAAGTTTGTGTAAAAATAAAATCAAAACACATCGCTTTTTAACGTTATGTATTGTTGATTTTAAAAATCCTTTGAACTCGAAAATTTCGAGAGAGAGAAAAGAGAGGTTCATTTCTTAGAGTAGTTTATACATAGAAAAACCTTCCATTACTGGAGACCGATCAGAGGCCATTTTAATTCGCCCATTGACCTAAAAGTAACAGAAGTGCTAGTATTAACTTAAATAAATCTAAAAAATGAAAACATCTACCCTAGTAGTGAGTATCGCATTGATGCTAATTAGTCAAATTGGTTTTTCTCAACAAGAAGGCCATCATCAAATTAACCCTCAGGAACGCGAGTTAAAAAATGAACTTTCCTTGCAATCGCAAAAAAATGGAAAGATACAAATCCAGTTTCAACTCCACTCTTACGACCTGGTAAAAGTTAAATCTGAAAATGCTTTTATTGTAAAAGCCAATAACACATCAGAAAGCATAAAAAAAGGAGCTCCACACCTTCCTATCTATGCCAAATCGGTTATCACACCTAATACCAGAGATTACACATTAAAAATTCTTGGTTCAGAATTCATCGAAATTAAAAATATAGATGTTCTTCCATCGAAAGGTGAATTGACCAGGAATATAGATCCTAAAAATGTTCCTTATATCTATGGTAAAGAATATGAACAGAACTCATTTTATCCTGCACTAACGGCTTCTATCGACAAAGCTTATATTTTAAGAAATAAAAGAGGTCAGAGCATTAAGATCAACCCGATTCAATACAATCCGGTAAGCAAGGTGCTCCGCATCTATACCCATATTAATCTGGAATTAGAAGTTAGCAGAACAAAATCGTCGTATAATGTACTACCTACTACAAAAAGTGCAAAATCTGACACAAAGTTCGATAAGATATACGAATCTCATTTCTTGAATTTCTCTCCAAACAAAACAAAATACACTCCTCTAAGCGATAATATTGGGAACATGCTGATTATTTCACATGCCAATTTCATGGACGAGATGCAAGCTTACATCAACTGGAAAAAACAAAAAGGAATTCCTGTACAAATTGTAGATGTAGCTACAATTGGGAATGCTGCAGCAATCAAAACATATGTAGAAAATTACTATAATACCAATGGCTTAACCTACCTATTACTTGTTGGTGATCACGCACAAGTTCCTTCGTCGAGCACAAGTGCCGGAGCTTCTGACAACAACTATGGTTACATCGTTGGTTCCGATCACTACATCGATATATTCGTAGGTCGTTTTTCTGGTGAAACAGATGCACAAATCAGCACTCAAGTCAGCAGAACAATTCATTACGAAAAAGATTTAGGCACTCAAGATACCTGGCTTGACAAAGGCGTTGGTATTGCTTCAAACGAAGGATCAAACCCATCGGATGCAGAACACACAAATACCATTCAAGGTAAACTTGAAGGTTATGGTTACACTGTTACACGCTGTTATCAAGATGGCGGTAGTGCACAACAATTGAGTAACTTATTAAACAATGGTATCGGTCTAATCAACTATATCGGTCACGGATCGGATTATAGTTTTGCAAGTATGACCTACACAATGAATGATGTAAATGCTCTTACCAACACAAACAAATTACCTTTCATCTTCGATGTTGCTTGTGTTAATGGAAATTTCACATCAAAAACTTGTTTTGCTGAAGCTTGGATGCGAGCAACTAACAACAATCAACCAACAGGAGCAATTGCCATTTGTGCTTCAACGATCAATCAATCGTGGGTACCTCCTATGATTGCACAAACTGAAATGAATGACATTCTTATCGAAAGCTATGCCAACAACATTAAGCGTAGCTATACCGGAATTGCTCTGAATGGTATGTTTAAGATGAACGATGTGCATGGCTCAGCAGGATACAGCATGTCTGACACCTGGACTATTTTTGGAGATCCATCTCTACAAATCAGAACAAAAACACCACAAGCTATAGCTGCACAACACAGCACGACAGTCCCAAGCAGCAGCACAAGCTTTACGGTTAATAATATTGGCAACGAAGCCTTTGTTTGCCTAAGCAAACAAGGAACTATTATTACTAGTAAAAAATCATCGAATGGAAGTGCAACACTAACATTTAGTGAGCAAACAAGTGGTAGTACACTTACTCTAACTATTACCGGATACAATAAGATTCCATACATCAAAGAAATTACTGTAGATGGCGTTCAAGGTGAGCTAACATCGAATTTCTCTGCCGATAAAACCAATATTAATGTTGATGATGCTGTTACATTCACAGATTTATCGCAAGGTAATCCAACAGCATGGCTATGGCAATTCGAAGGGGGAACCCCTGCAAGCAGCACGGAACAAAATCCAACTGTAACCTACGACAGCGAAGGCACATATGATGTTAGCCTGAAAGTATCGAACAGCACGAGTACTAACACAAACTCAATGACTGATATGATTACAGTAAACCCAACATCAAGTGGGGAGTACTGTACAGTAACACCTGATCAGTGCAATACGTATGAATACATCTCTAATGTGAAATTTGCTGATTTAGATAAAAGTTCTGCTTGCGATCGTTATTCAAAGGTCACTGATGTCGAAGCCAATGTTCTTGCAGGAAACAGTTATGCATTAGAAGTTGGTATTGGTAGAGTTTCTAGCAATGATCACGTAAGTGCATGGATCGACTGGGACAAAAATGGCGTTTTTGATACTCAAACAGAAGAGTATGTCTTAAGCATATCAGGCAGCACAGCAAGCATTGACGTCGCAATTCCTGAAGATGCACTTACAGACAGATACACCATGCGAGTACGCCTGACTTATCAAAGCACACCAACTCCATGTGATGCCTCAACCTATGGTGAAATTGAAGATTATATCATCAATGTTACACCTCAGGACTACTGTATACCAAGTTCTTCAAGTTATGACAAATACGAATATATCGGTTTGGTTAAATTTGCCAATATTAATAATTCATCAAGCTTTAGTGGCTATACCAATTATACTAATATAAACGCTAATGTCCTTAAAGGAGATAGCTACCCTCTTGAAGTAACTGTAATGAAACATGATTCCGGGGACAAGGTAAATGCCTGGTTTGACTGGAACAACGACGGTGATTTTCTTGATGTCAACGAAGCAAGCACGCTAAACCATCAAGGTTCTGGTCTATACTCAAAAAGTATTAGCATTCCGGACAATGCACATACCGGGAAAATTAGAATGAGAGTTCGAGTTAGTTACAATTCTACACCGACTCCTTGTGATAATAGTAGTTATGGCGAAAGTGAAGATTACAGTGTTTATATCAACAACAGAAACTCTTCTACAAGAGGGCTTGAAACAAGAAAAGAATTAACAATTTATCCAAACCCTGTTGAAGACATTTGTCACATTTCACTGTCAGGTAATGATAACCAACCTTTGGACATCAGAATTATTGACATTCAAGGAAAACTCATCATGAAAAAAGTTATAAGCGGCTCAGAATTGAACCTATCACAACTTAAAACTGGTATTTATTTTATAAGTATCAACGATGCTACGAAAACATACACAAAAAAGATTGTAATCAAATAACCAATTTTAAAATCAAGAGAGTCTTTCATTTCCATGGAAGGCTCTCTTTCTTTTCAGTACATTCCTTTCTACTTTTAATAGAATTACTATATCAAACTGCAAAACATCACTACTTAACAGTATTGAATCGCGATGAAACCATCTGCCTGCAAAATTAAGGGGGCTATCTTATTTTTAAGGTGATTTCGAAGTGATTTCATTCAATTATTTATCACCAAAGCTTAAAAAATGACGTTTTACATGGGGGTTAGTTAAAAATAGGGTATTCTGGACAAAACACAACTTATATTTTAAAACTACTCTATTTCCAATAGGGATCTATCAAATTATAACCCCATCCTTTTTCCATCTCCCACTATCCCTGAGGGGGGCATCTCCCAAAACTCACATTCTTAGGAATAAAAGACTAGAAAACAAGGTGCTGCACAACAGAAAAACTGCTTCCATTCAAATAGTCATAAAAATGATTAAAGGTCAATAAAATCAGCAGTTACAGCGATTTATTTGACACTTTTCGATTTCCTCTATTATGCTTGGAAAGCATGGTACATCTCATCTATTTTAGCAATCAAGATAAGACAATAAAATGCAGTTGAAATTTCAAGCTTAACCTGTACTATATAAATGAGTCATTCTGGTAAGCATCTGCAAAAGTCAAAACTTAAAACACAAACATTAAATAAATAATTGCATCATGACAAATGCTTCAGTTGCTTTGAACCCAAACAAACTGGTTCAGTACTTACAGAAAATGCCAAATGAATTCACAAAAGAGGATTTGATTCGTTACATCGAAGAAAATGGCATTCAGATGATCAACTTTCGTTACGTTGCTAACGACGGTAAATTAAAGACATTAAACTTTATTATAACTGATCGCAACCACTTAGACAATATTCTAAGTACAGGTGAGCGTGTTGATGGATCAAGCCTTTTCCCATTTATTGAGGCAGGCTCAAGTGACTTATACGTGATACCACGTTTCAAAACTGCTTTCCTGAATCCATTCTCAGAAGTTCCAACATTAGATATCCTTTGTTCTTTCTATACAGCTCAAGGTGAGCCTTTAGAAAGTGCACCAGAGCATATTCTTAAAAAAGCACACAACTGTTTTAAAGAAAAAACAGGAATGACTTTTAAGGCAATGGGTGAGTTGGAGTACTATATCAAAAGTACTAAAGCAGAACTTTATCCTGGTGAAGATCAAAAAGGATATCATGATTCTCAGCCATTTACTCAGTGGGAGAACCTACGTCGCGAGGCAATGGTACTTATTGCTCAGTGTGGTGGTAAAATTAAATATGGTCATTCTGAGGTTGGTAACTTCATTCTACGCGAAGATGGTTACGAGCAACACGAAATTGAATTTATCCCAGTTGAAGCAGAGGATGCTGTTGATCAATTATTAATTGGTAAGTGGATTGTTCGTATGCTGGCAGCTCGCGAAGGAGCACTAGTAAGCTGGGCTCCAAAAATTACTGTAGGTAAAGCCGGATCAGGTCTTCATATTCACATGATGCTTGAAAAAGATGGTCAAAACCTATGTGTTGAGAATGGCAAATTAAGCGATACAGCTAAAAAAGGTATTGCTGGAATTATGGATCTTGCCGGACCATTAACTGCTTTTGGTAACACAATTCCAACTTCATACTTACGTTTGGTTCCTCATCAAGAGGCTCCTACTTACGTATGCTGGGGTGATCGTAACCGCTCTGTATTGGTACGTGTACCATTAGGATGGCTAGGTTCTAAGGATATGGTTAAAGAGGTAAATCCTCAACAAGTAGCAGATACTCGCGACTTCTCCAGCAAGCAAACTTTTGAATTCCGTGTACCTGATGGGTCTGCTGATATTTATATGTTAGTTGCTGGTCTTATCGTAGCCGTTCAGCATGGTTTAGAAGATGAAAAAGCTCTTGAGAAAGCTAAAGCTTTATATGCAGACATGGATATTTTCAGTTCAAATTTCTCAGAAAGACTTGAAAAACTAGAACAATTGCCAACATGTTGTTTCGAGAGTGCTGATAGCTTATTAGCTAAACGTGAAGTATTTGAAAACAACAATATCTTCCCAGCTGGTACTATCAATGCTGTAGCAGATAGTCTTAAGGCATATCAGGATAATGGTCTTAACGATCGTATTTTAGGTAACCATCAGGAGATTATGGATATTGTTGAGAAATATATCCATTGTATGTAATCCAAAGGATTAAAATTTTCCTTTAGAAGAAAACCGACCAAATATAAATACCGACTAACAATCAAAAGGGATTTCAGCAACTAGCTGAGATCCCTTTCTTTTTGTATCAAATTCACACATTCCGATTCTTCTCAGCAAGCAAATATCTCAACATTAAAATCTCATCGCTTCCCAGTATAAAATCATCGCCAATTAATCTTATCTTCGCTTAAAATCGAAGAAAACATGAATAAAGATATAAGTAACAGTTGGGAAAAATATCTCGGTCCTGAATTTGACAAGGCATATTTCAAAAAGTTAGAACAGTTTGTTGATAGTGAGTATCAAGAGTATGAAATTTATCCTCCTCAGGATTCTATATACAGAGCTTTTAACACTTGTTCTTTCGAAGATATTAAAGTTGTTATACTTGGTCAGGATCCTTATCATGGTCCCAATCAGGCAAATGGTTTAGCTTTTTCAGTAAATGATCAGATGAAGTTTCCTCCAAGTCTACGTAATATTTATAAGGAACTAAACAAAGATTTAAACATTCCTATATCAAGCAAAGGGAATCTTGAATACTGGGCAAAGCAAGGAGTTCTTCTTATTAATGCAACTTTAACCGTTCGAGCTAAAGAAGCAGGATCACATCAGAAAAAAGGTTGGGAAGAATTCACTGATGCAGCCATAAAAGCTTTATCAGAAAAAAGAGAAAAACTTGTTTTTATTCTTTGGGGCTCATACGCTCATAAAAAAGGTCTTCAAATAGATGAAAGCAAGCATCATATTATCAAATCAGTTCATCCATCTCCTCTATCGGCTCATCGTGGTTTTTTTGGCAGCCAACCTTTTAGCAAGACCAATATGTACCTAAAAGAACAAAACTTAGTACCAATCAATTGGGAGTTAAAAGATGAAAACACTCAAACAAACTTAAAGTTCTAAATACAAAATGGGGTTATCGATACTATCGACAACCCCATATTCATTTATATTTTTACAATTTACTTTTTCTCTATACTGAGCCTATGAATGATGGCTTTATTACCTGTTCCTTTTAACAAGAAAGTCATTCTAAAATCTCCATTATTAGTTAATAGAGTTCCCGTAAAATAAGACGAATTAGGTTTAACCCCCATATGTTTTTTCTTTAGACTTTTAGGCTTGTATTTCGCAAAAAACTTAGCCATAATCTGTTTCGCCTGCGATCGACTATAAATCCCCTCATTATCCTGAATTTCAAGTTCGATTCTATCACTAAAAAATTCTGCCAAACTGATACTATTCCCTTGCTGAAAAGCAATCGTCAATCCCTTAGGTAGGTCTTGATTTTGCTGAGCAAATGAGGTAAAGCTCAAAATCTGAATGGCAATAATTAGTATGTATTTTAAAAATCTCATAAATGAATGTTTTCGTAAATTCAAACTCATTAGAACAAATACCATGCTGAATTTAAAACGCAAGGTAATAAGAAAGTACTAAAAATTTATCTTTTTACTTTATTATCGTGATTACCATTCGTTTTATATTTTATTTAAGAATCACTGAACCTATCTTTGTCATATAAAACATGATCACTTTTAATAGACCTATTTTGTGGAAAATGGTTTAATTTACATCCGCAAAATATTTTTACTAGTCAACACTTAAGACATGAAAACCACATTACTTGTTATAGGAAAAACAGATAAAGATTTTGTAATAAAGGGAATTGAAGAGTATCGAAAAAGATTGGTACATTATATGCCTTACGAGATGAAAATTATTCCAGATATTAAAAACACTAAAAATCTGTCCGAACAACAACAAAAGCAGAAAGAAGGCGAATTAATTTTATCACATGTAAAAGGTGGAGATTTACTCATTTTACTTGATGAAGGTGGAAAAGAATTTTCATCAGTAGGTTTTTCTAAATTCATCGAACAAAAAATGCTAAGCGGGATTAAAAACCTGATTTTCGTTATAGGTGGTCCTTATGGCTTCTCACAAGATGTCTATAAAGCTTCTCAAGGCAAGGTATCTCTTTCCCCAATGACCTTTTCTCACCAAATGATTCGCATGATTTTCACAGAACAACTCTACAGAGCAATGACCATACTTAAAAATGAGCCTTATCATCATGTTTGATCATCTCACTAAATTATGCTAATTTAAGAGCTGTATATAATTCGAATGAAATTTCTAATTTATAGACAGGACAAACAGCTTGGCACTATACTTGTTCCACAGTTTTGTTTGAACTTAAACCAGTATAACTTACAGCCTTTATCTTGAAAAAAAATAAACTCATCATCTTCCTGTTAATTGTCCTGTCTCTCTCATTTATCGTAGGGATTTGGGTTGATTCACAAGCTAAAGAAGACAAACACTCACAGAAGAAACTTGATCAATTCCAGAAAGTATTCTTAGAAAAAGAAGCTCTTCTTGATAAATACACCGTTTTTTTAGCAGAATCATTAAAAGAAAAAGATGATTTTATTCCTAAGAAAGATGACCTTCATGAAGAAGAAGCCGAGCTTAAGGATAAGGAGTTATCCCTATTTGCTTTTGAAAAAGATAGTTTGATTTATTGGAGTGACAATTCCATTAATCTTCCCCAATCTATCCTTTCTGGAGATTTTAATACTCAAGTTGAATTTATAGATAACGCCTGGTTCTATATAAAAAGAACAAAGCTAGGAAAGAAACAACTTTTAGGGTTAATTCTAATTCATAAGGAATATCCATATGAAAATAAGTACTTAAAAAAGCATTTTGCCAAAGCCTTCGATTTATCGGATTCATTTATCTTTCATTTTCATAAAAACGATCCCAAAGCAATAAAGAACTTAGAAGGCAAACCTCTGTTCAGTCTTGAAAAAGAGAAAGGTGGCTTTTCAATTCAAGCTGACTTTAATAATTCAGTCTATTTCTATTTTCTTTGTCTGCTTTGTAGTATTCTGTTGGCCATTCAAATTATTCGTTTAAAAAGAAAACTGTGGTTTAGAAGCATAGGCATAATTGTTTTTGGATTCCTATTGATTTTTCTACGATATTTCATGCTCAGCAAAGGTATTCCTAATGTTTTTTCAAGCATGGAACTCTTTTCTCCTGTATTATTTGCCTCCTCATTCTATTTCCCATCCCTAGGCGATTTTGCCATAAATAGCTTTTTCATTTTTAGCTTTATTTATGCCTACACCAAATATTTCCCATATCAAGTATTACTTAGAAACCGATCATTAACATTAAGTTACTTCTTTCTTTTTGTCAATCTTTTATTCTTCTATTTTCTATATACAATCATTAGTATCTTATTCAAGAATCTGGTTTTAGATTCAAGTTTATCTTTTCAGATGTTTGTAATTAAGAACAATTGGGTTTATTCCATGTTTGGTCTGGTTGTGTTAATCCAGCTTTTTTATGGACTAATTCTACTTGGAAAGCAAACCAATAAAAGCATAAAAGATAAGATCAGTGTTCCTCTCAGGTTTCTGGCAATCATAGTCTTCTTCGTAGGTATCATTCTTTTCAAAGAAATAATGGGGGTATCAAATGATTGGCTAGGCTTAACTTTTCAATTTTCGCTTCTTTCTGCTATTATTTTAATAGATAGGTTTGCAAAAGCCAGCTATCTGCATACTTTCTTTATAAGCTTACTTTTAGGTGTTTCCATTTTTATAAGTAATCGAATAAATACTTTTGCAGAACAAAAAGAACAACAGATTCGTTCCTTAGAAGCCTTAAACTTATCTTCTGAGTATAGTCCTACATCCGAATCATTATTAATAGAACTGGAAAAAAATCTAAAAGCAAATCCAAAGTTAAAACAGCTTTGTAAAAAACCTGTTCTAAATGAAAACCGAATCATTAATTATCTTCAAGATCAATTAATGGTTGGTTATTGGGAACAATTCCATTTACAAATTACACTTTGCGGGGAACATGATGAATTAAATGTTGAGCCCGACAATCAGATTCGAAATTGCTATGAATTTTTCGAAGAGATGATTCTCAAAAATGGAGAAATAATCGCCGGCAGCAACTTTTATAATCTGAACGAATATGACGGTATGGTTTCATACCTTGGTAAAATTGAGATTCAATCTGAAAAATCACAAAAACACCGTATTTTCATTCGTCTCGATTCCAAATCGAGATCACAAGGCATTGGCTATCCCGATTTATTGCTCGATGAAAAAATTCAGGTTCAAGCTACAGGCAAAGATTATTCCTACGGAAAATATCGAAATGGAAAACTTATTTCTTCATCTGGCGAATTCAACTACTACCTAAATGATGCGGGCTTTGGAAAATCAAAAGAAACCTATGCATGGACAAAGCTTGATCATTATTCACATTTCATCTATCGATTCGGGGAAAACTCTCTTGTACTAAGTGCTCCTGAAGTCACTTGGATTAAAAAGTTTATAACTATTCCATACGTATTTATTCTATTCTACCTCTTCACAATCATTATTAGCTTTATTGAGCGATTCCCATGGAGAGTAAGGTTTAAGTACAGTTTTAAATACCGGATTCAATACTCGATAACGGGTGTTTTAATGCTCTTTTTCCTTTTGCTGGGAGGTGGTAGTATCTATTACAATATTGAGCAGTTTAATCAAAAACATAACAAAGAACTCAGTGAGAAATTACAGATTATAAAACAAGAAATCATTCAAGATCTTCAGTTTGGCTCAAGCAAATCAACTATAGTTTCACGCTTGCAACAGGTGTCAAATTTAATTTTTGCTGACATTCACCTTTACAACATAAAAGGAGAATTGATTGCATCATCGCGCCAGGAAATTTTTGATAAAAAACTGCAAGGCAAACAAATGAACTTCTCTGCTTTCTATCAATTATTTCACAAAGAGCGGACGCATTATATCCATAAAGAACAAATTGGAAATATGGAATACTTATCGGCTTACGAAAGCGTGGTCGATGCTGATAATAAGCGTTTAGCTTTTATCAACCTACCTTACTTTATAAAGAGCCAGGAATTAAGATCAGAACTTTTCAATTTGATTCTCACGGGAATCAACCTGCACTTATTCATGATTTTAATTGCCATTTTTGTTTCAGTTATTATATCAAATAAAATTACTCAGCCTTTAAGACTGATTGAAAACAAACTACAAAAAACACGTCTTGGCTCACATAGTTCAGAAATTGAATACAACAAAAATGATGAAATTGGTAGTTTGATAAAAGTTTATAATAAAATGCTTTTGGACCTGGATAAATCAGCTGAACTCCTCGCTCAATCAGAAAGAGAGTCAGCCTGGAGAGAGATGGCTCGTCAAGTTGCTCATGAGATTAAGAATCCACTAACTCCAATGAAATTGAGTATTCAATTTTTATTACGTCGTTACGATGATCAATCTCCGGATTGGGGAAAACATTTAAAACAAGTTAGTGAAACTCTAATCCATCAAATTGATACCCTTTCTTCCATTGCAACGGCTTTTTCTAATTTTGCCAAAATGCCAGAATCTAAAGCCGAAGATTTAAATTTAGTTGATATACTTACGCATGCTTTATCTTTATATCAAAATGATAAACATGAAATTAAATTAAACCTAAATGGAATTGAAAACGCTATGGCAAGTCTGGATAGAGAACAGTTTGTTCGAATCTATGTCAACCTCCTAAATAATGCCATCGAATCAATTCCAGTGGAAACAGAAGGTGATATATCAATGAACTTGGTTGAAGAAAATAACTATTGGTTGACTTCGGTAAGCGATAATGGGAAAGGTGTAGATCCTAAAATAAAAGGCAAACTCTTCTATCCTAACTTCACAACTAAATCAAGTGGTATGGGATTAGGATTAGCTATTGTTAAAAACAGCGTGGTTCAAGCTGGTGGTGAAATTTGGGTTGAATCAGAATTTGGTAAAGGAAGTTGTTTCTATGTGAAAATACCTAAGTTAATTAAGAGCTAATACTTATTCAACTAAGTGAGGCATATGCTCCACAGTAAAATATTATTCTCTTAGGAGATATGATAAGCGGTATAATAATTGTATTCAATTGTGGTTTAAACAAAACATATGAAACGAATTCAAATCAGCATTTTTTTTCTTCTTTTGAATATTATATTTTCAAACGTGACTGCTTCTGGAAAAGAATTTTTAGTTAAGTCTCAAAACGAGATTAAACAAAATGAACTCTTAAAAAAGGTTGTTCAGAAATTCACAAGTGTTCTTAAAGAAAAAAATGAAAATGATTTTTTGAAATTATTTATAAATAAAGAAAGATTTCTACCCAAAATAATTAAACACGAAAAAAACGTTTACGATTTCCAGCTCCAACAATTGGGGCTAAGCGAAGATTTAATTAAAGAAGCTTTACAGAAAATAGAAGATGAAACAATTACAGGATTTTCAAACATTACAGATTTTTTGAAGCTCCTGAACATTAAGCAGGAAGACAGTATTGAAAACATCTTAATGTACCCACTTGTTTTAAAAGAATCTGCTTCATCCATTGAGGTTATTTTTCCTTTTTTAAAGTGGGGAGACGGAAGAGATCCTAATAGTAGTAAAGTAATTGTTTGGGTTTTCGATAATAACGGAGGTGAACCTGTTTTGACTGATGTAAATTACGATTACAATCAAGACAGAACAAAAGCATTTCTTAAAAAGGGCTTTAGTGAGATTTGGCTTGTAATTAGCCCTGTAAGAAGTCTTGAGTCTAATCAGCAATATATTCAACTTTCTATAACTATAGAAACTTCAGCAGAAGATTTATCACCTGCTAAAAGTATGTTCGAAAAAGTTAAGGATAAGATTGAATTTCCAGAAAAATTAGGATTATTCACTGCTGGCTATAATGCTATGACAGAACCTTCAATAACAGAAAGTCAAATAGGTGAAAAAATATTTTACACAATATATCTTGACTATAGCACAAAAAACAACAATTTTGGAGCCATGATATTGCCTGATATTGAGATCAATGTTTTGGGTGACAAATTATTATTAGAGCAACCTATTATTATATATAGACCAAGGGGTTAGTATTTATTCTATTTAAGAAAAGCTACATTTCTCTATCCAATATTTACTGACAATATATATTATAGCTTTATTTTACCTCATCCATTTCAATTAGATTATTCAGAATAGCATAAACGGTTAAACCTGATACAGATTTAATACCCAGCTTCTGAGTAATATTTTTTCTATGAGTCACCACCGTATGTATACTTATAAATAGTTTATCAGCTATCTCTTTATTTGTTAATCCAAGTGCAATATGTTTTAAGATATTCTTTTCCCGGGCACTAATAGGTTCATCAGATTTCTCTTCTTTATTGGTCTTAATCAATTCATCTTTTAAACTCTCTAGACACGCAAAAATCTTACTTTGATCATCATTATAATGCAAGAAAGCATCAGCTGAATATTTCGATTCATCTCTTCTATCACTCGAGAGAACTACAAGTTTACAAGATTCCAATTTAGCACACTCTTTCTTTAGCAACTTAAAATCACCATTGAAAAGACTTGGATTCAGAATTAATATATTAGGCTTTAATGAGCTCAAACTTTCAAGTAAACTTTCCGTACTATCCATTTTCTGAACAACCTGATTATCCCCAAGCTTTTTCAGAATTGCATCCAAACCTTTTTGAATCAGGTACGAAGCTTCAGCAACTACAATTGTAATATTATTCATAGCTTCCCGTTTAATTCAATTCAGTAATAATTTTCTCCATAGCAATCATCTTAGGAAGCAGAACTTTGTCTTCGATACGAGCATGATAACTTAAATCTTGTTCCAACATAAAAAGCAATTGAATAATTTTATGGTACAAGTTTGTATTTAGTGGAGGTGTCAGATATTTTATCATGATGGTTTTTAAATCCATCAATTTTTCTTCAACATCATCATGCGCATCTTGATATTTTAAGATAGAAAAAGAATCATAAATTTTCTGGTTCTTTTCCGAAATAACTCCTGCCTTGCAAATCTCCTCTACAGTCAAAACATAAGGAAAAACGACTTCTTCTTCATGCATAATATGCTCAGTTAATTCATTTTTATAACCTTCATAAAAATTCCTAATCAGCAAGATATATTTCTCATCCTCAGTTTCGGTGTGCTGCAAAGCTTCTATTAAATCTTCAATCTCTGAAAGCTTCTCATTCAAATAGCTTGAATGGGTCATTTTCAGATAGGTAACGATATCTTTTGATGGAATTGATTGCAATTCCTCTTTCGGAAAATAATCTTTATCATGATATGTGTTAACCATCTGTAGGAAAAAATTCAGATCTACATTAGTCTCTTCACAAATTTCTATCACTGACTTATCACCAAAACCTAAATTGATTCCGAACCGATAAATCACAGGTATTAACATGTAGTTCATCTGAATGACATCTGCCATTTTCATATCCTTGGTAATGCGCATATTTCCTATGTTTTTGTTTGATGATTTAAATTACACATTATTCTTTATATAACAAGAAGAGAGCTCCAAAACAGACAAACAAGTCCGAAAATTGAGCTCTCTTGTATAAATAGAAAAACTGAAATCGAATGAAGTATTAACACTAAAAAAGAAATATTATGGCAAAAGATTTCTTAATCTTCATCTGATTTCAGCTTCCTTGGCTTTGTTTTGTTATGACAAAAATAGCTTCAGAAAAACTATGCTGCAATACCAACATGTTGGTATTTATGAAAACTTGGGCATAAAAAAAACGTGTATTCATCCCTTAAGGATAAGTACACGTTTTTATATTTTAGTTGAATAAAAGCTATAGAAGCATTTATTTCTTTCTTACAAAAATTTGGATTGGAACTCCGGTAAAATCCCAGTTATCACGAATTTGATTTTCAAGATAACGCTTATATGAATCGCGAATATACTGTGGAAGATTACAATAGAACGCAAAAGTTGGAGCAAAAGTTGGTAATTGAGATACATACTTAATTTGTATGAATTTTCCTTTGACTGCTGGTGGTCTGAAATTCTCAATTGCTTTCAACATCACTTTATTCAACTCCGAAGTCTTTATCTTACGTACACGGTTTTCGTATACCGTAATGGCATTTTCAAGCACCTTAATCAAACGAACTTTCTCAACAGCAGAGGTAAAGACAATAGGCACATCGTTAAAAGGAGCTAAGCGCTTGCGAATATCAGCTTCAAATTCCTTCATCGTATTGGTTTCTTTAGAAAGAAGGTCCCACTTGTTTACCATCACCACACACCCTTTACGGTTCTTGATAACCATATCGTAAATAGCTAAATCCTGAGCTTCAACACCACGGGTTGCGTCTAATATTAGAACACAAACGTCAGCACTTTCAATCGTACGAATAGAACGCATCACAGAATAGAACTCCAGATCTTCGTTTACCTTTGGTTTCTTACGAACACCAGCCGTATCTACCATGATAAAATCATGCCCAAATCCTTGGAAACGTGTATGAATTGAATCACGAGTCGTACCCGCAACATCGGTTACAATATTTCTATCAACACCTAACAGAGCATTTACAGTTGATGATTTTCCAACATTTGGACGACCTACAAAGGCAATACGAGGTAAATCCATGTCATCCTCTTCTGGTTTCTCGATGAAATCAGCTACTAGTGCATCAAGCATATCACCTGTTCCCGAACCATTGACCGAAGAAATTGGGTAAACCAAATCACCTATTCCCAATGAATAAAATTCATTCGCAGCATATATCAATTCACTATTATCAGCCTTATTGGCTACAACATATACTTTTTTCTTAGTACGACGAAGAATTTTAGCTACAGCCTGATCAAAATCTGTTAAACCATGCTGAACATCCAAAACGAAAAGAATGGCATCTGACTCATCAATTGCCAACATCACCTGCTTACGAATTTCTTCTTCAAAAATATCATCAGAGTTAACTGAAAAACCACCTGTATCGATCAATGAAAACTCTGTTCCATTCCAGTCGGCCTTACCGTAATTTCTATCACGAGTTACACCCGCAGTTTCATTTACAATCGCCTTACGAGTTCCTGTCAAGCGATTAAAGAGTGTAGATTTTCCAACATTTGGACGACCTACAATTGCAACTATATTGCCCATTTCTTAAGTATTTATCAATCCTGATTTCAAAAGAAATTCAAGAATCTATATTCAAATTTATTTGAGCGAATACGTCGTCTCTCATAGACAGTTCCATCACTCATCCCGATAGGGTACTAATATTTATTTCTGATAACCGAAGTTCTTAAGCTGAGAATCCTTACTTCTCCAATCTTTAGCAACTTTTACATAGAGTTGCAAGAATACTTTCTTTCCAAAGAATGCTTCAATATCTTTTCGGGCATCCGTTCCTACTTTTTTCAAAGCAGCACCTTTGTGCCCAATAATAATTCCTTTTTGTGAGCTTCTTTCAACATTTATAACAGCCATGATTCTAATGATCTTTGGCTCATCCTTATACTCCTCAACTTCCACCTCAACACTATAAGGTACTTCCTTATCGTAGTTCATTAGAACTTTTTCTCTGATAATCTCAGTCACGAAAAAACGAGATGGTAAATCTGTCACCTCATCTTTAGCGAAATATGCTGGTCCTTCTGGTAAAAGTTCAAGAATACGGTTGAATAGGTTTTCAACGTTAAAATTCTCTTTTGCCGACATTGGGAAGATCTCTGCTTGAGGTAGTTTCTCTTTCCAACGATCGAATATTTTCAAGAGTTTAGTCTGATCAGTTAGGTCAATTTTATTCAAAATCAATAAAACAGGTACAGTAGCTCCTTGAACTTTTTTCAAAAACTCTTCATTTTTGTCGATGGTCTCAACAACATCAGTTACATAAAGAATAATATCTGCATCAACCAATGCCGAAGTTGAATACTTCATCATCGATTCCTGAAGCTTATAATTTGGCTTCAATACACCTGGTGTATCTGAATATACAATCTGGAAATCGTCTCCGTTAACGATTCCTTTGATTCTATGGCGGGTCGTTTGCGATTTCGAAGTAATAATTGAAATTCGCTCTCCAACCAAATTATTCATTAAGGTCGATTTTCCAACATTAGGATTACCAATGATGTTTACAAAACCTGATTTATGAGGTATTTTTTCTGACATATCGTGATTATGAGGTTTCAAAACTTTGAAAGTTAAGCTCATTACTTTTCATAAACAGCAATAAACCAAAATCTTATCAGCAAAATCTCGAAACATTTTGAATTTGCAAATATAAGGCTTTTTCTTTGAAGGCAAGAACAAGTGTTTGATTTAATTGTAATTGAGTTTTCTGCCTTCATCAAATAAAAGCACACCTTTTTATCCTTGCTAGCTAAAATAAAAAACACCCTCGAACCTAATCGAGAGTGTTATCTAAATATTATTCGAAGAATAGCCTAATTAGCTGCTTCTACTGGTAAAAAGGTTAATGTTCCGGCGTCAGTCACTTCACCTATTGAAACGTCTACATCTGCTTTTTCTACTTCTACAAGACCGCTTTCAACTGTAGGAACAGCAACTACCCTATAAGTATTTGCGTCCAAAGCACGAATTAAAAATTTGCCTTCTTCATTCGCATAAGTAGAGATACTGTCAGTTCCAACAATTGCATATACAACACAATCTGTATCAATAGGATCAATCATACCCTTAATAGCACCTGTTTGAGCTTCCATATGAGCTCTAATTACTGGTTTCAAATTGTATTTACCGGAATTACCAGCTTTTACAATTGATTTGGCAGCATCAAAATCAAGAACCAACTTGTATGTAACACCTTCCTCAAGCATTGCATCCAATTTAATTTTCAATCCACTCTGCGATGCTGAAGGTGTGTTCAAATCGACCTCTTCACCATTAATTCCTAACTTATTATTATCGCCAAGAATTAATCGAATTTCGTTCAACTCCCCTTCAGGTAATTCAATTTCACCTAATAAAGCTTCTTCACCATTCGTAAGCTTTAAGATATCGTAAACTTTCTTTTCAACACCGTCAAGTGATTCCCAAATATCCGTTTTTACTTCAACATCTACAAGATCAATAAGAACCTTCTCGTAATCTGCCGGAGCATCAACCAAAAGCACTTTTACTTTTGCCATTTTACTATCATCACTATCACAGGCTGAAAAAATTGACGCTGCTAATAAGCAAAAGCCAACCATTCTAAACAACTTCTTCATATCATTCGATTTTAAAATGTGTGTATACCGCAAGTTTACAACATTATCTAATATCGAACAAATAAAATTTAGCCCTAACTAACTGACCAACATACACAATGCATCAATATCCTAAAAAATAAAAAACGCCAATTTGTCGTAATAATCTCAATACCTTAAATCAGGATTTTAATAATCAGAGTATTATTAAATCTTATTTAACTTTAAATTTTCAGACTCTATTCTCATAATAACCGCAATGAATCTAATACACTAACATGCTTATTTATTTCTATTATTTTTTCAACTTTCACACAATAAACTTCATATCAATAAAAAAGCACCCTCGAAATTAATCGAGAGTGCTTTCAATATTTGAGTGTCTTTAAAAAACTACTTCTTCATCAATTCAGCATAGTGCTTGTAAAACAATGGAATTGTGTTGATTCCGTTGTAGAATTGCTCTAATGGGAAGTTCTCGTTTGGAGAATGAATTGCATCAGCCTCAAGACCGAATCCCATTAATACAGATTTTGTACCCAAGATCTCTTCGAAAGTAGAGATAATTGGAATAGAACCTCCTGAACGAACAGGAACTGGACGCTTACCGTAAACTTCAGTATAAGCCTTATCAGCTGCTTGGTATGCAGGAATATCAATCGGACAAACATATCCTTGACCACCGTGAAGAGGCGTAACCTCAACCTTTACACAGTCAGGTGCAATTGCTTCAAAATGCTCTTTAAATAGAACAGAGATCTTTTCCCAATCTTGGTTTGGAACCAAACGAGTAGAAATCTTAGCATGAGCTTTAGATGGCAATACAGTTTTAGCACCTTCGCCAATGTAACCACCCCAAATACCACAAATATCGAAAGATGGACGAATTCCTGTGTGCTCTGAAGGTGTGTAACCTTTCTCACCAGCTAATTCTTTTACATCAATTGCTTTCTTATATTCTTCAACATCGAAAGGAGCTTCAGCCATCATAGCACGCTCTTCTTTTGATACTTCAATTACGTCATCGTAGAAACCAGGAATAGTGATATGACCATTCTCGTCAACCATCTGAGTAATCATTTTAGCCAATACGTTGATTGGGTTTGCAACAGCACCACCAAACAATCCTGAGTGAAGATCGCGGTTAGGGCCAGTTACTTCAACTTCCCAATACATTAAACCACGAAGACCTGTTGTGATTGATGGTATATCCGGAGCAATCATACCTGTATCTGAAACCAAGATGATATCTGACTTTAACATGTCTTTATGCTCTTCGCAAAACTTAGGAAGATTAGGAGAACCTACTTCTTCTTCACCTTCAATCATGAACTTTATGTTACAAGTCAAGCAATCGTTCTTAACCATGTATTCAAAAGCCTTAGCATGCATAAAAGCTTGCCCTTTATCATCATCAGCACCACGTGCCCAAATTTTACCATCTTTTACTACTGGCTCAAAAGGATCAGTATCCCAAAGCTCAACTGGATCAACAGGCATAACATCCATATGGCCATAAATCAATACAGTTGGTAAAGCTGGATCAATGATCTTCTCACCATAGGTTACTGGGTTTCCTTCTGTTTCCAGAACTACTGCTTTATCAGCACCAGCATCTAACATCAACTGCTTCCAGTATTCAGCAGCTTTGTACATTTCTGGTTTGTTAGCTTCAATTGAGCTAATTGATGGGATGCGAATCAATCCGAATAGTTCATCAAGAAATCTATCTTTATTCTCTTCGATATACCCTTTAATGTTGTCCATGTTGTATATGTTATTATTAGTATTTAAAATTTGAGTGGTAAATATACAAATCCCCTTTTCAATTAACAATCAGGATTTGAGATTTAATAACACTTGAATATCAATTAATTTTTAATCACAAAAAAGTGAGGTTTTCTTAAAACAAAATAGTCACAAATTGATGTAACTCAATTTGCGACTATTCATTATATTTTCAGAGTCAATCTTCAAATAAAACTATCTTCTAATCTGATAGATCTCTTCAAGATTTTCGGCAGCATATTCTAGCTCATTATACCAATCTTCACCATATTTTCGAATTAATGGATCCTTCAAAAACTTATACACTGGTGTGCCCATTTTGAAACCTAATTCACGAGCAGGAGCACAAATTTTCCATTTGTTATAGTTTACAGCATCGAATTCTTCATATTTCTGAATACGAATAGGATATAAAGAACAAGAAATTGGTTTGCGGTAACTTATTTTCCCATCAAGGAAAGCTTTCTCAATACCACATAAAGCCAATCCATTTTCAAAAACCGTGTAAACACATTCTTTATCATTGATAATTGGAGTTACCAGATCGCCATCAGAATCAATAACTGAAGTACCTTGTTTCTCAATTTCGGCAATACCCTTTTCATTCAAGTATTCCTTAATATCAGGATAGATTTCTTCAAGAATGGCTTTTTCATCATCATCTAATGGTGCTCCCGAGTCTCCTTCAACACAACAAGCTCCTTTGCATTTCGCGAAATCGCAAATAAACTTCTTCTCAATCACATCGAGACTTACTATGGCATTTCCTATCTGTAACATTAATCAATGAGTAATTACGAATTAATAATTACGAATTTGCATATTCGTTATAAAAGCAAATCCGTATCATCGGCAAAGATAATACGGATTCTTATATATCTATAAAGATATGTGATATTAGATATAAAGCCTGAGGTTGATTTTGAGATATACAGATTCTCAGGCCTCACATCTAATTTTTCTTTATTTTATGATCAAAGATTTACCAGTCATTTCTTCCGGCTGCTCAAGTCCCATGATATCAATAATAGTTGGAGCTACGTCAGCTAAAATACCATCTTCTAATTGCTTAGGGTTCTCAGTTACCCAAATACATGGAACTGGGTTAAGAGAGTGAGCCGTATTGGGCGATCCATCAGGGTTTACTGCAAAGTCTGCATTACCATGGTCAGCGATAATAATAACATCGTAACCATTTGCTTTAGCAGCTTCAACAACTTGCTTAGCACAATTATCAACCGCCTGAACAGCTTTCGAAATTGCTTCATAAACACCTGTATGGCCAACCATATCGCCATTCGCGAAATTCAAACAAACAAAGTCAGCTGATTGTGCATTCAACTCTGCTGTAATTTTATCGGCAACTTCTGGTGCTGACATTTCTGGCTGCAAATCGTAAGTTGCGACCTTAGGAGAAGCAGCTAACAAACGAGTTTCGCCTTCAAACTCAGCTTCGCGACCTCCGGAAAAGAAAAATGTTACGTGAGCATATTTCTCAGTTTCTGCAATACGAATTTGTTTTTTCCCAGCATTGGCAACAACCTCGCCTAAGGTATTCTTAACATTATCCTTATCGTAAATAACATTCACACCTTTGAAGTTAGCATTGTAACAAGTCATGGTGTACCAATCAACATTCATGGTGTGCATACCAAATTCTTGCTTATCCTCCTGAGAGAATACAGTAGTCATCTGGCGCAAACGGTCTGTACGGTAGTTGAAACAAATTACAACATCACCTTCCTCAATTTTAGTTAAAGGAGTTCCTGCCTCATCAACAGCCACAACAGGCTTAATAAACTCATCACTCACACCTTCAGCATATGATTCTTCAATAGCTTGAATCATGTCAGTAGCCGATTTACCTTCAGCTTTTGTATATAAATCGTAAGCTAGCTTAATACGCTCCCAGTTACTATCACGATCCATTCCATAATAACGTCCAACTAAAGATGCTAACTTAGCTGATCCTTCAATCTGAGCCATAAAGTCCTTAACGAATTCCAATCCTGATTTTGGATCCGTATCACGACCATCAGTTAAACCGTGAACAAAAACATCTTCCAATCCATAAGCCTTAGCTGCCTTACAGATTGCAATTGCGTGTGAGCTTAAAGAATGAACCCCACCATCACCAATTAAACCAATTAAATGAAGTTTTGTATTGTTTTTCTTAGCTGTCGCAAAGGCTTTCACCAACTGCTCATTATCATTAATTGAACCGTCTTTAACAGCATTGTTAATTTTTACAAGGTCTTGAAAAACTACACGGCCAGCACCAATATTAAGGTGACCAACTTCTGAATTCCCCATCTGTCCATCAGGCAAACCAACAAAGTTTCCTGCAGCCTGTAAAGCCGAATTCGGATATTTTGCTTGTAAACTATCAATATATGGTGTTTCAACTGTTGAAATAACATCTGAATTCGATTTATCTCCTATTCCCCATCCATCAAGGATCATCAATAGAGCTTTCTTATTATCAGCCATTTGTCGTATTTTGATTATTCTGTATTTGTAAATTCGTCTTGCAAAACTACCTTATTAATCTCAATAATAAAAGAACTTACAACCCTGAAAACCTTTATTTTACATCGAAAACGTTTGCTTAAAAAAAATAAATACATACTTCGAGGTATGAATTAAGAAATCACATTCGAATTCTCAAATGACTCATTCAATTTTCATTTTATTTCATCTTGCTATTTGAACAAATAATTATCAAGAACTTATGGCAATATTTTTGTAGATAATATTGTTAATTTTATAAACCAGTTAAGTAACTAACTCAAAAATTTCCCAATGATCAAACTCAATAAATCTTGGCTTTACACTTTAATTCTTCTTTTTGCTTTTACCGCCTGTAGTAAAGACGATGATAATGATGACAAGCAAGAAGAACAAACGGTTGTAGAAGTTCTAGATGAAATAATGGAAGAATGGTATTTATGGAATGATGAATTACCAGATCTTAACGTGAATAATTACAGCGATTTAAACAAATACTTTGAGGATCAACTCGTTGCCCAAGACAAATGGAGTTTCATTGCTGATCTTGAAGCATTGCTAGCTTTCTTTGAAAATGGAACTTATACGGGTTACGGATTCGATTTACAATTTGAAATTGGCAACAATATCCCATATGTAAGTCTTGTATACAATCAATCAGATCTATATGATGAAGGCATAACCCGTTCTTGGAAACTTCTAGAGATAAATAGTCAATCTACTAGTTCGATGAACGAAGATCAAATTAGAGATAAACTCAGAGATAACTCAATCTCCTTACTTTTTGAAAGCAGATCTGGTGCTCAAAAAACATTGAACCTGACTAAAAAAGAAATGAATCAGAATACGGTAATTTATAATGATGTTATTCCAACTGAAAATAAAAAAGTTGCCTATTTGGTTTTTGATAGTTTCCTCGATAGTTCTGAAGCGGATTTAAATGAAGCATTCGATGAGTTTAGAACTGAAGGTGCAGAAGAGTTGGTTCTTGACATGAGGTATAATGGTGGTGGCAGTACTGAAATTGCGAATCAGCTTGCAGGTCTTATAACTGGTAACAATCATGCCGAGAAAATCTTCTCTAAATACATTTTCAATGAATCTCAAAGTTCAGAAAATTTTTCTGAAGAATTCATAACACAAACTTCTGCATATAATTTTGAACGCATATTTGTAATTACAACTTCAGCAACAGCATCTGCAAGTGAGTTGGTTGTTAATTCACTTAAACCTTATATGGGAGCAGAAAATATCATTCTAATTGGAAGTAAAACACATGGGAAACCAGTAGGTATGAATGTTTTTCAGGTTGAGAAATACAACTTAGCAGTTTTGCCAATTACTTTCCACATTACTGATAAAGATGGCGAAGGTTATTATTTTGAAGGTATCCCAGTTAACTATGAAATTGAAGATGATTTAACTCACGATTGGGGAGATGTTGATGAAACCAACCTAAAAGCAGCACTTGATTATATCAACAATAATTCGTTCCCTGTTGTTACAGCAAGAGCTAAAACTGGATTCAAAAAAGAGTTTGTTCGTAAAGGATTGGATGAATTGATTAGTGCATTCTAATTATTGAATGATACAAGATCGAACTTAAAGAGGTAAGCTTGAAGGTTTACCTCTTTTATTTTGTTGCATAACAAGTTCCGTAGGAATAAAAAAGCCCTACCTTTGCGACTTAATATTATCAGTAAGAATATAATAAGATTCACTTTCGATGGAAACTAAGAAGTTAACGCAATTCAGTCCGGGAGCCGGTTGTGGATGTAAAATATCGCCAAAGGATTTAGAAGTCATTTTAAAGTCTAGCGCACCTTATATAAAAGATCCAAATTTATTAGTTGGTAACGATAGTAAGGACGACGCTGCCGTTTTCGATTTAGGAAATGGTACTGCAGTTATCAGTACAACTGATTTCTTTACGCCAATTGTTGACGATCCATACGATTTTGGTCGAATTGCAGCAACAAATGCCATTAGCGATGTATATGCTATGGGGGGAAAGCCAATTATGGCACTTGCCATTTTAGCTTGGCCATTGGATAAGCTACCTACTGAACTAGCACAACAAGTCATTGAAGGTGCTCGTGATGTTTGTGCCAATGCAGGTATTCAATTGGCTGGTGGTCATTCTATTGATATTTCCGATCCTGTTTTCGGATTATCCGTTAACGGAATTGTTTCAACTGATAGAGTGAAGCAAAACAATACGGCCACTCCAAATTGTAGCCTTTTCCTTACTAAGCCTCTGGGTATTGGCGTTTTTACAACTGCTGAGAAGAAGAAATTAATTGCTCACGAAAATAATCAAACTGTTGTTGATTTGATGTGTGCCTTAAACAAAGTTGGTCAGGTATTCGGAGAATTAGAATACGTAAAATCAATGACTGATGTCACTGGTTTTGGTCTGCTAGGCCACCTTAGTGAAATTTGTGAAGGTTCAAATGTTAACGCTACAATTAACTACCAGGATGTTCCAAAAATGGAAGGTGTTGAAGCACTAATAGAGCAAGGATCTACTCCAGGTGGAACTCGAAGAAACTGGGCTTCATATGGTCACTTAGTTGGTGAGATTACTGAATTGCAGAAATCACTTTTATGTGATCCTCAAACCAGTGGTGGCCTGCTTGTTGCTATTGAAAATGAACATGTAGCAGCATTTAAGGAAATAGCAAAAGCAGAAGGCTTCGAATTGGAATCAATTGGCGAGCTTTCTGAACGAACAAATAGTAATGAAGCTTACATCAACATTAAATAAGGGTAAATCAAATGAATAACTCAAATACTTTAGTGCAGATTGATAAGAATGGAATGGGAACTGGTGACCAGGAACTGGGTCTTCTTCTTATTACAAATTATTTTAAACTTAGCTTAAGCAACGATCAGCTACCCAAAATCATTACCTTTTATAATTCTGGAGTCAAGCTAACTTGTGAAGGTTCTCCTGTAATCGAGACCTTAAAAGAAATGGAGAAAGCTGGTGTGAAAATGATTATCTGCAAAACGTGTTTAAACTTTTACAAACTGGAAAATAAGGTAAAAGTTGGTATTCAAGGAACCATGCAAGATATTATAACCCTACAGGCTGATGCGTCAAAAGTGATTAACCTCTAAGTTATATCCAGTTTTAGGAAATCGAGATGAAAAAGGGAAGTACTAAAAATATCAAAAATAGAAATAGGATTGACAAAAGTGATTTATCTAGCAAGAGTAAAAAAAGACAAAACTTCTGGATGCTTTTATTTCTCCTATTAGGTATTGTTTTAGCAATATCTTTTCTATTTATAAAACCAGACTTCCAGAATAAATATCAACAACAATCCAATAATAGGGTTGAAATAGAATTTAAAAAGGAAGGTCAACTCTCTTTTTTCGACAAATTGAATAGTCAGTTGATTACAACAATTGATATCGAAATTGCAGAAGATGATTACGAAAGAGCATTGGGGCTTATGTACAGGTTCTCAATGAGTGATAGTGTTGGGATGTTATTTATTATGGAGAAGGAAATGCCACAATCTTTTTGGATGAAAGACACTTATATCTCGCTAGATATCGTTTACTTGAATAAAAATCTTGAAATTGTAAAAATTCAGAAAAATACCCAACCATTATCAGAAGAATCCATTCCTTCAATTAAAAAAGCAAAATACGTAATTGGAGGATTTTGTGATAAACTAAATGTTGAGGAAGGAGATATTGTAAAATACAATAGAACAGACACGATCTCACAAAATATCTAAAATATTTTTATCGAGTGGATAAGCGTACATAAGTCTGCAAAATCCGCATTAACTGGTATTAAATATATAAAACATAAGCCCATCTGATAAAAATCGGATGGGCTTACTTATTATCTAAAATTTCAACTCTAGTAATGAGTTAAAATATTAATCTCTTTCTGAGTAAGGAATCTAAACTTACCACGTGGCAAGTTTTTCTTAGTTAATCCTGCAAAGTAAACACGATCGAGTTTCTGAACTTCGTAGCCCAGATGTTCAAAAATACGACGAACGATTCTATTTTTACCTGAATGAATCTCTATTCCAACCTGCGATTTATCCTTAGCATCTACATAACTAATTTCGTCAGCCTGAATAAAGCCATCTTCAAGCTCAAAACCTTCAGCCACTTTAGTTAATTCATCCTTTGTAATATTACGATCTAGGTGAACGTGATAAATCTTCTTTCTCTCGTAACTAGGATGAGTCAGTTTCTTAGTTAAATTACCATCGTTGGTAAATAATAAAACACCAGTTGTTGCTCTATCCAAACGTCCAACAGGATAAATACGCTCGTCACAAGCATCACCAATCAAATCCATAACGGTTTTTCTTCCAGTAGGATCGTCAAGAGTTGTCACAAAGTCCTTAGGCTTGTTCATCAAAAGATAAACTTTTGCCTCTGCCATCAATCGAACGCCATCCAAACGAACATCATCATCCATGCTTACCTTAGTACCAACCTCAGTAACTGTAATACCATTAACCATGATCTGACTATCGGCAATAAGTTTGTCAGCCTCGCGACGAGAACATACTCCTGAATTAGCAATGAATTTATTCAAACGCATCATACCATCAGCCGGCCCATTCAAGCGATTATATTCAAGTTGTTTTTTCTTAGAATATTTGCTCTTCACCTTAAACGTTTCTTCGCCTTCTACACCATCCTTCTTTTCAGAAGTTTCTGCCTGTTCTGCATTATCACGATGCTTATATCTCCTTCTTTCCTTATAGCTTCTATCTCTTCCTTTGTGAGAAAACTCTTCCGCCTCCTTACGAACAACTGACTTACCATCTCTTAGTCCTGAAGGACGCTTTTCTTCACGCTTAGTGGTCGGTTTATTTTTACCTCTGTAAGCTTTCTTGTTTTTCTTATGTGTTTTTTCAGGTCTTTCCGTTGTTCTGGGCGCTCTGTTTTCACGAGAGTCTTCAGATTTAGAACGAACACCCTTTTCTGTATTTTTATTAGAAAACTCAGAATCGTCATTTCTTCTTTTATCGAATTTCTTGAATCCAAATTCAGAAGAACGCGTTTCATCATTCTTTTTAGAACGGAAAGATTGCTTTCCTCTTTGCTTATTTCCGTATTTCTTATCTTCCATTATTTTAACAACTTTTCGTTATTATTCAGCCTACAAAGTTATTAATTATCAGCAAATATCTACTCAATATCAATGAAAAAGGAAAAAGCTGAAGTCAAGTAGAAAAAAATCAACTTAAAATTAGATTTATCCTATAAAACTCACCCCCAGAATAAAATAAGTCATATAATCTATCTACAATCTTATGTTTTCGACCCAATAGTTTATTATTTTTACATGATTTTCAAAAAGGATCAGGAGAAGACAAATCAGAAAGCTCTTCTCAAGAAAAATTATAATTATAAAACACACGAAATATGGCATTAATCAAATCGATATCAGGAATTAGAGGTACCATTGGCGGGCAAGTTGGCGATGGCTTAAGTCCTCTGGACATTGTAAAATTTACAGCAGCATACGGAACTTGGGCAATCAGACGTCACGCAGGCAAGCGTGTAAAAGTTGTTGTTGGCCGCGATGCTCGTATTTCGGGTGAGATGGTTGACAGAATTGTAGTTGGTACACTAATGGGATTAGGTATTGATGTGGTTGAAATTGGCTTAGCTACTACGCCAACAACTGAAATTGCTGTGACAAACGAAAACGCTCATGGTGGAATCATTCTAACAGCAAGTCACAATCCAAAACAATGGAATGCCCTTAAATTATTAAACGAAAAAGGAGAATTTCTTAACGATGAAGATGGAAAACTCGTTTTATCAATTGCTGATAAGGAAGACTTTCACTTTGCAGATGTTGACGATTTGGGACAGGTTACTCATGTAACTGATTATAATGAAAGACATATTCAAGAAGTTTTAGATCTTAAATTGGTTGATGTTGAAGCCATCAAAAAAGCGAATTTCTCAGTAGCTATCGATGCCGTAAATTCTGTAGGTGGTGTTGTACTACCTCAACTTTTGAAAGCATTGGGCGTTAAAAATGTGATCGAACTTTACTGCGAACCCAATGGTCATTTCCCACATAACCCGGAGCCATTGCCTGAGCACTTAACGGCAATCGCCGATGTCATGAAATCAGGTAAAGCTGATGTTGGATTTGTAGTAGATCCTGACGTAGACCGTTTGGCTATGGTTTGTGAAGATGGTAGCATGTTTGGCGAAGAATATACTTTGGTTGCTGTAGCTGATTACGTATTGGCAAACACTCCTGGCAACACCGTATCAAATATGTCATCAACCCGTGCTTTGGCTGATGTGACAAATGCTCACAAGGGTGAATATACAGCTTCAGCAGTTGGTGAAGTAAATGTGGTTACCGAAATGAAAGCTAAGAATGCAATTATTGGTGGTGAAGGTAACGGCGGTATCATCTATCCGGAATCTCACTACGGTCGTGACGCATTGGTTGGAATTGCATTATTCCTAACTCAGCTTGCTAAAAATGGTAAAAAAGTGTCTGAACTTCGTGCTGAATATCCAAGCTATTTCATCTCTAAGAATAAAATTCAGTTGACTCCTGAAATTGATGTTGATGCCATTTTGGTTGCAATGAAAGAGAAGTACAAGAACGAAAGAGTCAATGATATTGATGGTGTGAAGATCGACTTTGCTGAAGAATGGGTTCATCTTCGTAAATCGAATACAGAACCCATTATTCGAATCTACTCTGAAAGTAAAGACGAAGCAAAAGCTAACGCTCTAGCTGAGAAAATTATCTCGGAAATTAAAGAAGTGATTGCCTAGTTTAAACCAACGGCATCTAAATACAAGAAAAGCTTCTACGATATTGAGTCGTAGAAGCTTTTTTTATAATTGAAACGCTTATAAATCGATAAACTCAAGCTTATTGGAATTAAAATTAGGAATACACAGTTTCTGGCTTTCAGGAACAATAAATATATCCGCGGGCCCATTGTGTCCTTCTGAAATGACAACAGGTGGATTTTTAAATGATGCATCGAAACGATAAACAGCATTAGAGCCCCATGATGAAACATAGATATTTCCAGCTTTATCTCTTGTTAAACCATCCAAATTACTCAGTTTAGTGGTCGCCAAATCACTCAAGGTAGAATCAGAAAGATTGAATGATTGAATCTTTGCATTAGCCCCCCAATTACAAATTAAAATAGCGTTCGTTTTAGAATCGTACAACAAGCCGTTGGGACTTACAAGAGAATCAACCAGAATTGAATATTCTCCTGTTTTAATCGATATCTGGTAAATCTTTCCTGTACTGGTATCGGACACATAAAGATTTCCCTTATTATCAGTCGTTACGTCGTTCATAAATACAGAACCTTCTATCGAAACATTAAAGGCTCTGCTGGCATCGGATAATAAAAAGCCCTGAACTGAAGTATTGTTGACTGATATAAGTGTGTCACCTACAATAAGCAAGCCTTTAGGAGCATTTAAATCTGAACTTACAAAGTTTGTCTGTTTATGATCTGAGTTTAACTGAACAATTGTGTTACCTGCCTTGTTCGAAATAAAATATCTGTCTGAAGCTTTATCGTAAGTAATACTTTCAGGATTATTATAAGATTGGGTCTTTGAAGAACTACATGCTAATAAAAGTAGTACACCAAGAATAAAGGGAGATTTCATCATAATCAAGTTTTATATTGTTTTGAGTTATTTAATATTAATATGAGTCATAAAAGGATATTTACCCTATCCATTTAAAGTATTTTCACTTTTATCATTCCCTAATATAGCTTATCAAAAGATAAGTCTAACAAATTATTTTATCAAACATATCGATTTTTTCATGATGTAAGAGCATCCCTCTTTGCTAATTAATTCTTAGTGTACATTCTTAAAATATAGGAGCTGAATATTTCCAAATTATTACTTGAAATATCGCAATACCAACTTGATACCTGATGTTAAAAAAACACCTCAGTTATATTATGAACAATATGATTGATCAAATTACAAACGTTTTAAAAGACAAGTTATACCCCTTGTTTACCTTTCTATTTCAAGACCTTAGGCTCTTTTTCTAAAAGAAGTCAAAAAGCATTTTTTTTACTTGGATTTTTACTTACATTTGGCGAAAATGAAGCATTAACAAAATTCAATCATAGTACTTGGATGGATGTCATCGTTTAAGAGATTCTTAACACTATCGAAATCGATCTAATTGCTTAAAAAACAATAAACAAATGCCACAAATTTCGGATAAAGGACGCTTGATGCCAGAATCGCCAATTCGTAAATTGGTTCCTTATGCAGAAGCTGCAAGAGCTGCAGGTAGAACTGTATTCCCATTGAATATTGGTCAGCCAGACATTAAAACCCCAGAGGTTGCAATGGATGCGATTAGAAATTGTACTGAGAAGGTGATTGAGTATTCTCACTCAGCAGGTAATGTTTCTTACCGTAAAAAATTGGCTAAATACTACCAAAACATTGGTATCAACATTAATGAAGAAGAAATGTTGATTACAACTGGTGGATCGGAAGCCATTACTTTCGCTATGATGTCTTGTATGAACCCTGGTGATGAGATTATCATTCCAGAGCCATTCTATGCCAACTACAACGGGTTTGCTATTGCTGCTGGTGTTGTTGTAAAGCCAATTACATCAAGCATTGAGAATGATTTTGCTTTACCTTCAATCGAAGAGTTCGAAAAGATAATGACACCTAAAACTAAGGGTATTGTTATTTGTAACCCTAACAATCCAACGGGATATTTATACTCAAAAGAAGAATTAGACTCATTACGCAAGCTCGTTCTTAAGCATGATTTATATTTATTCTCTGACGAAGTTTACCGTGAATTTTGTTACGATGGAGAAGAGCATTTCTCTGCAATGAATCTTGAAGGTATTGAGCAAAATGTCATTCTTATGGATTCTGTTTCTAAGCGTTACTCAGAGTGTGGTGTTCGTATTGGAGCTATGATTACAAAAAATAAAGACGTTATCAACACAGCTTTGAAATTTGCTCAAGCTCGTTTATGTCCTCCGGCTTTTGGTCAAATTGCTGCCGAGGCTTCTCTTGATACGCCAGCTGAATATTTCACAGAAGTATATAACGAGTACATTGATCGTCGTAACTTTACTGTTGAGGCATTGAATAATATGGACGGTGTTTACTGCCCAACTCCAAAAGGTGCTTTCTATACAGTAGTGAAACTTCCTATTGATGATGCTGATAAATTTGCACAGTGGATTCTTGAAGACTTCGAATACAAAAACCAAACTGTTATGGTTGCCCCTGCTACAGGATTTTATGCAACGCCAGGTTTGGGTAAAAACGAAGTTCGTATTGCTTACGTTCTTAAGAAAGAAGATTTAGCAAACGCTATGGAAACTTTAGCTGAAGCGCTTAAGGTTTACCCAGGAAGAACAATCTAATTCCAGATATATTTCAAAACAAAGGCTGTTCAAATCGAACAGCCTTTGTTTTTATATGAGGTCACAAGCATCGGCTGGCATCCAATGTTTGTCTTTCCCATCCCATTTTACATTACAGCCAATTGGATTAGTCAAAGGAACCGAAATTGGCTTTCCTCCCAAGTATTCATCTATGGCTCTTTCTAAGTCTCTAACTTCAACCTTTGAAGTGTCTTTAGGATTATCAACAGCTCTTCCTGTATAAATCAACTTTCTTCCTTCGTCAAAAAGATAAAAATGAGGTGTTTTTAAAGCTCCATATGCTTTTGCAACTTCCTGTGTTTCGTCATATAGATATACCCAAGGGAATTCATACTCTTCCATTCGGTCAACCATGTGATCGTAATCATCTTCCTCATAAGTGTTAGCCGAATTAGAGTTGATTGCTACAAACTCAACACCATGTGGAATATATTTATCAGCAATTGCACGTGTATCTTCATCAGAACCTATCACATAAGGACAATGGTTACAGGTGAAAAATACAACAAGTAGTTTTGATGATTTAAAATCGGAAAGTTTATATGATATGCCGTCGGTTGCAGGCAATTTAAAATTAGGAGCTTTGTCTGATAATTGTAAGGTAAATGCCATTTTCAAGAATTTTAAAATAAATAACATTCAAGTTAATAAATTATTCTTAAGGATTCTAAATAAAACACAAGCTAAAATTATTATATCACTTAAGATCTGGATAAATCAAGTACTTTTTTCTGACGATTTTAAACTCATCAAGCCCTTGCTGCCACGAGTTCCTAATCTGATTTTCTGACTTTCCATGAATGATTTGCTGTCTCAGTTGTTTTGTTCCAGCTAGCTTCTCGAAAAATGAATTAAAGAACTTCGTTTTCCCATTCAAATCAGAATAAGCATTGAGTAAGAAGGATAGGTCTAACTGTTTTTTCTCTCTTAAATTTTCAACATCTATTAGTCGCAAATCTTCACCGCCACAGATTTGTCCTTTAAATTTTGGATTCTTACTAGCACCCGCAATACTTCTCGGTTTATACTCAAACTTAGTTCTACTCAGTAAGGGATGCCCATAAGCTTGAAAGGGAAAATCTGTTCCTCTCCCTGCACTTACCACAGTTCCCTCAAAAAAACATAAGGATGGATAAAGTTGTATCGATTGAAAGTTCGGTAAATTTGGCGATGGCTTTACAGGTAATTGGTAAACAGAATTGCGAGTCCAATTTTCACAAGGTATCACCGTTAAATCACATTGAATGCCATTATTCAACCATTTTTCACCATTTATCATCTTGCCATATTCTCCAATCGTCATACCATAAACAATAGGCACAGGATGCAAGCCAACAAACGATTCACAGTCATCTTCCAAAACAGGACCATCTATATAATGGGCATTAGGATTAGGTCTATCCAAAACTATTAAAGGAATATTATTTTCTGCACAAGCCTCCATCATATAATGCAATGTAGACAGATAGGTATAAAATCTAACACCTACATCTTGCAAATCAAAAATAACTAATTCAATTCCCCTCAAATCTTCAGGGAAAGGCTTTTTGTGTTTACCATATAAGGATACAATCGGTAATTTTGTTTTGGAATCTATGCCTCCTTTAACTTTCTCACCTGCGTCAGCTTTACCTCTAAACCCATGCTCCGGGCTAAATATTTTCACCAACTTTATATTCTTTGAGAAAAGAAAATCTACCAAATGCTGCTCCCCGACAAGTGATGCTTGATTTGCTACAATGGCAACATTTTTCCCTTTCAATATTGACTGATACTCAGAAAAACGCTCTGCTGCAGAGCTGATTTTATTTGATTTAATCTGAGAGCAAGCTGATTGAAAAATCAAAAAACACAAAATAAATGTGACGAAATAGGTTTTGTTTAGTTGCATTCTTCTAATTTTAGATTTACTAAGTGTGAAATTACTATTTTTGTATCTAACAGCTAATAGCATTTGAATTATTATTAATGTCAAGTGTTATTAATTTCAGCGTATTCTCAGATAAAAAACATCGGTTTGAATTTAGAACTCTTCATTGCCAAAAAAATTACTTATAAGAATAAATCTGATCGACAGATTTCTCGACCTATCATTAGTATTGCAACTCTTGGCATTGCATTAGGCTTAGCTGTTATGATTCTTGCTGTTGCTATTGTTACAGGTTTTAAAGCTGGAATTACTGAGAAACTCACAGGGTTTGGGTCTCATATTCAAATCAGCAACTACGATAATAACAACTCATTCGAAACCTATCCAATAGACGAAAATCTTATACCAATTGAGCGTTTATCTCAAATAGACGGAATAAAACACATACAAAGTTACGCCACAAAACCTGGAATTATTAAGACTAATGAGATCGAGGGGGTAGTCATCAATGGTATTCCATTAAACTACGATTGGTCATTCTTCAAAGATAAATTAGTAGAAGGTGATACTTTTAACATGGTAAACTCAAAAAAGAGCAATGAAGCTCTTATATCTGAGAAATTAGCGAATTTACTTCACCTCAAATTAGGCGATAAGTTTATTGTCTATTTTGTACAGCAACCAATAAGGCAACGAGCCTTTAAAATATCAGGTATTTATAATTCCGGTATGGATGAATTCGATAAACTTTTTGTAATTGCTGATATGCGCCATATCCAGAAATTAAATAATTGGAGTGCAAACCAAGTTAGTGGTCTTGAATTTATTTTGAATGACTTTACAAAACTAGAAGAAACTAAAGACTTAATCCGCGATAATATTACTGGCATATTTACTGAAGACGGTTCAACTTTTAAGGTTAGAAGCATTAAACAAAAATACCCTCAAATTTTTAACTGGTTGGAAATGCTCGATATCAATGTTTGGATTATTCTCGGCTTAATGATTCTTGTTGCTGGCTTTAATATGATATCCGGATTATTAATTATTATACTCGAAAAAACCAATATGATAGGTATTCTTAAAGCTCTTGGAACTGATAACTGGTCGGTACGTAAGATTTTTTTATATCAATCTTCAATGATAATTGGTAAGGGTATGATTTTAGGAAATCTAATTGGCATTGGCATATGTTTAATCCAATATCACTTCCAACTCATAGGTCTCGATCCTGTTAATTATTATCTGGATACTGTACCAATTAATTTAAACATTGTTCATCTTATCTTGCTTAATATAGGCACTCTAATTGCTACTGTAAGCATGTTAATAGTCCCATCATACTGGATAACGAGAATTACACCCAACAAAGCAATCAAGTTTGATTAAATTAATATTCAATCGATTAAATATTCCAGCTGGGAGAATTATTAAAAGACCTAAATTTATAGGTATACAAAGCAGATTGAAGCAAGCTTTTCGCTATATTTAATGATAGTAAAACACCATTAATATGACACATCCAAATTCAATCAGCAATATAGATCAGTTCGTCGAAGATTTCATTTTTGAGTTTCAGAAAGGATTGCCCGGAGCCGAAGCTCAAAAAAAGATGTCCCCTTCTCTACGCAATCACTCACACAATACAAACGATCCTAGCCTGGCCCGAGATAGTAGTGTGCTCATTCTGTTCTACCAGAAAGGTAATAAAATATATTTCCCTTTGATAAAAAGGACTAATGGCGGTCACAGACATAGTGGACAAATTAGTTTACCAGGAGGCAAGTTCGAACTTAGTGATAAAAACCTCGTTGATACAGCAATTAGAGAGACAGAAGAAGAGTTAGGGCTACTAAGAGATAGAATACAGATCATTGGACCAATCACTGGTTTATATATTCCTATTAGTAATTTTCAAGTTCAGCCAATTGTTGCTTTTTACGAAGGTCTGCCTGAATTTAAAGCCGACAGTTTCGAAGTATATAAAGTTATCGAAACAGATATTCAGGAATTGTTTAAAGCTGAAAATAAGAAAATCAAAACGCTACATAAAAACGGATTCGATATAAGAGCTCCTTTCTATCAGGTTCAAGAGCATATGTTATGGGGAGCCACGGCCATGATAGTTTCCGAACTTGAAGAATTACTCAAGCGAGCTGGTCTCATCGGGTGATACTGTATTCTGATAATGATCGTAGATAGATAAAATATTTCTCACATAATTGTAAGGTTCTTTTCCTCTGCAATAGCCATATTTCACAACCGGATCTTTATAGAATTCCGGTTTTGATTTATTTAGAAGGTAATAATCAACACTCCCATTCCATAAATCAGGGTTCTGACCATTCTTCTTTGCAAGGCGTCTTGCATCAAGAATATGCCCTAAGCCGACATTATAGGATGCCAACATAAACTGCAACTTATCAGTTTTGTCTTTTAAGATTTTGTCTAATCTTCGGCTTAAGTATTTTAGGTGTTTAACTCCTGCTTTAAGATTTTCTTCAGGTTTTGAATCTTCATCTACATCATAACGAAAGGCAGTCTCAGGCATCAGTTGCATTAATCCAAAAGCACCAACCCATGATCTTGCTTTAGGATCGAAATGTGATTCCTGCGAAACTAATGCAGATAGCAGACGCCAATCCCAATCTATCAACTTAGAATTTTTCTTAATCAATTCATCATATCTGGAAATTTTACCACTCTTCAGGGTAAAATATTCACTCTTATGTCGTCTTTCAATTCTAGAACTTAGAAAATACTTTCTGTAAATCTGATTGTATTGAGCTGTCTTCCTAAAACCGATTAACCATTCATTAACCGCCTCTGTCAAGTCATCACTACCTTTTCGAAGTGCCCACGCCATATCTTGCGGGAAACTAATTTCCGTATCAGCATCTATATTCGGATAGTAATTCTTATTCACTGCAGCAACATTCTGATCGGCAATGGTGTAATCAATCTCTCCCGTAGCAACCTTACCAATAAGTTCCTCAACTTCGATTCTTTCAAGCTTTTCGATATCTATAGGACGTCCAATCTCTTTAGATAAATTTTCTAATCTCTCAACATATGCAGAGGCCTGCTGAACATGAATCAGTTTATCTCCCAGTTCCAGCTGATTTCGAATAATTGGAATTGAATCAGTCTTACTTTTCTTACGCTGAATTAAAACTTGCTTAGATTGACTATGTGGTAAGGTGAAATTAAATCGATTCTGGCGATCATGCGTAATTGCAAGATTCATTCCAATAAGATCAATCTCTCCTCTTTCTAATGTAGAGAAAGCTGATTGTAAATCATTCTCCACACTAAGTTCCAATTTCACATCAAGGTGTTCGGCTAAGGCTTTCAATAATTCATATTGAAAACCCATGGCTCGCCCTTTATATATGAAATAGTTGGTCGAGTTATAATCAGTACTCACTCTAATTTTCCCACGGAGCTTTATGTGCTTCAAACCAAGCAAAGTCTTATCAGGCTGACTTAATCGAACCGTTTGACGATTTTGATTACAAGTCTGCAAGAAGATCATGAGAATCAGAGGGATGACTAATTTTATATATTTAAATTTAAACATATGAATTTTCTTACCGTTATTTAAATTATAAAAAAACGGATAGCTGACCAAAAAACCAGGAGTTCATTGGTCAAATTAATAAGATCTTTCTAATCGTAAAATGTCCATCGCAACCCATATTTTAGCATTCCCGGGTTGATAGGATAATGAAGAGAGCTGAAGTAGTTTTGACTACCCATCCTAGCATTTAAATGTTCGTACATGATAAATATACGAGTACGCTTGATTCTAAAATTAAAATACAAATCCACTTTAGGATAATCACCTAGCTTTTTCTCCTCTTGAAGGAAAAACTGACCAGTTGATGGCATATAATTTGGAGCGTAAAAAGAAGTATTGTAATAAACAGAAAAACCTGCTTGAATATCTAAGGCACCATTAAAAAATGTGTTTGAATAATAATTATTACTGTAGACAGAAAGATCAGGCAAAGGCAAAATCTTCTTATCAGAACTCTTTTGCCCAATAATCTTCTGGCTTAATGTGAACTTTCCTAATCTAAAATCTTTCTCTATGTAAGCCGTTGCAACCTGAATTGATTTACTTGCTTGAGAAGCTATTGTATCGTATCCAAAATAAGTGTAATTATCAAGATTATTAATCTGACCTCCTATTTTAAAACCGTATTTCTTTATTTGATATTCTAAACCCAATGAAAGCTCCTTAGTTTTATCAAAACTCTTTTCCCATTTCTGATGATTTCCATGATACTCTGTAAATAAGAAATCTGGCGTTGTGGATTTAATTTGAGACTTGATTACTAAACTATGCCTGTTGATTGAATCACCAAATTGATAAACCAGATTACCATCAAGACGGTAGTCACTCTGACTGTAACCTTCGAAAGTGTAAGCTCCTGAAAATTTCCAATTCCAATTCACACCTGTCTGACGAAAAACACTCGTCATTAACTGGGTATTATGAATCTGCTTATCCCTCTGAGAATAGGTATTATCTCCAACTGGCCTACGTAAATTATAAGTTTTAAACTCATTTAAAAGTCCTAATCGAGCACCAAAACTTAATTTTTTATTTTGATTTTCATTAAAAACCAAATGAAAACCATTGCTCAACATTTTCATCGTAGTTTCATCAAAGCTCTTAGAATTGTTCAAATAAGTTGTCTTAAAGAAATCCTTATTTACTGCCGATTCCTTAAAACTACGAGCATCCGATTCATATCTCAGGTCATGGACAAGTTTAGCCGGAAATATCTCAGTTGTATCAGCATCAAGAATCAATTCTTTTCCAGCTCCTAAATGATATTCCTGATTGGCAACAAAATTCAAATTTGATAGTTTATTCTTTGTTCCACTCAACCTTACCTGAACATTTTCAGGATCAATAACAGTATCGCTAATCTGTTCATCATCATTTACACCACCATTTTCATTAACCAAAATTCTATTCTGACTAAGTACAAAGTGAGCCGCATACCTATCCTTTTTATAACTTGAAAACAGATCGAAATCATAAAGTTTAGTTTTCTGATTTTGATACTGACCTTCACTTGAAATCAGATTAAAACTAATACCTACATTCCAAAAAGGATTGATATTTTGAGTATGTAAAACACGTAGTTTATTTTCAGCTCTATCCTTAGACCCAGCAGTCTCATAAAAAAAGCTTGTAAAAGGAGTTGTCGTATTAAAGAATATGATATCATCAGGCATATTCATATATGCCCTAAAAGTATTAAAATACAAGAACGATTCATTACGTTCACGATCTTTGAAAATATTACTTTGATAAGGAGAACCTATATTACCCAAATACGAATTAGAAATACTTCTTTGATATATAGGATTGAAATTTTGGATATTTGCCAATAAGGTATCAATATGAAGAATAGATTTACTCGTGCCAAAATCTGTTAATCGCCATGTTTTAATCTGTGATTTAACATTATTGTAGCCCAAGCTATCCATTTCATTTTTCTCTCCATCACGCTTTAAACCCTTTTCTCCCATATTACCTTGTCTAAGGTCTCTGGTATCTTCCTGTGCAGCTGAAGACAAGCTTAAGCAAAACGCAAATATGAATAAAATGAAAGTTTGTTTCATAGCCTGCAAATATAAGGAAAGTGTCAATAAGAAAATTATTTTTTAACAATTTATCGGTTAAAAAACATTAATACTTGATGAAAAAATGTAAAAAATAGACCAATGGAAAATAATATTAGCCTCTGATTATCAGGTGATTGACAAGAACTTACATTTAACATTAGATTTTAAACAACTCAGGTGAGAATTACAACGAAATAAGAATTATTACCCTAAGTTAATTACTATACTCACCAGGCTTTCAGGCA
>NZ_JAKJSD010000002.1 GCF_029029505.1 Ancylomarina sp. DW003 | reverse complement strand
TTTGTTTTGAGCCGGTGACCGGATTCGAACCGATGACCTGCTGATTACAAATCAGCTGCTCTGGCCAACTGAGCTACACTGGCAATTTTTTGATTGAATTATAGCTTTCAATCCTAGCTTAAAAACTGGAGCCGGTGACCGGATTCGAACCGATGACCTGCTGATTACAAATCAGCTGCTCTGGCCAACTGAGCTACACTGGCAATTTTTTTTGATTGAATTATAGCTTTCAATCTTAGCTTTAAAACTGGAGCCGGTGGCCGGATTCGAACCGACGACCTGCTGATTACAAATCAGCTGCTCTGACCAACTGAGCTACACTGGCAATTTTCTTAATGTGTTCGAGCCATTGATGAGATTTGAACTCATGACCTCTTCCTTACCAAGGAAACGCTCTACCCCTGAGCTACAACGGCCTTTATATAAAAGAAGAAAAGAAAGCTCTTCAGCTTTCTTTCATTCTCTATAATTGGAGCCGGTGACCGGATTCGAACCGATGACCTGCTGATTACAAATCAGCTGCTCTGGCCAACTGAGCTACACTGGCAGGTGGATAAGCAAGCTACGTCGCATCGCTACAACCACTTACCCTTGCTGCCTTCCGACCCTGGGGGAGTTCAGTAGGAGCAGATCGCATAGTTGCTTATCCGGTGACAAAAGTAGAAAAAACTTGTTACGCTCCAAACCTTTTGGCTAACTTCTTTTCCTATTTATTCGTGCTTTTCCCACAAGCGATTTATTTTCAGTTAAATAATTTTCAAAAAAAAAGTATTTTTTTTCTATCCCTTTGTTTATTTGATCTGCGTAATGTGAAAGAATGTTTATTTATTGCAATCTTTCAAACAAAATCTAGCAAAATGGATATCTTTGTTTTCCATATAAAACAGAGGAGGCTTTATTATCTCATAAAAGGGGCCTTTGGTATCAATAGAAAGAATACAATAAATCTTATGCAAGCATTATCAAATCCTTTATATCGCCACAGTTTCAAATTCGGAGCACTTGTAGGCGGTGTATTAATTCTTACATCTTTAATGTTTTATTTTAGAGGTGTTCCTGTTTCTATAAATCCACAAATCACATCAATTAATTATTTTTTGATAATGACAGGGGTGTATTTTGGATTAAGAATATATCGTAATGATTTTCTGAATGGAATTATTACTTATGGAAGAGCTCTGGGAGCAGGAGTGCTTATAATGGGAATTGCAGGTGCTTTTTATGCGATTTATATGTACATACTTGTTAAGTATTTCGATGCATCGATATTACAGGAATTTGTAGGTATAATGGAGAAGAGTTTTGTTGAGGCTCAATATAGTGAAGATCAAGTTGAACTTTTAATGACTTTTTATGAAAAGATTACGCCTGGAGTTTTTGCCTTTGCACAGTGGTTTAGTAAATTAGCTGCCGGATTTTTCTTTTCTCTTATTTTGGCTTTTTTCTTTAGTCGAAATTATGGGACGATGAGAAATAACTTGAATGACAAAAATCAAAAATAAGCAATGGATATATCAGTAGTAGTACCTCTGTATAATGAAGATGAATCTTTGCCGGAATTATTAGCCTGGATTGATCGTATCATGCAAAAGCATAGCTTTACTTATGAAGCCATACTTGTTGATGATGGAAGTAAGGATAATTCCTGGGATATTATTAATCAACTTCAAACTACCTATCCAGCTGTACGAGGAATAAAATTTCGTCGTAATTATGGTAAATCTGCTGCATTGTTTTGTGGTTTCGAAGCAGCTAAGGGAGACGTTGTGATTACTATGGATGCCGATCTTCAGGACTCACCTGATGAAATTCCGGAATTATATAGAATGGTGAAAGAGGAGAATTACGATATTGTTTCAGGGTGGAAGCAAAAGCGTTACGACCCAATTACAAAGACTATTCCTAGTAAGTTTTTTAATAGAACGGCTCGTGCCGTATCTGGTATTCGTTTGCATGATTTTAACTGTGGACTTAAAGCTTATAATTGTAAGGTGGTTAAAAGTATTGAAGTTTATGGTGAAATGCATCGCTATATTCCGATTCTTGCTAAAGAAGCTGGATTTACACGGATAGGAGAGAAAATTGTTCAGCATCAGGAACGTAAATATGGCGTAACCAAATTTGGTCTGAGTCGTTTTGTAAATGGATTTTTGGATTTGCTTTCAATTTCCTTTATGACTCGCTTTGGTAAAAAGCCAATGCACTTCTTCGGCCTTTTAGGAAGTTTGATGTTTGTAATTGGTTTTTTGTCTTCAGCTTGGATTGGTGTTCAGAAAATAGTGAGTTTGAGTCAGGGTATTAAAGCAGCTTTGGTTACCGATAGCCCGTATTTCTACATTGCTTTAACGACTATGATTATTGGAACTCAAATGATTCTAACAGGTTTTGTTGCAGAATTGGTTAGTCGAAGTTCATCCGATCGTAATTTGTATCAAATTGATAAAGAAATATAGATGCTTCAGAAGATAATTCGCACCCTATTAAAGTACATTCCACGACCTGTTCTGATTCGATTTAGCTTATTAATAAATAGAGTGGTTGCTTTATTTTATATAGGTAATAAGGTTGAATGTCCAGTTTGTAATCACAGTTTCATAAAGTTTCTACCATACGGTTACACAAAGGCAACAAGTCGAAAAAATGCTTTATGTCCACGTTGCTTGTCTTTGGAGCGTCACCGATTGATGTATTTGTATCTGAATGAGAAAACTGATTTTTTTACGAAGGATTTGAAAGTGCTACATATTGCACCGGAGCAGTGTTTTTATAAACGTTTTAGAGCTTTAAAGAATCTGGATTATACTACGGGCGATTTGGAGTCTCCCATTGCCGATGTGCATTTCGATGTTCAAGCCATTCCTTTTCCCGAGGCAAGTTATGATGTTGTAATTTGTAATCATGTGTTGGAACATGTTGATGACGATGCAAAGGCCATGTCTGAAATATATCGCATCCTTAAACCAGGAGGCTTTGCCATATTGCAAGTTCCCCAAGATACCGACGCTGAAAAAACCTACGAAGATCCTACAATTACAGATCCTGCTGAAAGAGAGAAGTATTTCTTGCAGAAAGATCATGTTCGTCTTTATGGTCTCGACTATGCTGAAAGACTAAGTTCGGTTGGTTTTAAGGTTACAGCCGATACCTTTGCGAATAATTACACTGAGGAAAGAGCTAAACGATTTGGTTTACCCATGAAGGAGGTATTTTATTTCAATAAAAAATAAGTTCAAGATTAACATATATATATAAGCCACAAATAGGTAGTAATTACTGCTTGTTTGTGGCTTTTTGGTATTCTTTAATCATAGTTATTTTATTAATAGTCGAAAAGTAATTATCGAAAAACAATAAATAAATATTGTTTTGCATATTTTTATTGTTTAGGTTTGTTGAACCTAATAATTAAAACTAACTAGAAATGAAAAATAATTTTAGAATTATCAATTTTTTAAGGAAGCTATTTTTTTTGCTTTTTATGGTATCTTGTTTGAACTTGGCGGTAGGCTTGTTTTTTAATTTAATTGGTCTGATTTTCCCTGACTTTCCATATGGAGAGTTCGGAAAAATCCATTTTTTTAATGAAGCAACGTTTCAAGCAGAAACGTCATATGCTTTATTGGGTGGGGGGCTGTTTGATGGAAGTTCAGAAATTATATTGCAATTAAGTGAGATATATTCAAACGAGTTTATTTATAGATTGTTTAGTTGTGTAGACAGCTCTTTAGTGCTTTTTATAGTATTTTTCTTGTTTAAAAATAGTTACAAATTATTTGATAATTTGACTGAAAACTTTAAATCGGGTACTAGTTTTTGTGAAAAAAGTTACCGTAATATTAGGCATATTGGTTTTTGGATTTTGAGTTTTTGGTTATTGGGTGTGTTGAATGGGATTCTATTCTCAGTGTTCTTATTGAAAGATGTCGTTGTTCAGGGAACTCAACTTGAATTATATCCTGATATTTCAGCATTGGGCGGTTTGCTTCCAGTTCTTGTCATCTTAGCTTTTGCTGAAGTGTATCGCGCAGGAGTAGTGATGCAAGAAGAATCAGAATTGACCATTTAATATCTTAGAATTATGCCTATAATAACAAATTTAGATGTAATGCTTGCTAAACGTAAGATAAGTTCTAAGGAACTTGCTGGGCGTATTGGTATTACAATGGCCAATCTTTCAATCTTAAAATCTGGGAAGGCCAAGGCGGTGCGTTTTACAACGCTTGAAGCTATTTGCCGAGAATTGAATTGCCAGCCAGGTGATCTCTTCGAATTTCAGGCTCCAAGTTCGGATGAAAAAAAAGAATAATACATATTCTCTCTTATAAATTAAAGGCTCGAATCAATAGTGATTCGAGCCTTTAATTTATGCTTTGATCTGTTCATCCAGATAAGCGATAATTTCATCTTCCTGATCGGGATGAAACCATTGTATTTTTTCATCTCTGCGGAACCATGATAATTGTCTTTTTGCGTAGTGACGAGAATTTCGTTTAATCAATTCGATGGCTTTATCTAAGCTGATATGTCCTTTGAAGTGTTCGAATAGTTCTTTATAGCCAACCGTGTTCATCGAGTTTAATCCGTGAAACTGAAAAAGTGATTTGGCTTCTTCTACTTGCCCTTCTTTTACCATGATATCAACACGCTGATTTATTCTATCGTAAAGTTCAGCTCTATCTCTATTTAAACCAATTTTGATGATGTTGAAATCGCGTTCTTTCGTTTTATTTGTTCTAAGAGAAGAATAGGGTTTACCTGACATTAAGCAAACTTCTACAGCATGAATGACACGCTTAGCATTCTGTAAATCGACTTGTTCGTAGAAAATAGGATCTAGTTTCTTTAGTTCTGATTGCATAGCTTCTAAGCCATTCTTCTCGTAACGATCGCAAACTTCTTTTCTAAGTTCGGGAGAAATGGTTGGAATCAGGTCGATACCATTGCATACAGCATCAATATACATCATAGAGCCACCCACCATTAGCATTTGATCTTTCTCTTCAAATTTTTCTTTTAAAAGAGCTAAGGTTTTTTGTTCACATTCCCACGAACTAAAGTAATCATGAATGGAATGAGAATGTATGAAATGGTGTTTTACTGCATCTAATTGTTCTTGTTCTGGTACAGCGGTACCTATACGCATTTCGCGATACACTTGTCTACTATCCGAAGATGTAATTTCGGTATTGTAGTGACGTGCTATGCGTATGCTAAGATCAGTTTTACCTACACCAGTAGGACCAAGTAGAACTATGAGTGTTTTTGACATCCTGGCTTCTCTGTTAAAATTAAAGCTCCTCAATAGGAGCTTTAATTTTTATGTACTAATATTTTATTAAAGTTTGTCCTCGTAATCGTCGAGATTTTCGAATTTAGGACCTTCGTCAGAATCATCTTCAAATTCATCCATAAAATCAAAATCCGTATCCTTTTTTGATGATGATTTTAAATCAATACCATCAAGATCTAAATCTTCAAGCCCATCAAAATTCATGACAATTTGCTCTGGTGTTTCTCCAGCAAAAGCACTAACCTTTGGAGCTTCAACTGCTACACGTCTTCTCTCTACTCCAGTTAATTTAATATTGAAATAACGATCAGAAAAGAAGTCGAATACGTAAATCATTTGAGTTTGTTCTTTGTTTACAAACTCTCTCATCATAGCAACATCCATGGCAACAATATTCACATTGTCATCTTCCTCGCTACTCATTTCGAAAAGAGCAATTTCTTTCCCTCTTTCGCCCAACGCATCTATTTGGAAAAAAGAAGCCATTTGTGTATTGTCGTAAGCTAAAGCTTGCTGAATGGTGTTATGTAATTCTAAATAAGTTCCTTCGTTGTCTATTTCAATTTCCAAAAGGAAATCTTCTTTTTCAGGAGAGGTGATTTTTAACTTGAATATATTCATGATTTGATTTTTTTATAAAGGTAGAAAAGATATAGATTTTATGAATTTAACTGGCATAAAAATGCCATTGTGTCAACATTATCGGCATAATCATTTAGTTCAGGTTGCTGCGCTTTCCCAAATGGTATAGGTTTGTTTCCAATTTCTCCAACAATACACTGAATATCTTCATTGCATGCTTCAAGTTGAGCTTTTACAGTTTTTATGTCTTTATAGTGTTCGTAATTTAGAACAGAAATTGGGGTTGATAATGCGGTATCTTCTTTTACAAGTAGAAAACCATTATCGTAATGTTTAATGGCATTCATCAGATATAAAGAGCGTTGATAATCGTAATTATTAGCATATTTATTGTGATCTAATGCAGGTGCGTAATCCTGCCAAGCATCTAATATTTTAGTGATATCATAATTCTCAGGAACATATAGCTTTGATACATTTCGACAACCTAATCCAAAATATTGAAAAACATCCTTACCTAATTCATAAAGTTCTTCCTGACTTTCATTGCCAGCAATAAGGGCTACAGAATTTCTGTTGCGACGGATGATGTGAGGATATTTGCTAAAATAGGCTTCAAAATAGCGAGCGGAATTATTACTTCCGGTTGCAATAATAGCATCAAAGTCCTGATTCCCTTTTAAGCGATCTTGTTTAAACAAAATTAATTCTGCGAATTCAGGATTAATCTTCGTTAATATTTTTGCTATGAAATCGAGTAGACGATTATCTTTCGACGATAGTTTACCTATAAAATGATGCCCGGAAATAAGAACACAAAGCATATCATGGAAGCCAACCATAGGAATGTTCCCAGCCATTATAACGGCGACTCTCTTGTTTGTGTTATTTTCAGAGATAGAATATGTTGCTAACCAGTTTTTTAGTTTATCTGTTTTTAGAAAAGTACAAATACCTTTAATAGACATTCTCACATGCTTTGGAGTGAACCAAGCATTTTCTAAATGAGCCTGCTCAATTAAAAGAGAAAATTCCTGATGAAATTCTTTATTTAAAGGATGATTCGTTTCCTTAATGTCATCATTAGTGAATTGTTCAAGGAATGATCCAAGTGTAACAAATGCTTCTATTCTTTCGGCTGTATTCATATTTGTAAAGGGTGATAAAAAACAATGGATGGTTTTAATCTTGGTGCAAATATATTAAAGAAAATGAGAATCTCGATCTGTGTATTCGCAAGAGCTTTTTCTTCTTTTAGATGATTTTATTGATGTAGTTGCTTAGTATTAATAAACCAGATAATATTGCGAAGAAACGATTTGAAAGAATTGTCCATTTCGATCTGAATTTAATATGAATGACTAAACTTAGACTGAAGAAAAGAATGGGCAATAGAGCAGGGTAAAGTTTTAGACTTTCCAATAAATCACCTTTTAATAAAGCTATAAAAGCCGACTGAAATCCACAGCCAGGACATTCGATCTGAAATTGATTATAAAATTGACAGGTAACTTGCCGCTTTTCAAGCCAATGGATAAGATTTTGCCACATTTAAATTAAATATTTGATTCTACGTACTAAAGATAGTTTTTACAGTTGAGATATAAAGTTTCTTATTTGGCGAAAATTGGGAATTATAAACATGTGCAATCTTATGTTTGTATCTGAATTTAAACATTCTATTTTTGTGTTTAATTTAACTGTACCTATTTGAACTCCTATGTTAATAAAAATGAAATTTTCCTTATTAATTCTACTTTCAATATTCATATTTGGCTGTGACTCCAGTTCAAAATCAAGTGATGATTTTGATCCTGATCGTATTGTTATTGTTGATACGTCTAAAATCGTAGCATCAACAGTTTTTATTGATTCCTTATATACTTCAGGATCAGGTGGTGTGGTTGGTCAATATAATGACCCTTATTTGGGACTTATTAATGCTAAAACATTTTTCAAAGTAGGCCTGGGTGTTGGTTTTGAGCCGAGTAGAGATTTTGAGGATAACATTATTCCCATTGAATATGATTCTTTGGTTTTTATAGGCTATTATGCTGATCAAAAATTTTATGGAGATACTTTAATTAAGCAAACCCTCCGCATTCATCAATTAAAAGAGGAGTTAGAATTTGAGGATGATGCATATGGCTTTTTCAGCAATCACTTATTTGAGTATGCGAATGAGCCGCTTGGAGAAATTAGATTTTTGGCAAAGCCTCTTCGTTATAGATATTCTGATTATTCAGGAGAAGATTATGATGAGAGAGGTGATCTAAGAATACCTTTATCAAATAAGTTTGGTGAAAATTTGGTTGAAATGGCAATGAAACAAAATGATACTTTGTTGGATAGAGTTAAGTGGAGTAGATTTTTCGAAGGCATTGCTTTTGTAGGGAGTAAAGAGGATGATGCAGCTATTATAAAAATTTCAGATGTAGATGCTAAGACAAAAATCCGATTGTATTATCATGATACTAAGGGAGAGAGTCCTCATGAAGGTCGTTTCCACGATTTTCCTATAGAAAAATCAAATTTTAACTTTACAAATTATTCAGCAGATCGATCAAAAACGATTTTGACTGGTTTGACGAATCAGTCAAATGATATTAAGTCGACTGAAACTGATGATTTAACTTTTATACAATGTGGAACGGGATTGGCAACCAAGATTGAAATTCCTTATTGGGATCAAATTATATTACGGGAAGATGTTGGTAATCTTCTTAAAGTTGAATTGGAACTGTATCCATTAAATTTATCCTATCGAGAATATGCAATGCCTCACTTGCTAAATATTTACACAATAGATGAAGATAACGAGCTAATTAATCAATTAGTTGGAGAAAAACAGAAGCCTATTGAATCTCTATTTTATTATGACGATGATATCTTTATAAACAGTCATTTTAAAATTGATCTGACTTCATATTTAAAACCTAAGCTTGAGGATTTTGAAAGTGAAAATATTCAGCTACTCATTATGCCCAATGTAAGTTCTATGGGCTCATTTGTTGAACGTATTGTGTTCACCAATGAAAAGAAATCAGCTTATAGATTTAAACTAAAGGCAACTTTTAAAAAAATAGTATTTCAATGTGATTATAAAAGCTGATAGCTACTCTTGTTATTGAGTAGCTATTTTCTATTTGGATAGTTTCTGTTGAGGATATAATTCAGTCTTTAGAATTCTATTAACATCTTTTTACAATTGAATGTTAAATATATACAAAATGTAAGCTTTAGCGGATTCTCTATGTTGGTGATGAGGGTTTAGTAAGATGAATAGTGCATAAAAAAAGCGTTGCTTAATGCAACGCTTCAAATATCTTAAGATGATTTTAGTTGTCATCATCAGTTTCTTTCATAGTTGGGTTGAATTCCCAAGTGTCATCAAGATATATCCCAGAAGCACTACCAGTAGTGAAGAAACCTCTATCACTTAAAGTAAATGCGACTGCATCTTCTCTTGAACGAACCTCATCTTCTAAAGATGTTCTCTCTACCCACTTATCAGTAGTTGGCTCATATTCCCAAACTTCTCTTGAGTAACCACCAATTTTACCAGTTACGATATAACCTTTGTTATTGATTACGAAAGATACAGCTTCAGAACGTTGCACATCTTCTCTGTTGTTATCATCATCTAAGTACTTTTTGCTAGTCCACCCATTTGAATCTCCAGAAACCGTAGCAGGATCATATTCCCAAACGTATTTTAAGCTATTGTCGCCTGAAACTACATAAGCTTTGTCGTTAATTACAAAGGTTGTTGCATTTCTAGATTTTTCACCGTCAAAAGCAATCTTTGTCCAATTGCCATTTTCGAATTTATAGAAGTCCTTTAAATTATTTCTGTCTTCACCTTCTTGCCATCCGTAACCAGTACCTACGTAGCCAATGTTGTTGATAGAGAAAGCGACTGCATTTTGTCTGGCACCACCAGTAAAATCATTAGGAACTTTTACCCAAGAGTCAGATGCAGGAGTATATTCGTAGAAATCAGCAAGTCTGTTGTCATCTTCATCTACACCAGTGCCTACATAACCTTTACCGTTTGCTGTAAAAGCAACGGCTTCACGTCTTGCGGTACCTGGGAAATCAGAAATTTTACTCCATCCTTCTTGAAGACTATACTTATAAAATGTTTTTAAGGCATCTTTTCCATCATAACCTGTACCAACGTACACATTATCTCCAATAACAAAGCTTACAGCTCCACCACGAGGACGTCCTTCGAATGAAGATCCTTTAATCCAGTTACCATCTAGGCCATTGTCACTACCACAGCCAGTGAAAAATAGAGATAATGCAAAAAATGCAAATAATAATCTTTGTTTCATGTGTTATGATTTTATCAATAATTAATTTGTTTTAATAGCAAAAATACATCGCTTTTTTTCTATATGACGACAAATATAAATAAAAATCAATAGGATTGGTTTTTCTCCACATAAAAATACTGAGCACTTTGGAAAAATTAACAATTGAAAATCTCGATTAGAAAATCTCGATATTTTATTTACATTTGTGCGTTATCCAATAATTTCTTATAAATCATCACATGAAATTAGTTCATGATTTATCCTTATTTTATATGATTAGCAATCCGCTTCTATTTAGAATGAAAAAAATAAAGTATGTCGTATTTGTTTCCCTATTAACGGTTTTGGTAAGCTGTAATTCGGGTAGTTTTGAAGAACATGAGATAGGATCTAATTTAATAGACAAATCGACAGAGGTTCTTTTGATAGATACCTTTTCTATCGAAAGTTCAACAGTAAAATTAGATTCGATAATTACATCCGCCTATGCTAACGTTTTATTTGGAAAGTATTCTGATCCTTTTTTAGGTGAAGTCAATTCTGATTTTTATGGAGTTATGGAATTAGGGAGTGCCTTCGAATTAAGACAAACCGATGTTAATAACACGGGACTTGTTGATGTTCATGTCAAATTCGACTCTTTAGTTTTTATAGTTTACTCTGATCAAAGATACTATGGAGATACTTTAGCTCAACAGAATATGACTATACATAGAGTTATTGAAGAAATAGAATTGCCTAAGGATGAAACGGCTTTTTATGGTCACTCAAGTTTTAATTACGATTCAGAATCGCTTGCTGATGCTAGCTTCTTTGCTAAGCCAATAACACAATCTGTTTTTAATGAAACATCCGATAATGATGTTGATTTTGATGATGGAGGAATTCGTATAAAAATGGATGATGCTTTAGGCTTAGATATTATTGAAAGAGTTAATAATGTTAAAGATGATACAGTTCGTGATAATGCTAAATGGTTAAAATATTTCAATGGGATAGTATTAAAACCTGCTGAAACTAATTCTATTATGCTCTCGTTTCCTTTGAGTGATAATAAAATGAAAATGAGACTTTACTATAGTGATAAGGAGTATGATGAAGTTGGTGTTCCTCGTTTTCACGATTTTCCGGTGAAATCTACAAATCTACACTTTTCCAATTATACATCCGATAAAAGTGCAACGCCTCAAGATTTAGGTCGCATAGTAGACAGAACAGAAGATTTGAGCTCAGAGTTGACCGATAATTTAGCTTTTGTGCAGGGAGGAATTGGATTTTTAACTAAAATTAAAATACCTCACGTCGAAGAATTAAATACTTTAGGATTAACGGGTGGTATTTTAAAAGCAGATTTGATTTTTTATCCGAAAGATGGAAGCTATGATGAAGACATATTCAGACTTCCTGGAGATAGACTTACAAGATTTAATATTTACACAACAAATTCAGATAATATGGCTCTAAGTTCTATATTAGATCCTAATACTAACTCCCCGGTTTCATCAGTTTATAATCCTGATGCTGAAAATCCAGATGAATCGTTTTATTCGATAGATGTCACAAATTACGTAAATAACATTTTATTGCAAGGTCAGGAGTTTGATGATGCTTTATTATTAACTCTTCCATTAGAATCACTTGGTAATTCAATGGATCGTATGATAATTGAAAATGACCCTAAGTCAGATTTTAGAATCAGATTGAAGACAACATACGTGGTTCAAAAATAATTGATAACCAGAACAATTTTAATTACAAATATATATGAGTAACATAAGAATGATTGTTAAGCCATTTTCTTCTATAAGTAAAATTATTGCTTTTCTAAGTCTTGGCTTGTTGTTTGCAAGTTCAACTTTGGCTCAGAATAGTACAAGTTCTCCATATTCTTACTATGGTTTAGGTGAGTTGAATTTAAATGGAACCGGAAACAGTATTTCTATGGGAGGAACAGGACTTGCATATAGAAATGGTGGTGTGCTGAATATCCTAAACCCAGCATCTTTAGCTCATGTTGATAGCCTTAAATTTATTTTCAATGTTGGGATGGCAGCTAAATATACCAACTTGAATCAAGGAGATAAAAGTGATTTTTTAAATGATTATAACTTAACTAGAATTGCTTTTGGCTTTAAAGTATCTCCTCGATATTCGACAGCATTCTCTATAACACCATATTCAAGTTTAGGTTACGATATAAGTAAGGTGGAAAAAGTAATCGGATCTGATGATTTAATGAATCGTTCTTTAAAAGGATCTGGAGGTTTGAACCAATTGGTTTGGTCAAATGGAGTGAAGTTGACTGATAAGCTTTCTGTTGGTCTGAATGGAATTTATTTATTTGGAAATAATTCAAGAGATGAAGTTATTACTCTAAATAGTTCTTCATATGTCTATAGAAATAACTCGGATTTAATTTCACAAGGAATCTATTTTAATTTAGGCGCTCAGTATCAAATGGAGCTTGGCAAGTATAACTTAACCTTAGGTGCTATGTATCAGCCTAAGTTGGGTGTTCGTGCTAAGCAAAAGGTTGAAGTGACTAATTTTAGTAGTGGTGCTGGTGCTGTGAGACACGAAGATACTGATAGAGGAGCATTTGATGTTCCTGAAACTTATGGTTTAGGTTTTGGTATTCAAAAAGGAAAGCATCTTTGGATCGGAGGAGATTATATGCATGAAAAGTGGAGTGAAACAGAGGTTTTCAAAAAGGACAATGCTTTGAGAGATCGTAATAAGTTTAGTCTTGGAATGGAATATAAGGCTGATGATGGTTATGCACGAAAATTCTTAAAGAAAATGACTTATCGTCTAGGTGGATTCTATGATACTGGATATATTACTGTAGAAGATGAGAAAATTAACGCTATGGGTGTGAGTTTAGGTTTTGGTATTCCAATGGCAAGAAATACCGGAATGATTAACATTGCACTGGAATTTGGAATTTCAGGAACTACCTCTAATAATATGGTTCGCGAAGATTTCACTAGAATTACTGTTGATATAAATTTATTTGAAAAGTGGTTTGTGAAACGTAAGTATCATTAGACTATAACGTAAACTCTAAATATAAACACCCGAAAGCTTCTGTTTTCGGGTGTTTTTTTGATTGAAAGGCTCTATTTTTAGATAATAAAAAAATAATAGACCTCTTACTCCAATTTAGAGCTAATAAAGAATAATAATGACTAATTTTGTGTTGGATTAGATCGATTTTATTGATTTAATTCTTTAACCTAAACAATACGACATTATAGCTGTGTCTTTTTAGTTTAATTGAATATTAAATATGAGATGCCAGCTAGTTAAAAGACTATAAGATGAAAATGATTTATAAACCTCAAGAGTACAGAATTAAAGATGAGAGGATGAAGCCTTTTATTGATGAATCTGAAATTTGGGAGATATTAGATTCAGCTAAACCTACTCAAGAGGATGTCAGAGCTGTTATTCAAAAATCATTGGCTAAAAACCGCTTAAGCCTTCAAGAAACAGCTCTTTTATTGAAAACAGAGGATCCTGAATTAATTGAAGAAATAAAAGCAGGTGCTCGTTCTTTAAAAGAGAATGTATATGGCGATAGAATTGTAATTTTTGCTCCGTTATACGTTGGGAATAAATGTGTAAATAATTGTACTTACTGTGGATTTCGTGCTTCTAATAAAAAACAAAAGCGTACGACATTAAATGAAGTTCAGTTGCGTTCAGAGGTGAAATCATTGGAGGATAATGGACAAAAGCGTTTAATTCTTGTTTATGGGGAACACCCGATGTATGATGCAGATTTTATTGCCGATTCGGTTCGTACTGTTTATTCGGTAAAATCTGGTTCAGGAGAAATTCGCCGTGTAAACATTAATGCTGCTCCACTTGATGTTGAAGAATACAAAAAGGTTAAAGATGCTGGTATTGGAACCTATCAGATTTTTCAGGAGACCTATCATAGAGAAGCCTATGCCAAATATCATTTAAGTGGGCAAAAGAGTGATTTTGACTGGCGATTGACTGGTTTAGATCGTGCTCAGGAAGCTTTAATTGATGATGTGGGTATTGGAGCATTATTTGGCTTGTATGACTGGAAATATGAAGTTTTGGGCCTTCTTCGTCATGTAAATCATTTTGAGGCATGTTATAATGTTGGACCACACACAATCTCTTTTCCAAGAATAAAAGCTGCTTCTGACTCGACTATTGACCCAAAATTTGAGGTTAGTGATGAAGATTTTGTTCGTTTGGTTGCTATTCTTCGATTAGCAGTGCCATATACAGGTCTGATTCTTACGGCACGTGAAACGAAAGAGCTTCGCGAAGAAGTAATCAAGTTAGGTGTTTCTCAAATTGATGCCGGAACAAATATTCAATTGGGAGGCTATTCGGAAGAGAGTCGTGAAGAGCAAAAATTAGATCACGAGCAATTCGAAATTGGAGATACAAGAAGCCTGGGAGAGGTGATTGATGAATTGTTGGATAAACAATATTTACCCTCGTTCTGTACTGCTTGTTATCGTAAGGGAAGAACTGGAGAGCATTTTATGGAATTTTCGGTTCCAGGATTTATCAAACGTTTTTGTACTCAAAATGCTATTTTGACTTTGGCCGAGTATCTTGAAGATTACGCAACACCTGAGCAGAAAGAAAAGGGGTATAAGTTAATAGACGTAAAGGTAGAAGAGCTTAATCAGAAAGATAGTTTGAAAGTTGCACCTTTATTGGAACGTTTAGAAAAAGTAAAACAAGGAGATAGGGATTTGTATTTTTAAAGTCCAATCAAAATATGATGCAAAAAAAAGTCCGATTTTAATCGGACTTTTTTGTATTCCAGAGTGTCGTTTTTAAACAACAGCTTTATCCATTTCGATAATAAAGTTACTTCCTTTTCCAATTTCACTTTCGCACCAAACTTTACCCTCCATTGCTTCTACATACTTTTTAACGATAGAAAGACCAAGACCAGTTGAACGTTCTCCGGCTGTTGGTTTAGCGCTAAGAACTTGGAATTTGCCAAACATCTTTTTCTGATCTTCGGAAGAAATACCAGGACCTTCATCCTTAATCATTGTTTTCACCTTGTTGCCGTCTTCCCAAACTTTAACCCAGATTTCTTTATTGCTAGGAGAGAATTTGATCGCATTAGAAATCAGATTTTCATAGATTTGAGTCATATATGCAGGATCGACGTTAACGTAGCTTTCTGCAGGATCGAAATTTAGTTTAATATGTTTACGTTCTAATTTCTCTTTGAAGTTTTGATTGACGATATTGAGTAATTTCGATAGATTAATTTTCTCAAGTTGAAGATTGATACTCTTTGATTCAATCATTTTCACATCGAGAATGCGTGTAATCATCATGTTCATACGATTTAATGCATTCAACATATAGTCTATATTTTCAATATCCTCAGGATGATTGCTGTTTTTTATTTGTGATTTTAAATATTCAGCAATAGTTAAAGTCGATGTAAGTGGATTTTTTAGATCGTGCGCAATAATCCCAATTAGATGATTTTTTTCATTATTTAAATCAGTAAGTTCTGAATTCTTGCTAAGGATTTCTTCTTTTTGTAAGTTGATGTTGTTATTTGCTTTTTGTAGCCATTTTGCTTGTAATTCAATCTTTTGAAATACCTGAGCATTCTCAATTGCAATACTGGAATAAACTGCGATGTTTTGCAATAAACTTAAGTGGTACTCTTTGAAAGCATCTTTATTAAAGCTTTGAACCGTAATGACTCCAATAATATTACCTCTAACCTTAAGAGGAAGGTAAATTACTGATTTTGGAAGATGAGTATTTTTTACTGGTGTAAGTTCTTCAATGAATTTAGTAGCTTCCTTTTCAAGATCATTAATGAAAATTTCAGATTCATTGTTATAGCAATAAACGGCAAGCCTGTTAGGGTCATCTAAATCAAACCTAATGTTGTTTACATCGTTCCCATCTTCTTTAAATCGTGGAAAATAAAGATCTTTTTTCGTTTTATCGTATACTCCAATACCAAATATCGAAGCATCCATTAATTCTTTAACAGATTGATAGGCGGAATCTATAATTCGCTCAAATGAAAGGTTGGCTGTAATAATTTTACCAATATCATTTAAGTGGATTAGGTTCATGTATGATTTTTGAAGAAACTGAGATTGCTGGAGAATTTCTTCTTTTTGCTCTTCCAGTGCGTTATTCTTCTTTTCAATTTCAGTTTTCTGGGATCTGATTTCCTTCGTTTTGTCAAAAACCATAATTTCAAGAACCTTCTGCTTGTTACGAATGTTGATTAATCTAATTTTTATTGTCAGGAATAAAACGATAGAAAGAAAGATACCAAGAAGTGATAAAAACCACCAAGTTAACCACCATGGGGGATGAATAGAGAAAGTGTATTCATAAGGTTCTGGTGTCCAAATACCATCACTATTAGAAGCTTTTATTTTGAAAGTATAAGTTCCTGGAGGAATTCTGGAATAAATGGCTTCAGATTTGTTTGTAATTGGTGACCATTCCTTGTCCAAGCCTTCAAGTATCCATTTGTACTTTACTTTCTCCGGAGACTTATAACTTAAAGCCTCGAAGTTAAAGGTAAGATGGTGCTTATCATGAGTTAAATTTAAACTGTCGGGAATTGGAAACCACGGTCGAATGGCACTTGCTAAGTTTTCAAATTTCTTGTCACGCCAATCAATTTTCTTAAAGAAAAGAAAAATGTCAGTTAGCTGAATAATTGGCGGAGTCATATTGATATCGTCATTGATAGAATTAAAGACCATTGCTCCGTTTACTGTCCCAAACCAGAGGTTTTGTTTTGAGTCAATATAGTTACTACCTCCATTGTTTTCTATACCAACGAATCCATCATGCTTATCATAGTTGCGAATCTTATCAATTTTACCTGATAAATCGAAGGAAATTCGATCAACACCATTTTGAGTGCCTGCCCAAATATTACCTTCCTGATCGTTCAAAATTGAGTAAGTAATCTCGGAACTTAATCCCTCTTCTGTACTTACCGTTGTCCATCTTTGATCATCCCAATAACATAAGCCTCCGCTGAATGTTGCAACCCAAATTCGCCCTAATTGATCTTCGCATGTTTGTAAAATCCAATCATGACTTAATCCATTCTTCTTATCGTAATTGATGACATTGTTACCATCGAGTACCGAAACGCCTTGCATATGCGACATCCAAAGCCTATTTTTTGAATCAATAAAAATATGGGAAAAAGTTTCACTACTTAAGCCATGACTTTCTTTTGTTATAGCTCTTTGCTTGTTATTTTTATCGATAAAAACGAGGCCATGGTTCATCACTGAAAACCAGATGCCATTTTCAGTTGAATAGATGTCGGTAATTATAGTATTAGGATGAAATCCATATTTCTTACCAATATTATTAAATCGCCCTTTTTTGTATTCTATTAATCCGGCCTCTGTAGCTATAAGTATATTTCCATTATCAAGTTCATGAAAATCTAATGCTCTGCTAAGTGATGGGTGATCTTTCGTTGTAAAGATTTTGACTTTATCATCTTTAAGACGAACGATACCTTTTCCTGAAATACTAAACCAGTAGTAATCTTTTGAATCTTGGAAAGTTTCTAATACAATGTTTCCTCCTATTGTATTTGAAAAATCAAGAGATAAGAATTTATTGGATCCGTATTTGATAAGACCATTACCATTAGTCGTGAGCCAAATATTTCCTTCTTCGTCTTCTAAAACATCATTAATATAAGGGGAAATTAAGCCTTTACGTTCATCAATGATTTCAGTTTCATTCTCCGATACAACAATTAATCCGACCTCTTTAAGACAAATCCAAAGCTTGTTTTTAGAGTCAAGTCTAATATTATCAATATTTAGTCGGTTGATTGAATCTGGTAAATCAATCTCTTTAAATGAGCCATTCTTATGTTTGAATATACTAAAGCCAAAATTGGGCTTAAAAGTCCTATACCAACCATCCTTTTCAGAATCAAAAAAAGCAGGGACGATGATTTGTCCCTTGAATAAAGGTTCTTCGTTTATACTTGATTTTGAAAGTTCACCATTCTTATATTCGAATAAGGCTTGTCGGGTTGTTATCAACATTTTGCCAGATGGATCATTTAGAATAGAGTAAATTCGGTTGTTTTCACCGAGCTTAGGATATAATTTGCCAGCATTATAAAATCTACCATTCTCGAGATAAACGAGTATTCGAGTTTTATTAATGATACCTAATGCCCAAATTTTACCATCCTCACCTTCTTGTATTTTGACATATCTTGCAATTGGAAGGCTATCATTTAGCCCATAATTAGTGAATTTAGTACCATCAAAAAAACTAATACCTACACTAGTTCCTATCCATATATTTTCATTCCTATCCTGAAATAGAGATCGAATATTATTGTCAGCTAAACCATGGTTTCGGTTGTATGAGTAAAATTCCTTTCCGTTAAAACGAGATAAACCGCCACCATTAGTTCCTAGCCATAGGTTACCTTTTTTGTCTTGAATTAGCGATGAAACTTCTGATTGGGGTAATCCTTCTTCTAAAGAATAACTGGTGAAACTGTAATTTTGAGCATAGCCTGAATAGGTAATGGTGAAGAATGAAAGGTAGATTAATATTTTGATGAAACATTTATTCATATTACGATGCTTATCTTATGACCTATCTATTTCGAAGTCAAATGTAGCTTAGTGTTAATTTAATGTAGGTAATCCCTTTATATACAACGAGAAATTAACTTTACTTATTGTTTCTTGTTCAACTGAAATAAGAGACTCTTAAAAGCAGTAAAAGGTACAAATTTTTTTAAGGATTTAAAAATTCTACATTTGTTATCAAGAAACTGAAATAATTGATAAAGTTGATGTTTATAATTGAACTTAAATGGCTAATAATTGTTTATAATTTTGACCGACCATATTCAATTAGGAATTAAAAATAATCAACCTAGTTTGTGAAATTTAAGCTAATAAAAGATGACTACTAAAATTTTTACAAGAGCCTTATTTGCTAGTTTGACTCTCTCGTTGTTTGCATGTCAGTCCAAACCTACTTTGGAAGATGCTGAGTCGAAAATGTCAGAAGAAAAGATGAAAGAATACATCCAGATCTTAGCATCAGATGAATTTCAAGGTAGAAAACCATTCTCGGAAGGAGAGACTAAAACCATTGAATATATTTCTAATGTTTATGCTGACCTGGGCTTAGAAACTATTAATGAGAAAAGTTATTTGCAGGAAGTGCCTTTGGTTGAAGTGACTGTTGGTGTTGATATGCCAATGAATTTTACAACTAAAGGGAAAAAAAAGAAAATTCGTTATAAAGATGATTTTGTAATTTTTTCTCGCAGATTGGAAGATAAAATTGAGGTTGAGAATTCAGAATTAGTTTTTGCTGGATATGGCATTGTGGCACCGGAGTATGGTTGGAACGATTACGAAAATCTTGATGTTAAAGGAAAAACTGTATTGGTTTTGGTTAATGACCCTGGTCTCGATTCCGGAAATGATAAATTATTTAAAGGGAATGAAATGACCTATTATGGTCGTTGGAGTTATAAGTATGAAGAAGCTGCGAGACAAGGAGCTGCTGCCCTTTTAATAATTCATGACACCAAAGGTGCTGGTTATCCATGGTCTGTTGTCTTAAATTCAGCCTTGGTTCCTAAGTTGTATCAGCAATCTAAAAATAAATATGCCGATAGAGCTGCAATGGAAGGGTGGTTAACTCACAATATGGCTTCACAGATTTTTGCGGATAATAGAGTTGACTTAAACGAATCAATTGCAAAAGCTAAGAAAAAAGGTTTTAAAGGGTTTGCTCTGAAAACGAAGATGAGTATGAAAATACGTAACTCATATCGTGAAGATAAGACTCAAAACGTAATTGGAGTTATAAAAGGTAGCGATTTGTCAGATGAGTGTATTGTTTATTCAGCACATTGGGATCATTTGGGAATAGGTAGAAAAATGAATGGCGATAGTATTTATAATGGTGCGGTTGATAATGGAACTTCATTGGCGTGGATGTTTGAAATTGCTCGTGCTTTTAAAACAATGCCAACACCTCGACGATCAATTGTATTTCTTGCGCCATCTGCCGAGGAGTCAGGTTTGAATGGTTCTGCTTACTATGTCAACCATCCTGTATTTCCATTGAATAAGACAGTGGCTAATATCAATAACGATTTGATGTTACCTTATGGACGAATGAAGGATGTTATGGTAACAGGTTACGGACAATCTGAACTTGATGACTATGTTGCTGAGGCTGCAAAGAAACAAGGGCGCTATGTTTTACCAGACCCAAATCCGCATACTGGTATGTATTACAGAGCTGACCATTTTAGCTTTGCTAAAGCTGGTGTGCCTGCTTTATTTGCTCGTGGAAATAACGATCATATTGAAAAGGGCAAAGATTATATGTCTAAAAAAGAAAAAGATTGGTTGGCAAATAATTACCACAAGCCATTTGATGAATATCAAGATTGGTGGGACTTATCTGGCGTAAAAGAAGATGCTATGCTGATGTTTAGAATAGGATGGAAGCTGGCAAATGAAGATGTTTATCCTAAATGGAAGGATGGATCGGAGTTTAAAGCCGTTCGGGAAGAGCAAATGAAGAACTAGATGCCTTGTTGTATATAAAAAAACGACCTTTAGCTTATGCTTAAGGTCGTTTTTCAGTTGTATACTATTGAATTATTGTCTCGACTTGTAGTGTTTTGAATCTCCCCATTGACCATATCCAATTTCACCATCAGCCATATTGATTCTGGCTTCCATGCAGTTTGTACAATCATCAGCACCTTCATCAATACAAGGCTTGTTCTGGTACAATAAATAGTTAGCTCTTTCCTGAGTAGGTGTAATGTTTGGCATGATAATGTTCGCACCAATCTTTAAGGCTTTTTCTCTTCCTAAAGGATCAATGGCTTGAAGAGCAGTAGCTGAAGCAATATTAATATCTTTCATGATGATACGAAGAACTGCAATCATTCTAAGTGTAAGTCTAAATCTATCATTCAGGTTCATTAAACCATCTTTGTGTTCATAAAGAGGTGTTTGATCATGCTCAATGAAAGGACCCATACCGACCATATCAATATCAAATTCCTTCATAAAAAGGATGTCGTTAGCTAGATCTTCATAGGTTTGAAACGGAAGTCCAATCATAACACCAGTTCCTGTCTGGTAACCTATGTCCTGTAAAGATTTTAGACATTTCAAACGAGTCTGATGTGAGTGTTCGTCGTTATCAGGATGTATTTTGCTGTATAATTTGGGATTGCTCGATTCTACACGAAGTAAGTAGCGGTGTGCACCAGCATCAAACCATTTTTTGTATGTTTCTTCGCTTTGTTCTCCAATGGAAATGGTAATACCAAGTTCGTTATTGCTAAGCTTCTTAATCTCCTTAAGTAGATTCGTAATTCGATCTACAAAAGCTGAATCGGAACGTTCACCTCCTTGTAAAACCATAGAGCCATAATTGTGTTCGTGGGCAAATTTGGCTGCTTTTAGAATTTGATCGTCAGCAATGTCGTATCGATTAACCATTTTATTAGATGCACGAATACCACAATACAAACAATCTTTTTTGCAAATATTAGAGAATTCAACTAAGCCACGGAAATAAACCTTGTTACCGATATGCTTTAGTTTCACATCATGAGAACGTTTAAATAAGGCTTTTTCTTCCTCACCACTAGCTTTCAATAGTCTAACTATTTCTTCTTTCGTAAAACTATCCTGCTGCAATAATGTATTGAAATCGATATCCATTCTTGTTGACTTAGGCATTAAAACTGACATTGTTCGAATGTTGTTTTAATGAATTGTTTGTGGAGCAAAAATAGTGATTAATTCTCAAGTAATTCATCTGGTATAGTCGTATTTAGATTTTCGCACTCGAAACTCTTTATTTGATTTAGCTTAATTAATTTTAACTGATAATTCTAAAATGAAAGAAATCAATCATGTTCATCTAATTTATTGTGTGATATTCATGAATTTTAATATGGAGCGCAAACGTTTGTTTTAGACCCATTCTAAATTGTTGATTTTTCTCCTGTAAATAGGGACTTACTTATGGATTAATAGCAATTCTGCTTTTTAGAGTATTGATTCTTACTATATTTGTGCGAAATTTTGAAGAATCATTATTTGAACTTGAATAAAAATATTTATATAATCATTCACCCAAAAGTGATACTTAAGGGTCTATAGGTTGCTGTCGATTTGATCTTATATTTTCACATAAGTAAAATCAACTTGGAAGGCGAATAATAAAAAACACATACAATGATAAACGAACAGTTATTAAATCCTAAAAGTATTGTTGTTGTCGGAGGTTCTGACGATGTACAAAAGCCAGGTGGTAAAGTTTTGAAAAACCTTATCGATGGTGATTTTAAAGGAAACCTATATGTTGCTAACCCAAAGTTAGACGAGGTTCAAGGCGTTAAATCATATAAAAATCCTCAAGATTTACCTGAGGTAGATTGCGCTATTCTTGCAATTGCTGCTAAATATTGCCCACAAACTATTGAGATGTTGGCAAAAGAAAAAAACACACGTGCATTCATCATTCTTTCGGCTGGATTTAGTGAGGAGAACGAAGAAGGTGCTGAGTTAGAAAGACAAATTGTTGAGACTGTAAATTCAGTAGGTGGTGCTTTAATCGGACCAAACTGTGTTGGTGTTTTAAATCCTAACTATAATGGTGTTTTCACAACGCCAATCCCATCTTTAGATCCTAAAGGATGTGACTTTATTTCAGGTTCGGGTGCGACTGCTGTATTTATTATGGAGTCTGGTGTACCAAAAGGACTTTCTTTCTCAAGCGTATATTCAGTTGGTAACTCTGCACAGATGGGTGTTGAGGAAATTATCAAGTATATGGATGAGAATTACGATCCAGCTACATCAAGTCCCGTTAAATTATTATATATCGAGAACATCGATAAGCCGGAGATGTTGTTGAAGCACGCTTCTTCTTTGATCCGCAAGGGATGTAAGATTGCGGCTATTAAATCTGGTAGTTCTGAGGCTGGTTCTCGTGCAGCATCTTCACATACTGGTGCCTTAGCTAGTCCAGATGTTGCGGTAAATGCATTATTTAAAAAAGCGGGTATTGTTCGTTGTTCAGGTCGTGAAGAGTTAGCTACTGTAGCTTCTATCTTTATGCATCCTGAGTTGACAGGTAAGAATATTGCTGTTATTACTCACGCAGGTGGACCAGCAGTCATGTTGACTGATGCACTTTCAAACAATGGTCTTGATGTACCACATATCGAAGGGCCTAAGGCTGATGCTCTTCTAGAGAAACTTTACGGAGGTTCTTCTGTATCAAATCCAATCGATTTCCTGGCGACAGGTACAGCTCAGCAATTGGGGGATATCATCGATGCTTGTGAGAATGACTTCGATAATATCGATGCCATGGCTGTTGTATTTGGTAGCCCCGGATTATTCCCGGTTTACGATGTATACGACTTATTGGACGAGAAGATGAAGCAGTGCAAGAAGCCTATTTATCCAATTCTTCCATCAGTAATCAATGTGAAAGATGAAATTGAGCATTTCTTGGCAAAAGGAAGAATCAATTTCCCGGATGAGGTTGTATTTGGTGATGCCTTGGCCAAGGTTTATAACACGCCTAAGCCAGAGCCAGAGAACGTTGTTATGCCTGAAGTTGATAAAAAAGCAATTCGTTCGATTGTCGATGAGGCTGATAATGGCTATTTAAGTCCGGAGCAAATTCACAATTTGTTAGACGCTGCAGGTATTGCACGTGCTAAGGAAGGTGTTGCTGATACTGAAGAAGAAATCGTTGCTTTGGCTAAAGAAATTGGTTTCCCATTGGTAATGAAAGTTGTTGGACCCGTTCACAAGTCAGATGTAGGTGGTGTCACTTTGAATGTGAAAGATGAAGCAACTGTTCGTTCTGAGTTTAAGAGAATGATGCAGATTAAAGATACTTATGCAATCATGTTGGCTCAGATGTTGAGCGGTACTGAGGTGTTCATTGGTGCGAAGCGTGAAGAGAAATTCGGGCATATGGTTCTTTGTGGATTAGGCGGAATCTTCATCGAAGTATTTAAAGATGTGAAAGCTGCTTTAGCTCCAATCTCAGTTGAAGAAGCTCATGAAATGATTCAAGGATTACAGTCATACGGTATTATTCAAGGTGCTCGTGGACAAGAGCCGGTAAACGAAGAGAAATTTGCAGATGCAGTTTCTCGTGTTGCTGCTTTAATGACTGTTGCTCCGGAGATTTTCGAAATGGATTTGAATCCACTTCTAGGATCGAAAGATGCTGTAGTTGCTGTTGATGCTCGTATTAGAATTGAGAAAGACATGTAATATTTAAGTGAAGGAATAAATGTGTGAAGAAGTAAAGATGTATTAGATCCACTTCTTTATTTATCTTTTTACTTATTCACTCATTCATCTTTTCATTCTTTAACTAAGAAACATGCGAAAATTTAAAGATTTAAGCCTTAACGAAAAACTGATGATCAGTTTTGTTATCATTCTTTTAATAGCTACTGCTTTAAATTGGAGCAATATTTATAAAGGACTGAAAAAAGGCTTTGATATTCATACAGAACAGCCAGCTAAATAAGTTGGGAAATACCCGGGGCTTTGTCTCGGGTATTTATTTATTCAAACTCGGATTTTTGTTTCGAGATTATAAATAAAAATGAAATGAAAAAACAAGATTTAATATTTATCCTTTGTGTTGTGGCGTGCTTCATGCCATTTTTCCTATCGGATGATGTATTCAACTTCTATGTGGGTTATAATAAAGCTCACGGAATGATTACCAGTTTCATCAAGTTCGCATTTCTTGCAACTTTGGGTGAGGTAATTGGTTTGAGAATGAAAACAGGAGCCTATAATCAAAAGGGCTTTGGTATTTTACCACGTGCGATTGTATGGGGATTTTTAGGTTTAACAATTAAGTTAGCTTTTGTGATTTTTGCAACAGGAACACCAATTTTCCTTGGCTATTTAGGGCTTGAAGGTGCTACTGATATTATGAAGGGAGCTTTTAGCTCAGAGAAGCTATTGGTTGCTTTTGCAATTTCAGCATGTATGAATTTAATTTACGCACCGGTGATGATGACCTTGCATAAAATTACCGATATTCATATTGTTGATAATGGTGGAACAGTAAGTGGTCTATTGAAACCTATTCAGTTTTCAAATATTTTCCAAAAGTTAGATTGGGGTGTACAATGGAATTTCGTTTTCAAAAAAACAATTCCATTTTTCTGGATTCCGGCTCATACTTTCACTTTCTTATTACCTCCCGATTATCAAGTTCTTTTTGCAGCCGCATTGGGAATTGTATTGGGGGTATTACTAGCTGTTGCGAGTTTGAAAAGTGCTAAATAATTATAACTTTGTAGAGGATTGAAAATTACAGATTTTTAATCCTCTATTTTTTTATAGATAGCATAGATGATTTATCTTTTTTGTGATAAAATCTTCATGCATCATTTGAAGTCTCATCTCTTTTATACTGAAAATATGACAAAAATTGGATTGTTTTATGGCCCTACAGAAGGTAATGTAGAAAAAGTAGCAAAACTTGTTGCTGGCAAAATTGAAAATGTAGATTTAGTAAAAGTCAAAGATGTTGATGCGAATGCATTCGATACGTACGATAATATCATTTTGGGTATCTCCACACTTGGAAAACACACTTGGTCTTCGGATAATGAAGGGAATGACTGGGATCAATTTCTTCCAAAAATGAATGGCATCGATTTGAAAGGGAAAAAAGTAGCGATATTCGGTCTTGGGGATCATATTGCTTATGCTGATTTCTTTGTTGATGCAATGGGTGAACTGTTCGAAGTTGTCGGGAAAACAGGTGCTACTGTTATTGGTAGTGTTAGTGACGAAGGGTATGAGTTCAACGAATCGCGTGCTTTTGTTGATGGAAAGTTTGTTGGCTTACCAATTGATGAAGATTTTGAAGAGGATATGACTGAAGAAAGAGTAGATAATTGGCTGAAAATTATCTTACCTGAAATGAAATAAAACAAGTTTAAAATTTGTGAAAAAAAGCTCACTTCTTTTGAAGTGAGCTTTTTTGTGCTCAAAACTATCAATTTCGTAATTTTATAACGATTACTTTGTTTAAATTATCATTATATGTGCTTGATTAGTTTTAATTTGAAAGGAAAATTCGTAAAATTGTAGTCAAATTATTTAAAACAATAACACTTAACGATATAAGTATGAAAACCCCCATAAATTCTGAAATAGTAGATAGCAAATTAGCTGTTTGTGAAATTGATAAAATGGAAGATGCAACCATTCGCGACGTGGTGCGTGTGGTTAACATGATTGAAGAAGAAAGTGGTGAAAAATTCATTCGAATGGAAATGGGTGTTCCGGGTTTAGCTGCGTCTAAATTTGGAATCGAAGCGGAAAAAGAAGCCTTAGATCATGGTGTAGCTGCGGCTTACCCAATGCTCGAAGGAGTAAAACCTCTGAAAGAAGAAGGATCTAAATTCATCAAGAATTTTATGGGTGTTGATTTAGATGCAGAAGGTGTAATACCAACTGTTGGTTCTATGCAAGGAGGATACGCTTCATTTATGGCAGTTTGTTCTGCTACTGAAGGCAAAGACACCATGCTTTTTATCGATCCGGGTTTTCCGGTTCAGAAAACCCAAATGGATGTTTTGGGTATGAAATACGAGACATTTGATATCTACAATCATCGAGGTGATAAGTTAGAGGAGAAGTTAGAGTCAATTATGTCGAAAGGAAATATTGCGGGTATTCTTTACTCTAACCCAAACAATCCGGCTTGGATTTGTATGAACGAGGATGAGTTGAAGACAATTGGTGAGATCGCAACAAAATATGATGCTATTGTATTGGAAGACCTGGCATATTTTGCTATGGATTTCAGAACAGATCTTTCAAAGCCAGGGGTAGGACCATACCAGCCAACAGTTGCTAAATATACCGATAACTATATTTTGATGATTTCCAGTTCAAAAGCATTTTCATATGCCGGACAGAGAATTGGTTTAATGTGTATATCAGATAATCTTTACAATAGAAGATACGAAGGGATGAAGAATCGTTTTGGTGTTGATAAATTTGGAGATGCGGTTGTATTCAGAATCATTTATACCTTATCATCTGGTGTATCACATTCGGCTCAGTATGGCTTACATGGTATGCTAAAGGCTGCCAACGAAGGGAAATTCAACTTTGTTGAGGATGTAAGAGAATATGGTGAACGTGCTAAAATCATGAAGAAGATGTTTATTGACAATGGTTTTGAGTTGGTTTACAGCAACGACCTTGATATGCCTCTTGCTGATGGTTTCTATTTCACTATTGCTTATCCGGGATTAACCGGACCGGACTTGAACAAGAAACTTTTATACTATGGTATTTCAGCTATTTGTTTGAACGAAACAGGAAGTTTGAAAGAAGGACTTAGAGCTTGTGTGTCACAAATTTCTCGTTCTCAATTCGATGATCTTGAGTATAGATTGCAAGAATTCCATAAGCATCAGCAAGTAACAGCTTAATCGAATTCGATTTTATTGAAAATTTGCAGGAATCAGGTTCACTGGTTTCGAATTATAATATTTTATGCCCCTTAAGTAATAAATTTGTTACTCAAGGGGCATATTTTATTTAGACTGATTGTAAATTTTTGGTTTTGGCGTTGAATTGTAAGGTGATATCTAGGATTTGCTATTGAATTGTTATCTTTACAGAGCAAATTAACATTAAATACTTAATATATAAACGCTATGGCAAAATTTAAAGGTGCTATTGTTGTTGATACCGAAAAATGTAAAGGTTGTGGCCTATGTGTTGTAAGCTGCCCTACAAAGGTTATCGAACTTGCACGCGACGTTAATGGCAAAGGTTACCATTATGCTCACATGGCCAATCCTGATGCATGCATCGGTTGTTCAAGTTGTGGCTTAGTTTGTCCTGATACAGTGATCACTGTTTACAGAATGAAAGCAAGCTAAATTTCTATTTAATCAAAATCTGAAAATCTTAAAAATATTTTTGTAATGGGAGATATTCGATTAATGAAGGGGAATGAAGTGATCGCTGAAGCAGCTATTCGTTGTGGATGTGATGGGTATTTTGGTTACCCAATTACACCTCAGTCCGAAATTATGGAAACCCTTATGATTCGCCGTCCTGAGCAAGAAACCGGAATGGTTGTTGTACAGGCGGAGAGTGAAGTCGCTGCAATTAACATGGTGTACGGTGGTGCGTCTTGCGGTAAAAAAGTAATGACATCTTCATCTAGTCCCGGGATTAGTTTGAAAGCTGAGGGTATTACTTACCTGGCGGGTGCTGAGCTTCCTGCTTTGCTTGTAAACATTGTACGAGGAGGACCAGGTCTGGGGACTATTCAGCCAGCTCAGTCTGACTATTTCCAAGCTGTAAAAGGTGGTGGACATGGTGACTACAAGTTGATTGTTTTAGCTCCGGCATCGGTTCAGGAAATGAACGACTTTGTAGACTTAAGCTTCGAGCTTTCGTTTAAATATTTAAATCCGGCAATGATTCTTTCTGATGGTGTTATTGGCCAGATGATGGAAAAAGTTGAATTGTCAGACTTTAAACCACGTTGGACTGCTGAAGAGATTGAGAAAATTTCAGGATCATGGGCTACAACTGGTAAGAAAAAAGGTATCAAGCGTAGAATTTCTACATCTCTTGATCTTGATTCAGCTAAGCAAGAAGTTTTCAATCACAAATTGCAAGCGAAATATCGCGCAATGGAGGAGAACGAAGTTCGTTTCGAGAAAATTGATTGTGACGATGCAGATTACTTATTCGTAGCTTACGGTTCAAGTGCTCGTATTTGTCAGAAAGCTATCGAAATTGCACGTGCAAAAGGCATTAAAGTTGGTTTGCTACGTCCTATAACTCTTTTCCCTTACCCAACTAAGCAAATTCAAGAAATGCTAGGTCAGGTAAAAGGAATCTTATCAGTAGAAATGAGTGCCGGTCAAATGGTAGAAGATGTTCGTTTGGCAGTTGAAGGTAAAGTGCCGGTAGAGCATTTTGGTCGTTACGGTGGAATCATTCCTACTCCTGATGAAGTAGTTGAAGCATTAGAACAAAATTTTTTAGGAGAATAAGTTATGACAGCAACAACAGAACTTAAAAATATAATCAGCGAAGAGAATAAGGTCTATGGTAAGACTTCTGTTCTTTTAGATAACGAAATGCATTACTGCCCGGGTTGTACTCATGGTGTTATCCATAAGGCAATTGCTGAAGTTATCGAAGATATGGATATTCAGGAAGAAACAATTGGTGTTTCTCCGGTAGGATGTTCAGTATTAGCATACAATTATTTAGATATCGATTGGCAACAAGCTGCTCACGGTCGTGCTCCTGCATTGGCTACAGCAACAACTCGTTTGATGCCTGAGAAATATGTATTTACTTACCAGGGTGATGGTGATTTAGCATCTATCGGTTGTGCAGAAATTATGCACGCTTGTAACCGTGGCGAAAACATCGTTGTATTCTTTGTGAACAATGGTATCTACGGTATGACTGGTGGACAGATGGCTCCAACAACTCTTGAGGGACAGGTTACTGCAACATCGCCTTACGGACGTGATTGCCAGACTACAGGTTTCCCAATGAAGATTTCAGAAATGGTATCTTTATTACCAGGTACTCGTTACGTAACTCGTGAGTCTGCAGAAACAGCAGGTGCCGTTCGTAAACTTAAAAAAGCTGTTAAGAAAGCTTTTGCTAATACCAGAGAAAATAAGGGACTTTCTTTTATCGAGATTGTTGGAACATGTAGTTCAGGATGGAAACAAACACCTGTACAGTCTAACGAGTGGATGAAAGAGCATATGTTCCCATATTACCCACTTGGTACATTAAAAGACGAGTAAATTTCATTAGGGGTAGAGCTGGATTAACTTTATGGTAGATTATTTAGAAAAATCAACGATCTATCCCATAATCGATTAAAACTTTAAAAAAATGACTGAAGAAATTATAATTGCAGGATTCGGTGGTCAAGGTGTACTTTCAATGGGTAAGATTCTTGCTTACTCAGGAATTATGCAAGATCAGGAAGTATCATGGATGCCATCATACGGACCTGAAATGCGTGGAGGTACAGCTAACGTAACTGTAATCCTTAGCGACAACCGTATTAGTTCACCTGTATTGAAGAAGTTCGATACAGCTATCATTCTTAACCAGCAATCAATGGATAAGTTTGAAGCAGATCTTAAGCCAGGTGGAACTTTATTGTACGATCCAAACGGTATCACACGTCATCCGGAAAGAAAAGATATCAATATCTTTAAAATTCCCGGAGCGGCATTAGCTACTGAAATGGGTAACCCTAAAACTTTCAACATGATTATTATGGGAGGTTTCCTTAAAGTGAAGCCTATCGTAAAAATCGAGAACGTTCAGAAAGGTCTTGAGAAATCATTACCAGAGCGTCACCATAAATTGATTCCATTGAATATTGAAGCGATTCAAAAAGGAATTGAGAATGTTGAAACGGTTATATCTCTATAGAGAAACAAGAACAACAACAAATACTATCCAATTAAGTTAAAGGGCAGTCCGTAAGGATTGCCCTTTTTCTATGCTGAACTCTTTCCCGCCGATTACGCAGATTTCCGCAGATGTGTGTGTTATTTCTCCTCGTGGTCCCTGAGCGGCGTCGAAGGGTAAGAGGAGTACCCGAGTGAGCGAGGGCGAGGAGGTCTGTTAGTATCAGTTTTTTGCTAAATGTAGATTTCGTCATTGGAGCGTGAATGCACTCATCCTAATATTAGGAAATGCACTTTGGGGCGTGTTTGTGCTTTCCCAGATATTGGGAAATTATCATTGGGGAGTAAATGAGGTCTCCCAAATATTAGGAAATCGTCATTGGGGCGTGAATGCACTCATCCTAATATTAGGAAATGAACTTTGGTGAGTTTTTGTGCTTTCCCAGATATTGGGAAATTATCATTGGGGAGTGAATGAGCCTTCCCAGAAATTAGGAAGTCTATACTGGGGCGTGTTTGTGGTTTCCCAGATATTAGGAAATGAACTTTGGTGAGTGAATGCGGTCTCCCTCTGCTGGTGCGCGATTATATCGCGTTCCCTTAAGCTTGAATTGAGCCACACGATAAAATCGTGCGGTAGCGGGGCTTTTTTTGTTTACAAATGCTACGCTTATCCAGGTTTTTCTATTTATAATAATTCCTCATGATATTTTACAGTATTTATATCTGATGTTTACTCCGAATTCTTAAATTTACGAGCTTTTATAATCTAATTTAGGACTAGCACAATGTTCGTTTCATTGACGACAGCTAAATCTATTTTATACGCTTACACAGCCAAATTAGAGGTGTAAATGTATGCTTTAAGATTGATAAAGGAAATATAAATGTACATACACGAACACAATCGTTAGGGCTAATTATATCAAACATACTGCAAATTAAATATTATGAGTAAAATACACGTAAATCATATAAAAGTAAGACTGAAAGAGATTTATTCAGACTTAATTGACCTAAAAGATGTTGAGAATAAAAGTGAAGAAGATAAAGAAAATCATTTTCTGACTAGAGCATATTCGGCATATACATTACAGATATTAGGTGGTATTGAGCCTGAATTAGCAGCTAAAAGTGTAGTTGATGGCTATAATGATAATGGTATTGACTTAATTCATTTTGATGAGCAATCAAAAAATCTATGGATAATTCAATCGAAATGGATAAAAAGCGGAAATGGCGAACCTGAATCGGGAGATATATTAAAATTCACAAAAGGAGTTTTAGATTTAATTGACCTAAAGTTTGACCGTTTTAATGACAAAATAAAAAACAAAGAAATTGAATTCCTTAATGCTTTGGAAGACCATCTTGTTCGTTTTAGACTTGTTCTCACCTATACAGGTAAAGATGGATTAAGTGAACATGGGAATAATTTAGTTCAGGATTTATTAAAGGAGCTAAATGAACCATCTGAACTTGCAAAGTTTGAATTGTTCCCATTAAAACACGCGCATAAATCTCTTGTTGGTGGACTTGATGGAGAGCCTATTGATGCTGAAATAGCATTAACTAATTGGGGATTCATGGAGCATCCATATAAAGCGTTTTATGGTATTATTAGCGCAAGTAATCTTGCTACTTTATGGTCAGAGAATAGGACTCGGTTATTTTCGGAGAACATTCGTGATTTTGTTGGTTTTTCCGAAGTAAATGAAGATATAATTAGTACTATAAAAGAAGAGCCTGAACATTTTTATTATTTTAATAATGGAATTACAGCTCTCTGTAGTTCAATTGAGAAGAAGGCTATCAGTGGTAGAGATAGAAATTCAGGTTACTTTATTGCCAAGGATTTCAAAATTGTAAATGGAGCCCAAACAGTTGGTAGTATTGGGTCAACTTTTGAAGCAAATAATCAAGAGGGAGTTGACAGTACTAGTGTGTTTATTAAAATTATATCCTTAGCCAATTGTCCTGATGACTTTGGGACAAGAATAACAAAAGCTTCAAATACACAGAATAAAATTGACAAAAAAGATTTTGTTTCATTAGACCCAGAACAGGATAGAATTCGAACAGAATTGGCTCTTGAGGGAATAACCTACCATTACAAACGCTCTGATATAAAAGTAATAGCTGATACAGAAAATATTACAATTGAAGAGGCAACTATTGGTTTAGCTTGTTCTGATTCTGACGTTAGCCTTGCTGTTCAGGCAAAAAGGGAAATAGGTAAATTATGGGATAATATAAAGAAACCTCCATATACAAACCTTTTCAATGCAGAAACACAATCATTTCGTATTATTAGAGTAGCTAAGGTGTTAAGGAAAGTTGGCTCCAAGTTAATTGAATTTCAAAACAATAGTGGAGGACGAGATAAAAGCCATTATATACATTCAAATAGATTTGTTTTGCATATAGTATTGAATGTTATTCCAAAAGAAAAGATATTGAATCCTTCTACAGATTTTAATAATTACATTGACACGGAGTTGAATGCAATAATAGAAGAAGTGATTATAGAATCAAAATCGCTTGTTGATTCAATTTACCCTAGTTCATTGATTCATCAGGTATATAGGAATTTCAATAAATGTAGGGATTTGAAGAATAGGATATTAGTAAAAATAAAATAGCCCTAACACGTGCTCATAAATAATTGCCGTTTAGTAGGTTATTCAAGGTTTGTAGCCCGCATTAGGTCTGGAGCAACTGGCCGGGGAAGTAATCCGCAATCGGCAACTATTCATAGCACAACACGTTGTAAGGTATTCCATACAAAACATATTCAATCCAGAAGAATATCTTGACCATTAAAGGCCTTATGATTGGTATCATAAAACTGGAAAGTAGTAAAATATATTATAGAGTGCTGTATTATTCAGGACTCTTTTATAAAAATAAAACAATACAAATGAAATTATTACAAGATAATGTAGACTTGAAAGAGTTCGAAAATTTAGTTGACTCAAATTTAAGCGAAATGTATAACCCTAAAATAAATAATTCAATTGAATTTAAGAAGCGAGTAAAGTTAAACACCTTAAAATATTCAGACAAAGGAATTGATATAATCAAAACTTATTTCGAAACAAAAGAATTTGTAGGGATTGATAATCTGTTAAATAAAATAGATTCTTTGATAATTGGTTTACAAGAATTATTAGATAGTATAACAGATAAGTACGAAGCAATTTCAGTAGGAACTATATGGAATTCGTTTTTTGGACAACTTCAACGGGAAGTACCTCAAGTTGACAAAAATATTTTCATTTATGCCGAAATGGAATTGCTTGATGTATTAAACAAAAGAATGAAAAAACAACGCACTACATCACACTGAGATATAACTAAATTAGAAAAATATATTTGAAATAGAGTTAAATAAAGAAGAGTGTTATGTCTCTGAAATTGAAAATATTATGAGTAGTTGTAAAATAATTACTTATAATCCAAACAATAGGATCGGTGTAAGTAGAATTTAAATATTAAAAAAACATATGACAATTAAATTTAATCCCAAAGAAAAACTAGAAGTAAGAGATGTTAAAGATATTAGTTCGGTTGAAAAGGCATCAATAATGTATTTTTTACAGGGAGCTGTTTATTGCTGGTGTAAAAACAGACCAAAGGAATGGTTTTCAATGCGTGATTTAATGGGAGGAGAAAATTTTTATTGGGAAGGAACTCCTTTGTTTGCATTATATCAAAAGCATATTGACAAGAGAAAAGACCATATTCAATCAATTGAATGGGCTGGTAAAGATTCTGGTTGGTTATTAAAACGAATAATCTCTGATGACAAAAGAGAGTTTAAAACAAAAGAAGAAGATAGAATTAGAAAATATCAATGGACAGGTAAGGAATAAACGCCCTACAACAAAAGTAACCGTTGCATAACCCTCTAAAATTTCGAAAAATAGAGAATAAGGCTAAATTCCAACTTGATTTACATGCAATTTAAGGCATTCATTTAAAATTGTTTTGAGTTATAGGTTGCAATTCTTTAGGGCTTAAAAAAAACGCTGGTGCGCTATTATATCGCGTTCCCTTAAGCTTGAATTGAACCACACGATAGAATCGTGCGGTAGCGGAGAGTATTAAAGTTTACGTTAGTCAGAATTAAAATCAAAAATACCATGAACAAATTTGGAGCAACATTTATGTTACTTTTTTGTGTTTACACAAACTTATATGGACAAAAAGAATTAAAAAAAGATTTTGACTTTGATGGAATCACTGATACTGTTTATCTCGACGAAGAAGAATCCAAAATAGTCTGTCTCTTATCGACTAAGAATTTTACAAAAGAGGAAAGCAAATTTATTGATATGCTAAATGAATATTCAAGTATAAAAGACGCAAAAGATGGTTTTTACTTCAATAATGATTGGATGCGTTCTGGCTACTCAAATCAATTTAGATATGATAAAAATCAAAAGAAAATGCAGCTTATTGGCATGAGTAGATATGATTTTGGAAATTGGCAACATGACGGAAACGGAGAATCCAGCGTGAATTTATTGACAGATGATTACATTGGGAACTGGAGTTACTATGACAATATCAAAGACACCTTAATAAAAATACCTACAATAAGAACTAAGATGCACTTTGATAAAATATACTTAGAGAATTTTGATGATGAAATCTATTTCAGTTTTGGAACTAAGTGTTCTGCGCCTTTTGATTAAGTATTAGAAAAATATAAAAGGAAATAATTACTACCTCCGCTGGTGTGCGATTATATCGCGTTCCCTTAAGGATAAGAATGTTCAGAAAGATCTTGAGAAATCATTACCAGAGCGTCACCATAGATTTCCTTTTTAATATTGAAGCGATTCAGAAAGGAATTGAGAATGTTGAAACTGTAATATTTCTATAGAGAAACAAGAACAACAATAAATACTATCTAATTAAGTTGGAGGGCAGTCCGTGAGGATTGCCCTTTTCTTTTACCCCAAACCCCTAAAAGGGCTTCAAGTTGCAGTTTATTATGTCCCTTTAGGGAACTGGAGCGAAATCTGCCCCACAAACAAATATATGTCATGTTCTGATTGTAGGCAGATTGTAAATATCAGACTATGACTAACAAACAAAAAAACTTTAAACACCTGTTTTGATACTTGACAAGTACTAAAAAATGATTGGATCAACACTCTTCTGCCCACAATCATCGTAATAAATCTTTGTTCTTTTATATAAAAAAAAGACAAATCTAAAACTTCTCTTAACCTTCGGTAAAAATTATTTCTTGGAACCTGCCTATAGAATTGGAAGCTAGAAAATAACTTTCTTTGATAAATCTTTTTTCCTTGCATTTTTATTTACAAGATAATAGTTGATTTAGAGGGAATATATTGTTAGATTCATCAATAAATAATAAAGAGTTGTGCAACAGACACAAAAGTTTAAATTAATGGGCGGTGGCACTCAACTAAATAATGTAACAAAACCTATAAATGCAAGTGGCTTTGATAGGGGGTAGTTGTAAATCGCCTACAAATTTTAACAAGACCGTTAGGCTAATTGTGAATAAAATTTAAATCAATAAAATGAAGAAAATTATTTGTATAGTGGGTTTTATTCTTTTTTTTAATTCAATTAATTCTTTTTCAAACACAGTTGAAAAAAACAGAAAAGAATTTAAATCAAAAATAAAATATGTTTATGGATACTCTAAAGATTTGAAAGGATACTTATATCTAGGGATTTCGTTTGAAAAAGTTATAGTGTCTGAAGATACTGCGTATTTTGTTAAATTGAAATTAGATGCACCTGAAATTGAGAGCCGCATGACTATATATTTTAACAAAGCTAATTCGGTAACATTTATATCTAAGAGTGGCAAAACTGTAGACTTGCAAATTACCGATGTTAAGTCTGTGATCAATGTTGATAATCAAGAAGATCATCTATTAACAACAATTAAAGAGAGTACGTACTCTACAATCTTTATTTTAAATGTAACAAAGGAAGAACTAATCGACATTGGTTCTGAACCCTACTGTAATGTAATTATACCATATTCAGATGGTGAATCAAAAGTTAATAAAAAAGTTGAATTCTCTAAGAAAGCATTATTTGGTCGCAGGCGTTTTATTCAAAAATATGTAAAGTATATACTTGATGTTTAATATTGGTAAGTATTACTTTATGTCTTAAATAGATGGTTTTTGATTATGATAGTTCCCTCGCTAGTTTGTGATTATATCGCGTTCCTTTAAATCTACAAGATAAGCACTAGCTTAATTAAATTTGTGTTAATCTGTGTAATTGGGAGTTCTAAAGAAATACAAACAAAATGGCTAGCCCTTTAAATTAAGAGCTAGCCATTATCGTTTTCTATCCTTTCTCCAGTCTAAAGCTTAAAGAAGCTGTAGTCCATAAATTGAAGCATGGTTTCAGCCTCTTTATGTTTCTTTATCTCCGATTTCCATTTGTTGGAATTGAGATCGAAAACTAAGCTCTCCTTATCGTTAACAAAGCCAAAACCATTGTTGTAGGTAAAGTAGGCATAACCCTTCTGCGATTGGTTGAAAAGGTTTTTACCAATTGTAAAGTCACTGGCATCAATTGCCAACTGAGGTAAAATCGTCGTGACTAAATCGGGCTGGCAACCGTATTTGTTAATCTTAAGGCCTTTTTGTTTTAGGCAACCGCCTAACCAAAGCATTGGTATTTTGTATTTGTCCGGATCGCTAGGCACATAGTTACCCACGTATCGAGAACCATGATCAGCCAATAGAATGACCAAAGTATTATCCCAGCCAGGAAGTTGTTTTAGCTTTGCTATAAACTCACCTAAACATTTGTCGGTGTAGTAAGCTGAATTCATAAACAAGCTGTTTTCATCTTTCCCTTGTATCGCTGTTTCCATTGGTACATCAAAAGGCTCGTGGCTACTCAGTGTCAAACAGGCTTTAAAGAAAGGTTGTTTCTCCAGTTTAATATCGTGGTACAATCTGTCGAAAAGGAATTCATCGTGCACGCCCCATTTCGAAGTGTTCAATTCACCTGGAAAATCGTCCATCGAGATGGTATTGTTGAAACCTGCATTTGACAGATAGGAATTCATGCTGGCAAAATGAAGATCGCCACCATAATAGAACTTGCTGTTGTAACCTTCTTTTTTCAGTGTTTTGCACAAGCTAGGTAAGTTTTGAACCTTTTTATGAAACTCAATAACCGGTTTCTGTGGTAAGGATGGAAAACCAGAGAAAATACCAACTGTTCCAATCTTTGTTCTGTCGCCAATGCCATAAAAATTGGTGAACAGGATACCTTCATTCGACAGAGCATGGAAATTGGGTGTCACACCCTTTTTACCACCCAATTCCTCAATAATGGCAGAGGTGAAACTCTCCAATACAATTAGAACAATATTAGGATTTTTGCTTGTCAGAATGCTATCCTGATCGATATTCTGAGTTGCAAGCATATTCTTGAATCTTAGCTGCGCTTCATCATCTTTAATAAGTTTAAGTCGCTTGTTTTTCTTAAGTTTCTTCAGGGAGTATGAGAAGTTCCAAATTGGATTTACGGCTAAGAGGTTTGCGTATGTGTTTGACGAATGGTAAACAAAGCCAACATTCATAGGAGCAATACCTAATCCGCCTCTAACAGGAATAATCATACTTGCCGTTATTAGCAACATGACGGGTAAAAACTTCAGTTTCGTTGGAACAATAGCGTCGAGCTTTTTAATTAAAAAACGATTGAACAATTTAAAGCCAATAGTAAACATAGCAATATAAATCCCCAATAGAAGAATATAAGTTGATGTGGCAGTTGATGCTGCAGCTTCTTTAGGCGTTTTTAAGTAGCTTAAAATCGTACCATCAGCATGAAATCCCCAGTTTCGGAAGAGCTCGAAGTTAGGAACGGCAATGGTTAAGCTTACAAGCATTAGTACGCCATAAAGAATTTGAAACAAAAGCTTCAATTTCTTGCCCGATATGGTGATGCTTAAACTTAGAATCAAACCTGTCAACATTAGGATGTATCCCGTAATAGATATATCGTGATATAGTCCGTAAGTGAAGGATAATAAGATCTCACCAAAACTAAGAAGGCTTGTTTGTGAGTATTGGTATATCGAAAATGCAAAGCGAATAAATATCATGAAAGCTATCCATGAAAGTGCTGCTGCAAGGAAAAATTTTAATCTTTGTTTCATTATATAATCGTATAGAATAATAAATCTTATTTGAAAATAGATATAACAGCCATTGCAAGAATGGAAAGGCTACCCCAGGTAACGAGATTATATTTCCAATCCTTTTCATCAGTGGGATTATCGAGTTTGATAAACTTGAATTTTGGTAATATTTTGAAAATTAGATAACCAAAAAACAAACCAATAGCAGTACCAACGATTATATCACCAGGATAGTGTACACCAAGGTATATTCTGGAATAGGATACGAGAACGGCCCAAGAAAATAAGAATAGACTAAGTTTTTTATTGCTGAAAAGTAAACTACAGAAGGTAGCTAAGCCAAATACATTGGCTGCATGTGATGAGGCAAAACCATATTTCCCACCCGTGTAATCATTCACAATGTGAACCAAGTGTGATATTTCCGGAGATCGACTAGGGCGAAAGCGTTGAAAAGTTGGCTTTAAAAAGCCTGAAGCCATTTGATCACAACAGGTAATAACAAGTGCAATTGCAACGACTAGATATAGGCAGTTTTTCCAACCATAAGTGCGATAAATCTGAATGATTATAGCCAAATAAAAAATAGCCCAAACCAATTTTCCTGAAATCAGATACATGAAAGAGTCGAAGAAAGGCGAGTTTATGCTATTAAGGAATAAGAGTAATTCCTGATCGAGTTGATTAAGCGTTTCGAGCATAGTTGTGATCTTATATTATGTGCCTAAGTCCGGCAGTTATTTGTTTAAAATTGAAAAGCGATTGTAAAAATAGTTATTATCCTCACAAAAAGAGCGATCTGGATAAAAATGCTGTTTAAATATCAGTTTAAATTGATGAATTGAGATCTTGTTTAAGCTTATTTTCTAACTCTAAATAGTTGCCTTAACCGTGTCGTTTGTAGTTTTTATCGTGTCACATATTGTTTCATCCAATAAATTTGAACGGACTTTTAAATTAACCTAAAATTGTAAAAAAGTTATAATAATTAAATTACTTTTAGGAAACATAAATTGCGCCGTTGTTATGCGTTTAGTCGTATTTAATTAAAGCGTAAAATATCTAATATCAATTTTAAAAATTTAAAGATGATCAGAAAATTATTTCTATCGCTTCTTCTTGTAAGTGTCTTTGCAATTGGAAGCTTTGCTCAAACGGGGAAAATTAAGTTTGAGGAATATGATCTTGATAATGGCTTACATGTCATTCTTCAACAGGATCATACAACACCAAATATTGTTGTTTCAGTGATGTACCATGTTGGATCGAAAAATGAAAGTCCGGAATTAACTGGTTTTGCTCACTTTTTTGAGCACCTTATGTTTGAAGGAACTAAAAATATACCACGCCATCAGTACGATAAATATGTATCGAGAGCAGGTGGTGAGTTAAATGCAAATACCTCAACGGATCGTACCTATTACTATGAGCTGTTACCATCCAATCAGTTAGCTTTAGGTATGTGGTTAGAGTCGGAAAGAATGATGCATGCTAAGGTTGAGGCAATTGGTATCAAGACTCAGAAAGATGTTGTTATTCAAGAGAAGAAACAACGTTACGACAACCCACCTTATGGAACAATTTTACCACAAACACTGTCTCATGCTTATGAGAAGCACCCTTACCGTTGGACTCCAATTGGAGATGAGGAGCATATTCGTAATGCAAAAGATGAAGATTTTGTGAATTTCTACAAGGAGTTTTATGTGCCTAACAATGCTGTTTTAACTATTTGTGGTGACTTTAAAACTGAAGAAGCTAAGAAATTGGTAAACGATTATTTTGCTGAGATTCCAAGAGGAACAAAAGAGATTTACCGTCCGTCAATTGTTGAACCGGTAAAAACAAAAGAAGTTAGAGATACCGTTTTCGATAACATTCAACTACCTGCAGTTATCCAGGCTTATCACATTCCTGCAATTGGAACACCAGATTTTTATGCAGTGAGTATGTTGGGGAAACTTTTAACTGATGGTAAAAGTTCAAGAATGAACAAGACATTGGTTGAAGAGAAGCAACTGGCTTTGCAAATGATGGCTATGCCTATGCCTTTCGAAGATCCGGGCTTGTCTTTAGCATTTGGTATTCCAAATATGGGTGTAGATCCAATGGATCTTGAAAAAGCGATGGAAGAACAATTCTCTTTGGTTCGTAAAGAATTGATTACAGAGAGAGAATTCCAGAAACTCCAGAATAAAGTTGAAAATGAGCTTGTGAGTTCTAATGCAACTATAGAGAGACGAGCTGAAAATTTGGCTACTGCATATACTTATTATAAATCGACAGAGCGTGCTAATCAGGAGCTGGATAATTACCTGGCTGTTACTCGTGAAGATATAAAACGTGTTGCTAATAAGTATTTTGTACCTGAGAATCGAGTTGTTCTTTACTATTTGCCTAAAGCAAAAAAATAAGAACAAACTATAACTATTAAGAATCGATTTTTAGTGCCTCAATTTTTATTGAGATAGGCTTAAACTTGAAAATTTTAAAAGATGAAAAAAATAAATAAATTCTTACTTCTACTTGTTGCTATTTGTTTAGTGACTTTAGGTCATGCGCAAGTAGATAGAACTAAGGCACCGGCAGCAGGTCCTGCACCTAAAGTTCAATTAGGCGATTATGATACTTTTACTCTGAAAAATGGAATGAAAGTATTGGTTGTTGAAAATCACAATTTGCCAAAGGTGGCTTTTAATCTTCAATTATTGATCGATCCTGTTTTGGAAGGCGATAAGTCGGGTTATGTTTCTATAGCCGGAAGTTTACTTGAAACGGGTACCAAAACAAAAACATCTCAGGAAATAGCTGAAGAAATTGATTTTATTGGCGCTCGATTGGGAAGTCATTCTGAAGGAGCTTATGCTTCAGGTTTGTCAAAATATAAGGGGCAAATTTTATCTATGATGGCAGATGTTGTTTTAAATCCGGTATTTCCTCAGTCTGAGTTTGATAAATTGATTAAACAGATGACTTCGGGTATTCAAGCTGATAAGACATCTCCTAAAAGTATTGCAAAAAATGTTAGAAGAAAAGTTTTGTATGGTGATGCTCATCCTTACGGTGATGTGATGACTGAAGGAACTTTAGCAAATGTTACTTTAGAAGATTGTAAAAGCTACTATGCTAACTATTTTAAACCTAATGTTGCTGTATTAGCTATTGTTGGTGATATCACTACAAAAGAAGCAAAGAAATTGGTGAAGAAGTATTTTGGCAAATGGGAATCGGGTACAGTAGCTAAGCATACCTATGATATGCCTGCTAAAATTGAAGGTAAGCGTGTTGTTTTAGCCAATAAAGATGCTGCTCCTCAATCAACTGTTCAGGTGGTATACCCAATCAATTTGAAAAAAGGAACAGCTGATGTCATTCCGGTAAGTGTTATGGATGCAATGTTAGGTCGTGGTTTTGCAGGTTTATTAATGAAGAATCTTCGTGAAGATAAAGCTTATACTTACGGAGCTTATTCAAGCATTTCTGCTGATCAGTTAGTCGGTGATTTTTATGCTGGTGCAGAAGTGAAAGCAAATGTAACAGATAGTGCATTTATTGAGATCGCAAAAGAAATGAATCATATTAGAAATGAAAAGATGACTGAAGATCATTTTAATATGACTAAAGCAACACTTGCAGGTGATTTTGCTCGTGCTTTAGAGTCTCCTTCTACTATTGCAAGCTTTGCATTGGCTATTGAACGTTACAACTTGCCATCGGATTATTATGCAACTTATCTTGAAAAATTAGATAAAGTAACGCTTGAAGATGTTCAGGCTATGGCTAAAAAGTATGTTGATCCAAACAATGCAGTTTATTTAGTTGTAGGTGATAAAAAACTAAAGGAAAAATTAGTCAAGTTGAGTTCAAACAACGAGGTTGAAGAATACGATGGCGAAGGGCAGATTGTAAAAGAAGACCCTAATGCTATTCCTGAAGGACTAACTGCAAAAGCTGTTGTTGAGAATTACATTAAAGCTATTGGTGGAAGAGAGAAGCTTGAAAGCATTAAAGAAATGAGTGTGAAAGGTGTTATGAAAATGGGACCAATGAGCATAAATGTTGAGCAAGCTTATAAGAACAATGAGAAGTTCGCCATGTCAATGGTTATGAACGGACAAGTTTTACAAGCAATAAAATATAATGGTACTTCAGCTAAAGTAATGGCTCAAGGCCAGGAGAATGTTGCAAATGCAGAACAGTTGAAAGGATTTAAAATGCAAGCTAATATGTTTGCAGAGCTTAATCTTGAGAAATTAGGTTTTACGACTAAAATTGCCGGATCTGAGATGATAGAAGGAAAGAAAGCTTATAAGTTAGAAATTGTTGGTGCTGACGGAACAACTAAGTATGACTACTATTGTGCAACAACAGGTTTTAAGCTAAAAACTGTAGCTCAGGAAAATGGCATGTCTATTACTATGCTTTATAAGGATTATAAAGAAGTAGATGGAATGAAATTTCCATTTTCTACCATTACAAAGATGGGACCACAGGAAATGCCTTTAACCATTACAAGCTTGGAGCTTAATAAGGATATTAAAGATGAGATCTTCAATTAATAAAATTGAAAACGAATAATAAAATGGCTGCCTTGGGTAGCCATTTTTTGTTTCAAACCTTTTGTTAAGCAGGCGCTTCTTTCATATTTATGCTTTGTAACAGCCTATTTTAGGGACTTGAGGAAAAGTTTTGAAAAATAATTGAAAGTGCTTGGTGATTTATAATTTGTTTATACCTTTGCGCACCGATTCGGGAGTGTAATAGTGGTTAGTTAAACACGATGATCGAATCGATTGTTTCAATATGATTATATAAGGATTTAGGGTTAAATTCGTATTGGAAATTAATTTTGGGTTAGAAGAAAAAGGCAGGTGGGGACCTGCCTTTTTCGTTTTTTATAAGATCGTGTTTTAGTCTTCCGTTTCTGGAGATATGAATTTGTAAACAAGCCCTGCCAGAATAGCACCTGCAATTGGAGCAAGCCAGAATAACCAAAGTTGATCTATTGCCCAATCACCAACGAAAAATGCCTGACTTGTACTACGTGCAGGGTTAACCGATGTATTGGTAACAGGAATACTTATAAGATGAATAAGTGTTAAACCTAAACCAATTGCTAAGCCAGCCAGATTTTTAGGCGCTTTAGAATGAGTTGCTCCAAGAATAATCATTAGAAACATAAAAGTCATGACAACTTCGCAAACTAAAGCAGCGAGCATGCTGTAGCCTCCAGGTGAATGTTCGGCATAACCGTTGGCAGCAAAGCCTCCAAGCTCAAAACCTGATTTACCGCTAGCTATTAAATAAAGAATACCTGCACCAGCTATACCACCTAGCACTTGAGCAGCAATATAGGGTAGTAATTCTTTTTTGTCGAAACGTCCACCAACCCATAAGCCAATTGAAACTGCAGGGTTTAGGTGACAACCAGAGATGTGCCCGATAGCGTAAGCCATGGTGACAACCGTTAATCCAAAAGCAAGTGCGACACCTACAAAGCCAATTCCTAATTCAGGATAAGCAGCTGCTAACACAGCACTACCACATCCGCCCAATACAAGCCAAAGTGTTCCGATAAATTCTGCAATTAATTTCTTCATAATTTGTTTTTATTAAGGTTAATAACTGAATTGTTTCCTGATATATTTATTTTAATTATTCTTAGAACTCGACCATTAAACCAATTGATGGTAGAATTGTTCCCGATTCATTATCAATTTCCTTCATTTTGTATGCAAGAGAGTTATTAGGATCTTCCATTGGATTTCCCATGGCGTCCCTCTCAACATCCAGATAGGCTTGTGTTTTTGCTTTAAAATTGTAGACATTCTGAATGTCTAAATAGGCATTAATGGACCATTTCTTGAAATACCATTTTTTGTCGAGCCGTATATCTGTAGCGTGTACGGTAGGGTTACGCTTTTGATTTAAGCGATTCCAGTCGAGTTGCCCTGCTTGAGCAACATCCCATATCACCTTTTGTGCTGACAATTCAACATTATAGGGGGTGTATGGAGCAGGACCAAGAAGCCTGAATTTCATTCCAAATTCCCAGTTTTTATTAAATTTCTTTCCTGCTGTGATATTTAAAATATGTTTATTGTCCCAGGAAGAGGGAGTATAAATGCCATTCTTATCTTTAAATTCACTTCTAACCCAAGTGTAGGATATGATACCGTAGATTGAAGTGCTCAGCTTTTGTTGAAGCAGAACTTCTAAACCATAAGATCGACCTTTAGATATTGATTTTGCAGCTTCATTACCAATTACGCCAAAATCGCCACCTAAATTAGCAAGTGATACGCTATCAGTTAATAAAAAGGGGTAATTCTTATAAGTTTTATAGAAAGCTTCTACGCTTATTTTTGAGTATTGATTTGGGTTGTAATCTATTCCACTGACTAAATGGTTGGATTTTATATAGGTGATTTTATTATCCTTATTGACTAAATTACTATTGTTGTCGCGATAACCCATAACTGTATAGGGAGGTAATTGAAAATAGCTTCCTACATTGAAATTAAGGTTAAGTTTAGGCGCAAGGGCATAAGATGCAGATAGACGAGGAGATAGTTGCTCAATAGGATTAAATAACTCCCTTGAATAGTCCGAAAAATCAGTTCTTATCCCCATTGATAAACTCAGCCTGTCATCTATAAACTTTCGACTAATTTGTGTGAACAAACTAAATTTTCTAAAGTCTAATTCCGAATTGAAATCGATGGTAACGACTTGCCCATTTTCTTCTTTTTTATTGAAAGTGGAGTTTGTATATCTGACAAAATCGATTGAAGAACCTAAATTCCATTTCCATCCGTTTATCCTTTTGGTATTTTCAAATCTGAGCTTATTTTCTATTTCTTGCGATTTATAGTTTAAGAGCAACAAATCATCTTCTTCAATATTATCCTTATACTTTGTAGCCTCGTTATTTAAATGATTCCGACTTACAATATAAGTTTGATAACTGTTTTTAGAATAATGTACCCATTTGGCTCCCAGCGTATAATTCCATTGACTATTCACAGGGAGATTTCCCAAAATATATGTATTCCTTTCTATTTGATCGGCATCTTTTAATCCGTCGTTTGCGGAAGTGTTTAATTTGAAATCGTCAATAGCACCTAAGCCAATAAAGGTGAGTATGTTTTTTTTATCAAGTTTTATATTGTGTTTGAATTGAGCATCGTTGTAAGTTGGTAAGAATGGAAGTTTTAAGGCTTTAAATAGGATTTGAAGATAAGAACGACGAATAGAAAAGATAAAGGTTGACTTTTTGCCAACAGGACCTTCCAGGCTTAAACCTAAATCACTGGAACCTAACATGACTGATCCCGATAATTTTTCATCATTACCATTCCTTTGCTTAAAATCGAGAATCGAACTTAAAGCATTACCCTTATTTGCAGGAAAGGCTCCTGCATAAAAGTCGACCTCTCTTATAAAATTGACATTAATCATGCCTACTGGCCCTCCGGAAGCACCTTGAGTAGCGAAATGATTGATATTGGCGACTTCTATACCATCTAAATAAAATCGATTTTCATTGGGGCTACCACCTCGAACAATAATATCGTTTCGAAAAGAAAGAGTTGAAGCAACACCTGGAAGCACTTGAATAACTTTAGAAATATCACGATTACCCCCCGGACTTCTGAATATTTCTGTCGTGTTAATGGTGCGCATACTTAGTGGGCTCTCTTCTGTTTTGTTGAAAGCAGGACCCGAAACGGTTATTTCATCAAGTTCTTTAATCGCTTTTTGTAGAGGGAAATTCAGAACATTTGGTTTTGAAGGAGAGACTCGAATTTCGTATAGAAATAGCGTTTCGAATCCGAGACTGCTACAGACTAAATTGTAATTTCCCGGGGCTAAATTGTCTAGTCGGTAATTCCCATCAATATCAGCCGTTGTACCTGAAGTGCTATTGACAATTGCAATATTGGCAAAAGGAATAGCTTCGTTGTTTATTTTATTGTAGACACGCCCTTTAATTACACCTGTTTGAGACCATGTATAAGTAGTGGGTAATGTTAATAGGATAATAAAAAGATATTTAAGGAATCTCACATTTTTTGTTTTCAGTACCTTCTAATTTAATATTTTATGTTGATATGATAAAAAAAAATCCCAACTAAGTGAATAGTCAGGATTTTTTGTAAATCATTTATTATTATTTGATAATGGCTTCTTCTATGATTAAATCGTAAGAATACCCAGCTCCAAATTCTTTTTTTAGGTAAACGGTTCCCTCCAGGGTTACTATCTGTCCCATATTGGCTTTATCCTGTGTCGTAAAGGTTAAATCGTAGTCATCTGCATTCGCTGTACCATCCTGGATGTGAATCCAATTTTTACCCATTATGCCGTTGTTTACTTTTACAACTTGACCACTAACCTTCACTTTTTTACCTTCGTATTGTGTTCTGTTTTTGAAAAGTTCGGCAATGCTAATACCTCCTGATACTGCGTTTACTTTAATACCTTCAATTTTATTATCAACTTTTGGCGGCATCTTTTTAGCGCCCATTTTAGCTATATCATTTGCACTTGGGGGTGTGCTTGTATTTCCTTGAATGAATAATACAGACTCAAATACACGATCAAGCTCTTTACTTTTAAAATTTTGCATTGGGAATGCTTGTGTGTAATACACGTCGTCTCCAACCTTTGCATCCAACCTACGAACGGCAATCCAGAATTGCTTACTGTTTTCTGTTACGTATAAATAGGTGTATTTACTTGTTTGTAAAACTTCCTTAACTATGACATGATGATAATTAGAAGCTTTCTTAGTCGGTGTTTCACTCATAGTTTGACTTGTTTTCTCACCAGTGCTAAATGACTGAACTTTCTTGGCACTCTCTTGGCAAGAACTCAACAAAATACTGCTGACAAGCAGGGCAAATATTAATCTCATAAGGTCGATTTTTTTTAATTTGTGTATTAAGATACATAAAGGTATTAATATATCAATATAGGGAAAGAAACGAGCGGTAAATTAGTTCGTAAATATCATTGTCGAATTTAAACCAAAAAAAAGCCCTATTCGGAAGAATAGAGCTTTATGGTATAATTGCCTGAATTTATTCGTTTGGATGTTCAGATTTAAACTTCGTCCAATAACTATTCATTGTTTCTTTCATATCTTTTCGAAGTAAAAGAATACCTATAAGGTTAGGAAGAGCCATCAAGGCAATTGTAATTCCTGATAATGTCCAAATAATTGTTGTATCTGCAAATGATGCGATAAAGAATCCGATGCAATAGATAATTCTATAAGGTAATACACCTTTAGCTCCAAATAAATAGGTGACAGAACGACCTCCGTAGTAGGCCCAGGCGATTGCTGTAGAAAATGCAAATAACAATAAACCGATGGAAACAATCCAACGTCCCCATTCACCTAGATAACTTCTGGTGAAGGCTTCAGCTGTTAAAGGTGCAGAGTGCATAAGTGAATTTCCTTTAAAGTAGGCTCCATTATCACTCTTAAAAATACCATTATTTACATGAAGTTTACCCGTTAAAAGCATGTCTTCAGAATCATAAACAAGAACGTCTTCAGCAATAGAACGTGCATGTATAATTGAAAGCTTATTCTGAATTTGACCTTTTTCGATAATCAAATCACCCGTAAAAAGAGGAAGGTCTTTATTATTACTTAGATATTTGAAAAGTTTTGTTTGATCTTCTTTATTGGTATCATCATAGACATCAGCCATTATACTCATATCGGTAGTTTGGAATTGATTTGGAAGTTTCTCGTTCCAAACACCGGATGAAAGAATAACTAAACCTGTAAGTGTACAGATAATGATGGTATCGATAAATGGCTCCAGGATGGCTACCATACCTTCTGATACAGGTTCTTCTGTTCTGGCAGCAGCATGAGCAATAGGAGCTGATCCCTGTCCAGCTTCATTACTAAATAAACCTCGATTAACACCACGATTGAAAGCATATGCAAATCCAGCACCTAAGAACCCCCCTGTTGCAGCAGTTCCTGTAAACACAGTTGAGAATATTGAAGCAAAAGCTGGAGCAATATTCTGAAAGTTATAAAAGATAACAGCTAATGCACCTACAAAATAAATGATGGCCATGGTTGGAACCAATTTTTCAGTTACTTTGGCAATTCGCTTAATTCCACCTAAAATAACGATGGCTAGAAGAATTGCCAATACTCCACCACTCAACATTTTTTCAATACCAAAAGTTGAATGTAAAGAACTTGATATGGAATTGATTTGTGGTAAACTTCCTGTCCCAAATGATGAAACAATTGTCATAGCAGCAAAAAATGCAGCTAACCATGGCATTTTAAGTTTGTTTTTCATGTAATACATCGGACCACCGGAAATAAAGCCTTGTTCATCTGTTTCACGATATTTATGTGAGAGACTAACCTCTACAAACTTGGTTGTCATACCTAAAATAGCCGTCATGAGCATCCAGAAAAGGGCAGCTGGACCACCCAAATAAATTGCAAATGCTACACCAGCAATATTACCTGTTCCTACAGTTCCTGAAAGGGCAGTAGTTAAAGCTTGAAAATGTGATGTATCTCCTTTTTCGTCGGCCTTGTCGTATTTACCACGAACCACCTTTAAAGCGTGTCCGAAAAATCGAATTTGGGGAAATTTAAGATATAGAGTAAAGAAGAGTCCGGTTCCAAGTAATAAAAGAGTGAACCATTGGCTTCCTCCAAGGTATTGTTCTATTCCGGCTAAAAAGTCGTTGATACTATGCATAAAAATAATAGGGTTACGGTTAGTTACATTTTCTGTTTTTTAGAAAATCAGTCTAATATAAAGGATAATTTTTAAAAGTAGCTTAAGAAAGGTAAACTTAGAGTGATTATGCTTTCTCGTTAAATAGAGCTTAGAATATTTCCATATAATTATACTAATGGAATAACACAGAGAACATAAAAATTGAATTTGTTACATTTGTCTCTTCTCTGAATTTTAAATTTAATATTGTATGCTTGTAAATGTTATTATCGTCCTTGCAATTGGAGCCATTCTTGTTTGGCTTTTGTTTAGAGGATTTAATAAGAATAAATGGAAGTTACCTAAATCTGAAATGCCTAAAGATTGGAAGTTGATTTTATCGACTAAGGTCGTATTTTACAATTCACTATCGGAAGATGAAAAATTACAATTTGAATTTAAAATTCAGGAGTTTCTTTTGAATTGCAGAGTTACTGGTGTTAATATCAATGTTGACTTAACCGATCGAATTTTAGTTGCGTCTAGTGCAATTATCCCTGTATTTGCATTCCCTGAGTGGAAATATACAAACCTTGATGAGGTATTAGTTTACCCAGGTAATTTTAACGAAAAATTTCAAACTTCTACTTCAGACTCAAATATCTTAGGAATGGTTGGTAGTGGGTATATGGAAGGAAAGATGATCTTATCTAAACCAGCCTTGCTGCACGGTTTTTCAAACGAATCAGATAAGAAAAACACGGCTGTTCACGAGTTTGTTCATTTAATAGACAAGATGGATGGCAATATTGATGGTTTGCCTTCTATACTTTTAGAAAAGCAATATGCAATTCCATGGTTCGATCTTTTAGATAAAAAGATTGATGAGATATATGAGGAAAGATCTGATATAAATCCTTATGGAGGAACAAATAAAGCAGAGTTTTTTGCAGTAGCTAGTGAATATTTTTTTGAGAAACCTAAACAGTTTGCAGAAACACATCCTGAATTGTATGAGATAATGACCGAGGTTTTTAACCAAAATATGAAAACCCGAAATTTAAAAAAGACAAAGCAGAGTTTTGGCAGAAATAGTCCATGTCCTTGCGGAAGTGGTTTGAAGTTTAAGAAATGTTGTGGTAAGTGATGTATTAATTGATTCTCTTAATTAAGAATAGTATGAAATTAAAGACAAGCATAATTTTCCTTCTTTTGATAATGAAGTTTGGAACTTTTTCACAAATACATCAAGTATCACTTGCGGATAAAAATAAAGCGATTGTATTAACAAATCAGGCCATTGAGAAAGTTAAAACTGATAATGTCGGGGAAGGATTCAATCTTTTGATTCAAGCAATTGCTCTAGATTCTACAAATCGGAATTCATATCTGCAATTATATCGTGTAGGGATGAATGATTCAACACGAATTGATACAGCTATTTCCATACTTCAAAAATCGAAAAAAATATTTCAACAAGACGATGAAATTTGTTATTACATTGGAGAAATGTACAATTTGAAAGGTGAGGCTAAGAGGGCGATGGCTGAATATAGTATGGCAATTGCTTATAGTAAATTAAATGGAGAAGATTTTCATTTGGTACATCGTTACTATTTTAATCGAGCTAATATCTGTTTAGCAAAAAAGATGATTAGTACAGCTGTTTTGGATTATACCTATGCCCTTAATCTAAAGCCTGATTATGGTGCAGCCTATGCCAACAGAGGTATTTGCTTGTACAAGATGGGAGAAAAAGATGCCGCCTGCAAAGATTGGAAAGAAGCTGTGAAGTTTGGAGTCAGTCAAGCTGAGGCATATGTGAAGAAAAATTGTAAAACCAAAGCAGAAAGTAAAACGGAGAGTTGAATATAGGTGTTTCCTTTACTTTTGCCTCTTCAAGCTCTTTTGTTAATTTTGCAGAAGAAATAACTAAGATTGTACAGACACACGTGATATATCCAGATAATTTTGAAACGAAGATACGCTTCGATAAGGTTAGAGAACTACTAAAGAAACAATGTTTAAGTCAATTAGGAAAAGATTTAGTCGATGGGCTAAAGTTTTCCGAATCCTTTAAGCGTGTTACTCGCCGGGTTAGCGAAACCAATGAATTTAAAACCATTTGTCTTGAGGAAGAGAATTTTCCTTTGGGACATTTTATTGATGTACGTCAGAGTTTAGAGAAAATTCGAATTGACGGGACTTATTTAGAACTTGATGAATTATTCAATTTAAAACGTTCTTTAGAGTCAATATCTGCTATTCTGCGTTTTTTTAAGAACAAAGAGGAGGGAAGTTACCCATACCTTATGAGATTAACGGGGAATGTGAAAATGTACCCTTATATTTTTGAGAGGTTAAATGCCATATTGACCAAGCATGGTCGGATGAAAGACAATGCATCGCCAGAATTGATGCAGATTCGTACAAGCCTCAGTCAAAAACAAGCTTCCATCTCAAGACGTATGCAATCGCTTCTGCGAGCTGCTCAAAAAGATGGTTGGGTTGATCAGGATGTATCGCTTTCGGTTCGGGATGGTCGTACTGTAATCCCTGTTACCTCGGCCTATAAGCGTAAGGTAAAAGGTATTGTTCATGATGAATCGGCAACGGGTAAGACGTCTTATATTGAACCTGCTGAGATTGTAGAAACCAATAACGAAATTCGTGAATTGGAATATGCTGAGCGTCGCGAGATAATTAGAGTTCTTCGTGAATTTACTGAACAAGTCCGTCCTTATGTCAACGACTTGTTTTTAGCCTACGAATTCTTAGCTCAAATAGATTTTATTCGAGCCAAAGCAAAGTTTGCGATTCAAGTTAATGGTCTAATGCCTCTAATGGGTAAAGAGCCTAAAGTTTTATGGGAAAATGCAGTTCATCCTCTACTTTATTTAACCTTGAAGGGGGAAGGAAGAAAAGCAGTTCCATTAAATATTGAAATAAACGATAAGCAACGTATCGTTCTTATTTCAGGACCCAATGCCGGTGGTAAATCGGTGTGTTTGCAAACGATGGGTTTGCTACAATACATGTTCCAATGCGGTTTATTGGTTCCAATGGGTGAGAAATCGAAGATGGGAATTTTCGATAATATTTTCATCGATATTGGTGATGAGCAATCTATGGAGAACGATTTGAGTACCTATAGTTCGCATTTGATTAATATGAAGCATTTCTTGAAATACTCAAATGCTGAAACCCTGATGATGATTGATGAGTTTGGTACAGGTACCGAGCCTGCTGTAGGTGGTGCCATTGCCGAATCGATTTTGGATAAGCTGAATAGAAAACAAGTACGAGGTGTTATCACGACTCACTATACAGGTTTGAAACACTACGCTTCAGAGGCCGAAGGAATCGAGAATGGTGCTATGTTATACGATTCTCATAAGCTACAACCTTTATTCCAATTACAGGTAGGTAAGCCAGGTTCGTCATTTGCTTTTGAGATCGCCCGTAAAATTGGTTTACCAGAGGAAATCCTGAAATCGGCCACCGATATTATTGGTGGCGATCATATCAACTTTGATAAACACTTGCGTGATATTGTGCGTGATAAGCGATACTGGGAAACCAAACGTGATAAGATTCGTGTCAACGAAAAGAAGCTAGCTAAATTGGTTGAGCGCTACGAAGTTGATTTGAAAGAAACTTCTAGTTTGAGAAAGGAGATTATTTCTAAAGCTCAGGATGAGGCAAAACAACTCTTAAATCAAGCAAATAAGTCGATTGAGAAAACGATTCGCGAGATTAAGGAAAGCAAGGCAGAGAAAGAGAAAACACGTCAAGCTCGAAAAGATTTCGAAGAACAAAAAGAGGTGATCACTCAAGGTGACTTACAAGAGGAAGATCGTATCAATAAGAAAATTCAAAAGCTAAAGGAAAGAGAGAAAAAGGGGAAGAAATTTAAAAAGGAAGAAACTGCTCCATCAGTGAAGAAAGAGAAAGCTATTCCTTTAAAGAAAAAGCAATTTGACCCTACGATTATTGAAAAAGGAGACAGTGTAAAACTAGATTCTCAACGTACAGTTGGAGAGGTGATCGAAGTAAACGATAAAACTGCAGTGGTAGCTTTTGGAGCGATGTTAACTTCTGTAAAGTTGAAAAGGTTGACCAAAGTAAGTAAGACACAAGCTAAAAAGGAGAGTACAACATATAATCAGACTTCTGCATTGGTACAAGAGAAGATTTCTAAACGTAGGCTAACTTTTCGCCGCGATATTGATGTAAGAGGCATGCGTGCCGAAGAGGCTCTTCAAATTGTGATGGACCATGTTGATGAAGCTATCATGTTAGATATTTCAGAGTTTAGAATTTTACATGGAACAGGACACGGAATATTGCGAACCTTAATTCGGGACTATTTGAAAACGATTCAGCTTGTTCGTTCTTGTACAGATGAAAAAGTACAAATGGGAGGATCAGGAATCACCGTTGTTCATATGGAATAATTGATATTCAAAGTATATAAGAAAAGGCTTGCTAAAATACATTAGCAAGCCTTTTTTATATGCTGATTGTATGTGTTTATTATATAAACATCGTTACTAATACATAAAAGTAATGAGCAAAACAACCTGCTACAACTCCTCCAATAGTATGAGAAAGAAGTGCTTTTGATGTTAGTTCACGATAGTTTAAAGTGTCAAGCATAGCTGTGTGAGTACTTAAATAGCCACTCCAACACATACCCATTGCTGTAAATACAGCAATCACATTACCATCGATAATTCCCTTAGCGATAAATGCTTTTACAAGAGATAAAGCAGCACCTACAGCTCCCAAAGAAGTAACAGGGAATGCAATTAATTCAGGGTTTTTGAAACCAAATAAACCTTCGAATAACCACCAAACGTGACCAGCAAGATCTGGAAGTAAGGTAACACCTTCGTAAGCTAAACCTTGGTATCCAATGGCAGGATCTTTAGGTCCGAACGTTAGCATCATCACCATAGTTGAGATAATCAATACACCAGGTATAATAGCTAATCCCAAATCTACACCAGATTTACCACCATCAAGAATAGAGTTTAGAAAACGAATGAAAACACTACCTTCTGATTTGAATGAGATTTTCTCAGTAGCCCCTTCGAAATCCTGATCTTTACGTGGTTTAATTACATTCTTGATTAAACGTTGCATCAATCGAGTTGAAACAACCGCACCAACCAATGCTCCAAGTAAACCAATAAGAGCTGGAATAAATAAGTTTTCGTCATTACCAGGAATCTTAAGTGTAGACATAAATGTAATCACAATAAGTCCCATACCGAATGCAGTACCAAAATTGGTTAAGGATACCAATTGGTAATTCTTAAAATACTTGCTAAAGTTCTTGTCGTTAGCTAAACTGATGATAGCTGGATTATCAGAAAGAAAAGTTAAAACTCCGGCTAATGCACCTACACCTGGAAGGTTAAAAAGAGGTTTCATTAGTGGGGCTAGAATTTTTTCTAACAGACGTACGACACCAAATTCGATAAGTAGTTTACCTAGAGCTCCAGATAGTACAGTAATACCCATAATGTAGAATACTGTGTTCATAAGAAGATCCCAGGCTGTGTTCATAATAGTGTTTAGCATGTTAGCTACTCCCATCGTGTGACCTACATAGCCGAAAATACCAAAGAAAGTGATCAGGAACATCACAGCTTCGTATCTTCGTTGTTTAAGGAAATTAGTCTCTTTAATCGACTTAATTGCGTTCATTCTTTGTTGTTTGATTTAGGATGTTGAAATTCGGGGCAAAAGTAATTTTTTACTACAGGGTGAATCATGATATTTGTCATGATTTGGCGAATAGGATGTGTTTAAAAATATTCATTGAGAATAGTATTCTATTTGCATAGATTATAACATTTTATAAGGGTTTTAAAATTCAAATAACAATTCCAGAAGGAGAAGTGAAATTTTTATTTGATTAAGACTTTGGCTCTGTTGATAACTAAATGGGCAAAGGCTAGCATACTTCTTATGATGACACTACTTTTGTTACCTCAAAACAGACTATTGCAATAATTTAATTGTATCCATTTAAAACCTCTTGTCGGTAAATGAAATTGGCTAATCGCATATTAAAAAAATATTTTGGATACGATAAATTTCGTCCCTTACAGGATGAGGTTATTCAATCAATTCTTGAAGGTGAAGATGCTTTAGTTATCATGCCTACCGGAGGGGGTAAATCTTTGTGTTATCAGATTCCGGCTTTAATGATGGAAGGTGTGGCCATTGTAGTTTCTCCTTTAATTGCATTAATGAAGGATCAGGTTGAAGGTTTGCAAGCCAACGGAGTAAAAGCTGGCTTTTTAAATAGTTCTCAATCGACTCAGGTTCAAAATGAGATTATTGAAGATATACACGAGGGGAAAATAAAATTGCTTTATGTGTCTCCCGAGAAATTGGTAAGTCAAGAATTCTATTACTTGCTTTTACAACTTAAAGTGAATCTTTTTGCTGTTGATGAGGCTCATTGTATCTCGGTCTGGGGACACGATTTTCGTCCTGAATATTCTAAGATGGCCTATCTGAAAAAGCAATTTCCTTTGGTGCCGGTTGTTGCTTTGACAGCTACTGCTGATAGTTTGACTCAAAAAGACATTATTAACCAATTAGGTTTGAATGAGCCCAAAAGGTTTCTTTCATCATTTGACAGACCTAATTTGAGTTTGAAAGTAGCACCTGGGAAAGATAAATTTAAGAGTATTCTTGGTTTTTTAAGACAACGCCCACATCAATCTGGTATTATATACTGTTTGAGCCGTAAAGCTTGTGAAGGTTTATCTGAGAAGTTAAGAAATTCGGGTGTTAATGCCAGTTATTACCATGCCGGATTATCGCCGGAAGAAAGAGCGAAGCGTCAAGAGGATTTTATTAACGACGATATACCAATTATTTGCGCAACCATTGCTTTCGGAATGGGAATTGATAAGTCGAACGTGCGATGGGTAATTCATTATAATTTACCTCGAAATATAGAGTCCTATTATCAGGAAATTGGGCGTGCTGGTCGCGACGGTTTAAAAGCTGATACACTATTGTTCTATAGCTTTTCAGATGTAATTGTTCACCGAAAGTTTATTGAGGAATCGGCTTTGAAAGAAGTTTCAAATGCTAAACTTGAACGTATACAACAGTTTTGTGATGCACAAATATGCCGAAGAAAAATATTGTTGAGTTATTTTGGAGAACACTTAGAAGAAGATTGTGGTAATTGTGATGTTTGTAAGGATCCACCAAAGCAATTTGATGGAACTTTAATTGCACAAAAAGCGCTTTCTGCTATTGTTCGGCTAAAGGAGCAAGTCGCTGCAGGAACAGTTATAGATGTTTTACGAGGTTCTTCCCGTCAAGAGGTTCTTTCTAAGGGATATGATAAGGTTAAAACTTATGGTGCCGGTAAAGATGTTCCGCATCAGGATTGGCAACAATATATGCTTCAATTATTGAACTTGGGCTATATTTCAGTTGCTTATGATGAAGGTAATGCTTTAAAACTGACAGAACAGAGTAGGGAAGTATTGTTCAGTGGCAGGAAAGTGAACCTGGTACACCTGGCATCGATGAAATCAGATCCACAAAAGGTAGTCGAGAAAGTTAAGCCAACAAAGCAGATTCATAGAGAAGATTTATTTGAGGCACTTCGAAAATTGAGATTGAAAATTTCCAGATCCTCTAGAATAGCGCCCTACTTAGTCTTTTCTGATGCAACATTGCACGAGATGGTTGATGAAAAACCAACAAGTGAATTCGAAATGAAAATGATATCTGGAGTTGGTGAACGAAAATATCAATTGTATGGCGAATTCTTTATCAATGAGATATTAGAATTTGAACAGAAAAAAAATAAGGAGGCAAAAAAAAGCAGCCAATCATTTTATGAAACTTATGAATTTTATAAGCAAGGTTATTCGGTAGACGAGATTGCACAGATTAGGAAGGTTAACCCTGTAACAATATATTCTCATTTGGCTTCTTTATACGAAAAAGGTGCGGATGTAGATATTTTATCTTTTATAAATGCTGGTGAGTTGGAACGAATCCAAAGTGCTGTTAATCAATTGGGGCATTTGAACACAAAAGAGTTGTATGTTCATATGAATGAGGAAATTTCTTATTATAAGATTAGGCTTGCTACATCCTATTTAAAAGTATTTGCCGAGGCTTAAGGCTTTAGAGATATTATCTTGCTTCGTCTAGAGTGTTTTATAAATCATAAAATATTTCCCCAAAAGAATCTTATTAAGAACTCTTTTTTTTATATTTCGATACTAAAATACATAACTATGATAAAAGCCATTATCGTTGATGATGAGATGAAAAGTCAATCATCTCTTTTTAAGTTGTTGGAAAGATTTTGTCCGGATGTTGAAGTAATTGGTTTTGCATGTAATGTACAAACTGCTGTTGAGCTTATAAATCAAGAAACGCCGGAACTTGTTTTTCTTGATATTTCTATGCCTGATGGAGATGGTTTTGAGGTTCTTGAACAGGTTAATTCACGTAATTTTGAGGTTATATTTACGACGGCTTATAATGAATTCGCTTTGAAAGCAATACAATTTTCGGCTTTACATTATCTGTTGAAACCAATTAACTATGTAGAGTTGAAGGAAGCAGTGGAACGATTTCAAAATTCTAAGAAGGATATTAACCTTGATGAAAAGTTTAAGGTATTGTATGATAGCCTAAAAAATGAACACAAAAAGATTATTTTACCTACAGCTAACGGATTGCGAATGGTTGAACTTGATGATATTGTTCGTTGTGAAGCAAATGGAAGTTATACGGATTTCTATTTAAGAGGGAAAGATGATTTAATGGTTTCAAAACCTTTGTCAAATTTCATGGATATTCTACCTGAGTACTTGTTCTGTCGAGTTCACAGTAAGCATTTGGTTAATTTAAATTGTGTCGATCAATATATCAAAGGAAGAGGTGGACGAATTATCCTAAAAGATGGTAAAGAAATTGAAGTTTCAGAAGGAAAGAAGAAGGAATTTTTAGAGCGATTAAAGCAGCTAGCTCACTCTTTGCCAGATAAGAAGTAAATTAAAAAACAAAGGAATATTTAGCCATCATATACGATAGTATTTGGTGGCTTTACTTTTACCTATATAACAATAAATAAAAGATTGTGTTAAGCAGGATTGGAATCTGCTAAACGTATTGATTTTTATTGTTTTATATTGCCCTGGTCATGAAGTTTTTTAGTTGAATAAGCCCACTATTACGTAATCGGAAACTCATATGACGTAGTTATAAAACCAAACCTCAGAGTAAGTAGTTTTAGATTGTAATAAGCATAGAGGAAATATACTTTTATATACCGAAAACCTATAAAAGTTGACCTATGTTACTACACCTAAAGAAAGAAGTCCTGAAGAAGTTCGGCCAAGAATTATCTTATAATAAGGATTGTGAAGCTTTAGCTGAAATTGTATGTGAATCTACAGGAGGACGAATCAGTGCAACTACTATCCGTCGATTATATGGCTTTTTAAAATCTCCATCAGCACCATCTAAATTTACTTTAGATTTATTAGCGCAATATATTGGCTACAAATCATGGAATGATTTTCAATCAAGATACATTATAGAAGAGAAGGAAGATAACAGTACGCCGACCAATTGGCAAACTTTTAAGGAAAGAGCATTTGAATTGAGTAATGATGCCTTTAATTTAATTAAGAGTCAATCGGGGATTCCATTCAATTCGGTAGCTACAAGAAAAATAGGTGAGAATAGGATTTCTAATTTCCTTGAATCTGATAAAATGGCTCTTAGTTTTGTTGCACCTGGTGGAGCAGGTAAGTCAACAATGTTGGCTAAATGGTATGAGAAAAAGAGTTTAGATGCATCTAATAACGACGTGATCTTATTCTTTAACGCCACTTTCATGATTAATTGTCTGAATAGTGAATTTAAGCTTGAACGTTGGCTGGAAGAACAACTGAATTTGAAATCTAAAACTTATCTAAAATATTTTCTGGATAAGCCCAAAGCGTGTGAAGGAAAGATTATATTGATTCTGGATGCTTTGGATGAGGTTAGCTATGATAATACAAAGTTAGAGCGTTTGTTTTTACAGTTAAATCAATTTATAGCTAACTGCAAGGAGTCTAAAAATATGAAGTTGATTTTAACTTCAAGAACTTCAACTTGGGAAAAATTTGCGATTCCTTTTATTCAAAGAGAAAATAGTTTACTTGAAGCTTGGTACGAAATGGACTTGGATTTAAGTCAAGCGGATAAAAGAAACTTTCCTCCTTTAAATGGCTTTGAAATTCAGTATGTTTTTGATGAGACTATCAATCAGCAATTCTTTTATGAATTGAAAGTTGAGAATTTGGATTATTATCAAAGAAATACAATATCGAATCCATTCTTTCTTGAATTATTCGTAAAAACATATGCACCCAATAAAGCAGGTGATATTAATGATGGATATAAATTAATCAATGAATTTTTAAAGAATAAAATATATTATTCACGTTATTCAGAAGAAAAAATAGAAATTCTGAAAGCAATCTTAAAAATTCAGAAGTATGGTAAAGATTCTCACTCAATTAAGAAGATGGATCTGAAATCATTATTACCTATACATTTAAAAACGGCTGGGAACTATTATTTCGCTTATGAGGAAATGTTGAGTTATGGTCTGATTTCAGAATATGTTTCGGTAAATGAATACAATGGCTACTGTAAATTTGTGAAGATTTATAATGAGCAGTTATTTGAAGTTCTATTGGTTAAAGAATTAATCGAATTTAATAAAGGAGTCAGTTTCGAATTATTTAAGCAGATTGAAAATGATTATGCTGAATTTGAATTGAAAGATAGATTGATTGCCCAATTGTTCAATATTGCGGTTAACTCTGAAAATTTTGAAGTCTTATCGCGCTTTTTTGAACTTAGCGAGGCTACGCTAACTAGCAGTGCCGTAACAGATATTTTGACAACTGTTATTACCAATATGGATGAGAGCAAGATAGAGTTGATTAAGACCTATGCTTCAGGAACGCGTTCTGTTGAATTTATGTTTGCACTTTCGGGAAATTTGAACCGACTTTGTGGTGATTTCACGAAGGTTGTAGAAATTATTTCTGAAACTAATGAAGATCCGTCTGTAAAGATTAAATCACTTAGTTTACTATTAATGACATCTCTTATGTCATTGGAACAAGAACTAGCAGATAAGTATTATAAGTTATTATTAGAAACAGACCCAAATTCAAGTTGTTCAGCTTATTCAATTGCTCTGCGATTTACGAGTATCCTATTCTACAATCATATGTATGGGCATAGTAACGATATTGAGTTGTTTAAAGTCTTTTATTATCGCCAGATGGCTTATTGTCAGGTTGGAGATAAGTGTGAGAGTTGGAGTGGTGAATTTGAAGTTTTAGTGTGTAATGCACTTTTCTACATGCAATCATATCACAAAGTCATTCAATTGATTGAAGATGCTGAATTGTTTTATGATCAGTTAGAGGTAAAAACTCATTTTTCAAACCATAAACTACTTAGGGTTTATAAGTTGGTAGCTCAAAATAGATTAGGTATGAAATTGTCTGCAAAGCAAATTCAGGAACTGGAATTTTGTAACGATAGTTTAATTAGTTCGCAAGCTTATCCGGTGCAAATATTTTTTAAGAGTTTCCTTGCTGAAATTTACTTTGAACAAGGCAATAGAGATTTTCAAGAGAAGCATTCCAATAGAGCTTTTGCAATAAGTGAATTTGCCAGATATGATTTTTGTAAAGTAGGCTTGTTAACTAAGATGGCTAAATATTATCATGCTTGGAACGAATCTACAAAGGAGAATTTGTGTTTGAAAGAACGTGATCAGATATTAAAAACAAGAAAGGCAGAAACTTTAGTAAAGATTCTGAATAATTAAAACCCATTAAGTATAGTTTAGTTGTAAGAGAATCCTGATAGTCTTAAAGATTATCAGGATTTTTTATTGTCAATAATTGATTCTATCTCTGAATAAACCAATAGGAATACTATTATTATGAATTATTCGTTTATTATTTGAGTGATTCTCAAGAAAGTCTTTAGCCAAATTTTGGACAGAGTGTAAATACTGGTTATATTTCTTTATTTTTGCTTCTACACTGAATATTTAATTCAATAGGTTCTGGAAATTGTATTTTTTGTACGATATCATAAACTTCGATTCTAATAGATGAAAACTATCATTTCAAAATATAAGTATATTGCTTTATTATTAATCACTTTTTGCCTTTTTGAAAGCTCTGCTATTGCTCAAGAGAGGTGTAATGTAAAGGGAAATGTGACGATTAATGGAGGAGACTTAAGCAATGTTAAGGTAACATTATATAAAGATTCTAATAAGGAGAGTGTTAGAAATATTTCAAAAAATGGAAAGTTTTCTTACCAATTAGATTTTGGATACGATTATATTTTCGAGTTCTCAAAGAAGGATTTTGTAACGAAGAAAGTGAGCGTTTCAACATATGTACCTCAGGATGTTTTAGAAAGAGATAGTCGATTTCCTCCTTGTAAATTCTCAATAGAACTTTTTCGTTTTTTCCCAGGCATCGATTTATCTGTTTTTGATCAGCCTATTGGTATGATCATGTATAATAACGAGACAGATTTGATCGAAACAGACCTTTCTTTTCAGACTGAAATAGAAGACGAACTTAAGCGTATTGAAAAAGAAACCAGATTAAAACAAGAGGCTTACCTTGCAAATTTAGCACGTATCAATGCTGAATTTAACGCAGCCATTAAAAAAGGAGATTCAGAATTTCTAAAGAAAAATTATATCGATTCAAAGTCATTTTATACAGAAGCATCTACCTTAAAGCCTGAAGAGGAATATCCTATAAGTCAAATTGCTAAGATCGATAAATTAATGATTGGGCAAAAGGATAAACTTGAAGCGCAACGTTTATTAGCTGAAAAGAAATATACTGATTTAATTGCAATAGCTGATATAGCTTTTGAGGCAAAGCAATATGAGAATGCAAAATCGAAATATACTGAAGCTCTCAAAGTCAAAGCTGATGAAGCTTATCCTCAAAGTCAGATTCAAATAATTGAGGATAAATTGGATTATTTGAAGCAATTAGCTGCGGCCAACGAACAAATTGTGGCTCAACAAAAAGCGATTGATGCCAAATACAAAAAAATCATAAAGTTAGCGGACTCTCAATTTTCAAAGAAAGATTATGCTGCTGCAATTAGTTCTTATAATCAGGCTCTTGAAGTTAAAAGTGATGAGACCTATCCTCAAACACAAATTCAGGTAATTAATGATGCTATAGAACGAGAAAAGAATTTGCTAGCTAATAAGGCCAAACAGAAAGAAATAAATGATCAATATAAATTGTTGGTTAGTGCAGGAGATAAACAATTGAAAAATGGAGATTATATTCCTGCAAAGCAAAGTTATAATGATGCTTTGACACTTAAACCCAATGAGTCCTATCCTAAAGCTCAGTTAGTAAAAATTGAAAGCTTGATGGCACATCAGGCCAAGTTGCTTGCAGAAAAGGAAGCGAAGGAGAAAAGGTATGCAGATTTAGTTTCTCTGGCTGACTCTCAAATGAACACGGGGGATTTTGATAAAGCTATGGCTAGTTATCAGCAAGCACTTAATTTAAAACCTAAAGCTAATTACTTGAAAGAGCAAGTGAAAAAAGCTAAGCAAGGAAAGGTTGATAAGAAAAGAAAGGCTGAAGAAAAGGCTAAGAAAGAACTGGAGCAAAAGCTTTTATTAAAAAAATATGATGATTTAATTGTTAAGGGAGATAATAATCTAGCTGCTAAAAAATATTATGATTCTCGTGATAATTATAAAAGAGCAATTGAAATCAAACCCACGGAAAAGTATCCTAAAGATCAACTGAATAAGCTTGAAGAGTTGATGGCTAAAGAGCTACAGCAAGCTAATGCAATGAAAGAATTTGAAGCTAGATATGAGGCTTTAATTACCACAGGTAATTCACAGTTGAAATTGAGTGAATATTTAGCTGCGAAAAAAACATTCAGAAATGCCTCAGAGATGAAGCCTGAGGAAATTTACCCAAAAGAGCAATTAAAGAAACTGGATGATTTAATAGCAGAGGAAAATAGGATAAAAGCTGATAAGAAAAAGCTAGATGAGAAATATGAAATTCTAATAAGTAAGGCCGATTCGGAATTTAAAGTTGAAGATTATACGAATGCAATATCAAACTATCAGGCAGCTTTGAATTTAAAACCAAAGGAAACGCATCCGAAAGATAGAATTAGGGAAGCAAATGAAATTTTAGATGAGCAGAATCGACTGGTTGAGGAAAAAAAGAATGAAGAGAAAGCTAAACAAGCGCTTGATGAAAAATACTCAAAGGCAATCATGTTAGCAGATGCAGCATTTAGTTCAGAAAGTTTTAAAAGTGCAACATCAAACTACAAGCAAGCTTTGGAATATAAGAATGGTGATGAATATGCTACGAGCCAGATCCAAAAAATAAAGGATTTGATTATAGAAAAAGAAGCTTTAGCTAAAGCCGCAGATTTATCTGCAAAAAAGAAAGCCATACTTAATAAGCAGTTCCGTTCATTTGTGAGTGAAGGAGACAAGCTATTTAAAAATGAGAAGTATGCTGAGGCATTGGGAAAATATGAATCGGCTGTTCAAATCATGAGAAATGATGCTTATGCTCTGAAGCAAATAAACTTAGTAAAAGATAGAATTGCTGAAGAGAAGCTTGCAAAGGAGGAAAAAACAGCCTTGTTAGAAAAGTACGAAGCGCATATTAAGCAAGGGAACAAACTTTTCTCAGAAGAAAGTTGGAAGGCTGCAAAAGGCAAATATTTACTTGCACTTAAGATTAAGTCAAAAGAGAAATATCCTGAAAACCAAATTGCCATTATTGATGAGACTTTGGCAAAGAAAGAAAAATTGGATAGAAAGAACAGCAAAGTAGAGAAAGAGTTTAATGAAATTGTAAAACTTGCCGACTCGCATTTTAAGAAGAAGTCATACACCTTGGCCAGACATAAATATAGATCTGCACAAAAGATAAAACCTGATGATGTATATGTTAGATCTCAACTTCAGGAAATAAAAATGATATTAAAAGCTAATGCACAAGCAAAGGAAGAAAATTTATTGGTGCAATCGACCAATGCTTTTGGAGATAATCTACTAAAGATAAAAGAGAAAGAATATAAGGCATTTATCGAACTTGGAGATGATGCAATAAAGAACAAATACCTTGGAAAAGCAAAAGCTTATTATAAGAAAGCAATCAAGATATTTGATCGAGATTATCCACGAGAAAAGTTAGCTGAAATTGAGGAGCTGAGGTTTGCTTTCAAATCGGAAAAAGAGCGTGTTGAGTATGAAAGGTTGATGCAAAAAGCTGATGAACAGTTTGCTAAGAAGAACTATTCTGTGGCTCGACATTATTATAAGCAAGCCTTGTCTGTTGCGGCAGATAAGACTCTTGTTGAGGATAAATTAGATGATATTGAGAATGCTTTTAATAAAGACAAGCAAAGAGAATTGGATGCTGAATTTGACTCAATAGTTGAAAAAGGGAATAAAGCTAAAGAAGCAGGTAATTTGTCGGTTGCCAAATTCTACTACCTAAAGGCACTTAAATTGAAACCTAAGGATGGTGCGGTTAAAGCGAGTTTAGAGAATATGAAGAAGGAATTGAAGTAAATAAAACTATATGGCATTAAATTATATTTGGGTTTTCTTTTTTGTTCTGGCTTTTGTTGTAGGCTTGATTAAGTTGATTTTTTTCGGTGATATGGAAGTTTTTCCTGCCATGATAAATTCAACTTTTGATATGGCAAAAACGGGCTTTGATATTTCACTCGGCCTGACAGGTGTACTAACACTTTGGCTAGGTATAATGAAGATTGGCGAACGAGGTGGTATTATCAAAATTTTCTCTCGATTGATAGGTCCATTTTTTAACCGTTTGTTTCCTGAATTGCCCAAAGATCACCCGGCTCATGGTTCCATCATGATGAATTTAGCTGCCAACATGCTAGGTTTAGATAATGCTGCAACGCCAATGGGACTGAAGGCCATGACACAAATGCAAGATGCTAATCCAACCAAGGAGAGAGCTTCGAATGCACAGATTATGTTTTTGGTATTAAACACTTCAGGTTTAACTATTATACCAATTTCTATCATGGTTTACAGGGCTCAGTTGGGAGCTGTTAACCCTTCAGATATATTTATTCCTATCCTATTAGCGACTTACTTTTCCACTATTACCGGACTTATTGCAGTTTCAGTTATGCAAAAAATTAAGTTGTGGGATAAAGTTATTTTGATGTACTTAGGTGGAATGACTGCTTTTATTATTGCAATTATCATGTATTTTTCGAGTATTGAAAAAGAACAGATCGCATTAATATCAAGAGTGGTTAGTAATGTATTCCTTTTTTCAGTTATAGTGTCTTTTATTTTGCTTGCCTTTATTCGAAAGGTTAATGTATACGAGAGTTTTATTGAAGGAGCTAAGGATGGTTTTAATATTGCCGTAAAGATTATTCCTTATCTGATTGCAATCCTGGTTGCCATTGGTGTTTTTAGAGCTTCTGGCGCTATGGATATGTTTATTCAATCTGTTGAGAAATTATGTATGCTATTAGGTATAAATGGTGATTTTATTCCTGCTCTGCCAACAGCCTTAATGAAACCTTTGAGTGGTTCTGGTGCGCGAGGTATGATGGTAGACGCAATGACCCAGTATGGCGCTGATAGCTTTATTGGAAGAATGACTTCTGTATTACAAGGAGCCACAGATACGACCTTTTATATTATTGCAGTTTATTTTGGTGCAGTTGGAATTAAGAATACGAGATATGCTATTACATGTGGTTTAATTGCCGATTTTGCTGGCATTATTGCTGCAATTGGTATTGCTTATTTATTCTTTCATTAATCTAAGGAAAAAGGATACCTTTGCCTTTCAAAATTTTAATAACACCATAAGCTTTAAACCATGATTAACTTCAAACTAGATACAGAATATATCGAATTGATAAAACTAATAAAAGCATTAAGTCTTAGTGAGAGTGGAGCACAAGCAAAAATCTTTGTTGAAGATGGTCAGGTGATTCGTAATGGTGAGATTGAATACCGTAAGCGAGCAAAAATTCGTCCGGGAGATAAAATTGAAATATTTGACGAAGTGATTATTGTAGAATAGTTATCATTGAGTTACTACATATAATAGAAAGGTTCAGATTTATCTGGACCTTTTTATTTTTTAGAGTTTATTAGCTGAAGAAAATGTTCATCTTTCCAGCCTTTTTCACTTTTTATCCATTGCTTTTTTGTACCTGTAATTTCAAAGTTTTTAGATTCGAAAAGATCAATACTAGCTTGATTACATGTTGTGATATTACAGAAAAGTTGATGCACTTGTAAACTGTTAAAGCAATAGCTTATTAGAGTTTCTAAAGCTTCACTTGCGTAGCCTTTTTGGCGGTGTATTTTATCATGCAAAAGCACACCTATGCCGGCTCTGTTATGAAATGGATCAAAGTCGAATAAATCAATTAGTCCAATCGGTGTATTGTTGTCTTTTAGTTCAATAACCAATCTAAGTTGTTTGCTTTCATAGATATCAAGATGCGATGTTTCGAGATATTGTTTCAGTACAAATAAGGAAAATGGCTTTTGACAATGGCTCACTTCCCATATTTCAGAATTATTTTCCCACTTGTAAAGTAGTTTCAAATCCTCAGGTTCTAAAGCCCTGAGTCGAATGGAATTGTTTTCTAGAATTTGCATTACTACGCGAATTTAATTCTGATTGTACCACTTAATTGTACGTGTGAAGGCATCGTAATATCCTTTCTTGAATACAATATCCAGATAAGTTTTTTCATCTTTCTTATTCTCAAAGGCACCATAAGTATATCTGGATAAGCCATCTTTACCTTTGTTCATATTAAGTCGTTCTGACGATAAATTCTTGAAATAGTTCAAGGATTTAGGATGATTCAAAGCCATGATTTGAACCGTATACTTATTAGATTTCTTGTCTAATAAATTAGAGAATAGAATTTCTTCTGCCCAGTAAGCTTTTCGAACAAAGGCATCCCAATAACTCTTCTTTAAAACTTCGCCAAGAGCTAGTTGAGCTTCTGATTTTGTTGGGAAGATTTTATAAGAATAGCGATAAATATTTTTTGAATCTCTATATACATTTACGCCTTTTAAATTTTTGAAATAAGATACCGGTCTCATGTCTTTAAGAGACATAAGTTGAATGGTATAAGCTGTACTCGTTGAGAATTTCATCTCAGGGTACGTGAGTTCACCATTGATTACAGTCCTAATAAATGAATCCCAATATCCAATTCGTATTAATCTGTTAAGCTCAATATTCGCCGCTTTTAACGATCTAAATTTCTTATACGTATATCGAACCAGCCCGTCATTACCGTTGAATATCTTAACATTATCCAAATAGTTAAACATTTCAGGAACCATTGGCATCTGAAGAGCTAAGATTTGAATAGTATAATAGTTTTCCTTCTTAGGAAGTTCCTTCACTATCTGATCTTGCTTAATCATGCGAATCTTAACTTCTTTGAACCCGTGCTTCTTAAATACTTCTTGAACTTTTAAGGCCTCGTTATAGTCTTTATATCTACCTTGTATGTATGTTTTCTTGTTCTCGGGATTCTTAACCAATTCAACTTCAGGTAAGGTTTTAAGCTTAGCTAGTAAACTAGAATCTGACGTAACTAACTCAATAGTAAAGAATATAGAACTTAAAGAAGCAATAGAATCAATCTGTTGTTTCTTCACTTCAGTATTTGGAGTAATTACAGGAATAGCTATAACCTTTTTGATGTCTGATTTTAAAGTCTCAATTATTTTATCTGTCTGATCTGCTTTTTTTAATATTGGCTTTGGTGCTTCTTTTTCATCTACATTAATTTCTTTTGCAGGAGAAACAATTTTTAGAGGATCTTTTAAATCTGAATCTTCCAATTTATTCTTGAGCTCAGGACTAATGGTATCTTTTGCTAGGTTAATTTTACTCGTCTTGTAATCTATTAGATCCACTTCCTCAGGGTAATCATCTTCATCATTGCGATGGAGTGATAACGGAAGGAGTGTAATAACACTATGATTTTCCTTGTTGGCATATTCAGCAGGAACATTCATTACTGTACTTAATGGTCGGTAACCTTCAGCACGAACTTCGAGATTGTATTGTTTTCCAGCATTTATAATAAATAGAAATTTCCCGGTTGCGGTATTAGGTCGATACAATCCAATCGTTTTATTATTGTGACTTAGCTTAATTCTGGCATGCCCAACAGGTTTTCCTTTGGTATTAATTAATTTGCCTTTTAGAACAAATAAGCCTGTATTATCAGCATCAGGAGTTTCAATTTTAAAGATATCAGCTCTACCGTATGAGCCTTTTCGGTAAGAAGCCATATAGGCTCTTTTCCCGTCAGGAGAGGGCGTGTAATAGATATCTTCTTTAGTTGAGTTAATGGGAAACCCAATATTTTTAGGTTTGCTCCAATGACCACCTTCAAAAGTTGCTTTGAAAACATCGAATCCCCCCATTGTTTTATGTCCTTTCGAACTGAAATAAAGACTTATTCCATCATGGTGAATAAAAGGCGCCTCGTCGTCGTATATTGTATTAATATTAGGTCCCAGATTTTGAGCTGGACCCCATTTTCCATTAGGCAATTTTTTCACACTATAAATATCCATTTTTCCATAACCACCAGGACGATTACTCGAAAAGTAGATGGTTCTTCCATCAGCGGCAATTGAAATATGACTTTCTTTACTTGGTGAATTGATATCAGTATGAAGTTTTTGTGGTCTGGTCCAATTCGTACCATTTAGCTTACTCACGTAAATATCACCACCATTTGATTCATTATTATTGTAATAGCCAGCTTTGTAAACATAAATTTCTTGCCCATCTGCTGAAATAGATATTGAGGCATCGTGATCTTTTGTATTTAGAATACTAATACCCTTAGGTTCTGACCAAACACCATTGACCTGTTGCGAAATATAAATATCCTCGAAGAATTGCCCATCTTTATCAACCTTACTACCAGTACCATTTCGTCTGGAAGTAAAAACCATAGTTGTTTCATCGGCTGTAACACCAGGGCTGTGTTCAGCATATTCGGTATTGATTAAATTACCCAGATTTTCAATTTTAATATTAACTGGATTTTCTGTTAGTTGAATTGCATTTCTACAAACCTCTATTTCACGTTCAATCTCAGCAATGTATTGCACATCATTGCGTGGTACCAAATTGAGAAGGTTGGTATAAGTACGAATGGCCTTACTAAATTGATAATTGATATGATATGATTTGCCCAGATTGTAATAATAGACAAGAGGAATATTATTTTTCGATTTAGTGTATCGAATGGCTTTTTCCAGATATTCAGTTGACTTTTCTTTCTCTGATTCAAGATTGTAATAACAAACACCTAACATATTATTTAGGTCTGCATTTTTTCTGTCGAGAAGTAATAGATCGTATAAAACAGGAGCAGCTTCACCGTAGTTCTTGTTGGCAAAATATGTCTTTGCCATCTTCATCTTCTTACGCTTACTTGTTTTATCAGCGGTGGAGAAAGAATTATTGGCAAAACTGTTATTGACACCTATTGCTATAATTATAAAGAACAAAATAGTTCTTAAAAGTTGAGTTGAGTTTTTGGAGTGAATCCCAGAATTCAACTTTGCCATATTTTTAAATATTATAGACAATTAATTATCATATAAAATGAGAGAATTGTGAATATTTGAATTTTATACAGATCAAAACTAATTCTAATACTTATAAAGAGAATACTTTACATTTCTCTATAAATACCTTAAATAGGAGCGAGAGAATAAAATCAAACAAAACACTTATAATGCTTGCGACACACCTTGTTGTCACTGAACAATGCAAGATATAAAAAACTTTGATTTTTTTGCATAAAAAAAGCGCAGAATTCCAATTCTGCGCTTTCATTTAATATGTGTTTTATGTTCTTTATTAGAAATTTAAAGAGCTTATATCAATTTATAATAATTGAGTTGTATCAAAATTCTCAAGGTTTTCTGCAACACGTTTCAAGAACATGCCTCCAAGTCCACCATCAACCACACGATGATCATATGATAATGACATCACCATAATGTGTCTAATACCTATGGTATCACCTTGTGGTGTTTCAATTACTGCAGGTTTCTTTTTAATTGCTCCAACTGCTAAAATTGCAACTTCAGGTTGATTAATAATAGGCGTTCCTGTTGTACTTCCAAACGCTCCAAGGTTTGTAATTGTAAAAGTACTTCCTTGAATCTCATCTGGTTTCAACTGGTTTGCTCTGGCACGATTGGCAAGATCATTAACCGACTTAGTTAGTCCAATTAGATTTTTCTCGTCAGCATCTTTAATTACGGGAACAATAAGATTACCATTAGGCAGAGCCGTTGCCATTCCAACATTTACAAAATTCTTTTTGATGATTTTATCACCATCAACAGAAACATTAATTAATGGAAAGTCTTGAATGGCTTTGCTTACCGCTTCAACAAAAATAGGGGTATAAGTTAATTTCTGATTGTGCTTTTTTAAGAAATCATTTTTAACCTTATCTCTCCATTGTACTATTGGTGTAACATCTACATCTATAAATGAAGTCACGTGAGCTGATACCTGAAGAGAATTAGTCATATGTTGAGAAATCAATTTTCTCATACGATCCATCTCAATGATTTCGACGTTTTGTCCTGTATATGAATTGTGAGTTGGTGTATCAGCTTTAGGCATAATCACCGGAGTGGTTTCCTGAGCAACAACTGGTTCTGCAATTTTTGCCGTTTTACGGTTCTCAATATAATGGAGAATATCTTTTTTTGTGATTCGCTTTCCTTCACCTGAACCAAGAATTGAATTTAATTCTTCGTTTGTAATATTTTCAGCTTTGGCAATGGTACGAACAAGAGGTGAAACGAAGTTCCCATTTTCAGTCTTAGCCATTACAGGCTCAGCTTCCTTTGGTGTTTCTTTGGCAATAGTTAAATCAGGCGTTACGCTTTTAGTTTCAACTTCTTCAACTTTTGTTTCTGTAGAAGTTTCATCAATAGCCTCACCATCTGTTGTAATAATTGCAATAAGGTCACCTACCTTTGGAACGTCACCTTCTTCGAATAATAATTTTGCAATAACACCATTTGCAGGGGCTGGTATTTCAGAGTCAACTTTATCAGTTGCGATTTCCATAATAGAGTCTTCTTCTTCAACAGAATCGCCTTCGTTTTTTAGGAGCTTTGTAATTGTAGCCTCGATGATTCCTTCACCCATTGCTGGAAGAAAGATTTCGTATTTTGCCATATTGATTTTGTTTAGTGTTTGTTTATTTAGTCTAAATAGAACACAAATTTAATTAAAAAAGAGTAAAAGACAAGTAAGTCTGATTAGTAAAACGCATCTACTTTTCTTAATTAACAATTGATTTTCTCTATATCATAAGAAATAATTTCTATCCTTGAAGATAAGCTTTCTATTCGAAAGAATTATCCTGATTGAGAACCTCAATTTTTTAAAATATCAATAAGATGACAATTATAAGCTTTTGTCAAATGGCATTCTGTTTAGAAGAGATCGTCCAAGCGTAATTTCATCGGTATATTCGAGTTCATCACCAATGGAAACCCCTCGGGCAATAGTGGTTACAGAAACCTGATGTGGTTTAAGTTTTTTGTACAAGTAGAAATTTGTTGTATCACCTTCCATTGTTGTGCTTAAGGCCAGAATAATCTCGGTTAAATCTTCTTTATCAGCCTTTTCTATTAGGGGTTGAATACGCAGATCGCTTGGTCCAATTCCATCCATTGGAGAAATGATACCACCTAAAACATGATAAATACCATTGTATTGTTGTGTGCGTTCAATCGACATGACATCACGAATGCTTTCAACAACGCAAATAGTTGTCTTGTCTCTTTTAGGACTGGCACAAATATCACAAATATTGGTATCTGATATATTGAAACAAGATTTACAGTGTTTGACTTCCTCACGTAGTTGTATAATCGTGTTTCCAAACTTTCTAACTTCTTCTTTGTTTTGGTTGAGAAGATGTAAGACCAATCTTAAAGCTGTTTTTCGTCCTATTCCAGGTAGTTTTGAAAATTCTGAAACGGCATTTTCTAATAGTTTGGATGGGAAATTATCGTAATTCATGTTTGGTATTTAATCGAAGTATTCTAAGGATTTGATAAATGATCCTTAGCTCAAATGTAAGTATTTTTAGTTTTAATTTGTTCTTCCTAAGTTCTCGAATGGTATTATGATGATATAAATTTCTATTTTTGAGACTCAAATTCAAATCGATTGTATGTCCCCATTAAGTATTATCATTGTAGTTGTTGGCTACTTTGCACTCTTGCTAAGCATTTCTTATTTTACCAGTCGAAAGGCAGACAATAAAGCCTTTTTCCTTGGTAATAAACAGTCACCTTGGTATGTGGTGGCATTTGGTATGATTGGAGCATCTTTATCGGGTGTTACATTTATTTCGGTACCGGGGTGGGTCAGATCTACTGAGTTTTCGTATATGCAAATGGTATTGGGATATATGCTAGGTTATATTGTAGTTGCAAATATTTTATTGCCTTTATACTACCGCTTGAATCTGACATCAATTTATACCTATCTGAATGATAGGTTTGGTTCGACATCCTATAAAACAGGAGCTTCATTCTTTTTGTTGTCGAGAACTATTGGAGCTTCGTTCCGATTATTTTTGATGGCAAATGTGCTCCAGATTACTGTTTTTGATGCATGGGGTATACCTTTTGCATTAACTGTTTTAATTACAATTCTGTTGATATGGCTTTATACCTTTAAAGGTGGGATTAAGACGATTATTTGGACTGATAGCCTCCAAACTTTGTTTATGCTTTTGTCGGTGGGAATTAGTATCCATTTGATAATGGATAAGCTTGATCTGAACATATCCGGAGTAATAAGCACTATTCGGGAGAGTGAGTATGGAAAGGTGTTTGAGTTTAATGATTGGGGTAGTAAACAACATTTTCTTAAGCAGTTTTTTACTGGTGCTTTTATTACGATTGTAATGACAGGACTTGATCAGGATATGATGCAAAAGAATTTGAGTTGTAAAAATCTGGGCGAGGCGAAGAAGAATATGTATTGGTATGGTTTTGCTTTTATTCCGGCCAACCTGTTATTCCTAATGCTTGGAGCTCTACTTTTAATTTTTGCACAACACGAAGGTATTGCAATTCCTGAAAGAGGAGACGACCTGTTCCCTATGCTGGCAACTCAACATCTTGGGCCTGTTGTTGGTTTATTTTTTCTTGTAGGACTTATGGCAGCAGCTTATTCCAGTGCCGATTCAGCTCTAACTTCATTAACAACATCGTTTACAGTGGATATATTGGGTGCTGATGAGAATGATGAAATAAAAACCCGTAAGTTACGAAGACGATCACATCTGTTATTTTCATTTATACTTCTAATCGTTATCTTGGTGTTTAGAGCCATAAATGACGACTCTGTTATTTCGGCAATTTTTACTGTAGCGGGCTACACTTACGGACCATTGTTAGGTTTGTATGCATTTGGTTTATTTACCTCGATACAAGTAAAAGATAAATGGGTGCCATTAGTTTGCCTGGTAGCTCCAGTTCTATGTTACATATTCTCTCAAAACTCGATGGAATGGTTTGGATTCAAACTTGGCTTTGAATTGTTAATGCTTAATGGTGTATTAACCTTTATTGGTTTACTAACGATCAGAAGTGGAAAGGTTAAAGGTTAAAGGTTAAAGGTTAAAGGTTAAAGGTTAAAAGTGTGATGAAAAAAAGATGTTTTTTTACTTTTACATCACCACATCACCACATCACCACATCACCACATCACCTCATCCATTCAGGAAGTTTCTTAGATTTTGGTTTTCTACCGTAAAAGAAATCATCAAGTGGAGCAGCAATTTTTCTGAAAAGGGGAGAGTGTTTAATTCCTAATCGGATTGCATTGTGCAACAAATTGTCGGGATGAGAGTATGGACAAACAGCCATACAACGACCACAATCAGTTCCGGCCTTGCACCAATAAGTAAAACATGATTCTGAATTAATTTGCCATCTTTTAACGCCCTCAACTAATTTAGGTTCATCAGAAGAAATAGATTTACTTGGGCAGACAGTTGCACATTTTTTGCAATGTAAGCAGAAATCTAACATGTAATTTAATTTTTTTCGGTCTTTAGTTTTTAGTGGAAAATCAGTTGTAACGACTCCCAATCTTACTCTAGGGCCTTGTTTAGGTGTCATAAGTAAGCCCATACGACCTATTTCGCCTAAGCCTGAATCGCGTGCGACCAGCGGGCAAACAACTTGATAGTTTCCATCAATATGTGCTCTGGCAGAATAACCTAAATGACGAAGAAACTCAGCAATTTGAATGGCAATACGACCTGAATCTAAATATTGTTGTGCTGATTCCATTACAATAGAGGATTGAGGAGCGGCTTGTACCATTTCCTCAGTCATTTCAACCGTAAAAGCTATAGCATGCGAATGTGTATTATTTACTTCGCTGCCATATTCATCTCCGCGTCCTTTATGAGAATACCAATGGTAATCTTTAAGTTCACAATAGTTTACATCTAAAGCTCCCAGTTTTTTGGCCCAAGGCTTTAGAAATGCACTCATCTTCTCTGATGAAATTTCTTTTTGATTAGGATTAATTTGCCCGTCAACAGCCTTCTTAAATTGCCCAACGGCAAAGAAGCTTGCATGTGCGGCCGCAAATGCGAAAGTATGATTGAATAAGGATTTTTCGTTACATAAACCAGCTTCATTTCTAAAGGCATCGTCTAATGCTTTCTTCTCAGGATATTTTTCGTAGTAGGCTTTGTAGACATCACTATCAACCACCAATTCATTTCTCGAAAACATGACGTTTCTTTCATCAATTTTATTCAGAGGAATATCGTCGCAAATAGTTTTAGATGTTTTGAATGGATAAAGAAAGAGTAGAGCAGTTAATACAATATCAGCAAACAAGACTAATGCAAAAACATTATAGCTATAATGCCAGGCTATAATATATGGAATAGGTAAAAGTAGGCCTATTAACAAAGCACGAAACGTGGCTTTTTTTTCATTTTCAGTATAAAAAATATAACTCGTATACATGAAAATAATAAAGAAAACACAAGCGCTAATTAGGCAGAATTGCATTGAAAGATTGAAAAGAGTTTCCATTTATGGTGAATTTTTAATCGCATTATTTGATCGTCAAGATAGGAGAATTTCATCTTTAAGTATTATCAACTAACAAGTTTAGAATGAATAAAAGAAAGCCCCACTTTCGTGAGGCTTTAGGTTTATTTAGGTTCGTATTGTTCTAAAATTTATAAACAAAGGCATTAATGCTCATACCAGCACCTACTGATGCGAATATAAGGTTATCTCCTGTTTCAAATTCATGACCTTCCAATTCTCCTTTCGCAATCATATCGTAAAGAATAGGTACGGTTGCTACCGAGTTATTTCCCATTTTTTTGATAATCATTGGCATAATATCTTCCGGAACTTTTCTTTCACCGTACAAGCGAAATAAGCGTTTGGCAATGGCCTCGTCCATTTTTTCGTTGGCTTGATGGATTAGAACTTTTTTGATATCATTTAATCCTAAGCCAGCTTTTTCTATACTCTCCTTTACCAATTGCGGCACATTTGAAATAACATATTCGTAGATTTTATGCCCGTGCATTTTTATGTAGAAATCGCGATCTCTGTTCTGAAAATCTGGATTATGTGATGCTCCGGACCATAAAAAGTAGGCTTCGTTTAAAGTATCTGTGCGAACAGAATGTGAAAGTATGCCGGTAGGCGTATCACTTTCTACGCCTTCGAGAATGGTAGCCCCAGCACCATCTGCATAAATCATAGAATCTCTATCGTGAGGATCGCAAACCCTTGAAAGGGTTTCAGCACCAATAACCATTACACGTTTAGCATCGCCCGATTTTATGAAGTAGTTAGCTTGAATCATGGCTTGAATCCAACCAGGACATCCGAAAAGAATATCGTAGGCTACGGTTTGCGGGTTTTCGATTTTGAGTAAATGTTTGACACGTGCTGCAAGGCTTGGCATGAGCTGTGGCGTGACAGTATTGGCTGAAACATCGCCGAAATTATGAGCAACAAGAATATAATCAAGACTTTCTTTATCGATTCCGGATGATTCTAACGCTCTGCTTGCAGCGATATAAGCCAAATCTGATGCCTTTTGATCTTCTTTAGCATAGCGTCTTTCTTCAATACCAGTTATACTAAAGAATTTTTCAAGCACTTCGGGTGTGGCTTGCCCATTGTGACTGCCATCGGCATTATAAAATGTATTTTTTAAGAATTCTTCGTTCTTCACTTCAACTTCAGGAATACAACTTCCTGAACCAACAATTTTCGAATATCTGCTCATCTTTGTTTTTCTTTTAATAATAAGATAGAGTAGGGTGTACGAAAAAACTTTAAGGTAAAAGCCTTAAAGTCAGTTAGATGAACTTATGAATCAACACTCTTATCAAGAGTATTCTGTTATAGTAGTTGCGACTAAGATAGAAATTAATTTGTAAATACGTCTTTGGGAATAAAAAAAACGCAATCAGGAATTGATTGCGTTTCTGTATTTTGTAGTTGAAATTCTATTTCAACAATGCTGCTTTTAGTTTTTTATCCACTGGATTTTTTCCTAGCCAGATACCCCAAAGGGCTTTTTTAAATTCTAAACCTTTTATGCTTGCAAGTTGCTTATCATTTTTTGAAATAATTGTTCCTACTTCGGGTTGATAAGTGAATTGATATAGATCTTTTTTCTCTACACCTTGCTTAAATACGGCCAAGAATTCTTCAATTTCATTTTTTATTGGCTCGGTTTTGCCTTGAGTTGATTTCTTGAAACCATCGCGAATTGCTTTATCCATTTTCTCAGCTGTAATTAATCCAGAGATGATACTTAGACGAACTACAGACGTTTCATTACCAGCAACCAGAATATTTACATCTTGTTTTGTATCGATTACAAATAAACCAAGAGTGTACATATCCATCCATAACTTTACTCGGGTGCCGGTACCTTTAAGTTGAAGATCTTGATTTTCAACTTTTAGAAGTTGAGGAAAAGTTTCAGTTTCATTTTGAGATATGGCATTTAAACTGAAAAAAGCCAGAATTATAGATATGAGAATTTTTTTCATTTTACTGTATTTTAGTTTAGCTGTAAATAATTTTAGCATAGCATAAATAAAAAGTTGCTATAATATTAACCAAATAATTGAGCCAGAGAGGATATTGTCGTTTCCCTGATTTTAGGTCACCTTCGAGAATATAAATGAAAGTAAAAAGCACACCAAAGGCCCACATAAGAAGGAAAGACCAATTGAAACTACTAACATCTTTAGTTTCCCAGGTTTGTACAACTTGTGGTATAACACCAATGCTAAGAATTATATTTCCAAACCAGCCTAAGGACTTGAAAAAGTTTATTTTCTTGAATAGTTTATGCATAATTGTTTTCATTTTTATCATTCTCAAAAAACAATGATACAAATATTCTATCTATAAACTCAGCATATATTTAATTATTGACTCATTAAAACTGGTGTGTCTAACAAGATTTACTTTCTTGGCTAGATGTTTTGTTCTCGCCATATTACCCGTATATGTTTTATGTAGAACACCAAATCCGGCCGTGTAACCGGTAAAATAAAATTTAGTGAATATTTGCTGAATGCCGAGGGCTAGAAAGGCTCCATTGAATAAAAAAGTAAACGATCCTTCAGTTATTTTACCACAATATATTTGTCCTGCACCAGGAATGAAACGAGATAAATTTTCTGCCTTCTCAATTGATTTTAGTTTGGGCAAATTTTTCTTAGAGTATAATGAATCTAGTTTTTCGAGAGATATAAGTTTCTTGTTTTCTTCAGAAACGTATTGCTTTGCATACAATTTGGCTTTTTCTTGAGCATCTTTCCACTTTTTCATTTCATTTAAAACAAAGATCTCAACCAACTGAGTCTCTTTAGGGAGGCTTTTTGCTTTATGCCTAAGTTGTGTGATCTGCATAAGGGCTTTCTGAAGTTTGCTATCCAAATAATAGCATAGGCTCAATTCTCTTTTTATATCAATATAATTATCAATACTTTCTCGAAAAAGGTTGATACGTTCCAGTGTTTTACATGCTTTAGCGAAATCAGTTGTTAATTTGTAGCATTGAGCTTTCTTGTATAAACAATTAAAATTAGATTGCTCAGTATCGGAAAAATACAGAAAACGCTCATATTCAATGGCAGCAGATTGAAACTCTCCAATAGAGAATAAACTATCCGCTTTTATTAGAATTTGATTATTTTCAGCTTGACTAATTGAAAATGTTCCGCAAAGGAATATGTATATTAAATAATATTTTTTGATCCATTTCATGGTTAAACTCTTCGTTTGAGATTTTTACTGAAAATACTGAGCCATATATATTACCGACATAAAAAATAGTGAATATCGATCCAAATAGAATTGTTTTAAAATTTTTGATGCCGAGTTTTCTATGATTTTCCCAGGTGACCAAGCCTGTTGATCCAACCATAAGCAAAGAGGCTATACCTTCTCCTGTTTTGCCTGCATACATTTTCCCGGAGCCAGGAATAATGGCTGACATTAGACCTGCTAGCCACATTTTTTTAGGTTTTCTATTTTTGAGTGAAGTGTATAATTTGTTTAGGTTAGCAACCTCGGTTTGTAAAGCAGGTAATATGATTTCTGAATTTATGCGAGTAGATTCAAAAAGATCGTAATCGCGCTCTAAAAGTGCAATACCCGATGATTCAAAGCTTTTTAGTTGTTGAAGATTTGAATTTGCTTGAATGTTAGTTAGAACTTGCTTAGCCTCTTGATAGTTTTGAGTGTGAGCGTAATTGTATGCGGCAAAAAAATGACTTTTATGGTAGAAAGTAGAAAGTTTACTGACTTTCTTGAAATTATCGGCGGAGTTTGTTAATTGTTTAAGAGAATACAAGCTCCAACCTTTTAAATAGTACAAACTGTCGCTAGTTGTTTTACCATCTAAGTAATTAAGCTCAATTAATGCCTCTTTAAAATCGTTTGATTTGATTAGATGATGAATAAATTCAAACCTTTGTTTTGTAGAATATTGAGCTAGTAGGTTTAATGATAAGATGCAGAATAGGGTTAATATGAATATTTTTTTCACTTTGATTCGATCTTTATTATAGGTTTAATTTTATAGTAGCTTACACTGTCATGTGCATGACGGCTTTTTTGATCGAACTTAAAGTAGTTGATACTGGTAGCGGCTATTCTATTACATCTGCATATTCTATCAGAGCTTAAAAAAACACCTTTAATTAGACCATACTCTCGAATGGCATCTTTACTAAAATCGGAACAGGTTGGATGATAAAGGCAGTCAGCAGAAAATTGTTGTGATAATACGTTTTGATAGAGGTAGAGTAAGGATCCAAAACCCAAACTTATGGGGTTGTATTTTTTTAACCAACTCTTTTCATTTTTATAAATGTAATCTCTATGATGTTTGTGAGTATTTAGCGTGTTGGTTTTTGTTTTAAGAATCAACTGAAGATTAGCTTCTTTCGATGTCTGTGCAAACAGATTTGTGTTAACACTGCAAATGAAAACAAATAGAAGAACCAGCTTAAAGTTCAGATTTACTAACTTTTGCATTGTCAGGGATTTTAAAGTTAAAATAGGATGAGGTTGGTGTATTCGTGACATTTATATTCGAGAATATAGTTCGTTGAACAATAGAATCTCGTTCTGGCGTATAACTTATTTCAGTCACCTTAGTTGGCATTTTAAAATAGTTAGTTGCAAAATAGTCGTAATAATATATTTTCTTAAGGATATCCCCTTCAAGATTAAAATAAGCTGCGTAAATAGGGTAATCTCCATCGTAAACAATTTCAACTTTCTTTACAGTTTGCATTGTTTGTGGTGCTTCCCAAACAAATATCAGATATTTATCATCTAAACGAGAATCTACCATGGTAAAGCCTTCTCTTTCTAATCCTAAATCTTGTTGCTGATTATTAGCAAAGTAATAAATTAATTCATTTTCACTCGATAGGGTAATATCCTGAGTGAATGTAACCGTATTCGTTTTAGGTATATAAAGTTTTAATTCTCCTTTTCGGTTGCTTACTTTTATAAATTTGTTGGGTGAAGTGTATGAGGATACCAAAACGCCCTGTTCTCTATCGTAAAAAAAATCGGCATGAGCTTTGGTTAGTAAACCTTTTTTATACGACTGATTATCCATACTATAACTAATGTAGTTTGAACTCTTTTGCGAAAATGAAAGAGATGGTAGAAGAATAAAAAGAAATAATGAGAATCGAATAAGCAACATATTGTATTATTTGATAATTAAAAATAAAATTGCTGTTACAAATCACAAATGAAGATTGGATTTATAACAGCAATTTTTATTCAGCTTTTTATGGAATTACCACATAAAGAATTTTGGATTGTCTACAAACTGGCTGATATCGTCATAATTAACAGCAAGAACAATTAAATCGACAAGTGGAATCAAACCAAATACACCACCACAAGTTAGAATGTACCCAATACCAGTCATTACTTTAGTTCCTAAGTAAAAACGGTGAACACCAAGAGCTCCCAAAAAGAAATCTAATAAGATCGCAGCCATAGGACTTTTAGATTTAACACTAGAATTTAAAGTAGTTGAAGATGTCATCATATCTGAAGACATTTCATTTAAATTCATCATGATAGTTGTTGAAGCTTTTTCAAACAAAACATCAATTTTGGCATCGTTAACCTGGTAGTTAGATGCTTCTACATTCGAAAATGTAAACATGGTGCAAATAAATGCAACAACGAATAAAAATTTTTTCATTTAAATAGATTTTATATGTTCAAATCAAAATTAAATAAATAATTGTACTTAACAATTTGCAACTGTTAAATTTTATTTAAATTTTTAAAATCATCACCAGTCGGATTCTGAAAAACTCTCAGGTTAAATTCCGGAACAATAGCTAAAATATGATCGAATATATCGGATTGTATGGCTTCATAGTTTGCCCATTCTTGATCATTTGAGAAAACATAGATTTCTATTGGAAGTCCTTTCTCTGATGGCTGAAGTTGCCTCACAAGAAAAGTCATATCCCTGTGTATTTTTGGATGGCTTTGGAGGTAGGCTTCAATGTACTTTCTGAAAGTTCCTACATTGGTTAAACGTTTCTGATTAACCGGAATTTCATTTTCAGGATTGGCGAGTTTGATTTCCTCTTTTTTCTCTTGGATATAGCTCGTAATTAATTTGATTTTTTCAGCCGCTTCAATCTCTTTATCCGATAAAAAATGAATAGATTTTACATCGATATTTAAATGACGTTTAATTCGTCTTCCCCCTGATTCTTCCATGCCTTTCCAATTGTTGAAAGATTCTGAAACAAGAGCGTAGGTTGGAATGGTGCTGATTGTTTTATCCCAATTTTGAACTTTTACAGTATTCAAACTAATATCGATTACAGTACCATCGGCATTTTTAGAAGGCATACTAATCCAATCGCCAATATTTACCATTCTGTTTGCTGAGAGTTGAATGGAAGCCACAAAGCCTAAGATTGTATCTTTAAAGACTAAGATGAGAACTGCTGCAAATGCTCCCATTGTAGTCAATATACTTAGTGGAGATTCATCAATGAAAATTGCAATAATGGAGATAGACCCCATTGCATAAAAGAAAATCTTAACAATTTGTATATAACCTTTTATAGGGCGAGTTTTACTAACGGGCAGGGTGTTGTAAATATCATTGGTAGCACTAAAGAAAGAGTCAATGAGCATTATAGTTAGAATGATCATGTAAACATGAGTCGCCCCCTGAATGAAATTTCCTGTTGGCTCGTGAGATATCATTCCAGCACTTAGGTTAATAATTATTGCTGGTGCAAAGTGAGATATCTTATTAAATACCTTTCTTTCTAAAAGAATATCGTCCCAATGGGTTTTGGTTTTTCTAACGAGTTTGGTAATAATTGTGATTAGTACTTTTCTTGAGATAACATCGGAAAGCCAAGCAAGTATTAATACGATAATAACTGCTATTGCTGACTGAAGAATAATTGCATAATATTCAGCAACACCTTGAGTAATTAACCAGTCTCTTAAATGGGCACCTAGAAGCTCCTTCATAATTTTTATCTGATGAGTTGATAGTTTAATGTAAACTATTAGCGAATAATATTATATATAAGAACAAATATATCTAATCGACTTATTAAAATGAAACGCTTCTTCTATTACTTGATTTATTAGTTATGCTTCTACTTTTTTTCAAATGAACTGAAGAAGATCATTTATTTGCCTTATTCTTTCTTTTATCTTTGTCTTAACCTTAAAACAAATAACTTAGATGAAATCTTTTATATCAACTTTAACATTGCTTGTTATAGCAACGCAACTGAGTTTTGCCTCAGTTGACTTCGAAACTTATTTCGAAAACAAGACTTTACGTATTGATTATCTTTTGGGAGGCAATGCAAAAGAACAAACTGTTTTTTTACAGAATCTGAAAAAGGAAGCTCATTGGGGTGGAACCACAAAGAATCTTGTTGATACGTTTGATTATGGAAACTTCCGGTTTAAATTGATTGATAAAGCTTCTGGCAATTTAATTTACTCCCGAGGCTTTGGATCTTTGTTTCAAGAATGGCAGTCAACACCTGAGGCAAAAACATTAAGCCGATCTTATTATCAGGTGAATGTGATGCCATTTCCCAAGCAGAAAGCTCAGTTTGTTATCGATTATAGAAACAGAGATGGTGTTTTCGTACAACTATTCGAATATGAAATTGATCCATCTAATTATTTTATTTTGGAAGAAACAGCTATGAAAGTTAAGTATTCTAAAATAATGGGTAAAGGTGAGGTTAATAAAAGCATAGATGTTGCATTTATTGCAGAAGGATATACTCAGGAGGAAATGGGTAAATTTAGAGCTGATGTTGAGCGAGTGGCTGGTTATGTCTTAAATGTTGAGCCTTTTAAAACGTATGCAAATCGTTTTAATATTTATGCCTTAGAATCCGTTTCCGAAGAATCCGGACCTGATATTCCAGGTAAGGCTATTTATAAGAATACGGTTCTAAATTCGACTTTCTATACATTCGATTCAGAGCGATATTTGACCACATCAGATATTAAAACGATGCATGATATTGCAGCTAATGTGCCTTACGATCATATTTTTGTTTTAATTAATACAGAAAAATATGGTGGGGCAGGAATCTATAATTACTACACCTCATGTTCCTCTGATCATAAATTGTCAAGAGAAGTAGCAAGTCATGAATTTGGACATGGTTTTGTTGGTTTGGCTGACGAATATTATACTTCAGGCGTTTCTGTTGAAGACTTTTATAATCTGAAGGTAGAACCTTGGGAGCCAAATATCACAACTCTTGTTAATTTTGAAAGTAAGTGGAAGTCGATGATAGAAGAGGGGCTTGTTACACCTACACCTAGAACTGAAGAATACAATGATAAAGTTGGTCTATTCGAAGGCGGTGGCTATATGAGTAAAGGGATATATTCTCCTGTACGAGATTGTAAAATGAAATCGAATAACAAAGATGAATTTTGTCCGGTTTGCCAGAAAGCTTGTGAAAGAATGCTTAAGTTTATAATAGGAGAGTAGGTTTAAACGGTTAGATATAAAAAAATGCACTCATATTAAATGAGTGCATTTTTTTGAGTAGACTATTTTATAGCTCTAGTCTTTGTCTTTTTTAGCAAGACCATAGAATGCTAACAGAGCCAGACCTCCAAATAAGAAAATCATAGAGAAATAAGAAACTTCTTCGCTCATGCGTGTATACTCATCAAGAATGTTTCCTATAAGAATTCCAATAGCTAAACCAACTAATAGAATTCCGTATTTTAGACTCTCCAGAGTTCTATCTTTGCTTGCGCTTGCGAATACTTCTGTACTTAATCCTTTTTCAATAAGAGCTTTTCTTTCACGATGACGGTGAACAAGAAAAATGATTAGTGGAATGAATCCAATTGAACAAATGATTGCTACTACTCCTGTGATATCCATAATATAAGTTTTAATTTAAACGTACAATAAATTTCAAAATCGTTAATGAAAGCTTTATGTTTTTTGCTCTCGACTTTATGACGCCACATGTTAAGATTGGGTTACAAATAAATTAAAGTTTTTAAATTTCATGGTATATCTCATTGTTAATCATTAGATTGATGTAGAGATGTTAATTGAAGTTTATTTAATCTGTAACCAATCTGTGATTGATGCGTCTAACTATTAGTAGTTCGAAACAGATGCAACATTTCACAGCCTAAAACGGTCTATTGTATTGTGAGGTGATTCGAAATAAGGCAAATATTGTAAATGGATTTGTCAATCTCGTTTCTAAACATTGAAATATGAAATCGAACAAGGATAGCTATTACATACAAAAAATAAAGGAAGGCGATGTTGGCGCATATGCTTATTTGGTTGATCGTCATAAAAAAATGGCTTTTAATATTGCTATGCAATTGATTGGGAATAGAGAAGACGCAGAAGAAATTACACAAGATGCTTTTTTAAAGGCATATCAGGCTTTAGATACCTATAAAGGTAAATCGAAGTTTTCAACCTGGCTTTATCGAATTATATACAATGCATCTATTTCGAAGATGCGAAAAAAAAAATTAGACCAAGTATCAATTGATGAAGATTATAATGCTTCGGTAAATGTGAAATCGACACAATCAGCATTACAATCTCTAACGAATGAAGAACAGAAATTGTATATAAATAGGGCTTTAGGTAAAATGAAAGGTGATGAGAAAACGATTATTTCTCTTTATTATTTAGATGAGAACTCTATTGATGAGGTTAGTGAGGTAACGGGACTATCAGTTGCTAATGTAAAAGTTAAATTACATCGTTCCCGAAAGAAATTATACGGTATCTTAGAGCAATATTTGCAGAAAGAATTAAAAACAATTCTTTAGATAAGAAGTATTAGAGTATAAAATTAAAACAACTTGCTTTTTCTAATTGATAAAACTTAGAACAGATGCAAAAGGAAGATATATATAAAGACGAATTTATTAAGAAGCTATTGAGCGATGTTGAGCTTGAGGAGCCATCGACTGATTTCACAAAGAATGTGATGGATGATGTGATGCAAGACTGGCTGACTAACTCGGTAAGTGTGAAAAAGAAAATGCCAATTAAACGCTTGTTAATTATAATTGCCATTGTTTTAATAGCTTTTATCATTCTTTTGGGAACTGATGTGCACAGCATTGTGGCGTCATGGGAACATCCACTGATTAAACAAGTGAATGCCATTTTAATTCAACCGATTCATGATATATTATTAGGGGTAGTCGACCGTATGGTTAATCTACCTGCTATTGTTTATATTATAATGATTGCAGGTTTATCTTTGCTTGTGTTTGATAATTTAGCAAAAAAGATGTTACATCATTCATAGTTACTTGTTTAAAGAGCAAAAAAAATGCTGTCGAATAATCGACAGCATTTTTTGTTTTGTATGGTTCCTAGAAAGGAAGATCATCTTCTTCAGGAGCTGGAGGCATATCAGCCGCATTGAATTCTGGCATTTCAGCAGCAGCTGCCGCTTGCATTTTTTCAATTCTCCAAGCTTCTAAGTTTGAGAAATAGTTTGTTTTTCCATCTTTTTCCCACTTTCTTCCTCTGATATTGAAAGAAACCTTAATGTTTTCGTTAACAGAAACAGTCTCTAATAAATCACAACGATCTTGAGTCAACTGAAATTTAATGAAATCATTCCAATCAGAGTTTCTTTCATTTTCAACTTCAATAACAAATTCTCTTTTTTTGAATCTATCGTTTATTTGCTGAGTATCCTCCTTAAGGATAACCTTACCGTTAATTTCAAAGTTCATATTAATATCTTTTGCTTAGTAATGTAATTACTAATGATTGATTATTGTAAATTTCTGTTTGAGAGTTACTCTCTAATGATTACGATTTTCTCAATAGTATCGCCACCTTTAATTTGGTCGATCACTTCAAGACCTTCGAAGACTTTCCCGAAACAAGTGTGTTGACGATCCAGGTGTGATGTATTTTCGCGGCCATGGCAAATGAAAAATTGAGATCCACCAGTATTTCTTCCAGCGTGAGCCATTGAAAGAACACCTCTGTCATGGAATTGGTTACCACCAGTTAATTCACATTTGATAGTATGACCAGGGCCACCAGCACCAGTTCCATCAGGACATCCACCTTGAATAACAAAATTTGGAATTACGCGATGAAAAGTTAATCCATCATAAAATCCTTTTTCTGAAAGAGTAACAAAATTTTGAACTGTAGTTGGTGCATCTTGTTCGAAGAATTCCACCTTCATTAAACCTTTTTCGGTATGAATTTCTGCTTGTAACATATCTTTGTTTTTTATTTGTTTTAAATCTCTAAAATTGAAGACTGAAAGTACTCATTTTCTTCCAACTTGTCTTTGCCTGATAAAAAATATTCAAAATTGACTGTGATCTCTACGTTTTGATTATGAGTCTGATTGACTGTAAACAGCTAGAGAGTAATAGTTTGTAATTTTGATATGTTTGCTAAGGAAATTAAGCCCTTTATTTCTTATCAGTTTACAAAGCTAAGAAAAGAATTGTACTGGCAAAAGGGAAAAAAAATCCCTTTCCAATATAAATCGGAAAGGGAATATTTTAAATAAAGATCTGTAATAACAGATTCTTTTATTATAGTATTTCTAAAAGAAATTATTTCTTAGCAGGAGCTGCTTTTTCAACAATTTCAAGAAGCTCAACTTCGAAAATCAAAGTAGAGTTTGGTCCAATATTAGCACCTGCTCCACGAGGACCATATGCTAATGCTGAAGGAATATAAAGTTCCCACTTAGAACCAACAGGCATCAATTGTAAAGCTTCAGTCCATCCTTTAATTACACGAGTAGGCATGAATGTAACAGGCTTACCTCCTTTGTAAGAAGAATCGAATTCTTTACCATCGATAGTAGTACCGCGGTAGTGAACTTTTACTTCTTGCTCTTTAGTTGGAATGGCACCTGTCCCTGCAGTTAGAATCTTGTATTGAAGTCCACTTTCAGTCGTTACAACGCCTTCTTTAGCTTTATTTTCTTCAAGGAATTTTTCACCAATAGCAATATTTGCTTCTGCTGCTTTGGTCTTAAGTTCTTTAATGAATTTGTTAATAATTGCACCGCCAGCACGTTGGTCGATTCTTAAATCTTCTTGAGCTAAAGCCGCATTTAAACCAGCTAAAAGAGCGTCCTGGTTAACCTCTTTCAAGCTATTTTGTAATAAATTTCCACCAAAACTGGCACCTATACAATAGCTTACAGAATCAACTGTTGAGTTCAAAGCCATGTTAGTGTCTACTTTCTTATCGCAAGAGCTGAATGCGAATACACCTAGTCCTAATGCTAGAGTTAATACTTTTAATTTCATTGTTTGAATATTTAGTTTATCTGCAATAATTATACAATCTCTAATAACTCTACTTCAAAAATAAGAGTTGTGTGTGGACCAATTAGGTTACCAGCACCTTGTGCACCATATGCAAGGTTCGAAGGAATAACTAGTTTCCACTTAGAACCAAGAGGCATTAGTTGAAGAGCTTCAACCCATCCTGCAATAACTCCATTTACCGGGAATGTAGCAGGTTCTCCACGATCTACAGAGCTATCGAAAACAGTTCCGTTAATTAATGTTCCGTGGTAGTGACATTTAACACTATCAGTTGCTTTAGGCTTATCACCATTTCCTTCTGTGATAATTTGGTACTGAAGACCACTTTCTAATGTAACAACACCTTCATTTTTCTTGTTTTCTTCTAAAAATGCTTGTCCTTCGCCCACAGCCTTCTCAGCTTGCTCTTCTTGCATTTTTCCGAAAAACTCTTGCAATATAGCGTTAGCTTCTTCTGGAGAAACCTCTGGCATTTTACCATTAAAAGCTGCATCAAGAGCTTCAACAAAAGGTTCAGCATTTAAAGTTTTAACACCTGATGTAATTAAATTACTTGCAATGCTTAAACCAAGGCAATAACTTACCTTATCTTGTTCTTCAGTATACTTCATCTATTCAAAATTATTCATCTCAAAACTGGTATGATATCTTCAAATTGCAGATATTAAAATAGTTACAATTCAATTAGACTCATTCTTTTTTGAGAAATATCAATATTTAGTTATTTTCTTGTTTTTCAGTGAATTATGTCTCTTTGAAAAATCAAAGCCCTAAGTTAACAGTTTTCTCCAAGAATGCGAGAAATGGTTTTGTTTTTTAAGATTTTTTTAAATTTTTTTGAGAGACTTTTCGAAATTGAAATTATCAATTTTAGTTGCTCTTAAAATATGATGTTTGCCAGGAGGTCCGGCCAGCCTTTTAACTTCGAAACCAGATGCTCGAAGCGCTCTTTTTACAATACCCTTTGAACAGTAGGTTACAAGTATGGCTTCAGAATTGAGGCAATTGTAAAGCTTTTTAAAAATTGTTTCTGTCCATAAATCATCTTGAATATCAGGAGCAAAAGCATCAAAGTAAATCAAATCAAATTTATCTTTGAAATCAATCTTTTTCAAATCTCCATTAATCTTCTTTAAGGAGAAGTTATTTGTAATTTCAGTCTCCTGATTCCACTCAATTTCATGAAGTGTATTGAATAAGGTCTTGTTGTTGAAATCAATTTGATCCGGATAGTTTAGAACTTTCAATTGTTCTTTTTCAACAGGATATCTTTCTAAAGTGTGATAAACAATAGTTCTATTATTTGTTTCAGCCTCCACAAGAGTGAGGTAAGTATTAAGCCCGGTGCCAAAACCAATCTCCAGAATGTTGATTGGGTTCTTGTCAGAGAATCTTAAACCAGCATTTATGTAGACATGAATTGCCTCCTGTATGGCACCATGAGTTGAATGATAATGTTCGTTTAACTCTGGAATAAATATGGTGTGAGAACCATCTTCGGTTATTTTAATCTCTCTTTTCAGCATGGCAGAATTCAATGATTAATGGTTCAATTATTATTTAATTTCAATTTCTTTATTGGATTCTTGATTGAGGGGAGCTACGACGGCAGCTTGTTGTCTTATTCGACTTGGAAGCAAATTGATCCATTTCTTCTGGAATGGTAATTCTTGATCATTTTCAGGGTGACGAACTAATAGAATTAGAAATCCCAAAAATAAAAAACATCCCTTTAGTATACTAGATACGGTAATTCCCCACCACACACCTGTAACCGGGACAGAATCCTGACTGATGTATTCTGAGAAAAGAGGAAGTATGTCTACCAAACTATAAGCTAAAATATATGCAAAAGGTATACGCAGAATATTTCCAATAATACCAATGATAGTAGGAGGCATTGCTTTTCCGATACCATTAAATGCTCCGGTTGCAGTAATTTCAATACTCATGAAGACTTGAGAAAAGCTAATAATTATCAGATACACAATCCCCATTCGAAGTACTTCAGGTTCGCTCTGCTTAATAAATAAACTAAAAACTTCTGCTCCAAAAAAGTAAAACAGAGCTGTACTTAAAAGACCTAATGTAGAAGCAATACCTAGTGTGACGAAGAATCCTTTTTGAATTCTGTCCCAACGTTTGGCGCCATAATTTTGACCTGTAAAAGTTCCAAGAGCTGAAGAGAAGCCTAAGGCTGTCATCCACGAAAGAGCTTCAACTTGTGCTCCAATTGACTGTACAGAAAAGGGGATGCTATTTCCTTGAGCAATATTATTCATAACTCGGGCAAGTAGCATAGCGAGTAAAGCAAAACCAGCAGATTGAAGAGCAACAGGACCACCAATTTTAATAATTGGGTTTAAGAATTGTTTTTGAAACTTGCCTATGTATTTCTTTGTGTTGAGAGGATTATTTTTCCCCTTAAGAAGTAAAATAAATATGCCAAAAACTAAAATTTGTGATGTTACAGTTGCTATACCAGCACCTTCAGCACCCATTGCCGGAATGGGGCCCCATCCAAATATTAGGATTGGATCCAGAACCATATTAAGAATTAAACCAACAGCGTTTACATAGAACGGTACTTTTGTGTTGCCTGTTCCATTGTATATACCCGAAAGTGTAATGTTAGAATAAGTAAAGGGCATACCTATGGCTACAATTCTTAAATATACAAAGGCTGTTTGGTTGACAAAATAACTTTCAATTTGAAAGAGATCTACAATTGGTCCGGTAAATAGCCAAACTAAGAAACCAAAAGCAATGGCAATTAGAAAAGATAAGCCGAATGCATTTCTTGTGAATTCTTTAGCATCATCCATATTTTTTCGTCCAATAGCTTGTGAAATGCAAACCTCAGCGCCAATTTTTGGAATAAACATGAGTGAAGAACCTAACCAAACAATATAAAGCGCTATACCTACTGCACTAACAGTTTCGCTACCCACACGACCAAGCCAGGCCATATCGGTCATATTATACGCCATTTGAACAAATGAGGTAGCTATGATGGGAATAGCAAGCTTAAGTATTTGTGAGAATATGCTTCCTGTAGTAAGATCTTTTATCTGCGACACTAAATTGATTTTATTGATTGAAATGGAGAATGTAGATAAACTTATTAATATCCGATTGAATAAGTTTAGCTAAAAATATCTTGCAAAATTAAGAAATAGACGGAATAATATTGAAAATAGCTTGATAAATTCAGATCTTGCAGGCATTATGAGTGAAGATATAATCAGGAAGATAATTCATATAGATATGGATGCTTTTTTTGCTTCGGTAGAGCAAAAAGATCAACCTGACTTAAAAGGAAAAGCTATAGCCGTTGGTGGGAGTAGTGATAGAGGTGTAGTTGCCGCTGCAAGTTACGAGGCAAGAAAGTTTGGTGTAAAATCTGCTATGCCTTCGAAAATGGCTTTAAAGAGGTGCCCTCATCTAATATTTGTAAAGCCGAGACATTCGCGTTACAAGGAGGTATCGAATCAAATTATGGCAATTTTCTATGAATTCACCGATTTGGTAGAACCTTTATCTATAGATGAAGCTTTTCTAGATGTCACCCACAATAAGAAGGGCTTGCCATCGGCAACTGCAATAGCCGAAGAAATAAAAATTAGAGTAAAAGAAGAGACTGGTTTAACAGCTTCAGCAGGTATTTCAATCAATAAATTTTTGGCAAAAATTGCATCTGATTATCAAAAGCCTGATGGCTTGTTTGTGATAAAACCGAAGATGGTAGAAGAATTTGTAGAAAAGCTAAACATAGAGAAGTTTTTTGGAGTTGGGAAAGTGACAGCCGAAAAAATGCATCAAATCGGGGTTTTTCACGGGAAAGACCTAAAGAAGCGATCTTTACTGGAATTAACTCGTTTATTTGGAAAAAATGGTGCTTACTATTATAATATTGCTCGAGGCATAGATCAGAGAGAAGTAAATCCTAATCGAGAAAGAAAATCGGTAAGTACAGAAAATACTTTTCATGATGATATTCGAAAAAAGGAAGAGCTTAAAGTACGGCTTGAGGAGGCAACCATAGATTTATATAAACGATTACAGCGCACAAAATTTAAAGGCAGGACGATAAGCTTAAAAATAAAATACAGCAATTTTGATCAAATTACCCGCTCTCGCACCCTACTTCATGAAATAATAGAGTATAAAGAAATATTGAAACTGTCGAACGATTTGCTTGACCAGCTTGAGCTTACAGATAGTGTTCGTTTACTTGGAATTGGAGTGTCAAATCAAATAAAACCGAATGAAGTAGTTCAATTAACTTTCGATTTTTAATTCAAGGAATTATGTTGTTTTATATCGTTCATTCTGAATGATTTTTCTATTTTTGTCTTGTATAAAAAGATATTTAAGTATTTTATTTTAAAAGGATGCAAAAACACCTAAATAGGTTACTCTGGGCAATTTGTTTTATTGCTGCAATAGCTTGTAGTTCAAAACCTCAACATCAAGTTGGAGCTTTCGATTCAAATTCGGTTATCAATTCTACTTTAGATCAGGAGTCGTTAAAAGATACAGCTTTTACTAATTTAATTAATCATTATAAAGTTGGACTTGATTCTCAAATGAATCAAATTGTTTCAGCTACTACTGAGCCTATGATATCTGGGAAACCAGAATCTTTGCTTAGCAACTATATTGCAGATGCTATGCTTGCGGTTGGGAATCAGTATTGTCTGGATAATAAATTGGGGCATAGAGTTGATCTGTCGATTATAAATAACGGGGGATTAAGAACCAGTTTACCAAAAGGTAAGATCACTACAGGTAAGTTGTTCGAACTTCTTCCTTTCGAAAATAAGCTGGTAATTGTTGGCATGAAAGGCTCTGACCTTGAGAATGTCTTGAAATATATTGCAGTAAAAGATGGTGAAGGTGTTGCAGGTATTAAAATGGGAATTGATGGAGATGAAGCTGTAGACGTTAAAATTGGAGGAAAGAAATTAGATCAGAATAAGCTTTACCACATTATAAGTATAGACTACCTTGTAAATGGAGGAGATGGAATGAATTCCTTTGATAAAAGAGAGAATTTTCGACATATGCATATGAAATTACGCGAAGCAATCATAGATAGGGCAAAAGTATTGTATCAATCTGGAATTGGTATTAAGTCGGAATTAGACGGGAGGATTTATTATGAGCAGTAGAAGAGATTTTTTTAAGAAACTGGGAATGGGAAGCTTATTTCTGGGGTTGGGAGGCTATGCTTTACCATCGAAAGCTGCGAAAAATAAACTAACCAAGATTACTTTATTGCATACAAATGATATGCACTCGCATATTGATCCTTTTCCGGAATCGGACCCTAAACATCCGGGCTTAGGAGGATTTGCTCGTATAAATGCTTTGGTAAAAAGAATTAGAGTGGAAGAGGAAAATACTTTATTGCTTGATTGTGGAGATATTTACCAAGGCACGCCATACTTCAATTTTTTTAAAGGTGAAGCTGAGTTAAAGTTGATGTCTAAGATAGGCTATGATGCCGGAACTATTGGAAATCATGAATTTGATAATGGCCTTGTTGGTATAACATCTCAAATGGGGCATATGAATTTCCCATTTATTAATTCAAATTATGATTTTACAGGCACCATACTTGAAGGAAAAGTTGAAGCTTATAAAACCTTTCAAAAAGGAAATGTTAAGATTGGAATTTTTGGGTTAGGGGTCGAATTAGAAGGCCTTGTTTCGAGCAAGAATTGTGAAGGGGTTAAATATATTGATCCTATTTATATGGCAGAGAAAATGGTTGAGGTCTTAAAAGATAAGGAACAATGCGATCTTATTATTTGTTTATCTCATATGGGATATAGCAGTAATGCAGGAGGCATATGCGATTTGAAATTAGCTAAAGAAACAAGAGATATTGATGTCATTCTGGGAGGTCACTCACACACACTTTTGGAGACTGCAACTCGTATTCGCAATTTAGATGGGAAAGAAGTTGTAATCAATCAAGTTGGTTGGGCTGGAATTGCTCTCGGAAGAATCGATTTTTATATCGATAAGGAAGAGGGAACTAAGCTAGCAAGTTCCACTCTCCATAGTATTGATAAAAAACTTGAAGCATAGAAGATATATATTTAAGTCAGTATCTGGATTAATAGAATATGAATACACCGTTTAAGAAACTAGATAAATCTAACTTGGCAGTCACGGAAGGTGTGCTTTCAATCATTGCTAATGTATTGTTGTTTGGACTCAAGTATTGGGCTGGAATAGTCAGTGGCTCTATTGCTATTATGGCTGATGCCTGGCATACTTTATCAGACAGTTTAAGCTCGGTGATTGTGCTTTTAGGGGCTAAGTTTTCGAAAAAACCTGCCGATAAAGATCATCCTTTTGGACACGGTCGTGCCGATTTAATTGCGGCTTTCGTGATAGGAATTATGCTTTTATTAGTTGCATTCGATTTTGTATTGGAATCGTACAGTGCCCTTAAGAACAGGGAAAGTTCCATGTTTGGAACGCTCGCTATTTATGTAATGGTTACCTCAGTTGTTTTAAAAGAACTATTGGCTCAATTTGCTTTTTGGGGTGCTAAAAAAACAAATTCAAAAGTATTAAAGGCTGACGGCTGGCATCATAGAAGCGATGCAATTTCATCTTTAATTATTCTGATTGGTATCTTTTTAGGCGAGTATTTTTGGTGGCTTGATGGTGTATTGGGGCTTATTGTTGCTTTATTGATTGGTTATGCTGCTTACGAAATTATACGCGATTCAATATATTCCTTATTGGGAGAAAGCCCTTCCGGAGAAATTATAGAGAAATTGAAGATGACTTGTGAGCGTTGCTATCCGGAGAATTTGTATCCACATCATTTTCATGTTCATTCATATGGCGATCACAATGAGATTACTTTTCATATTTGTTTACCTCCCGAAATGACGATTCGAGAGGCACATGAAATTGTAGATTATATAGAGAATGAAATTGCAAAGGAACATTCCTATTCTGCTACATTGCACATCGATCCTAATGATCAGGAGCACACAAGTATCGATTATTAGATGGGAATTTAAATTTTAACAACTTTATTTTCTCTGGCAAAAAATACGGCAATAATTGCACCTCCAATAACACAAACTGCTCCTAACATTGAGATAAGATCTAAGTTTTCAGTTTTGATCCAATCGACCTGTAAACTGGAAAGTACAGCCATCGTTATAAGTGTAATAATTGGATTCAAAGTGACTATGATACTTACCTTATAAGCTTCGGTGTATTTAAATGCGAATGCTAAAGAGCCGTATGCAACAAGTGTATTCACACCTAAGAATATAACAATTAGCCATATGGGTAGACTTAAATCGGCAAAAGCTGAAAAATCTGCCGTTGGAGTATACAGAAGTGCAGGTAAGCCATATAAAAACATATTTAGCGTTTGTGCAGGATGTTTTTGAACGAGCTTCTTTTGCAAGGCTGCGTAAAGTACCCAAGCGATAGCACCAATTTCAATCCAAATAAAACCTTTGTTAAAAGCATCAGGATCATCGATAAATCCTTTCAATTGATTCTGGTAAAAAAGAATCAAGCCAATACCAGCAATGGCAAAACCACCTACTTGTTTAAAGTTGAGACTTTCCTTATAAACTATAAAACCAACCAAGGCCAATAGAATTGGACCGGTTTGAATGATAATTTGTGCATTACTGGGGCTTGTGAAATTTAATCCTTGCAGGAAACCAATATAATTAAGACCTAAAGCTAAGGCTGCTATAATAAGTAATACAGGAGGTCGTCTTAATATTTGAAGTTGTTTTCTATCGGCAAATAAAAAATAGATAAATAGAACACCAGCCGCAAAAGTAAATCGAAACCAAACAATAGAGTTAGGATCCAGGTACTTAAGAGATATCTTCAAAAATATGGGTAAAAATCCCCAAAGCGTTGCTGTTAAGCAAGCAAATAAAACACCTTTTAGGTTAGTTGATATAGAATTTCCCATTTGGTCGAACTCAATTATTTAGAATGAATTTAAGCAGAGTGAAAGTAAGCTAATTTTCATTAATAATCACAGCATTAAAATATGATTTTAATCTTGTTTTCAGATAAATAGAAATTTCTGTAATGTTTTAGTTTGTTGGTTGAACTTCAGGTAAATCAAAGCAGACATAACCAAGAGCTTTCCATATTTCTAATACTTGGTTTAAGCCAATCTCGAAACTAGCATATTCAGTATTGTCTGAATGCAGAATAAACTGATTGTTTTTAATATCCTTTTGGATTCGTTTGTATACAACACCATCTTCTGAGCTAACGACAACATTACAAGAACCATTTCTTATTTGTTCCCAATCTTGCACATATTCACAAATAATGTAGGCACCTGCTGGTATAGGCAACATACTTTCTCCTTCAATTTGAAATGCACGATAGCTTTTGTTTTCTGAAAGTTCAGCAAATGGCATTCTAAAATTAGGAAGTTCGCTAATAAATTCTGTGTCGGAATAGCCATTTAAATAGCCCGCAGCCGCTTTAACCGGAACAAGAGTAATCCTTTCTTCGTTCTGTTCATCTACTACAATTGGTAGAATCCTTAACTTTTCACCTTTGGTATCTTGTAATTTTTCTCTATCAAGCGCAACAATATCATCTTGTACCAATTCATCTAAGCTTCGATTGAAGAATTTTGTAAACTTTAAAAGCGTTTCAAGTTTAGGTGTTGATCTTTTTTTCTCATATGCCGATATTGAAGATGCTCCAACTCCAATTTTAAATGATAGTTTGGACTGTGATAAGCGTTTTCGAAGACGGAGGTATTTTAAATTTTCAGCAAGATGTTGCATGACGATATATATTGAGGTTTGAAACTGTAAAAATTCGAGCAAAAGTAAAGAATACTTGTTGATATTGGTCTTTAAATCTTGTATTTTGGACTTACAAAATCATAAAAGCAAACAAAATGACAAGTATAAAAGTAAAATCACCATTTGATGGTCGATTACTTCAGGAAATTCCCCTAATGGATGCAGCAATCATTGAAGAGAAGGTGGCCAATGCTCATGCTCTTTTTAATGACAGGTCGAGATGGTTAAAACCTTACGAAAGAATAGCCATTCTTGAAAGGACAAAAACATTGATGGAAGGAAGGGTTGAAGAGTTGACAAAAATAGCTGCTTCCGAAGGAGGTAAACCATATCAGGATAGTAAAGTCGAAATTTTACGAGCAATAAATGGTGTTCAGCTTGCTATAGAATATATCGGTCAGATAAAAGGTGAGCAAATTCCTATGGGAATGACTGCTGCATCTCTTAATAGGATGGCTTTTACTACGCCAGAACCTATTGGTGTTGTATTAAGTATATCGGCTTTTAATCATCCACTAAACTTGGCTGTGCATCAAATAATTCCGGCTTTTGCAGTTGGTTGTCCGGTAATTATAAAGCCAGCTAGCAGTACGCCAATGTCAGCTATCGAGCTTGTTAAGATGATGAAAGAAGCTGGACTTCCTGCTGACTGGGCTGAAGTTGTCATTTGTAATCGGGAAAATGCGGAGATGATGGTAAAAGATAGCCGAATCAACTATTTTTCATTTATTGGTTCAGCAGAAGTAGGATGGAATTTGCGATCGAAATTAGCTCCGGGAACACACTGTGCAATGGAACATGGAGGATCTGCCCCGGTTATAGTTGAACCGGATACTGATATTGATGAAGCTGTTTCCTTATTAGGTAAAGGTGGGTTTTATCATGCTGGCCAGGTCTGTGTATCTGTACAACGCGTATTTGTTCATAAATCTATTATAGATGAATTTAGTAAGAAACTTGTTGATTATGCAAAAGCAATAAAAGTTGGTGATCCACTTGATCCATTTACAGAAGTTGGCCCAATAATCGATTCATGGGAGCAGGACAGAGTTTATACTTGGGTAAATGAGGCTATTGAAGAAGGTGCAGAATTATTGTGTGGAGGAAGAAAGTGTCATGTTACTTGTTATCAACCTACAGTTCTATTAAACCCTCCAGAAGAGTCAAAAGTGTCACAATTAGAAGTTTTTGGTCCTGTGGTTTGCTTGTATACTTATAGCAAATTGCAAGATGCTATAGATCGTTCAAATGCATTGGATTTAGCTTTTCAGGCTTCAATTTTCACCAAAAATATGGATAAGGCACTTGATGCTGTAAATCAGCTAAATGCTTCGGCAGTAATGGTTAATGATCATACGGCTTTTCGTGTAGATTGGATGCCTTTTGGGGGTAGAGATTCATCAGGAATTGGAGTGGGTGGAATTCCTTATTCAATGAAAGAAATGACAAGAGATAAACTGATGGTGATTCGATCAAAATCGATTTAAACAAGATAAATAAAGGCTGCTTATTGGGCAGCCTTTATTTTATTTGCTTGTCCCGTCCTGAAATAAGTTGACAGGAAATTATTCCATATGTTTTAGGTTGACTGCATAAAGTATAATGAAGAGAATCGTTATAAATCCACCAACACCAAGAGTCATCATACCAACTTCAGTACCTATAAAATAGATTGGCACGAGCATCCAAAATAGATTTATTGCAGAGTATAAGTAAAATCCGTTTTTCTTAAGCTTAAACATTAAAAATACGCCTAGCAAACTGAATAGGGCAAATACAACATTTGCAGCTGTCATAGGTACTAGATTTTCTTTAGTTTTTTCCAATACGACAAGGCCGTTTACTGCCATATCATAAAAGAAACCGGAATCTACACCTGCATCTTCCATTTGTTCTAATCCTTTTTCGATTTGTTCTATCTTTTCAGGATAAGATTTCTCAAAAGTGACAAATTGGTAAAGAGGCTGAAGTAGACCAAATCCACCAGATCCAATTAATGATAAAATACAAAGTACTGTAATAAATGTAGGTCTCTTTTTAGGGACTGCTACTTGTGAAACGTTATCTTCCATGAGTATTAATTTAATGTATTTAGGTATGTAATAATTAGATTATTTTTTTAAGACATATGTTTTAAGTTTATTGCATATAAGGCAATAAATAGGATTGAGAAGAATCCTGAAAAGAAAATTGACATACTAACAAATAAATTCCATCCAAGAGTTATTGGACCAATTGCTAAGAAGCCAACTTGTGCTGCAATATATAAGTAGAAGCCTATCTTTTTTAGTTTGAACATGTAAATTGCTCCCACAATGCTTAAGGCACTAAAAATAAACTTTAAAAGAGAAATTGTAAAAATATTTTCCATTGCTAAAATTGCAATATTTAACATCTCTTCTGCAAACTTATCTCCGGGATTATTACCTAAATGTGAAAATGCTTCATCGAACATCGAAGGATCGAAAAAATCCATAAATGGTGCAATAAACATAGACATTAGATTCCCCATTAGACTTAATCCACTACCAACAAAAGTTAGTACACAAAGAACCGTTAATAAAGCCGGACGTGGTTTAGGATGAACTGATATGGTTTCCATATTTAATGTTTTGGGTTAGAAAAATCTTAAATGTGAGCTCGTATTCAATTTAATAGATAATAAATGTAATAAAAAGTGAACAAACCGATACATAAAAAATGTAGGTATGTTATAATTAGTATCCATAATCAGGAAAAGGTTACAGTATTTTAAATAATAAAGTAAGAGTTTCCATTTTTAGAAAGTTAATATTCATTGTTAAATGGATTTATGTTCTTGTTTACGAGTGTTTTAAAACTATGCTTAAAAGCTATTGTAAAAAAGAGGCTAAATATTTTTTTAATAGGTCTAATTGTCTATTTTTGGAAAATTGAATATAGGCAGAAATAAACTGTTTTTTTAGCCAATTATAACTTGTAATTCAGAAGGTTGTAAGCAATCTATTTAGCTTGTATTTTATCGAATTGAGGTATATTTAAAAATGTATCTTATAGAATAGCACTGACAGATTTATTAAATAAACAAAAGAAAAAACAACAATGGAAAGAGATACTCTTATTTTCGACCTGATTGGCCAAGAGCACAATCGTCAAAAAGAAGGAATCGAGTTAATCGCTTCAGAGAACTTCGTAAGTGAGCAAGTAATGCAAGCAATGGGTTCATGTTTAACTAACAAGTATGCTGAAGGATATCCTGGTAAGCGTTACTATGGTGGTTGTCAAATTGTTGATCAGACTGAGCAATTGGCAATTGATAGAGCTTGTGAATTATTTGGTGCAGAGTATGCTAACGTTCAGCCTCACTCAGGTGCTCAAGCGAATGCTGCAGTTTTTTACGCTTGCATGAAGCCAGGTGATACTTTCTTGGGATTAGATTTGGCTCACGGTGGTCACCTTTCTCATGGTTCTCCGGTAAACCTTTCTGGTAATCTATATAATCCAGTTGCTTATCACGTAAGTGAGGAAACAGGAATGGTTGATTATGATGAGGTAGAAAAATTGGCTTTAGAAAATAACCCAAAAATGATTGTAGCAGGTGCTTCAGCATATTCTCGTGATTGGGATTTCCCACGTTTACGTGAAATTGCTGATAAAGTAGGTGCTATCTTGATGGCTGATATTGCTCATCCAGCAGGTTTAATTGCTAAAGGATTATTGAGTAATCCAGTTCCTCACTGTCACGTTTGTACTACAACAACACACAAAACTCTTCGTGGACCTCGTGGTGGTTTAATCATCGTAGGAAAAGATTTTGAAAATCCATTTGGTGCTAAAACGCCTAAAGGGGTTACTAAAATGATGTCTGCAGTACTTGATTTTGCTGTATTCCCAGGACAGCAAGGTGGGCCTTTGGAGCATGTTATTGCTGCTAAAGCTGTTGCTTTTGGCGAGGCTTTAACTGATAGCTACAAAGACTATGCAATCCAAATGCAGAAGAATGCTAAGGTTATGGCTGAAGAGTTCATGAAATTGGGTTATAAGGTAATTTCTGATGGTACTGATAACCACTCTATGTTGGTTGATCTTCGTTCTAAGTTCCCTGAGATTACAGGTAAGAAGGTTGAGAATACATTGGTGAAAGCTGATATTACTATCAATAAGAACATGGTTCCATTTGATACGCGTTCTCCATTCTCTACTTCAGGTATTCGTATTGGTACGCCTGCTATCACAACTCGTGGTCTTAAAGAAACTGAAATGCCAGTTATCGTTGCAATGATTGATGAGGTAATCTCTAATATCGACAATGAAGAAGTAATTGCTTCAGTTAGAACTCGCGTAAATGAATTGATGACTGAGCGTCCAATTTTCGCTTGGTAATCTTTTATTACTGATATATTTTAAAGGCCGTCCTTATGGATGGCCTTTATTTTTATACCTTGCTGGTGTTTTTTGATTTTAGTTGGATAAATTATGGAATGGTATTCATATATTTTAGTTGTTTTAGCTGGTGTGTTTGCTGGGTTTATTAATGTATTAGCTGGTAGTGGCTCAATTCTGATATTGGCTTTGCTTATGTTTTTAGGAATACCGGCAACTGTTGCTAATGGAACCTTACGTGTAGCTATTTTGATGCAAAATATTGTTGGTGTTGCCAGTTTCAAAAAGCAGAAAGTATTCAATTATAGAGAAGGTATAGGTTTGGCTATACCTGCGATTATTGGGTCTGTTCTGGGAGCTATTTTTGCAGTTAATATCAATGAGGAGATCATGGAGAAGACTATTGGAGCGATTCTGATTGTTCTTTTCTTTATTGTATTATACAAACCAGATGCCTGGGTAAAAGGTCAGGTGGGAAAGATGGGTAAACGTCCAAGCTTGAGTCAATATATCATCTTCTTTTTTATAGGCTTTTACGGTGGCTTTATTCAGGCGGGAGTTGGCTTTTTTCTTTTGGCAGGCCTAGTGCTTGGAGCAGGATTTAATCTGGTCAAAGCTAATGCTATCAAGATATTTATTGTTCTTTTATATACAGTATTTGCATTAGCTGTCTTTATTTATAACGATCAGGTTGATTATAAAATCGGATTGATTCTTGGATTTGGTAATATGATTGGAGCCTGGTTTGGGACTAAATTTGCAGTTAGTTGGGGTGCTAAATATATACGCTATGTCCTTATGGGCGTTATTATTGTAGCCTCAATCAAATTTTTAGGCGTATTTGATTTATTTATGACCATATTAAAATAATAAAGGGAGCTTTATTAATCTAATTGGAAATGATAAGTAATTGTTCCACGTTGGTAAGCTGGAGCTTTACTATCTGAATTGAATTTTGCTTTTAATGCTGCCTTCTTTGCAGCTTCAAGTAAGGTAATATTTGCTGTAGTAGATCCTGGCATTCCAGGGCGAGCACTTGTAACTTTTCCATTACGATCGACAGTAACTTCTACAACAACTTTACCACTTTCCTGTAGGTTATACTTGGGTTTAGGAATAGATATTGAATTACGCCCTTTTAAATCGAAAGAATAGCCTTTATTTCCTAATCCACTACTTGTGTAGTTATTTGAATCAGCAGATCCATTTACTTTGCCTTGATTTCCGGAAGGGAATGTTTTTCCTTGAGAAGTTGCGTTAGAAGTACCACTACCGAAAGCATTCTTAGTTCTGTTATTGATATTTGCAATTTTTTCCTGACGAGCTATTTCTGCTAACCTTTCTCTTTCAATTTCAGCCAGCCTCTCTTGTTCAGCTTTTTCTTCTTCAAGTCTTTTTTGTTCTGCTAAACGTCGCTTTTCTGCTTCAGTTTTTCGAATTTTATCTTGCTCGCGTTTTAATTGTCTGGCCTTTTCTTCTTTAGCTTTTTTCTTAGCTATTTCTTCAGCAGAAGGTAATGCAGGTGCATCTTCAGTATTTTGAGTGAGAATCTTCTCTTTGGGCGAAGTTTTTTCTATAGGTTTAATAGTTTCTTTTTTCTTAGCTACTGGTTTAGGAGTTGATTTTCTGGCAGGTTTTGATTGCGATTGTGAAGGCCTTTTTCTGCCAGCACCTTGATCCGTATTACCAAAATTTACAAGAATACCTTCTTCTTCAGGTAAGGGGAGAGGCGTTCTAAAACCAAAGAAAAATAGGAGTGCAATAATTCCTGTGTGAAACAGTAATGTTCCCACAAATCCTATTCGTTTGCTTTTTGAGTCCTTCATAAAACTATTTTGCTGAAGTTGCTAAAATCAGTTTATATTTATTGTTTTTTGCAATATTCATAACTTTTACGACCTGTTCCATTGGTACCGATTTGTCAACATGAAGTGAAACGGTTGGATCTTCATGTTCAGCTAAAAGAGCTTGCAATTTGCCTTCAAGTTTCGCAAATGGAGTAGGTGTCGTTTCTATATAGAAATTATAGTGCTTATCTATAGAAACTGAGGTTATAGGATTTGAAGCTGTTTGACTACTACTTTTTGGTAACAAAAGTTTTAATGCGTTAGGAGCAATAAGGGTTGATGTTACCATAAAGAAAATCAACAGTAGGAACACAATATCAGTCATGGACGACATGCTGAAATTGGCGTTGACTTTATTTCTTGATTTTAATGCCATAATTCGAATTACTTAATTGGTTCATTCAAAAGATCCATAAATTCGGTAGTTGTTGCTTCCATAGTGAAAACAACTTTTTCAACCTTAGCGACTAAAATATTGTAAGCGAAATAAGCAATAATACCTACAATAAGTCCCGCAACTGTTGTTACCATAGCTGTGTAAATACCATTAGCAAGTAATGAAACATCTATATTATTACCGGCATTTGCCATAGCATAAAAAGCTTGAATCATTCCCATTACTGTTCCAAGGAAACCGATCATTGGTGCTGCTCCAGCAACTGTAGCAAGGGTAGGTAAGTTCTTTTCCAGTTTCGATACTTCAAGATTACCAATGTTTTCAATTGCGGCATTTACATCATTTAAAGGACGGCCGATACGTTTTACACCTTTTGAAATCATTCTTGAGACAGGCGTATCATTGGTTTCGCAAAGAGAAAGTGCTGAGTCAATTTTTCCGTCGTGAATGTAATCTTTGATACGATTCATGAAATTATCATCCTTTTTAGAAGCTTTTCTAATTGCATAAAAGCGCTCAAAGAATATCCATATGGCAATTATTGATAAAGCGAATATAGGAATCATGATCCATCCACCTTTAAAAGCAAGATCAATGAAATTAAGTGTGATTTCACTTGTCTCTGTTACAATTTCTTCATTTTGAGTAGCATTCTGAAGACCAGCTAAGAACAAAAGGTTATTCATATCGTCAATTTTCTGATTTATCTATATATATAAAAACGAGATATAATATAAAATATTATATCTCGCTAAATTAATATTTGTAATTTCTTCTTCGACTAAATTGAGCAGATTTTTTTCAATTTCCTTAAATCAAAAATTGAATGGTATTTCTATTGTTTATGACTTACAAAATGTATGTTACTTGCAAATAGAAAGCAGCAGCCCCAGCTAAGTAACCGATAAGTGCGAGAAGAGAAATTTTCTTTAAATACCAGATGAAATCAATTTTCTCCATTCCCATAGCAGCAACACCTGCAGCAGAACCAATAATTAAGATAGATCCTCCTGTACCAGCACAGTATGCTAAGAATTTCCAGAATACACCATCTTGCATAAAATCTGCCACGTAACCTGCAGTTTCAGGACCTGCAATATCGTACATACCCATTGCAGCAGCTACAAGAGGGACATTATCTACAATTGCTGAAAGGACACCAATAATCAAATTGATACCGTAAACGTTATGTATGTTTGAATCTAACCAGCTTGCTAAGATATCCAAATGACCAGCAGATTGCATACTTGCAACAGCTGAAAGAATACCTAAAAAGAATAAAACAGTAGGAACATCAACCTTCTTTAAAATGGCAGTTACATTTAAACGAGATTTGTACTCTTTACCCTTATTGCGATGCATGATTTCTGTTACAACCCACATCACACCTAGTCCGAATAACATGCCTAAGTATGGTGGCAGATGGGTTACAGTTTTAAAAACCGGAACAAAAAGAAGTGCACATACACCTAAACATAAGATAAATAGTTGTTCTTTATGTGTGGTGTACTCTTTTCTGTGATCATCATTTATTTGTGGACGAGTAATATCACCTTTTAACCAGAAGCTTACTATAACAAGAGGAGCAAGCATGGTAACCAAACTTGGCATGATGACATGTCCAATAATATTTAAAGTTGTTACTTGTCCACCAATCCATAGCATAATGGTTGTAACATCACCAATAGGAGACCATGCACCACCGGCATTGGCAGCTAATACGACCATGGATGCGAAAAACCAACGGTCCTTCTGATCATCAATCAGTTTACGTATAAGAGCAACCAAAACAATAGTGGTTGTAAGATTATCTAAGGTTGCAGACATGAAGAAAGTAAGAATACTTAAAATCCAAAGTAGCTTTACTTTATTAGTTGTCTTAATTTTATCTGTAATAATTTTAAAACCTTGATGCTGGTCTACAATCTCAACAATGGTCATAGCTCCCAAAAGAAAGAATAGAATTGCTGCAATTTCAGAAAGATGATGAAGAACTTCATCATGAACAATAAATTTCATCATCCCATCGACGGTATCTTTATCAGGATTAGCTAAAGCGAACTCATTCCATGCCGTACTTACTCCTGATGATAGGATGTCAACGCCTCCAAAAACATAAAGTGCCCAAGTTATTGTTCCTATAAGAAGAGCAGAAGCTGCCTTGTCAATTTTGAGTGGATGTTCGAGTGCAATTGCGATATAACCAAGAACGAAAACCACTACCATCAATACAAACATATGGTGTAATTTAGATAGATAAATAGGTGGATTTAATAAGGGCGCTAAAGTAATAATATTTGTAAAACTAAATGCACTTTTGAGAGTTAGAAATCTAAATTATACTTATAATCCTTTTATTTAAATTGAGTTTAAATTATACTGGTCATAATACGCAATTGGAGATTTTATTTTTGATAAAAAGGGGAGTTAATTATTGTAGGTGTATTAGTATCAATTTGTTTTAAAGTGTCTTGAGTATTTATTTCGTTGGCATTAGACCAAGTTAATTTTACTGATCGAGAGTGGTGCTAAGATGTTCCAATAATAATACAATAAAGGCAGAGAATCCGTAAGAGGAATCTCTGCCTTTAATTTTGTTATTGATAGAACCTTGCTTATTGCATTTGCTTTTAACACGTAGGTTTATATACGCTGCAATATGCTATCTGTCTTTCTCTAATTTATGCTTGTGGAATTGCTCCCATACCGAATACCATAGCAAGAAGAGCTACTGTTTCCACGATACCCATTACTGCAATATACATACCTATTCCCGCTTTAGGATCATTTGCAAGGTTCATACATGCTTTGGCACCGGTTTTTCCCTGAAGTACTGCAGAAGCACCAATTACCAATCCTACGCATAGTGATAAAAGCATCTGATGACCATAACTCTCTGGAGAAAGATTTGCGCCAATAAGTGCATTCATAAAAATCATACCATAAATCACCTGCGATAATGGCATACCAACTAATGCAAGAGCCATAGCAGGAAGTTTTTTCTTCTCAAGCACATATTTGTTCCACATGCCGATTGCACCCATGGCAGCTGTAGATGTTCCTATTGCAGATCCGATACCTGCTACACCTAATGCTATTGCGTGACCACCAAAACCTTCTACTGTTGTCATTAATAAACTCATATCGTAAATTTTTAATTGTTATTCTTAAATAGTTAAATATTTGATTTTTTATTTTTAAACTTGAACGGTACATATTGGGAACCTGAAAAGTCAACTCCAGCGTGACTTGCATACTCAAGCATGTTAAGACGTACACCATGAACGATTACTGCCATTCCTGCAAGAATCATATTCAAAGCATGTCCGCCTAACAAAACAAATATGGCTAATATATAAGCCCCTACCGATGACAGACCATCTCCTATAGCCATTTCGTTAAAACTCTGTGCCATTAAAACTGTTGATAAACCAACAGCATATAGGCGAATATAAGAGATAATATCCGAAAAGCCGTTGACTATGCTTAATGGCAAATCACCTAAAGATGAGATAATACCTTTGAAAAAGTTGCCTCCAGAGTGTGAAAATAAGCCAACAGCCGAGATACCTCCAATAAACATCCATTTGGTATAGTTTGGAGCGGGAATTTTTAATACCATTAGGCATACTACAATATATAAGGACCAAACGATAGCTACCCATCCTATTTGGCCAATAGCACGTCGGCTATTAATAAAGTGCCATGCCTTTTGAAGGTGACCAATAGTTAGGTGAACAGCACCTATAATAAACATTACTTTCTGTACCATTATATTGTCGCCACCGAAACTTGCTATTTTGTCAATAACCAGATGACTAAGTCCTGGTAATTCAGCAATCTCAGGAGAACCGAAGTAGGTCCCTGTAAGTATACCCCATACCATTATTGATACACTAAGAGTGTATACCAGAGAAAACTCTATGCTTGGCTTAAACTTAAATTTACTATGTGCAAATAGAGAAAGCAACAAGAATATGAGTCCATAACCCGCATCACCCACTAAAATACCCGTAAAGAATGTAAAGAATATCATAAATACTCTCGACAAATCTAACTCGTGATATCCGTGTACAAGCCCCATAAAGTTCATTACTGGTTTAACTCGGTTTACCCATTTGGGGTTTTTCAGTAGGGTTGGAGCATCTTCATCATCCCCTTCAACACTCATAATAGAAATTCCAAGCGAATATTTGTTGGCAATTTTCTTTACATCTTTTAAATGAGCATCCGAAACATAGCACTTCATATAAGGAACATTATCGAAAAGTTGCTCCATTCCGAAAAGTGCATTGCGTTCTAAAAGAAAATCTTCATGTTCGGTTCGATACGCTTTAAGTAAGTCTATTTTTTCAGTAAGAGCACTTAAAACCTCATTTGAACTATTTAACTGTCTTTTTTTACGGATGATATACTTATCAACATATTCGAGTGTAAATTTTGGCGGCTGATCCTCAATTAGATCATCTAACTTATCCTCACTATCGCATGATAAAAGAATGACAAGATACAAGCCTTTCCCAGCATTTTGGACATATACAATTTTATCCTCAGGAATCTTATTTAAAGTCTCCTTATCTGAAGTATAAAACTTCATATATACGCCTAACTTAGCTAACTTTTCAGCGTCGTATTTTCCAACTGCAGTCCTCCATCTGGTATACCAAGCTTTATGCTCGATCATAAGATTTAATTCATTTAAAATCTTATCATGCAAGGCTTGTGCACTAAGGATGTTACGTATCACCATTTCAGGCGATCTGGCCGACCAATGAAGAATCTCTTCTTTAGATTCAAAATCTTCAATGGGTTCCACATCTTTGAGAATTGAAATGGCCTCGGTGGCCTTATCAATTCTTTCCTGAGATCTTTTTATACTATCTGACTCAGGAGTTTGTAGATTCTGAATATGTATACTATCACCTAAAAGATTACCAAACTCTCGTACAGCTTCAGTATACTTATTGCTATTTCCAGGAAAAAAGATTCTGACATCATTTAATTTAACTATCATACTGCCTCCTCCTTTTTAGCTTTCACAATCTTAGCAGAACATATCGACAAAGTCTCAGCATCTTGTAAGGATTGTTTGATTTTACGAATTGTTGCACCTACCTGCGGTATCAGCATTTTCTCGAAAAGTTGTGCTTTAGAACGCGCTTTTTTAAGTGCTTTATTAAGAGGTTCAAACTTAGCCTTTTTTACCTCTATCATAGCAGTCAATTCGGCCAATTCTTTCAATAAATGAATACCATAATCTGTCCAATACGGGGTATTAGAAAAATCGATATTGATCTCACAAAACTCAACCTTATCAAATACTTTAATAGCAATACCAGCAATTTTTTCTGGCTTGGTATGAACTTTTTTAATCTTCACATATGGAGAAATATCAAATTCGCTATCAGCAAAAACGCCACACCATTGCGAAGCCTCGCTATATGTTGCTGCAATTTTAGCCTCAATTCGTTTAATATCAGTCTCTATGGTTTTTATTACTCCTGTCAGTAACTGCTCTTTAGCTTTAAACTGAGGCAAAGCTTTTTCAAAAGTTGCCAACGAGTTTTTTGCTTCACGCAATCCCGATTTCGAATTCTTATAACTAAAAATATTTAATGCCATACCTACTCCTCCTTATTTTTTTGTGAAAGAATAAGTGCCTTAACTTTTTCCATTCCCTTATCAGGATTGAATGAAAATTGTCTCTCCAAAAGTTGTAGCTTAAGTTTGTAAATTAATATCTCCGTGAGGTCGAAATTGTGACCAAAAGAAAATTGATCCATAATTTTCCACATCTCTTTGTTTATTGCAAGCTCAGCTTCCAGTGGGTCTAGCAGTGTAAAATCACCAGGAAGAATCTCCGTGATGAAAGCTGCTTTATTAATTTTGGCTTGACGGATATTCGCTAGTTCAGCAGTTAATTTCTTCTTGAAATTTCGAACGGCAATAACCGCAGAAGTTGGACTATAGTCCTCTTCCCAAAGATCCGTTTTTTGAAATTTCTTAAAGGCCGATGCTGAAACATTCTCGACTACCCGTCTGTTTAATTCTTCCAAATTAATACTGGGAGAAACATTCAATTGAAGAAACGGCAGACTTGTTATAAGATACTCATAACTATTGCCCATATTTCTATCCCTCTTTATTAGTTAGTAGCTCACCTAGTTTAGGCGTACAGTATTCTAATACTACCGACATAACTTCTTCTTCGGTAAACGAAAATTCTTTTCCATTTGCTTTAATAATAAAAGCAGTTTGAGAATCATTGTTTATAGTAAGAGTAACATCCTTATCGGTAATTTTAGTTTTAACGAAGTTAATCATCGCTTCAGGTCCCTGAAGTTCCATTTTGGTTCCAGCAAACTCCTGCTTGGCAATAAGGAAAAATTCACCAAGGTAATTATCCGATTTAAGAAGCTCTTTCGAAATTTCACCAAAAGAGTTCTTAAACAATGTTAGAATTCTATCTTGCAATCCAGCCACAACATCGCGAGCTATGCCTTTTAGCTCAAGTTCGCCATTGTGAAGTATTACAGAAGACTTGTTTTGTGCTTCTTCTTTGGTTTTTTCAGCCTCTTGGTTTGCCTTGTCGATAATGCTTTTTGCTTCTTCTTTTGCATCAGCGATAATCTTTTCAGACATCTCTGTTGCTTTATCAACAGCATCTGTTTTTATTTGTTCAATTAGTTTCTGAACGTTGTCATCATTTCTTACTGACATAATTGTATCTTTTTATTCTAGTGGCTTGATTTAATTCATTCTAATCAAAATATGTTTTGATTATTCTCAATAAAGTTCTTGCCAATATTGTTAATACTAAGCCTCAGCCTTATAATTTGGCCAGTAGTCTTTTAATAATTCTGTCGGTACACCAACCTGTATTGGGTCGAAATATTTTGCCAATAATTCCCAACATAAATCTAGTCCTTCAAAAAGTGACATGGAGTTAAATGGATTTTCAAGCTGATTGATGAAGTCGGTACGGAATTGACGTAGTTTAATTGAGAATGGATCATCACCAGAACCAATTAACGAAGCTTCATGGGCTTTTTCGGCCTGCTGCATCAGTTGGGATACGGCGTCTACTACCTTACGGTGATCAGGACGAGTATCTGCATTTACATTTTGTTTCAAACGTGAAAGTGATCCGAATAGCTTCAGTTTTCCATCAACAATAAAGAACTGTCCCTCGGTAATATAACCCGTATTATCTGGCACAGGATCTTCTACCGACTCAAGAGTTGTAGCTCCAAGTATGGTGATTGAACCAGCACCTTCCATATCGGCAGCTGTTTCGTAACGAGTAGCAAGCTGTGAATAAAGGTCACCAGGGTAACCCTGTAGCGAAGGAACGTTATCCTGATAGTTAGCAATATCTCTAAGGAAGTTAGCCCAGTTGGTCATATCAGTAAGAATAACCAAAACATCTTTGCCATCGTTCATCATCATTTTTGCGGTAGAAAGAGCCGTATCTGGAACTAAAAGTCCTTGTCCGATAGGTTCTCCAGCAATGTGAACGAACATTGTTGTTTTATCTAAGTTACCCGATTTAGAAAGCTCATCGCGGAAGTATTGGTACTCGTCGTATTTAAGTCCCATACCACCAATAATAATCGCATCAACTTTAGCGTTGGCTGCGATATTGGCTAATAGTTTATTGTATGGTTCACCAGGAGCGGCAAAAAATGGCACCTTTTGCGATTTTACAAGCGTATTGAAAACGTCGATTCCAGGGATACCTGTTTCCATCATCTGGTTAGGTATAAGTCTTACTGCTGGATTCAAGGTTACAGATTCAATATCTATTTTTTTGGCAAACGAAAGAGGTCCTCTGCCATCGATAGGTTGTCCTGTACCATCGAAAAAACGACCGCCTATATCTCCTGAGTAGCTAACGGTCATCGATTCGCCTAAAGAAGTAATTGTTGCGTTGGTAGGAAGGTCGAAAGTTCCTGTTAACAGCTGCAAAGTCGTTTCATCCTCGCTCACACGTATCACTTTTGCTAAGGATTCTTCATCAGTATCTGGGTTGGTTAGTTTTACCATATGGTTAAAACCTAAACCCGTATTGCCAACAATGTTTATCAGCGCTCTTCCGATACCGTCAATTTCAAATTTTTGTTTTAACATACCGCCTCTGCTGTTTGTGAATTAATAATCTTTTGAATTTTTTTCAGTCCCAAGCTAAACTCTTTTGAGTTTTCCGCTGTACGGTTCCAGTCAAGAAATGCCTGCTGAATTCGGTTAAACAGTTCATTCATACCATCGTGAGAAGTAATCTCGTCAGATAATGGCATATTCATAATTGATTTAACATTCTCAAGCATCAATGCAAGACGCTCTTCTGATGTTTGTTGGTCAATTTTGTCGAATGAATCTTGTTGAATAAATACTCTATCAACGACACGAGAGATTTCGTATTTCATAAAGTTTTCAAGAGTGATAGAATCACGCCCTTCGAGAACGATACTGTTGGCGATAGATTCACCCAGCTTAAGCATAGCTAGAATTGTATTTTTATCTTCTTGCGATATAAATCCTTCGTATGACGAGTAACTGTCTTTTGTACGGTCGATTGCAGGATACATTTTTGCATTTGCAAGGTCACGGCTCAGCCCAAGAAATGCTCCAGATGAATCCTGAGAAGCTTTTGTTACTGGCTCGGTAAAGTCACCACCAGCCGGAGATACGGTTCCTGCAATTGCAAGAGAACCTCCTGAACCCTCATCTACACCAGCTCTTTGGTATAATCCCTTTATCAACTGAGGAATATCCATTGGAAATGCTTCTGGCCCTGGAATATCACCACGCTTAGCCGAAAGTTCTCGAAGTGCTTGTGCCCATCTACTAGTAGAGTCGGCTAACAATAACACATCAAGTCCTTGAAGACGATAGAATTCTCCAATAGCAATAGCAATAAAAATTGATGCTTCACGAGCTGCTACCGGCATCGAACTGGTATTTGCGATAATACACATACGCTCAAGCAATGAGTTGCCATGTTTATCTAACAAATTTGGAAAATCTTTAAAAATCTCAACTGCTTCACCAGCACGCTCACCACATGCAGCAATAATAGCAATATCGATATCGGAATTTTTACATAAAGCATGCTGTAACACTGTTTTTCCAGCACCAAAAGGACCAGGAATAACCACAGTTCCACCATAAGCTAATGGGAATAGTGCATCAATAATACGCATACCCGTAGGTATAGGTTTAGTTGGTACAGAACGAGTAACAAATGGTAATGGAACTTTTATCGGCCAATCGAAGGACATAGCCAACTTATATTCTTTCCCTTGTTCATCTTTAGCCCAAACGACTGTATCAATTACAGTGTATTTTCCAGCTTCTACAACTTTTGTAATCTCAAGCTCTTTGCTGATATTAAAAGGGACAAAAATTCTAAAGTCGAATTTTTCCTCTTTTGTCATTCCTAAAACATCACCAGCCTTAACTTTATCACCAATATTCACTTCAGGTTTAAAATCCCATAATGTGTCGGTATGTAAAGGAATAGTACTAACCCCTCTACCAAGATATGAAGAATCTTTAGCCATATCGAACAATGGTTTCTGAAGTCCATCGTAAGTTGAGGTTAATAATCCTGGGCCTAGTTTTACAGTTACAGCTTTTCCAGTAAACAAAACTTCGTAGCCAATTTTGGCTCCAGTAAGTGATTCAAAAACCTGAATTTCGGCAATTTTTCCTTTTTTAATTTGGGTAACCTCTCCTGAAACAAATAAGTCGTCTCCTACTTTAATTTTAACTACCTCATTCATTCGGGCAGTTGTTTCAAAGCGCACAAGTACTAATGCATCCTGAATATCTATAAGATATCCTTTTCTTAATATTTCATCCATTTGGTATCGTTATATTAAAAAAAAATAGTTCCGTCTAATTAAATATCATTATTCCTATTAAACCGAATCATCATTTATATTATCTTAAGCTATTGTGTTTGTCATTATTTTACTTCCGTTAATATCAGATCAACACCCTCTGTTATTATTGTATAAATTCAACCAAAGGTTGAATGGTTTTGGATTAAATAAGGCACTAATATAGTAATATTTGTAAACTAGAAAGCGATTTACTTAGTTCGAATTCTAAATAAGACTTGTAATTCTTTTATTTAGATCGAGTTTATATTGAGTTGATTAGAAAGTAGAATAACAGGCTCTGTATGGAGTTCAGAGGCGATTCAATGAGTGTATGAAGTATAAAGGGCTTTAGGTACTCAAATCGATTCTTCAATCAATCACACTGCTCTTAGATTATTAGAGATATTTTACGGGAGAGTATTGTTTATTTTGTCAATTTTGAATACTCATAAATACTTCGATCTCATTACTCACTAAAATTACACAGAGCTTTCATTTAGTAGTATCTTCTTTTTCTTTTTTTCTGAGTAGAGCTATGTATTTTCTAAATAGTTCTCCAACCGTATCAAAATCTTCTTTGTAAAAAATTCCAACTCCTTGTGTATTTCTCGAAGCATCGGTAGCTAAATATTCCCTTGAACGGGTAAAAGCCTTCAATTTTAATTTACCTTTTTTATCTAATTTGATGTTTACATCGAAATCACCAACAATATCATTATCCTTTTCGGGGTTAGAATTTGAATTGGTTCCCAGATTACCGTTTATCGTTACTTTGTCGTCAAAGATTTGTGTAGAAAGAGCAAATTTAATTTCATCATCGGTAATATTATCGCCTGGACGGTAACTAAAACCAACGTCAAATTTATTACTAATTTGACTCAACCAATTTGAAAGTTGATTGGATAGAAGCTCGCTTGTTGTTACACCTACAGCATAACTAGAATTTTTGTTCTCAAATTCAGAATCGGTTGAGCGCATATATTCAGGTGTATAAAAACGATTCAAAACCAACAGTGAGAGAATCTGTTTATTTAATTCGTCCTCAGATGATATAAGACCTTCTATTATTGTTTGCGTTTGCTGATCAAGTGTTGGAAAACCTATATCGAATTTAATATTTGGGTTATTTATTTGTTGGCTCAAGTTCATATTACACTGCACTTGTATCTTTCTTGAATTGTCAACATAAGGTGTATTTAGTACGATATCGTAGAGTGTTGTTCTGACATTATAAACGGCGTTAATGTCAATTGTAGCACTATATGGGTCTCCATTCCATTTTATTGTACCACCATTTGATAAATCAAACTTTTTATTAATCACATTTTGAAGTGTGAATAAGTAACTTCCTGTATGGATTGTGTAATCTCCATAGATATTGAAATCACCTTTAGTATCAATTCCTAACTGTAGATTACCGCTTCCCTTAGCTTTAAGAATATCTCCAATTTTTGAATCAAAAATGATATTTATATCTGTTTCTGGTGTAATCTCAAGGTTACAGTTAAGTTTTATACCAGAAAGATCAATATCATATTTTTTAGTTTCAACTTCCGGTGATTCATAGGTGTTTATAAATGTGATAAAGTCACTCTGCTCTATATCTCCGGAATTATTTAGAGGAATATTGATTCGCGTATTCTTGTTGGTTTTAGCATCAATTTCGATTTCTATATCATCAGGAGAACCATATAGGTGGGTGTAACCAGTAAAATAAGCTCTACCATATAAAATCTCATTATCAGTAATTCTTGTATTGAGGAGTTTGAAATTAGTTGTGCTTAGAGCTAAATCTAAATTAATATTCTCATAATTGTTCAGAGCAACAGCACCATAAATTTCTGCTAAGTTATTTTCTGAGTCGTAGAGCTTGAAGTTATTAAACTGAATTTCCTGAGGTGTGAAAATAATGCTATCGTTACAAGTATAGGTTGTTTGTAATTCATCAATTTTAAACGATGTATCCTGAAACTTTAGGACACCAAAAACACGTGGAAGACTGGTTGAACCTTCAACTTTCAAATGACCACCTAATTTACCATTTAAGTCCGAAATATTGCCTTCCAGATACGGACGGAGCACATTCATTCGCATTGAATCTAAACTAAGGTTCAGATTAATAGAATCAGTTTTGGGGAAATAGTTTCCTTGAATATTTAGTTCTTTTTTATTGTTGTGAATTGCGTACGATTCAACAGAGAGTTTATGTTCGTACATATCCCAATCGCTCTTAAGATAAAAATCACCTATTGTATCTTGATTAAAAGTCAGGTTGTCCAGTACAAGGTCAGCGTTGGTTAAGCGATCTCCATAGAAATCTTCAAGTAAGAAATAACCTCTGGTATTACCATCAATGCCTAAACTCTTACTATTGCTTATTGTATTTATATTTTTAAGACTTATATTATTAATCTCACAACGAATCTTATCTTCAGCTTTTTCTGAAATTTTACCATTAACAGAGAAAAATTGATCTCCTTGGCTAATTTTAAAATGATCAATTTTATAACTCGTACTATCTATCTCTATTTGAGATCGGTTGATTTGCCAGGTACTATCAGCAAGAATCAGCGTACTAGGTAACAAATCGATATTCCATTTTGAGTTTGCTTCTAAACTTGGAGAACTAACGGTTCCAATAGCAGATAGTGATCCACTGTAAGTTTTTGCACCCCAATTATTCCAGTTTAAATCGTATTTAAGTTGATTATTTTGAGCTTCAACTTGGTGAGAGAGATTGAAAATATTATAGGTTTCAGTAAGAGATAACTTATCACTTCGCCCCTTAAGTATTAATTTATCGTCATTGGTATTCAAGCTAACTTTAATTCCTTCTATTTCTTTTGAAATGTAGGTTAAAGATGGAATATTCACTTTCAGATTTAATGAATGCTCCTTAGCATTGATACTTCCATTTAATCGACTTTGAGGGGCGATTACAATATCTGGATAGATCAATTCAGTTAATCCTGAATTCTCTTTTATCAGAAGATCAAATTCAAATTTGTTGGTTGAATCTATCTTTGCGTATGAAGAATCAGGTGCGTAGGCAGGTAAGTAATAATAAATCATGTTTGATAGAGATGACACAAGTTCATCTATTTCATAGTTACCTTTTACATTAAAATCTGCTATAGCCGATTCAAGTTCAAATTGTTTATGTTCTGGACTCGTTTTTGAATCAATTTTAATTTTGTCTAGTCGAAAATCTCCTAAACTATTTTTGTATTCAATATCGTTAATGAAGATACTACCATTGGCATTATCTAAATTGTTTCCTGTAAAATTGGCATTCAAATTAAAATCAAGTTCAGCCAATTCGTCTTTTTTGTTTAGATGTAAAGGGAATAATTTTGCATTACGTAACTGCGAATTAAAGTTGATCTCTGGTATTTCTTTGGAGAAATCTACCTTACCCGCAAATTCAAATCCAATGTTCGGGTCAAGCAGAGCTATTTTACCATCGAAATGTTTATCAGCAAAGTAGCCATCTAAGGATAAATTCTCATAATCGTAACCAAAAAAGTTGAAGCGGCTTATATTGCCTTGCATTACCCCTTGGGTCACATCTTTTGAAGTCGATCCTTTTAAAGCAACATTCATCGAGACTTCACCAACTTTTTCTTGATCAAGAAGTTGACCAAGATTAAAATTTTCTGTTTTTATATCACCAGTGAAACTAAGATTGTTATCAATAAGACTAGGTTTTAAAAGGATATCTGTTCTAATATTTCCCTGATCGGTTTGGAAATTTCCGTAGAATACAAAATCGTTTATAAAACCATTGAATTTTCCCTTGTAATGTATAAGGCCCAGGTTATTTAACTGACTAGGAAGGTTGATATGGTTACTTTCGTAATTTGGAATGTACACATTTTCGATATCCGATATGCTTGTAGTAAGTTCTTTAAAATCAGCTTCAAGATATGAATTGGCAATTTTGGGCAAACCATTTAGATAGAATTTACCTTTAAAGCTAGTTTGATTACCGTATAGAATATTAATATTACGTCCTTTTAAATCATAAACGGTTCCATATAAGTGACCAGATAAAAAGCCAAATTCTCTAAAACCTAAAAGTCTATCGTTGAAATAAGCGAGATCTTCAAAGTTAATTTTTGATGAATTAACCTGAAAATCCAATTTCATTTTTTTAGTAAAATGTCTCCAATAACCTTGCCCGCTAACATAATTGAAGAGCATGTGTTTTGCTGAGAGTTTGCTTTTAGGCGATGTTATGGTAACATTTGACATTCCCCATTGTGTAGGGGTAATCCAGCAGTGTGTTTTAAAATCTTTTAGAATGAAACCTGATTTTTCAACGCAACTCATATGTTTTAAATCGAAATCAACAGAATCGCCAATAATTTTGATGTTTCGTGCTTGAAGTTTAATGTTCTTAACATCAATATCATCATAATTCATTCCAAATGCCTGCTTTTTAGCCTCAATTGTGATAAAGCTAAAATGAGAATTAATCATATCCAGGTTGGAAATATTAATGTTCCACGATTTATTTTCTGTTGAGTTCTCTTCTACAACCCTATTTCTAGAAAGAGAATCGATAAAAACCTGTAGATTTTGTTTGCGATTTTTCCCCTCATATAAATTAAAGTAGGCTTTTTTTAAGATTAGTTTACCTACATAAGCCTTTCTATTCTTGAAATTTATAGAGTCAAGATTCGATCTAAGTTCTCCTACGTACATTAGAGTATCCTTTTTGTGATCTTCAATATAAACTTCTTTAAGAATAATACTTTTGAATGGAGAAAAATCAACGCCTTGAATTGTAACGGGTGTATGTGTTCTTTCTGAAATCGATTTGGCTATCTTTTGGGTAAGATAAGTTTGCACTCTGGGACTCAAAAATACAAGATAGGCCAATATGAGTACCATAATGATACTTGCTATGGACCAAATTGATATTTTGAGGAATTTTTTAATAGTTTTGTGCTTTTGAGTGCAGTTGCACAAAATTAGACAAAAAGAAATAGAATACAGCGAGTAGAGGCTGTGTTTATAGTCTTTTTTAATGTTTTTACGTTAATTTTATAATTTGATGAGTATAACGATATTAGGAATTGAATCTTCATGTGATGACACATCGGCTTCAGTTTTGCGCGATGGTGTGATTCATTCTAACATTACTGCCACTCAAACTGTGCACATGGCTTATGGTGGAGTTGTGCCGGAATTGGCTTCTCGTGCCCACCAGCAAAATATTATTCCAGTAGTCGATCAGGCATTGAAGGTGGCAAACGTAACTGCTGATGAAATTGATGCAGTCGCATTCACGCGTGGCCCAGGATTATTAGGATCTTTAATGGTTGGAACATCTTTTGCAAAAGGCTTTGCTCTTTCTAAAAACATTCCACTTATCGAGGTGAACCATCTTAAAGCACACATATTAGCTCATTTTATTGATGATTTGAAGAATACTTATGAGCATCCAAACTTTCCATTTCTTGCCTTATTGGTTTCAGGAGGAAATTCTCAGATTATAGTTGTGAAAGATCACATGGAAATGGAAGTTATTGGTGAAACGATTGATGATGCAGCTGGTGAAGCTTTCGATAAATGCGCTAAAGTCATGGGTATTCCTTATCCAGGAGGACCAGTAATTGATAAACGTGCTAAAGAGGGGAATTCATTGGCTTTTGAGTTTAACCGACCTAGAATCCAAGGATTGAACTATAGTTTTAGTGGTTTAAAAACTTCATTTCTGTATTTCTTGCGCGATAGAATTAAAGAGAACCCCAATTTTATAGAAGAAAACATGAATGATTTGTGTGCTTCATTGCAATACACAATTGTTGATGTGCTTATGAATAAGGTGAAACGTGCCGTACGTGAAACAGGGATAAAAGAAGTTGCAATTGCTGGTGGAGTTTCGGCAAATTCAGGTTTACAGAATGCCATGAAAGAAACTGCTGTTAAGCAGGGCTGGAAGGTTTATATTCCTCAGTTAGGTTATTCATTAGATAATGCAGCGATGGTTGCAATTACTGGTTATTTTAAATATCTGAAAAAGGATTTTGTGGAACAGGATACAGCTCCTTTTGCCCGAATGACTATTAAATAATTGCAGACAGCCTTGAAAATAAAACATCAAGGCTGTTTCTTTATAAAATTAATCTAGTCAGTTGTGATATTCAAATAAGCTTTTAACACGTGTATTGCTTCATCGGAGAAATCTTTCAAGCAAATTATGAATTCTTCTTGCTCTTTAGTTAGTACGACAAGTTCTTTGTCTTCTATTCTGATTTTTTTGATGTTTTTACGATAAATTTTTGTTCGTCTTTTAAACCAGCCGTATTTATATTTTATCCTTCGAGAGTTGATTTTTAGGTATTCTCGTGGGTACATGAATTTGCATCCTAATAGAATTCCTATTGTGTAGATTATCGCAATAATGATAATGAAAGGAACAAAGTATTTACAGTGTGGAATAATTTCTAAGTATCTCACAGAAAAATACAGCACAATAGCGGTGATAACAAAAGCGATTCCTACTGCTAGTTGTTTACTTTTACCATGAAGAGCTTTAATCTTGTGGCTTCGGATATCGTATTCGAATTGAAGCATGGTATTTGTTTTTAAGATTTATTTCAAGTTACTGAAAATTGAATCAAATAAAAACTCAAAGTTTGTTCAACCCACGTGACTTTATTCTTCTATTAAGACTTGAGAGAACAAATTGTTTTGTTCCAACATATCGGAATAAGAATTAGAGATGAGATCTTTAGCATTAATTTGTAGAAGTTTGATATAAAAGTTACATTGCTCCTTTAATTTGGCTTTTGTTATATCAATATCCTTGTCTGAAGCTTCAATTTCAATAAAAGTACCTAGCCCTTTTACAGTATCTAAATGAAATTTTACATTTTCAATAAAATAGATTTCCCGATCTTTTTCGACAACACATTTTTTGCCAATAGATTTCTCTAAAATAGTTTTAAGCCCAGAATCTTTCTCAGTTTTATAAAGCGAAAACTTACTTTCTTTGCCACCTGTTGTGTTTTCTCTTTCGTAGTGTATTAGGTTATTTTCAATATTGCCTTCACGAAGCTTTAATCTGCCATTTTTTGAACTAAAATAAGTATCAACTTGGTGATCGATACCTTTAAAATCAGCTTTGTTGGAGTTTAAAATATCACGAGTCTTGTTTAAATCTCGGCATCTTGCTTTTATTTCGATATTAGTTGGCATAGTTATCTGTATTACGGTTTGAGATCAAAAGTAAAGAAAAATAAAATGTCAATATCGTTTGTTTAGCTTTGAGTATTGATCAATGTAATGATTTTATCAGCAATTTGATGCAATGGGATTATAAATTGAGGTTTTGCAATTTTATGTGCTGCAGAAGGCATAATTCTGGCAATAGCATTATCCGGATCTTCAACGATACAAATACCACCCAATTCTTTTATCTGAAGAAGACCATAAGCGCCATCTTGATTTAAACCCGATAGCACAAGACCAATTAACTGATCTCTGTAACACCATGCAGCTGTTTCGAATAAAACGTCAATTGACGGCCTTGAATGATGAACTTTTGATTCTGTAGAGAGAGTGACTGTTTCATCACCCTCAATTAATAAATGATAATTTGGGGGAGCAAAGTAGACCTTGCCAGGATAAATAGCTTCTTTTTCTTCGGCCTCTTTTATTTCTAGTTGGCTAATGTCATTTAAGTATCGGATAAATGAATCATTTTGATTGTCACCAATGTGAAGCACTGCAATTACGGCCAAAGGAAAATCTTTTGGCAATAGAGGAATAATTGCTTTAAGAGCTTCCAAACCTCCAAATGATGTTCCTATGACTAATGCTTTATACATGGCTTAGCCAAACTCTTTTTGTAGATTTTTTGTTTCTCATCAACATCAGAAAAACAATATTCTTTGTTTGTAAATTTTAGACTTTCCTTTGATCCTAAGCATAGGTGTCCGCTAGAGGATAAGCTTTCGTGAAATAGGTTGATAACCTTGTTTTGTAAATCTCGATTAAAATAAATTAAGACATTACGACAAATAATAAGATTCACCTCTGCAAATACAGAATCAGTAACTAGGTTATGATCTGCAAATACGACTTTTTTAACGAGAGACTGGTCTAGTTTTATTGAACCATATTTCATGGTGTAAAAGTCGGATAGTTTTGATTTTCCCCCTGACTTCGTATAGTTTCTTTCAAATAGTTCTATATCTCGAGTTGCATAAATCCCTTGTTTAGCAACTTCAAGTACTTTTCTATTAAAATCTGTTGCGTATATCTGGCAGCGATCTAGAATACCTTCTTCTCGTAAGAGAATGGCAAATGAATAGACTTCTTCGCCAGTAGAACAGCCAGCATGCCAGATTTTAATAAAAGGATAAGTTTTCAAATTAGGCACAACATTCTCTCGAAATGAAGCATAGAATTCAGGATCACGAAACATTTCTGTGACATTGATCGACAAATCTTCAAGTAATTCTATGAAAAAATCCTTTGATCGAAGAACCTTATCTTGCATATGTGATATGCTTTCGATATTATTTATAGCCATCCGATGTATGAACCTTCTCTTGATATGAGAACGAGAATATTTTCGAAAATCGTAACCGTATTTTTGGTATATAGCCTCAAGAATCAAAGGAATCTCAATATCTATGTTTTCAAAGGCTTCAAGCTTTTCTTGTTTATCTGGCATACTAGTGAACCGTTTTGATTCCTTGACTTAAAACAGCTCTAAGATCATCTTCTTTAAATGGCTTACTAATGAAATTGTTCATTCCTGCTTCCATACATATTTGTTTATCTTCAGAAGATGCATTTGCGGTTAAAGCAATAATATAGGTTGAATTGTTGATGTTTTCATTTGCTTCAAAGCTTCTGATTTTTTGAGAAGCATTTAAGCCATCTAAAACTGGCATCTGCATATCCATAAGAATAATATCGTACTTATTCTCCTTATACATTTGTAAAGCTTCCAGTCCATTTTTTGCCACATCGCAACTTAATCCAAGATGTCTCAGAGTTAAAACAGCAACTTTTTGATTAATTGGATTATCCTCAGCCACAAGTATCGAGAGATCTTGAGGTAGCTCAACATTACTTTCTTGTGTTGTTGTCATTTCTTGCTCTTTATATTCAAATTTAAGTTCAAACATGAATTCTGATCCTATACCTTCTTTACTTTCAAGTTTTATTTTACCGCCCATTAGGTTTGTTAGGTTTTTCGAAATTGCTAAACCTAATCCAGTACCTCCATATTGACGTGTTATAGAACTGTCTGATTGAGTAAACTCCTGAAATAATGATTTCTGTGCTTTCTCAGGTATACCTATGCCTGTGTCTTTTACAGAGAATAATAAGGATACCCAATCTTCATTTTTTTCTAATAGTGTAATTGAGACTTTTACGGCCCCCTTTAGTGTGAATTTGACTGCATTATTAGTTAAATTCATAATGACTTGATTTAACCTAAATGAATCTCCTCTAAGAACTTTGGGGATTTCTTTGTCAATATCTAAGTTAAAGTCAATGCCTTTTTCAATAGCTCTAAAATTTAGAAGTTGAAAAATGGTATCACAAACTTTTCTGATATCAAAATCGATACATTCAAGTTCAATTTGCCCAGCTTCAATTTTCGAGAAATCTAGTATGTCATTAATAATCTGCAATAAATGTTCACCAGATGTTGTCACAACATTTAGCATATCATGATGTTCTGAGTTTTTCGTCTCATTTTTCATTAATCTTGAAAGTCCCAAAATACCATTCATAGGAGAACGAATTTCGTGAGACATATTAGCGAGAAACATTGATTTTGCATTAGTGGCCTCTTCAGCTTTGTTCTTGGCTATTATAAGTTCTTCATTTTTATTCTCGAGATATTTTAAAACAAGATCCAGCTCTTTTCTTTGTCTGTATAAATCGAGAAAGATGCTAACCTTTCCCTTTAAAACTTCAGGAGTAATTGGTTTGGGAATAAAATCGACAGCACCTGTTTCAATACCTTTTACAATATGAAAATCGCTCTGATGAATAGCGGATACAAAAATAACTGGCAGGTATTTTGTTTTCTTTCTATGGCGCATTAATTCAAGGGTTTCATAGCCGTCCATACCAGGCATCTGCACATCTAGAATTGCCATTGCAAATTCATCTTTCAATGTACATTTGAGAGCTTCTTCACCAGAATAAGCTTTCACAACCTCCACATCGAAATCAGAAAGAATATATTCAAGACTTATTAAATTCTCTTCTTTATCGTCTACGATTAATATTTTATCTTTTCTCATAATTTAATTGTATAGCCAAATTTTTAGCATTGAAAACAGCTTATTCTCGTCAATTGGTTTAGATAAGTAGTCGTTTGCACCATGTGCAATAGCTTTGTCGTAATCTTCTTTCATTGCTTTAGCAGTGGTACAGATTACTGGTATGTTTTTTATTTTTGGTGTTTTTCTAATATGTTCGATTGCCGTATAACCGTCCATTTCTGGCATCATTACATCCATCAAAACTAAATCGATATTACTTTCTTCCTCGAGAACTTCAAGAGCAATTTTTCCATTTTCAGCTTCTAAAACTTCCATATCTTTATCCTCGAGAATTTTTCCCAGAGCAAAGATATTTCGTATCTCGTCGTCCACAACCAAAATTCTTTTTCCTTTAAATATTGATTCGTCAATATCGGTTATTTCTTGGGTTTGTATTTGGGGGTTCTTTATTGCTACGTGGTGCAAGAATAAAGTCACTTCATCCATAAGTCGAACATCTGATTTTAGTCCCTTAAGAATAATGGAATTTGTATATTTACTTAAGTCTCGATGTTCTTCTCTTGAAAGTTCTTTACCTGTGTAAATAATTGTATTAGGTATGCTAATATTTAGATTTGTTAGCTTTTTAAGTAGCTCGTGTCCTGAAAAATCTGGCAAACCTAAATCAAGAATAACGCAATCGTATTGTTTTGACCTTATTTTACTTAAGGCTTCAGTTCCACTTTCAGCCTCATCAATTTTGGCGTTAGTTTGCTGGAGAAGCGTATGAATCACTTTTCTTGTGGTGGCACTATCTTCAACAATAAGAATATGTTTGGAATCAGAGAATAACTGATTGTTTATTTGATTCATGGCAGAATCAAAATCGATAGCATCAACTGTAGTCAGTTTTTTTTCATCGCTGTCTAATCCATCGATGGGAGAAACGATGTGAAGAGGTAGATTTGCAGTAAGTGGATTGTTTTTTAATATAGATAATTGCTCTTCGGCATTTGTAACTAACAACTTTGATGCAATTATTATGGAGCTTGGTTGATATTTCTCAACAAGTAGCATGGCAGATTCTACATCTGGAGCCACAACCGATTGAAAATCATTTTTATTAATTAAATTCAATAACTTTTTAGCCTTCTTTTTTTCTGGATGAATAAGAAGAACCAAAGCTTTTGTTAGAGGAATATCTCTGTCATCTTTAATATATTTGATAGGTTCTTGAGGATTGTCTGAATTTGTTTCAGGAACTTTTATTTCTTGTTTAACAGGTTCTGTTATTGTAGAGCTATCTTCAACTTGATTACTATTTAATTCTGTCGGAATTATAATTGTGAAGATAGAACCTTTATTCGTTTCACTTTCGAGATGAATTTCGCCACCTAACATAAATGCCAATTCCTTAGAAATAGATAAACCTAAGCCTGTACCACCATATTTGCGAGACGTACTACCATCAGCTTGTTGAAAAGCTTCAAAAATAGCTTCTTTTTTATCGTTAGGAATACCAACTCCTGTGTCTTCTACTGAGATTGAAATTGATTGAGCAGGATCTAAATCCTTTCTCATTAAAGTAAAGCCCTCCTTGCAGTTTTTGAACGAAACAGTTATACTGCCCTTACTCGTAAACTTTATTGCATTTGAGAGAAGGTTCTTAATGATTTGAGATAATCTAAGTTTGTCGCTTATAAAGGTTTTAGGGATATTCTCATCAATCTCAATGTTTAGCTTAAGTTTCTTTTTATCGGCTTGATGTTTAAAGTCAAGTATAATTTCCTGACTAATTTCATCAATATTAGTTGGAGCTAATTCAATGGTCATTTTGCCAGCTTCAATTTTAGATAAATCGAGTACTTCATTGATTAATTGCAGGAGATCTTTTCCACTTTTATGGATAATTTCAGCAGATTCAATATCAGATTTATTCAGATTGCCCTTTTTGTTCTTAGCTAACATACCTGAGAGTATTAAAAGAGAATTGAGAGGTGTTCGCAATTCATGTGACATATTGGCTAAGAAATCTGATTTGTACTGACTTGCTTGCTCAAGCTCTTTGGCTTTGAATTCAAGTTTGTCATGCGTTTGAGAAAGATTTTTATTTTTTCTTTCAATCTCGTCTTTCTGCAATTCAAGCTGGTTTGTTCTTTCTTCAAGTTCTTCGTTAGCTACGCGTAGTTCCTCTTGCTGAACCTGAAGTTTCTTTTCATTCGCAGTAAGTATTTTAGTATGCTCTTCAAGTTCTTCGTTTGCAACTCTTAATTCTTCTTGCTGAACTTGTAATTCGTTTGCCTGATCCTGCGTTGTTTTTAAAAGGCTTTCAAGGCGCTCACGTGCAATTGATGAAGCAATGTTAACAGTTATTGTTTCGTTGGCCGTTTTTAAAAAGTTGATTTTATGAGAGCCAAATTCGCGAATTGATGCCAATTCCATAACGCCCCATAAGCGATTGTTGAAAAGAAGAGGTACAAGAATAATTTCTTTTGGAGAGATTTCTCCTGTTCCTGAAAAAATCGTGAAATAATCTCTTGGTAGATCTTTTATATGCTTTATTTCTTTAGCATCAACCATTGATCCAACTAAACCATGTCCTTTTTTTATTAGTTTGAACTGATTTTTATCTGGCAGGCCCTGAGCTGCAGCAAGATTGAAAACTTCTTCATCTAAATTATAAATGTATAAAGCTCCGAGTTCGGCATTAAGAAAATTGATGATAAATTTTAAAGCATTGGTTGATACTTCATTTATTTCCTGATCTCCTCGTAATTGATCGTTGAGTTGATTCATTCCATTACGGAACCAGTTGGCATCTTTATTCTTTCTATCCGCAGTTTCTAGCTGATTGACAATACGATTAAAAGTATGCGTAAATTCATCTTGTTTTGATCTGGGTTTTAGTTTGACTGCGTAATCCCCCTCTGCAACTTTTTGAATGTTGTGAATAATACGAGAGAAGCCAAACTGAATTTCATTGAAAGATTGAGTTAGGATTCCCAATTCGCTGTTGCTTTTATATTTTAATTTTTTTTGGGGAATACCTTTATTAAGTAAATTGAAATTTTTAGCTAGGATATCAACAGGTTTTGATATAGAGTGATTGATGACATAGGAAATACTTGAAATAAATATCGCAATGAGTAGAATAACAAAACCAATTACATAGATTAAAGCTTTGTTAACCGTGTTAGAAAGCTGGTTTGTTTCAATTGCAAAATTTCCAAAATGACTTTTCAAATTATTAATTTCATCAATTAATTCAAGATTAACTTCGTTAGGTTTGTGATTTTCTATGTGTTTTTGAATTTTTAGGCCAATTCGATAGCCATTGTCAGCAATTTCTTGATTATGCTTTAGTTTTTCAGGAGCATACTTACTTAGAAGTTTCAATCTTTTATAGAAAACATTGACAAGATCTTCGTCTGGCCGTTGCATGGTGGGGAATGAGCTGTAAAAAAGTTCAGTAAACTCTTTTTTTGAAAGATTCTGAAGATGATCATCAATATTTGAAAAATTGTAAGCCATTTTATTGGCTCCTTTGATACCATCTAGAGCTGAAGAGTAAAGAGCTTCGTCGCCGGTATGCAAGTACTTGTAGTAGTCCTGAATTCCACTGATAAATGTATTATTATGAATTCGATCGGCATTCATGAATAGGGTTAGAACCCGACTTGATTGAAAAAAGAAATTTGCCAGAAAACCTAAAAGAATGATGCTCGTAATAGAGACAATCGTTAAAAGAAATAACCTGGACTTAATTTTCCAGTCTTTAAACTTTGATACAGGCAAATTCATAATAAAACTAAGTTGGTTGTGTTTACTCATCTAAGATGCACAAAAATAGTTAAAAATAAAATGAATATGCCTTATTCATACATGAACAGCTTGAATTTAAAGGTTAGTTGATTTGTGATTTGTAAATCTAAATTTTAATATAAAACATATTGCTTAAACTGTATTTAACCTTAGCTTTATGCGATATTAAACATCTTTTTTTAACTAAAATATAATATGAGACATATCTGTTTAATTATTCTGATGCTAGTAAGTTTTAGTATATCAGCTCAAATGAAAGATTTAGGACATTTATTTTCGAAAGGAAAGCATGAGAAAGTGATTGAAAAAGGGCTTGTATTCTTGGAACAAGATTCTGAAAATCCAGAAGTGAATTCAGTTGTTGGACGATCATATATCGCATTGAATAAGTATGAAGAGGGTATTCCTTATTTGAAAAAAGGGTTGATGCCAGTTGAGAAAAAGATGTTTGTAATGGCTTGGAGTTTAGCTGATTTAGGCGTTGCTTATTATCATACAGGAAAAGTGAAAGAGGCTGTGAAGAGTTTTAAAGATGCTATTGCGATGAAAGCTACGAGAAATTGCACGCGCTATGCTCATAAGATGTTAATGCGCTTTCAGGAAAATAAGTTTTTTCAAAAATGGAACTTAAGAGAAACAGAACACATTCGTTTTCACTTTCAAGATGAAATGGTAATTGAAAATATAGAACAATACATGGCTCAACATGAGAAGGCTTATGAGAATATAAATCATTTTTTTAAGGCTGAACTAAGCAAAAAAATTGATTTGTTTGTTTGGAAGGATAGGGAGGAAGCTTACGATATGTTAGGGAGGCCATTGGGCTTTGCCAGTTCGAAACGAAAGATTATTAATGCTTGGTATAAACAAACTAAAGGACACGAAATTTGTCATATACTGTGTGATATAGCTGTAAAACCAACTAAGAAAAGTAAGTTGATAAACGAAGGTATATGTGTGTATTTCGATCAAACGGTTCGTAACAAGATGGATGAGGCAAGAAAGGCTTTCCCTGAAGAGGGATTCCATTTGTTAGAATTATGGGAGTCGCCAACAGAATACGAGAGAGGTTTATCTTATCCGATAGGAGGTGCATTTATTGATTTCTTATATAATAAAGAGGGCAAAACCAAGTTGATGCTTTTATTAAAAGATCAAACCATTGAAAATGCAGAAAAGATTTATCCGGATTTCGAAAATTTAGTGAGAACATTCGAAGCCATGATACATAGATAGATCGTGGTATGAGATTAAAATTCAAAAGAAAACGCAAAGCTGTGTATTAGCTTTGCGTTTTTTTAATGTAAGATTTTTATTTTTTTTTAGGAAAAGTAATAAAGAATTCACAGCCTTCGTCTATTTGGCTTTCAACCCAAATTTTTCCTTCATGTTTGTCAACAAACTCTTTACAAATAAGAAGACCAAGCCCAGTTCCTTTTTCATCACTAGTGCCTGTCGTTTGTACCTTAGCATCGGTACGGAATAATTTTTCAATATTATCCTGGCTCATTCCTACACCATTGTCCTTGATGGATATTTTGATATCCTCTTTAAGAGCTTCTGTTTTAATCTGCACTTCTCCTTCCTCAGGAGTAAATTTTATTGCATTGGAAATTAAGTTACGGAGCAGACTGGTAAGCATGTTTTCGTCAGCAAAAATAGGAATGTTTTCACCTGTGTTGGATGTTATTTTTATATTCTTTTGACTAGCTTGATAGGATGCAAAAGAACTAGAATCATTTATGATTTTTTGTAAGTCAAGATTCTGAGGCTTGAATGGAATTTGATCGGATTGGCTCATGGCCCATTCCAGCATTTTCTCGAGCAGGTTGAAATTTAGCTTGGCCGAATGTTGGATATCTTTAATTAGATCAAGTTTTGTGTCATCATCTAAATCAGAATAGCTAGAGCATAACAAATCGGAGAAGCCAACAATGGCATTAAATGGATTCTTTAAATCGTGAGCGATAATTGATAAAAACTTATCCTTAGTATGATTAGCCTCCTGAAGCTTATCGGCTGTAATATTTAACTCGGTTAGTGTTTTTGTTAATTTGGTGGTGTCATACCCAACACCAATAATCAATCCTGAAGGACTTTTGAAACCTGCCCAAAACTGATTGCGTTCTTCCTTATTCTTATCGATGATTGTATATTCAAAGAATTGCCCATTGGGATTTAACATATGAGAAAGCAAGGTTTGATATTCTTCCTCATGCTTCAACATCATTTTCATGGGGTTATCAACGGATTGAATTTCAGTTAGAGAATATCCCGTAACTCTTTCACACTCGTTGTTCCAAAGGGTAATTTTTCGATTATTATCTATGCCTAAAATCATGATAGGAGCAATCTCGAAAAGAGATTTAAATTGCATCTCGCTTTTTTTCAATTCTTCGTCAGCTAGCTTTTTGTTCTCTATTATTTTATTCGTAGCATCAGCGATGGTATGAAATTCGGTATAGCTAAGCTTTCCTTTTTCGATATTGGTGTTTGTATGAATCGCTTTTTTTAACAATCGAATAAAAATGGTGGTGTTCTTTTTGGTTTTGATTGCCACATATCGGAATATTAGTAGGATAATGACATGAATCAATAGGATTTGCAGAAGTATGCCAGCCGCTTTTTTTATTTGCGACTTTTTCATTTGCTGAATACTCTCGCTAATGTTGGTTTCTATTAGGCTAAGATCGAACCAAGCGCCTACCACCCAATCCCATTCGGGATAAGCTTTAACGAAGGAAATGCATTGACCTATTTTATTGGTTTCATCGTCAATCCAGTTGAACGTGGTGAAACCCCCATTAAGATTCTTCGATGTTTCTATTTCAGCTTTTATAAATTTGAAGCCACTCATATCCTTCAAATCGAAAATATTTTGCCCTTCTTGGTATTTTTTTGAATTAGCGATAATAGCGACACCATCGGTTGTGTTAATAAAGATCTTTTGGTTAACGCCGTAGTGTATGTTTTTGATGTATTGCTTGGTTTCCTTTTTTATATCTTCTTCAATGTCGGGAATGTATTCGCCAGTACCAATTATAATATCAAGAGGTTTAAAGTATTTGACGTAAATAACCGAAGGAGAGCTAAATGCTTGATTGGTGGGGAAAGATTCGGTATTACCCTGTACAAAACCTTCACCTTTTTCTAATGCAATACGAATCTCTTCACGAACGATGTCCTTTTCAGGCGAATCCGGCATATCTAAAAAATTGGAGCCTTCAACTTCTGGATGTGCGGGGTAAAGAACTTCTTCTCCATTGGTTCTGATAATAAAATAATCGCCGCGAATTTCTTTAGACCTTAAAGGGCGTAGCGCTTCGCGAGCCATTTGTAAGATAGCTTCCTTTCTGTATTTTCCCTTATTAGTTTGATATAGATTTTCCACCAAAAGATAAGCCTGATTGACACGATGAATCAATATTTCGTTAACTTGGTTGATTCGAATATCGCGGCTTACATCTAAGTGCTCTAAAACCTGCTCAACTTGGTGTTTTATAAGCTCCTTTTGTGTTTCAATATAGGATGATTCTCGTGCTTTGCTTTCTGTTTTAAAATTTCGGTATTCGAAAAAGAGGTATAAGCTGCTGCTAAGGATTGCTGAACAAGCAAAAAATACAACAATATATAAGAGAAAGGTTTGGGGGATTGAGAAGGTTCTTTTATTCGGCATAGTGGTGTTGGGGTTTGGAAAAATCAGTTTGAAAATACGAATTATATTGGACTTAGGTAATCGAATCAAAAAAAATGTATCCTTAATAAAATTAGGCTTTTGATAAATTTTTTTATGTATATAAAAAAAATATTGCAGCTAAATTCACTTTTGGCTTGGTTTTTGATATTTATGAAAATAATAATTCAAAGTTTGTCAGTTTTTTTGTTTTTCATAAATTTGACAATATTTTGAAAAAAATAGGAAGCTGTTTGTGATAGAATATCTCGATATGTTTGGGAGGGAAGTTTGTGAGAGAGATTTAATATTTTAAACATTATGTATTTAAGATTGACTTATTGTTTATCGAAAATGCCAACTGAAAAAATCAAATACAAACACAATAAAATAATTAAAAATCCCAAACATGAGACTAACCATTCTATTAGCTGCTATTTTATGTTGCAGTTCAACATTCGCTCAAAAACGAGATACTATTTTTACTAACAATAAAATGATCGTTTGTAAGATTAAGGAAATCGCAGACGAGAATGTGAAATACTCTTATCCTGAAGAGGACATTTTGATATCTATAAATAAGAATAAGATTCAGAAGATTAGTTATTCTTCGGGGAGAAAAGAAGTTTTTGCTGAATCGACAGGCTATAAGGAGGTGAATGGCTGGGAAGATTGGGAGAAGGTAGTGACTACTACAATTGACGATGAAGTTGATGGTTTATTTAAGCTAGGTGATGTATCGTCGAAGGTAAAAGCTGGAACAGCTCTTTCGAATTTGAATAAGATTAAGAATAAGGCAACCAGAAAGTTGAAGATACGTGCTGCTATGCTTGGAGCTAACGTGGTTCATTTATCGAGTGATCATACCGAGGGGCATCGTTATAATGCTTGGAGCAATAGTACCAATACGGCCGAGGTTATTTTAACAGGTGTAGCTTATTCGAATAGAACCCTAAATATTGATGAATTTAAAAAGGTAGTTGAGCGCCGTAATAATTTTCGTTTAAAGGAAATTGTACAAATGCCTTACAATAAGAAAACGCCTACTATTCTGAAAGGGAAAATGACTGTTGTAAATTTAAAAAATTATACGGTTGAAGGTCTTCACGTTTTTGTTGAGTACAAAGGAGATAAGTTTAGAGTGATTTCAGCCAGTTTGAATCAAGTGATTTTGATGAAAGAAGGAAAGCGAAGAACATTCAATTATATATTGGGATAATATCCAGATGTAAGTGTCAATATTCACAACTGTGAGTATTATTAAAAAGAAAGTATGAAAATACTTTCTTTTTTTTGTCTTGTTTATGAAGGATTAAAACTTATGTCGCAATTATGCAGTTCTAATTTAATGCTTTTGTTAAATTTAAAAATCCAATTGTTGTATTTAATTGATTTATGAAAAAGCAAAAGGTTTCTATATTTTGGTTTCGAAGAGATTTAAGACTTGAAGATAATCGTGGATTATTTGAGGCGCTTAAAAGCTCGAGCCCTGTTTTACCTCTTTTTATTTTTGATACGAATATTATTAATGAGTTGGAACCAGATGATTCCCGCATTTCGTTTATTCACGATCGGTTGAGTGTTATCTCAGATAAGCTTAAAAGTATTAATAGCAGTCTTTATTGTAAAAAAGGAAGCCCCGAAACGATCTGGAAAAATATATTTAAGGATTTTGATGTTCAGGATGTATATGCAAATGAAGATTATGAACCTTACGCTATTCAAAGAGATAAGAACATTGAACTTCTTTTAACCAATTATGGAGTCAAACTGAATTTATATAAAGATCAGGTTATCTTTTGCAAAGAAGAAATATTAAAAGCTGACAAAACTCCTTATACTGTTTTCACCCCGTATAAAAATAAGTGGCTGAAGAGGTTTAGTGAGGAACAAATCCATAACTACAGTTCCGAATCAGGGGCAAATTTCTTAAAAGAAAACTTTCCTTTGCCAAGTTTGTCGAATTTAGGGTTTAAGCGATCATCCATTAAGGTAGTAAATTATAAACTTGATCATCTTGTAGATTATGAGAAGAATAGGAATATTCCAGCTTTAAACCGAACAAGTTATCTTTCTCCACACCTTCGATTCGGAACGGTTAGTATTAGGCAAGTCGTACAAAAAACCTTCACAAATCAAGCTTTTCTTAATGAATTAATCTGGCGTGATTTCTTTATGCAAATCCTTTTTAATTTTCCTAATGTTGTTCAATCAAATTTTAGAAGTAAGTACGATCATATTGAATGGCGAAATAATCTGGAAGAATTTGGGAAATGGAAAGATGGAGAAACTGGATATCCTATGGTTGATGCAGGAATGCGAGAATTAAATGCTACGGGATATATGCATAACAGGGTTAGAATGGTTGTTGCAGGTTTTTTGTGTAAACATCTCCTAATCGATTGGAGATGGGGAGAGGCTTACTTTGCAAGTAAACTACTGGATTATGAACTGTCCTCAAATAATGGGAATTGGCAATGGTCTGCCGGAACTGGCTGTGATGCTGCACCATATTTTAGAATATTTAATCCTTCCGAACAAGTTAAAAAATTTGATCCTGATTTGGAGTATATCAAAAAATGGGTACCCGAAATTAATTCAATTGAGTATCCTATTCCAATTGTCGAGCATAAATTTGCTAGAGAAAGGGCTATCAAAACTTATAAAGAAGGAATAGAACAATACAACAAAAGTTAAGCTGAATTAAAAGACAGTTTAGTTCAAGTGTTCGGCTTTATTTCTAATATAGCAATACAGATCATCTTACTATTTATATAAATTCTTAATTCTATAATTAAATCTATCAATAATAAAATAATATGTAAATTTATTGGGTGTTTTCTAATGTTTGAAACAGTCTGTAGATAAAAAATAGGGCTTGATTATCAGCTAGCTAAGGTGAATTAGAATTAACCATTAACCATGAATTCATTATGAACGCAACAAATTTTGAATTGAAATTTAATGCTCGGCGACCTTTTGCTGCAACTAAGCGAAAGGGATACTATGTGTTAGGTCTAATTGAAATGCTTGTTGGTTCGGTTGGCGTGTTTATGATAGAATACCCTTTGTCTCGCTTTTATATGATTTTATTTATTGGTGGAGTGTTTAGTTTTCTAGCTGCGGCTTATGGTAAAAATCTAATTCGCGAAGCCAATACCATCATCATTAATCCCCAGAATATTGTTTTTAAAAACGTATCCCAACGAGCAAAAAAACTAGAAGTCGAAGATCTTTACGATATCGTACTCGAAAAAGATCGGGTAGAATTTATCACGAAGGAACGAAGATATCAGACGTACGATTTCTCTATCTATACTGAAAGCGAACGGAAAGACCTGTGTAAGGTGTTGAACCAGTTAAAAGAAAACTTAAGCTAAAAATTTGGGGATAAAAGGAAGAATGCATGTATCTTTCCTCATCTAAACCTAAATAAAACAATTCAAAGAATGAAGCAGATTTATTTACTGACACTATGTGCTCTGGTTGGCTTAAGTGCTTGTAATACACCGAAAAAATCGGAAAAGAAAATTGTACTGGGTGACACCATTCAAACTGTAAGTGGCTTAAAATATTATTACGAGAAAATTGGTCAGGGACGAAAAGTTGAGCCAGGTTGTGATTTGGGAACTTATTTGAGTCTTAAGGTAAACGATAAGGTGATTTGGACCAGTGCTGAAATGCCTGATTCTTTATTTACTTATGTGGCAGGTTATTCAAGAGTAATTAAAGGATTTGCTGAGGTGAGTCTTTTACTTAGAGAAGGTGATGAAATTGTTGCTATTCTCCCAGATTCGATTGCCTATGGTGCTAAAGGTGCTGGAGATATTATTCCTCCATACTCGACATTGATTTACGATAAATTTAAAATGCTAAAGGTTGGTGAACCTAAAGGTATTATGGTCGATACACTTTTAAAAGCAATCGAAACAGGAGGAGAACAAGCTGTAATGGCAAAATACACTCAGATAACAACTACGGCTGATTCTAATAAGTATCATATTGGGCAAGATCATCTTTATCGTATTTGGGATAAGTTAAGCAAAGCCAATGAGCATAAAAAAGCTGCTGAAGTAGCTGCTTGCTTTGCAGATGTGACAAAGGATAATAAGCTTTGGTATAAAATGGTTCTTTCATTGGAAAGTCTTGGTGAAATTAAAGAAGCTAAAGAAAACCTTGATATTCTTATTGGCAAAGACCCTGAGAATAAGGAAATGACTGCTAAAATGATTGATTTAAAGGAAAAACTTTCAAAACGATAAACTCAAGGAGTTGACAATAATTTGAAAAGAATTTAAAGCATATCGATTATGGAAAAGGATACAGATTTAATTGAGATTTATAGAGGTAATCCTGTTGATTCGGAAATTATTACCGATATTCTAAATGATAATGGGATTATTGCAAGTATGAATAATCAGATGATGGGAAGTATTGCACCTTGGCAAGTTGCTGCAGGAGGGTTAGATCCGGTTAGTGTTGAAATATTTGCCAGAGATAAGGATAAAGCATTGGAATTAATCCATGCTTTTATTAAAAGTAATACAGGAGAATAAACATATTTGTTTGAATAATATAGAAGCTGTGGTCGATTGATTACAGCTTTTTTATTTCTAAAATATTTTATGTTCCGGGCAACCCTTTGTCAATAATCTGCATTATAAGGGTATCAGACAATTAAAAAAGACAGTTGTTAAGTGAGGAAATTGATTCATGCATTAAAGAAAAAGAAACCTAAAGCTCAGGAGAGCCTATTCAGTACTTATGCTGACTATTTGTTTCGAGTTAGTTTCCGCTATTTGAAAAATAGGGAGGAATGTGAGGAGGTGATTTCTCAAAGTTTCTTGAATATTTTCGATGCTATTGGAAAAACTGATATTGAAGAGGAAGTTCAACTTAAAGCCTGGATGAAAAAGATTGTTATCAATCAATCTTTAATGAGTATAAGAAAAGATATTCGTTTTGCACCTACACTTGAATTGATAGATGAAAGAGAAGAATCGGAAATCACCAGTGATGAACTTTTGTTGGAAAAGGATTTGATAAACATGGTTTTTACCTTACCACACGGCTATAGAACTGTATTTTCATTGTACGCTATTGAAGGTTACAAACATAATGAGATCGCAGAAAAGTTGGGTATAACTGTTGGAACATCAAAATCGCAATTAAGTAAGGCACGTCGTCTTTTAAAAGAAATGATTAATAAAACTGAAATGAGTTATGAAGCAGTTCGTTGAAAATCAAATGAAAGAAGCCATGCATGCTTGGGATGAGGAGAAGAATGAGATGGATTTTGATAAATCTGCTCTTTGGACTTCGATGAATGAGAAAAAAGTGAAGCCTGTAATTTATTTTTCGTGGTATAAGGTCGCTTCAGTAGCTATTATCTTATTGCTTTCGGGGGCATTACTATTGTCTTTTCAAGCTCAAAAAAATCTAAAACTAAAGAATGAATCATTGGTTTTAAATCAAAGTAAAGAGATTAACAAACCTGTTATTGAGAAAACGATTGAAGAAAAGGTTGTTTACAGAACTAAAATAAAAGAGGTTGAATCTTCTGCAATGCAAAAAACTCTTGCAGCATTGTCAAAACAATACGAAAGTTTAAAAATAGAGAATCTTCGATTAAAGAAGGATGTGAACCAATTTGAAATGCAGTTTGCCTTTTTGAGAGATAGTGTGAAAAACCTTGAATGGCATTGGGCCAGAATCGAAAAGAGTTATGTGATGGAAATTGAACAATTGCAGGCACCTTCTCAATCCGGTAATTTATCAATTGATATAGATGAGGAAGCTCTTTTGGCACTTGCAAGTGAAAAACCTAAGCAAAAAAAGAGAAATCAACTTCCCAATAAAAGACTGACTTTAAAATTTAGAAATAGCAGTTCTAGCTCTGAAACATCGGCGCCATTGTTTCGAGATATTGACAGCAAGTAAATAGAATTAAGAAACGACTAAAATCAGACTCATGAATTATAAAATAGGAATACTAAATGCACTTCTGCTTTTGCTTTCATTTCAGGCCTTCTCTAATGAAAAAACAAGCTTCTATTCAGATACCATTCGTATGCAAATGCCCAATGGAACAACAATTGAATATAGATGCAATTACGATGGTGATAACAATTTGTCAAAAGAACTGAATATCAATAAGACACTGGGAAGCTTTATGAAACGTTGGGCCGTATTAAACATTAAAAATATGGATGAGACTAGGGCAATGCATATAAAATGTGGCGTAACTCGTGGTGCAACAGAATCTTATGTAAAAATCGTTGAAAATACGATAAGCCTTGAAGAAATGACACCCCCAGCTAAAGTTATTTTTCCAACGGAGGAGTCAATTGCATTATTTATTAAAGGAAAACATAAACTCGATTTAAATTCAGAATTAGCAATCTACTTCGATAAATTAGAGCAGTTAAAAGAACTGGAATCTTATGATTTTTCAATTGTTTTGAAAGATATCGAAGCTCAAATGAATACTTCCAATAAGGGATGGCTAAAGAAAACACCTTTGGTGGTTTGGATGAAAGTGAAGCAAGATAAATCAGTTGATTTAATTTATAAACGTGCTGTGCATCCTCACCCTAACGATATGATCGTATTAAATGGAGGTATAGCTCTTGAAAATGTAAAAGGCGAGTGGAATGGTAGTTTCTATGCCGATATGATTTTGCAATTTGGAGCTAAGTTACGATACCAGCAAGCTTTTAAATTAGGTTACGAATGGATGTATGATTTCTCGTCAGGGGAGCAAAATATTAACCACTGGGTAAGCCTGGGGTATTCTCGAAATTTTTCTATGAATCCATCCAGGCCTAATTGGTATGGTTTAACTTTAGGTTATTTGGCCAAAGGAAATGGAGATTTGTTTGTAAAAGATTCTTTTCGATTAGGCGTTAGCCATAGAGTTCATAAGAATGTAACATTGGTTCCACAAGTTTATTTTAATGATTTCTTGAAAAATGTTACCCCAGGTATAAAGCTTAGAATAAATCTGTAATTAAACTAATCTAATCACTTCCCAATATTATAGTATGCCCTTATTAATCTGATAAGGCATACTATATTTTTTTGTCTTTATTTCCTTAAAGAGAGACCGCAATAAGGATTTCAATCAACTAAAGTTTCAAATGAAAAATATCTATTATATTATAATGGCAGTCATTCTTGTGTCAAGTTGCCAAAGCATTAAAATAACTGATCAGACGAACTATACCGATTATTTGAAGAATAATAAATACCTGATTTCTAAGGATAATTTAATGAGATCGAAGGAAAGTATTAAGGAAATACATCCTAATCCTTTTAACTCCATATCAGAAGTATCTTTTGATTCCTTAGTTACAGAAGTTGCTAAAACGTTCCCTCAGGATTCTATTTGCGAAACTGAATTCATCTACCAATATCGCAAGGCTTACGATACCATAACTTATGGCGATCCTCATTTTTTAATTTATCCGCAACTTAAGCTTAAAAAAGGTGTTAAGTTGAAGAATAAGCATATACTGGTGTGGCCATTCTCTTTATTGTGTATTGGTGATACGTTGCTTATTGATAAAAGTTTAAATTCAGAATTGCAGAAGGGAGATCGAATTGTTTCTATTAATGATAGAACTGATAAAGAAATTGTCAAATATACTTATCACCATCGTTTTTTAGATTCGCGTTTTACCCAAGCGCAAAATCATTTCTGTTTTGCTCCAAAGTATACGATTAAGTTTCAAAGGAAAAATACAAATTATGAGATTACGATAGACGGTATTCCTTTGAATAAATATTATTTTAAGGATGAATATTACCCCCAAAAGTTATATGATGATTATCAAACGGGTTATTTTGGAATTCATAATTTCGATAACAATAAATACATGATCAAGCGTTTATCGAAATTTATTGAGAGAGTACAAAGTAAAGGGTTTAAAGATATCATAATTGATGTTCGTAGAAACCCAGGAGGCAGAGGCGATCGTTTTGATGAGTTGATTTCTTTATTTAGCCCCAAAGATAGTATTGAATATTTAAAAGCATCTCGAATAAAAGTTTCTAAACAAACTTTGGATTATGGTTTTTCTGAGGATCAAATTGGACAAGTTTGCAATACGCCTGAAGACTATATTGTACGTAATTGTCCTTTAGACAAATCTCGATATGCAGGCAAAATGAATTATTATATTCTTGTTAGCAAGTACACGGCTTCTACAGCTTCAACTTTTGCAAACATTATGCAATACAATAAATTTGGTATCTTGGTTGGGGAGCCTCTGGCTCATAATGCATTAAAATTTGGAGAGGTTATTATTTCTAGTTTTCAGAATTCTGTTATTGTGATTTCAGGGATGGAGATGGATGAGTATAGCAATCAGAAGGAGGGTGTTATACAACCAGATATTTTGATTCCTTATTCTGCTTTTGAATATATGAATGGAGGAGATCCTGTATTGAATCATTGTTTGGAGTATATAAGAAAGAATAAAGCCACTTATTCGGATGTAGAATGATGAAGAGTTTTTACTGGCTATTTAACCTTTTTGAAATTTATAAATTCTCTCGAATTAGAGAAATATGTAGTTAATTGATGTCTTCAAAAATACCCTTCAGATTATAAATTAACTTCTATTAATTTGAGTTGAATTACAAAGTCGAAAAATACAACAGCCCTGTTCGTTCTGAACAGGGCTGTTGTATTATATTCTATGATGTTAAAAGTAAATAATAATCGATTTTTGTAGTGAACAAAATGAGGATTATTGCAGAGATTACCTGCTGGGTAAAAATGTAAATTATACTTATGTAAATAATAAAAATATTTTGTATATTTATAATCATTGTATTTTGTTAAATGTTATTGTTGGGTGTATTGTCATTTTTATGACTTTAAGTTTGAATTCTCACATGTTCGTATTGATTTATTGTGTTTTAATGTAAAGGTGCACTTTGTTGTATGATTTTGATTAAGTTTTGTATTTTATTTATGTTTTGTTTTTATCGTATGGGTTGTTATTTATTATCTTAAATGTAGCTTTTAAAGCTTCATTTGCCAGAGTTAAAGAGATTTCCAAATTTGGAGGAAGTATATTTATTAATGTATGAAACAAGGTAAGGTGGGATGGCTTATTCATAAGTGAGATAAGAATGGACGTAACTTTTAATTACTATTAATCATATTATCATTTTAATCTTTTAACTATGGAAGCATTTCTTTCTTTTATCGCATTATGGCCTCTTAAATGGGCGCCACGTGCTTGGGCTCTTTGTTGGGGGGCAACTATTTCTGTTAATGACAATTCTGCACTTTTTTCTTTAATAGGTGCCACTTATGGTGGAAATGGCACTACAACCTTTATGCTCCCTGATTTTAGGGGACGTGTCCCTGTTGGATATGGTCAAGGGAAAGGTCTATCTCCTAATCAGATGGGTTGGGTTGGTGGTTTTGAACAGGTTAGACTAAACCAGAATCAACTTCCAGCTCATAAACATGAAGCAGCTCTTTCGGCAGTATCTGTGGAATTTAAGGCAAGTGCTTCAGCGGGAACGGAAAGTATTCCTGGAACTAATAGTGCCACTACTTTTGGAGCCACAAAAGATGGTTTTAATGCAGGAGATACGCTTTATAACTCTGATACACCTACTGTTGACATGAGCGGTATTGCCATAAACGGAGGAAGTGTTGAAGTTCAAAATACCGGACAAAATCAGTATCATGAAAACCGCCAACCCTATTTAGTTACAAATTACATTATATGTCTGCAAGGTATTTACCCTACAAGAAGTTAGTAAGGGATCGATATCAAGCATTTTGTGTTTTTTTTAATATCTAAATTTTCTTTCCTACTAATTATACTAACATTAAAATTTTCAATTATGGATGCATTTCTTTCGTTTATCGGTTTGTGGCCTCTTGATTGGGCGCCTCGTTACTGGGCTCTTTGTTGGGGTCAAACAATTACTATAAATGAAAACACGTCCCTTTTTGCCTTAATAGGAATTACCTATGGTGGTGATGGGAGAACAGATTTCAAACTTCCAGATTTTAGAGGACGTGTTCCTGTTGGATATGGTCAAGGAATAGGCTTATCCTCCTATCAAATGGGTTGGTTAGGTGGTTTCGAAGGTGTTAAGCTCGACCAGACTCAGTTACCAGCTCACAAGCATTCTGCGGCTCTTTCAGCATTATCTGTGGAATTTAAGGCAAGCACTTCAGCGGGAACAGAAAGTGTTCCTGGCAGCAATAATGCCACTACTTTTGGGGCTACAAAAGATGGTTTTAATGCAGGAGATACGCTTTATAATTCAGATAATCCGACTATTGACATGAGTGGTATTGCTATAAACAGTGGAAGCATTGACGTTCAAAATACAGGACAAAATCAGTTTCATGAGAACCGTCAACCTTATCTAGTGACCAATTATATCATGTGTATGCAGGGGATTTTTCCTCCAAGACAGTAAATAAATGTTGGTATCAGACTTCTTCTTATTTGCCTGATTCTTTCTGCTAACTCATGTCTTTGGGATAATTAATTATATCAACATTTAAATTTTTAACTATGGATGCATTTCTTTCTTTCATCGGTTTGTGGCCACTTAAGTGGGCTCCAAAATATTGGGCTCTTTGTTGGGGGCAGATAGTTACTATTAGTGAAAATAACGCACTTTTTGCTCTCTTGGGCATCACTTATGGCGGGGATGGTAGAACTAATTTTAAATTACCTGATTTTAGAGGACGTGTTCCTATAGGATATGGGAGTGGTATTGGTCTTACTCCAAATGCGATGGGTTGGTTTGGCGGTTATGAACAAATAAGACTTGTTCAGAGCCAATTACCAGCTCACAAACATATCGCAGCTCTTTCTTCGGTAGATGTGAAATTTATGGCAAGTGATACAGCGGGAACAGAAAGCATTCCAGGTAGCAATAATGCCACTACTTTTGGAGCTACAAAGGATGGTTTTAATGCAGGGGATACGCTTTATAACTCAGATACTCCAACTATTGAGATGAATGGTATTGCTATCAATGGCGGAAGTATAGCAGTTCAAGACACAGGAGAAAATGAATTCCATGAAAACCGTCAACCATATTTAGTAACAAATTATATTATGTGCATGGAAGGGATTTTTCCTCCTAGACAAAATTAACAAGCAAGGATGAGGCTTCTTTATGTCTCATCTTTTTTCTTTTTGCTAACCCAATTTCACTTCAGAATGATTAAAAATATTAAGATAGGTTTTCTTGCCCCTTACTCGTCCATCTATCCAGAGATGGTTCCTAGCCTTATCAGTGGCTTTTATTCTGCCATTCCTGAAAAATATCACAATATCTTTCAAATAATACCTGAGTATATTGGACAGGGAGGAGAAAAGCAGGTTATAGAAGCTGCAAATAAATTATTAAATTTCAACCAAGTTGATATCCTTTCTGGATTAATCAGTTATAGGATACTGCCATCTATTATTCCAAGCATCGAAAATCGGAAAAAGATGGGTTTCTTCTTCGATACAGGAGAATATATTCCCTATACCCACCATATATCCGATAATGTGTTTTTTAACAGTTTTCAGATGTGGCAATCGCAATTTGCTTTGGGAGATTGGGCACATAAGCAGTTTGGAGAGAAAGGTGCAGTCATCACACCAATTTATGATGGGGGTTATCATTTGCAATCAGCTTTTCGACAAGGAGTTGCAATGGCTGGCGCCAGTGAGTTGGATTTCCATGTACTCAATTATAATCCCGAAGGTTCGCAGGTAACAGAACAAATACAAGAACTGTTTCAACAGTTAAAAAAAGCTTCTCCCTCATTTATACATGCTCTTTTTTGTGGTAACGAAGCCCTCGAGTTCTACGATGAATTTTGCAAATCGGGTTTAAACAAGCAGATTCCTCTAATTGTAAGTGCACATATGGCTTCCGACGAAATACTAAAGCAAGTGAGTAATTTGGATTTGAAATTTTATTCGGCATCTATGTGGAACTATCACTCAAAAGAACAGACCAATCTTCAATTCAAACAAAAGGTGAATCGATTTGCAGGACAAAAACCTGATTTTTACACCCTTTTAGGGTATGAAACAGGTCTTTTGTTTGAGAAATTGATACCCGAATTCCAAAAAAGAGATTGGAATGAGATTAAAAAAAGACTCAAAACTGAAACCATTGAAGGGCCAAGAGGTAAACGCTCATTCTTTCTGAACTCAGAATACGCCACTCCCCTTATCGATATCGAGAAAATTGCATTTCATGCTAACTCTGTTTCCAAGATTGTTATTGAACAGGGAAAAGCCATGCAGTATAATCATGCAACTTACGAAAAGATTCATAAGGAGAATGTTAGTGGCTGGCAGAATCCTTATTTGTGTGTTTAGCTAACACTCGATATAGATATCCTTAATTTTTTAACAGATCCAAACTTCAAATGCGATATATTATGAAACAATTCTACAAGCCTAAAAAATTATTTAAAACATTTACTTTTTTGTTTTTATCAATCTTGGCATTTAATACTAGCGCACAAACAAATTTTGCAAATTTAGGGGCAAATGATTCTGGTGGCACTGGCTTTAAAACAATGGCTAACAATGCTAATCTTGTAATTAGTAACGTTATGAAAAATGAAGGTGGTAGCACATGGATACACACAGGAGTTAACTCCGATTTTACCATCAAAGCTAAAGACGCAGATGATTTTACTTTTGAAGGAATGAATTTTTATGATTATTCTTCATCAGGAGAAGATATTGTAAACACATCAACTGTTACCTTTAAAGATAAATTTGGGACTGTCATTCAAACAATGAGCCTTAACGCGATTAAGAAGTTAACATCATCCAGTACTAGTTTAGCTAGTTTTTTTGATAATGGAACAACAATACCCATTAATAATGTTGCCGAAATTGTTTTTCAAATAAGAAAAAATTTGTCGAATGAAACATTGAATTTCATTTATAGTGATATCACTATAAGTAATCTAGCAATGAATTCAGCCCCAACAGCTATCGTACCAAGTGCACCAAGCGTGACTGAGGATGATACGAATGTTGCTTTGGCAAATGACATTCAAGTGGCAGATGCAGATGGAGATGACCAGACGCTTACATTTACGATAACAGGAGGAACGCTTACTACAGGAACTACAGGTATTACCTTTGGTGGTGGTGGCAATGGTACATCAAGTTTTACAGCAGCCGGAACATTAGCCAATATTAATGCAGCTTTAGATGCTGCAACTTTTACACCCACGCCTAATCTAAGTGGAACCAATGTTGCTACCATTTCGTTTACGACCAACGATGGAACGGATACATCAAGTGCAGCATCAGTTAATTTTACTATAGTTGCTGTTAACGATAACCCCACAGGATCAGATTTTACAGCTTCAACAATTTATGAAGGAACGCCATATACATTTGCCACTTCTGATTTTGGATATTCTGATGTAGATGGAGACGAAATGGTTAAAATAGGAGTTAATTCTGTTCCTGCAAACGGCATTTTATATCTTGATGCTGATAACGGGGATGATTATGATTTAGGAGAAGAGCTAAGCGATGGTGCCAATGTAAGTAAAACCGATTTGGATAATGGTAATTTACAATACATTAATAATAACGGAATAAGTAGTTCCTTTGAATTTGTTGTGTACGATGGTACTGCTTATAGTGCCTCAATTTATACCGCTACTTTGACAGTTATTGGTGAACCTACGGTAACTCTTAGCTTGGATCCTACTAGTACAATTGCAGAAACTAGTGGATCAACAAATGTAAAGGCAACATTATCACATAGCTTCAATAAAGATGTAACCGTAAGTCTTGCACTTTCAGGAACAGCAACGGGTGCAGGAACAGACTATACTTTAGCAGCATCATTAATATCAGTTACAGTAGGGAATACATCAAACTCTGTATTGTTGTCATCAAATACAGATGTGATGGATGAAGATGATGAAACAGTAATAATTGATATTTCTTCTGTAACAAATGGAGCTGAGAATGGAATTCAACAAAAAACTGTAACAATAAACGATGATGATGCCACACCAACTGTAGCCTTTAACGCGACTTCTTCGAATGGTTCGGAGACGCTTGCCAGTGCCAATTTACAGGTTGACCTTTCGGCAGCCAGTGGGCGAACGGTAACGGTTGATTACGCAGTAACGGGTACTGCAACAAGTGCCGATTATACTTTGGCAGACGGAACCTTGACGCTGACTGCAGGTGATGTGAATGATAATATCACGATTGCAAGTATTGTAAATGATCTGTTGGATGAGAGTAACGAGACAGTTATTGTTACCTTATCAAATCCAGTTAATGCTACATTAGGCACCAATACAATTCATACCTATACCATTAATGACAATGATGCCACACCAACTGTAGACTTTAACGCAACGAGTTCCAATGGTTCGGAAACGCTTGCCAGTGCGAATTTACAGGTTGATCTTTCAGCAGTCAGTGGTCGAACGGTAACAGTTGATTATGCTGTATCGGGTACTGCAACAAGTGCCGATTATACTTTGGCAGACGGAACCTTGACGCTGACTGCAGGTGATGTGAATAAAAACATCACGATTGCAAGTATTGTAAATGATCTGTTGGATGAGAATAATGAAACGGTAATCGTAACACTATCAAATCCTACAAATGCAACACTTGGGACCAATACAATTCATACCTATACCATTAATGACAATGATGCCACACCAACTGTAGACTTTAACGCAACGAGTTCCAATGGTTCGGAAATGCTTGCCAGTGCGAATTTACAGGTTGATCTTTCAGCAGTCAGTGGGCGAACGGTAACGGTTGATTACGCAGTAACGGGTACTGCAACAAGTGCTGATTACACCTTGGTAGACGGAACATTGACGTTGACTGCAGGTGATGCGAACGATAATATCACGATTGGCAGCATTGTTAATGACCTCTTGGATGAGAATAACGAAACGGTTATTGTTACCTTATCAAACCCAGTTAATGCGACATTAGGTACCAACACGGTGCATACCTATACCATTAATGATAATGATGCCACACCAACGATTGCCTTTAACGCGACCTCTTCAAACGGTACGGAAGCGCTTGCCAGTGCCAATTTACAGGTTGATCTTTCAGCAGCCAGTGGTTTAACGGTAACAGTTGATTATGCGGTAACAGGAACAGCAAGTGGAAGTGGTACTGATTATGGTCTGGCTGACGGAACCTTGACGCTGACTGCAGGTGATGTGAATGATAATATCACGATTGCAAGTATTGTAAATGATCTGTTGGATGAGAGTAACGAGACAGTTATTGTTACCTTATCAAATCCAGTTAATGCTACATTAGGCACCAATACAATTCATACCTATACCATTAATGACAATGATGCCACACCAACTGTAGACTTTAACGCAACGAGTTCCAATGGTTCGGAAACGCTTGCCAGTGCGAATTTACAGGTTGATCTTTCAGCAGTCAGTGGTCGAACGGTAACAGTTGATTATGCTGTATCGGGTACTGCAACAAGTGCCGATTATACTTTGGCAGACGGAACCTTGACGCTGACTGCAGGTGATGTGAATAAAAACATCACGATTGCAAGTATTGTAAATGATCTGTTGGATGAGAATAATGAAACGGTAATCGTAACACTATCAAATCCTACAAATGCAACACTTGGGACCAATACAATTCATACCTATACCATTAATGATAATGATGCTACACCAGTTATTACAGTAAATCAAAGTTATTCGATAAACGAAGACGCAGTAAATGCAGAAATTGTGGCAACAGTTCTTGCTACAGATGCCGATGCTGGTACTACATTTACCAACTGGACAATTACCGGAGGTAATAGTGATGGAATTTTTGAAATCAATCCGGCAAGTGGTGAGATTACGATTGCTGATAATAGCAATTTGGATTACGAAACAACGACTAGCTACACGCTTAGTATTACTGTAAGCGACGGAGTCAACACCAGTGTAGCAGAGGATGTGACTATTAGTGTTAACCCTATTAATGACAATATACCTGTAATTACGGCAAGTCAATCGTTTGATATAAATGAAAATACTGCCAATACCACAAGTGTCGGAACAGTTTTAGTTACAGATGCCGATGCAGGTACAAGCTTTACTAATTGGAATATATTTGGAGGGACAGATGCTGATGGAATCTTTAGTATTGATGAATTTAGTGGGGAAATCAAGATTGTTGATAATACGCACTTAGATGCTGAGAATAAAACAAGTTATCTTCTACAAATCAGAGTAAGTGATGGTGATCATATAAGTGCAATTGGAGATGTTACAGTTAATGTAATAGACATTAATGATAATGCACCTATAATTGAGACAAATCAGGTCATGCATATAGAAGAAAACAAACCTCAAAATACGCTTGTTGGAACGATTCAAGTTTCAGATATAGATGTTACACCTACAAGCTCATATGTTTTTTCTTGGGTTGAAGGAAATTTGAATTCCGCTTTTGTATTAGATCCAATATCTGGAAAGATTCGAATTAATAATCCGGGAGCAATTGATTGTGAGCAAAATCCTAAATTTGAACTTGTATTTACAGTAAGTGACGGCGTTAATATTAGCGAGGAAGAAACTATTACTGTTATTCTTGATGATGTTAATGAGTTCCCCCCTATTGTAAATTCTATCACTTTTTCAGTTGATGAGAATGTTGGATCTAGTGTACGAGTAGGTAAAGTTTTAGCAAGTGATGGAGATGCGACGAATATTTTTAGTAATTGGACAATTGTTGCTGGTAATGAGGATGATGTTTTTGCGATTAATCCCAGTAGTGGTGAAATCACGATTGCTGACAATACAAATTTGGATTTTGAAATAACGACTAGCTACACCTTATCAGTAACAGTGAGCGATGGTGTTAGTACCAGTTCCGCTGAAACTGTTAATGTAAATGTAAACGATATCAATGATGAAGCTCCGGTTGTTACAGCTTCACAAAGTTTTACTATTGATGAGACTGCTGTAAATGGAGCAAGTGTTGGAACTGTTTTGGTAAGCGATGGTGATGCCGGAACGACTTATAGCAGTTGGGCAATTACCAGTGGCAATGAAGGTGCTGTTTTTGCCATCAATTCAACGAATGGTGAGATTACGATTACTGACAATACAAATTTGGATTTTGAGACAACGACTAGCTACAGCTTATCAATGACAGTAAGCGATGGTGTTAATATCAGTTCCATTGAAACTATTCGTGTAAATGTAAACGATATCAATGATGAAACTCCGGTTGTTACAGCTTCACAAAGTTTCGCTATTGATGAGACTGCTGTAAATGGTGCAAGTGTTGGAACTGTTTTGGTAAGCGATGGCGATGCCGGAACGACTTATAGCAGTTGGGCAATTACCAGTGGCAATGAAGGTGCTGTTTTTGCCATCAATTCAACGAGTGGTGAAATCACGATTGCTGACAATTCCAATCTGGATTTTGAATCTAAAGATTTATACAGCTTAGAGGTTCGTGTTTCGGATGGAATTCATATTTCAGAGGACGTTCACCTGGTGGTTCAAATCAAAAATGTAAATGAAAGACCTGTTGTAAATGCAGGTGAAGATCAGTTAGTTCCTGAAAATTCAATGGTTAAGCTTGATGGATTGAGATGTAGTGATCCTGATGGAGATATGTTGAGTTATGTATGGACTTCACCAGAAGGTATTGAGCTTTCAGATGTTAATAGTCCGGAACCGAAATTTGAGGCACCAAGTGTTGAGGTTTTAACAAATTATGTCTTTACATTAGTTGTTAATGATGGAGTGTTGTATTCTGAAGAAGCTTCAGTAACGGTTAGCGTTGATAATGTCGTTGGTATTGAGGATATTGATTCCGAAGAAATGGCAGTATCTACCTATCCTAATCCTTCAAGTGGTGCATTTTATATGGAACTTAACAAACGTCCTGAGGAAGGTGCCATTGTTAGTCTGTTTAGTTTGAGTGGCAAGCTTGCTTATCGTGAGAAAGTTTACGAGAAGAAGAATTACTTTAATTTATCATTAGGAGCAAGTATATATCTGCTAAAAGTGGAACTTGATGGTAATATTATAACAAAGAAAATAGTAATCAGATAAGTTTCGATTTAGGAATAATACCAATTTAATTTCAAAATGAGCTTTAATGAAAATGGAATAATTTTTAGCTAAATCAAGGCAAAAAAGTAAGAGATAGCCAAGTTACCTTGCATCTTTTTTAACGAAGATATAGCTAAAAAGAAACATTTTATAAGATTGATTTTGATGTTAATTTGGTATAACTTAAAATTGCCCTGTTCGTTGTGAACAGGGCAATTTTGTTTAGCGTAGCAGGTGAACTAGTTGTAAACCTCACCACCAGCTTCCTGGAACTCTTTTTGTTTTTGTTCTTTTTTTGCAGCCATATCTCTAACATCTCTACTGGCTTTCATCGAACAGAAATGCTCACCACACATCGAGCAAAAGTGTGATTGTTTAGAACCTTCATCAGGCAAGGTTTCATCGTGGAATTGCATTGCTGTGTCAGGGTCTAAGGCAATACAGAACTGATCCTTCCAACGGAATTCGAAACGAGCCTTACTCATCGCATTATCTCGAACTTGAGCACCTACAAAACCTTTGGCCAAATCAGAAACGTGAGCAGCAACTTTGTAAGTAATTACACCAATTTTAACATCATCTTTATTGGGTAAGCCCAAGTGTTCTTTGGGCGTAACATAGCACAGCATAGCAGTTCCTAACCAACCAATCATAGCACCGCCAATAGCTGAAGTGATATGATCGTAACCAGGAGCAATATCAGTGGTGATAGGGCCTAAAGTATAAAATGGAGCGTTATTGCAATACTTTTCTTGCAATTCCATATTCTCTCTAATCTTATGCATCGGCACATGACCAGGGCCTTCAATCATAACCTGCACACCTTTATCCCAAGCGCGCTGGCAAAGCTCACCCAGTGTTTCCAGTTCTGCAAATTGGGCTTTGTCGTTGGCATCGGCAATGGAACCCGGACGTAAAGCATCTCCCAATGAAATAGCGATGTCGTATTTGGCCATAATATCGCAGATCTCATCGAAGTGCGTATACAAAAAGCTTTCCTGATGATGAAACATACACCATTTAGCCATAATAGCTCCCCCACGTGAAACAATACCTGTCGTACGCTTAACGGTGTAACGAATATGACGCCACAATAAACCTGCATGAATGGTAAAGTAATCGACACCCTGTTCGGCTTGTTCGATAAGTGTATCACGATAAGCTTCCCAACTAAGATCTTCCGATTTACCTTTTACTTTTTCCAAAGCCTGATACAAAGGCACTGTTCCTACAGGTACCGGAGAATTACGAAGAATCCATTCACGCGTTTGATGAATATTATCACCTGTACTTAAGTCCATAATGGTATCGGCTCCCCAACGGTAGGCCCATACGGCTTTTTCAACTTCCTTATCGATACTTGAATCGACAGGAGAATTTCCAATATTGGCATTTATCTTAGTTAGAAAGTTTTTACCAATAATCATAGGCTCACTTTCCGGGTGATTGATATTGGCTGGAATAATGGCACGACCACTGGCAACTTCTTCGCGTACAAATTCAGGCGTAATAAGTTTCTCGCCTTTTTGAAGCTGATCTTCCCTTAAGCCTTGGTTTTCACGAATAGCAATATATTCCATCTCAGGTGTAATGATACCTTTTCGGGCGAAATACATTTGCGATTGATTGGGTTCATCTTTTCTTGCTTCAATCCATTGCTGTCTGATTTTAGCCAGTCCCTTGTTTAAATCAATATCAATTTTAGGATCGGTATAAGCACCTGAAGTATCATATACAGTTAAGGGTTCGTTCTCTTCAAGCGTATCGTCAGAATTTCGAGTTGGACTTAGTTTAATTTGACGCATAGCCACGTTTACACCATCCATTTTTCCTTTAATGTAGATCTTCTTCGAATTTGGGAAAGCATCCCTCGATATCAATTCGTTAATGTCTGTTTTATTCATCTTTTAGTTTTATTTGGTATTTGTATTATTTAAATGTTGAAAGATTATCAAGTTACAGGAGCTGATAAATTTGTTTAATCTAACTGTTTGATAGACTAATGGTCACAGTTTAATAAGTATCAAGTGTCAGTTCGTGTTTTTTACTCTTTTACTTTTCACTCATTTACGTTAGCCTTTACCCTTTTTCTCCTTTAAGCTTGAATTTCCTGCTACTTAAATCCAAAGCTTTGTAGAGTAGGAGTTCTCCATCAAGGATTTTACCTATTCCTGTAATTATTTTGATAGCTTCAGTTGCTTGCAACATGCCTATGAGCCCGGGAACAGGAGGCAATACACCTATGGTTTTTCCATCAGATAAAGGAATTTGTTCAGGAGCTTCGGGATATAAATCTGAGTATTGAGTTTGGCTCTTATAATTGAAAACAGAAACCTGTCCGCCATATTCAAATACAGATGCATACACCCAAGGCTTATTAGCTTTTTGAGCTGCTTTACAAATGATATAACGTGTCTCAAAATTGTCACAAGCATCTATGATCAAATCGTATTCTTGAAAGAGTTCCTGAGCATTTTCGCCAGTCAATCTAAAATTGAATTGGTCTACTTTTATGTTTGGATTTTGTTCTTTTAATTTCTGAGCACTTACTTCAACTTTGAATTTTCCCTTATCAGATTGATCGTACATGATTTGTCGTTGAAGGTTACTCTCTTCAACACGATCACCATCCATCAAACCAATACAGCCTATTCCTGTAGAACAGAGGTATTTTAGTATTGGAGAAGCTAAGCCACCCGCACCAATGATTAAAACACGAGCTTGCTTTAATTTAAGCTGTGCAGCTTCGCCAAAATCAGGGAGAATAATCTGGCGATGATAGCGCTCTAATTCCGAATCGCTTAATTTTTTTATATCCATAGGTTCACTTTATTAAAAGGTCTAAAGGTTCAATAATCGAAAGATCAGTTTTCAATTTGTGAGAATCTGTGGTTTTCTTCTTTTTGTTTTACCCTTGAACCTTGATTTTCCTTTATCCTTGAATTTCTACATAAACTTGTCCCAATCTTTCCAAACAGCTTCGTACTGATTTTTGTGAAGCATTTCTTCGACTTCCTTAGGGCTGCGTTGATCCGAAACTTCGAATTGTTCCAGAGCTTTCGTATGAACAGCATAACCTCCGGGTTCGGTTTTCGATCCGGCACTCATGGCAGTAATACCTAGTTTAAAGACATTATCACGAAAAGTGGGTGTTTCTCTTGTCGAGAGAGAGAGTTCTATTTCCTGATTAAGCAGGCGAAATGCACAAATCACTTGGAGGAGTTCCCTATCGGATATTTCCATATTGGGTTGGAAACCTCCTGCACTAGGACGCAGTCGCGGAAATGAAATAGAATAACGCGACTGCCAATAGGTTCTCTCAAGATAAGATAAATGAAGGGCGGTGTACCAGATGTCCGAACGCCAATCCTCCAAACCCAGTAGGCAGCCTAAACCAATTTTATGAATGCCCGCTTTTCCTAATCTGTCAGGCGTTTCCAATCGGTATTTAAAATCAGCTTTCTTCCCAGCAGGATGATAACTTTTGTAGTTTTCCTGATGATAGGTTTCCTGATAAACGTAAACGGCATGCAAACCAACTTTCATAAGTTGCTGATATTCCTCAGTACTCATGGGTTGAACCTCTACCGAAATTTGTGAGAAATGAGGCCGAAGGATCTCAATAGCCCGCATCAAATAATCAAAACCAGCTTCCCTTTGATGCTCACCCGTAACAAGGAGTAAATGATCGAAGCCCATTTTCTTTATAGCCATGGCTTCCTTAAGAATTTGATCTTCGCTAAGTGTGACGCGCTCAATTTTATTTTTATGGCTGAAGCCACAATAAACACAAGCGTTTGAACAGGTGTTAGAGAGATATAGAGGAACATAAAGCTGTATGGTTTTCCCAAAGCGCTTTTGAGTTTGAAGCATACTTTTCTGTGCCATCTGCTCCAAATAAGGTGCAGCGGCAGGAGAAATTAAAGCTTTGAAATCTTCCAAACTACAGCTTGATTGGTTTAGAGCATGCAAAACATCTTGTTTCGTTTTGGAATAGATGTCGGCCTTTGTTTTGTCCCAATCGTATTGATTTAAGGTATCTGAAAAACTCATTTTTATAGATCTAAGAATGACGTTAAAGGACTACTTGCTTCAGCCGTATTAAGTTGTTGCCCAAGTTTGGCTTCGAAAGCCATACGACCTGCTTCTACCGATAGTTTGAATGCTTCGGCCATCATAACCGGATCATTGGCAACAGCAATTGCTGTGTTTACCAATACGGCATCGGCTCCCATTTCCATGGCTTCGGCTGCATGACTTGGTGCACCAATACCGGCATCAACCACAACCGGAACATTCGCTTGTTCAATAATAATCTGAAGAAACTCACGAGTGATCAGGCCTTTATTACTGCCAATTGGCGAACCCAATGGCATAACAGCAGCAGAACCAGCTTCCTCCAATTGTTTGGCAAGAATAGGGTCGGCTTGCATGTAGGGTAAGACGATAAAACCTTTCTTAGCTAATTCTTCACAAGCTTTTAGAGTTTCAACCGTATCGGCAAGTAAGTATTTGGGATCGGGATGAATTTCAAGTTTCAACCAATTGGTTTGCAGAGCTTCTCTGGCAAGTTCGGCCGCAAATACAGCTTCTTTAGCAGTTCTAACACCTGAGGTATTGGGCAATAATCTAAAACGATCAGGATTGATATGCTTTAAAATGTCATCATCCGGATTTTGAATATCGACCCTACGAAGAGCGGTCGTTACCATTTCACTTCCCGAAGCAATTAGAGCTTGCTCCATGAGTTGATTGGAACTGAATTTTCCAGTTCCAAGAAAGAGGCGGGAATTGAATTCCTGACCTGCAATTATTAATTTTTGCATAACGGATTTATGAGTTGTTTAAGGTATTTTTTTGTTGTGTTACTTATATTTTCGGCTTGCGTTACAGATGAGGAGAGAGCAATGCCGTGTATGCCTGTAGACATGAGGCTTGAAACATCTTCCAAGTCAATTCCGCCAATAGCAACAATAGGTATATCGATACCCTCGTATTGGCAGTTTTGTATAATTTGCCTGTAACCAGCCAGGCCTAATACGGGCGCTAAATTCTTTTTGGTATGTGTAAAACGAAATGGCCCTAAGCCGATATAGTTAACGCCAGCTTTGTACAGTTGGCGAACATCGTCCATATTGTTGGCAGTTCCTCCAATAATATAATTTGACCCGAGAAGTTTTCTTGCCTCTATGGAAGACATATCGGCTTTGCCAAGATGCACGCCATGTGCCCCAATCTCTTTTACCAGATGAACATGATCATTAACAATAAGTTTGGCATTGTAAAGCTTACAAATCTGAGCAGCGTCTTTACCCATTTTTAGGATGCTTTCTTCTGTTTGATTTTTTAATCGGATTTGTATCCATTTGGCTCCCGATTCACATACTGTTTTGATTTGCTCCAGTTCATTTAAGTCTGAGAAATTATTTGTAATAAATTGGAAGTTAGACACAGAAGGTTTTTCGTGCATACTCGTTGGTTTTGGTAAAATGTTTAAAAAACGTTCAGAAATAAGCTTCGGATTTAGATTTTCGCCATCCCAAATAGAACCTAAGAGAGCACAGCCCTTAAAACCATATTCATAGCAGGCTTGAATATTATCTTTGTTGATACCACCAAGAGCTATACAGTTTTTAATTTTGGGGTTGTCTTGAAAAAACGTTGCTATTTCGTTGGGATAAAAGGCCGAAGGGTAGCCCTTTTTCGATATGGAATCGAAAATTGGACTGAGAAAAATATAATCGTAATCCTGATAATAGTTCAGTACTTCCAATGGCGTATGGCAAGATCTGGAAATACTAAGTGTTACAGAACTCGTTTTGTTAATTCCATTGTGAACGTTGCTTTTAAAGTGGATACCTCCCAGCTGAAATTCATCGGCCAATTCGTGATACTGATGCAAAACAATACGCGAATGGTATCGGCTTGGGAGACAGGTAAGCAGGCTTCTAAGCTCGCTAATTTTGGCATATGGCTTTCGAACATGCAGACGATCTAGCCCGGCCAAAAAGAGAGCTTCCCATAAGCTGACCTCATTCTGAATAATTTCAGGAGGTGTAATAACTATTGGAGTCATAGGATTGAGATATAAGTTGTGTTGAATACTTGATTAACCGCCTTGAGTGGCGCGAATCAACAAAACCTGATCATCTTCCTTTAATTTGTATTCGTCCCATAAGGATGAGGGAACAATGTTGGGACCTACGGCAACAGCAAGACCTTTGGGTGCCGTTTCCAGCTGCTTAAGAAGTTGGGTAATATTTGAAGCATCAGCTAAGTTGATGCTTTCATCATTTACATAAACCTTCATACGAATTCGTTTTGTAGTAAATGAGAAGAGGCTTTGGCCAATGGTTGATATTCCTACGTCGGTATAATCCGAATCAGGTTATGAGGGTATGATCTCAGCCCATAGGGCACCCCTTATCATTACTAAGTTCAATAAAAAAATGTGTGTTTTACAGAAAGCTGGTAAACAGAAATCGTATTGGCATTAACTCCCTTCGTCGGCATTATCCGAATCAGGTTTTTAAGGGTATAATCTCAGCCTGTTGTTTAAGGCACCCCCGTAAAACGTTGTCAAATGTATGGATTTTTTTTAATAAAAAAAGCCCTAATTCATTTTCGACGCTAATTGAATTATAAATTATGAGTTCTGAATGATGAATTTAAATGTAATTCAGACGTAGATTTTAATGACATAATATGATTGGTTAATAGACACTTAAAGCACCTTAAATTAAAAATTTTAACGCAAAGTACGCTAAGACTATTCGCTAAGTCCGCAAAGAAGTATTCAAATCAAAATTTGAGTTAATCTGTGTAATTTGTGGTTATTTATAGATTGGATATAATAGTTCATTATTCATAACTTATAATTCATCATTAAAAGAATTATTTTTTCTTTTTAATTGATGTCAGTTCCATTTTCCTGATTCTGGCACGAATAGCTCCCTTAGTACGGTTCAATTTGATTGCCATTTCAGAAACCGATACACCATCGAAAAACAGGTTGATCATAGCGTCATCATCTTTTCTCGACCAGGGCTTATAAGCTTCCTTGCTCTCTTTTTTTATTTGCTTGATTTTATCGAAGTCGTCTTGGTTCATGCTGTTTCTTAGCTGTGTGAATAAGTGATTTTAGATTGTAAAGATAAGTAGAAGTATTTAGTTTGAAACTTTCAATGTTTTTTAGAATTTACATTTGCCTTAATGATAGATATAAAAGGAGCTTTTTGTCTTGTATTATGTTGTTAATGAGTTGTTATATTTCTTGGAAATATGTTTGGTAAATGATAGGTTTGTTAATGCAAAACAAACAGTTAAACAAAACGTTAACCTAAAACCTAAAGTGATGAAATATTTAAGTCTATTGGCTTTGTGCCTGGCATTTATGTCATGTAATTTTACACAATCGAAATCGGAAACTAAGAAGACTGAACCAGCCGTTATCAGTCAGGCTAAACCTGCAACTTTCAACATCGACCAGGTAATGGAAGTTGCTGCTGACAAAGTAGGGCAGGAGATTAAATTTCAGGGCGTGGTCAATCATGTATGTGCACACTCGGGCAAGCGTTGTATTTTAAAAAATGCTGAAGGTAACCTGTCTCTTAGAGTAGAAGCAACAGGTGATTTGGAAGGCTTTAATAAGGAAATTGCAGGTAACGATTTATTGGTTACAGGCATATTGAGAGAGAAAAGATTAGCAACAAGTGAGATTGATGAGTGGGAAACAGAAATAAAAGAAAAGCATAAGGGAGAAGAAGGAGGCAAGCACTGCAGTTCTGAAATGGCTAACATTAAAGAAATGCGCGATTGGATGAAAGCCAACAATAAAGATTACTATGCAATTTATTATGTAGACGGAACAGATTATGAAGTTGTGGAGTAAGAAAAATATAAGAAAGTGGCTTCGGTTTATTCACCGTGATTTAGGCTATTTCTTTGTGGGAATAACACTAATTTATGCGATTTCAGGAATTATCCTGAATCATAAAAAGAATGATGAAGACCCTGCCTATAAAACGGAATATTTGGATTATCAGTTGGATATAAATCTCAAACCAGAACAAATAAAAGCCTATTGGGAAGCTAATTTATCTGATTATTCTTTGAATAGGATTATACCCGAAGGCAATGCTTATAACCTTTACTTAAAGGGCGGTTTGGGAAGCTATAATCCCATAAATGGAGAACTTAAGTTTGAGGTTTACCGAAAGAAGCAGTGGGTGTATTTTATGAACAAGCTGCATTACAACAGTAAAAAAGGTTGGACTCTGATGGCTGATATATTTGCCGTTGCCATGCTTATTTTTGCACTCTCGGGTATGTTTATTGTTCCTGGCAAAAAAGGTATTGCAGGGCGAGGTAAATGGCTAATTGCCATTGGTATTATTATACCTTTCCTGTTCTTTTTGTAAGTCAGAAAAAGATTATAAATACAAAGCTCATCGAACTTAATTGTTTGATGAGCTTTTTTGAGTGTTTTATGAATTCTAAAAACAACAATTTATAAAGCAATGTGTAAGTGATATAAACCGTATGGTAAGACCTAAACACGTTGCCCGAGTGAAGAAATTAGATGTTTAAATTTTATAATATAAAAATGAAAGTTTTTTTTAATAAAAAATATATTCTTGACGGACTACTAATTGTATTTAGTGTCCTTTTTGCCTTATTTATAAATAATATAGCTGAAACAATAAAGAAGAATAATAAGAAGAAGATTGCTATCGAAAATATTCGAAAAGAAATTATTGGCAACCTTGAGATATTAGAAAATTGTAGTGTTTATCATGTTGAAGTTCGAAAAACAATCAACAGCATAATCAAGGGAGAGAATGATTCTCTAAAAGAGAAATTGCTTTCAAAGACTCATCTGGAACTTGGTTTGCTTACAGGCGGAAAGCCTGTTCTAAGTTCAATCATTTCAAAAACTGCGTGGGAAACAGCTAAAACAACAGGAATCATATCGGAATTTGGTTTTCTAAGAACTAAAAAACTCACTGAAGTTTATGCCTTGCAGGACATGTTGATGGATAAAACCTTATTAAAACTACTTGATTATTTGTATGATCCTCATGCACATGATATGGCTAATATTGATTCAACTTTGATCCAACTTCAATTAAGGTTTAGAGAGCTAGCCGGACAAGAGGATATGTTAATTGGTTTGTGCCAAGATGCATTGGAGGAAATGTAACTATATTTTGACTGAAGCATAAATCAATGTGTCAAGCTATTTCAGAGTATGACACTGTAGGTGATACTAAATGGCTTCAAGTAAGTGGATTAAAATTTGACACTTTTATTGAATCTGAAAAGTTTGAGATATTAAAGCAAGGTAAACTTCAAGCAAAGCAACTTTTAGAATCTTATATTGAACAAATAACAGAGTTATCAAAAATCAGAAAAGAAAAAGTAATCATAGAAGAAGATAATTACAAAAAGAAGTATTCTGATTTATTGGGTGAATGGAATAAAATTGTTCCAGACTACAATGAACTATTGCTGGAGAAAGACAAACTTCTTGAAACTGTTGAATTTAAAGAACAAGAAAAGCACGAACAAAAAAGGAAATAGACAGGTTAATTGAAAACACAGTTCAACTTCCTAATATTTCTTTATCCAAACTTTTCAAATTAATATTCAACCTTCCAATTGGACAAATAATTACATTTTTTGCAATAATCATAGCAATTATAGGAGGCTCATTTAAACTTGGAATGTTGTATTCAGACTCCGTTTCGAAAAATGAACAATATGAATTAAAGATTGAAAGAGATAATCTCAAATCTGAAAATCAAAGCTTGAAAACGGAAATTGAATTGAAAGATTCAAAGATAAAATCTGGGACTATTATTATTGACTCATTGAAATCAGAAAGAAAACACTAAGCACAACAATGTATAAAAATAATAGCCGGAATAGTAGTAAATTCAGGGGTTGTAGCCCGCTTTAACTTTCGTGTAACTTGATAGAAAAGTGCCACGCAGTCGGCTACTATTCTTATACGAACCGTTGTACACAAGGCAGAGAATTGCAAACTAAAAAATGATGTAAATGAAAATAAAAGAATGGTGTAGAAATTATCCTTGGTTAGGAATTATTGGATCAATTTTAATTTTTCTATCATGGGTTTATCAGAACCAATTGCTTTCCACAGCAACAGAAGAAAGAATTAAATTAGAAAATACACAAATCTCAATCGACCTTCAGGAGATTAGAATGGAGATGTGGCACAAAGCATATGTTGAAGAAAAAACTAAACAGAATCCTGATACTCAAATTTTATTAAATACATCATTTAAGACTCTACAAAGTTATCTGAATATTATAGCATGGTCTTCAATTAGAACAAGAAACGACGAATTAGATAAGCAAAAAGATATAAAAGGCAAATATCTAACACTAGATACTTTGACTAAATGGTATCAAAGTAAAAACTTAAAAGCGCTTGAAACTGATTTAGGTACAGTAATAAAACGTGAGAATGAGTTACGGTTTGAAGATCAGTTTGCCAATAAATATGGAAAAAAGCTGGTTGAAATAGACTTGACTGTAAAGCTTTATACGAGACTCTTTATTATCCTATTTGCAATTGGTAGTATCTTGATTGGATTAGACTTTATGTTGAAATTAAATAAAGATAGACGATAAAGCCCAGTGTACAACAAAAGTAAGCGTTGTACAACTCGATAAATTGAATAATCTATCGTTTATTAGCAGTTTATGAAAATAGCGTGTTGTATGTTTTCTGTGCTTTCTAAGCTGTGTAACAGCTACAAAAGTTAAATTTCATGTGCGGTGGTGAACAGTTCGAAAGTTTAGAGAAAAGCTAATAGTTAAGATTATTGGGAGATGTCTGAAAAGTTTCAAGGTAAATACAGAATAGAATCTGCCCGTTTGAAAAATTGGAATTATGCCAGTAGTGGTCTGTATTTTATTACTATTTGCACGGCTGATCGTCAGCATTTTTTTGGAGAGGTGGAAGGTGGTGTAATGCAATTATCCGAAGTTGGGTTAATTGTAAAACGCGAATGGGAGAAAACCTTTCGTATGCGTCCTGATATGAATTTACAAATGGATGAATATGTTATTATGCCCAATCATTTTCATGCCATCATTATCATTGGCGATAATAAATATAATTCACAGGGTAGAGACGCAATGCATTGCGTCTCTACGGGTGGGGATTATAAAAATAAATTTGGGCCTCAATCGAAAAACCTGGCATCCATTGTCCGCGGTTTCAAAATTGGTGTAACAAAAAATGCCAGAAAAATACATGCCGATTTCATGTGGCAATCCCGATTCCACGACCATATTATTCGTAATGATGAATCCTACCATAGAATCAGAAATTATATCTACAATAACCCATCGACATGGGATGAGGATAAATTTCGTCATGAATAGATGGCAGTTTAAACAGACTGAAACAATTAAAGGGAGGAAATTATTTATGGTTTTCGTCTCTATTTTATTCATAATAAACTAACACGTAGAAAGTAATGATTAGAAAGGTTCTTTTTTTTATACTCACCTTTTATTCGATGGGTGTTTTTTCACAAAAGCCCAAAGATGATTCGCAAAATTCTAAACCCACTGTTTATTTAATCGGGTCAATCCACAATATGCATTTCGATCCCAATAATCATTATTCAATTAATGATCTTTTTGCACAAATTCGTGCCTTAAAACCTGATTTGGTATGTGGTGAGATTACACCAGAAGCCTATGAACAAGCCATGGAAGGGTACTTTCCGCCCGAGGCTGCAGCCCTTGCAGAAATGGCAAGTGAGTTGAATTATCGTTTTGCTCCGGTTGATTGGCGACTTAACCATGCAACGCAGGCAATTGCAGATAAAAACTTTCCTAAGGATGTTGAAGCACAACGCTTAGCATTTCTCGATGATTTGCAGGCAAAATTGAAAAGTTCGAATAAATTGTCGTTTTACGACGACGTACATGATGAAACAATTTTGAATGACCTTGATTCTTTATACGAGAAAATTATTGGCATTAACCCGCTTGCAGAAATAGCTTCGGGAAGCTGGCACGAACGTAACCGCTGTGCTGTAGAAAACGGTATGGCTGCTGCAGGAAATGCCAAAGTCATTGTTTTTGTCTTTGGTGTTGACCACACGCCACAACTTAAACGACAGCTAAAAGCCTTAGGAATTGAAGCACAAATACCCAAACGAATGTTTGTTCCTGGTGATGACTATAAAGTGCCGGCAGCAATAAGAGAAAGATGGAAAAATAACCTTAAGAATCTCATATTGATACGAGATAAAAAGATGCCTTCGACCTATGACAATTACCAAAAATTAATCAATTGTAAGCGTATCGAAAATATTACAGAGGCTCTTGAGAAATCACGATAATCTGTATTGACAGTGCGAGAGCAAATAATAAGTAGAAATTAATCCAGTTATAGCAGTAGGAAATTGATGATTTATTAAGTTTGACATCGGGATCAATTAATTTTATAAGACAAGCATAAAACAAAAATCATGGGGAGAATCGTAATCTTATTTAGCTGTTTAATAATGACTGTTTCAAATTTATTTGCTCAATTTGAAACAAAATTAAACGAGGAATTATTTCTGACGAAATTGAATGACACAGCTTATGTGCTTACACATTATTTTCCATGGGAGTCAAATTCGTTAATCATAAAAGCCTCTGAAAAGGAGGTTGTATTAATTGATACCCCATACGATACAGCTGGTACAGCATTAATCATCGATTGGATAAATACAAACTTAAAACCCGATAAAATAAGCGCAATAAATACGGGTTTTCATGTGGATAATTTAGGAGGTAATCCATATTTAAGAGAAAAGGGGATCGATATTTTTGGTTCTGACAGAACTTGCGAGTTGATAGATGAAAAAGGCAAACAAACTCAGCAAAAGTTAATTTCCTGGTTGAAACCAGAGCAAGAAAGAATTAAAAAGGTTTATGAGTCAATGGTTTTTGTGAAACCCAATAAAACATTTAAAATTCAGGATGGAATCACACTAAAAATAGGTGCTTTAACTTTCGAAGTCTTTTTTCCGGGAGAAAGCCATTCTCCTGATAACTTAATAGTCTACATTGATGAATTGGATTTGTTGTTTGGCGGCTGCATGGTTAAATCGTTGTCCTCTCGAAACCTTGGATTTACAGGAGATGCTAATATTGCTGAATGGCCAAAATCGATGAAGGTAGTACAAGAAAAATATAAAATGGCCCAAATTGTAATTCCGCACCATGGTATGTGGGGAGATATGAGTTTAGTACAGCATACAATCAATCTGTTAGAAAATAACTAGCAAGCAACTTCTTATATACCCGATATTATTGGATATGTGAGAAACAAGCTTTAAAAAATGGAGACAGTAAAAAAATACGGACAATTACCATTTCAAATTGGACTTTTGCATGGAGGTCCGGGTGCATCAGGAGGCATGCAATATGTGGCTAAAGAATTATCTGATCACTTTGGAGTTTTAGAACTTATTCAGACAAAAAATACAATTGGTAAACAGATAGATGAGTTGCATAAACAGTTAACATCATGTGCTGATTTACCAATAATTCTGATCGGACACTCCTGGGGAGCCTGGCTTGGTTTGCTGTTTACAAGTAAATATCCTGATCTGGTAAAAAAGCTTATTATCGTAGGCTCTGGCTCTTTGGAAAATCAGTATAATAAAGATTTGATGAAAATTCGATTGAATAGATTACAAGCCGGCGAAAGAGAAAAAGCTGAAAATCTGCTGTCGTTAATAAACTCAGGCCATACTGATAATCGTATACTGGGTGAGTTTGGAAAATTAATGTCGATTGCAGATTCTTATGTCTATCTGTTTGATGAGCTTGAGACAATACACATTGATATGGGGATTTTTCAATCGGTGTGGGGCGAAGCTGCAAAACTCCGGGATACCAAGGCATTAATAAACAGAGTTAGCCATATAAAATGTCCTGTTGTTGCAATTCATGGAGAATATGATTCACACCCAATTGATGGAGTTGAAATCCCCTTATCAGCAACATTGTCCGATTTTAAAGTGATACGATTATCAAAATGTGGTCATACCCCTTGGAAGGAGAAATATGCCAAAATTCCTTTTTTCGAAATATTGCAGAAGGAATTGATCGAATAATTGATAGATTATAAATGGACAAAACGAGGTGATAATTTAAGTTGAGTTTTTTAATAATACAATATGGATGAGAAAGATAGAAGCTGTAATTTTTGATATGGACGGGGTTATTATTGATTCTGAAAAGTTTTGGGAAAAGGCTGAGAAGAAAGTATTTTCGTCTTTGGGAGTTAAGCTGACAGCAGATTTGTGTCAACAAACCAAATCTATGACCACCAATGAAGTTGCTCAGTTTTGGTACAATAAATACCCCTGGACAAGAAAGACCTTAGAGGAAGTGGAAAATGAAGTTGTTGACTATGTTGGATTTTTAATTGAAACAGAAGGTGAAGCTATAACCGGACTAAGAGATGTGCTTAAGAAATTGAAAGATCAGGGGCAGAAAATAGGACTGGCAACAAATTCGCCATACAAGTTGATATCTGTAGTCTTAAAAAAACTCGATATCACAGCTTATTTTGATATTGTTTCATCTGCAGAACATCAAATTAAAGGGAAGCCAGATCCTGCAATTTATATTTCAACAGCTAATAAACTGAATAAAAAACCTGAAAATTGCCTTGTGTTTGAGGATTCATTATCAGGCTTGAGTGCTGCAAAAAGTGCAGGAATGGAGGCCGTTGCAATTTTACCGGAAAAGGAACAGCAAGCTGAAAAGTTCGCTATTGCCGATCTGCAAATAAACAACTTTACACAATTTGACCTTGAATTTTTAAATTGAACTGATCGGGGCTCATAAATAACGAAATGGAAAAAATAATTAAGCTTTCAGTTGTCGAAATTGCGACTAAAATCCAAAATAAGGAAATTTCTTCAGTTGAAGTTGTAGATGCATATTTGAAACGTATAAAGGAAGTCAACCCTAAATTAAATGCGCTTGTACAGTTAGATGAGGAAAATGCAAGAGTTAATGCGCTTAAAGCGGATGAGGATTTAGAAAAAGGTATTAATCATGGTGTTTTGCATGGCGTACCTATGACTTTGAAAGATTCTTTTGACTCGAAGGGTATTGTTTCAGCTGGAGGCACATTGGGAAGAGTAAATAAGATTCCGCAAATAGATGCGACTGTTATATCACGACTTAAAAATAGTGGAGCTATACTCTTAGGAAAAACAAATACCTCGGAACTGACACTTTCATACGAAACCCATAATTTAGTGTATGGTCAGACGAATAACCCTTATGATTTAACTCGTATTCCCGGAGGGAGTAGTGGCGGAGCTGCTGCTATTGTAGCTGCTTATGGTTCGCCCTTTGATATAGGAAGTGATTATGGAGGAAGCTTAAGATACCCTGCGCATTGCTGTGGGGTAAATACAATAAAACCGACTTCGGGACGTGTGCCCAGAACGGGTCATATTCTACCTTTCGGTGGTATTCTGGATACCTTTCAACAAGTTGGACCTATTGCTCGTTCAGTAAAAGATTTAAGCCTTATTTTACCTATAATTACTGGCCCTGATGGAATTGATCCTTCTATAATTCCAATGCCTTTAGGGATTCCTGATAAAGTCGATATTAAACAATTAAGAGTCGCATTTCATACTAGCAATGGAATACTTGCTCCGTCTGAAGAAACATCGGAAGTGATAAACAAGGCTGTTTCAATAATGGCCGCACATGATATTGATGTTGTGGAAAAAAGGCCTGATGGGATTGAACAGTCATATGAAATAATGATGAATCTTTTAGCTGCAGATGGAGGAGCATCAATTAGGCGATTATTAAAAGAATCAGGCACACAAGAACACTCAATACCATGGCTTAAATATTCAAAAGCTATGGATTTCGATTCGTTTGATTCTTTAATGATGAAATGGTCTGAGTTCCGTAGTACAATGACGAGCTTTTTTAATAATTATGACGTGGTAATATGCCCTGTTAATGCTTTTACTGCTTTGCCTCACGATGCAATACGAGATGATTTGAGAGCCTTCAGTTATACAATGACCTATAATTTAACAGGCTTTCCTGTTGTTGTCATTAGAGGAGGAACATCGAAGGACGGTTTACCTATAGGGATTCAAATAATTGCACAGCCATGGCGAGAAGATATCGCTTTAGCTGTTGCGGAATATCTTGAAAAGAAACTGGGACCATTTCTGCCGGAGCTTTAAGGTATCATATCGATTAAAAAAATCAGCCAGCTCGATAGTTCGAACTGGCTGAAATAATTACAACTAAACGGTTTATTGTACCTCAATAACTTTTTTATTCATATTTTAAACTCTTAACAGGATCTTGATTTGCCGACTTCCAACTTTGATAAGCGACAGTTAAAACCGAGATGCCTAAAACCAATAGACCAACTACAATAAACACCCACCATGGCATATCAATATGGAAAGCATACTTGCTTAAATAATAATCCATAATGTACCATGCAATTGGCCATGCTATAATATTTGCCAGGATAACCCATTTTGTAAATTCTTTGGAAAATAGTGCAACCAAATTATAAACAGTTGCTCCCAATACTTTTCGTACTCCAATTTCTTTTGTTTTTTCTTCGGCCATAAACGAGGCTAAGCCAAATAAACCAAGGCAGGAAATAAGAATGGTAAGAATCGTAAAATACTTTAGAATAGCAATGGTACTATCTTCTTTGCGATATTGAGTTTCATATCTATTCTCAAGAAAATTGATTACGGCTGGAAAGTCAGGATTGTATTTCTGACAAACCTTTTCGATGTGAGTCAGAGCTCTGCTGGTCGTATTGGGCGCTATTCGTATTGTAAGAACACCATAATTCACTTCATTAAAAATCATTAAGGGGGCAATTCTCGCATGTAAAGATTGGAAGTTGAAATCCTTAATAACGCCTATAATTTGCTTTGATTCATTGCCTTGTTTAATTGTCTTATTAAGAACACTGCCTTTGCCAATTAGTCTGGCAAGAGTTTCATTTATAACGAGTTTGTTCGAATCTGTTTTTAAATGATTTTTACTATAAAAACGACCTTCTAACATTGGAGTTTTAAATACATTTACAAAGTCGAAATCTGTATATAATCGAGTAATTAATACCTCCTTTGAACTCTCATCGTTGTTCCATTCATGGCCGCTACCATTGTTATGGATACCAATGGGAAGAAAAGAAGAAAATGAAGAAGCAATGATAGAGGGATCTCTTGATAATTCTTCTTTAATGCTTTCCCTCATTTTCTTCATGTTACCATTAAGATTTACAAATACAACATTTGATTTATTGAGACCTGTAGATGTATTTTTAAGGAATTTGGTTTGTAAGCTAATCGTTAGCGTACTGATAAGAAGAACGACTGTAAGTGTAAACTGAAAAACAACCAACACCTTTCTGAAATTAACTCCTTTATTGCCCGAATTAGTAACCCCTTTAATAACATCAACAGTTTTGTATGAGGTTAGAAAAAAAGCAGGATAAATGCCAGCCAGTAGGCCTGTAATGATAACAACTGAAAATACGATAGCCAGAAATGTTCCGTTGATATAATCCAATGTTAAGCTTCTTGCTAATATGGTATTGAATTCGGGAAGAAAAACACGAACTATCATAAGAGCAAAATTTATAGCGATGAATGATAGTAAAATGGATTCAAATAGAAATTGTTTAATCAATTTTGATTTGGATGAGCCAACCGCTTTTTTTATCCCAATTTCCTTTGCTCTTTTGCTTGCACGTGCTGTACTCAAGTTCATAAAATTGAAACAAGCAATAAGTAATATGAATAGCGCAATAATGAGAAATACCTTAATTTGCTTCATACCTGTCTCTTCACCTTCTAAGGAGTACAGGTGGGTTTCACTGACAGGAAACAAAGTGATTCTTTCGGTGGATTCCTTATCAACATGGTCCTTATAAAATGAATTAAGTTTAGCATTAACTTTATCACGATTGGCATTTACATCTAATTCCACAAAGCCAAAAAAAGAATGATTTCCCCAGTATTTCCATCCGTTATACGTCTTCTTTTTAAATTTAAATGGTGCAATAAAATCAAATTTAAAATTAGAGTTGGAAGGCAGATTTTTTAATACTCCCGTAATGGTGAGGTCGTATTTTGTATCAAACTGAACAACTTGCCCGATCGGATCTTTATCACCAAAGTATTTTTTTGCCATTTTCTCGGAAATAACCAATGAAAATGGATCTTCAAATACTTTATCAGGTGAACCTTTTAGTAAGGGGAACGAAAACATCTGGAAAAAGTCCGCATCAGCATGCATTACCTTTTCATAGTTTTTAATCCCATTTATAAATACTAGTGAATTATCACCCCATCCATTGTAGTTTGTACCCCTTACAATCTCTGGAATTTCCTCTTTTAAAGCATCAACAAGTTTCCCGGGAATACTTCCCCATCCATACTCTTGTCCACTGTAGGTTTGCCAGTTTACAATTTGGAAAAGTTGTTTGTCTTTTTTGTGAAATTTATCGAAACTCATTTCGTGGTTTACCCACAATAGCAGTAGTATGGTGCAGGCCATGCCTATGGCTAAGCCAAATATATTGATGAAACTGTATCCTTTGTTTCGGATGAGGTTTTGGTAAGCAATTTTAAGATTGAATAGAAACATGATTTTTTATTATGTTGAGATGACTAAATTATAAAATGAAACTTATTTACTAATTACTTAGGCTAGCTTTCTTTGTGTTTTCACTTACAATTTGTCCATCGAAAAGTTGAATGATTCGGTCTGCTCTATCGGCATCGGATATAGAGTGTGTTACCATCACAATAGTAGTGCCTTCCTGGTTGAGTTGTGAGAGTAAATCCATAACTTCTTTTCCGTTTGCAGAATCTAAATTTCCTGTTGGTTCATCGGCTAATATTAAGTTGGGGTTGGCTACAACAGCTCGTGCAATGGCAACTCGTTGTTGTTGTCCACCTGATAGTTGTTGAGGATAATGTTTGTATCTATGATCTAACTGAACTCTTTTTAAGACCGCCTCGACTTTTTTCTTGCGCTCCTTAGCTGAAATTTTTTGATAGACTAAAGGAAGTTCTACATTCTCGAAAACACTTAGTTCATCAATTAAATTAAAACTTTGGAAAACAAAACCAATGTTCATTTTACGTAGTAGGGTTCTTTGTTTTTCGGAATATGTTGATACTTCGCTTTCTATAAATTGAAATTTTCCGTTCGAAGGCTTATCTAATAAGCCAATAATGTTGAGCAAGGTCGATTTTCCACATCCCGATGGGCCCATTATAGCAACAAATTCGCCTTTTTTTATAGATAGATTTACATTATTAAGTGCTGAGGTTTCAATGTCCTCAGTTCTAAATATTTTAGATAGATTTTCGGTGTGTATCATTTTATTCTTTTTAATGTTCTTTAATCAATAATTCCGTAAGCTTTTACAAATGTTTGGTTGTATGGCGTTTGGGAATCAATCTCATATCTTGATTCTCATACCTCACGATCTGGTGTTCGTTTAATTGCGATAATTGCGCCAATAGTTTTAAGTTGTATTTAGTCAGTTGTTTAGTGTTTTTAGATGTTCCGTATTATTTTAACGATTGTCTCGAAATGACACATCAATTGTCTCATAATGGAACAGTATGTTTTTTAGTCGATTAAATTACGCTACTTTTAAATCTCGAATAAGAATCTTTTATTAAACATTTACTTGCTCAATTTTAAGATGAAGAAACAAGGTCATATCCTAATAGTAGACGATAATAAGAGTGTTTTAAGTTCACTACATCTCTTTTTAAAACACAAGTTTGAGGAGGTGATTACCTGTAATAATTCAAATCAAATTTCCAATCTGGTTGCAACGCATAGTTTTGATGTTGTTCTTTTGGATATGAATTTAACGGTAGGGAGCAATAACGGAAACGAAGGTTTGTATTGGCTGAAAGAGCTGTTGAAGTTGGATTCTAACCTTGTTGTTATTTTGTTTACGGCCTATGGCGATATCGATTTGGCTGTGAGGGCGATGAAGTATGGAGCGACCGATTTTATTTTAAAACCCTGGGATAACAAAAAGCTTCTGGCAACTTTAAGAAATGGGGTAGAGCTGCACCGAACCCGACAAAAGGTTGAACAGTTAGAGGATCAGAAAAAGTTTTTGGAGCAAGATCTGAATCAGAATTTTGAAAGGATGATTGGTGAATCGGATGCGATGAAATCTGTTTTTGAGATGATTAGGAAAGTAGCCGTTACAGATGCAAATGTGTTGATATTAGGGGAAAATGGAACAGGTAAAGAGCTGGTTGCAAGAGAACTTCATATGATGTCTTGTAGGCATAAAGAGATTTTTATGGGTGTAGATTTGGGTGCACTGAGTGAATCTATTTTTGAGAGTGAGTTGTTTGGACATGTTAAAGGTGCTTTTACCGATGCTAAAGAAGATAGAAAAGGGCGTTTTCAGTCGGCATCAGGTGGAAGTTTATTTTTAGATGAAATAGGTAACCTATCGCTTGGCATGCAAGCCAAGTTACTGGCTGCACTGCAAAATAGAAAAGTAACGCCTTTGGGATCAAATAAAGAAGACCATGTTGATATTCGATTGATATGTGCGACCAATCAAAATATTATCGAAATGGTAAAGGATGGTCGTTTTCGCGAAGATTTACTTTATCGTATCAATACCATCAAAATTGAAATACCACCTTTACGAAATAGGGGCGATGATATTCTTAAAATAGCCAACCATTTTTTACAGCGTTATGCAGATAAGTATGGAAAGATTTTTGGTGCATTAAGCAAAGAGGTTAATGAGAAATTGTTGGCCTATTCGTGGCCGGGTAATATTCGAGAATTGAGACATTGTATGGAGCGTGTTGCAATTATGAATGAGAAACACGAATTGGTGCCAGCCGATTTTATCTTAGAATCACAAAATTCACCTGTAGAGCTCGGCAATAAGCCGATTAGCCTAGATGATGCTGAAAAAGTGTTAATTGAAAACGCTTTAAAGAGACTTAAAGGAAATGTGAGTAAGGTAGCCCAAGAATTAAAGATTGGACGACAAACTTTGTATCGTAAAATTGAAAAATATAAGATTTCATAAATCGGAATAAGGATGATATATAAGAAGTTGTATTTTATTGTAATCGTTAGGATTATTGGGCTATTGGTTAATTGTATGCTTTTAAGCTTAGCATTTGTACACTATAAGGATGCCTTGGTTATTGCTAACTTAATTCTTGTTCTTGGGCTTCAAACGGTATTCTTTATTCGAAAATTGAATCGCTTAAATCACGATTTGGAAAACTTTTTTCAGACGGTAAAAAATAATGACTCAAGTGTTACATTTAAAAACAAAGCTTCTCAGTTGGGATACGATCCCTTATTTACACAATTCGATTTGATAAATAAGCGAATTCAGGAAATGAAGATCGAACATGAGAATAAAAACCAATATTTCAGTGTTCTGGTAGAGCATGTTGGTATAGGTCTTATTTCTTTCAATGATAAAGGGCATGTTTCAATTTACAATAGTGCTGCAAAGGAACTTTTTAAGCTACCGCACCTGTATCATATTAACCAATTAGATCGTATACAAAAGGGAATTTCAAGCTTTATACTAGATTTGCCACCATCGGAACAGCGTTTGATTCCTTTTTACAGGGATCATGAAATGATTCAACTTTCGGTTAAATCAAGTGTGCTTAAATTATCAGACGAAAAGGTCACTTTAGTTTCTTTTCAGAATATTAAAAATGAACTTGAAGAGCGGGAATTGGATTCTTGGCAGAAGTTGATTCGGGTCTTAACTCACGAAATGATGAATTCAATTAGTCCTGTCAATTCTTCTTTGTCCACTTTAATAGATCTTTATAAAGACGAAGAATCGGGAGCATTTACTCACGTTGAAGCTATCAGTTCTGAGATGGTATCTGATACGGTTAGTGGCCTGGAAATAATAGATGAACGAATTGAGGGCTTAATCAATTTTGTTTCACGATTTAGAGATTTAACACTGCTACCTCGGCCTAAATTTGCTCAATTGAATTTAGTTGAACGGGTAAAGAACGTATCTAAATTATTGGCAGATAAGCTACTCAAAGAGCATATAGAAATGAAACTGATTTATTCGAAAGATAATATAGAACAAAAGGCTGACTCCGTTTTGTTAGATCAGATATTAATCAATTTACTGATGAATTCAATTCAAGCTTTGGAGGGAAAGAATAGCAAACTTATTTCGATTATTATTGATAAGGATGAAAAGAACAAGTCTTATATTGATGTGATTGATAATGGATGTGGTATAAGTAAAGATTTTCAGAATGAGGTGTTTGTACCTTTTTATACTAGCAAGAAAACCGGTTCTGGCATTGGTCTTAGTTTATCTCGTCAGTTAATGCGTTTGCACGGTGGAGTTATAACATTTTGGTCTGAGCCTCATGTTGAAACCCGATTTAGATTACAGTTTTGAAATAAAAAAATCAGCCAGCTCGAGAGTTCGAACTGGCTGAAATAATTACAATTAAAGGGTTTATTATATCTCAATAGCTTTTTTATGTTGTAAATATTAATTTAGTTGATTTCTTCAAAAACGATAGGTTCGTTGAACTTTTTGATGATCGTATTAAAATAGCTTTTAATGCCACCATACTCTGCAGGCTTATAAACACTTTTCTTAAAGCTGTAAGTGCCTTTAACTATAATATTATTTTCATTTTTCACACATTCTAGTTTAATTTCAGCCAATCCGTTATCCATTTTATAATTTTTAGGTAATGTATTTACCTTATAACCCTCAGGAATATTTATTGTTGACTCAAAGTTTTTTGTTCTAGAATATATCAAGTCAATTGGATAAGAGCGTTTCATTTCTTTTAGCTTGTTCTCCTTTATAGGGAAATTCAAAAATGGTGAAACAATAATTTTATTACCAATTTTTTCAATTTGGCTTTTACCTTTGCAATTGATAATATAGGCCAGATTGTTTCTGTTATAATTTAATGTTGAAATAGTTTGGATCTCAGTTAGGCCATTTTTAATTAATTGTTCCTTAATTTTTAGAGTGTCGTTTTTTAATGAATTTTTTAAGGCTAAGGATTCAAATTCATTAGTTTGAATGGAAAGGTCAGTTTCCGCGATTAGTTGTTCAGGGTTGATATTGATGTTTATACTCTTTGTGTTAATAGAATTCACTTTGGTTGATAATTTAATCCAATTTTTTGGATTGTCTTTCTCTACAATTAAACCTTTCTCGTTTATACAGTTAATAGGAATTCTATTATAAGCTAGCAAAGCATCTGTACCGTCCGTAAGATATGTTTGTTTTTCGCTTTTTACTAGAACAATTGTATTGTTAAAGGCATGTGCAAAAGGATGTTTTCCGCGTATCTTCCCATGATTTCGGGTACTTAGTATAGCTGGTTTTGCATCAAAGCCAGCTGCCTTTAATAAGGCACACAAAAAGAGGTTTATATCTGTGGAATTACCCGATTTTTGACTTAAGAATTCTTTAGACGTTTTAGATGCATACTTAGAGTTAACCCCATTCCAATTAAAGTTAGACTTTACGTAGTTTATAATGTTTTTCTGGTTTAGGGTTTCATTTTTACTAGAAATGTCAATTTGAGAGGCAAGGATTTTCTTTGCTAATTTTTTACTTTTATTTAGATATTTACCAAATTTGGAATTATCCAATAAACCTTTATTAAGTTTAGACCATGTAGAAACGATATCTTTGACCTGTCCATTTGGTTGGTTTATTTTTGACAATTGAAAATCTATTTTAACAAAGTAATCTTCTGGCGAACTGATATAGCTTTCATCTCTAAATGCAGGAACATCTTTCATTGCATAAACATTAATTTTTTCAGCAAATTCAATACCATTACCTACACCAGTAGCAAAACCATGATTCACAATCCCCCATGTTCTTTTATTCTCTGATATGGTGGAGGTATTAAAATCGAATCTAGAAGTTCCTTGAGCAATGTAAGTATATTCATAAAAGGGTATCATGTGTACAGAGTATTCGCTATAAATGGTAGGGATTTTATCTTGGAATGTCCAGTCTGGCAGGTTAAAAAGGAAAGGAGTTTCTAAAGTATATTTGTACTCTATAATAGAACCTTTTTTTACATCAGGGAAAACAAATTTTTTAACTTTCCAGTTGTTATTTATCTGTTCTTTAAATATATTTTTTTGATCTAGAGGCTTTCTTACAATTTTGCCATTTTCAATATTATAACAATAGGCTTCAATTGATGTGATGTTTTCCGTTTTGCCATAACCATCTGTATAAAATGGGATGGAGATTTTAGAAAGTGCAATTCCTTTTGTGTTAAGTATTTTAATACGTTTTTTTCTCGTAAACTTAATATTGTATCCTCCATCGGCATCTATAAATTTTGATTTCCCAGCATCAAATATGATGACTGCTTCTGCTTTGGGATCCTTTTCGTAAGTTACAAGATTTTGTTCATATTTATTTATAATTCCAAATTGCATTTTACTTTTTTGAGAAAAGCAAAAGGAAGATGGTAAAATCAAGAAGGCTAGGATGGTAAAGAATTTATTCATTATAATTTGTTTAATATGATTACAGAATTTTTATTTGATTTTTTCATTTTCTCAATGAAATCGTATAAGGCTGGATATTCTTTTAGAGAATATTCCCCTTTATATAATTGAAAATTTCGGACTACAATGAGCTGGTTATTTACTTTCTTAAAGCATTCATTAAATTTTCCATATTGGGATTCAAAACTTTTGTTTTTGGGTAGATCGACTTTAAATTGATTGATAAAAGTTAAGTTGTAAATTGTCGAATCGATTTGACTAATAGGGTAATTAATTCGGATAGAGCTTCTTCTTTTTACAGGTTTTTCAAGATCAAGAAATGAACTTGAGATTGGCCTCACAATTAACATGTCTCCTATTTCTCTAATCTGATTATTAATAGTCAAACTGACATCTAGATTTAAACTTCTATTTTGACGGTGTTCTTGCGAGAACTTCCAAGTTTTTATTTCACTATTGTTTAAAGGTAGATCACCTTCAATATGTTGTTTTTGTTCTTTTTCGTCAAGTTTATATCTCACATATTGGTAGGTTTCAAAAGCTTTACCTTTTAGTCTTTTTGATACATTGAGGTTACCTTTCCCGTTAATATCCAAATTAAAAGAGTAAATGTTTTGTTCTAAGACATCATTCGATTTTAATGCGTTTGTTTTAACAAGCTTAGAATTTGATCCATTGATCATCAATCCGTATCTATCTTGAGTAAATGTGCCAAGATAATTGCTCGGAAAATGATTGGCTGTGTTTTCAAGCCAAAGGGTATCTTGCTCAAGAGGAATATTTAAGATAACATGATTAAATTGCTGAGCAGGCGTTTCCCTATTGATTCTAACAGGATTACCACCAGCGTAAATGAGGGTGTAATATGAATTGATTCCAGCATATTTTAATAAGGCTTTCATGTAAATAGTTAATGCCTTGCAATCTCCATATTTGTTTTCGCAAACATAACTTGCCGGGTAGGGTTTCAATCCACCGATATCAATTGCAACGTTTATATATCTGGTGTTGTCCTGTAAATATTGATAGAGGGTTCTTATAATTTCTTTTTTGTCCGTTATCCCCTCAATGAGTTTATTGATTCTTTGCTTCTCAGTATTTGTAAGAATATCCAAACCAGAATTTAACTGTTCATGCCATTGTCCGTAAGACGACCAACTATCGAAACTTCCCTTTATTTCGTAGTTAAACTGTTTAGGAATAATTTTTACGGATGGAATTAAAGTTTGAACAGGTGGGGAAAAGAATTCTTTACTTATTGCAGGTCTATTTTTAATTTCCCAATAGTGATTGGTAGATTTTACACCCTTACTAACTTTATATTTCAATTCTTTTGAATCGTCTATTGTAACATCGTAATTTTGAGGCAAAATAACTTTAAGTGAAGCTTTTTGTGTGGGGACATTTGTGTATACAACAGGGTGCCAATGGGCAATGTAAATGAATTTATTGTAGGTTTTTCTATATGAATATCTAATTCTGTAAGGATATTGGTTCCACTTTAATTTGAACTCTTTTACCCAACTATCTTCATAAAAAGTACCCCTTGAAATATTGTTTCGGCTTACAATTTCTTTCTTCTTTAATTTTCGTATTGTTTCTCCATTCAGATCAATAATAGATGCTTCTAAAATATCAAGTTTATCTTTTGCATCATATGGAATACCAATATCTGTAATCCAATCTGAATCTTTTCTGTTAATTTGAATAATATAAGATCTCTCTTCAATAAGCTTCTCTTTATTAACCACCATAGTGGTCGAGAAATCTATAATTTCGCATCCAGATTGTCCTAAAGATACTTCAGTAGAAGTTAGTAATAGAATGCATAAAAAGAATCCTATAGTAAATGATTTCAATAAAGGGGATTTCATAAAGGCTAATAGATCAGTGTTTATGTCAAATTTAGATGTTTTTCATAAATTTACAATTGAAGTTCTTTATTTATAAAGAGTAAAACAAAACTAGCCAGCTCGATAGTTCGAACTGGCTGAAATAATTACAACTAAACCACTAACTATTTGACTAATTTGTTTACTAATCTATCAAATTCAATTTGATTATCTTTTACAGCACTTAGTTCTGTAGCAGGCTGACCAGTTATTAGCTTAATGCGGTACTCACTATCTGAGGGAGTAAGAAGTTCTGTTAGATTTTCTATACCTTTAAGATTTTTATTTATTCGTAGATGATATGCACCGTCACCTGAATTTTTAAATGTGTACGCTTCATGTGTAAGAAAGTTCTTTTGAGGGGTTAGTTTAGTTTCTGGTAAAAGTCTTCTAGAGTTACTACTTTGCCAGTAAACTAATATAACGCCATTGTCATACATATCTTCGTCTAGGGCAGAAAAATTGATATCTCTTGTCAATGTTTTGCTAAAATTACCAGTGATATTACTACCCCATGAAACCCAATTAGATGATGCTACTGTTGCTATAAACGTGCGCACATTTGCATTACCATCAGCCCCTTTAAGCATTAAGCCTAGTCCCCAAGTCGTGTCTCCCTCCTCGTCTGTTACTGCAGGACCATAAAACGTATAGGTTCCTTTATCTAAATAATAGTCACCTGTATTTCCAAAATTATTACTAGGAATACCTTCACCTGAGAATATTTTTGACCCATTTGTACCATCTTGTCCATTAATTCCATCAGTACCATCAGCTCCATCTTGTCCGTTAGTCCCATTGGTTCCGTCTTGTCCATTTGTCCCGTTTGTTCCATTAGTTCCATTCTGTCCTTTTAAGGAAAAGCTGTCGCTGCCTTCCCAGCTTGCATTTTCTTTTTTAGGACCATAAAGCATGCCAGTAGAGCTGTCACAATAGTAATCGCCTTTGATACCTGTGTCAGCGGCAGGCTCTCCTTCGCCACTATAAATAATTGAACCATCTGCACCTGCAGGTCCAACTTCCCCCTGTACACCTTGTTCACCTTTAAGTCCGTCAGGTCCTATCTCGCCATCGTCTCCACTACATGCTACCATACCAATGTTTAGTGCTAGAATAGCTACTAAGAAGTAATAAAATTTACGTGTTTTCATTTTTTTAGGGTATTTTTAAAATTGATTAGAAAATGGAATCTTATTTAGTTTGGATTCCTATTGATTTGTTCCGGAGGTTGCTGCCTCCGGAATTTTAATAAACGAGTCCTATTGATACCAAGAGTGCCCCTAATACCAAGGACAATATAAAACTGACTCCTATGATGGATATTAGACTAATTACAAAGAAGTTGGTTTTCTTCTCTTCAGGTACATTAGTTATGGATTTGAATCCCAGGTAGAGAATGTATAAGCTGTAAATTCCTGCTACCAGACCTAGTATTGATAAGCTGGGAATTAGATAGAATACACCTGCTAACCATGAAGGAGTATAGGCATAAACGACTAAACTTGTGGCTTTACCTATGCTTGTTTGGGTGTTAAATGACGGTGCTAACTTGTGAATGCACCAAGCACTTATGAAAACACCCAAAAATGCTCCAATAAAAGCAAGAATAGCTTGATTTAGTCCCCAGTTGATTGAACTTGACCTGAAATATGTGTTAGAGCCAATAAGTCCATAACCTATAAAAGAAGCTATTGTGGGAATTAAAACAAGAGGGAGCATGTAGTTCAGGATTAAATCCTTTGTTGCTCTTGGCTCATTTTTAATTTCTTCCCAGGCACTTTGGGGATTTAAGGTTACAAGTTTTATTCTACTGAATAAGTGATCTATATTTATCATGAGCTTAAAAGTTGGATTTTAACAAATTTGGATTGATTAATAGTTTTTAAAAATCGAAAAGATCCAGTATTCCTAACAATTCGTGTTTTGTTTGAGGTGGGGTAGAACCAATTGTTATATAGGTATCGTATTGAGGAATTTCAACGATTAATAAGATACTGTCATCATCTTCTCCTTCGTCAATTTTACCATACATACACTTTCTTCCTTTGTGAGTAAAAGTCTCAAAATTTCCTTCCTGGCTGATATCTCCGTTTTTTCGTGAAATTGCACCAACTCCCAACACTGTTCCAAAACCTTTCATGTAAGCAGCATTATGTGAACCATCTGCCATTTGAACCATCACTTTTTTATATCCTTCGTATGAAAAAGCATTCGCCTTTTTCTGAAATTTATCGTAAGGGTATTTAACGGGTATCATTTGTATGTTGTCATTATCACCCATATCACCATTTTGCATGGCTTCCATAGCACCCTTCATAGAACCCATGTCACCAAACATACTTTGTTGCTCTTGGTCGATGTTTTCGTATGAAATATTAGATACAGGGACAAATTTAGATGCCGAAACCGCTTGATTCGCTTGAAACTTAATGGCTGTTTCGTTGCTTATCATTCCAAGTATTTGGGCTTCACTTTTAAGAGTAATCCCTTTATAAATCCAAATTTTAGCTCCCATTACTTTTATGACGTCACAAGTTTTGCCCATGAAATTTTCACTTCTCAATCTTTCACCACCTAAGGCGTTTATTGTTTTATTAGCAAACTCCTCTTGTTCTTTTTTTGTCATATTTTCCACAAGCATTCTACTTGCCTTATAAAATGGAAGTGTGCCTTTATGACCTGATTGATCTTCAAGATTAGCTGTCCAGTACTTGTCCTTTACCAGAATTTCAACCGTATGGGTTTTGTCAACATTCTTTATCCCAAATATTTTTGTTATGGTTTCCGATTGGGTTTCTGTTCGTGATTTTTCACCAAAATTATCCCACCATATTTTTTTAGTTCCGCTTGTATTGCCAGTAAGCTTATACTCTACATAGCCCGACTTAATGGCGTATTGTTGTACTTTTTGCTGAGCTGTTGCTATGTTCATTACTAGCAAGCCAGCTAATATTAGAATCGTTTGTTTCATGGCTATTTGATATTTGTTAGTTCGAAAATATGATAGTGGCCAAACATACCAGACTTGTCTGCGATGATTTTGGCATAGATACCTGGTTTGTCAATTATCATCCAAAGTTTATAGCTTTCTTCATACGTGTTGCTAAGAGCTTCGAGTACTAGGCAGTTAAATGTTCCAGCTTTTGTTGTGATTGTTTCTTCACCTGTTATTCTAATGAAAAGGTCTTTTAGTGGGTAGGTTTTATTATCGAACCTGAAATTAAACTGATTAGAAGGCATAGCTGAATCATCTGGAAGGTTAAAGCGATCGTAGCCCTGAAAAATAAAATCGATGCTTAGAGTTTGTTCTTTTTCACTTGCTTTTACTTCAGCTTTAAGTGTTTTATTCTCGAAAGTTTTAGTGCCTTCAATTAAATTGGCATACTTATAAATCAGTTGATGTGTATTTTCCAATGACATCATCATTTTATAAGGATCGTTCCAAGGTAGTTTTTCTTCATCAGCTTCATATATGTAGTTATCATTCTCATCTATAAATATTTCCTGATTAAAACTTAATCTTTCGATCTCATTCTCTTGATTATTCAATTTTTGAATGGTCATTTTTTCTCCTGAATTCTCTAAAATCAATTCATTATCAGTAAGCTTAAGTATGCTGTTTTTACCATTAAGTTTGGTACGACGAGCAAGTATTAATAAACTGTTTTCTTTCCTGTTATAAATCCACATGCCTCCATTTTTTGACTCCATACCAAGCTGCTTTTCTATTAGGGTAAAGCTATCGGAAGCTTCAAAACTCAAGACTCTTGTAACATCATCATCATTAGTATTGTTTGCAAATTTCCATACCCCAATAAGCCCCGATTCAGAGTTGTTCTTGGCTATTTCGTCTATGTTCAGCTTGGATAAGAACCATTTTTCACCGTTCTTTTCAAATCTTAATTCTTTCTGACTAAGACTGATAATCTTACAATCTCCATCAAAATCTTTGTCATGATTCGTCTCCATAACCAATTTACCTGTCTTTTGATTATGTGTCCACGATCCTACATTAATCCCCTGACTTATAATTTGCCCATCTGTTTTGTACTCTATTGCAATTAATGGCTCGTGCATCTTATCTTCTACCACTACTTTTGTAAATAACCAAGTTCCTTCAATCTTTTGAGCACTAGCTGTAATAACCAATACCAATAGTGCCATTAATAAAAATGTTACTTTTTTCATTTGTTTAGATTTAGAGTATTCGTTGCAAAGTGTTTTGATCATTAATAACTCTTTGTAGAGATATATTTAGTAATGCCCCATTGCTTTCATTAATTCCTTGTAAGCCTTTTCTATTTCAATTTCACTTAATTCAGGCTTCTTTGTTTTAGCTTTTTGTCTAAAATCTTGATATGAAATGACAGGCTCTTTATATTTATTTTTTTTTGCTTCTTTTTGAGCTTCTTTCATAAATTTCTCAATCTCGGGTTTTAGCTCCTCAAATTGAGCTTCTGCTTTCTTTATTTCCTTATTAAGAAGATCGTTATTAGTTGTGTTTTTTGTTTTGTAGTCTGCATCAGAGCTCTTTTTATTGGCTTTTATGTAGGCATTAATAAGTTGAAAAGCATCTTCTTTAGTCAATCCACTACCATCATTTTTAACTTCTTCGCTTAAGCCCATTTGTTTAATAAGTAAGTCAAAATCGGCTTGTTTTGGAGTTTTTGAATTGTCCTTTTCATCGTATTTTAAGAAGAACTCTATCATAGGTTTTGCTGCATCAATTGTTTTTTTGTTGGCTTTCATATAAGCCGCTTCAATCGATGTATCTCCATTTTGTTTCGTTACTTTCTTTTTCTCTTGGGCGAATAATATGTTGGATATTATCATCAAAAACAGAAGTGTTACAATTTGAATTTGTTTCATAATTATTCGCTTTAAATTGATTGTTATATGCTTGTATTAGATGTTAATAATCATCGGATACCTTTTGATTTGAAAGGTATCCGATGAGAGATCAGTTAGATTCTAAACATTAGCTTAGCACCTATTCTTAAGTAACTACCACTACTAATACTATATGTCATTTCAGGAGCAAGAATCATCTTCTCCGAAAGATCCACTTTCAGTCCTGCACCTATGTTTAATCCAAAATTTGAATCAGAAGCAGAACCTCCACCCATCGAAAAACCATCTAAATTGATACCCGGAATATCAATTTTTACTGTTGTAATATTAATACCACCAATAGCATAAAGTTTTCCCAGGTTTTCGATTTCGCTAATATTATAGTTTGCATTAAAATCGATAGCTGACCACTTTACGTAGTCTTTTTCCAAAAAGTGCGTATAAGATCCTGTCGCTGCCCAAGTTTCATCTATTTCGTAGCCTACGTTGGCACTAATACCCAACGAACTAATATCACTAGCATAACCTAATCCGGCACCTACTGTAAATTGTGCCTTTGTTTCTTGAAATGTTCCTGCTAACAGAACTGCAATAATGACTACAAATAATTTTTTCATGATTTTTTTTAATTTATATGAGTGAATAGTTTTTAATAAATAGTTGAACAAATGAGTGTACTTCTTACAAGATCTCTACCTCAATATCAGCTAATGCTGTTGTTTTTATACTAAAGTCTACTGCTTGCTCAACTGTTCCCGAAAGAACAATTTTTAAGCTTTGATCTTCCAATAAGGAGTTTGCTATTTCTTTTAATTGCTCAACTGTGAAATTAATTTGAAGAGCTTTGTCAGTTTGTATAGAAGTGACATCAACAGAGTAATTTAGTTCAGGAATACTAACTTGCAACGAACTGATAAGTCCCTCACCTAGATCGGTTATTTTGCATGTAAACGATTTGAGATTCATGTTCTCTAAATGGCTCAAATAGTCTTGTATTTCCTTTATATTGTTTAAGTCGAGAGTTAATGTTTTAGAAAAAGCAACATCAGTTTCACCACTCTTAATCTGTGTTGATTTAAGGGCATTAGCTTCAATTAGAACGGTTTTAGAAATTTCAATATCCTCAATTGTTTTGGTGTTGAGTTCGTCGAGTTTATCGCACGAGCTAAAACCAAGAATAAAAATAAATAAGGTACTTGTTAAGATTTTCATAGTTAGGGGTTTTATGATGATTAATTAACCGTTTATAGGCGTAGTTGGGAAATTAGGTAGTTTAAAATAATCGTCACTTACGGATACGTCAAACTTAATGTCTGTTGCTTCTTTAGTGATTGTGATACCAGCTAGTGTTGTTATTATTTTAAGAGTAATACCTTTATATATCCATTGCTTTGACCCTAAAACAGACCATACTTCGCAATCATACCCATTAAACTCTTCGTTATCTAATTGGATTCCTCCAAGTGATTCGAGCATCTTTTTACCTGCCTCAAGAGCGTCATAGTCATTTAATCGCATGAACTCAATTAATGGTTCTTTCTGAGTAAAAATCTTCTTAGCATCGTAATCAACTGAATAAATCATTTCATTGTCGATTTTTACTGTGTTATGAATACTTTTAGAGTCTCGAATGACTTGTCCTGTAAAAGGTATGGTTGTTACAGATGTTTCTGTTCTTTCCTCATTAGCTAGCTCAAGTGCTCCCCAATTTTTAAAATATAGGAGATCAGTTCCCGAGCCTGCTGTTACTGTTTCCAATACCTTTCCTGAAACTGTAGTTGAGTAAGTAATAATGCCCGACTCTACATTATATCTCTTGATATTTTTGTCATCAGGACTGTCATCCTTATCACAAGACGAGAAGGTTAAGGCGATTGCCATTAATACAACTGTTGTTAGAATTGAATTTTTCATGTTTATAAATATTATTGGATTAAAATTTAGAATATATAAAGCTTGCCAGCATTGGCATTTATTGATATTTTCGAATTGCAATTCTGTCTCCGCCCAAAGCAAATGAAGAGTTTGTTTTGCTGCCTATTTTCAGAATAAAGTCCTGATCGGTTCGGGAAACATCTCCTGCATTTCCTTTATCTAAATCAAAAGCAAATGTTCCTTCAATCTCAAAAAGGTCAGATTCACTCACTGTCTCGCCCGATTGATTGTAGGTCTTATATTTTATTGTAAGCTTGTAATTGTTGTTTTTATCCACATCCAATATTTCCATTTTACCAAGGTTTCTCTCCGATGTAAAAAAGAGAAAAATTGTTCCTGCTCCATTTACAATACCATTGGGACCTGATATGGGCGTGTAGAATTCACTTGAAAGCTTATCAAATTCTTTGTCAATATTGCTTGCATTTATCTTGTAGTAAGCAGAGTTGCCACTATTAGTTGCAGGCATTGAGGCATTGGATGAAGTCTCTCCTGTAAATTTCACGAATTCAACACGTCTGTTATTGGCTTTCCCTTCGCTGGTGTTGTTATTGTCAATAGGTTTACTTTCTCCAAATCCAGTTGATTTTAATCTATTTGAAAAAATCCCCATTTCAACGAGTAAGTCTAAAACTGCTTTTCCTCTGGCTTTTGACAGGTTTATATTTTTATCATCATCCCCATCACTATCGGTATGTCCTTCAATACTAAAGTTAAGGTCAGTTTGTTTCTGCATCAATTGAAATATTTTGTTTATGGCTCCCATGCTTTCAGGTTTAATTGTAGATTTTCCTGTGTCGAAACGAATTCCATTGCAAATAATCTTACCATCTTGTAGAATACGATCGTAATATTTTACACCACCTTTAGCAATGCGAAAATTCTTAATATATAGGTCTTTCGATATTCCGACTATGGATATACCAGTTGGGTTTGCTTCGTAATGAGGAATATTTATCAATCTGGTGTCATCCATATAAGCCTTTAGTTTACCTTTTGTAAAAGCAACTGATATATGACGCCAACCTCCAATATCATCTCTGTTTCCTCTATTTTTACCAGGATAATTTTTTTCACTTTTATCAAGGGTAAGCTTGTTTACATATAGAGTTAAGATTTTGTTGTTACCTGATCTTTGATTTTTTCTATCGTAAAAGCTGAGGTAGTATCGTTCGTTATAGATGTTGGGATTGAAATGAGCATCAAACTCAATAGTAAAGACATCCGGCAGGTAATCGTTATTTGAGTTTTTAAGATAAGGGATAATACCCTGATTATGGGAATTTTCAAAAAACATAATTACATTTTCACCGTCGACCTGTGCTACTTCTGTAACGCCTCCTATTAAATCCCATCGGCTTGGAAATTCACCATTTTCTTCCATTATATTAGGACCATCCTCAAAAATGACCTTGTCACCAGGAACGAAATCAAATTTATTCCAGACAATAGTGGGGCTTTTTGTTTTTCCATTTTGACGATATCCAGTATTACCACTTACTTGTTCATCCTGATTACTATTTTGCTCTGATTTTTTAGAAGTTTTCTTCTTCTTCTTCTTCTTACCAAAGAGACGTCCGAGACCTTCTTCTAATTTATCAAAGCCTTTATCAATTCCTTTTTCTATTTTTCTATTAGTTCGTTTTGTGCCTTGTTTTTTAGCAACTTTTTCGGGATCTACAATTTGTGCATGAGTAAAACTGAAACTCAATGCAAGTAGGAATAGTACAGCTAATAATTGTTTCATGAGACTGTTTTTAATTTGGATGATTTGATGAAACAAAGCTAGTGGCAAGGAAAAGTTTTTTATAGGATATATGTTGCAATGAATACGATATATGTTCCAATTTTATGTTTGCTTGGATGTGTGGCTGTTTTGAAGAGAAATGTATTTTATTGGAAAATAAAAGTGGAAAACGATGAGGGTTGATTTTACTATAACATATGTTCCAAAAACTATACTATATGTTTCAAATGCTTAGTTTTATTGGCTTTTATTGTATCTCGAAGGAAGTGTTCCTGTTAAATCTTTAAAGCATTGACTAAAATAGGAGGGGTCGTTGAACCCAACTAAAGCACTTATTTGTGAAATGGTGAGCGTGGTAGATACTAGAATTAACTGCGCTAATTGAATACGGTGTTGGCGTATAAATGCCGTTGTGGAAAGCCCTGATATTTTTTTTAATTTACGATGTAACTGAGAACGACTCATGCTCATCATACTGCAAAATTGATTTACATTAAAATTTGAATCACAAACGTGTTTCTCGATAATATGAGTTAACCTTTCTGAAAATTCTTTTTCGGGGGTGTTTAGGCACAACTGTAACGTGTATATTTTATCTGCCATCTTTGTCGTTTTTGCTTATAACAAAGGTGTATTGATAAAATAACTCTTACTATTACATATGTTTCAAAGACTATGATGTATGTTGACAGTTTGTTTTAATGTATTCAGAAGGTGTTTGACCTTGAATTTCTTTAAAGCATTTTGAAAAATATGATGTGTCATTGAATCCTGTAGCAAAACACACATCACTAATATTAACATCGGGTTTTAACATCATGTTTGCAGCAAGTTTAATTCGTTGAGAGCGAATAAATGCAGTTGCAGAGAGTCCTGTTAAGGCTTTTAGCTTTCGGTGTAATTGTGTTCTACTCATACATGTTTCTGTACAAAACTGATCGACAGAGAAATCCGGATCTGGTAGGAATTTATCCAGAATATCTTGTAATGTATTGGCAAATGCTTCATCCTCAGATTTAAAGACAAGGTTTAATGGGTTTATAACCAGTTCCTTTTGGTACTTTTCTTGTAAGCCTTTTCTTAACTTTATTAGGTTATCAACTTTTACTGATAGAGTTTGAGCATTGAACGGCTTTGCTATATAGTCATCAGCACCAGATCTTAGCCCACCAAGAACGTTTTCGTCACCAACTTTTGCAGTTAAAAGAATTATTGGAATGTGGCTTGTTTTAACATCCGATTTAAGAGTGGCACAGAGTTCAATGCCTCCAGTTTTAGGCATCATCACATCTGATATGATGAGATCAGGAATATGATCTAATGCTAGCTTGATACCTGCTTCACCATCTTCTGCTTCCAAAATTTGATAGGAACTCTCAAAATTTAATTTGATATACTGACGCATATCAGGATTGTCTTCAACTATTAATAAAACAGGTGTTTCTGTCTGATTATTCACATTATTGATATGGGATTCTGTATATGAATCGGATATATTATCATTTAATACGATGGCATTTTCCTGAGGTGTAGAAACAAGCTCTTCATTATTAAAGTGTTCTCTAGAAATAGGTAAGTGGAGATTGAATCTAATGATTTGGTCATTTGAACAATCGACACTTATTGGTGCACGATAGAGAGAGCATAATTCTTTCACCAATGAGAGTCCAATGCCTGTACCTTGTTGTTCTATTCCTTCAGCGCGGTAGAAACGATCGAATATACGAGTTAATTCCTTATTTGTTAATGCGCAACCGGAATTTGAAACTTGTATGCTTAAATGATCCGTATTATTTGTGACCTGTATTTTAATATGGCCATCGGCAGGAACAAATTTAAAGGCATTCGAGAGCAAGTTTGTGATAATAATTTCAACAATATTGGTATCATACCAGACTAGATTGATATTGTCAATTTCGATATTGTATTTAATGTTTTTCTGTGAAGCTTGGTAGTTAAATGAATTTGATATGCCTTTCAAAAGAGATGTTAAATCTCCTTTTTGAGATGATATTGAGAAGTAACCCGCATCAATTTTCGATAGATTTAATAATTGATCTACAAGTGAAAGCAATCTGTCCGAATTTCGAAGGATAAGTTGAAAATCTGCTTTTTGATCTTCTGAACTTGATATTGCAAGTTGTTTTTCAGCAGGACCTTTAATCAAAGTTAGAGGCGTTCTGAATTCGTGAGATATATTGCTAAAGAACTTAGATTTCATCTCATTAAGCCTTTGTAATTCGCGAGTTACTTTTTGTCTGTTTTTATAGCGATAATAAAAGAATGCTGCTAAGCCAGCAATAAATATGAGTAAGATTCCAAATTGATTGCGCTGCATTTTTTTTGATTCTTCTACTAGCTGGTTTCTGGTGTTTAATAGTTCTATTTTTTGAGATTTCTTTTCAGATTGATATTGATATTCAAGATCATTCATTACACGAATCTTTTCCATATTGTATAATGAATCGGTGTATGCCTTGCTTAACACAAGGGCATCACTGGCTTCTTTAAAGCGATTGGTGTTGTAATAAACTTCATAAAGCGATTGATTTGAGAATATCATATTATCCACTGAGTGAATTTTCTTTGAGATCTCTCTTCCTTCTATAAGGTTTTTCTCAGCTTCATCATAACGCTTAAGTTTCGAACATACATCGCCATGGTGAACAAGAATCGTACTTAAATAGCGCTTATCTTTTCTCTGACGTTGCAGCTCAAGAGCTTTTTCAAAATTTGAATAGGCCTTACTGTAGTGTTTCTGCGAATTCTCAACTTGTCCAAGAAGTTGATAGCATATACCAACACCAATTGGGTTATTTCTGTATTTAGCTAAATCAAGTGATTTGTTAATGTAAAATGTAGCTGAATCGTATTGTTGTAGATACATGAATGTTTCACCGATATTGCCATAACTAATTTCAAGATGATACTTGTTGTCCGAACTATGACCGTATTTTTCTGATTCTTTGAAATAGGAGAGGGCTTTCTGATATTCCTTCTGAACAAGGTATATATTCCCGATTCCATTCTCAGCAATGGCTTTACCATAGTAGTTCTTACTATTGGGTGTTGTTTTAATTGAAGAAACGAAATAGTCAATAGCCTCTTTATTACGATCCGTTTTTCTACATACAACACCTAATTCATTATACAACCTGCCTAGTTTGTAATAGTCCTTGATATGAATGGCATTGGGTAGAGATTTAAGGTAATAATATTGGGCTGAATCATATATATGTCTGTATCTATAATTGACTCCAATTCGATAATATATTTCGGTTAAATTAGTTGTGTCTTTGCTTTGTTCAATCTTTTTTCGAAGTATATGAAGGTAGGGAGTGAGATCTTTTTTAAGATATTTTCTATTTTTAATAACGAGTGTAATTAAGCTATCATGTCCTAGGGAAACATCAGATATTATAAGTTGTTTGATTGATTTTCTTAAACTATCAATCTTAATTTCGGAATGTTTATTTGTTTTATATTCAGCCTTGGAATTACTTATTAAGAATAAAAAACTTAATATAAATACTAGGTGTTTCATGTAGGGGAATATTTAAGACTGGATAATAGTTTTTCGGATATTAGCTTTGTGTGAAGAATTGTTTATTCCTTCATACTCTGCTTGTAAGCATAATGTGAATACAAATATATTTAATTATTTGCATATTATGTTTTTCCCTTATAAGTTATTATATGATTTAATATTTGGCTGAATAATTATATGACATTGAGTATAAAAAAATCAGCCAGCTCGAGAGTTCGAACTGGCTGATTTTTTAGTGTGCTCGGGGCACGATTATATGGGGACTTAGGTTAATGCCGAAATGATGTACGAATATAGTACATTAATTTAAAAAACCTAAATTTTTGTTAAACGATTCCTGAGAATCCCATAAATGCCATTGCTAATAGACCAGCTACTACAAGAGCTGCCGGAGCGCCTTTCATTCCTTTTGGAAGATCAACTAAATCCAAGTGTTCGCGAAGTCCTGCAAATAGCACTAAAGCTAATCCAAATCCAATTGCTGAAGCTCCTGAGAATACGACTGCCTCAAGTAAGTTGTAATCCTTTTGAATGGTCATAATAGCCACACCAAGAATGGCACAGTTTGTTGTAATCAAAGGTAAGAATACACCTAGGGCTTGATATAAGGGTGGACTTACTTTTTTCAGCATAATCTCTACTAACTGAACAAGTGATGCAATAACCAAAATAAAAGAGATGGTTTGCATAAAACCGATTCCAAAGGCATCTAAGATATATTTTTGAATCAAGTAGGTTACAATAGTCGCAAGAATCATAACAAAGGTTACGGCTCCTGTCATACCTACAGCAGTAGATACTTTTTTAGATACACCAAGGAAAGGACAAATTCCAAGGAATTGTGCCAATACAACGTTATTAACGAATATGGCTGATATAATAATTACAATAAATTCCATAATTTTCCTCCTTAAGCTTTTCTCAGTTTGTTAATAAATGCGATTAAGTAACCAAGGGCAATAAATGCTCCGGGTGCGAGAACAAAAATCAACATACCGTAATTTTCGCTAAAAATGGTAATACCAAACATTTTACCGGCACCAAAAAGTTCTCGAACTGCTCCTAGCATAGTAAGAGCCATTGAGAAACCAAGTCCCATGCTTACACCATCAATAATTGAAGGAAATATTTGATTCTTAGAGGCAAAAGCTTCTGCACGACCTAGAACAAGACAGTTTACAACAATCAGTGGAATAAATACACCCAATTGCTCATGCAAAGCAGGAGCATATCCGGCCATAATCAAATCAACCATAGTTACGAAGGCTGCAATAATCACAATAAATGAAGGAATTTTAACCTTGTCAGGAATAAAAGAACTAAAGATCGAAATAAACACGTTCGACATAATTAGTACAAAGGTTGTGGCTAAGCCCATTCCTAAACCATTTATTGCCGAAGAAGTTACCCCTAGTGCAGGACACATACCCAATAAAAGAGTAAAAACGGCATTTTCTCTAAAAAAACCTTTTAAGAAATTTTCTTTATTCGTCATTACTTGGTTCCCCCTTTCATTTGTTTTGAGTACTCGTTGTATGCAGTTTGTACAGCTTCAAGAAAAGCTCTTGAGCTGATAGTTGCTGCCGTAATTGCATCAACGTCACCACCATCTTTACTTACAGTAAGATTGCTGTTGCCAGGGTTCTTACCCAAAATAACACATTTGGCTTTGGCAGGATCGCTTTGTTTAAACCAAGGCTCCATTTTTGTTCCCAAGCCAGGAGTTTCTTTATGCTCCAAAACTGAATAGTTGTTAATAGTACCATCTGGTTTGAAACCAACCATAACCCAGATATATCCGGAAAAGCCGTTTGTTGTGAAGGTTTTTACTGCTGTACCAACCAATTTATTTCCCTTTTTAGCAGGATAGAATTCAAGTTTATCACCTGTAGGCATATCAACTGAATACATTTCGTCGCTTGGGTTGTTGTCAAATTCAGGAACAACTTCCTTAATAGCTTTTAGTTTTTTTGCCAGCTTTGCTGCTGCAATCGGTTCTTTGGTAAGCTCGTAAAGGCCTCCCAAAGCAGCTGATGCCACTAGTGTTACAATAAATAACACCAGAACCATATTTATAAATGTAGATTCTTTTTTACCAGCCATGATTATTTCCTTTTTTCGCCGAAACGCTTAGGTTTAACATACACATTAATAAGTGGTACAAATGCATTCATAATTAGAATAGCGAATGACACACCTTCAGGATAAGCTCCGAATACACGAATAACAACGGAGAGAATACCAATTCCAATACCGTAGATCAACATGCCTTTATTCGACATTGGTGAAGTAACATAGTCGGTTGCCATGAAAATAGCTCCCAATAATAAACCACCAGTTAGAATATGGAAAGCAGGACCTGCATAAGCTTCCGGGCTAGCCATATTAAGTATGCCAGAGAATACCACAACTGTTCCAATAATTGATACCGGAATATGCCATGTGATAATTTTCTTAACCAACATGTAAAGTAAACCAAGAACCAGAGCTGCTCCGGCAACTTCTCCCAATGAGCCGCCCATGTTTCCAAGGAACATATCCATATTGGATGGAAGTTGAGCCATTAAATCGGTTAGAGAATCGCCTTTGTTTAAGCCTTCTTTTATAATAGCAAGTGGTGTTGCTCCGGTCTCTGCATCAAGATATGAAGTTTGGAAACCTAAAGCTTTAGGCCAAGACGTCATTTGAACAGGGAAGGAGATAAGAAGAAAAACACGACCCACAAGTGCCGGATTGAAAACATTGTTTCCTAATCCCCCGAAGGTTAATTTACCGATACCAATAGCAACCAAGGCTCCAATTATAATGATCCAAATTGGAAGGTTGGCTGGCATATTAAAGGCCAAGAGTATACCGGTAATTAAAGCTGAACCATCCTTAATAGTTGGTTCTACTTTTAGTAAATATTTTTGAATTAAGAATTCGAAAAAATAACATGATGCAACGGCAGTAAGGGTAACAATAATGGAACCCAAACCAAAGTAATAGAAAGATAACAGAAGAGCCGGAAGCATCGCGAAAACCACACCATACATGTTTTTCTGTATGGAATCTCCACTGTGTATGTGTGGCGATGGTGCGACAAGTACTTTGGTGTTCATATTTATAGTGATTAGTTAATTTGTAAATGAGTGAATGTGGAAATTAAAAAAGAGTTAATCTCAATTCGTAATTTCTAATTTGTCATTCGTAATTTTTATTTCCTAGCTCTCATAATTTGACCAACTTTACCTTTACCCAATCGAATATAATCCAAAAGAGGTCGGGTTGCAGGACATGTAAAACTACAAGAACCACACTCGATACAATCCATTACAGCATCGTTTTCAAGCCTCTCGTATTCTTTTTTATCAGCTAATACCATTAATAAATATGGCTCTAATCCCATAGGACAAACTGAAACACATTTACCACAACGAATACAGGCCTTGGTTGCTTTACGAGCGGTTTCTTCTTCAGCTAATAAAAGTAAACCAGAGCTACCTTTTGTTAAAGGCACATCAACACTTACAAGAGCTTTACCCATCATTGGACCACCACCAACAATCTTGGCTGTATCTTCTGGTAGTCCTCCAGCTGCTTCAATGATGTCGCTAACAGGTGTACCCACTCTGAATTTCCAGTTCGAAGGATTCTTTAATGATTTACCAGTGATAGTCGCTACACGCTCGAACAAAGGTTTATTTTTTTGAATTGCTTCATAAACAGCAAAGGCAGTTCCTACGTTCTGCACAACAGCTCCAACTTCAATTGGAAGTGCTCCGGAAGGAACTTCACGTTTCATTGTAGCAGAAATCAATTGTTTCTCACCACCTTGAGGGTACTGTGTCTTTAAAGGGCAAACTTCGATTCCTGAATATTTAGTTGCTACCTGAGTCATGTGGGCAATAGCATCTGGTTTGTTGTTCTCAATACCGATAATTGCTTTTTTAACCTCAAGAGCTTTCATTAGAATTTCAATTCCCACCATAATTTCATCTGCTTTTTCAAGCATCACTCTATGATCAGAAGTTAGGTAGGGCTCACACTCAACCGCATTGATCACAAGTACCTCGGCAGTTTTACCAGGAGGAACTGAAAGTTTCACATGAGCAGGGAAGGTCGCACCACCAAGTCCAACGATACCTGCATCTCCAACACGTTTGATGATTTCTTCCTTAGTCTGAGTTATTTCTGTTACAAGATCTTCACTTCTGTCGATATGTTCTAACCACTCATCACCATCAACTTTAATGATAATAGACGTACGGCGGAAACCAGTTGCATCCATTACATCATCAACCTTAAATACCGTTCCCGATACCGAAGAGTGAATGTTGGCAGAAACAAAACCTGACGATTGAGCTATAACTTGACCTACTTTTACTTCATCGCCTTTTTTAACGATTGCTTTAGCAGGAGCTCCAATATGTTGAGCAATTGGAATAGTTGCTATTTTAGGGATTGGCAATTCCTGGATTGCGCTTTGAGCAGAAAGTTTATTTTCTTCCGGATGAATACCCCCTATTGAAAATGTTTTTAACACTGATTGTCCTCCTATTTATTTGTTATCAGATGTTCCGTTCTCTTTATCTTCACTTTTCACAGCTGTGTCAGCCTCAGGCTTTGCTACTGGTTTGGCAACAGGTTTTACAGTTGCAGCAGTAGGTTTAGTAGCTGGCTTTTCTTTACGAGGTGGGAAATTCAACTCGTGAATCGCATTGGTTGGGCAAACAATAACACATTTGCGACATAACTTACACTTGTTGTAATCGATATATGCCAGGTTATTTTCAAGTGTAATAGCGTCGAATGGACATTCTTTCACACATTTACCACAACCAATACAAGCTACAGAACAAGCTTTCTTAGCGACACCACCTTTGTCTTTGTTTACACAGGAAACAAAAATACGACGACTTTTAGGACCTTTCTTTCTAAGTTCTATAATGCTGTTTGGACAGGCTTTAACACAAGCGCCACATGATACACACTTGTCTTCAATAATTACAGGTAAACCTGTTTCCTTATCCATATACATGGCATCGAAATTACAAGCATCAACACATTCGCCTAATCCTAAACATCCATGTTGACAACCCGTGTCTCCAGAATAAAGAGATGCTGCAATAGTACAAGATGTTGCTCCATCGTAAATATTTGTTTTAGGACGGTTGTCGCATGTTCCATTACAGCGAATGACAGCAACAGTTGGGTCTGCAGCTTTTACATCGTGTCCTAAAATACCTCCTACATGTGACATGACTGCAGCTCCACCAACAGGACAGTTAAAGTTCGAAATATCATCAGCTTTAACTAATGCTTCAGCGAAACCTCTACATCCTGGGTAACCACAACCACCACAGTTGGCAGCAGGTAATGCTTCTTCTACCTCGTCAATTCGAGGATCTTCATACACTTTGAATTTTTGTGCTACAAAGTAAAGGATGATTGCCGCGGCAACCCCAATAGCACACAAAGCAAGAATAGTAATTACTATAATGTTCATTGTTTTAAATATTTACAATTTTGTGTATTGTGAACGAAAACGTTTTCTTAAGTCGATCTTTAAAAAGATATAGTAAGATATAATAGGGCAATAAAATGCCTAATGCCAACAAACCACTTGTTAGTTCATTGGTAAATACTGATGCAATAAATAAGGTGATAAGGACTAAAACGAATGGAAGAACATAAGCTAAAACTAGAGCTAACCAACCAAGTGATTCCTGATAAACAACTTTAACTTCTTCTCCTAGTTTAAATTTTCCGGAATAGTCAATAATATCGATCTCTTTTTCCTTCATATCGGACATAGAACAAGCCGATTTGGCATGACACCCTGTACAAGCCGATACATTTAAAATGCTGACTGTTACTTTCTCGCCTTTTAAATCGGTAATGGTTCCGACGTGATCTATTTGCTTGTTATTCTGCATGTATTTTATCTACTATATTGTGTGATGTGTTTAAGGTATTCGTTTAGTTTTCATGGTTTTATAATAATCCATTTTTGCATATAAATATCTTCATTTTTTATCACACATCAGCAAAAATAACACTTTAGGTCAGATAGCATCAGGTGCCAAGTTTATTTATTATTTGTTTAAATAGAGGGAGTTCGCCTGTTTTGTAAACTAGAGATAGCAATTTTTTATCTATCTGTGTTTAACACAGTCGGTTTGCAGAATTAGAGAAAAAAATCATTATTTTCTGTTCTTTTTGCAATTGTGTTAATTTAGAATGATTTTAATCAATGATGATTGCAATTCTTTACTTTTAGCGTGTAAGTGTTTATACTTTGGGATAAGTGCTTGCCTGAATTTTTAGTATTATATAGACCGTTAATTTGGTTATATTTTATGCTTTGATAACTTTTTAGAAAGAGAAAATAGCTTTACTAGTTATGTAATTTAATTGGATATTTTATTTTAATAATGCGGTGTTGCTTAATTCGGATATTAAACATGTTATTAATATTATTATATTTATGTTTTATTAACATTATTTAATTCACAATGAAAAATCAAAACAAAAAAACAAAATTTAGAATTCTTTCCAAAGAAGAGATTTCCCTTGCTAAGGGAGGAATAGATCACATTAAGCCTTTATTCCGATGTAGTCGTGAAGGTATGAATTGTTATAATTTAAAAGAAGGTCCATGCCCAGGGGAATCTAATTCCAATATGTGTCCATAATTTTCCATGGAGTAAAATGAAAGAATCTCCATAGCTAATATTTTACTATGGAGATTTTGTGTTATAATTAGAACATTATTTGCTTATTGCTCAGTATTATGCGCTTTATCTTAAAAATTGAATTTCAAAGCCACATAGGGCATTACTGAATTGTCAATTTTGTATTTGCCATTATCTTTTTCTATCCAAGTCCAACGATAATCAATACCAGTATAAAGGATAGGGCTAACTTTATATGCAAAACGCATTAGAGCAAGAGAGTTCTCATCGAATTCGAAAGCATCATCTAACTTGGTTAAATTTCCTTTGCTATAGCTACCTTCAATTAAAATTCTATCGAAAAGATCTTTCGTTCTTAAGTGTAACTGCATGAAAGCTGGAGATGTTTCGCTTATGTCATCAGGAAGTAAAAGGTTACCACCAACAATGATTTTATCTAAGATACTTGCGTTTAACGATCCGTAAATACCTTCTTGTTTTTCAGCTTTCCCTAATTGAGCAATTTTGGCGTCCTTGTTTAGTTCGTACATGGCATCGAAGAATTGAGGGATGTAATTATCGCTATACCATAGGCGTTCGATACGAGCATTTAGTTTAAATAAATTTCCGATGACTTTCATATTCGCATTTAAACCAATACCCATACCTGTTCCATTATCGTAATCAGCCATGGTTTCAGGAGCTGTAAAATAGGTTTTTAGGCTATCTGATTCAACTTGTTTTAATTTGCTGTAATGTGCATACCATCCTAAGTTGAACACTGACGAATTAACCAATGTAATTCCCATATCAATACTCCAGGCACTCATGCCATCTTCAAGAAAATGGTTAATGTCATTGCTTTCATCGTAACGTCTACTCTTATCTTTATCTTTCACATAAGTGAAACCCATGTCAAGAGTTTTAATTATTGGAATGTTACTCGCTCCAAAAGGGCGAACATAAGGACGAATGGCGAATAAGTTAAAAGAGCCTGTGTTAAAATCACTGTACATACCTTCTACACCAAACATTTTTTTGATACAGATATCGTAACTGACTCCTGTTTTACGCTTTTCAAAACTCATTGAGTTGCTGTAATTGTTTATCAAGCTACCATACCCAACGTGTTCTCCTCTTAGTTGACCAACTTTAATGTAAACAGGATCTTTTTTCTTGCGACCATAGCTTAGGTATGAAATCATTCGAAGTAAGCCTGAGCCACCTTTAAATTCGTCAGTGAACATTTTACCATCGTCAAGATTAAAGTATACTGGAATATCAAAACCAACACCTACTTTACCAAGACGTAGTTCAGGGTTTAAACGAACACCGGCATAGTTTTCGCCACCAATTCGAGCAAATCCGAAAGCTGATGAAAATACACTTACTGAATCAAGTGAGTTAAGATTGTCAAAAGAGTTTTCGAATTCAAAATTAATTTGTGATTTGGCTTGTTGTGGTATAAAAAAGGTACTAAAAAATAGGACCAAAATAATTGGGGTAATTTTTCTCATAGTGTATAGGTTTGGTAATAATTTTAGATGATTGATTAACTGATTACACTCCAGTTGAATTGAGCTTTACTTAGACGTTTGACTTGTTTTGCAAGTGTATGATTGATTTCTTTTTCGAGTAATGGATCTTTGTCGAGTATACTTTGAGCAATATCACGTGCATATTGCAGTACTTGTCCATCTTTTGCCAAATTGGCTATTTTTAGATCATATGCAATTCCACTTTGTTGCGTTCCTTCAATATCTCCAGGTCCTCTTAGTTTCAAATCAACTTCAGCAATTTCGAAACCATCGTTGGTTCTGACCATGGTCTCAATCCGTTTTTTCGATTCGTTGGAAAGCTTATAATCTGACATGAGAATACAGTATGACTGATCGGCACCACGACCAACACGCCCTCTAAGCTGATGGAGTTGAGATAGGCCGAATCTATTGGTACTTTCAATAATCATGACAGAGGCATTAGGAACATTAACACCAACTTCAATAACGGTAGTTGCTACCATTATCTGGGTTTCTCCTCTGGCAAAACGTTGCATTTCAGTGTCTTTTTCTGCAGGTTTCATTTTGCCATGAACCATACTGATTCCATACTTCTCAGGTGGAAAGAAACTGGCTACAGATTCATAGCCTTCTTCAAGGTTTTTGAAATCCATTTTTTCTGATTCCTTAATCATAGGATAAACCAAATAGATCTGACGTCCCAAATCGATTTGTTTTTTCATGAATTTGTAAACCTCTTGTCGCTTGTTCTCAAAATAGTGAACAGTTTGAATGGGTTTACGTCCTGGTGGAAGTTCATCGATAACAGATACCTCCAAATCACCATAAAGCGTCATCGCTAATGTTCTAGGAATAGGAGTAGCGGTCATAACTAAAATATGCGGTGGGATTGGATTTTTAGCCCATAGTTTAGCTCGTTGTGCTACGCCAAATCGATGTTGCTCATCAATAATAACGAAGCCCAGGTTTTTAAACTGTACAATATCTTCGAGTAGAGCGTGAGTCCCAATAATGATTTGCAGCTCTCCACTTAGCAATTGTTCGTGAATCACTTTTCTATCCTTCGCTTTAGTCGATCCGGTTAGTAGTGCGTAATTAACGTTGATTCCTTCAAGGAATTCTGCAATGGTTTCAAGATGTTGGGTTGCCAGAATTTCCGTTGGAGCCATCAAACAAGCTTGGCATCCGTTGTCAAGAGCCATAAGCATACTCATTAGTCCAACAAGGGTTTTTCCACTCCCTACATCTCCTTGAAGCAAACGATTCATTTGCTTTCCAAGACCAACCTCTTTTCGAATTTCTTTTAATACGCGCTTTTGTGCATTGGTCAATTCAAACGGAAGATTGTTATTGTAAAAGGCATTGAAATATTCTCCAATTTTAATAAACTGGTGTCCCTGATAAAGAATTTTACGCTTCATCTTCTTTTTCAGAATATTCAGCTGAATGTAAAAAAGTTCTTCGAATTTTAATCTGTATTGTGCCTTTTTTAAAACTTCAGAATTCTCAGGGAAATGAATTTGAAAAAGAGCATCATGTAAATTGATTAAACCTAAGTGTTTTACTAAATAAGCAGGAAGTGTCTCCGGTATTTTGCCATTAATCGAATTCAGAATGGTTTCCTGAAATTTAAGAATGGCTTTAGAATTAACAAAACCGGCTTTCATTTTTTCCGAAGTGGGATAGAAAGCTTGTAATGATGCTTGAATTTTATTCTTATTAGGTTTGCATTCCTCCAGTTCGGGATGTACAATGTTTATTCTGTGATTGAATTCAGCAGGTTTACCAAAAACAACATATTCAGTGTTAGCTTTAATATTCGACTTAACGTACTTTATACCTTTAAACCAAACCAACTCTATTATGCCATTACCGTCGGTAAAATTAGCTACCAAACGTTGCTGACGTTTTTCGCCTATGGTTTGCATATCTGTAATTTTCCCTTTTATCTGTATATAGGGTAGCTTGGAATGTATTTCGGTTGTTTTATAAAACTTGGTTCTGTCAATATATTTGTAAGGGAAATGGTAGAGCAAGTCTTCGTAACTGTGTACCGAAAGTTCTTGCTTTAAGAGTAGAGCCTTTTTAGGGCCAACTCCGGGTAAAAATTTTATGTCTTGTCCTGCTAATTCTGACATTTATTTCTGATTACAAGTATTTGGAATCTATTTATGTGAATTTAAAGAAAATCAAACAGATGTTTTGTTTTGAAGTTTGATTAACAAAACCAAAAATACAATTAAAATTCTAATCCGATACTGATGATGAATTATTGATTTTAATACTTTTTTTTATCTTCAGCATAGATTCTTAAATTTTAGCAAGATGCCCCATTTAAAGTATCAAATGCAAAAACGAATTACGCGTTTAATTTCCAAACATTATAAAGGTTTTGGGATAGACTCCCCCTACATCTATCATTTAATTCGAAATGTGATAGAGGCAAAAATGCATTATTATCCTTTTAAAAAATTGGATAGGCAGTGTCAGACTATGTTGTCTATTTTAAAAGCTAAATCAATGAATGAAAATTTGAGTAGGGAAGAAGCATTATGGTTTAAATCAGAATTTGATCACTTAAAAACTTGTACAAAACTGAATCGGTTTTTATTTCGTCTGGCTAACTTTGTAAATCCAGACAAAATAGTTTTTTTAGGAAATGATTCGGGTTTGAGTCTGTCATATTTAGCTAAAATAGATTCCCGTAAAAAAATCTCTTGTTGGGGCAGCCATAATTATTCCAGAGAGTTCTCGTCCCTGATATTAAAGGAGCATGCAGTTACTAATTTGGAGTTTTCTGATTTGAATTTGACAGGGAATTTTCTGATTGACTTTGTTCACATATCCAGAACAGTTGATTCAAGTGTTTTGTCGGAATTTGAAATGAATATTGAGACCTATTTAAATCAAGAAGCTTTTCTCGTTATTGAAAATATTAACAAAGATGAGGCTAGGAATGCTTTTTGGAATAGAATGAAGCAATCTAATTTCTTTAACGTGAGTTTGGATTTGTTTGATGTAGGGATTTTAATTGCTCGGAAAGGTTTAAAAAAACAAGATCATAATTTAAGTGCGAGATCGTATAAATAGGTGGAAATAATTAATGTAAAATCTTTAATAATTTGTTATGAAATGTGGGGCTAAATTTTATCTTTGTGTAACTGATAGAGATATGGGAATCTAGTTGCAGATTTTCTCTATTGACACAAAATTTACAATCATGACAAAGTTCAAAGTATATACAAAAACGGGAGATTCCGGAACCACTGGATTAATTGGTGGTACTCGAGTTCCTAAGCATCATCTTCGTCTCGAAGCCTATGGGACAGTTGATGAATTGAATTCATATATTGGTTTGATTCGTTCACACGAAATAGAGAAAAAATCAAGCGATATTTTACTTATGATTCAAAATAAACTATTTCTTATTGGTTCACGTTTAGCCACAGATGATACTAAATCTGATCTGAAAGAGAAGTTAATTATAGAAGAAAGTGATATTCTGTTGTTAGAGAAGGAGATGGATCGAATGGATGAATCCTTGCCAGAATTAAATAACTTCGTTTTACCTGGGGGAGATCCTCTTAATGGCTATTGTCATATCGCTCGTACGGTTTGTCGTAGAGCAGAAAGAAGAGCTAATCAATTAGCTGCAGAAGTAGATGTTAATCCATTATTATTGAAATATATAAATAGACTATCAGACTATTTATTCATTCTTTCGCGTAAAGTACTGACAGATTTGGGCAAGGATGAAATTAAATGGATGCCGGACTTGTAGATTCAGAAAAAAAAATTATATTCGCAAACTGTAAAAAAAGCAAAAATAAGACTATGTATTGGACTCTAGAATTAGCTACGAAGCTAGAAGATGCACCATGGCCAGCATCAAAAGATGAATTAATTGATTACGCAATTCGTTCGGGAGCGCCATTAGAGGTGATCGAAAATTTGCAAGAAATCGAGGACGAGGGTGATGTGTATGAGAGTATTGAAGATATTTGGCCCGATTATCCAAGCAAAGGAGATTTTCTATTCAACGAAGACGAATATTAAAAAAAAACGTGAGATTCTAAATCTCACGTTTTTTTGTATCCTTATTTTTGGTCTTGTTTACTTTTCTTCAGGCAGGACTTCTTGTATCCTTTTCTTAAGCTTGTCTTTAAGCTCTTTTATGCTCGTATCCCAAAAGAAAATATCTTCTTTTGATTTAGGGCGAAGTTCTTCTCGCCATTCGAAATCTTTTAGAAAACGTTTTTGATTAATGATATCGAAAACAGGATACATATTACCATCTGGTTTTTTAGTAAATAGGATTTGATCGATTTTCTGACCAATAATATCTATGCTGATATTACTACTTTTTGCAACGTTCATGCCTATGATAATATCGTGCTCATCTCTTGGGAAATAAAGCGTTTCTCCGTTCCCTATAATATCTAGTTTATCAAGATGGTTTTCGCTGACATGCCCAAGCATATTTCTACCTTTTATTTGATTGTAAAGAGTGCTGTCTTCTCTTGAACACAAAAACGCATTGCTTCTAAAGTGTAGATACTTGATGGCATTATTCTGACTTTCAATACTAATAGAATCTGCCGTAACTTGATTTCCTTGAGCCCAAATGATAGGATCTGTGAACATTCTCATGGTAGAATCCTTCATTGAATAAGTCAAAGAATCACATCTACCTTGTAAATCTTTTCTAAAAAATTTAACCTTATTAAAGGCTAAAATTCTTTTGAAATCACTAGTGTCTTTCTCAAATCGTATGGTATCCGAATGTAAAAATAGACTGTCTCTTTCACCAACATGAATAAATAAAGCCGAATCTGTTAGAAAAGCTTCTTCAGTATTTTTATGCATTTCCATATAATGTCCTCTACCAATAATCTTGTTGACAGTATCCTGAAGTTCAATGTTTCTATAAATTTTAGCTAATTCGTTGTGTTTATCCAAGTAAATGCTATCGCCTTTTATCTGGTACTCTTCACTATTAACAGTGTTATTTTTTAAAAGATTAGATATTCCAGTTTGTGTGTTGTACCAACCTGATTCACTGTAAAGTGTTTCTTTCTCATTTACAATACGAGTAGGGCCTAAAATATTTATGATCTTATTTTCTGTATGATATTTTAAGGTGTCAGAATAGAGTGTGTAATCGGTATTTTCAAGCACAACACTATCTTTAAAGAAGAAAAGATCCTGATCGGTATAATAACGTCCTATAACGCTATTTAATACATTGGTTGAATCTACAATGGTTCCACCTTCATCGTAATAACCAATATTTAGATTCATATCGTAATCTAACTTGTCTGTTGTTAGTTTTACGTTTTCATTTTTCAGTTTAACATTTTTACGAAGTTCTGCTTTTTCGGTATTGCCATCATATTTTAAATAGTCACCAAAAATATGGATTGTGTCTGCATTAATGATATGTACATGACCAAAAGCTTCAATTTCATTAGTTTTTTCGTTACTGTAGGTGCTGTCACAGTACATTTTCATGTTCTTATGAGTTAAAAACACCTCACCAATAAACTTGGTTACATCTGGATTGATATCACGATCAATTATTAGTTGATTGGAATTTTTGATATCAATTTTAGATTTTTTTTGTGCCTCTAAAATTTGTGGTAACGCAATTACCAATAGGAATATTAGAGGAAGATATGTTTTTACAAACTTGGTCATTGATGATAAATATGAATGAAATGACTTTTAATAGGATGTGATCTCAAGTACTAATTTAATAGTTCTTCGATAATGTTTTCGATGCTAATACCCTCAGCTTCTGCTTTATAATTTTTCATTATTCTGTGGCGAAGAATTGGTATGGCAACAGCTTTTACATCCTCAATATCAGGAGAATATTTACCAGAAATAATAGCATGTGCTTTAGCGCCTATAACTAAATATTGAGATGCTCTTGGTCCTGCACCCCAATTGATATACTTATTGGTTATTGGGCTTGCAAGTTCTGTATTAGGACGTGTTTTAGCTGCTAAATTAACGGCATATTCCAATACATTTCTGTTAATAGGGACTTTTTGAATTAGTTTTTGATAATAGTTAATCTCGTCTCCAGACATGATTTTTTCTACCTTAAAACTTTTCCCAGAAGTGGTGTTCTCAACGATGCTAATTTCATCTTCAAAGCTTGGATAGTCTAGGTAAATACTAAACATGAATCGATCTAATTGTGCTTCAGGAAGGGGATAGGTTCCTTCTTGTTCAATTGGGTTTTGAGTTGCTAAAACAAAGAAAGGTTCATCTAGTTGGTAATTCTTACCATTAACAGTCACTACTTTCTCTTGCATGGCTTCGAGAAGTGCTGATTGTGTTTTTGGTGGCGTTCGGTTTATTTCATCAGCCAAAATAATATTGGCAAAAAGTGGGCCCTGAATAAACTTGAATTGTCTGTCGCTGTTTAGAATCTCCGTACCAATAATATCAGAAGGCATTAAGTCTGGTGTAAACTGAATGCGTTGATACTTTAGATCGAGTGCTTGAGAAATGGTATTAACCAAAAGTGTTTTTGCTAAACCTGGAACACCCACCAACAGACAGTGCCCATTGCTGAAAATTGAAATTAAGACCTGTTTAATAATCTCATCCTGACCGTAAATCTTTTTTTTGATCTCGGAAAGCAAGTTGTCGTATTTGCTTTTTAAGGCATTAGCTGCCTCAACTTCAGTTTTAAAATTCATCACAGAAAATTTAAATTTTCATGAATAACAAAAACAAAGAATCAGACACAACTAGAGCTGTGTCTGATTTTGTATGCTCTTTTATTACTTAATCCAGTTTTTATATCTGAATGTTGCATTTTTATATGAATCGTCGATACTGATGTAAGTACCAGACTGCTTTTCGCTGATCCATTTATTAAGTATTTTTTGTTGCTTTTGTTGTATAAGCATATTCTCAAATTGACTCCAGTCGTCAGACAGATTTGCTTTATGAGGCTTAGATAGAGATTTAATCTTGATGATTTTGTAGTTCTCTTGTCCTCTTTGATCGTCAAGGAAAGCTTCAGATATTTCTCCTACTTTTAATTTGTTTACAGCCTTGGCAATTGCTGGAGGTAAGCTCTCTTTTGTGAATTTTGAACTTGCATTTCGAGGATTCACCATTAAACCACCGTTATTTTTAGTATCCTTGTCATCTGAATAATAGAATGCTGCTTCTTCGAATTTGATTTTCTCATTTCGAATATTATCTGCAATACTATCTAAGATATTAGTTGCTTCTGTTCTGTCAGTTTGCAAGATACGTGGCTTAAGAAGAATATGACGCACGTTAATTCTCTCACCTTTACGATCGATAAGTTGAATGATATGGAAACCATATTCAGACTCAACAATTTTAGAGATCTTGCCAGGCTTCAAGTTAAAAGCTTCATTCGCAAATTCAGGAACTAGATTAGCTCTGGGTGTGAAACCAAGTTCTCCACCACGTTGAGAACTACCTGGATCTTCAGAATAAAGTACAGCAAGTGTTGCAAAACTTTCACCTTTCATAATACGATCACGATAGCTTCTTAGTTTTTCGCGAATTCTATTTTTCTCATCGTCTGTAACCTTAGGACTTCTGGTAATCTGCTGAATTTGCATATCACCTGGAATCACAGGTAAACTATCTTGGGGTAATGTACTGTACAGGTTACGGACTTCAGCTGGAGTTGCAGAAACATTCTTTGTTATCTCTGCTCTCATTTTGTTTTTAATTTTTTCGTTACGGGTCATATCACGTAACTCATTTTTCATGTCAGGAATACTTTTGTTGAAATATTGCTCCAGTTTCTCTTTAGAACCAACTTGCTGAATGTACATCTCAATCTTACGTTGAAGATCGTTTTCAACTTCCTGCTCTGTAACTTCAATACTATCAACTTGTGCTTGAGCAATCATCAGTTTTTCAATCAAAAGGTCTTCAAAAATCTCTGATTTTAAATCTACAGATCCTGATTGGTAACCTTGAGCTTTCATACCTATAAAACGTTGTTCGACATCTGATTTTAAGACAACCTGATTACCGACTACAGCAATAATCTTATCAATCGAATTATCCTGTGCCTGACTCGTTGTAAAAACGATAGCTAATAAGGCTAATGACGAGCAGATTTTAAAAATAATGTTGCGCATATGTGAAAGTTTAGTAAATTTTGAATTTGTTTTTTGATTCGGCATCTCTGAAAATGCTTTCCTCCATATTTTTAATAAACTGAATTTTTCGTTTATTGATAATGATCTTACGAATATCTTCGCTCACAAATGAAAGAGGAGCAATTTCCTTCTTTAATTTATAATCCTGAATATTTATCAGATAATGGAATGTACTATCCTCGCTTTCAAAATACTTATTTCGTCTAAGAAATTTTTCTTCGTCACTTACCTTTATAGGTGTTTGACTCAGTAGAATTTGAGAATAAATCCATTGCTCGCTAAAATTATCAAATTTTGTGGCATTTTGAAAACAGTAGTCTTCTAATTTATCCCAATCTTCATCTTTCTTTAATTTATAGATCTGTTTGATCTTCTTTGCTTGAGGAAGAGGTTTTGGTATTTTAATGTAAACCGCCTTAACAATATTACGGTTTAATAGAAAGTTGCCCGGGTATGCACGATAATATTTATCGATTTCATAATCAGCAACAAAGGTGTCTAGTTTCTGCTCAATTAAGTGTTGCTGGTATTTATGTATGATGAGTGAAGAACGGTAATCTTCCACCATTTCTTCTACATCTTGATCTTCTTCGGTAAGGTTGAGTTCAGCACGTGAAACTAAAAGTTGCTTTTTTATCCACTGATGAACGTAATTTTCAGCAATTCTTAAGCTGTCTTCTTTCGAGCTATTATTAGGAATAAGCTCTCGTACTTTATTTAGATACAAGTAAGAATCATCAACTTTTGCTACGGTAGGATTATCAACTGTGTTATTTGAATTACATGATATAAACCCTGGAAGAATAAATAGTAAGATGATATTTCTTGTCATAAATAAGGCTTTTATATTTTTAAAACTCAAATATTATCGGCAATCGGTTCGAAAACCAATTGCCGACTATAATGTTAATCTTCGGAAAGATTATCTGCTATAATTAGGAGCTTCACGAGTAATTGCTACATCGTGTGGATGACTTTCTGCCATACCCGAAGCGGTAATTTTTACAAATTTAGCATTGTGTAAAGCTCTAATATTAGCTGATCCACAATAGCCCATTCCAGCACGTAAACCACCAAGCAATTGATAAATTACTTCGTATAGTGTTCCTTTATAAGGTACACGCCCTACGATTCCTTCTGGAACTAACTTTTTAATATCATCTTCAGCATCCTGGAAATAGCGGTCTTTTGAACCTTTTTCCATAGCTTCGATAGATCCCATTCCTCGGTATGCTTTAAATTTACGTCCGTTGAAAATGATCGTTTCTCCAGGTGACTCTTCAACACCTGCAAGTAATGAACCTGCCATAATTGAATCTGCACCAGCAGCAAGAGCTTTTACAATATCACCTGAGTAACGTAAGCCACCATCAGCGATAACCGGAACGCCTGTACCGGCAAGAGCTTTACTTACTTCATAAATTGCAGTTAGCTGTGGAACACCTACACCAGCAATGACACGAGTTGTACAAATAGAACCTGGACCAATACCAACTTTTACACCATCAGCACCAGCTTCAACAAGCATTTTAGCTGCTTCCGGAGTTGCAATATTACCAACGATAAATTGCATGTCCGGATAGGTAGCTTTTGCTTTTTTCAATAAGTCAACCACACCTTTTGAGTGTCCGTGAGCTGTGTCAATAATAATGGCATCAGCACTTGCTTTTACCAAGGCATCAACTCTATCAAGAGTATCCCCTGCAATACCAACGGCAGCAGCAACTCTTAAACGACCTTTTTCGTCCTTACAAGCTAAAGGCTTATCCTTTGCCTTAGTAATATCCTTGTAGGTAATTAAACCGATAAGCTTGTTGTCTGAATCTACAACTGGTAATTTTTCAATTTTATGAGCTTGAAGAATTGCAGCAGCTTGATCAAGGTCAGTTCCCGAAGTTGTTGTTACGATATTTTCTGTAGTCATCACTTCAGAAATCGCTTTTTTCATCTTCAATTCAAAACGTAAATCTCTGTTGGTCACAATTCCAAGAAGAACTCTGTTTTCATCTACAACAGGAATACCGCCAATTTTGTACTCTTTCATAAGAGCAAGAGCATCTTTTACCGTCTTGTTTGGGGCAATGGTAATAGGATCATAAATCATCCCGTTTTCGGCTCTCTTAACCGTTAAAACCTGTTTGGCTTGAGCAGCGATGCTCATGTTTTTGTGGATAACTCCGATTCCACCTTCACGTGCAATAGATATAGCTAGAGCCGATTCAGTTACGGTATCCATTGCTGCTGAAACAATTGGGGTGTTTAGCGTAATGGAGCGTGAGAATTGAGTTTGTAGACTTACATCTTTAGGCAAAACTTCAGAAAAAGCCGGCACTAAAAGAACGTCGTCAAATGTTAATCCATCGGAAACAATTTTATCAGATACGAATGACATTATGCAATAATTTTAGATTTAAATTGCATGCGAAATTACAAAAAATAGTGCGATAAGTGTTGATAGATAAACTAAAAAAGTGTTAATTGATTTTAGATGTTTAGTTTTGTGTGTTAATAAAGCCATAATTTCACGTATTTGATGCGATTTTTATGTGTATTTTAAAACTTTGAAATAACTGTTAAAGCCTTTAAAATAAAGGATTGTTTTAAGTTGAGTTTCTGAATTTCTGTCTATAAATGAGTATATACCACAAAGTCTTAAAGAAATATTGGGGTTATGATGAATTTCGTCCCTTACAGGAAGATATTATTCTATCTGTAGTTGAAGGTCGTGATACTTTGGGCTTGATGCCTACAGGTGGAGGTAAATCTTTGACTTTTCAGGTGCCAACATTGGCTATGGATGGACTTTGTATTGTGGTTTCTCCCTTAATCGCTTTAATGAAGGATCAGGTTTTAAACTTGAAAGAAAAAGGCATTAAAGCTGAACTGATTTATTCCGGACAAACTCGTGACGAAATAGATGTCATTTTAAATAAATGTCTATATGGAAATAACAAGTTCCTTTATATATCGCCAGAGCGAATAGGTACTGCAATTTTTCAGGAAAAGCTTTCGAGCATGAATGTTTGCTTAATTGCTATCGATGAGTCACACTGTATCTCTCAATGGGGATACGATTTTCGTCCCTCTTATTTAAAGATTATCCAACTTCGGGAATTGTTGCCTCAAGTTCCTGTTCTTGCTTTAACCGCTACAGCGACGCCCGAAGTTGTTGATGATATTCAGGATCGTTTGGGTTTTGCAAAGAAAAATGTTTTTAGAAAAAGTTTCGAACGTTCTAATCTTTCGTATTTGGTTAGAACTATAGAAGATAAAAACAGGTATTTATTAAAGATTCTGAGAAAGCAGAAAGGGAGTTCCGTTGTATATGTTAGAAGTCGGAAAAAGTGTAAAGAGATTGCCGAATTCTTGAAGCTGAATCAGCTTAAAGCCGAGTTTTATCACGCAGGTCTTGATAATGCCGTAAAAGATATGAGGCAGGAAAGATGGCGTGACGGTGTTGTGCAGGTTATGGTAGCTACAAATGCTTTTGGTATGGGAATTGACAAATCAGATGTTCGAACGGTAGTTCATCTTGATTTGCCGGATACACTTGAAGCCTATTTTCAGGAAGCTGGTCGAGCAGGTCGCGATGGAAAACGTGCCTATGCCGTGATGCTTTATTCAAATCCGGATAAGGTGAAATTGTTAAAACGAATCAAAACGTCATATCCCGAAATTGATACCATAAAAAGAGTGTATCAGGCAGTGGGTAATTTCTTACAGATAGCTGAAGGTGCAGGTAAGGATGCAGTGTTCGATTTTAACTTGGCTCTTTTTTGTCAAAAGTTCAAATTTAATGTTTTGCAAGCTTTTAATAGCCTCAAAATACTTCAGCGAGCAGGTTATATTGAAGTAACTGATGATTTAGAACATTCTACGAAATTACATTTTGCAATAAATCGAGACGATTTATATCGATTTCAGTTAGAAAATAAGGAGCAGGATGATTTCATAAAATTGTTACTTCGAACATATACCGGTTTGTTTACGGATTATGTACCAGTAAATCTTGATTCTTTAGCTTATAGAAGAAAGGTAGATGTGAAAATTTTGATAGATCGTTTGAAAGATTTGTCTCAGCATGGCATTATTAAATACATTCCAAGAAAAAAAACACCATTCATTATATACACACAAGAACGCTTACCTCTTAGCTATTTAAAATTTACAAAAGCTGTTTATCAGGAAAGAAAAGAAAAGTTTGAGGAGAAAATAAAGGCTGTAGTTCAATATGCAGAATCACCTGATACTTGTCGTTCGAAAATGCTATTGGAATACTTTGGACAATTGAGAGCACCAAACTGTGGGGAATGTGATATCTGTAAGGAAAAGAGTGATGGCTTAGAGACAAACATGTACAAGAATATTAAATCTGAAGTGAAAGAAATTTTAGCAAAAGATGAAAGTTCAGTAGATGAATTAGTCGAGTTAAGTCAATTTTCTGAAAAGAAACTTTTGGAAGTTATTCGTTTGATGATGGACAATGATGAAGTTAAAACCACTGAAAATAATAAGATTCGATTAGCTTGAATCTGTGAGATTTGTACTCAGATCGACCATTATTGTCAAAATCTTTTTAATTTTGCAGGGTTACACTATAAATTAAGAGATGGAAGAGAATTTTGAACATCAGGTTTACGATAAAAATACGATAGAATTTGTGACAGTTGCTAATGAGTTTTGTATACTCTTAGAGTCGAGTGCTAAAATCTCAAAATTGGATTTTATCGATCGTTCACAAAAGCTATTGCCTTTGTTATATTTAAAGGCAAGTTTGTTACCTAAGGTAGAGAATGAGTTTGAAGGAGAGATAGAAAAGTTTGTAGGTGAAGGTGATTGGGAATATATCAGAACGGCCGTAATCGAAAAGATGGGAGCTAATGATGAATATCTTGAAGTTTTTGACGATGGAATGCGTGATAGCGACGAACCGGTTGTTGCTTCTATTTCTGAGAATTTTGCTGATATCTACCAAGATTTAAAAGACTTTTTAACCTCTTATCGTATTGCCAGTGTTGAAATTATGAACGATGCCCTTTGGGATTTAAATAATAATTTTCATCAATATTGGGGGCAAGCAACGGTTAATTCGTTGAGAGCTATCCATTATCTGTTAGCTCACCCGGAAAAGCTGGAAGATGATCTGAATGAACAAGGACCATCTTCCATTGACCGATTAGATATGAGTTAGTCAATATTCTCACAACACCACAGCAGTGGGGAAACGAAGAAGAATAGCCAGCATATAAAATGACCAGCCTGCAGATGATCAGCGGACGATGAAAAATATTAAGAATGATCAGTTTTCAGAAGAGTATAACAAAAGAAGAAATAAACGACCTCCCATTAGAAGCTTTCGAAGGTGAAATTGTAATAATAGATAGTGATGAAGGCCTTGAGGAAGCTGTTGATTATTTGAAACAATTTCCTGTTTTAGGGTTTGATACAGAAACGAAACCCTCTTTTACCAAAGGGAGCGTTAATCCTGTCGCCTTATTACAATTATCTAGTTCTGAAAAAAGCTTCTTATTTCGATTAAATAGGATAGGTCTGCCTTTCTCTATTATTGATTTGTTAAGCGATCCTGAAATCATAAAAGTTGGTGCAGCTATTAAAGATGATATTCGAGGTTTACAGGATATCACAGATTTTGATGGTAATTCTTTCTTAGAACTTCAACAGTATGTATCAAGTTTTGGGATAGAAAATTTTTCACTTAAGAAATTGGCTGCAATTGTTTTAAGAATTAGAATTTCGAAGCGTCAGCAAGTATCCAATTGGGAAGCAGCTGAGTTAAGTCCCGGGCAGTTACGTTATGCTGCAACTGATTCTTGGGTTTCATTAGAAATATACGAAGCTCTAAAAGCAAGTATCTCAAAAAAGAAGAAATAAATATCCTACACATTACAAATAATTAGAATGGACTTTGGTTCTCACTGAGGTCTTTTACGAAATAAGAATATTCATGATTAGTTATCCCAAAGTTGTATTAAAGAAAGACAAAGAGAACTCGATTAAGCGTTTTCATCCTTGGGTATTTTCCGGAGCTGTTGCTCGCGTTGATGAAGGTTTAGAAGAAGGAGATTTGGTATCGGTTTACAGTAACGATGATCAATTTTTAGCACTGGGACATATTGCTATCGGATCTATTGTTGTTCGTATTTTAAGTTTCGAGCCGGTTGAGATAAATAATGACTTTTGGGTTGATCGATTAAGCTCAGCTTGTCGTGTCCGCCGTGAAATAGGTTTGTTAGGCATCGAAAACAATAATGTGTGTCGATTAGTACATGGTGAAGGAGATAGCTTGCCAGGTTTAATTGTCGATTATTATGCTGGAACGGCAGTTATTCAAGCTCACTCAGTGGGAATGTATCTGCATCGTGGTGAAATTGCTGAAGCTCTAAAAGAAGTTTTAGGTGATGACTTGATTGCAGTTTACGATAAATCGGAAGGAACGATTCCATTTAAATCAGGAATAGAGCCAACTAACGAATACCTATTAGGAGAGACTAAAGATTTTACTGCTATAGAAAATGGCTTGAAATTTAAGGTAGACTGGCTAGAAGGACAAAAAACGGGTTTCTTTATCGACCAACGTGAAAACAGATCTTTATTGGAACGTTATTCAAAAGGACGATCTGTATTGAATATGTTTTGTTATACAGGTGGTTTTTCATTTTATGCCATGCGAGGCGGAGCCAATTTGGTTCATTCAGTAGATGCTTCAGCAAGAGCTATTGAGGTAACAAACGAAAATGTTGAGTTAAACTTCCCTGGTGATAAAAGACACGAAGCATTTGCGACTGATGCGTTTAAATATCTAGATGATTCTGATCAGAAATACGATTTAATTGTTCTGGATCCTCCTGCTTTTGCAAAGCACAAGAAAGTCTTGTCAAATGCACTTAAGGGGTATAAACGATTAAATCTAAAAGGTTTCCAAGCTATAAAAAAGGGTGGAATCATGTTTACTTTCTCTTGCTCGCAAGCTGTTAGTAAAGAGGATTTTAGAAAAGCTGTTTTTATAGCTGCTGCAAATGCAGGACGTCGTGTTCGTATTTTACACCAACTAAATCAACCTGCTGATCATCCTGTGAATATTTTCCATCCTGAAGGGGATTACCTTAAGGGACTGGTATTGTACGTAGAGTAAGAGGTAATGATTTGGGTTTGGCTTACTTAGTTAAGCCAAATTTCTATAAGAATAGGGAGAAGGCTTGGGACAAGGTATCTTATGATACGTTTCAATTCTTTTTTGTATCTTCGAATAGGTCTTTAAAAGTGGTCAAAGCAAACTGACAGGCGACTAGTTAAGACTTTAAATTTGGTAATATATTGTGAGATGGGTTCTGTAAGTCATGGAAGCTATAAAATTCAAGAAAACTCAGTCTCATATTTTATAGTATTCATATTATAATTTTTCAGAAAGCTTGAAATTTTCAGAACTTGACTTTTGCCCCGACATCATGGAAGGCCTTGATGCTATGGGCTTCGAAACACCTTCTCCGGTTCAGGAGTTGGCTATACCACAAATTATAAACAATAAGGATTTAATCGTTTGTGCACAAACAGGTACAGGAAAAACTGCTGCCTATTTGTTGCCAATCATGGATAAAATTCAAAAGAATAAAATTGAAGGGTTCAGTACTTTGATATTGGTTCCTACTCGTGAATTAGCCTTACAGATTGATCAACAAATGCAGGGCTTTGCTTATTTCTTATCTATTTCATCACTTTCTGTATATGGAGGTGGTGATTCAGGGGTTTGGGATCAGCAAAAAACAGGTTTGATGGAAGGTGCTGACGTTATTATAGCAACACCTGGTCGCCTTATTTCTCACTTGAATTTGGGCTATGTAAACACCAAACAAGTAAAGCATTTGATTCTTGATGAAGCAGATAGAATGCTTGACATGGGATTCTATGAAGATCTAATGCAAATTGTTAATCACCTGCCAAAGGTGCGCCAAAACCTGATGTTCTCAGCAACTATGCCAGAGCAAATGAGAAAATTGGCTGGTAGCATTATGGTGAATCCTGAGAGTATCAACATTGCTATATCTAAACCAGCAGAAGGTGTTCTTCAGGCTGCATATATGGTTTATGAGCCCCAAAAAATACCTTTGATTCAAACCTTACTAAAGGATAAGGATGTAAAATCTGTAATCATCTTCTCATCAACTAAGATGAATGTGAAAGCTATGACTAAGGAATTGAAACGTCAGAAGTTTTTAGTTGAAGGTATTCATTCAGACTTGGAGCAAAGTGAGCGTGAAGAAGTTCTTCGAGGCTTTAGAAACAAGAAGTATCAAATTCTGGTAGCAACAGATATTATTGCACGTGGTATTGATATCGATTCAATTGACTTGGTTATAAATTTCGATGTGCCTAATGATGCAGAGGATTATGTCCACAGGGTAGGACGTACAGCTCGTGCTGCTTCCGAGGGGGTTGCTTTAACCTTTATAACCGAAAAAGATCAGTTAGATTTTAAGAGTATTGAAAACTTAATTGAAACAGATATTTTTAAAATTCCGGTACCCGAAGAACTAGGTGAGGCGCCTGTTTATAATCCTAAAGTAAGGAAAAAAGGACCTAGAAAATTTTTTAAGAAGAAACCTTTTAAGAAAAGAAAATCATAAAAATAGGATGATAGATAAGTCTTTGGACTTAGTGTGTGATGAAATAGAATCATAAACTCAAATACAAAATCTGATCATATGAAAACTCTCTCTGAAAACTACGACATTGCAATTGTTGGAGCCGGAATAAGTGGACTAACAATGGCATTTAAAATCGCTCAATCGGGCAAAAAAGTATTGTTGTTAGAAGCTAAAAATAAGGTTGGAGGGTGTTTGAATACTTTATATGGTGAAGATGGTTTTTGGGTTGAAATGGGAGCTCATACTTTCTATTCAAGCTACACTAATGTAATTGATTTAATACAATCAGTCGGTTTGGAAGCTGATATTGTAGCTAGAGAAAAACTGAGTATGAAACTCTATACCGATAAGCATGAGAAAATATTTGCTCCGGTATCGAAATTGGAGTTAATGTTTAATGGACCCAAGTTATTTGTGTCTAAACGTGATGGGAAAACGGTGAAGGAATATTTTTCGAATATTGTGGGAAAAAAGAATTACGATAAGGTTTTTTCACGTATGTTTTCTGCTGTAATTGTCCAAAATGCTGATGACTTTTCCGCTGAATATTTTCTCAAGCGTAGAAAAACTAAAAGTAAGAATCACCCTAAAAGCTTCATTTTAAAAAAAGGAATGTCTTCAATTTCTGAAGCAATAATTGCTCATGACAATATTGCCATTGTTTACAATCAAAAAGTAAACTCATTAGAAAAAGGGGAAATCTTTACGATTAATACTGAAGATGGAAATTCATATCAGGCTAAAGACTTAGCTTTTGCATCTTCGCCTAAAGAGGTTTCAGGTTTGATAGAAGGCTTGAATCCTGAATTGGCTGACTTGATGAACGATTTCCCTATTCAGAATCTTGAATCAACAGCATTGATTTTGGACAAAGATAAACCAGGTATTGAACCCACGACTTTTGTTATTCCGACACAAGGAGCTTGCTACTCAATGGTTACCCGTGATGTGTTAGTTCATGAAAAATACCGGGGATTTGCCTGTCATTTTCAAAAGAATGACGTAAGTAATGATGATCAGGTAGCAACTATGTCACAGCTTCTATCTGTTAAAGAAATACCTCAAACTGTAAAAGCAAATCACACTTTGCCACTGATAAAAATAGGACATAGGGAACGTATGTCTGCTATTATTTATCAGGCTGAAAAAACAGGCATTTATATCACAGGAAACTTTTTTAATGGACTTTCCTTAGAAGACTGTGTTGAGAGATCAAATGAAGAAGTTAAAAGGTATCTTGATAATCAATAACAGGAATAGCCTTCTTGTTAATGTTTAGATTGAAACAAGAAGAAGATGCCGATTTAATAATATTGCAAAATGAATTATATCAATAGTATAGCAAAGAGCTTGGGAATCCAGGTTTCTCAAGTTGAAAACACCGTAGAATTGCTAAACGAAGGGGCAACTTTACCTTTTATTGCGCGCTATAGAAAAGAGCGTACCGGAAGTTTAGATGAGGTACAAATTGGAAATATAAAAGATGAATTGGCTCGGTTGAAAGAGCTGGATAAGCGAAGAGAAAGCATTATTGAAGCGATTGATAAGCAAGATAAAATGACTGATGAATTGCTTGCAAAGCTTAAGGCTTGCACCCAGCTTAATCAGCTAGAAGATATATACCTGCCATACAAACTTAAGCGTAAAACCAGAGCCGTAAAAGCCAGGGAGAAAGGTTTAGAGCCTCTGGCTAAAATTCTAATGTCACAGAATGAAAAGGATCCGGAATCAAGAGCTTCTCAGTTTTTAAATGATGAGGTCGCAGATGAGGAAGAAGCCTTGCAAGGAGCCAGAGATATTATTGCTGAATGGATAAATGAAAATGAAGTTGCTCGTGGTTCAGTTAGAAATATTTTCCAGCATCAGGCAACAATTCGCTGTAAGTTGATAAAAGGCAAAGAAGAGGAAGGAGCAAAATTCAAAGATTATTTTGATTCAGAAGAACCTCTTAGAAGGTCAGCTTCGCATCGTGTTTTGGCAATGAGACGTGGAGAATCAGAAGGTATACTTCGAGTGAGTATATCGCCTGAGGAAGATGAAGTTGTAGAAAAACTAAATCGAATTTTTGTAAAAGGACAAACAGATTCTTCGAAACAAGTTGAATTGGCTGGAAAAGATGCTTATAAGCGTTTACTAAATCCGTCTATTGAGACAGAGTTTGCTAAAAGTTCAAAAGAAGCTGCCGACATAGAAGCAATTCGTGTATTTGCGGAGAATCTACGACAATTGTTACTTTCTTCTCCTCTTGGACAGAAACGTGTTTTGGCTATCGATCCTGGATTTAGAACGGGATGTAAAGTTGTTTGTTTAGATGCGCAAGGTAACTTGTTGCATAACGAAACGATATATCCTCATGCCCCACAAAATCAGGGGAAGATGGCTGCTAAGAAGCTCACTAATATGGTTGAGACTTATAATATCGAGGCCATTGCAGTAGGGAACGGAACCGCAGGACGAGAAACGGAACGTTTTGTAACCAACTTGCATTACGATAGAAAGGTTCAGGTATTTGTGGTAAGTGAAGCAGGTGCTTCAATTTACTCAGCATCAAAGGTTGCAAGAGAAGAATTTCCGGAATATGATGTAACGGTTCGTGGAGCTGTATCTATTGGTCGTCGATTGATGGATCCACTTGCCGAATTGGTGAAAATTGAACCGAAGTCCATTGGAGTTGGGCAATATCAGCACGATGTAGATCAGAATCTTTTACAACAAAGTCTCGATCAGGTTGTGGAATCTTGTGTCAACAAGGTTGGAGTTAATTTGAATACGGCAAGTAAGCATCTGCTGACTTATGTGTCTGGATTAGGACCACAATTAGCCCAAAATATTGTTGATTATCGGGCAGAAGAAGGAGCTTTTACGTCACGTAAGCAATTAATGAAAGTAAAGCGAATGGGAGCAAAGGCCTATGAGCAATGTGCTGGATTCTTAAGAATTCAAAATGCTAAGAATCCACTAGATAACTCAGCTGTTCACCCTGAAGCGTATACTATTGTTCAAAAAATGGCAAAAGATCAGAAATGTTCAGTTGAGGATTTGATTAATGATAAAGAACTTCGTTCAAAAATTAATTTGAATGATTATGTGACTCCTGAAGTAGGTCTACCTACTTTGAAAGATATTATGGAGGAGTTGGAGAAACCAGGACGTGATCCGCGTCAAATTATTAAGGTATTTCAATTTAAAGAAGGAATTTATAAGATTGATCAGTTGGAAGTTGGGATGGAATTACCTGGTATTGTTACCAATATCACTAACTTTGGAGCCTTCGTTGATGTAGGTGTTAAGCAAGATGGTCTTGTGCATATTTCACAATTGGCTAATCGTTTTGTATCAAACCCTGCCGATGTGGTACAATTACATCAGCATGTAAATGTAAAAGTTACTGAGGTTGATGTCGTAAGAAAAAGAATTCAACTATCGATGAAAGATGTTGAGCAGTAGAATTATAAAAAAAACATGTAAACAAAAATATTATGGATTTTAACGATCAGGATGTTATTATTGAATGCCCTAAATGTCAAGGGGAAATTGTAGTTAAGATTTTAGAAGTCACCAATCATCATACAGTTGCCTGTCCGGAATGTGGTGCGAAAAATGATTTGTCAGCTAATGATCCTTCGGCAAAATTAGGGATTCCCAAAACTTACATGCCTTTTGAAGGTTTGGGAGATTATATAGAAGAAGTAGAAAATAAAAGAAAGAAAAAATAATTGATAAGATAAAGAAAGAGCTTGTTCCAATGGAACAGGCTCTTTTTAGCGATTGAGTATTAGCGTCGATTAACATCTCCACCGCTAGAGGTGTTTACGTCAACCCTAGTTGGATTGCCATAATAACTTACATCCCCACCAGAACTTGCTGAGGCATCAATTTCTTCAGTTGCATTTACCGTTACATCAGCACCGCTTGATGCTTTTGCTTTACAGATTTTTGCTGTCAATTTGTGAGCATCTAAATCACTACCACTGCTGGCTTTTGCATAAAAATAGTTAGCTGTTCCCCAAAGATCTGCATCAGCACCCGAGCTAACCGAACATGAGAGCTTGTCAGCATTTATATCCAACTTAGCATCTGCTCCGGAACTAACTTCAATATCTAATTCACTAACTTTTATTCTCGATTTTGTTTCAAAATCACAGCCACTAGAAATGTTAAGTTTATTAATATCTACTAGAGTAATATAAACCGACATTGCTTTTGCTCGACGAATGCGATCTTCAACTTTTACTACCAATTTGTTGCCACGTACTTCGGTAATAATATTATCCTGTAGATTTTCATCTGTTTCTACAGTTACAGCTTCTCTTTCGCCTTGTACCACATAAACATCAAGCCCAGTTCCGGCAGATATGGCTGTGAAGTGACCAATTTCTCTATCTTGTTTTACAAGATTACCATTACCTTTTTCGCCAGAAAACTGTGCATTTATACATGATGTTGTCCCCAATACAAGTGCGATTAGGAATAAACTAATTCTATTGATTTGTTTCATCTCTTAAGTTGTTAGTTGTGTGAAAATGTTAATCTGTATATATGACGCCAGAGATATAGATTAAGTTACAGTTTGATTTTATTATTTTTCAAAATTAAAAGTCTATGTTAATTGGATATCTCTAATCATATTTATGTAGATTTCACAAAAAAAAATATTGCCGTCACAAAAGATGTTTTGTTACGACTAAATATTAAAAGTATCGTGTAGTACGAAAGATGGTTTATGAAATGATATTGTACAGGAAGTATTCGTTTCTTTTTTAGATAAAATCAGTAAAAATGAAGAGGTGAAATATCCTAAGAGTTAACCTTTTTATTTTTTTAATATTTACTTTAGCGGCAGGCTTAAGGTGAAAGTACTTCCTATACCTACTTCACTTTTTACACTAGTTACAGCTCCAATTTTCTCACTTAGTAATCTTACTATGTATAAGCCAAGTCCGGTTGATGGTTCTTCATTGGTTGGCCGAGTGCTTAATTTTGAGAACTTCTTAAATAATAATGAGAGCTCTTCTTGCGGAATTCCGGCACCTTCATCTATAAAATTGATATTAAGTTTATTATTCGCAATTTGAGTTTCAATTGTTATTGATTTTCCAATTGGAGTGTATTTTATAGCATTGGAAAGTAGATTGTCAGAAATTCTATTTAGTTCATTATGGCTGGTAAAACAACTTAATGTTGTTTCATTATTAACCGTTTTCAATTTAATACTCTTTTCATCAGCTATAGTTTTAAATTGACTAATCTTATCATTTATAAATTTATCAATATCAATTTCAATAGTATCAATATCTTGAGTTTTATTTTCGAGCTGATTCATCTCTAGAACATCACTTATCAACTGCTGAGCTGATTCAACTTGTGGTTTTAAAAGCGAAAAATATGCTTCCTGATCTTCGGTTAAATCCCCAATTTTGTCAATTAGATTTACAACAGATTCTATACCTCCCAGCGGATTTCTAAGATCGTGGGCCATAATGCCTAATAAAATACTTTTTTCTTCAGCTAGTTCTTTTAGTAAGGTATTTTGATTTTCAAGCTCATCATTTTGAGCCATAATTTCTTCGTTACTAGCTTCTAGTTTTTGTTGTTGATTTTCAATTTTGTTCTGATAAACTCTTATCTGTCTGGAGATAATAAAATAAGAAATTGTAGCTATAAAAAAGGCAAATAGAAGTCCTGTCCAAAGGAAAGGGCGAGATTTTGCTTTGGCAAGTTTTTTTATAGTATTAGCATCTTGATGAACAAGGATTTTAAAACCTGCATATGGATGGTTTAATGCCACAATAATGTCAGAGTATTTATGGTTTGGATACTCGTAATAACCTACAAAAGGATTTGTCTTGAAGAAATCTGAATATTTTGTACTTTTTTCTCTTTCAATGGTTAAGAATTGTGCTGAGTTAATACTGACTTTGTTGTCTGGCTTTAAACCTGGTGCTGCCAATAGGGTTCCCATTGAATCTGCCATACAGATAAAACCCTTATTAGGCATTTTTAGGACATCCGTTGTTTCCTGAACTAGTTTTATAAATTCAAGTTTATTTTCGGGTGAGATATTGGATTTGTCCAGCATATTTAAAACCGATTCTCCAATGGTTAAGTTGTCGTCAAGTGCTTGTTTTTTAAGGTTGTTAAAGATAATTTGCTCCACCCAAAATGAGTAGGAAACAAAACCAATAAATAGAATAATAAAAACACTCGAGGATAGTATAATCTGGAAGCGATTCTTCATAGTGAAGGCTTTAATTAAAGTGTAGGATATAAGTTGGAAATTGTATTTCATATACCAACTTGATCAAATGTGTTTGATGAATTCTATTCAAAAGATATGAATTTTTAAGATATATCTGATAATAATATTTGAGTCTGTTACTTAATACAGATAAAAATGACAAACTTAAAAGATGTTATTTTTTTGTTTTTCTATTGAGTTTGTTGTCTTTAGAAGATTTCAATGTATATCTTTGTATAAGCTTTTATAAAACTACAATTATGCTACCTAAATTTTTATTAGCGGATAATTCACAAGAATTACCAGATACTTTGTTTATCATTCATACAAAGGCACCTCGTTGTATCATCGAATGCGATGTTGAAGATTTTAATTCTAGTCAAACAATTTACTGGCTTGATGATGAACCAACAGACAAGGAACTTGTTGAAGATGTAATGGATGAAGCTGAAACTTTCTATAACGATGAGTTGGAAAGCCAAGAAGATCTTTACGACGAAGAATTTGAAGATTAATTCAATCAGTTTTGTGGATACCGTTAATCTTGCATGTTGAGTGTGAGGTTTCCGGTTTTAAATTTTTTAGAATGAATAAGAAATTACAACGATCATCAAATAAAATGATTGCTGGCGTTTGTGCTGGTATTGCAGAATATTTTGGTTTAGATGCTACCGTGGTTCGTGTGGCATACGTTTTACTTTCTATTTTTAGTGCAGGCTTTCCTGGTCTAATTGTTTATGTGATATTAATGTTCGTAATGCCCGATTATTACGAAGTCATGTAAATTTCCTTCCTTTTTTAGAATGAGATTATTTTTTGAATAATTTCTGATCTCATTTATTATTAGTGTTTTAATGTTGATGTTTTGACAAGTAGTATTTGACTGTTTAAAAAAATATCTTTTTTTTTCAGCTTCGACTCTTTTAGATGGATTTTTATTTTACTTTTGCATCGATTTTGAGAAAAGCAAATGTTATCTATCCCTTGTGAGTCAAGTGATTTAGCTGATTTTTATCATGTTTGTTTTTTCAAATCAAAGAAGCTTTAAAACAACAAACACTAGAAAGAAATGAAAATTTTTAGAAGTTTGCTATTATTATCAATGGCAGTCTTATTGACCTTCACAGCACAAGCTAATGAGGAGTCAAAAAAAACAAATGTATCCCTTAGCGTCGATGTCGTTAGTCGACACGTGTGGCGTGCACGTTTTTCGGGAAATGCACCCTGTATTGAGCCAACACTGAATTTTCAAACAGGAAAATTCTCTTATGGTGTCTGGGGATCATATGCACTTGATGAATCTTATCAAGAAGTCGATTTCTATGTGAGTTATAATACACCCTTATTTCAGTTTAGTCTTTACGATTTTTACTGTCCTAATGTTGACTTTGAAAATTCAGATTTTTTCGACTTTGACAGCGATAAGAGTGTTCACTTTTTTGACGCTGTAGCAAAATATAAAGGTTGTGAAAAATTTCCTATTTCGATTATGACCTCTGTTTTGTTTTATGGTGAGTTCGATCGTGATGCAAATAATGATCAACGTTATTCAACTTACGTAGAATTGGGATATTCTAATTTTATTGGAGGTAAAAAAGTCGCATGGGCTTTGGGAATGACTCCTGATAAAGGATTCTATGCCGATGAAATGAATCTTGTAAATATGAGTATGACCGTATATGACAAAATCAAATTTAGCGAGCAATATTCATTACCAGTACGCGCGGGAGTGAGTTTAAATCCTGTTCAAGAAAAATTACTTTTTAGCTTTGCTTTTACGCTGTAGTCAAAAAGAATAAGATATTTAAAAGCCCTGTTGATTTGTTTCAATAGGGCTTTCTTTTGCTTGAAATTTTTTGTAAGTATTCAGTTAGGGGTACTTCTCTTATTTTTCGTAGAAATGCATCTCCTTTATAAACTGGTAAGCAGGAACTGGCAAGAAGAAAGGGATTTCTTTTTTCTCTTTTATGGCTTGGCGAATAAAGCTAGATGAAACTTCCATTAAGGGTGCTGGAACAATATGAATCGTTCCTGCAAGTTTAACATCTTCGTTTTTAAAACCTGGACGAGGGTAGACGTAAAGCTCATGATTCTGCAGTAAAAACTCGTAGTTTTTCCATTTTGTAAAACTATTTAAATTATCAGAACCAACAATCAGCGCAAACTCATGCTTACTATGCTTTTCTTTTAAATAGCTTAGAGTGTCAATTGTATATGACGGTTGTGGTAGGTTAAACTCAATGTTTGATGCTTTAAATTGGGGATAAGCTTCTATCGATAATTCGACCAGCTCTAATCGGTGATAATCAGCTAAAAGACTGGCTTTATTTTTTAGAGGATTGTGTGGGCTTATAACAAACCAAATCTCTTCCAAATCGGTATATTCAGCCATATAATTTGCTATGGCCAGGTGTCCAATATGAATGGGGTTGAATGATCCAAAAAACAAGCCGATTTTCATAGTTCTCTTATTGCTTATGAGGTAGTAGCCGTGACAGTTTTAGTCACGGCTAAGTATTTTATTGTAAAAATTTAGTTAAAGTATTTTCTGCTTCAATTAAAGCGTTTTCCAGCTTATCATTTATGATAATGGTATCGAAACGCTTGGCAAAGCTAAGTTCGTAAATAAATTTATCAACTCTATTTCGAATCACTTCTTCGCTATCAGTAGATCGACCTCTCAGTCTGTTTTCCAACTCTTCAACTGAAGGAGGTTGAATGAAAACGGCAAGAGCTTTATCTTCGTAGTATTTCTTAATATTAAGACCTCCAACAACATCAACATCGAAAATTACATTGTTATTATTTTCTGTAATGCGGTCAACTTCACTCTTAAGAGTGCCATAAAAGCAGCCTTTATAAACTTCTTCCCATTCAAGGAAATCACCATTTTTAATTTTTTCTCTAAAATCTTCCGTGCTTAAAAAATGATAATCTTTACCATCAACTTCATTGGGTCTCATAGGGCGGTTAGTTGCTGATATAGAGAATTCTAATCTGAAATTTTTTGTCAGTAGGTGCTTAACGATAGTCGTTTTTCCAGCTCCACTGGGAGCAGAAAATATAAGGAGTTTGCCAGACATTTGTATGATATAATAATCCCGAACTTAACCGGGATATGAATATTAGAAATTTCTTAATGTACTATTGAATGTAGATTAAAGTACATTCAATAATTGTTCTTTAATCTTCTCCAGCTCATCTTTCATTTGAATAACGATCTTTTGAAGATTCGTATCGTTGGCTTTAGAACCAAGCGTATTAATTTCACGACCAATTTCTTGAGCAATAAAACCTAGTTTTTTACCTATAGCTTCTGAAGTTTGAGCTGTTTCAATAAAATATTTACAATGATTAGCCAAACGAACTTTCTCTTCAGTAACATCAAATTTCTCAAGATAGTAAATCATTTCTTGCTCAAAACGATTCTTATCGATATGTTGTTTCTCAACAAACTCGTTCAGGTTATCATTAATTCTGGTTTTGATGGTGTTAATTCTGTCTTCTTCAAATTGAGGAACTTGCGCTAGTAAGTTTTCAATGCTATGAATTCTAGCAAAAATATCTTCCTCTAAAGCAGTTCCTTCCTGACTTCTGAATTTATTTAGCTCATCAATTGCTTGTAAAGCACCCTTATGAATTTGCATCCATTCATTTTCATCCAAAGCCTGATGCTCCACTTTTAAAGTGTCAGGTAGTTTTATTATTGTATTTAATAAAGGTTCATTATCAATAGAGATATTTAACTTCTCAGATAAATCTTGAAGCTGACGATAGTAAGCTTCAACAATTGGCTGATTGATTTTTGTCTCTTTTTCAGCACCAACACTTTCAATAAAAATTGAAAGTTCAACCTTACCTCGCTCTAGCTGTTTTTTGATATCATTGCGTAATACCAAATCCTTTTCTTTATACAAATTAGGGATTCGTGTAAAGATATCCAGCTGTTTGCTGTTAAGGGATTTTATTTCGATGGAAACTTTTTTGTTTTCCAATTCAAGAGTGGCTTTTCCGAAGCCCGTCATTGATGTTAGCATAGTAGCGAAAGTTGATTTTTGCAAAGGTAAGGCTTTGAATGCGATTTGCAAATTGACAGTGAGCTAAGTTATTTAATCAGAGATAATGTCAATATTAAAAGATTAAGAAGCGTTTGTTACAGCCTTAGTTTTCCACTTACCAGTTCTGTAGTAAATATATGAGAAACTCATCCCAATAACCCATCCCATTGGAATTGACCACCAAATACCATCAGCTCCAATTTTATCTGATAGCAAGTATGCAGCAGGAATTCTAATTATCCACAGTGAAAATAGAGTGATAAACATTGGAATAATAGTGTCTCCGGCACCTCTTAATACACCATGAATGGTAAACATTGATGAGAATACAAGGTAGAATGAACTTACAATGATTAAATAATTTTGTCCTATTTCTATAACTTGAGGATCTCTAGTAAACATTCTCATTAAATCTCCTCCGAAAATAACGATCAAAGCAGTCATGGCCAGACAGAAAATATTAGACATGATAAAAGTAGCCTTAAAACCTTTTTTTACACGCTCAATTTTGTTCGCACCTAAATTTTGTCCAACAAATGCTGAAACGGCTTGTGAAAAATTCATGGCTGGCATCATTGCCAATGAATCTATACGACCAGCGGCAGTGTATGCGGCTATAACATCGGTTCCAAAAGTATTTACAATTCCAAGTAAGGTCATCATTCCTACTGCCACAAAAGTATGTTGTAAACCAGATGGCAAGCCAATCTTCAAACTTTTTTTGAAAAGATCGGTATCGAATCGAAGTTTTGCAAAGGAAAACTTCATGATCTTGTGTGTGTTATTTAAATAAAGGAGTGCCGCTACAAAAGCTACACCTTGAGCAATTACAGTTGCCCAGGCAGCACCGGCAATTCCCCATTTAAATACCATGACAAAAAGTAAGTCGAATGCAATATTTAAGATGGATGCTAAGATTAGAAAGTAGAGTGGCGTTTTAGAATCACCAAGACCTCGAAGTACAGAGCTTGTACCATTGAATCCAAAGAAGAGGATCATTCCGGCCATATAAATATTTAAGTAAACAGTTGCCTGAGGTAAAAGTTCCTCAGGTAACTGCAACAACCTAAATAAATCTTTACTAAAGTAAATGCCCAACATTGATATTAAGAAACCAGCAACAAAAAGAAAAATATACATGGTGTCTATTGACCTCTTAACCCGATCAATGTCTCTGGCACCATAAAATTGAGATATAACAATGGAGAAACCAGATCCAATACCTATTAATAGAGCTATAAGAGTGAAAATGATTGGGAAAGAAGCGCCAACTGATGCTAAAGCCTCTTTACCTAATACTTTACCTACAATAATACTATCAACAATATTGTATAATTGTTGAAATACATTGCCCAAAAGCATGGGTAGCGTAAAATTAAATATATGGCGAGCTACGTTTCCAGTAGTGAAATCTTTCATTGGAAAATTATTGGATTACAAAGCTCCCAATTTAATTGGGAATCCCAAAATTTGATCCGATAAATTTAGATTTGATTTAAGTAAGCTGAGTTTATTGGGAGTTTTACCTTAATAATTTGAGCATAAAAAAAGAGAGTTTCAAATTAATGAAACTCTCTTTATCAGCGGAGAGAGAGGGATTCGAACCCCCGGTACGTTGCCGCACAATAGTTTTCAAGACTACCGCATTCGACCACTCTGCCATCTCTCCAATATGTGTTATTATCTGTTCTGATAACGGGTGCAAATGTAAGTCAAAAAAGATCGTTTCGCAAATATAAAATGAGTGCTTTATGAATATATTTTTTGTTAAAATAAGCAATGGCTTGACAATAATGATTTTAAAATGCTATTTCAGAAATTAAAAAATATATTTTTGTTGAAATCATACCCAATAGTGCGTTTATAGGTTTTTTCGGCCTAATTTTTGATAAAAAAGCAAAGTGGGGTTTTTCCTATTTGCCAATCTAAAAAGTAAATCTATTTTTACGGACTGAAAATTTGGACAACTATACCTTAAATAAATTTAACTGTGAATTAAAATGAGTGTTGAAAAAGAGAGTACGATTAAGGAACGTTTTTCACGTGCCTTTTGGGTAGCCAATTCGGTAGAATTGTTGGAGAGAGCGGCATATTATGGCGTTTTTATTGTTATCACCATATATTTATCAAGAATCTTAGGGTTTAGTGATATGGAATCTGCAATGATTGCTGGTTCTTTCTCTGCTGGGCTATATCTATTGCCGACTTTTAGTGGCGCAATAGCTGATAAAATGGGTTTCAGAAATGCCTTATTGCTGGCATTTGGCTTGCTAACCGTGGGTTATGCTAGTTTGGCAATTCTTCCTACCATGTTAGAATCAGCAGGATTAGTGGAATATACCGATGTTACTGTTTTTAAAGGTTTGAGAGAAAGTTCTTATAAGTGGATGGTTGTTCCAGTGATTATTGTGATCATGATTGGAGGCTCTTTTATTAAGTCGGTTATTACGGGTACCGTTGCAAAGGAAACAACCGAATCGACCCGTGCAAGAGGTTTTTCTATCTTTTATATGATGGTTAATATTGGTTCCTTTTCAGGAAAAACCATTGTGAAGCCTTTACGTGAAGCTATGGGTAACGAAGGTTTGGTTAATTTGAACTACTTTTCGGCACTTATGACGGGCTTAGCTTTATTGGGTGTTTTCTTTTTCTTTAAGAGTACACGTCATGAAGGAGAAGGTAAAACAATTGGTCAAATTTGGGATGCTCTGCTGAGAGTACTTGCAAATAGTCGTTTGTTGGCTTTGATTCTAATTGTAACGGGATTCTGGATGGTACAACACCAATTGTATGCAACAATGCCTAAATATGTATTACGTTTGGCAGGTGAGGGTGCTTCACCTTCATGGTATGCTAACGTAAATCCACTGGTTGTTGTGCTTTCAGTTGGACTGATTACACAATTACTACGTAAGAAAACAGCTCTATTCTCTATGACTGTTGGTATGTTTATTATGCCGATTTCAGCCATGTGTATGGCTGCTGGTAATCTTCTTGATGTTGAGTCTATTAATCTTGGTTTATTTAGTTTGCACCCTGTTGCTTTTATGATGATTGTAGGAATTATTTTCCAGGGATTGGCTGAATCTTTTATTTCTCCTCGATTCCTAGAATATTTCTCACTACAAGCTCCCAAAGGTGAAGAAGCGATGTACCTTGGCTTTAGTCATCTTCATTCGTTTATTTCTTCCATCTTAGGTTTCGGATTATCAGGTTACTTACTGTCTAAGTATTGCCCGGATCCAATGTTATTCGAGGATCGTAGCGCTTGGGAAGCAGCCTCTGTTAATGCCCATTATATCTGGTATTACTTTGTTGCCATTGCAGGAGTATCTGCTATCGCTTTGATTATTTTTGGAAGAGTTACCCGTAAACTAGATGCTAAACGATCCGTGTTATCAGCATAACGTATATTTAATATTGCTTTCTTTTTGAAAGTTTAAGCCATCTCAAAAAATGAGATGGCTTTTATTTTATCAATGCTGATTCAATAAATCAAAATATAAGAATAATAAGGAATTTGCAATGTTGCTGTATATGGATAGTTGAGATGTAAAAACTAGGAGTACAAAAAAGCATCAAAACTTTTCAACCTTGGTGCTTTAGAGCGGAGAGAGAGTTTATGAAGTATATGACAAGACTTGATTTATTGATGTTTATAGCGGTGAAATTATTTGGGTTTACTTGAGAGTTCACTAATGTTTGTTTATGAAAAATAAACAGGTTTTTAAGAACTAGAACATTTAAATTCTTATCCTAATGATTATTTGACTTTAGTATCTTATCGATTTGAAGATTCTCTTTCAATTAAATTAACGGGTAAAACTATTGTTTCTTGTGTATTCCCTATTTTGTTATTTATAATATTAAGAAGAAGTTCCGTGGCTTTTACGCCGACATCAAAACCAGATTGTTCAACAGTTGTTAATGATGGAGATAGAAATTCAGAGAAAGGCTCATTACTGAATCCGACTACGGCTAAATCTTCGGGAATCCTAATTCCTTTTTCTTTAGCATAGAGTATAATGCTTAAGGCAGTTGTATCATTGGCAGCAAAGATTGCATCAGGAGGATTAGAAGATTCAAGTAACCTTTTAGCACATGCCATGCCATCTTCCCTGCTAAGCGGACTTTCAATAATCTGGTCTTCATTGATTTGGATATTGTGCTTTCGCATTGCTTTAAGATAGCCTTGAAGTCGGTTGATGTATAGGTTTAGGTGTTGTGGGCCACTGATGTGTGCAATACGTTTGCATCCTTTTGATATTAGATGTTCAGCAGCTAGAAATCCACCTTTAAAGTCATCGACTACCACCTTATTAGTTTCCAATTCATCACACACTCTGTCAAAAAATACCAAAGGGATATTTCTGTTTGTAAAAGTTTTATAGTGATCGTAATTGTTTGTTTTTAAGGCAATAGATGAGATGACACCATCGACTCGCGATGCAAATAGAGTTTGAACACAGTCTGCTTCTCGTTCTTCCTGATCGTTTGATTGGCAGATAATAACATTATAACCTTTTTCTCGTGCATATTCTTCGATACCAGTGATCGCAGAAGAGAAGAAGTAGCGACTGATGCGCGGAATGATCACACCAATGGTTTTTGTGCAATTGGTGCGCAAATTTGAAGCTAAAGCATTGGGTTGATACCCTAACTTTTTAGCCATCTCACGAACAGCCTTCTTTGTCTTTTCGCTAATGCGTGAATTATCGTTTAAAGCCCTGGAGACAGTAGATCCAGAAGTGTTTAATGCTTTGGCTATATCGTGAATTGTAATGTTATTTTCCTTCTTCATTCTTGTTGTAACGGTAATAAAATCCATTACAAAGATGCAACTATTTTTTATAAATAGGACAAAAATTGAAAATAAAAGGTAATCGATTGCGCGGAATGAATTTAAATTGTTTTTTTTGAATATAGCTAAAAATAATCTGTTTAACAGTGTTTTTGTGTATTTGAGGTATTTTAAGTCAGCGATTGAAATAAATATTCAAAAGAAAAATTAGACAATCGATTGCACAATTCAATTGCATTTTATTTCTTTGTGTCGATCAAGAAGTGAAAATGAAATATTCTTGGGATATCAGATTATTTAAATTAATAAAAATAGATAGCAATGAGCCTAAATTACGAAGAGAGATATGCTACTCATCCAGCAGATGCAAAGAATTACGATACGAATCGTTTAAGAGATGAGTATTTGGTGCAGAATATCATGGAAGAGGGAAATCTTAATCTAACCTATTCTCAATACGATAGATTGATTGTAGGAGGTGTTGTACCAACAGATAAGGCTTTAAATCTGGAAACAATTGATCCTCTAAAAGCAGAATTCTTTCTTGAAAGAAGAGAACTTGGTGTTGTAAATGTTGGTGGGAAAGGTAGCGTAAGTGTTGATGGTGAGGTGTACGAATTAGAATACAAAGAAGCACTATACGTAGGAAAAGGAAAAAAAGAAATTGTGTTTAATAGCTCGGATGCTTCTGCTCCAGCACATTTTTATTTGAATTCAGCCCCGGCTCATGAGATATTCCCGACGGTAAAAATTAGCCGTGAGGATGCTATTGTGATTGAATTAGGTGAAGCTAAAAATTCAAATCGTAGAACACTTAATAAGCTTATTGTATCTGATACTATTAAAACAAATCAGTTACAGATGGGAATGACAGAACTGCATTCAGGAAGTGTTTGGAATACAATGCCAGCGCATACACACAGCAGAAGAATGGAAGCTTATTTTTATTTCGAAGTGCCAGGCGATCAGGCAATTTGCCATTTTATGGGAGACCCTAAGGAGACTCGCCATATTTGGATGGCCAATGAAGAAGCTGTTTTTTCTCCAACCTGGTCGATTCATTCGGCAGCAGGAACAAGCAACTATACCTTTATTTGGGGTATGGGTGGTGAGAATTTGGACTATGGAGATATGGATATTTGCCAGGCCAATGATTTGCGTTAAGCAGTTGTTTTATAGATGTTAATTGTAAGTTTTTAAAAAGAAATAGATATGATTCTTGATTCGTTTAAGTTAGATGGAAAAGTTGCTTTAGTTACCGGAGCAACACATGGTATTGGAATGGCAATAGCAACAGCATTGGCAGAGGCTGGTGCGCAAATTGTTGTGAACGATATTTCCAAAAAAAACCTTGATAGAGGTATTGCTGATTACGCAAAAAAAGGAATTGATTGTAAAGGATATATTTTCGATGTAACAGATGAAACTGGCGTAATTGCCGGTGTTGATAAGATAGAGAAAGAAGTTGGACCAATTGGTATTTTGGTGAATAATGCGGGTATCATCAAACGTGTTCCAATGCAGGATATGGAAGTGAAAGATTACCGCCAGGTGATTGATATCGATTTAGTAGGTCCTTTTATTATGGGGAAATATGTTGGTCGTAAAATGATCGAGCGACGCGAGGGTAAAATCATCAACATTTGCTCAATGATGAGTGAATTAGGACGTAATGATGTTTGTGCCTATGCTTCAGCAAAAGGCGGTTTGAAAATGTTGACAAAGAATATGGCAACAGAGTGGGCTAAATTTGGTATTCAAACTAATGGTATTGGACCAGGTTATTTTGCAACATCTCAAACAGAAGCGATTCGTGTTGATGGACACCCATTCAATGAATTTATTATTAATAGAACGCCTGCCGCTCGCTGGGGCAATCCGGAAGATTTAGCTGGTACTGCTGTATTCCTTGCATCCAGGGCATCAGATTTTGTTAATGGACACGTCGTTTACGTTGATGGAGGTATTTTAGCTACTATCGGTAAACCTTCGAATGAAGAATAAGTAGTTAGTGATAAAAGGGGGCGCGCTTTAGCCTTGGGTGTTGTCCCTTTTTATAAATCGAACTGTAAGTATTCCTTTTTGACTATACAGATTCAGGACGCTTGAGAGATAAGTTTGAATCTTGATTCAGGTGAAAAATTAAGCAAGGTTTTGTCTTGATCAATAAAATATGAACATGAAACATTATTATTATGCTATTGCTGTAATTGCTACTATGCTTCAGGCATGTAGTTCAAGCCCTTCTCTGGAATTAAAAAATGAGATGAGTCAGGCACGAAAAGATGCACCTGTTGTTATAAAAAGAGAGGTCATTAAAAAAAATGTAGGTGATATCCCGACAGATAAGGTTCTTGTAGTTATTGATCAAAAAGGAGACTATATTCCAAGTCAGGTTGACGACTTAGATCGTGATGGAGAATGGGACGAATTAGTATTTGTATGTGATATGGCTGCTAAGGAATTAAAGAATGTAAAATTAAATTTTATAGATCCTAAAGAGGCACCTATCTATACTGTTCGAACTAATGTCCGTTTAGGAGTTGGATCAATTGAAGAAGGATTTGAAGGTACAGATCATGCAATTTCACCCAAAGGATATACAGGTGTTCCTGTTCGGTTTCAGGCTGAGAGTGTGAGTTGGGAAAACGATATAATGGCATTTCGTAATTATTTCGATTGTCGAAATGCTAAAGATTTATTTGGAAAATTGTCACCGGAAATGGTGATGAATAAGGTTGGAACTAAGGATGTTGGTAGCTATCACGATTTATCTGACTGGGGAATGGATGTTTTGCATGTTGGGCCTTCATTGGGAGCAGGCGGTTTGGCTTTGTTTCATCAGGATTCATTATACCGTCTTGGAAACGTAGAGTCTTTTGAATTTCAATTAGTATCTCGTGGTCCTATTCGTTCAATTTTCGAACTCAACTTTGATGGCTGGAACGTTGATGGCAAGCAGCTTAAGGCTCAAGAGAAAATAACAGTTTGGGCAGGTAAATATTGGTTTCAAAGCGATGTTACGGTTACTGGTTTGGAGAATGAAGCTGAATTAGCCATTGGTATCGTAACCAGTTACCTAAAGGATAATAAACCGTTCAAATTTGTTGCTAATAGCGACTATACTGCTGTTGCAACTCATGATGTACAATCAATGAATAACGACTATTTGGGAATGGGAATTCTGCTTCCTGCAGATAGTAAAATGAGAACAGGTGATGCTCCTTTGTTGAGTAAGAAAAGAGTGAAAGGATCTCGTTACAATATGCCGGTTGGTGAAACTCATTTTGTAACCCAAAAAATCAAGAATAATCAATCTGCTCGACACTACTTTTTTGCTGCATGGGAAGTTGAGAATAAAGACTGGAGCAAGCAAACGAATTTCGAGGGCTTAATGAAATCACAATCTGAAGAGTTGAGTTTGCCCATTAGAGTGACAGTAAAGTAAGAATTGTTTCAATAAATTATAAAGAAAGATAAGTGATGAGTAATAAGGTAGTTACTTTTGGAGAAATCATGTTGCGTTTGGCGACACCAGGATATGAGAGATTTTCGCAGGCATCAGAATTTAAAGCCACCTTTGGTGGTGGAGAAGCAAATGTTGCAGTATCACTAGCAAATTATGGAATAGAATCGAATTTTGTAACTCGACTGCCTAAAAATGATATTGCTCGTGCTTGCGAAATGGATCTTAAGAAATATGGCGTAAAAACCGAGGATATTATATACGGTGGTGATCGTTTGGGTATTTACTTTTTGGAAACAGGAGCCGTTAGTCGTGGTTCTAAAGTTGTATACGATCGAGCTCATTCTGCCATTTCCGAAATTGAATTGGGAATGATCGACTGGAACAAAGTTTTTGAAGGAGCTAATTGGTTCCACTGGACTGGAATTACACCAGCTATTTCTCAGGGAGCAGCAGATGTTTGCCTTGAGGCAATTAAAGCGGCAAATGAAAGAGGGATTACCGTTTCTTGTGACTTAAATTATCGTAAAAACCTTTGGAATTACGGAAAAACAGCTGGAGAAATTATGCCTGCATTAGTTGCTGGTACTGATATTGTTTTGGGTAATGAGGAAGATGCAGAGAAAGTCTTAGGTGTTAAGCCCAAAGGTGTTGATGTGACAGGTGGTCGTGTTGATGCTGACGCATACCTTTCCGTTTCGAAACAAATCATGAAGCAATATCCTCGTTGTAAGAAAGTAATTACAACTTTAAGAGGTTCTATTAATGCCAATCATAATTCATGGTCAGGTGTTTTATATGATGGGAAAGAGTTGTTTAAGGCAAGTAATACCTATCAAATTACCGATATTGTTGACCGTGTTGGTGGTGGCGATTCATTTATGGGAGGATTGGTTTATGGACTACTAACCTGGCCTGGCAGAGATCAAAAAGCCTTAAATTTTGCCGTTGCAGCATCTTGCTTAAAGCACACCATTTATGGCGATTACAATCAAGTTACTGTAGAGGACGTTGCTAAATTAATGGATGGTGATGCTTCAGGACGTGTAGCGCGATAAATGAATTATGAATGAGGAATTATAAGTTATGAATTTGTAAAGCAGGCCTAAATTAATAACAGGTATTAGGTATTTATAATTCATAACTCGTAATTCATAATTGAAAAACTAATGGCAAGATTTTCCAGAATAGAAGTTGCTTTGAAAATGAAAGAAACAGGAATGATTCCCGTTTTTTTCCATAAAGATATTGATATCTGCAAGGATGTCGTAAAAGCTTGTTACGATGGTGGCGCTCGTTTGTTCGAGTTTGTAAATCGAGGTGATTATGCACATCAAATCTTCGATGAATTAAATAAATGGGCAGCAAAAGAATGTCCTGATATGATGTTGGGAGTTGGATCTGTTATTGATGCGGGAACAACATCTTTATACATTCAATTGGGAACTAATTTTGTTGTTTCTCCAATTTTAAATGCTGAAATGGCTAAGGTCTGTAATAGACGAAAAGTAGCCTGGTCTCCGGGCTGTGGTTCACTTACTGAGATTTCCTATGCTGAAGAGCTGGGAGCTGAGGTTGTGAAAATATTCCCTGGAGCTCAGGTAGGAGGTCCAGAATTTGTAAAAGCAGTTAAAGGCCCATTTCCATGGTCATCTATTATGCCAACAGGAGGTGTAAAACCAGATGAAGAGAACTTAAGAGCATGGTTTAATGCCGGTGTTCACTGTGTGGGTATGGGCTCGCAATTGATGGTGAAAAAAGAGGATGGTTCATTTGATTACCCTGCAATTAAGCTTGCATGTGAGAAGGCATTAGATATTATTAAGAATTTAAGATCATAAAGAGAATAACTATGGAAAAACCACAAGGAAATTATCGCTATAGGATATTGGCGATGCTCTTTTTTGCTACGACAATTAATTATATGGATCGTAGTATAATGGGGGTGTTAGGACCAACATTGATGGAGAAGTTTAATTGGACCAACGCAGATTATGGGTATATTAATATGGCTTTTAAGGCGGCATATGCTCTGGGAATGCTTACAATGGGCGGTATAATTGACCGTTACGGAACCCGACTTGGTTATACCCTTTCAATTGCGATTTGGAGTGTTTTTGGTGTTCTGCATGCCGCAGTTCAGCCAGCTTTCGCTTTAGTAGGCTTTATTGGAGCACGATTTGGTCTTGGAATTGGTGAAGCGGGAAACTTTCCTGCGGCAGTGAAAACTGTAGCTGAATGGTTTCCAAAGAAAGACCGGGCCTTTGCAACCGGTATTTTTAATGCAGGTTCCAATGTAGGAGCAGTTTTGGCTCCAGCCATTATTCCTTTGGTCGTTGCTCCCAATGGTGATAATTGGCAATTTGCTTTTCTGGTAACAGCTAGTTTTAGTGCTATTTGGGTTGCCGTTTGGCTTAAGATATATAAACGACCAGAGGAGCACCCTAAGGTTTCTAAAGAGGAATTGGACTACATTCTTCACGACTGTAAACCTTCTGAAACAGATGCTAAAAAAGAAACGGAAAAATTATCATGGTCTCGTGTTCTGCCTTTGCGTCAAACCTGGGCTTTTGCTATTGGTAAAATTACCGATGCTGTTTGGTTCTTTTTTATGTTTTGGTCGGGTATCTTTTTTAAACAACAGTTCGGGCTCGATAGTATTAAGGAATTGGGAGGAGCACTGGTAGTTATTTATATAGTAGCTGATTTTGGTAGTATCGGAGGAGGTTACTTATCTAAGATATTTATAAATAAAGGCTGGACTCTGAATTCAGCACGTAAAATTTCATTATTAATTTGTGCACTTTGTATTGCACCTGTATCTCTGGCTGCACTGACAAGTAATGTGTGGATCGCTGTAAGTTTAATTGCTTTGGCTTCTGGTGGACATCAGGCTTGGTCTGCAAACCTGTTTACCCTTGTTTCTGATGTGATGCCTAAAAAGGCGATTGCTTCCGTTGTGGGTATTGGTGGAATGGTTGGTGCCATATCAGGTATGGTTGTTGACTTTGCACTTGGTCAAGGTTTAGATGCAACAGGAAATTCTTTTTACTTCTGGATGTTCTTAGTAGCTGGTATGTTATATCTGGTTATTTTATTGATTATACATTTAATGTTACCAAAATTACAACCATTGAATGAAAACCTTGAATTGGCTAAGTAATAGAGAAAATATATTTTTTGTAATTGTATTTCATTTTGGTTTTGAAATATAATAGGTTTGGTGTAAGCAAAGTTCCATTAATTACGGGGCTTTGCTTTTTTGTTTTTATAAATTTCAATTTGAACTGAGATTTTGTTTATTTGCAAGAGGCTTAGAATTATTTTATTATCAAAAAAGTGACTATTGAGTAAGCTTTGTGTTGATAGTCTGAGAGTTAATCCTATTATTTGTTTTTCGATGAAGAGAATTCTGGTTTTATTTATTTTTCTGTTGGAGGTGCTAATTTGTAAGGCACAAGATATCTATTTCGATCATTTAGATCTTAAAAACGGCTTATCGCAAATTTCAGTCACAGCACTTGAACAGGACAACTTGGGAACTATGTGGATTGGTACTCGCGATGGATTAAACCGCTATAACGGTTACGAAATCGATATTTTCCGACATAATAGACAGGATACAAGTAGCCTTTTGGGTAATAATATTAGAGATTTGAAAGTTGATGCCAATGATAAATTATGGATATTAACTGCCGAAGGTATCTCAAATATAAACCTACAGAATGAAGAACTAATTAATTTTCCCAATCAAAATGTTAATTGTATCTATATCAATGATAAGAATAAATGGGTAGGCACAAATTTAGGACTCTTTTTTTTAGATGAAGAGAATCGCAAATATAAAGCTGCAACTCAAATTTTCCCTCATAGAACAAAAGTGAATGAAGTTTTTGAGGATTCAGAAGGAAATCTTCTTATTGGAACAAGCGACAAAGGTCTTTTCAGATACGATGCACTTACTAAACAGTTGGACTCAATATTGGATATAGAAGTTTCTTGCATCCATAAAAGTTCGGATGATCTTATCTGGCTTGGTACAACAGAGAATGGCGTGTATTGTCTTCGAAAAAATCAAATTGTAGCTCACTATAATCAGGCTTCAGGTTTAGCTCACAATGTAATTAGGGATATTACAGAAGATAAACAGGGGCGAATTTGGATAGGTACATTTCTGGGTTTAAGCATTTTTGAAGCGGAAAAGAAGTTATTTACAAATTATTATCAATCTGATAAGAAGCCCTATGGATTAAGTCACAATTCTATCTATACTTTATTTTGCGACCAGGAGGGGAGTATTTGGATAGGAAGTTATTTCGGGGGAGTAAACATTTATAATCCTAAAACAAATGTCTTTCGATATTACATTGCTGATTCTGATGAAAATAAATCGATAAATTATAGAGTAGTAGGCTCAATGCTCGAAGATGACGAGAAGAATCTTTGGATAGCTACCGAAGGAGGTGGGGTTAATTTTTTCGACAGAAAGAAAAAGAAATTTAAGCATATAACTAAGGGAAGTGGTACATACAGTTTATCCCATAATAATGCTAAAAGCCTATATCTCGACGAAAAAGGTCGGCTTTGGATTGGAACGCACCTAGGTGGTTTAAATGTTTTAGATACCAAAACCGGACGAGTAAAGAGATATCTGAAGAATGAGGACAAGGCTTATTCAGTCCCAAGTAACATCATTTCTGCAATAATTCCTTTTGAGGGAAACTTGTTGCTTGGAACGAACGAAGGTGTCGTTTTATTTAATGTTGCAAAAGAGGAGTTTAAACCACTTTTTGAACATGAAAACATTAATAAAAAGATAGGAAAAAAGATTTATGCTTTACTATTAGACAGGAACCAACGATTGTGGATTGGGTCTGAAAACAAAGGTTTGAGTTTATATGATTTTAAGAGTGGTGATTTAAAGAATTTCAGAAATGATTCACATAAGCCTAAAAGTATAGGGAGTAATTTTGTTTACCAGATTTATCAGGATCATATGCGAAGAATTTGGGTGGCAACCTCAGGGGGAGGCCTTAACCGTTATCATCCTGAAGACGACAGTTTCACCTCATATACCAGTAGTCATTACGATTTGCCATCTGACTTTATTTATGGAATAGCAGAATCGAGATATGGTTTTCTTTGGATTGCTACAAGTAAAGGAATCAGTCGCTTCGATGTTGAAGAAGAAAAATTTCGTGCTTATGATTATCAGAACGGATTTCCTTTAAGTGAAATTAACGAAAGAGGTTTGTATATAACCAGCGATGGTGAAGTATTTGTAGGCGGTATTCATGGTATGGTTTCCTTTTATGAGAAAGAGTTACAAAATCAATCAATTAAACACCCTCTTTATTTTACAGAACTTCGTGTCAATAATAAAGAAGTGCATCCCAACGATGAGACTAATATTTTAAGCCAGACGCTTCCTTATACCAATCTAATTCATTTAAATCACAAGCATAGTGTTGTCTCTTTTGACTTTACATCCTTTAATTATTTGAAAACGAATAAAACCAAGTACTCATACAAGCTCGAAGGTTTTGATTCTGACTGGGTAGATGCCGGCTATCGAAGAAGTGTTAATTATACAAATTTGAAACCCGGGTCATACACATTTAATGTAAAAGAAAAGTTACGACAAGGCGAAGATGGTGCTGAAACCAGCATGAAAATTATAATTGATCCGCCTTATTACGACACATGGTGGGCCTATTTAATTTATATAGCCATTGTGAGTGGTGTTTTATTTTATATCAACCGGATGTTGATTTCAAAGGCTTTGTTGGAGGATAATTTAAAAAAAGAACAAAGCGACAAAGAACAAATTCGTGAGATGAATCGATCCAAATTGCAATTCTTTACCAATATATCACATGAGTTTCGAACACCATTAACATTAATTCTGGGACAATTGGAAAGCTTGCTTGATGAATCCAATGCGCTTGCCCCTAAGCTTTATAATAAAATGTTGGTAGCCTATAAGAATTCATTCCGGCTAAAGAAACTGATTGATGAACTTCTTGAATTTAGAAAACAAGAGTTGGGGCATATGAAACTCAAAGTTAACGAGCACGACTTTGTTGATTTCTCTAATATGATTTTTGAATCGTTTAAAGAACATGCTGAGAGGCAGGAAATTAAATACAAACTTGTATGTTATCAGGATAGAATTCCTTTATGGTTTGATGCGAGACAGTTGGAAAAAGTATTTTTTAATTTGTTATCGAATGCCTTCAAATTTACGCCTAAAGGCGGTTCAATTTATGTTCTGATTAATCAAGAGAGTCAAAACCTTAGTATCAAAGTTATTGATTCAGGTCCGGGGATGCCCAAAGAATATTTGGAAAAAATATTTGATCGTTTTTATCAGGTCAATAACCTCAGTGAACACAAGCAACAGGAGCTGGGATCCGGAATTGGATTAGCCCTAAGTAAAGGTATTGTTGATATGCATGGTGGCTGTGTGCGAGTAGAAAGTGAACTTGGAGAAGGCGCATGTTTTGAGGTTAGTTTACCCCTTGGCAAGGATCATTTTGAAGAAGAACAGGTCATTTGGGATAAACAACAAATTCTTGAAAGTAGTTTGCAATCACCTTTACTGATTGAGAAAAATGATGAAGCAGAAATATTTGATGAGGATAACTTGATTCCAAAATCAGCAAATTTGCTCATTGTTGAAGATAATGCAGAAGTTAGAGCTATGCTTTATGCTTCATTTAAGGATGAGTATGATATTGTTGAGGCAGAGAATGGACAGGTGGGCTTAGAAGCAGCTATGAAAAATCAACCTGATTTGATTATAAGTGATGTCATGATGCCCCTAATGACAGGAACGGATATGTGTCAGAAATTGAAATCAGATTTAAATACTTGTCATATCCCGATTATTCTGCTTACTGCCAAAGAAGCTACTGAGCATAGGCTTGAAGGATTAGAAACCGGAGCTGATGATTATATAACGAAACCCTTCAATATTAAACTGCTTCAGGCAAGATGCCGTAATTTGATAAAGTCCAGAAGGCAGTTACAGGAAAGGTTTCAAACGAATCCTGGCTTGGGGATAAAAAACATTACAACAAATTCACTCGATGCTGAACTTCTCGAAAAAGCAATTGATATTGTGGATAAGCATCTTGATAACTCTAAATTTGATGTGAACACATTTGCTCAGGAAATGTGTTTGGGGAGAACGAATCTGTATGCCAAGATCAAAGGAATTACAGGCCAAACGCCTAATGAATTTATTCTAAGTAGTCGATTGAAAAAAGCAGCCTTATTACTCCAAACCGAGAGCGGAGTTAGTGTGGCCAATGTTGCTTATTCTGTCGGATTTACAACCCCAAGGTATTTTAGTAAATGCTTTAGTGATCATTTTAAAATTTCGCCTTCGAAATATGCCAAAGGAGAAAGATAAATTTATAAATGCTGGATAATTCCGGTATTTATAGTTTCTTACCTATCTCATTTTTTACTTGCCTCAATTCACATGAAATTTCTCTTTTCTCATCTACATTAGTTCCTTAAAATCAATACAAATACCACTTATTATCAGTGGGGTTGACATAAATATTTTGACTTGAGGAACACTTTAATATTTTTACACCCAAATTCGTACAATAATATGATGTAATCGTACGAATAAATAGTCTTAGATGCTAGAATTGTGTTGTTTGGAGGATATTGGATGTTTTTTGGATAAAAGTATCATATCGACACCTTATGGCTTAGATACATTTACGCAGTCGTTTTCGTAAACGATTTCGATATCTAAAAAAATCTAATACTAATATGATTAAAACCCTAATCTAATGAATCATTCAAACGATTGTAAAAGTAAATGGCGCTTTGGAAGCCTGTGGATGGCTATAGCTTTTGCCTTCCTTTCGGTCTTCTCCTTTTCTTGTGATGACGAAGAAGAGAATAAAGACGTAATGGCACCTAGTGGTCTTCGTTATGCTTCGGTAAGTGAGGTTTACGAAGGAAAAGTAATGGAGACAGCTTGTCCTGTTGTTTTTTCTACAAGTAAGCCAAAATTTGAAATTGCTGCGGGTACAGCAGAAGAAGGTGGTGTTTATGTAGAAGGAGAATTCCAGATTGTTGATACAACTGGTATCATCAAATTGAAAGTCGACAATGAACTTATTGCGGGAACTTACTTCCTTGATATAAAAGTGAGTAATGGTGCCGGCGAAGTTGTTTTTCCAAAAGCTTTTGAGCTGATTGTTTTGCCATCAGCAATTGAAGGATTACGCTACACACCTTTACAGCAAGTTGTAGTAAGAGGTTTGGAAGGACAGAAAACGACGATTCCTGAATTTAAAGGAACGAATCCGGTTACTTTTACTCTATCTGAGAATTCTGATTTTATAATTGATTCTGCAACGGGTGAAATTTCATTGCCTTTAGATTCACAGCTTGATGCAGGAGAATATAGATTATCTGTAGTGGCAACAAATGTAACGGGTGAGCAAACTTTCAATGAAGTCGTTAGAATTGATGTTCAAACCTTACCATACGACCTTGTTTATTCTACTAAAACATATTTAGGCGTGCAACAAACGCAGGCTAAGCAATCGGTAGAACCAACGATTAATGGAACAGGTCCTGTATCATATTCATTAAAGAATAACTTTGACGCTTTCACTATTGATCCGGTATCAGGTGTTGTATCACTTCCACAAGCTCATACTTTGGCTATTGATACTTACAGTTTAACTGTTGTTGCAACTAATGAACATGGAAGTGTTGATTTTGTTGATGCGCTTTCATTCGAAATTATCGCTATTCAGGCAATTATTGCAACTGATCTTACTTATGCGAGTGCAAATTATAGCATAAACCAGGCTTTCGCATTTACGTCTGATGTTCCCACTGTTTCCGGATCAACTCCTACCTATTCACTTGTTGATAATTATGGCGAATTTACGATTGATGCAGCAACTGGTGTTATTTCGTTAACTGAAGGTAATGCATTGGCAATAGGAGATTATCCTCTTACAGTAAAAGCAACTAATCTTGCCGGAGAAGCGACTTTTACTGATGTTATTACAATTACGGTAAAAGCGGCTGTTGTTGAGCAACTATTCGAAGATGGTTGGGATAATGTAAGTCCTTCATCAGGAGATACAGGTTTAGGTAATATGTTAACATATAGTTCTGTAGGGGATCCTGTTCAGGCTTCAAATAACAAATGGACCAGAGGATGGGGAAATTGGTCGGTTCTTGATCAAGCTGGTACGACTGTACGTGGTGCTGTAATGATCCCGCAAAAGACTGAAAATGATGACTGGTTGATGACACCATCGGTTGATTTAACGAATCATGTTAAGACAAAGGTAAACTTTGCAGGTTACTCCAAGTATGGTGTCGATGCCAGTACTCTTAAGTTGTTGGTATCTGAAGATTATAATGGTGACGTTGCGACAGCAACATGGGTAGAACTTGCTTTTGACAAACTACCAACAACATCGCCTTCCAAAGATAGAGAAGTTGATTTGAGCCAATTTGATGGAAAGACAGTTACCATTGCGCTTCGACACACAAGTCTTTTATCAGGAGACCTTGTTTTAACTCAATTTACAAGATCACATTTTATACTAGATTTCAAAGTGAATGCTATTCGTAAATAGAAATGATGATGAGACTTGGTAAAAAAAAATATACACAAAGGATGGTGCCGGCTATTTTGCTGGTATCCTTCCTAAGCTTTGGCACTGTATCTTCTTTTGCTAAAGATAAAAGCAAAGGAAAGACTGTCTTATTCGAGGATGGTTGGCAAGAACTAAAACCCGTAGAAGGAGAAAACCAAACAGGAAACTTTACAGCAATCAGTTTAAAAGGTGAACCTCAGCAATCTGCCAATAAGAAATGGACGAGCTCATGGGGAAACTGGACTGTTAATGGTATTCATGGTGAGTCTAAAAGAGGCGTTATCATGGTTCCCAATAAGTTGGAGAACGACGATTGGTTAATCTCCGAAGAGATTAATTTGGATGCTTGTAAAAAACCAGTGTTGAATATCGAAGCTTATTCTAAATATGGTACGGATACAGGAAATGACTTAAAGATTCTAATTTCCACTAATTACAATGGAAATGTTGAGAGTGCAAATTGGGATGAGTTGTATCTGGGCAATATTCACAAAGAAAATAAGGCTGTACTTCAGCGTATTAATTTAAAGAAATACCTGGGGAGAAAAGTAGTTGTTGCATTTAGATCCATTCATAAGGGTAAATCCCTTAAGAATTTGACCAGAACAACTTTTATCTCTAAAGTGACAGTTAGTGCTGTGAAAAAATAGTGTTGTCTGAATAAGATTAACCTAATCTATAGAAATGAATTTCATGAAATGAGTCATTAGCAGGTATCTCCAATCTGGAGGAAATGGCTAATTGGCAACTTCCATGTGACCTTACAAAGATCAAATTAGAGACGCATGAAAAATATAAATAAACTTAGAAAATTGGCACACGCTGTACTATTGCTTGTGTTTATGTTTTCGTCGAGCCTAATTTTTGCTCAAGGCAAAAAAATAAGTGGTGTTGTAAATGACGCTTCAGGAATTAGCTTACCAGGAGTAAGTATTCTTGAAAAAGGAACAACTAACGGAACGTCAACCGATATTTATGGGAAATTTAGCTTGCAAGTTGGTGACAAGGCACAGCTTGTTATTTCTTTTATTGGTTTTAAATCACAAGTGGTGAGTGTAGCGGGTAAAACAAACTTAAACATTACACTTGAAGAGGATATGCAACAACTGGATCAGGTTGTGGTTGTTGGCTATGGTAAAAAGAATATTAAGGATGTTACGGGAGCTATTGTTTCAGTAAAATCAGACGAACTAGCCAAATCGCCGGTGGCAAATTTCGACCAGGCTTTGGCCGGACGTATGGCCGGCGTACAGGTTATGGCATCTGACGGTACGCCTGGTTCCGGAATGCAAATCGTCATTCGTGGAGGAAACTCAGTAACAGGTGATAATTCACCCCTATATGTTGTTGATGGTATACCTATGGAAAGCTTCGATCCGGGTACTGTTAATACAAGTGATATTGAAAGTTTTGATGTATTGAAGGATGCATCGGCGACAGCAATTTACGGATCTCGTGGTGCGAACGGAGTTGTAATTATTAATACCAAAGGTGGTAAAGTAGGCCCTACACGTATAAGTGTAAGAAGCTCATTGGGTGTGCAGTGGGTGCCTAATCGTGTAGATGTAATGGGAGCTTACGATTTTGTTAAGATGCAGGAAGAAATTGCAACCGGACAAGGAGGAACTTATTTGGAAACATTTAACGAGCATTGGGTTGATCCGGAATTGTACCGTAATTCGAAAACTACAAATTGGCAGGATAAGATTTTCCGCGAAGCCATTATTCAGAATCATAATGTGAGTATGAGTGGTGGTAATGATAAAACAAAACATTATGCTTCTATAGATTTTCTAAATCAGGAAGGAACAATGATTCATACAGGCTATCAGAAATATAATGGAAGCCTGAAGTTGAACCATAAACTGACTGATAAAATCAAAATAGGTTTCAAAGTCAACTACTCTCATATTAAGCAGGAGGGAGAACAAGTTTCAGGAAACAATCGTGTAAGTATACTTAAGGATGCAATTTCTTTCCGTCCCGTTGATCCTGTTAACGATGATGGACTGGAAGGTGGAATTGATCCGGATGACAGGAATAACCTACGATTCAATCCGGTGAAAACGCTTTCTAATACAGACCGTGTTAAAGAATTGGATGTGTTTAGAGCAAACCTGACGGGTGACTTCGAACTAGCTAAAGGATTAAGCCTTCGTATGAATGGGGGATATGTGACGGATCAACGTCGTGAATCATTGTTTCAGGGGAAAGATACTTATGAAGGAACTTATGGGGTTAAAGGAATCAACGGGCGATTAACAGATCGACGTTACTACATTCTTTCTTCATCAAATGTTTTAAACTACAAGAAAAGTTTTTCTGGTGGGCATAAGTTCGATGCTTTGATTGGTCATGAAATGTCTTCAAGAACTTATGACTCATTTGTGTCAGCCAATACATTAATGCCAATTGAATCTCTTGGTGTTGATGGTTTAGAATTGGGAACAGCACCTCTTCTTCCAACATCTTATAAAGGAAAAAGTACAATGACATCTTACTTCTCTCGTCTGGATTATTCTTTTAGAGAAAAGTATTTATTTACAGCAACAATGCGTGCTGATGGTTCTTCTCGTTTTCTGGGCGATAATAAGTGGGGGTACTTCCCGTCTATATCAATGGGGTGGCGTTTAATTGAAGAGTCATTTATTCAGGATCTGAATGTTTTCTCAAACCTAAAACTAAGAGCAGGTTGGGGTGAGACAGGAAATAATAAAGTTGGCGACTACAGTGCTTTTTCTCAAATGGGAGTGAGCGAATATAGTGGCTATGAATTTGGAGGTGTTTACCAGAAAGGTGTTGAACACCAGAATGTAGCAGATAAGGATCTGAAGTGGGAAACAACTATTCAATATAACTTAGGATTAGACGCTGCTTTCTTCGATAACCGATTGAGTTTAACTTTAGATCTTTATAAGAAAAATACAAAAGATCTATTGATCAGAGCTGATCTTTCACCAAGTACAGGATTTAAAAATGCCTGGAGAAATATTGGTGAAGTAGAAAATAAGGGACTTGAATTCGGTTTTACATCTCGCAATATCGAAAACGATAATTTCAAGTGGTCCACTTCGTTCAACATCTCATTTAATAGAAATAAATGTGTGGCTTTAAATGATGGACAGACGGATTTGCCTTGGAATGCAAATTATTATTTCAAGTACAACGAACATGAGTACCTAACAAGAGTAGGACAACCAGTTGGACAAATTTACGGTGTTATCTCTGATGGCTTATATCAGGTAGAAGATTTTAACTATGTAAATGGTACAGGTTATGTTTTGAAAGATGGTATTCCGGATAATGGAAACAAGAAGGTGATTCCAGGTTCAGTAAAGCATAAGGATTTAAATGGTGACGGAACTGTTAATGAGAAGGATCGTACTGTTATTGGTAACCCTCTACCTAAGCATTTTGGTGGTATCACCAATAACTTTAGCTACAAAGGATTTGATTTGTCTATTTTCTTTCAGTGGTCATATGGTAACGATGTTTTAAATGCGAACCGTATTGATTTTGAAAATCCGGAGTTGAGAAGTAACTATAATTATTATGCTTCAGTTGCTGATCGTTATACACCTAATAACCCAACTAATGATATTCACATTATTCGTGGAGAAGATAATGTATTAGGAGGCCCGGCTGCAGGAAATCTTGTGTCTTCAAGAATTGTAGAAGATGGATCATTTTTAAGATTAAAGACGGTGAGTCTGGCCTATAATTTTAATAAGAATTTTCTGAAGAAAACTATGTTTAAAAAGGCACGTATATATGTGTCAGGTCAAAACTTACTAACATTTACAAACTATAGTGGTTTCGACCCTGAAGTTTCAGTAGGTAAATATGGTGCCTTAACTCCAGGATTGGATTACTCTGCTTATCCTATTAGCTCAACTGTAACATTTGGTGTTGAGTTAGGTTTTTAATCCATACTGTTTGTATATCAGGATATAGTATAAAAGATGAGGTGTAAGTTTTGAATCTTACTCCCTAAAAAAGAATAAAATGAAACGAGCCATATTAAAACCTTTGGCATGTTACAGAGGTCTTAATGGCGACTTCCATATGACAAATTTTAAAATTATAATCATATGAACATAAATATAAACTGGATGCTTAGCCTATCAATACTATTTTTAGGACTAACATCATGTCACGACGAATTAGATCAGGAGCCATACTCTTCGATTAGTCCCGAAACGTTTTATAAAAATGAAGCTGAAGCTCGCTTGGCACTAGCTGCCGTTTATAGCGATATTGCTAGTGATGCTTTGTATGGTAGCCTTTTGTCAATGAATTTTACGAACGGAACTGACGAGGCTGTTTATAACAGAACCAATTCAAATTGGTCTGTTGCTCTTTATATGAACAACTCAAGTACCTATAATATAGAGAAGGCCTGGATGACTTTGTACAAAGGTATCAATTCGGCTAATTACTTTTTAGCAAGAGTAACAGATGCAGATATTGAAGATGGAACAAGAAATAAGTTATTGGCAGAAGCACGTTTCCTGAGAGCTTTTTATTATTTCGATTTGGTTCGATTATGGGGCGATGTACCTTTGCGTAAGAAGCCTGTTACTGAAGGTAGTGCAGCTAATAATATAGTTGCTTCTCCATCTTCAGAGGTTTATGACTTTATTACTGAAGATTTATCATTTGCTTATAAGTACCTGCCTAACCCAACTGGAAGTACAACTGAGTATGGCCATGCATCGCGTACAGCTGCACATGCTTTGTTAGCTCGTGTTTATATGACAATGGCAGGGAAACCTCTTCAGAAGCAGGATGCTTATCAACTGGCTATTAATCATTGTGATTCTGTAATCAATACAGGTTATCATCAATTACTACCAAGTTATAAGCAGGTATTCTTAAACGAAATTGAAGATAAAAACGACGATAAAGAAGTGATTTTCGAAATTCAGTTTGGAAACTTGCGCCCTCAGGGAATTAGAGAAGATGGCCGTATTGGTAACTTAAATGGGGTTGCCATTCAACTTCCTAAAGCTGATGCGAGCGGTAATCTTAACCCATATGCCTATGCTTTTCATTACCCTACAATTACGATGATTAATAAATTCGATAATGTTAATGATAATCGTTACGAATGGAATATTGCCAATTGGAAAGTCGATAAAAAAGGAAAAGTGATTATCCTTAAGGAAACGAATAAAACCAATTGGTACCCGGGTAAATTCCGTCGTGTCGATAGAGTCGACAATGGCGATGGTACTTATGGCTATAAGATTCTTGAAACAGGAGATATTGATAAAAACTTTACGGGAATCAATTACCCTTACCTACGTTATTCAGATATTCTGTTGATGAAAGCTGAAGCCTTGAATGAATTGGCTAAAACAGGAGATGCTATTCTGTATTTGAATCAGGTTAGAAATCGTGCTGGGCTGGCTAATATTGATCCGGCATCAGTAGCTTCAAAGGATGATTTCTTTAATGAGTTGATGGATGAGAGAATGAGAGAATTTTGTTTCGAAGGGATTCGTAAACATGATTTAATTCGTTGGGGAAGACTAAAGACGAATATGGAAATTCTGAGAAAAGATATGGAAGATTATGGAATAGCGACTTCTTCATGGTATTACCGCCAGTGTAATAATATTGAAGAGAAGCATAATTTACTTCCAATACCATTGAAAGAGGTAACTATTAATCAATTGTTAGATCAGTCAGAACTATGGAATGGACAGGATTAGATTTAGTATCTAAATCTGAATACCTATTCAATTTATCTTTATAAATCAAGGAGCATTCCTTAGTTGAATAGGGGATGCACCTTCGATTGTCAAATTATGCGAAGAATGTTACAAATTCTAAATAGAACCCTGAGTTTGCTGATTGTTGGGATGCTGCTAATTATAGTACCTTCCTGTAAGAATACAGTAAAATCATCTCAGGCGGCTCAATCTGTTCTTGAAAGAAAAGAGAATTCAATCTTTCAGGAAAAGTTGCAAATTAATATAGAAAACGAATTGAATGTTTGTGAGAACCAGTTAAAAAAGTCGGTCGCTTTAAATACCGATTATACGACACATCCACGTTTGATTGAATCTGGCGATAAGCATTGGAAAATGCCTAAAAATGACGTGTTAGTTTGGACTGTTGGTTTTTATCCGGGTATACTTTGGCAAATGTATGAAAGTACTCAGAATGAATACTGGAAAGAGGAAGCTTTAAAAAGAACGCTGCCACTTGAGCCTTATAAGTTTAATCGTGAACACCACGATGTTGGATTTATGATGTATTGTTCATACGGACAAGCCTATCGTTTAACGGGTAAAAAAGAATACCGCGATGTTTTGATTCAGTCAGCCAAGTCGTTAATATCAAGATATAACCCTAAAGTGGGCACCATCAAATCATGGTCGAATGAATTGCATCCTCAGTGGAAGCAACATATTACGATTATCGATAATATGCTTAATCTGGAACTGTTGTTTTGGGCTTCAGAAGAGACTGGTGACCCTGTTTATCGGGACATCGCAGTTAAGCATGCGGAAACCACAATGAAAAACCACTTTAGAGAAGATTATTCTTGTTATCATGTGGTAGAGTACGATGAGAAAACAGGTGCTGTTCGCAACAAAAATACGTCTCAAGGCTATGCTGATGAGAGTGTTTGGGCCAGAGGACAAGCTTGGGCCGTTTATGGTTATACCATGGTGTACCGCGAAACAGGAGATCCTAAATTTTTGGACTTTGCAAAAAAGGTCTCAGAGCGTTATATCCTTGGCTTGCCTGAAGATTATATTCCCTACTGGGATTTTAGCCTGACCGGTAAGGCAGGAGAGCCTCGTGATGCTTCGGCGGCGGCTGTTGCAGCTGCGGGTTTGGTTGAATTGAGTACTTTGGTAAAGACACCGGAACAGGCAAAACGTTATTGTGCTGCCGCTGATGGAATTCTTAATTCATTGGCTTCACCAGCTTATTCGGCTGAAGGCGTGAATGATGCCTTTTTGCTTCATAGTACCGGAGCTAAACCGCAAGGACATGAAATTGATGTCGCATTGGTTTATGCTGACTATTATTATCTTGAAGCTCTATTAAGACGTAAAGTGCTTAAATAAAAATAAAACCTGCCTTTGGGGTAGACTATTTCAGTAAAATAATAGAGCTCCTTAAGGTTTAGAAAACTTTAGGGAGTTTTTTTGCTTTAGAATAAGAATAGGATTAACCTATTAATTGATTTTACTGCTTTTCCATCGAAAAGGAAATGTTACTTTTAAAGAGTTTTTATGTTTGAGTTTTCAAGCTAAGCTTTTATGATGCAAAAACCTTTTGAGATATTAAAATGAAGATCATTAAATATATTAGTCTTGCTTTATTATATTTTGCCTTCTTAGGATCTGGTTTTCCCAATAATGAAACACTGCGATTCCAGAAGCTGAATACTGCCGATGGCTTGAATTCTAATGTGGTATATGCTCTGTTTCAGGATTCGAATGGTTTTATTTGGATGGGAACCAAAGAAGGTATTAACCGATACGATGGTTATAATATGCGTTCTTTCGCCTTACCATCTGATAGCTATAAAAATATTGCGCATCAAAGAATCCATTCCATTTGTGAAGATTTATCGGGTTATATTTGGCTGGCTACGCTCAATGGCATCATTCAAATGGAAGCCTTTTCGGGAAAGATGACGCATCATACTTTGCCATACGAAACCAAAGCTTCTCAATCTCAATATGTAAACTCTATTGTTACATCCGGTCAGAACGAGATTTGGGCAGGGACACGTAACGGCTTGTATCTTTACAATCGGCAAACAAAAAAGTTTAATCAGTACAAGCATTTTCCCTATAGCAGGAAATCGATGAGTTACTCTAAGGGAGAGCGTGTGATTAATGATCTCTGTTTTGATGGTGATCAAAATTTATGGATCGCAACAGCAGGTAATGGTCTTACCATTTTGGACATATCCCTTAAAAAGAAACGTGTTTTTAAGCGATCAAAGGGGCAAAACACGAGTTCAATCAGTTCCAATTATATTGTCTCTGTTTATAAGGATAGTAGAGGAAGCATGTGGTTGGCAACAGCAAACGGTTTGAGTCGTTACAAGCCTAAAGAAGAACGTTTTTCCGTTTATCGTCATTCTGATAAAAAGCCCCGTTCCATATTAGATAATAGTGTGAAAACAATAGCCGAAGATTTGGACGGAAACATATGGGTTGGTGGAAAAAAAGGTCTCGATCGATTTGATAGAGCAAGTGGTGAATTTTATCATCACCAAAATCACCCCTTGCATCCCGAAAGCATTTCCAGCAATACAATTTTGTCTTTATTAGCTGACCGATCGGGCAATTTTTGGGTTGGAAGTATGCAGGGAGTCAATTATTTCTATTCTCATCATTTACATTTCAATCTTTATCAGAATATCCCCGATAATCCGAATTCTTTGGTCGATAATACCCTAAGAACCCTTGTCTCTCAACCTTCGGGGAAGGTCTGGATCGGTAGCCTAAAGGACGGTATAAATAGTTTTGATCCCAAAACTCAAACCTTTCGATCCTATCGAATGAGAAGCGGAACCAAACGATGGAAGAAGTACAATGCAATTCGAACTTCGTATGTTGATAAGGGGGGGGAGCTGTTTTTTGGAACCGATGGGGGAATCTTGCTCTATAATCAAGCGAAAGATCGTTTTGAAAACTTCGATGCGCAGGGAAAAATAAACTTTAAGAAGGGCGTATTCGAGATTATGGAGGATGGTGAAGGCATTTATTGGTTTGCTGAAATTGATAAAGGACTTTGGAAATGGAATCCCAATACAGGAGAAACTCAACTTTATAAAAAAGACACTATTAGTGGACTGACCAGTACCAATTTAAAAGTAATGCAACAAACTTCAGATGGCGATATTTGGGTCGGCACGCATATGAAGGGTTTATGCAAGTTGCCATCCGGACAAAATAAATTTATAAGTTACAAGCACTCTGCTAAATCAGGAAGCTTAAGTAATAATCGGGTGTATGCGATTTTCGAGGATTCTAAAAAGAACTTATGGATAGGAACCGGAAATGGCTTAAATAAGTACAATAAAGCTAAGGAGTCATTTGAGGTTTTAGGTATAGAAGAGGGCCTTTCGGGTAAAGTTATTCTGAGTATTCAGGAAGATAGCTTAGGCCGCTTGTGGCTGGGAACCAATAAGGGTTTATCTTGTTTTGATGTAGAAAAACAGCAAGTCGCTAATTTCTATAAGGAAGACGGATTGCAAGGCAATATATTTGAATATAAAGTAGCCTGTAAACAGGCTGACGGGCAATTATTCTTTGGAGGGAATAATGGCTTGAATGCTTTTTACCCTCAGGGTTTTAATATGAATACTTATATACCCAATTTGAAGTTTACTAAGATTTCATCTTCCGCAGGGATTGTAAAGCTTAGTCGTGAGCCACAAGATTCGGGGCTTGATAAGCAAAAGATAATAATCAAAAATACGGAACAAAACCTGACGTTTGAACTGGCTTCGGACTCTTATGTAGAAGCTTATAAAAACACGTATGCCTATCGAATATTGCCACAAGACTCCACCTGGAAACTGTTAGCCTTCTCTCATCACCAAATAAAATTACCTGACTTAACTGTGGGGAATCATGTGCTTGAGGTTAAGGTTTCGAATAATCATATGAAGTGGAACGCCAAGCCCACACAATTGCACATTCTTGTAAATCGGGATTGGAGCCAGGAAAGCGAGTTCTTATATGGGCTGTTAATTGCATTGGCTTTGACGCTGCTTATATGGTTTAGTTGGTTTAAAAGAAAAGTGCGTAATGAAGAAAAGACTAAAAAGCATCAGAAAAGCAAGAAGGGAAGTAAGAAAACGCCATCAATAAAGTCTTCTGATAAAAAAGAAGAAGAGTGGGAATCGGCCATAAAAGATCTGAACGAATTTATGGCGGAGAGTCATCTTTACAGAGATAAGCGGCTAACGAAAGGGCAATTAGCTAATCAGATTGGCTGGACAGAAATACATTTGTCCAATACCCTTCGCGAAGGCCTGGAAACAAACTTCAACGATTTTGTAAACCGTTACAGAGTTGAGGAGGTTAAGGAAAGATTGAAGGATCAACAAAACAGAGATTTCACTCTGATTGCGATAGCCGAGGACTGTGGTTTCAATTCCAAAACCTCATTTTACAGAACCTTTAAAAAGTTTACAGATCTGACACCTAGTGAGTATCTGGAACAAATACACCCGGAGGCTTAAATCAAAAAAAATATCAGCAAGTTATTTTTTTAGCTTTTTGATGAAGTCCACTTGTAAACCATCCCCAGCATGATTCGACGTGTATTTTGATACCTTGTGCTATGTGAAGAGAACTGCATGTTCTCTATCCTGTAATATTGGCTTTTGCTGTCGAGCAGATTAGCAGCTTTAAGTGATATCTGTAGTTTTTTCTTGAAGAAATGTCGGTTGATAGCCAGATCTAAATTATAAAGTTTGCCCTGCAGACCATTTTTATTGATGGTTTTCGATTGCCATGAATAATTCACCTGTAGTCGGGTATGTTTCTGCAATTGAAACAGGCTGCTAAGTTTGTAGTTATAAGTCCATATTTGCTTTTGAACTAAAGAAAGTGCCTTGCCCGAAAAACGCTGATGATAGATCGTTCCACTACCATTAAAGCGGCACCACTTTGTTGCCTTATAGCTAAAGGTGTATTCCAAACCCCTAAGTTTCTGTTTGCCCAGGTTACCGAAAGTCCGAAACAGGGTATCGCCCTGGCTGCTATATTCCGCCATTACCACATCTTCGATATAAGATTGGTAAAGAGCCAGTCCCATTTGGTACTTTGCGCTGTGCAGGGAATATTCCAAAGAAACAGAATGTTCCTTTTCAGGTTTTAAATCGGGATTACCGTACTGAATGTTTAAAGGATTGGCATCGTTTCGATAAGAGTTAAGTTGATGTGCTGCAGGTAGCTTTTGACTTTTTTTGTAGGAAAATGAGAGATCGCTTTTTTCCCAATTACGCCCCGCTTTTATGGTGGGCAAAAGGCTGAGGTAAGCGTTCTTATTCTCAACAATTATATTGTCTTTTGAATTTTGGGTATGGTGTGCAATATATCGCAGTCGGGTTCCCGCTGAAACAAACCATTTGTTGTGTTGGTAGTTGATTACACCATAAACGGCTGCACTTTGTTTTTTGAACTTGTAAAGAAAAGTTTTAGCCGGTACCGGCAGCCATTTGTTCTCAGCATGTTTGTATACCTCTTGGGCGGAATTCTGATTGTATCTATCAAGACTGGCATCAGCACCCAATTCAAACTTGGTTGTTTGATTTGCCTGTCGTTCATAATCGGCAGAGCTTTGAATTTTCTCCTGACTTAAGGCGATATCGTCCTGTTTTTGGTATGGGTAGGTATTGATGGGGTCTCCTTGGGGAGAATAATTTAAGCTTTTGAGCAAACGATCATTTTCCTGATTAATTTGACGGTAATTAAATTGGAATTTTAGGTTTTGATTCTCCCATTTACCCACATACTGTGCCCGCATTATCCCGATTGTTTTATTCTTTTCTGATGCTTGATTCTGCTGAGTATACTGTGTTAGTTCATTTGCCTTATCTCGTTTCTCTTTGCGTGTATTGACCAAAGGGATATTTTGAATTTTTTGCCATTGCCCCATCAGCTTAGTCAAATGTTTGGGCGAAAAGCGGTGGTTCAAGCCCAATCGGATCTGTTTCTGTTTTGTTTCCTGACTTTGATTCTTATCCTGCAAAATTAGAGGGGCTTGTCCTTCTATTTTATTGTCGCGCTTCAATAGATTACTCGATTCAAAATCATTCGCCTTATGACTTGCCTGAACAAAACCTCCCCAATTTTTATATTTCTTACTGGCATAAAGATTTTCCTGATGATTGCCCATATGATCGGCTCCAAGTTTAAGTTTGCTGAATGATTTGGACTGAACGGGAGCTTTCAGAGTGATATTGATCACACTACCTTCGGCGTCGTATTTGGCTGAGGGGTTTTGAATCACTTCAATTTTAGCGATACTCGAGGGCGTGATTTGATCCAACTCGCTAATATCATCTGCTTTTACGCCATCAATTAAGATGGTGGCCTCCCGTCCGCGAATGGTAGCCTTATCATCCATATCCATCGATACGGAGGGTAGGTCGCTCAACAAATCCACTGTCGAAATGGTTCCCCCTTCAGCCAGCTTATCGGGATACAACACCCAGTTACCATTTTCGTTGCCTATGGCCTTTTTTTCGGCAGTTACTACAATTTCGTGTAAATTTTGGGCAGACGAAAGGAGTTCTATCTTACCCAAATCGATAAGGCTACTAGCCACCTGAATAGTAGTCGTGTAGTTTTCGTACCCCAAAAATTGCACCTGAATTCGATAGGTGGAACCCATATTGACCTTTAAACTAAATTGGCCCAGTGAATCGCTTAGAGTTCCCTCAATAGGGATATTCGATTCCAAGGGGAATAAAGCAAGCTGTGCAAAGGCCAAAGCCTTGTCACTTTTTTGTTCCCAAACGGTACCTTTAACTTCAGCATGTTGAGCAAAGGTATTCAGCTGAGAAAGGCTGATGATAATTAAAAGCAGAGAGAGAAGGCGCAAAAGACATTTCATTTATCAGAGATTTGAGCTGTATTAGATCCGTAAAACATGAGGGTACGAAGAAATGGAAATCTTTTCCGGTTCACCAGTAAACAAAGAACGTATGAGTCCCAAATAGTGAGTTTGGGACTCATACGTTGCTTTATTACAAGTGGGATTTGCGACTGTTTCTTCCAATTTGCAAACCTGATGGTTGTTGTAAAAGCCTCCGATTTCAGGAATTAAATGAATGGCCCTTTGCTTGGCTGACAATGGCGTATTGTTTTCTATATGCTTGTATCGAAAAGATTAACTTATCATCAATTTTGACTCTGGTAAGCTAAATACAAGCTCTATAGATTTAGAATAGCTTATAGGCCGACTTTTGCGAGCCGGCTTATTTATTCCCTATATTTTTTTATTGCTTATATCCTACGACTGTTATAGTCGTAATGTCACGATTGTTGTGATTGTAGTGTCACGACCGTTGCGGTCGTAGTACCACGACTACTGGGGTCGGGAGTAAGAATCGTTTTTGTAAGCAGGTGCTGTTGAACTATAAATTTTAGTTTAAATCAAGTTTGTGGTTTTGTGGCTTTTCATATAACTAATGCCTTGCTCCCGATTATCGGCCCTTACTACTCCCGACACCATGTCCTTAGTACTCCCGCTTGTTGGTCCTTACTACTCCCGATACCATGTCCTGAGTGCTACCAGTTGTGGGGAGCACTGACCACTCATAAAAAGGATGTATTCTGCAACTTGTATTTAATTATAAAAGAAAACGAATGTAAAATTTGTTGATTCTGTTGCTTTTCATAAATTTGATCACTTTTATTCGAAATGTTTATAAAACAGGAAAGTATCACGACAAGAAAGGTACACAATACTGACCTATAGGGTGTGGTATGCATCTTTAATTACAAGATATTTTGAATAGATGCACTTGTAGTACACATATTAATAAATTTTGGTTAATGCTGAGAAAAGATCAGGTCTCAAATGAAAACTGATAATTAATGAAAAAGATTATAAATAAAATGCCAGCGCACATTTCAACACATTTGCAATTCGCACAGGCTAACGTACAAACCCAAAATTGCAAAAGAGTTGAAATCTTGCCCGCGCACAAAGACAGCATAGTATGAATATAATTACACAAAATCCATTTAGAGTACTTGGACTGACTGGCAATGCTACAGAGAGAGAACTACAAAAGCAATTAGCTAAAATTAAGGCATTTGAAAGGGTGGGGAAAACAGTTTCTCTTGATTATGATTTTAATATCATAGGTCAGATATCACGAGGTGCAGAAGATATTCAAGAAGCATCTAATAAAATAGAACAAGCTCACAAAAAGCTGATTTACTCTTTGTTTTGGTTCGTAAAAAACACTCAATTTGATGAAATTGCTTTTAATAATCTGAAAGAAAATGATACAGAAAAAGCAATTGAGATATGGAATAAAACGCTAAGGGAAGAAATCACAGCCAAAAATTATTCTTCCTATCTGAATCTTTCTACTCTTTATATTGCCTTATCAACAATCGCTGAGCAGATTGATTTACAAAAACTTCAAGCAGGGATTTCTTTAAAGGGTAATTTAATTCATTCTGAAAGCCTAAAAGATTTTTCAAAACTTGTAACAGGAAATGGTATTTCAAATGACCCAAATGAAATAAGTAAAAAGTTTGTTGATGAAGTAATTGAACTATTAAAGCCATATTTGAATAAGAGAAGCGGTATTTCTGCAAATGACTTGATTTCTTTTTTTAGTTCTTATCCTTCAAGCATTCAAAAGTATATTGCTGCAAAATTTACCGAGGTTCCAATCTCTACGATTGAAAATAAAATTGAAAAAACAACTCAAAAAAGAAAAAACAATCCAAGAGATGCAGAGGAATATGGGGAAGAACTTTATAAAAAAACAAAAAGCGATATAACATTGCTGAAAAAACTGATGGGTTCTTCAAATGTTCAGTATCAAATGTTGGCAAACAAACTTGCAAATGAAATCTTACAATGTTCTATTGATTTCTTTAATACCTTACGAGACGAAGGCGGAGAATATGACCCAGGAGAAGCTGCTTTAAAAGTTGCTAAGTATGCAAAGGCTATTGGTACTACTGGTCAAACTAAAAGCAGAATTAAAGAAAACACAGAAGTTATGCAGGAATGGGTTGATGACAAGCCAAACAGGCAGAGACAAGAGGCTATTGCAGAGGATTTGGCATTCGTCACAAATAAATTACAACGCTTTCAAAATTTATCAGACTCAATTGATAATTCAAGGAATTTAATTGTTTCGTGTAAACCAAAATTAAATAATGTTAAAAATGAACTTGGTGGCTATGATGATCTTTACTTACAAATAAGTAGTGCTGTTGTAAGTAATGCTTTAGGTATGATAATAGAGGTTGTAAACAGAGGGCAATCACAATTACAGCATGACAGGACTAAACTAATTACTTTGCCTACAACTATATCTTCAGCAGTATCAGTAATCGAAAAGATGGAATGCTTTGATATGGTTAGCGAAGTTAGAAATAGATTTGATACAAATAAAAGAACCATAAAAGGTATTAAGTCTCAATTGGATTCGATTACTAATGCTTCTCGTTCTTATAGTGCAACATCATCTACTAATAAAGCTTCAGCTTCCAATAGTAATTCAAATAGTTCTAGTGGAAATTCAGGAGCAATTTTATTTGTTATTATTGTTGTTGTTGCTATCATAATTGCATTGTTGAGCAATGATAATTCAAAATCATACTCAGATTATAGAACAAGCTCAAATAATCACTCAGCTAAACCTAGTTATTCTTTTGACAAAAAAAATACTGAGCCAGTATATGTAGCACCAGCAATAAGCAAATACAAAGGAAATAAATTAAAAAATGGATCATCTCCTTACAATGCCTTTTTTGGTGCTGGTGTATACAATAAAAAACATCACAATTGGATGACTTTTAAGAATGGTTATCAGACAGATGCGATAGTGTGTCTTGTAAATTATTATTCTGGAAAGACAATTAGAAATGAATACATTCAAGCTGGTACTACTTTTAAAATGACTAATCTCCCTAATGGGACTTATTACATGAAAGTATTCAGTGGTAAGGACTGGAATCCAACAAAAGTTCTTGCTAATGGAAAAATTAAAGGTGGATTTGACACTAATGAGAGCTTTTATCAATCAAAAAATAGTTCTGATTTATTACAACTTAATGATAATGGTTATCAATACTCAACGGGTGAAATAACATTATACAAAGTTTCAAGTGGAAATATGCAAACTCAAAGTATGTCCGAAACATCATTCTTCAATTAAAATATTTATGAAAAATCTAATTTTAATTCTAATAGCATTTACTGTTAGTAATGCTTTTGCACAAACAGATAGTTTAATAATTGTCAAAGACATTGAAAACCTTAAAAATAAGGTAGTAACCATAGAAAGTAAAATTGAAACTTTCAGAAATAGTAATTCTAAACTACTGCAAGAAAATGAATCCTTAAAAAACATACAGGCTGTTTTGAAAAGGAATTACAAGCAGTTAACCAAAGATTTTAAAAGCTATAAACAAAATACAGCCAAAGAGGTTGATAGTTTGCAACAAATAATTGGAGCAAATACCGCAAATATTCAAACTACAGCAAAAGAATTGGGAGTAAAAATTGACAACACGCATCAATATGCAAACAAAAGCATTACCGATTTGAATAAAACAGTTAGTCAGAATACGCTTTATTGGATAATTGCAATATTGGGTGTTGCTTTAATGGTTCTACTTGCATTCTTTTTCTTACGAAAGCAAATATTTAAACAAAAGACGGATTTAGACGGCAATATCCAAGAAACAAGAAAAGTGCTTGAAGAGGAAGGAGTTAAGCTGGACAATAAATTGATTGAAGTTCTTGAAACTCAATTAAAAATTATTGATAACAATAATTCAAGTTCTGGAAAAGAAGCAGACCACACACTTGCATTAAAAGTTGCAGATGAGATTATTCGTATCCAAAAGAATCTTACTCGAATGGATGAGAAAACAAAAGGATTAAAGCAACTGACCGCTTCTGTTAAAAGAATACAAGATAATTTTGCTTCGAATGGTTATGAACTGGTAGAAATGATAGGTTTGAAGTATGATGAAGGAATGCATGTAACTGCAAACTTCATTCCTGATGATAATTTGGAAGAAGGTGAGAGAATAATAACTCGAATAATTAAGCCTCAAGTTAATTACAAAGACGTAATGATACAAAAAGCACAGATAGAGGTAAGTCAAGGGTAATCAAAGAATTTTAAAATATAATGGCAAGAACAAAAATAGACTACGGTATAGATTTAGGAACAACAAATTCTGCAATTTCAAGAATGGAAAATGGGGAACCTTTAATTAAAAAAGTTTCTGGAACTGATGACACAATGCCATCATGTGTATATATCAATAAAAAGGAACGTTTAATTGTTGGTGACAGAGCCTACAATTCAATGAAAAGTGATAAACTCAATGCAATGCGACATTTTAACGCATCAGCTTCAAACTCTTTCATTGAATTTAAAAGAACAATGGGAACTGATAAAAAATATAACAGTTCTAATGTGAATAAAGAGTTTTTATCTGAAGAATTATCTTCTGAAGTATTGAAAGCTTTAAAAGCAAATATTACTGATGAGAGTTTTAAATCAATCGTAGTAACCGTTCCTGCTAAATTTACAGTTAATCAAAAGGATGCAACGCTAAGAGCCGCTAAACTTGCAGGTTTTGAGCATTGTGAATTATTACAAGAACCTATTGCAGCTTCTATGGCTTACGGTCTTGATTCTAAAAGTAAAGATGGATATTGGTTAGTTTTCGACTTTGGAGGTGGTACTTTTGATGCAGCCCTTTTAAAAGTTGAAGATGGCATCATGAAAGTTATTGATACAGAAGGGGACAATTATCTTGGAGGTAAAAACCTTGATTATGCAATTGTTGATGAAATCATCATACCATACATTCAAGAAAACTTTTCTATTGATAGCATACTTGAAGATGATAACAAAAAGAAAATTCTTCAAGATGCTATGAAATTTTATGCAGAAGAAACAAAAATCCAAATGTCATTTAACGATACTCACAATATTTTATCTGATTTAGGAGATATTCCAGGGGAAGATGACGAAGGAGAAGAATTTGAATTGGACATTACTGTATCACAAGAAATGATGCAAAACACTCTTGGGCCTGTATTCCAGAAATCAATTGATATTTGTAAAAACCTACTTGAAAGAAATAATATTAATGGGAATGAATTAGATAGTCTTGTTCTTGTTGGCGGTCCGACATACTCTCCTATTCTAAGAAAAATGCTCGAAGAGCAAATTACAAAACCTGATGTAAGTGTTGACCCAATGATTGTCGTTTCTAAAGGAGCTGCACTATTTGCTTCTACTGTTGATGTATCTGATGAAATAAAAGAACAACAGAGAGATAAAACAAAAATACAGTTAGAATTTGGTTACGAAGCAACAACAGTTGAAGAAGAAGAGTTCGTAACAGTAAAAATTCTGAAAGATAAAACGGAAGGTGTAATTCCTGAAAAAGTTTTTGTTGATGTTGTTAGAAGTGACAAAGCTTGGTCAAGTGGTAAAACGGAAATAGACGACAAAGGCGATATTATTGAAGTAAAGCTAAACACAGGTAAACCAAATGCATTTGATGTTCTTGCATATAATGAACAAGGAGACTTGTTACCAAGTGAACCTTCAAGTTTTACAATTATTCAGGGTTCAAAGATTGGTAGTGCTACCTTACCATATTTCTTCGGACTTGAAATAAAAAGCCGTGCATCATGTAAGGTTGTATTCAGAAGTATTAAAGGTCTAGAAAAAAATCAGTCAACACCTGCAACAGGAACAACAAACGGTTTAAAAACTCAAAAGCAAATTCGCCCAGGGATGAAAGAAGACAGCTTAAAAATCCCTCTTTATCAGGGAGAGCATGGAGCGGATGGAACAAGGGCAATCCACAATGAACATGTTTATGATGTTATTATTTCGGGTGAAGACTTACCAAAACTATTGCCAGAAGGAAGTGATGTGGATTTAACCGTAAAAGTTGATAAATCTGAAAGAATCACACTTTCTGCTTTCTTCCCGACTTTAGATTATACACACGAAATTGAAGTTCCGAGTAACACAACGCAAAAAGAAATTGATGCAAGTTGGTTGGAAAGTGAAATCAATAAAGCTCAACAAACGCTTACTTTAATAAAACAGGAAGGAGTTTATTCCGATAATGAAAAATTGGAAAAACTTGATAGTGAAATTTCAGATACAAAAAAACGTTTTGAACAAGGTAAAGGCGATTATGACCGTAAAAAAGATGTGTTAGATAGCCTCAGAAGGTCTTTAAAATCTCTTGACGAAATTCAAACATCAAGCGAATGGCCTAAAACAGAAGAAGAATTGAAAGATGTATTTTATCGTTTGGAAGAAACAAATCAAAAATTCGGCAACGACAAAACTTCTGCAATTGTTGAACAATTTAAAGAGCAAATCCCTGAAATAATAAAAGAAAAGAATGTCAAAGTAGCTCAGGAAATGATTGACAACATGCGTCAACTTGACTTTGCCCTTGTTGACCAAGGTTTGGGTGCTCAAATGGAAATCATGCTATTGAAAAACTTCCATGATGATTTTGATACCCTCGACTGGAAAGATAGAAATCGGGCACGAATGACACTTGACAGAGGTCTGCAAATGGCTGCTAACAATCCATCAAAAGATAGTTTGCGTCAAGTTGTTATTGAATTGTATAATCTACTACCTGATACCCAAAAGCCTATTATTGGTGGTGGTAGTGGTGATGAATTAGTTGGATAACATGGATACTATTTTAGGCAAAAAACAAATTTTAAACTCTGCTTATGAAGTTCAATTCTTCATAGGTGGAGATGCTTTTTGTGAAAAATATAGAGTTAAAGGAAATGATGGCAAAACATATTTATTGAAGCTATACAATAGTTCAAAGCTGTCCTCAAACGACTTTTCTGATTCCAATCTGTTGGAGGTTGAAATTTTAGCTTCTCTAAATATTGATAATACTTTGAAGCTTGTAAATAATGGTGAATATGTTAAAGGAGTCAATAAATATCATTTCGTTGTTTTGAAATTTGTTAGCGGAGAATCGATTCAAGATAAGTTAGAACGAGACGGAGTATTTACTCAATATTCGGCTATTTCAATTACGCTCTATCTACTTGAAACACTTCAAAAAATACACAAAAGCTCAAACTCGATAATTCATAACAATATCAATCCTGCTTCAATATATTTGGATTATTCAAATGCAGAAAAACCAATTTTGTCTGAATTTGGTTTTTCCAGATATATTACCAGTAAGAGTAATTCACTTGATTTAGATCGCTTATCACCTTTTTATATTGCTCCTGAATTATACAATGGAATCTTTACTCCACAAAGTGATATTTTTTCTGTTGGCGCATTACTTTATAATCTGATAATGGGTATTCCTCCTTGGTACATAGAGAAACCAAAGTTTCAGCATACTAAAGAAAAATTCGTTGATGCAATAAATGACAAAAGAAAACAAGAACTTAATTTTGGATTAAAAGGCGTTGAAGAATTAAATGATAAGCACCTTAAAAGTGTTATTAAAAAAGCTTTAGCATTTAATATAGATGACCGTTTTAAGAATGCTAATGAATTTATAAAAGCGTTAAAAGGAGAAACTGTTGTTGTCAATGAAACATCAAAGAATGAAAGTCGGAGTAAAGTAATAAAGAAAAAAGGTGCAGGTTTTTCCGCAATTGCAGGTATGCAAAACTTGATAGATATTTTATACAACGATGTCATACGTGCCTTGAATGAGAAAGAACTATATGAAAGTTATGGAATTACAATTCCAAACGGAATGTTATTGTATGGTCCTCCTGGTTGTGGTAAAACTTTTATAGCAGAACGATTTGTTGAGGAAGTTGGGTTTAACTTTTTGCAATTAAAACCTTCTGATATAAAAAGCAAGTACATAAATGCAACAGAGGAAAGAATTGGCGAAATATTTAAAGAAGCTACAGAAAAAGCTCCTACGATAATCTTTATTGATGAAATTGATGCTGTTGTTCCAAATCGAGAAGGTGATTTACATCATATGCAAGCAGCACCTGTTAATGAGTTTTTAGCTCAAATGTCAAGTTGTTCTGAGAAAGGAATTTTTGTAATTGCAGCATCAAACCGACCAGAAAAGATAGATCCTGCAATCTTAAGAACAGGTCGAATTGACAGAATAATTTATCTTCCTCCACCTGATTTCGAAGCCAGAGTTTCGATGTTTAAATTGTATTTAAAGAAAAGACCTGTTGATCTAGGCTTAAACTATGAGAAGCTTGCAGAAAAAACAGAAAATTATGTATCAAGTGATATTAAGTTTCTCGTTGATGAAGCGTCTCGACGTGCCTTAAAGTCCAAATCTAGGATTACACAAGAAATTTTTGAAAGAGTATTTTCTGAAAATAAATCTTCGATTTCGAATGAAGAGTTAAAAAAATATGAATTGCTAAAGGATACACTGAAAAATAAGAAAACAAATAAAGACGAATCAAGAAGACCTATAGGCTTTTGATAATGTTTCATAAAATAGAATGTTATGGATAAAAATGAATTCAAAAAAATATTGTTCAAAGTAGCTTTTTGCACTATGGCATGTGACGGGCACATTGACGACCGTGAAGTTGAAGAGCTTAAAGTAATGGATAAAAACACTTCATTTTTTGAAGCAATAGATTTATCCAATGAACTTGAACAATTAATTAAAGACCTTGATAAAAAAGGTACTAAAGTAATTGAAGAATTATTTGTTTGTTTAAGAGAAACAAAACTAAATCCTATTCAGGAATTACTTGTTCTTGAAGTAGCATTGCGAATAATAAACGCAGATGGCAAACACGACGAGAATGAAGTGAAATTTATACATTTGCTTCGTTCAAAACTTGAATTACACGATGAAACTATAAATGATAGATTTGGCGAATTGGATATTTTATATACAAACGAATATTCAAAAAATATTATAGCAGGGAAAGTAGAAATTGAATTTTTCGAGAGAGTAAAATTGCCTGAAATGTCTGAATTAATACAAGTTGATTTAAGCATTGAAAAGTCGGAATAGTTAATGCAAAAGCCTCTATCTGGAATCATAAAATGGACGGCTGTTTGTTCAGTGCCCAGTGGGGGTCATTTTGATATTTTTGTATTGAAAAGCCAATGTAATTCATTTAGGATCAAGTGTGTTGTCCGATTATGTTTTATCCTTAAGTTTCATAAAAAAATACTTAGTGTACAATGTACTTGTACCTTTTTTTGTATTCTTAGTACAAATACGAAAAACATGGGACAAAATACACCACATTATAAATTAAAGAAGCATGAGTCCCAAATGCTGAGTTTGGGACTGATGCTTTGCTTTATTACAAATGGGATTCGCGACTAGTCCTTTAATTCGTAAATCTGGTAGTTGTCGTAAAAACCTCTGGCTGGCACCATTAAACGAATGGCTGTTTGTCCGGCGCCCAGTGGGGCATCGTTTTCGACATCTTTATACTGAAAAACCAGTTTGTTATCAATCCTGAACTCAATTTGATCTTGCCACTTAATCACTTTTATGTGGTGCTTACCCCTTAGGTTCTGAATGCTGAAATCTTCTCCTTTTGTTACCAAACGACGTCCCGGGCATTTTCGTAGGTTAGCTGTCCCAGGCTTGGGTGCTAAAAACGAAATGCGGTAATTGTAAATATCGCCTTTGGTGTATTGTGCGGCTACCCCACATCGTGCATTTAAGGATGGATCGAATACATGCTCACCTTGCTGTCCTGTTGCCGAAAATAGGATCATGTGCAAAGGATAGGGAACGAGACTTTGGAAATCGAATTCGATCACATAATTTTTAGGCGTAATGGTTTTGTTCCAGTACACGAGATGACCACCACGAAAAGTCTTTCCTGTTTTATAAGTTGGATACAATTCAGGTTCGGCTTTACTGGCTAAGCCATCTACGTAATATTGATACCATTTATCGGTTCCTTCTTCAAATACCAGTTCGCCCTTTCTCATCTTACGATTCACTTTTTTATGATATCGGGAATAGAGTTCCAGTCGCCCTTTTCTGATTTTGGCAATACCAGGTCCTTCCATCACCCAATCTTCCAAAGAAGCTTTGTTGTTGAAATCACATCGGTAAACCAATTGTTTCTGTTTGCCTGTTTCAAGGGATTCCTGAGACCATGCAGTGAAGGTTATCAGGCATATAAATATAAGAAGGAGGTGTTTTGTCATGTTTTCAGTTTTCTTGTATTAACCGCAAAGAGCACAAAGATTCTCACGCAAAGAACGCCAAGTTAATTTGTGATTAATTATTTTCCTTTAAAAGGGAAGTTGAAAGTCATCCTTGGTTTCTTCCATCCACTCTTTAAGGTATTTACGGTGTTTTTTCACTTGTTTCTGATAGTCTGACTGATAAGCCAAATTGTTCATCTCGCCTTTATCCCTGACCATATCGAACAGTTGTTCGTGTAATTCACCCTTATCGTATACCATATATTTAAAGTTCTCAGTTCTCACACATCGTCCTTTAATATCGAAGGTTTTTTTGGATTGGCAGAACTCTGTTTCAATCACGGTGTATTTTCTCCAGGCGTTTTCTTCTTTGCCTAAGGCCAAATTCATAAAGGATGAACCTTTCATATGGGCAGGAGCTGTTACGCCAGCAATATCGCATAGGCTAGGAATCAAATCGATACCGCTTGAAACCACTTCTTTATTATTGACTGATCCTCCCCGGGTATGCCCTTTCCAACTCACAATTAAGGGAACACGTGCCGATTCGTCGTAAAGCACTTGCTTTTGATTCCATTTGTGAGCGCCATGTCCATCCCCATGATCGGATGTGAAAATGATGATGGTATTCTCTTCTTGTCCTGATTCTTTTAAGGCATCCAATACCTTCTGGATTCGTGCATCAACAATCTCTATTAAGCGGAAGTAAGCCCATCGGTATTGTCGCCACTTATTTTCATCCCAATCTTTTGTTGGGTAGGTGCGCTCAGAATAGCCCTGCAATAAACGTAGAATATCCGGTTCCAGATCAGGTATTTCGAAGTTTTCAGGCAATTCAGGACAGTTTTCGGGAGCAGGAGGGGCTCCAAGATGATCGTTTAACATTTCATCTCCGCGGGCCCATTGGCAAATATCATGAGGGTTTACAAAAGAGCTGACCAGCATAAAGGGCTTGTCTCTGTCTTTCATCATAAAATCACGACAGGCACCATCCACCAGAGCATCAATTCTGTTATCCTTGGCGTATTTGATATATTCAAATCCATGTGTGTCGATATCCTCCGGCAGGGCAGGTAGGTGCCATTTCCCAACATATCCGGTATCATAACCTGCCTTAGCCATAATCTTCCCCATATAGGGGTATTGCTTGGTATCCCACTCGGCTTTCATATTATTAATGGGTACATTAATTTCGTGTGGATACATGCCTGTAAACATCGACGAACGTGATGGAACGCACAATGGAGTGGGGCAGTAAGCTTTTTCGAACCTCATACCATTGGAGGCAATATAATCCATAGCAGGCGTTTTTAAACTGCTATTGCTTGTATTGCTCATGGCGTCAGCAAACTGCTGATCGGTCATGATAAATAATATATTAGGGCGTGTGCCTTTTAATTCCGGTTTTAGGCTAAAGATACTTTCTTGTCCTAAAAGTAATTTTGAGGCAGCTATGCCCGTTAGGGTGAGACTGCTATTTTTTAGGAATTTTCTTCTGTCCATATTTAGGCTTGATTTTGGAGGATTGATAGTTTTTAAGAGGGGCTAAAGGTCTAAAGGTCGAAAAGTCTTAAGGGTCTGAAAAGTCTAAAGCTGGTTCTGTTTGACCTGATTTTGAGAGTTAAACTCTAACAGGTATGCTATACCCGAAACACCCTTCGTCTTTCCTTTCTCTTTCGACTTTTCAGACCCTTAAGACTTTCCGACTTTTAAATTACAAGTAGCTAATAAAAGGATCCTTGGTTCTGATTAGAATTTCACGTAGCTTTTCTGTTAAGTCCTGCTCCAATTCTGAATTCTCACCATACACATTCTTGGTTTGATAAGGATCATTCTTATCATCGTATAAGAAATGATGCTTTTCTCCCTTATTATCGTAAGCAATAACATAGGTGTGCGTATGTGTTTTAACTCCGCGACGCTTTTCTGTATTGTCTTCCGGCTTTGCAAAGAAGTAAAGGGCAGCTTCAGGACGATCTACTTTTTCCTTACGGAATATACCCGAGTAATCTTTTCCTTCAACTTCTTCGGGAATCTGGTTTTTAAGTCCCATTAAACCTAAAAGGGTTGGCATCACATCCGGTACACTCAAAAGAAGGTCATCGCTTCCTGCTTTGATTTTTTCCGGCCAGCGGATGATGAATGGAATATCGAATGCTTCGCTAAACCAGATGTTTTTATGCATCATACCTTGGCTTCCCAGCATTTCACCATGATCTGATGTGAAAATGACAATGGTGTTTTTGTCAAGGCTTTGCTCTTTTAGCGTCTGTAATACCTTTCCAATCTGCTGATCAACCCCTTCGCACATGGCAAAGTAATCGGTTGACTGATCAATTCGTTTGTCAACCCACATGTCGCCAAAACCATGCTGTCCCATTTCGGTGTTATTGCTAAACTGAACATTAGGTCGGTTTAGGACATCTTTCTCAGTTTTGCCCTCGAAACGTTTTTTGTATTTCTCAGGAACCAGGTTAAAAGGGTGATGAGGCGGGTTAATTCCCCAGAATAATGCGAATGGTTTTTCATCGTCGCGGAATTTATCGCCTGCATTTTCCAGATACTTTTGTACAACCTCAGCTTCATGTTCTGGTGACCATTGCTCGAAGTATTTTGCTTCATTTTCCTTAGCCTCGTTAATCCAATAATGAGGCGTCAAGTGATTATCATCAGCTCCGTACGAGTACCAAAAGTCAAAGCCATGTCGGTACTTGCCAGGTTTGCAAAAAGAATCCCAAACGTTTGGCCCACCGTCTTTTGGAGGCTCCGGACCATCCAAATGCCATTTGCCCACATAGCCCGCATTGTAATTGTTTTGCGAAAGCACATCAGAGAAACAAACATCATCAGGATTAAGGAAGTTACCGTGTTTGGTACGTCCGGAGTGGCAGTTTGAAAGCACCCCGTTTGAAAGCGGATATTTTCCTGTAAGCAACATACCGCGGTACGGACTGCATAGCGGGTGGTTACTCACCGCATGGGTAAAAACAACACCCTGTTCCGATAAAGCATCAATATTAGGTGTTTTAACGGGGTCTTGATTCATAAAACCCATAGCCTGTTTACGGTACTGGTCCGGAAAAATATATAAAAGATTCGGGCGTTTCCCATTTTTCATACATGATGTCAGAAAGCCTTGAGGAATCAAAGTCATTCCGGCGGTAACAGCTGCTGAGCTTTTTAAGAAATTTCTTCGGGATATATTATTTTTAGTCATTCTGAGTCGATTGGTGCTTGTTAACTTTGAGTTCTAATGCTCAGAGTTAACAAGCCATAAGAATTTATTAATTATTTTGCGATCAATTCCACTTCTCTTGTCAGTCCGTGTTGACAAGTGAATTCGAGAATGGTCTCATTAGCTTTGTTGTTGATCAGTTTACAATAGTCACTGGCTTTTAAAGACCATTCGCCCTTTAGGCTGACCTGAATCTTAGAAACCTGACTTTCGTTGCGAACCCAATCTCTTGAATACACACTGCGTTCCTTACGCTTGCCATTTTCAATCACCACATCGGCTTCACCTTCGTAAAGGTGAAGGTCAGGATCGCAAAGACTCATTACTTTTGAATTGCCTTTATCTTTAATCATGACAAGAGCAGGTGCACTTACCGAATTTAGTCCCGATTGGTTCACATTCTCATTGGCTTCGAAAAGAGCAAAAGCAGTTGTTGCAGAGGCATGATCTTTCACAATATGAGCCTGTTTGTCTTTCTGAAGAACAGTATAAGCCTTTTTCTTCTTTTTATTCATTTGCTTTGCAAATTGAACCAGCTCGTTGTGTGTGCTTTGCACAAGAATAGCATATTCATAGCTTTCTCCCTTTGGTGCTTTACCGTGCTTGATAACTGCCGTCGCGAAATTCCCTTTGTTTGGCGTTTCCTTCTTCTGATCCTTTGAGTGTTGCAATTGCTTGCCCACTTCAACTGTATATTCAGCCGGAATGTAAAAGCTGTTGCCCACATTATCGGTAAGCAGACTGGCTTTTTTAGCTTGACTTATTTGATTGAATGGGAACTGATTGATTTCATCTTTGTTAAACATGATGCTTTCTGATTCTTCATTCAAATAGTTTTGAAAAAGAGTCGTTTCAGTTTCGTATTCAGCATTTGTATTTTCAATGTCGCTACCCAAACAGATGATTCTGTTGTCGAAAAAGAAAACAGATTTAGTTGCACGATGTGAGCCGTTGTATTTGTCGTGCTCATGCAACTTCATGGCCCAAGCTCCATTTTTACCTTCAATTGATATGGCTGCGGCAAATACTTCATCGGAAATTAACATTTCCTCATAGCCTGTAAATAGGTCAACATTGAGAATGTTTGCACGAAGTTTTTCAATGGGAAGATGAATGGCGGTTGTACCGGCAAATCGTCCCCAATCCCATCCGTTCACATTAAAACCTGAAGTAAACACGCTTGGCGTTTTATCACCGGAGATGATTTGAAGCTGACCATGTTTCATATAACGACCGTAATAGTTGGCTCCAATATAATGTTCGGCAGCCCAAAGGTAACGGTTGTGTCCTTGTGCTGTTGCCGACCAGTTATCTCTTCGGTGAATACCCAAAGCGGCGTAATTCATGGTCCAGTTTCCATTGGGATCAGCTTCTGCCTGATAGCCTTGTTTTAATAATTTTTTTACAGTTTTTGTGGCTTTCTTACCTTCCATTAATCTGAGGTAAGCTGCTGCCATTTCAGCATCAATCTTGTTTTTGCCATCAGGTGTTCCTGATAGAGCCATAAACATGTAATGTTGGGCAGATAGTTTACCCTTACCATTGGGATGACGACCAGACATAGAAGTTGGCCAGGTTTCTTTATTACAGAAAAGGCGGGTTTTTAATAAAGATTTCTTTAGGATTCGATGACCTTCTTCAGCAACATGAAAGGGGGTTCTGCTGAAAAAGTATACCATTTTAGTCGCACCGTCGTAACCACCATTGGCATAGGCAGGGTAGTTGTTGGCATGATGAAAGACAGAACCATCTACTTTGAAACTGTCTTTAACACCAGGCGCATAGGCTAATCCATTATTAATCCAGTTGATATAGGCCTTTAAATAACGGATCTTTTCCGGTGAATCCTCCAACATCAGGATACTCGCTAAACGTCCCATTACGGATGTGTTGAAAGCATCAATACTCATGCCTTTTTCATGAATAGGCGCAAAAACTTCTTTTACACCCGAGTACCATTCCATGGCTTTTTGAGCTTGTTCAGCGCGATGTGTGCGAATTAATGGTTCACGCATTAGAAAGTAAGCAGTATAGTAAGTTCTCATGCTGTAACCCAAATGGTGTAGCGTACCGTTTGCACTTCCTTCAGCCCATCCCTGATCGATCAAATGATCGGACATATTGAAAAATAGCTCTTCCAATTCGTTCTTATATTCGGTATTGTCAGTTTGGTTGTAAGCTGAAGCAATTTCGAACATTAACTTTGTGTAGGTTTTAAAGTCTTTATTTTTTTTGTTGTGGTAGTTTTTGAAATCTTTCTTGTAAGGCTTGTATATTTCAGAAAAGCGGCAGAACCACATCACTTTACCTGAAATCTGTTCTCCATTACGACTAATTTTATGTTTGTTGTAAGCTTTTCTTATTTTGGCAAGCCATTTCTCATTGACCTTAACTTTTTTGATAACCTCTTTACGGTATCTTTTATTGATGGTTTGAATGCCTTTAATTTGTTTTTGAGTAAGGGGGATTAGTTTCTCTCTAGCTTGGTTTAAACTCGATTTGTAAAGAATTAACCAGTGGTTTTTTGTTTTTGCATTAACAAAGGGAACTTGGTAGTCAGGTGTGTTCCATCTGCTGTCGGCAGGTGTACAGAGCATGATATGATCGAAGAATAAGGTTCCCGAATTGCTTTCAGGAGCAAGTATCTTCATCTTATTCATAGTGGTTTCAGGTATCCCTTTCATGTCACGCTCAAAAGCAACCCATGCTGCACGCCAGCCCTTGAAATTGATGCCAAATTCAAATTCACAGTTGACTTGATTATCCGTTAAGAATTGAAATTTGATTTTCTCATCCTTAGGTGTTTCATTGTAGACCCATACACAAAAAGTTGGTATCGATTTATCGATGGCATTGGGGTCGAAAGGTTTGAAGTTGATATCCTGATCGATTATCAATTCAGAATTTTGCTCATACTTCCACTGCAAACTTTGCTTGCCATGCTTGTAATGAGCCGTACTTGTTGATATGCTTGACGGGCTGGGTGTTGACCAGTTTTGATTGATTGAATCTTCAAAGGAAATAATAGCCGGATTAATAAAATCCTGTGCCGATACTTTATTGAAGAACGCAATCAAAAAGATCAGAATTAATTTGAAAGGCTGTTGCGTATTCATGTTGGCTTGTTTTTAAATCGATTGCAATAAAATAATTTTTGCTGAAACTTTTAAGTTTTCAGACCTATACAAAGGTGCCAGATTATAAATATGGGAGTCCTAAGCGCTTTTATACCAATTTAATTTCAAAATCATCTTTAAATAAGATGAAATAATTTTTAGCTATATCGAGGGAAAAAAGTAAAAGATAGCCGAGTTACCTTGCATCTTTTTTAACGAAGATATAGGTGAAAAGTACGGCTTTAGTCCTCTTGAGCTTGCGAATCAACATTTTTATAAGATAGGTTTTGATTTTAATCTGGTATTACTGCTGACAGGTTTATAATATCGCCTTTATAAACCTGTCAGACTTGTTTCACTATTTCTCAAGTTTTCTTTTACGCACAAGTGCTTCTAAAAAGTAGTAATCGGCATAGTTTAGTGGCACATCAATTTCAGCACCATGGGGGATACTTCCAACAGAGTGCATCAAAAGGAAATTGTTGTTTTCGCCCAATTTAGCTCTGTAGGCATCAGAAGATAAGTTTTCTACAATCTGATCAGCAAGAGCTTTGTATTTACTTGTCTTCTCAGGGCAGTAAGTACTCATCTCGTATAGTGCAGAAGCAATAACTGCAGCCGCTGATGCATCACGTGGTGTGTTGGGAATTTTAGGGCAATCAAAATCCCAGTAGGGAACCAAATCTTCAGGCATTCTTGGATGTGCAAAAAGATAGGCTGCAATATCTTCAGCTTTTTTTAAGAATTTGGCATCTCTGGTTTCGCGGTAACAAAGTGTATAACCATACATCGCCCAGCCCTGACCTCTGGACCAGGCTGATTCATCAGCATAACCTTGAGCAGTCACCTTATTGCGAACTTGTCCTGTAATTGTATCATAGTCGATAACATGATAGCTACTATGGTCCGGACGAAATTGATTTTCCAGAGTTGTTTCGGCATGCTTGATGGCAATATCTCTGAAACTGCTATCACCGCTTAGCTTACTGGCTTCAAAAAGCAGTTCCAGATTCATCATATTATCGATAATAACCGGACACTGCCAGCCACGCTTTGCCTGCCATCCTCTGTGAACATTCCACGATTGGATAGCGCCAATATTGGGGCGGAATCGTGTGCTCAATGATTTGGCTGCTTGAATAATAACCTTCTTGTATTCAGGATTATTCGTCAGTTTATATCCGTTACCATAGCTACAGTAAACCATAAAACCCACATCATGGTGCCAGGTTAGGTATTGAACTGTATCCAGTGTTTCTGTAACTTTCTCAGCTTCTACTTTCCATTTGTTATCGCCTGTTAGCTCATACATATACCAAAGCGATCCAGGAAAGAACCCACTTGTCCATAGCTCCGGTGTATTGTATCTGGTGCTACCATCTTCCCTTATTGTTCTGGGGTTCAGGACGACGCCTTTCGCATTCATCATATCAATTTCACGACCGATTTGTTGGCTCGCAAATTCGATATTGTCCTCAATAATACCTTTTGAACTTGTTTTAGGATTGCTGCATGAAAATAAGCTTACAAGGCATGCTGAAACAAGTGTTAATTTAAAAAAATGATTCATTTTTGATGTTGATTATTTAAAGTTCTAAAGTTGATTCAATTGATTTTCCTCTGTTTATTCCGGCAGGGAAGTTGATTGTAAAGGATTTGGTTTTGTCCTTTTCACTCAGTTCTATCTCGGTTTTATCTTGGTTCTGCAAGGGATCTGAGACAGTTGCTTGCCACTCGCCTTTAGATTTATTTAGGTGAATAATGGCAGGTTGATTTGTTGCTAGCTTGATATGATTAGTCAATTGAACATTTCCTGCTTTATAGAAAATGATCATATATGAGTTAAGATTATATCGAATGGCTTGTGCTGTTTTATTGTTTTGAATGATTTCCGGCAAATCGTTTTGAACACAATTTTGTAATGTTTTGATATCGATACCCGGAATGACCATATAAGCATAGTCCGCATGAATGGGGCTTGATCCATGTGAAAGTGATAATTGAAAAATAGAAGTACTCTCAATTTGGTTTTTCTTGTTGGTGTATCGACCATCAAGATCGGACCAATTACCTGTTCTTTTTTCAGCAAAAAGCTTTATTTTACTTGCTGTATTGCTTGGCAGGATGACATAAGCTGTGCTATTGTGATAAACCCATGATGGTTTTGTAATCTTTTTAGATGCTATGTTTCTTGTTTTACCTGCTTTGATCTTTCCTTTTTTTCCATTGATTTGGTAAAGAATATCGCCTTTACGTTCCGTTTGATTAAGTGTTGTCCAAACATCGAATGGGCCAGCTTCATTTTTGTTAATACTATTTCCCAGTGCCAGCATTTTATTGTCAAAGGTGAAATAGGCTTTGTTTGCCTTTAAATTCACGTAAGAATTTTTTCTATTGTATTGGAATGCTGCCAGTCCTTGTTTACCTGTAGATAAGCCGCCTGCAAATTGATTTAAACTGATGCTCTCTTTGCCCCATGGACTAAGCGGAAGTTTTCCCTCTTTCTGAATAGCAGTAATGCCGGGCCAAGCTCTCCAGTTCCAACCTATTCGGGCTTTATCGTATTCTTTTCCTGTATTGTAGATAATGCTTGATCCATCACCACTTAAAAAATTGTTCTTACCATGAGCTCTTTCGCTTTCTGAGGTTTCGCAGCCTGTTGAACGATTCGAGAGCATTTTAATAGCGAAGTATGCCTGAGGCGTACTATGAATTAAAAGGTCGGTATTCCAGAAGTATTTAGTAGAGTCGATGTGTGCGAACTGTTTGTTTTGATGTCTTTTGAGAAGAGCTTTAAGTTCTTTTGTTTTTACTGCATTAAGATGACCGTCTTTTAATAGTCGTAAAACATCCTTGCGAATAGCTCCTTTGTCAAGTGGAGCTTGCGTAAGGGCATTGTGTCGACCTGCAATATTCAAGGCACCATGGTTTTTATAGTAATACCACTGAATACCTTCCAAATAATAATCTGCCAGAGTATTCCATTCTTCTGATGTTAATTCCCATTGGCTATCATTTGTCGCTTTTGCATAGCTTAAAACGTGCTTAATCCAATGCACGCCATAGCCAATCCAATAGTTTTGTGCACCACCTGCATTGTGTTGAATCCATGAGCCATCGGGGGTGAAACCTGTTGGTAAATCACTTGTTGTATTCAGTACACGGGGAAACTGCTCTTTTACGATTTGATGCACCCAATCCAATTCTTTAACATCCCCGGAACAAGAAGCAATAGCTGTCATAGCCCATAAACGGTAGCCAACATTTCCACCACGGTTGTGACCTCGTTCTTTATCAAACACACTCGGATCTTTTCCGTTATACCAACACCAATGACTAAATTCCGTAATACTTTGCAGAAGCTTATCTATTTGCTTTTCTTTCGGTGCAGAAAGCTGTCGATCTTTCATCATATCATCATAAATGACAAGTTCAATAGCAGCAAGAGCTCTAAGTGTTTCGAATGGGATAGATGGGAAACGGTATTTTGGTTTATTATCCAGCCAATATTGTAAAGCCTTATAAATAGACGTTCGCAGTTCTTTTTTATTTGAATAGGCGCCTTTATGGTAATCAATGGCCCATTGCATTATTCTACCGATAATTTGTTTTTTATCCGGCTTCCCATCTGCAAAGCTTCCATTGTCCTGAAGAAGAGAAAGAGCTTTCTCAGTACTCATTTTTTCCCATCTGACAGAAAGGTTTTTTCCCTCAAGGTTCTTTCTGATTCCTCCCAGTTTATTGCTTGAAGATTGAGGGAAAGCGCTTATTGAGAGTAGAAGACTCCAAACTAATAAGCTGCATATTTTAATACTTTGTTTCATGTCTGTTTTAGATATTTTGATATGATTTATATGCTTGGTCTGTATCTAAAATTAAGAATTGCAAGTCATGGGTATTGGTCTTTAGTTAATTGTGGGACGTTTTTCTTTATGGCAAGTTTATTTGTTCAGAATATCAGGTGTTTATGTCTTTTGTTTTGTGGTGTCAAATTCTTTACCTGAAAGAATTGGGAGCAGATTTGATAGGCTAATTTTGTACGGATAATTCTGGTTCTGATTTTTTAAGGAATTAGAGAATTGAAGATGTGTTTCTTTCGTGTTAGGTCTGATACCCTATGTTTTGCAGTAATAATAGTGTGTTGAGAATGAATATTGATGTTAATTAGAAGAGATGTGCAAAATCGTTCGTATGATATTGTAAGTTTTTGTAAAGGGCTGATTATTAATGAATGGCAATTTTTTTATTTAACTGGAAGTTCCAAAATTCTTTTTTGGGACAGAAAGGGTTTGTTAGGGCTCTCTCTTTCGGCTACCTTGAAATCGTTTTCGGAACTATTTATTCTGAAACGTATAGATTATGAATGTTAAATAAAAGAAACACGATGAAACTGTTTTTAACTCTTGTCATTGTCAGTTTGATAATAACGATGCAGGCATGCACTCAGAAATCGCAGGTCGATTATAATTTTACAAAAAAGACATTGCTCTATCAGGACGACTTTAATTCGAATGATTCAAAGGATTGGATTGTCGAATTGCAGGCCGAATCGGGGAATAGGGTAGGTGTAAATAAAGAGCGTCTTGAAATTGATGTTCCTAAAGGAGCTACTGTTTGGTGTAAGCATAAGTTTGAAGGCAATATCCTAATTGAATACAATGCAACTGTTATCAGTAATGATGGTCCTAACGATAGAGCTAGTGATATGAATTGCTTTTGGATGGCTAGTGATCCCCGAAATGTTGATGATTTATTTGATTCACCAAGAAAAGCATCGGGCATGTTTCACGATTACGATACATTGCAACTGTATTATGTTGGTTTAGGTGGTCACAACAATACCAAAACCCGATTTAGACGATATGATGGAAAAGGAAATAAGCCGCTTTTACCCGAACACGATTTGGAAGGTAAAAAGGATTTGATTTTCCCCAATAAGACTTGTAAAATCCAATTGGTAGTTATGGGAAATCAGGTGCAGTTTTACAGAGATAATAAATTGGTTTATGATTTTCACGATGAATCACCATATACTCAAGGTTGGTTTGGTATTAGAACTATTGAAAACCATATGACGATTGATGACTTTAAGGTTTATCGTATCGAAAAGAAGAAATAAATCAAGTGTGATGAAGTGGATTGATGATTACACTTATCAATGAGGAAGTAATAGGACATGACTATATGATTAAGGAAAATACACAAAAACGACTGGGAGATATAATTCTACTCTTTATTATACTAATGCTGTTCTGTGAGAAAGTCATTCGTGTAATGCTTTAAATTAATGAAAAACTATCGCAACTGTATCGTAGAGAGTAAAAACAAAACCATGCTACAATCGAGTTGAATAGTAAAATATTCCGGAAAAGAAACCTGGAATTACTAAAGTCTCTTTTTAATTCTAATTAAGCTAATAACAAATGATAATGCGTCAGATTTTACTTCTTATTTTCTTGAAACTTTGTTTTTTTAATACAGAAGTTCAAGCACAGTATATCGGTTTGGAAACAGAGGTGCCTGATACCTGGAGTACTAATAATGGTGCGAGTTTAAGTATGAGTACCGACCATTATAAATTAGGAAGTGAATCGCTCAGATGGGACTGGACACAAGGATGCAGCTTGACTGTAATGAATCCTCCTAATATGCAAACGGCTTTAAATACTTATAAGGGTGGTTTAATGTTATGGATATATAACGAAACAGCTCTGGACAAAAAAATAAGCTTTCAGTTTGGAAAGGGAAGCACTATGGCGTACGAGTTTGAATATGGGATTAATTTTAAAGGATGGAGAGCTTGTTGGATACGGTTCGATGAGGATATGAGTGGTCCTAAATCGCGAAAAGATCTGGATTATATGAAGGTGACTGCCCCCACTGATGTGGCTTCCGGAAGTCTTTTCTTTGATCGCATGATGTTTCCATCCAAACGAATTCACGATCGTGTTACACCAGACAAGCAATTGCCTTTTATTAACCCTAAGATGAATGAGAATCATTGGGCCGCACTTTGGCATTGGTATGATTCCTATTCACATGATGTTTCACTGGAATCTGTAGTAAGTTCGGAAGAGCAAGAAGCTTTTGATTCTATTAAGTCAGAAATGACAAGTGCGTATCAGGGAAGTTCGCCAGGTAGCAGTAAGATAGCTTCGGTTAAAAGTGCATTTCAGGCATTTAAAATTAAGCGAAATGGTAAACAGGTAACAGGGCGCCCTTATGTGAGCGATGACGAATATGATAAGACTTTAAATGATGTTAGAATGGATCAGGTGGGACCTGTTTTGGAAGATCTGGCTCAAGTTTGGCATCATCATCAGGACTCTGAGGCGAAACAAATGTTTTACGATTTGTTGGACTATGTGATGGATCAAGGTTTGAATGTGGGAAGTGGAATGGGGACTAATCATCATTACGGCTACAATTTTAGAGAATTTCCTCCTGCTATTTTCCTGATGAAAGATGCTTTGAAAGAAGATGGAAAATTAGATGAGGTTGTCGCTATGCTTAAATATTGGACAGGTGTTCAGGAGTACAGAATTGAACCTGAAGTAGGAACTCTACAGGGCTTAATGGACAGTTGGAACACAACTATAATACCTCGTATGATTGCTGTAATGGCCATGGATGATACGCCGGAGAAAGCAAGGGAAATGAAGTTGATAAAACGATGGATGGATATCTCTTTAAAGATAGTACCAGGCAGTATGGGGGGAATTAAAGAAGATGGTTCTGGTTTTCATCATGGAGGTTTGTATCCTGCATACAGCAAGGGAGGCTATGCAGGAATTGGAAACTTTCTAAGATTTGTAAATGGAACTTGTTTCGCGCTATCTGATGAAGCAAGAATCAATTTTGGAAAAGCCTTACTGACTATGCGAAACTATTCCAATCATTTGGATTGGGGATTTGGAATTTGTGGTCGTCACCCTCTTTTCGGATCCATAAGTACCGGAACGATAAATGCCTTTGCTTATTTAGCTAAATCTGGCAACCCGCATACAAAAGCTGATGTCTGGAACAAAATGGCTGCATCTTATATGCGCCTTGTAGCTTCCAATACAAAATTTAAGCAGGAGTTTACTGCCTTGGGAATTACAGCTGAAGCTGCACCTGAAGGTAACTACACTTACAATTATGGGGCACTGGGTATTCATCGTCGTGATAGCTGGATGGTGAGTGTTAAGGGCTACAACAAGCATGTTTGGGGATCTGAAATCTACACCAAAGACAATCGATATGGTCGTTATCAGAGCTATGGTACTGTTCAGGTAATTGGCTCTGGTAACAAAGTAAATGCTACCGAAAGTGGCTTTGTACAAAATGGCTGGGACTGGAACAGGTACCCGGGAGCAACCAGTATTCATTTGCCATTAGACTTATTGGAGAGTCCCCTTTCCGGGACTTTAATGGAGAAATCGAATGAAGGTTTTACGGGAGCATCCAATCTTAATGGTGAGAATGGAATCTTTGGAATGAAATTGAGAGAGAAAAACAGAACTAACTTTACCGCGGACCATCAGGCTAATAAATCGGTATTCTGTTTCGATAATCGTATCATCTGCTTAGGGTCTGATATTTCAAACTCAAATTCTCAATACAATACTGAAACAACTTTATTTCAGGTTAACTTGAATAATCAACCTGATGCCACTTATGTGGACAGTAACAACGCGATTACAAACTTTCCGTTGGATCAGAATTTGAGTTCAGATAAAAGCCATTGGTTGGTTGATCCTGTTGGTAATGCTTATTGGATAAAAGCAGGTACCGACATAAATATTACTCGTTCAACGCAAGATTCACGTCATAATAAAACAAGAGCGAATACTCAGGGTGATTTTGCTACGGCCTGGATTAATCATGGTGCTTCTCCTTCAGATTCAAGCTATGAATATGTATTGCTACCCAATTCGAGTGTACAGGCTGTTCAGGAGTTTTCGAATAAAATGAATGATAAGGAAACTGTAGCATATAAAGTTTTACAGCAAGACAAAAACGCACATATTGTTTGGGATAGAGAAACGAATACCACAGCTTATGTCTTCTTTGATCAGAACACAGAATTAAGCGACGAGTTTGTGAAACAAATAACGGCTCCTGGTCTGGTTATGATTAAAGCGTCTTCTGATAAGGAAGAGTTGAGCTTAAGCATCTGTGATCCTGACCTTCATTTTCCTGAGGTAGCATACACCTCAGCAAAGCCAAGTCAGGAATCTGTAATCGTTCTGACACTAAAAGGGAATTGGGAAATTATTGGTCAGAATTCCAAAGGGGAAATTATCTCAACAGAAAGTCAGCAAACACAGATTCAATTCAAACTAAAAGATGGCATTCCGCAAGAATTAAAGTTGAAAAAAAAAGATGCTCTATCAGATAATATTTCACCTGTTATCTATCAGATAAATGTAGATGATATAAAAGAATCTTCTGCAAAAATAGAAATAGGGAGTAATGAGAGTGGGGCATTATATTGGTATCTGAATGGAGTTGATGATTTTATTCCTGAAGCGGAAGATGTTATAGGAGGAGTAGGAGCTCTAAAGAATGGTTATGCCGATTGTAATGAAAATGAATTATGGCAGGGAGATTTGACCGAACTGAAGAAGGGCGAATCTTTCACATTACACGCTGTTGCTAAAGATTTGGTAGGTAATGTTTCAGATGTTTATTCGTCTGATACATTTAGCACTTTAGTGACTGGCTTATCTGATTTAACCGATGATGAGGAAGTTTTTATATATGGGAGCAATGGAAAGGTTGTTTTAAGATCGACAAAATTACCTCCTCCTGATACAAGAGTTCAGGTATTTGATCTAATGGGTAGGATTCTGGTTTCTTCTCCTTATAAAGATTCAACAGAATTGCAATTGGATATACCCAATGAAACAGGTGTATTTATTGTCCGATTACAAATGAATGGGCAAAGCACTTCGAAAAAACTAGTGCTAAAGTAAAGACGTGTCCTTTTTTGAGTAGAGTAAAATAATCTGATGCTTCGAATATTTGTTAATATATCAATGGAGTAAATCTAAAATTACAAATGAAATCTTATGAAAAAATCAGTAAAAGTTTTGATGCTTTTATTTGCAGTGGCTATGATGTCTCTTAATGCATGTGAAAAAGCAGACTTAGAAGAGCAAGTTGATCATACTCTAGCTCCGGCATCAAGGGTGAAATCAGTAGCGAATTTAACCATCGACCCGGGAATGGATTTTGCAGCTATAAATTCTGTTTTAAATGCAGCATCGGCAGGAGATGTAGTGCAAGTACAAACCGGAACTTATGAAATTACAGGAAAACTATCTGTAAAACCTAATATCTCTATTCAGTTTTCAGGAGCAGGTTTGAAACCTGTTTTTAAAGCACCTACAGGAAGAACAGAGTTACTTGAACTGCTTTATGGGACTGAATTAACTGGCGTCGTCTTTTCAGGAATAGAATTTAACAATATTCGTTTCAAAATTGTAGATGTAAGTAATGTTACATTCGAAAACTGTCGGTTCAGTAAAGGAAAAAGAAAGCCTGCTACTGATAAAAAGTATTTGAAAGACGCCTATCTTGAATTTTTAAGAGGGACAAATTGTACGGTAAACTTGTGTGAGTTTAAACGAGAAATAGGAAATAGTGGACGTGGCATTTATAACAAGTTAGGATCCAGTAACAATCAATTTACAAATAATCAATTTGAAGGGTATTTTACAACAGCAATAAATGAAAATGGAAACGAAACATTAATTAAAGAAAATACCATTAGAAGGGAACTTAATTGGATTAATGTAAGCGAAACAGATCATGGTATTTATGCCCATTCTTTTACCAACCTGGAAATTGTTCAAAATACAGTTAGCGGTTGGCCGGCAGAAGCATGTGGAGGGGCAGTGAAAGCCCGTAATGGAGAGGGGTTACTAATAAAAGATAATACATTTGAAACATCAGGTGTTTTATTATACGCTTATAACAAACCAACAGCCCATCCATTCCTGAAAAATGTGAAAGTACTGGATAATCAAATAACAGTTAGCTCATCAGCACAAGACCTTTATCATGGTATCGGTTTTTGGAAAGAGAGTCCATCACTCGATGAAGAATCGATTGTGATTAGTGGCAATGAATTACCTAATGGCTCAATTTTTATAAGAACCCGAAAGATAAATGTATCTAACTTTAATAGTAGTCATACTTATAAGGGAACGACTTATAATGGAGGCGTTTTTCTTAACGATTGTGACGGTCTGTATTTGTTGGCAGGCATTGCAAATACAGGAAATTATTAAAAATTTGAATTGCTAAAATTTTATCCCACCCTAAATTTGATACTTATGAAATTTAGAGTGGGATTACTCAAATTGAATAATACAAGCTTTATTTGTATACCTATTTAGCATTAAGAACAAATTAAACAAAATTCTAATTTAATCTAAAAAAAGTGTGAAATTTTCAAATACAATTCATGCAGTATGGCCTGTAATGTTAGCCGCTTGCACAGTAGGAACTGATACCAAAAGCCATGATTTGCAGGAAAAACCTAATGTAATTGTGATTATAACTGATGATCAGGGATATGGACAGTTAAATTTTGATCCGAATTCATATAGTCAGGAGCAACTTGCTAATACAACTGTTACTAAAAGGTATAGAACTTCGGTTGAGGAGGCTTATAAGGCAGCTCAAACGGCTATGCCCAATACAGTTAAGTTGGCCAATGAAGGTGTCAAATTTACCAATGCCTTTGTTGCCTCTACTACCTGTGCTCCATCCCGTGCAGCTTTACTAACCGGACGGTATACTCAACGTTTTGGCATTTATAATAATTATGATGCTGAAGCTGGTGTAAAACCTGAAGAGGTATTCTTATCAGAAACATTTCATGAGAATGGTTATAAAACCGCTATGATTGGTAAATGGCACTTAGGTGAACTGACAATTGACTCTCTTGCAGATAGAACCAGAGACTATCATCGAGATTGCATTTATGGTTGCGTAAATGATCAGCACCCATTAAATAAAGGATTCGATTATTACTTTGGGTTTAATTATCATGGCAGTAACTATTATAATGCTACGAGTTTGTTTCGAGATTACGATCATGTCAAATCTCAGGGATATATAACCGAAGAATTTACAGACGAGACTTTGGAGTACATTGAAAAAAATAAAGAAAATCCATTCTTCATATACCTGTCGTATAACGCTCCTCATATACCATTGGAAGAGCGTGCACCAAGAAAATATCAACGATTTAATACAGGGAATCCTGAGGTTGATAATTATTACGCAACACTTGCTGCCGTTGACGATGGCGTAGGTAAGATTGTAAGTAAGCTAGAAGAATTAAACTTAGACGACAACACCATAATATTATTTGTTAGTGATAATGGGGCAGTTGTAGATTCTCCCTTGCCACTAAATGGGGCTTTTAAAGGAAATAAAGGGCTGATGTTTCAAGGTGGGGTTCATGTACCAATGTTTGCCTGGTATCCTGCAAAATACAAAAAAGGTCTTGTTGTTACAGATAATGTTTCAGCGATGGATTTGTTACCAACAGTATTGACAGAAGCAGGTATTGAGATACCCAGTAATCTTGATGGAATAGATTTGACGAGAACACTAAAAGGTGAAAAAAGCCCTTCGAATGATAGACAATTGTTTTGGGCAGGAACACAAGCTTATCATTGGAGTGATATTAATTTAGGCTTTTGGAATGATTATACAGCTTTTGTACAAGGAAGTAAAGTTAAAGATCAATTTCCTATAAGTAAGTATAAAGAGAATGTTTCTGATCCTGCAGGAACCGTTTTAGAAGGTGATTATATGTTGCACTACTATCCTGTGGGAGATTATTACGAACTATATAATATCAAACAGGACCCGGGCGAATCAAAGAATTTAGTTTCTGAGTTTCCTCATAAAGTGAAAAAGATGAAAACTGCTTTTGATAAATGGATTTTAACGATGGAAAAACCTGTGGAGTGGAATCAAGATACCTGGAGAAAATTACTACCAGCATCATAAAAACTAGATAGATTATTTTTGAAAGAGAAAAATGTTCTTTTGTAGTTGGTAAAAAGATTACATCTGGAACTTTTTTACGATTGTCATTGTAACTTTGAAGCATATATGGAAAATCCACTCTAAGATGGAGTTAGGTTGGAGGATTTTATGCATTCAAGCTTTTACCAATTACTTCGAAACATATTTTATGAAAATATATAATGTAAAAAAAATAGCATCCAATCAACTAACGGTTGAAGGAACAATTATGAATCCAGTTTGGGAACAGGCAAATATTAATTCGGATTTTTCATTCCCTTGGGAGAATGAGGAGGCGCTAAAAACAACTTTCCGAGCTCTCTACGATGATGAAAACTTTTATTTTAGATTTGATGTTCAGGATGATAATGTTTTAACTTATGTGAGGGAAAATCATAAGATGGAAGTGGTAGATTCTGACCGTGTTGAAATATTTTTCAGACAAGATGACAAATTGAATCCATACTACTGCTTAGAGATGGATGCTAGAGGACGAGTATTGGATTATACAACCAGATATTATCGTGACTTTGATTACGAATGGCAGTGGCCTCAAACAGGTAACTTAAGCATAAAAGCTTCGAAAAAAAAGGATATCTATGTTGTGGAAGGTTCTATCAGTTTAGATTCTTTGAAAGAATTGGGAGTGTTGAAAAATAATCAACTTGAAGCTGGCTTGTATCGTGGATATTGCATGAGCCTGCCAGAAGAAAACAATGCAGCAAATTTAAGGTGGATATCATGGGTTAACCCGGAAGTAGAGAAGCCTGATTTTCATATTCCATCTTCTTTTGGGAAACTAGTTCTTGAAGTATAAAACGTCAAAAGTTTATTGTTGAACCTGGGGTGAGTAGACTGTCTGCTCATACTCAGGAAACTTATACCAATCACAAGAATCGTGAAAGCAAAGCATATCTGACAGACTGCTGTAAAATGACTAGAGAAGTTACTGAAATTTGAATATTAGATCACATGATAAAAAAACAACTAAATTCGGTATTGGTTAAACCTTCCGGACCAGATTGTAATTTGGGTTGTACCTATTGTTTTTATCTGGAAAAGGCAGGCCTTTATCAGGAGAAGAAGGTGCACCGTATGGATGATGAAACTCTGGAAAATTTGATTCGACAGGTTATGGAACAATCGGGCCCCGAAGTCTCTTTTGGCTGGCAAGGAGGAGAACCAACTTTAATGGGACTTGATTTCTTTAAGAAAGTGATAGAGTTACAACAGAAGTATGGTAAGGGGAAGTCGGTAGGAAACGGTTTACAAACTAATGGGCTACTTTTGAATGAGGAGTGGGCTGATTTTCTAAAAGAATATAACTGGCTGGTGGGTGTTTCTCTCGACGGACCTAAACATGTACACGATCATTACAGGTTAACACCATCGGGCAAACCAAGTTGGGAGATTGTGTTTCGAAATGCTAAAATGTTATTGGATAAAGGCATTGCAACTAATGTTCTGACTTGCTTAACGGATTATTCGGCTGGTTATATCGAAGAAATTTACAATTACCAGAAAGAATTAGGGTTCGATTTTATGCAGTTTATTCCTATTGTGGAGACAGATAAAGATAATTCCAGACAGGCAGCTTCTTTTTCGCTTTCATCAGAGAAATATGGTGAAGTCCTTTGTAAATTGTGGGATCTTTGGATAAACGATTTTAAAGAAGGTATTCCTACGACTTCTGTTCGTCATTTTGATTCTGTTTTTCACACATACGTGGGTATACCTGCTCCCGAATGCACCTTACAAAAGGAATGTGGTACCTACACCGTTATTGAGCACAATGGAGATGTGTATTCCTGTGATTTTTTTGTTGATCCCAAATGGAAGCTTGGCAACATTAAGGATAAGAAAATCATTAATATGCTGAACTCAAAAAAACAGCACCAGTTTGGTTGTATTAAATCCAACTTGCCTCGCAAATGTAAGACCTGTAGCTATCTGAAACATTGTTTTGGTGGCTGTACAAAAGATCGTATAAAAGACCCTAAGGATAGTGGTATGCCTCGCTTTTGTAGTTCCTATAAAATATTTTTTGCACACGCACATACAGAATTACAGAAGATGGCGAAAAATTGGATAGCACAGCAAATACGGATGCAAGAGCAGACAGAAGCTGAGCAAAATGATGGAACTTATAATGCATTCAACGATTTTGTAAAATAAAAAAAACGATTAATTGTCAGTAGTATAGCAGAATTCAAACTGCTTGGGTGTTTTCTAAAGAATCTCTCAGAAACGGTAAGTTCTAATAAAAGAGGTAAATAAAAATGTGATGAATATAAGTTTAGCCAGATTTTAAGGCCTAATATGATAAACTTGGAAAGACATATTGATAAAAAATCAAATCAGGATGTTGTTTCTGAATATGTTTGATTTGGAGTTAATATTAAAGTGTGTAGTTGCACGAAATAAAGCATCCTTGAAAGAGGGTGCTTTGTTTTTTTATTCAAGTTATGTTCCATTTATAAAAGTTTAAAACACAAAAAAAAGCATCAAAGTTTTTCAACCTTGATGCTTTAAAGCGGAGAGAGAGGGATTCGAACCCCCGGTACGTTGCCGCACAATAGTTTTCAAGACTACCGCATTCGACCACTCTGCCATCTCTCCTTAATTGAGCGGGAAACGAGACTCAAACTCGCGACCCTCAGCTTGGAAGGCTGATGCTCTATCAACTGAGCTATTCCCGCAGAAAATATAATAGTGGGGAGAGCAGGATTCGAACCTACGAAGACGAAGTCAGCGGAGTTACAGTCCGCCCCAGTTGGCCACTTTGGTATCTCCCCAATATATTTACAATAAAATTGAGCGGGAAACGAGACTCAAACTCGCGACCCTCAGCTTGGAAGGCTGATGCTCTATCAACTGAGCTATTCCCGCAGATCTTTAGCAATTCATCAATCGTTATTGAATGAATTTGTTTGCTTCAGAATGTTGTGGGAAGAGCAGGATTCGAACCTACGAAGACGAAGTCAGCGGAGTTACAGTCCGCCCCAGTTGGCCACTTTGGTATCTTCCCCAATTGCAATGTTTATTGGGTGATCGTTATCTCCCTATTGCGATGCAAATATAGATGCTTTACCCGAATATACAAGCCCTCTGGAAATATTTTTTTGAGAAAATAGTAGCTGTTTTATGTAAGTGTTTGATTTACTAGAAACTATTTTTGAACTTTTTTTTGAAAAAAATAAAATTCCCTTTATTTCCCTATACTTGGGAGATGATTTCATGCTTAAAAGTTGAAAAAATATTTCTTTTTTTTTTGGGACGAACTAATTATTGACTCTTTCTATTGTAAAGCATTGCTCGAATTAAAGCCTAATTACTAGGAAAAACTTACTTTAGCAGATATTGACCGACTAACTAAAAAAGGAAAAGATGAATTATAAGAGAGTAGCTTTAATTTTAGCTTTGTGTTTGCCATTGGCAAACGCGTGGGCTCAAGATATGAAGTATGCCAGAAAAATCATTAAGGAATTAAGTTCTGAAGATTATTTTGGACGAGGTTATATAAATAGTGGTGATAGTATAGCAGCTGTTTATTTATCTGCTGAAATGAAGAAGCTAAAGCTGGATGGTTTTGCATCAAATTATTATCAAACTTATACAACTGATATAAATACTTTCCCCAATGATCCGATCTTAAAGTTAGGAAATAGACAATTAGAATCAGCCGAAGATTTCATTGTTTATCCTGATTCGCCATCCTGCAAAGGTACTTTCGATGTGCTTTGGTTGAATACTGAGATTTTAACGAAAAATAAGATCCGAAAGGAATTTCTTAAAAGGGATTTGTCTCGAACATTTTTAGCAATTGATTCAGTTGGCTTAAATAATAAGCAACTATATAATTTTGCTTATGACCTTGTAAGTTCTAATGTTTTTGGCGCCAGAGGTGTTTTATTGAGAAAAGATAAATTGAAATATTCAGCTCGTACTTACGAAAAAGAATTTCCTAGCTTAATTGTAAAAAGCACAAAACTAGACACAACAGTTACGAGTATAACTGTTGATATTAAAAATCGTTTCATTGAGGATTATAAAACTCAGAATCTTTTGGGGTATATACAGGGACAATCAGATACTTGTATTGTGTTCTGCGCTCACTACGATCATTTAGGAATGATGGGATCGAAAATATATCCAGGAGCCAATGATAATGGGAGTGGAGTAGCTATGGTTTTGAATTTAGCTAAGCATTATAAGAAAGCAAAAAACAAACCTAATTATACTCAGGTGTTCCTGTTATTTAGTGGCGAGGAAGCTGGTTTGTTAGGGTCAAAGCATTATGTAGAGAATCCTCTTTTTCCTTTGGAGAAGACCAGAATGGTAATGAATTTCGATATGGTTGGAACAGGAAGTCAAGGGGTATATATTTTTAATTCGAAGGTGTTTCCTGAAGAGTTAAGCTTGTACCAAAAAATCAATAAAGAAAAAGCTTATGTCACCAATATGAGAGGAACTCGTCCTGTGCCATCATCTGATCATGCAAGCTTTTTTAATAAAGGAGTAAAAGCTGTTTTTATTTATGCTGATGGTGATAATGCTGACTATCATGAGACAACTGATAATTATGAGAATCTTAAAGTGACTCAGTTTGGGGGGATTTTTAAATTAGTCCGAGATTTCTCAGATCAACTAAGGTAGTTGACTCTATTATATAATAAAGCCGCAATTCTAATGAGTTGCGGCTTTTGTATTTTGTTCTTGATTTTCTAATAGAATTCAAGGAAATTCTTCATCGAGCCAAGGTAATATTCTGTCCAACCTTCTACAATTTCCTCATAAGCTTCATCCGGAATATTTGTGTGAGTTAGTTCTAATGACGTATTCTTTCCAGCTTTCTTAAGCGTAAATGTTACGATTGAATCTTGCTCCGTTTCACCAAAGAACCATTCCTGTACCAGTTTGTAATCTTTCACAACCTGAATATTACAACCTGATATGTCACCATCCCACAAAGAGAATACGGTTCCAACCTGATCATCCATGGTGGCTGGATGCCCTGTCCATAGTTCAATTTGGAATGAATTTGTCAATGCATTAAATACTTCTTCTTGATTTGCTGATATATCCAGAGTATAGTTGTAATCTTTCATGATGCTTTGTTTTATTTCATCACAAAAATAATTTGAATAATAGATTTCACTAACTATTTGAGTATAAATTTTGAAAATAGCTTTCTATTTCGGATAATCAAGTCTTTTTTCGCTAATAAATATTGCTTAACTTGTAAAAAAAGAACTTGTAATTGCTTGATATACACCGTTGAATTTGATTATGCTATCTGGAGGTAGCAAAAAATATAAATTTTAAAGAGTCTAAATAAAAATAAATAATATATTTGTTTTATTATTTATAACGGTTCTAACTAATAATCAAAGAATATATGTCAAGTTTTGAAATTCTAATGCCCAAGTTGGGAGAGAGTGTTCAGGAGGCAACCATCACCAAAATGTTTGTAAATCTAAATGATGTTATCGAAGAGGATGACATGCTTTTTGAGATTGCAACCGACAAGGTGGACTCTGAGATTCCATCTCCTGTATCTGGTAAAATTATTGAAATTCGTTTTAAAGAGGATGATGTTGTACCAGTGGGAGAGATCGTTGCTATTATTAATATGAGTGAGGATGCAGCTGATGCTGAACCGGTAGCTGAAGTAAAAGCAGAGGTAGCTACTGAAATTGTCGAAGAACAGATTGTGAATCAGGTATCTGAAATTAAATCTGATTCAGATCGTTTTTATTCACCTCTGGTTAAAGCTATCGCACAAAAGGAAAATATTTCACAATCAGAGCTTGATACAATAGTTGGGCATGGTCAAAATGGTCGTGTTCAAAAAGGTGATATTCTGAAATTTGTTGCTGAAAGACAAATGCCAAACCAAGTAGCATCAACCAGTGCGTCACAAATAGAAGTGCCTAAAGCTGCTGCTTCTCCAGAAAAGCCAAAAGTTTCAATGTCTGTTGGTGCAAACGACCAGATTATCGAAATGGATCGTATGCGTCGAATTATTGCTGACCATATGGTGATGTCGAAGCAAACTTCGCCACACGTAACGGCAATGGTTGAGGCTGATGTAACTGATATGGTGAATTGGAGAAATAAGATTAAAGATGAATTCTTTGCTAAAGAGAAAACAAAGATCACGTTTATGCCAATTATCATCGAAGCGGTTTCAAAAGCATTACGTGAATTCCCAATGATCAATTCATCGGTTGATGATTATAAGGTTATCGTGAAAAAAGATATAAATGTGGGTGTAGCTGTTGCTTTACCTTCAGGAAATTTAATTGTACCTGTTATTAAGAATGCCGATCAGAAAAACCTACTTGGTTTGACTGTTGGTATGAATTCTTTAGCAGATAAGGCAAGAAATAACAAACTGGATGCTGATGATATTCAAGGTGGAACATTCACGATTTCGAATTTTGGATCGTTTAAAAATGTAATGGGAACACCGATTATCAATCAGCCTCAGGTTGCGATTCTTGCGGTTGGAACCATTGAAAAGAAACCAGCTGTATTGGAAACACCAGCCGGCGATGTCATTGTTCCACGTCAGAAAATGTTCTTATCACTTTCCTACGATCACCGTGTGGTTGATGGGGCTTTGGGTGGCGCTTTCCTTAGAAAGATCGCCGATCACCTGGAGGAATTTGATGTGACCAGAAACGTTTAATGACAGATTATTAATTTACTAATGACTATTACAATGACAGTTAAGAAAAAATATAGCATAAAAGGGACACCTAAAAAATTGCTTTCAGAGTGGTTTAATTTAATGACTTTAGGTCGTGCTCTTGACGAAAAAGCACCTAACTATTTGAAACAAGCTATTGGCTGGTCCTACCATGCGCCTTATGCAGGACACGATGGTATTCAATTGGCCATAGGACAAATTTTCGATAGAAAAACAGATCACCTATTTCCTTACTACCGTGATATGTTGACATCATTGTCAGCAGGCTTAACGGCTGAAGAAGTTATTTTCAACGGTATTTCAAAGGATAATGATGTTGCGGGTGGTGGCCGACATATGTCAAATCATTTTGCTAAGCCAGAATGGAATGTGCACAATGTTTCATCATGTACAGGTAATCATACCTTGCATGCGGTAGGTATTGCCCGAGCGGTAAAGCATTATAAAGGTAAAGGTGTTGCCATTAGTTCTCAAGGGGAATCTTCAGTTTCTGAAGGATACGTGTATGAGGCGATTAATGGGGCGTCGAAAGAACAATTACCAGTGATCTTTGTCTTCCAGGATAATGGTTATGGTATCTCGGTTCCTAAAAAGGACCAAACTGCTAATCGTAAGGTTGCTGATAACTTTAAGGGATTGAAGTATTTGAAGATTTTCCATTGCAACGGTAAGGATGTATTCGATTCGATGAATACAATGACTGAAGCAAAAGCTTATGCTGCGGAGAATCAGATGCCAGCTATCGTTCAAGCAAATTGTGTTCGTATGGGATCTCACTCAAACTCTGATAAACACGAATTGTACCGCGATAATGCTGAGTTAAGTTATGTTGAGAAATATGATCCATTGGCTAAATTTCGTCGTTTGTTGATTCGTTACAAGCGATTTACGGAAGCTGAATTGGTGAAGATTGAAGATGATGTGAAGTTGCAAGTTAAGAAAGCACACCGTGCTGGTTTAACGGCACCAGATCCGGATCCAAACTCAATTCACGATTTTGTAATTCCTGATGCTTACCCAGCTGAGAAATATCCGGAAGGTCTTCATAACGAAACTGGTGAACCTAAGAAATTGATTGAGGGATTGAATGAAACTTTAAAGGCTGAATTCCGTAATAATCCTGATACTTTTATCTGGGGACAGGATATCGCTAATAAAGATAAGGGTGGTATTTTCAATGTATCTAAAGGGATGCAGCAAGAGTTTGGTATTGAGCGTGTATTTAATGCACCTATTGCCGAAGACTTCATTATGGGTACTGCCAACGGTATGAGTCGTTTTAATGACAAAATTCGTATTGTAGTTGAAGGCGCTGAGTTCGCCGATTACTTCTGGCCAGCTATGGAGCAGTTTGTTGAAACAACCCATGAATACTGGCGTACAAAAGGTCAATACTCACCTAATATTACGGTAAGACTTGCTTCTGGTGGTTATATTGGTGGTGGTTTGTATCACTCACAAAATATTGAAGGTGCTTTGGCAACTTTCCCTGGTGTTCGTATCGTTTACCCATCATATGCCGATGATGCCGCAGGCCTATTGCGTACATCGATTCGATCGAAAGGTATGACTGTATTTATGGAGCCAAAGGCTTTGTATAACGATCCTAAAGCGCAGGCTGTTGTGCCAGACGATTTCGAGGTGCCATTTGGTAAAGCCCGTGTTCGTCGTGAAGGTACAGACTTGACGATTGTAACTTATGGTAACACAACGCATATGTGTGTTGAAGTAGCGGATCAAATAGTTAAGGATCTTGGTAAGAATGTTGAAGTAATCGATATCCGTACGCTTGTACCTTTGGATAAGGAAACCATAATTAAGTCGGTAGCTAAGACCAATAAGGTTTTGGTTGTACATGAAGATAAGGTATTCGCCGGATTTGGTGGTGAAATTGCTGCTACAATCACAGAGGAGGCTTTTAAGCATTTAGACGCTCCGGTAAGACGTGTTGGGTCGACCTTTACACCGGTTGGATTTAATCGAATTTTGGAAAAGGCGACTCTTCCAAACACGGATAAAATTTATGCTGCAGCTAAAGATTTGTTAGACTACTAAAATTAAGATGATGACTAAAATTGGATTAATATATAGTTTCAATACCATTAAAACTTCTAAGAATGCTGAGAAGGTAAAGAAAGCCTTCGGTAAGGATTATGATGTGGAAATGGTAAATGTTGAAGAGATTGATGAGGATTCTTTCTTGTCATACAAAAATATGGTGCTAGGTGTACCAACTTGGTTCGATGGGGAATTGCCAAACTACTGGGATGAGTTTATGCCAGCTATCGATGATATGAAACTTAAAGGCAAAAAAGTTGCTCTTTTCGGGCTAGGCGATCAGGTAGGTTATCCTGAAAATTTTGTTGATGCCATTGGCTTATTAGCTATTGCTTTGGAAGATAGAGGAGCTAAGTTAATTGGATTTACTAGCCCTGAGGGTTACACTTACGAGCGTTCTGCCGCTTTGCGCGATGGACAATTTTTGGGCTTAGCTTTGGATATTGAAAATCAGGCTGCTTTAACTGATGAGCGAATTAAGGCTTGGGTTGAGCAATTGAAGAAAGAATTTTAAACTTTCTATATACTCTCGACAGAAAAAGATGATCCAACATGGGATCATCTTTTTTTTGCTTGAGTTTTTTTTTACGAGTTCTAAGGTGTAAATTGATTTCTTCTCATTTTTAAGGGGGAGGTGGTTTAGTTTAGGTTTTCTTTTCGCTCAAGCCGCTAGGCTTCTACTTTTCTCCTTAGATGAGAAAAGTAGACAAAAGAATCAAGTCAGTCTGATCCTTGTTTGCTCTTTGTGGTGATAAAAGTATCACGCCTCACGGCAGACTGACAAAGTCCGCCCCAAACAAGAATTCTATTTCTCTTCATCTTGATCCCTGAATGAAGCCAAAGGGAAGTCATGTGAAAATTTCCAATAAAAAAAGATGACCCAATTAAGAATCATCTTTCCTTATAATATGTATTAATATTTTAATCTAAAATCATCAATTGATAATCTTAAATTATAACATCTGCATATCATTAAGCTTCTTATAAGTACCGTTCAATTTAATCAGCTCATCATGCTGACCACGTTCAACAATCTCACCTTCGTGGAAAACACAGATTAAATCAGCATTCTTAACCGTTGATAAACGGTGAGCAATTACAACTGAAGTTCTGTTTTGCATTAGCTTATCCAAAGCATCCTGAACTAAACGTTCTGATTCTGTATCAAGGGCAGAAGTAGCTTCATCAAGAATCATAATTGGAGGATTCTTAAGGACAGCACGGGCAATACTCAAACGCTGACGTTGACCACCGGAAAGCTTACCTCCACGGTCACCAATATTGGTATGGTAGCCATCCTCAGTTGCTGTGATAAAGTCGTGAGCATTGGCAATTTTTGCTGCCGCTTCAACCTCTTCTAGTGTAGCATTCTCAACACCAAAAGCAATATTATTGAAAATGGTGTCATTGAATAAGATTGACTCTTGGTTCACATTACCCATTAGGTTACGCATATCAGTAATCTTGCAATCACGAATATCCTCACCATCAACAAAAATACCACCTTCAATCACATCGTAAAAACGAGGTAATAGATCAACAAAAGTTGTTTTGCCGGACCCCGATTGACCAACCAAAGCAACAGTTTTCCCTTTTGGAATTTCAAGGTTAATATTTTTAAGAACTTGCTTCTCGCCATTGTATGAGAAAGCAACGTTTCTGTATTCAATCGACTTTTCGAATGTATCAACCGACTTTGCACTTTCTTTATCAACGATTGTTGACTCAGCATCTAGTATCTGGTCGATACGTTCCATAGCAGCCAATCCTTTTTGAATGCTAAAGAATGCTTTAGAGAAAGCTTTTGCAGGATTTATGATCGAATAAAATAAGACTAGGTATACCATAAAGCTTGCGCCATTCAAATTACCTTCTCCATTTAATATTAGTTTACCTCCATACCATAGAACAATGACTATAACTATTGTTCCTAGAAATTCACTAACAGGATGAGCAAGAACTCTTCTTCTCATCAAGCTGTTCATTATTCTTCTGTAATCATTATTTTCAGCTTCAAATTTATCTTGAACTTTTTCTTCAGCCGTAAAAGCCTTAATGATTCTTAGACCTGATAATGTTTCCTCGATGGTAGACAAAAGATCACCCATTTTATTTTGACCCAAACGAGATGTTTTCTTTAAGCTACGACCAATGCGACCAATAATAAAACCAGCTATAGGTAGCAGAATGAAAGAGAAAAGTGTTAACTGAGGACTCATGATGATCATTGCCGATAGAGATACAATGATTATTACTGGATTTTTAATGAACATATCCAATGAGTTCATTACAGAGTTTTCTACTTCCTGAACATCACCTGTTGAGCGAGCAATAATATCACCTTTTTTTTCTTCAGTAAAGAAAGGGATTGGCAGGTTTACAATTTTATCATAAATTAGATTTCTCATATCCCGAACCACACCATTTCTTAAACCTACGGTGTGATATGAGCCCAAATAGGTAAAACCAACTTTTAGGAATACGGCTATTATTAGAAAAATACCAACAAAAATAAGAGCCGAATCATCACCATATTCTAACTTTACTTGTGAAGTGTAATAGTAAAAATTAGTTTTGACTGACTCTAATGTGAATTCCCATGGTACAAGTTTTTCTGCTGGCTCTGCAATATTGAATAAAATCTCTAAAACAGGTTGCATCATAGCAAAAGAGAATACGCCAAAAACAGCTGCAAGCAAGTTATACACAAAACTCATGATTAAATCACTCTTGTAAGGAGGAAGGAATCGCTTTAATATCTGAATGAAATCTTTCATTTAATCGTTTAAATTATTTCTAGTATGTATCGGTTTTAGCTTGTTTTGAGAATATGAAGTAAAACAAAATAGCTGGTAAAAATACGATTCTTACCAGCTATTCGCAAAGATTTAACAATATTTAGGTGCAGTTAGAGAAAGTGATAGTTTTAATGTAAAAGACCGCAAGATTTAGAATCCTGCGGCCTTTCAATAAAAATGTGTTGAGATTAAACTCCGGTATAATTGCTAGGAGTAATAGTTTTCAACTCAGCTTTAAGGCTGTCCGAAATCTCAAGCGTATCGATAAACTCAGCAATACTATTCTGAGTTACGGTTGTGTTTGTACGAGTTAAAGCTTTCAATGCCTCATATGGATTTGGATAAGCTTCTCTACGTAAAATTGTCTGAATGGCTTCAGCTACAACTGCCCAGTTATCTTCTAAATCTGATTCGAAAGCATCAGTTGAGATAATCAATTTATCTAAACCTTTCAATGTCGATTTAAATGCAATGATTGAGTGAGCAAAAGGAACACCAATATTTCTCAATACAGTAGAGTCAGTAAGATCACGCTGTAAACGAGAGATAGGTAGTTTTGCTGATAAATGCTCATAAGTTGCGTTAGCTAAACCAAGGTTACCTTCTGAGTTTTCGAAGTCGATAGGGTTCACTTTATGAGGCATAGCCGAAGATCCAACTTCACCTTTCTTAATTTTTTGCTTGAAGTAATTCATTGACACATATTGCCAGAAATCACGGTTCATATCAATCAAGATCGTGTTGATGCGCTTGAAATTATCGAAGATCGCACCCATATTATCGTAATTCGAAATCTGAGTTGTGTATTCTTCACGCTCAAGCTTTAACGACTCGTTTACAAATTTATTACCGAAAGCTTTCCAGTCGATTTGTGGGTAAGCTACATGGTGAGCATTGAAGTTACCAGTAGCACCACCAAACTTAGCAGAACAAGGAACCGACTTTAATAGGTTAAGTTGAGTTCTTAAACGGTAAACGTAAACCATCACCTCTTTACCCAAACGAGTTGGAGAAGCTGGCTGACCGTGAGTACGAGCAAGAAGAGCAATATCATCCCAGTCTTTAGCCAAAGACTCAAGCTTAGCAATTAATTCTTCCAAAACCGGGTAATACACATCGTGTACCGCATCTCTTAAAGAATAAGGCGTTGCTGTGTTGTTAATATCTTGAGAAGTCAATCCGAAGTGGATGAATTCTTTATATTGTTGTAGGTTTAGAGCGTCGAATTTCTCTTTAATGAAGTATTCAACTGCCTTTACATCGTGATTGGTTACAGCCTCAATGTCTTTAACTTTCTGTGCATCTTCAACAGTAAAGTCAAGATATAAACTGCGTAGTTCATCGAAATTGTTTTTATCAAAATCGGCTAACTGAGGAACTGGGTGCTCGCAAAGCGAAATGAAATATTCTACCTCTACCAATACGCGGTATCTGATAAGTGCATACTCCGAAAAATACTCTCCCAATACGTCAACCTTATTACGGTAACGTCCATCTATAGGCGAAATAGCTGTTAAACTGTGCATTCTATAAATATTAAGTTGTAAAATGATTATTTAGTTTTGCAAAGATACAATTATAAGTGAATGAGCATAAATGAATTTTACGAATATCGGGATAGATATTGTTTTTATTAATAGGATGTAAATAACCCCTTCTGCCCTTCGGACATCTCCTCTTAAAGGGATAGTGAAAAAACGAAAGGGTGTGTTGTCTTTAGCTCATTGATGCAAAAAAAGACATCCAATCGGATGTCTTTAAAATCTTAACGTTTCATTGTAGCGATAAAGGTGTCGGAATCTAAAAAGAAATCCAAGGCATCAATAATCGATGGCATAATAACATCGACATGATCGATAATATCTTTGTGAATGCCTTCTGCCTGAAGTGTAGCAATCGATATTTTTGATTGAACAAATAGTCCAATATCGGTTCGGGCATTACCAATGGAAGCTACATTTCTACTTCCAAGTGAAAGAAGGATATCCTCTTTTTCGCGAGCATTGCTTGCTTCGTAGTAGGTCATGCCACTAACACGAGCCAGGTCGTTAGCAGTACCTCGTTGATCAGCTGATACCATTACTACATTAACACCGTGTGCTTGCAACTGGTGAATTTTCTCGATAACACCAGGAACAATTTCTCCTTTAATAGAGATGGTTCCATTTGAGTCGACAATTAAGGTGTCAATCTCAATTGTTCCTACTCCTGAAACATCGTAAATCATACTCATAACTTGAACTTATTAGTTTCTAATTCTATGTATTTATAATCTTGGGCGAGTTCTGTGATGGAACTCTGTTTTATTAAAATTGATATCTAGCACCAATTGCTATATTCTCCTTAAATTGGACTTTAGATCCTGTATCGTCGTCGGATATAAGGTAGGTAGAAATTGTTGTTGTTAAGTACTGGTTGACGGGTAAATTCAAGATAAACTGCCAATCCACGTCAATATTTTTAGGTGTATTGGAATAACTGGAATAAAACTCAAGCTTATTTTCCATACTAATATCTTTTGTGATTTTCCACTTGTGCAGAAGTTTGGCATAGGCACCAACCTCTTTCTTTATCTTCTTATCTGATTCGATACCAAAAGCAGTTTGATCAATATTAGCCGTATCGCTTACGATGGTATACTTAGCCGTGAATGGCGAAAGTAGAATCGAGAAATCTTTTTTAGGTTTATAGTCCAAACCAATAGATCCGATAATATAGGCTGGTGCAAAGAAGTTCGAAATGAGTTTTCTACTGCCATCAGATGAATAGTTATAGCCTCTTACAAACTGAGTCTTCAAGTTGAACATGGACGTATAATACCATTTCTTAAATGCTAAATGTCCAAACTTGGTATTGAAATCCAGTTTGTCTTGATTTTTTCGGAAATCATTTTCTCCTGATTTTAGAAGGCCATATTCCATATCAAGTGTCGTTTCCCAGCTGGTTTTATTTTTTTTGTATTTGGCAAAAGATTTAATTCCTGAGAGGGCAGAGATAGAACTTTCACCCCCTTCGGCCCAGTCTTTACTCACATGACCTTGGTTGAAATCTAATTTTATAAGGGTTCCTAATTTCCAAATATCCACATAACGTCTGTATTTTTTTAAGCTGGCCAACTTAAATGCATCTGGAGACATCTTTTCCTCTAGCTTGACTTTAGCACCCCTACGTTTTTGGTTTTTAACTGATTCCTGATAAACATCGTCATCGTATAAAATGCGAATACTTTTACCTTTTGTATTTTGTACCCAAACACCAATAGAATCGCGCTTGCTTTTTTTCAACCAAAAGCGTTTAAAATCGTTTTTTCCATTGTTAATCCAAAAGGCAAGAGAATCATTCATGCCATTTCTTATAGCAAAGGAAACTGAATCCCGACTAATTTCTCTGATCCATTGGTGAACATTATCTCCTTCTACATAATTGTATAATTCTGAGTATTTTTTTGCATCATCTTCTAATTCGAACTTCTCGTTAATTGAAAGGCTAGTATCTTGCTGAATCTTTTCGTTTTCAAACGCCACTTTTTTAGCAAGCTTTCTTAAGGCATCCTCAGTTTGGCGTTTGTCGATATAATCCTTTAGGTAGTTTACCATATTTCGAATACTATCGTTCTTCACATAGTCGAGTAATGTACTCACTGCCTTATCAACCGATTTGTCTTCTTTTTCTTTTACCTCAACTTCAAGTTCTCCTAGTAGGTATTTGAAATTAATGTTCTTAATATGTTTTAAAGGATCTTGGAATTTTACAGTATTTATTGAAAAACTGAAATAGTGTCCCAATGAACCTGGTGCATGGGCAATTTTGTATGTCGAGTTAGGGAATCGCATGGAGCTAATGTGCACCGTATCCCTTTCAATTGTTCGTACAGGTTCTTGAGGGTTTGTATTTGCACTAGCTAATGCTTCAATATTAAAAAGCAAGGAATCTTTAACTTGGTAGTTGACTGATTCAGCCTTACTTTCGATAGAAAATAAAAGGTTCGATTGAATGAGTAGAAATAAGAGGAAAAGGTTGCGATTCATCTTAATAATTTTGTCGTTGAGTTTAGTATTAGTTGTAAGTGATAACTTGTGCCTTGGATAGAAATAAGCAAGATCTGGTTTTGAGTTACACGAAGAACAAAAATGAGAATAAATTTTATTAAAAAAAGGAAAAAGCGATTATAAATAACTACAATCGATTGCGAAAAATAGAGCGAGCTCTTTTTTTAGAATTTTAAAAATCTTATTTTTGAGGCAATGGTAAAAATTGAGACTATGAAAATGCATAATCGACTTTCGAAACCTACACTAAACAATTTCTTAAACATTAAGAACCGCGACGGATACCATTATTAGTCGTTGGAGACACCTATTGTCCTCACCATAGCTTTTTAAGCTGTCCCTTTATTACAATTATTAGAACTATTTACAGGAAAACTGTAATTGTGTGCTTGTACATCTACTTTTTTTGATATTTGTTATTTAGGCACTTCTAATTGCAAACCATATTTCAGTGCTTCTCGTTTTATAATGAGAAGATTAATCATATAATATTTTAAAATCTAAAGAATATAATCATGGAAATTCCATTCGCAGAATCGTTTAAAATTAAGATGGTAGAAACCATCAAAAGAAGTACTCGTGAAGAAAGAGAAGAGTGGCTTAAGACTGCTAATTACAACCTTTTTAATCTTAAGAGTGATCAGGTTTTTATTGATTTACTAACAGACTCAGGAACTGGTGCTATGAGTGATAAGCAGTGGTCTGAGATGATGTTAGGTGATGAGTCTTATGCAGGTGCTCGTTCGTACTACAAAATGAAAGATGCGCTTAAGAATATCTTAGGGTTCGATCATTTTTTACCAACTCATCAGGGGCGTGCAGCTGAGAACGTATTATTCTCTGTATTGGTAAAAGATGGTGATGTTGTTCCAGGTAATTCTCACTTCGATACAACTAAAGGTCATATCGAGTTCAGAAAAGCTAAGGCTGTTGATGTAACAATTGATGAGGCTTTCGATACTCAAATCGATCACCCATTTAAAGGTAACTTAGACCTTGTAAAATTAGAATCAGTTCTTTCTTCTTATCCAAAGGAGCAGATTCCTATGATTATTGTTACTGTTACTTGTAATACTTCAGGAGGTCAGCCTGTTTCAATGAAAAATATGAAAGGTGTTAGAGCTCTGGCCGATAAGTATGGTGTTCCTGTATGTTACGATTCGGCTCGTTTTGCTGAGAATGCATATTTCATTAAACTTCGTGAAGAAGGGTATCAGGATAAAACAATCAAAGAGATTGTAAAAGAGATGTACTCGTATGCTGATATGGCTACAATGAGTTCTAAGAAAGATGCTATTGTAAACATGGGAGGTTTCATTGGAATGAAGAGCAAAGATCTTTGGAAACAAGCATCTACTTACAATATCATGTTCGAAGGATATGTGACTTACGGTGGTATGTCTGGTCGTGATATGAATGCTTTGGCACAAGGTCTTGATGAGGGGACTGAATTTGATTATCTGGAGACTCGTATCAAACAAGTTGAGTACTTAGGTTCTAAACTTGAAGAGTACGGCATTCCGTTCCAGAAGCCAATTGGAGGGCACGCTATCTTTGTTGATGCTAAGAAAATTTTAAGTCATATCCCTAAAGAAGAGTTTCAAGCTCAAACATTAGGTTGTGAGTTGTATTTAGAAGCAGGTATCCGTGGAGTTGAGATTGGAGCTATCCTTGCGGATAGAGATCCTGAAACAAGAGAAAACCGTTACCCGGATCTGGAGTTGTTGCGTTTAGCTATTCCAAGAAGAACTTATACGAACAATCATATGGATGTAATTGCAGCTGCCTTCAAAAATGTATATGATCGCAGACTTGAGATTAATAATGGGTTAAAGATTGTTGATGAGGCACCAATAATGCGCCACTTCACTGTCGAGTTAGAGAAAATCTAATCTTACAAAATCAATATTTCATAAGAGTAATAAGGCTTCCTTCGGGGAGCTTTTTTTATACTGACCAACAGTTGATTTGAAGTCGATATGCGATGATATAAAATGATGAAGGATAGTTGCTAATGGAACCAAGATCCAGAACAAGCCAATCAGTCTTCCTATTTTTTTGGTAGGCCAAGGAGACTAGTGAAAATTATAAGAAATGGAGAACTATTGATTAGGACAAAAAATGCAGACATAAAAAAAGCGAAGATCATTGATCTTCGCTTTTTTCATATCTGAATGACTTGATTACTTCAAGTTCAATTTTGCACGAGTAATATACTTTTCAATGTCACGAGCTTCAGAAGATTTTTTGAAATCCTTCTCAATAGTTTCGTAAGCAGCTAAAGCATCTTTATAGTTACCTGTCAGTTCGTAAGCAATACCTGCTTTTTGAAGATAGATAGGGGTTGTAAAGTCGTTAGTGTTAAGCGAGCTAGCTGACATATAATTTGATGCCGCTTTTTCGTTATTACCTAATTCCATATAAGCGTCACCAATAGCAGCTTTAGCTAAAGTTGATAGAATGAAATCATCAGAAGAAAACTTCTCTAAATAATCAATTGCATTTTGGAATTCACCTAAGTGAAGGTAGGAAATACCAGTATAATATGCCGAAAGGTTACCAGCTTCAGTTGATCCGTAGTTATCAATGATATCAAGGAATCCATCGTAGTTACCGTCACCGTTGATAGCAAGGTTGAATGAGTCTATTTCGAAATAACGTTGTGCTTGGAACATCTCAGTTTGAGCGCTTAGCTCAAGAGGAGCTTTGTAGTATTTCTGGTATGAAAAGATACCAACAGCTACTAAAACAATAGCTAAAGCAATATAAGTTAATTTCTTTTGATTTTTCTCGATATATTGTTCGGTTCTCCCTAAAGCTTCTTCTAAGTTTTCAAAATTATCTTCGTGAACCTGATCGTTTTTGTTTGTAGACATACTAGAAATATTTAATGTTTTATTTTTTCTAACGCAAATGTAATTTTTTTTGTGAATATTACGACAACTTTTGACTAAAAAGTGAATGCCAATTCTCCTATGAATAATGAGTGAATTTAAGCCTGTATCTGAATTTATTCGTATTTTTGAGTCGGAATTGAAAATCTGAACATAAATTTAGATTGTTCTATTCTTAAAGCAAAAACAAATTATATGCATTTAGAGCGTTTATCCCTTATAAATTACAAGAATATAAAAGAGTTGGAAATAGAGCTTTCGCCTAAAATAAACTGTTTTATAGGTAATAACGGAATGGGGAAAACCAATTTGTTAGATGCTGTCTATTATCTGAGTTTTTGCAAAAGTTATTTTTCTTCTACAGATCAGCTGAACATCAAACACGAAGAACTCTTTATGGTGCTTGAAGGCAACTATAAGCGAAAAGACAAGGATGAGCTGATTTATTGTGGTGTTAAGCGCGGACAGAAAAAGAATTTTAAGCGGAATAAGAAGGAATATAAAAAACTTTCGGAGCATATTGGACTATTGCCCATTGTAATGGTTTCGCCAGCTGATGTTCGCTTGATTACCGATGGGAGCGATGAGAGACGTAAGTATATGGATAGTGTAATCTCTCAGTATGACAGAAAGTATTTGGATGATTTAATTCGATACAACCGTGTAATTCAACAGCGTAATAAGTTGCTGAAAGACTTTGCTCGTCGTGGCAAGTTTGAAGAGGATAGTTTGAGCATTTGGGATGAACAGATGATAATTCTATCAGCTTCAATTCATGAAAAACGCCAGAACTTTTTGAATAAGCTGATGCCGGTTTTTCAGGAATATTACAATATCATATCAAAGGGAAACGAATTGGTAAAGCTGGAATATAAATCTCAGTTAAACGATCACAGTATGCGAGATTTATTGCGCCATGCACGATTGAAAGATCAGGTGATGCAATACACAACCGTAGGTATTCATAAAGATGATTTGATCCTTTCACTTGGCGATTATCCTATAAAGAAAATGGGATCGCAAGGGCAGCAAAAAACCTATTTGATTGCGCTCAAGCTGGCTCAATTCGAGTTTATAAAGAAGCTTTCAGATTATAACCCGATTCTTTTACTAGATGATATATTCGACAAACTGGATGCAGAACGTGTTGAGCAAATTGTTCACTTAGTATCCGAAGAAAGGTTTGGACAAATTTTCATATCAGATACCAATCGCGATCACTTGGATCAGATATTATCAGGTTCAAACCTTAACTACAAACTCTTTTCAATAGATAAAGGTGCAGTTGTCGACCTCTAAGAAATTAGTTCTTGCATCCTTTTTCACTTTAACCTTTAATCTTAAAATATGCGCCGCTCCAAAACACAAAAAATAGAAGAACTTGTAAAGCTTGTTTTAAAAGAACAAGGTTTAGATACCAAGCTAAAGGAGTTGGAGTTGATTAAGGCCTGGGAGAATGTAATAGGTAAAAATGTGGCAAATGCAACCACCAATCTTTATATAAAAAACAGAAAACTATTTGTTCAGGTTCGATCATCTATTGTTCGTAACGAGCTAATGCTGATAAAAACAGGATTGATTCAAGCATTAAACAAAGAAGTTGGTGATAATATTATTGACGATATTGTGGTAAGATAAAAAGGTCTAAAAAGCTGTGGAACTTTTTAAACCTTTATTTAATATTTTTTGAAAAAATCCTTAGAATATTTCGCAACCAGAGAAGTGAAATGCACCTTCGATACAAGCATTTTCATCACTATCGGAACCGTGAACTGCATTTTTAGACATCGATTCAGCAAATTGTTTACGAATAGTTCCTTCTTCGGCTTCGGCAGGATTAGTAGCACCAATTAATTTTCTAAAATCAGCCACTGCATTCTCTTTTTCAAGAATTGCTGCGACAATGGGACCTGAACTCATAAAATCAGTCAACTCGCCATAAAATGGACGTTCTTTGTGAACCTCATAAAATACTTCTGCCTGTTCTTTGCTGATTTTTGTGTATTTCATTGCTGCAATTCTAAAGCCACCCTTTGTTATTGCGGCTAAAATATCACCAATATATCCATTGGCTACAGCATCTGGTTTTATCATTGTGAAAGTTCTGTCACTTCTCATAATTCTCTTATTTTGGTTAGTGAAACAAATTTAATCAATCTAAATAAAAATGCAAGAAAAATGGACTTCATCTTCTAATGAGTTGAATATTGATGTATTAAGAGTTTTGTTGTTTGGATTACGAATTATAAATAAATTTATGAATGAGCTGGTATTTGAGAGGTGTAAGACAGGTTTATGTCAAATTAATTTTATTTAAGGTTCTTTTAAAATATTAAGTAATTTAGCAAACTTGAATCATTAGAGAGAAAAATAAGAGCATGCAAAATAGAATCAACATAGAATTGAGCTTATCGGCCAAAGAATATATCCAGAATGCAAAGCAAATTGTTATTGTACCTCATGCAGGACCTGACGGTGATGCCATTGGTTCATCATTAGCTTTAATGCGCTATTTGAAAAAGCAAGGGAAGCAAGTAAAAGCTATTTGCCCTAATGCTTATCCTGAGTTTTTAACTTGGTTGCATGGGGAAGATGAGCTGGATGTTTTTGAAAATAATGAAGAAGCTTGCACTAGCTATATCAAAGAGTCTGATTTGATTTTTATTCTCGACCACAATTCGTTTAAGCGTTCGGGAGACATGGGTAAATTGCTGGAAAAGCATTCGGCAACTAAGGTTATGATTGATCATCATCCAATGCCAGAAGATATAGCTGATATCACAATTTCGGATACAGCTATGTGTTCTACCTGCGAAATGATTTATGAGTTTATCGATGCCATTGGCGGAAACAACCAAATTGATAAGGATATTGCTGAATGTATTTATACAGGTATTATTACTGATACGGGAGGCTTGAGCTATAATTCGTCTAACGAGCGTATTTATCAGATTGTTGGTGATTTAATGGAGAAAGGTATTGACAAAGCTAAGGTTCACGATAAAATTTACGATAATTATTCGGCCAGTAGAATGAAACTCTTAGGCTATTGTTTGAACGAAGGCATGGAACTTTTAGCTGAATATGAAACGGCTATTATTCATCTAACGAAAGAAACTTTGGCCGCATTTGAGTATCAGGACGGAGATACTGAAGGATTCGTTAATTATCCACTTTCTATAAAAGGAATAAATATCTCGGTTATTTTCATGGAAAAAGATGATACCGTAAAAATCTCTTTCCGATCGAAAGGTGATATTCCAATCAATCAAATGGCACGTGATTTCTTCAACGGGGGAGGTCATATTAATGCGGCAGGTGGCCGTACTTTTGAGAGCATGCCGAAAGCAATTGAGAAACTAAAAAAGGAGCTACCTGCTTTTTATAAGAGCTTGTAATTTAAATACAATATTATTACTAAGAATGGGCCCACTCTTTTACTAGAAATGGGCTCATCTTGTATCTAATTAGTATGGCTTTCTTTTAACTTATCTGGATATTGCTTTAAGAATTCGATCTTCTTTGATTAACACATCTTTCATTAAAAGCTGATAAGGAAATTTTTTGTGCTTAGAACTTCTAAACCCATCAAGAATATTAACTAATGAACCTGCGGTTATTAGGGATAAGTTGATCTCAAATTCTAGATCGCAATCATTAACAAAATCATCACTGAAATCGGGTGCAATTAATAATGATTTTACTACAGTATAGCCATTATTTTTAGCCTGATCGACATATGATTTTATTTGTCTTGAAACAGAGCTGAATTTATTATAGCCACTTTCTTTAACTGTTTTACATTCAATTATAATTACTTCATTATTGCCTAGGTTCAGAATCAAATCCATTTTATTCTTACTTGAATTCAGCTGTTTCTTTAGTTTGTCATCAACATTAAATTCTAGTTGTTCAAATATGGTACGAGTAACATCTTCAAATTTTAAACCTAATTCGCTTTCTTTTATAGTAATTCCATTCTCTTTTAGTTCGGAAAGATTTCTAAATCCAATTAGTTCATAGTTTTCGATATATAGGTTTTCGGCATCTTTATATGCATCTAAAATGTTTAAAATAAGATCACCTCTTGATCTTATTTCTTTAGCAGCTATGAATTTTTTTAGATTGTCAGTTGAAATTAGATCGAGAATATCTCTGGGCTTAATATTAAAATCGAGGAAGTATTGGCTACTTTCAATATTATCATCTTGCATTTCAAATTCTCTTTGAATTTGTTTTTTTAGGCTTGGCAGTATTTCAACTAAATCAATTAGAAGCCTTTCATAACCTTCTATTGAAATTCCAACTTTTTCATCTCGTTCAATATCTTCAAAATATGCGATTAAATTAGAGATCTTATCCTCCAAATTCAGACCGCGTAAAGGTATTTTAATTTTCAGTCCATTTTCCCATAAATCATTTACGAACTTCTTTTTATCAGTGAGGTTTGTTCCATCCTTATGAAGACTATTTTGTAAAAGAGTAGATATCGATATCCCTTCAGTAATAATAAGTTTAATTTTATCTTCATAGGATTGATCCTTAGTTGTAATATTGTGCTTTTTACAAATAAGGTTGAGTTGCGGTTCCCTTAATGATTTAAGAATTCTTCGATAATATTTGTCTGCTAAATCTTTTTCTCGAATTTTTCTTAAAACTCGAACCATTTCATCAGCAACATATAGTTGACTGTTTTTTCTTGAATAGAAAATAACACCAATGTTTTTAAGAGATGTAATAACTTCATCTATGTCAAGTTTTGCTGGAGGAATGATGAGGTAATTAATCAGCTTGACTTCTTCTTGAGACAACTCAAGTTTTTGAGCTAAACAAAGTAAAATTGAAAGTTCGTCATTAGTAATTTTTGCATCTCGATTATTTTCCAAATCATTAGTATATGCAATTTCTACACAAGATTGATATATCGAATAATCTCGTTTTCTTAATTCATCGATTTCTGATTTTTCTAAAATTAAATTAGATTTTAAAAGCTTTGTTTTCTTTTTAATACTAGAGAGTTCTTTTTCATACAAATACCCTAGCCATTCTCTTTTCAAAATGGCATTTCCATCACGACTAATTATATCTATTAGTATATCAAGTTGGGATATTGTATTTACAAATTCAGATTTAATGGATTTTGTGAACTCATCCGTAATTAGATTAAAAACTTTAGAGATATTGGCATTATCACAACTTTTAAGTTCATTATTATTGCCTGAGAGAATCTTATCTATCTCTTTGATTTTTTTAGGACTATTTGCAATTATATTATCAACGATCTTTAAAAATGAATTTTTTTCTAATGAATTTATACTGTCCAGTATTCTCTCTAGTTTCATTTGGGTTGTGTTTAGTGAATATTGTGTAAGTACTTAATAATTGTACTAATAGTATTTATCAGTAAGATCTTTGAAGTTAATGAATTTATGTTTATATCATTTGTAGAATGAATCTAAAAGAGATTTGTTGAATTAAAATGCATAAAAAAAGAGCTACCGATTATCTCGACAGCTCTTTGAATATTTCATCAAAGTTTACTTATTCTTGTGTAAAAGAAATATAGTAGGACGTTTGTGAAGCTCAGGCATTTCGTTTTTCCATTGTTTTGCAGGAAGCGTTTTAATGAATTCTGTATCTAGTGTAATATCCACAGCCACACAAATCTTCGTTCCAGCGCTACACTGCTGAGCCAAATCTTCAAGTAATTTCATATTACGGTAAGGGGCTTCTATGAAAATTTGAGTCTGATTTTCGTTAACAGAACGATTCTCTAGTTGTTTGATTTTTTTTGCTCGTTCGCCATCTTTAATGGGAATGTAGCCATTAAATGCAAAACTCTGTCCGTTAAAACCCGATGCCATTAGCGAAAGCAAAATAGACGAAGGGCCAACCAAAGGAATAATTCGAATATTTCTTTCGTGAGCCAACTTAACCACATCGGCGCCAGGATCGGCAACACCAGGACAGCCTGCCTCTGATATTATGCCTATGTCGTGTTCCTTTATCGCCTTTAAATAGCCCGAAATAGCCTCAGGAGAACTGTGTTTGTTCAGTTCATAAAAACTTAGCTCATCTATTTCTATGCTACGATCAACCTTTTTCAAATAACGGCGAGCCGTTCTGATATTCTCAACAATAAAGTGTTTGATTCTAGGAATCAGTTCTTGAATATCTTTGGGAATAACGGTATCGAGGCCTGAATCGCCTAGTGTAGTTGGTATTAAATAAAGTTTACCTTTCATATAATCTGTGATGGAATTAGCTTTGTTATAATATGGCGCAAATGTACGAATAAATAAGAATTAGATGAGCTTGGCATATTTAAGGCTTTAAAGTGATTTTTAGTGTATATAATCGATATTATCAGGCAAATGCTATAAATTTGTGGGATGGAAAAAATAAAGGCAGATCAAGAGAAAGAATTTATATCGAGAATCTTTATCGATGAGATTGGACGATTGCAGAAAGAAGGCTTTTATTTCTTTTCGTTTATCCTGATGGGACAGGCTATTGAAGCCCTCGGTTGTTTCCTCGATAATAAACCATTGAAAGCTCGTGCTCAGTCGTCTAAGCGTTTTTCAAAAGCATTGAATATTCTGATGGGAAATAAGTATCGTGCGGTAAATAATGACCATTGGTTGTACGATAAGTTGCGCAACCAATTGACTCATTCTTTTGTGCCTAGCAAATCGCTTCACCTACTTTCTCGCGACAAACAAACAGTGGAATTAAATCATCTTGAATGGTGTGATGATCGTTTGGTTCTAATTGCAGAAGATATGTACGACGATTTAAAGGGAGCTTGCAAGCATTTATTCTCTATGATTGATAAGGGTAAAGTACCTTTGAAGAATATTGCAGCTTCACCTGAGGACTTACTTTTGCATAACTGATCAACTTGATAAAATATCGATTCTGTCTGAAAGGCATTTTAGTTTTAATTAATTCTAAGTTAAAAAGCAGACCCCAATTTGGCATTGAAATATGAGCTGTTAAAGTTATATTAGTGGAATTATTTGTTTCATTTCTTGGATAATACCTCCGTGCTTGTGCTACGATTATCAAGTTTTATTTGTTTTCTATTCGTCTCAATATCTGTTTTTTCAACTGATATTGACAGCTTGTTATATAAGAGTGTAAGTGCATCTTCTGAGCTGGAAAAGAATGAAATATATGATAAAATAATCGACTATTATTACGAAAATGACACCTCTAAGATTTTATCAATAATTAATAAGGCTGAAAGTAAGGCAGTAAAAAATCAGAATAAGGAAACCATTTACAAATATCGATATAAACGAGCAAAATACTATTCTTTTATTGAGAACCATACTAAAGCGATTTCTGAATTTTCATCCTTACTGAATTTGGATCTAAGTATAACAAAAAGAGCCAAAATTTATGGGAAAATTGGTCGTGAATACGAAAAGTTATACGAGTATAGTATAGCTGTAGAATACCTTGAGAAGTCTAATGAACATTATAAATTAAGCAAATCTATTTCTAAAATAGCTCTCAATAAAATTCGAATTGCTTCTATCTACAAAACAATTTGTAACTACTCTATGGCTGTAGAGTATGCATTAGCAAGCCTGACCTTATTGGAACAAAACGAAGGCTCTGATAAAGATTTGGCTAGGGTTTACAATACATTAGGTTCCGTCTATAAATACCAGAAGCACTATAAAAAGGCATTAGCTTATTATATAAAATCGCTCGATATTTATAAAAAGAATGATAATACACGATCCATCGCTTCCTCATATAATTATATTGGTATTATCTATAATAATTTGGAAGAATATGATATTGCACTCGATTATTATATGAAGAGTGTTGAGATTAAAAAGAATTACGCAGCATCAAGAACTTCATTATCGACTCAGTATAATAATATTGCAATGGTGTATGCTAAAATTAATCAATTTGATAAAGCACATGCCTATATTCAAAAGAGTTTAAGTTTGTTGGATGAAAATAAGGATTCTAAAGAGTTTTGTTCAAAGTATAATACGCTGGCATTCATCTATTACAGGAATAAGGAATATGGTTCTGCCGAGTATTATTATAAAAAAGCTTTGGATCTGTCAAAGCAATTAGGAATACTAATTGATATCAATAGTAATTATCATTATTTATATAAGATTGCTGAGCAGAATGGTAAGCATAAAAAAGCTTTGGACTACTTTAAGCTTTATAAAGAAACCAGCGATAGCCTTTTCAATATCAGTCAGGCCAGAAGAATTGTAAATATCGAAAGTTCTTATAAAGTAGATAAACAATTAAAAGATAGAGAAATTGCCTTGCAGAAAGCCAGAAATTCTAATGTAATGATGCTTTCATCCTTGCTCATTTCGATTGTTGTCTTAGTATTCTTACTTGTTCTTATATCAATGCGAAATAAGAAGAATAAGTTGCGACAAGAAAAAATGAATCTTGAAAAACATATTCTGGAAGAAAATCTTATTTGTCAGAAAAAGGAATTAACAAGCACAATGATTAGTCTTAGAGAAAAAAGTAACTTTATGGATGAGGTGGCTTCTGAGTTTAAATCTGCTCTAAACTTGTCTCCTAACAAAAGAGAAAAAGCTGTTCGGGATGTTGTTAAAAATATTGAGTTGAATAAGAATAATTCGATATTTGATGAATTGGATTATCGATTCGAGCAGTTAAATAGTGACTTCTTTAAAAGTTTAACGGCTACTTTTCCCAATCTAACTAATAATGAGCGAAAATTGATCGCTTTTTTAAAGTTGGATTTAAATACTAAAGAAATATCTTTTATTACCAAACAGACACCTCATAGTATTAATGTGGCACGAACACGTCTGCGTAAAAAGCTGGGTATTGCTAATAAGGATATTAGTTTTGCGGAGTTTTTTGATAGCTTTTGTGAATCAGAGATGACCATTATCTCCTGAATTTATTTGAAGACAGACTTCTTATCTATTGAACTAACTAAGTGTATTTAAGCGTTAATCCATTTATTGAAATTTGACTGTTTTAGTTTTATTTTGGTATCCACAATTAATGGGATTGATCTAGCTTGACTTCATTATTTTCCGTCCATATTTGCCTAATTATACCTTCTTAAATTCTTATGTTTATTTAGAGTTCCGGAACTCTGTAATGTAATTTTTCTAAAAAAAAGAGGTTGTTGTATTTGTTCTGTTTTAGATGCTTACATCTGTGTGTATGTATTTTGTATCATAGGAAAAAAGAACTGTATTAAGCTTGTGTGTCTTGTTTTTTTTCTTCCTCAAAAAAAATGAGCAATACTTACTGTGTAAATCAAAACTAACCCTTTTACTAATCTAAAAATACACGAGTATGCTTATGAAAAAGAGGAATTTTGTAATTCTCAGAATGGCACTTTTAAGTGTCTTCTTTACATTCTTTTTTGCGCAAGTAAATGCCCAAGATCGAATAATAACTGGAAATGTGATTGCTGCCCAAGATGGTTTATCACTACCAGGAGTGTCTGTTGTTGTTAAAGGAACAACCAATGGCGCTTCAACAGATATCGATGGAAACTATTCCATAAAACTAAATACATCTGGTGGTGTCTTGGTATTTTCTTCTATAGGAATGAAAACACAGGAGATAATAATTGGTCGTTCTAATGTTATTAATGTGAGCCTGGAAATTGACTCTAAAGATTTAGATGAAGTGATGATTGTTGCATATGGAACAACAAAGAAGACTTCATTCACAGGGTCGGCAGCAACTGTCAAAACAAAGGATATTAGTCGTATTCCTGTTAGTTCTTTCGAAAAATCACTTACAGGCCTGGTTTCTGGCCTGTCGGTTAGTAATTCGAGTGGACAGCCAGGTTCTTCAACATCAGTTAGAATTCGTGGTATGGGATCGTTTTCTGCAGGAAACAACCCACTGTATGTTATCGATGGTATTCCTGTTTCTTCAAGCGATATGTCGACTCTTAATCCTGGTGATATTGAGGCATTAACTGTTCTTAAAGATGCTGCCGCTGCTTCATTATATGGTTCTCGAGCTGCCAATGGTGTTATCCTGATTACTACCAAACAAGGTAAGGCTGGAAAAGCTAAATTTAATCTTAAGGCTTCGATGGGATTTTCAGACTTTGCTACAGATAATTTTGAAAATGTGAATGGTGAAGATTATTTAACTCTGCTTAATGAATCTATGGTAAACGCAGGTATGGATGCAGACGAAATTGCTGACGAATTGGAAGATAATGGATGGGAAGAACCTGCCGGAGGTTTCGTCGATTGGAAAGATGAATTGTTTCGAACAGGGGTTACTAAAAATCTGGAATTTTCTGCTTCAGGAGGTAATAAGAAGACGAAGTTTTATATCTCAGCAAATGTTTTCGATCAAACTGGTATTGCAGAATATTCAGATCTAACAAGGTATACAGGGCGAATTAATTTGACACATAATGTGAATGATAAATTTCGAATAGGTGTTAATATGGTTAATGCCAAAACAATTCGGAATTATCAATCTGGAGGTAGTTCCTATTCTAATCCATTTTATTTTCTTTCACGTAAAGCGTGGCCTACAGAAACGCCTTACGACGAGAATGGCGAATTAAGAGAAGTCTTGCATGGGAATTCATATAATATCGTCCGCGAATATGAATTAAATGAGCAAAGCACAGAGATATACAGAAGTACAACTTCAGCATGGGCGGAATATGAACTTACAGAAGGTTTAACAGCAAAAACAACAGCTTATTACGACTGGATTAATAACGATGAACTTGATTATTCATCTCCTAATTCTCGTGCAGGAAGAAAATCACATGGTTCTATGGAGAATACGAATAGAAAAAGAATCATGGCAACTTCCTCGTCTATTCTAACTTACGATAAAACATTCTCAGAAAAACATCATATAAATGTACTTGCAGGTTTCGAAGTTGAAAGTAGTAAAAGCTCATATTATAGAGCTTATGGTAAGAATATTCCGAGTGAAGAAATTAAGGTTCTTAGTACAGCTTCTGACCCTGCTGGTGTGAGTGGTTCAGAATCTGAGAAAAGACTGATCTCTTACTTGTCACGATTTAATTACGATTATGCCAACAAATACTATTTATCAACAAGTATTCGTCGTGATGGAAGTTCGAAATTGGGAACAAATGAGCGTTGGGCTAACTTTTGGTCGCTATCGGGATCTTATCGATTAAGCGAAGAAGAGTTTATGAAGAACTTAACTTTTATTGATAATTTAAAGTTAAGAGCTTCGTATGGAACAAGTGGAAACTTACCTTCTTCTTATTATGGCTACCAGCAATTGTATTCTTATACAGGATCATACAATTCTGTTCCTGCAGGGATTGATTCTCAGTACGAAAATCAGGATCTAACTTGGGAGAAGAACCATAATTTAAGCCTTGCTGCTGAGTTTAGTTTCTTGACTAAATTTTCAGGTTCAGTTGAATATTTTAAACGTAAAACATCGGATTTGTTAGTTAGTGTCCCTATTTCTAGAGTTACTGGTTTTGGCAGTACAATGCAAAATATTGGGGAAATGGAGAACAAAGGTTTTGAAATTGAGTTAAGGTCTGAAAATATTAACACAGATAATTTCAGGTGGGCTACCAGTTTCAATATCACTCATGTGAAAAATAAGGTAGTTAAACTTTATAATAATGAGCCAATTTCGGGTACAACCTCAATTAAGATTGAAGGACAGCCTTATTATACTTTTTATCTAAAACCATGGGCTGGGGTTAATGTTGATAATGGAAAACCTCAATGGTATGTTGTCGACGAAGAAGGTAATTATGAATATGAAACAAATGCTGATGGGAAAGAGGTTAAAAAAATAACCAATGACTACGGAGATACCAATCAGATGATTGCAGGAAGCCCTGATCCTGACTTTTTTGGTGGATTAACCAATACACTTTCGTATAAGGGCTTGGAGCTATCCTTCCTATTTAATTTTGCTGTTGGCGGTAAAATTTGGTACTCATCAGGTTATAAATCATGGAGAGACGGAGCTAGCTCAACTTCTTATTCATTCCAGAAAGATCAGTTAGACAGATGGCAGAAGCCAGGTGATGTCGCTGCTCACCCACAAAGAATATGGGATAGAGATGATGATTCAGCAGCTTATTCAACGCGATTTTTATTTGACAATGATTTTATAAGACTTAAGAATATTTCATTAGCCTATAGTTTTCCGAAATCGCTTACTAATAAAGCTAAGCTAAGTTCTCTAAAAGTTTATCTGCAAGCTACAAATCTTTTGACTTGGTCAGAACAAGATTTGTGTGATCCGGAGCAAGCGTATAGTGGAAGAACAACATTCGAAATACCTAATACCAAAACCATAACCTTTGGTGTAGAGTTGGGTTTTTAAATGATAAAGCTTAATAATTTAAAGTAAATAAAATGATAAAAATGAAAAACATATATATAATAGCATTTAGTTTTGTGTTGTTGCTTTCATCATGTTCAGAAGATTATCTTGATCTGGACTCGAGCACATCGCAGAGTATGGATGCAGTAAATACACTTGATGATGTAGAGATGCTTTTGCATGGAGCCTACAATATATTATCGGATAATGATTATTACAATAATGGTTATTTAGCTAGAAGTGACGTTCGGGCTGATGATATGCTAAGTTTATCTTCATCCAGATTAGGAACTGAAAACAGGTATCAATATACACCTGAGAAATGTACCTCAGGAATGTGGTCAGTACCTTATACTGCAATTCGCCAGGCAAACAGAGTTTTGAATCACCTTGAAGCTATTGAAGCTGTTTCAGAATCGGATGTGACAATGAAAAATAGCATGAAAGGGCAAGCCCTAACTATTCGCGCACTTGCTCATTTTGATCTTTGTAGAATGTTTGGTCTTCCTTATTCTCACAATGGTGGTAGCTCTCTAGGTGTACCTATTATTACCACGATTCTTGATTGGGATGCTAAAAAAGAAAGAAACACGGTTAAAGAAGTTTACGAGCAAGTAATAAATGATCTCACTATTGCTATTCCTTTAATGGATACTGAGGTGACTGATGGTTATATCAATCATTGGGCAGCAAAAACTATTTTGGCCAGAGTTTACCTTTATAAAGAAGACAATGCTTTAGCGTATTCTACTGCTAAAGACATTATCGATAATAGCCCATATGAATTGGTATCTCGCGATAAGTATGTTGATTCATGGGCTGACGATTACACATCAGAATCTATTTTTTCTATTTCGAATACTCTGACCGATAATGGAGGACTTGAATCTATAGGTAATTATGCTGATCCTGATGGGTATTATATTTTTGCTGCGACAAAGAAGTTAACTTTAATATTCGACGATGCTGATATTCGTAAAGAGCTTTTGTATGACGATTACAGAACTTACAAATACGATGTTCAAGGTAGAGTGCTTAAGTTTCCCGGGAAAGGAAATACTAAAGACAAAATTGTAGCTGCATGGGAAGAAGGGAAAACCCTTTCTAATCCGTCATATACAAGTAATACGCCTGTTTTTAGACTTTCTGAACTTTATCTTATCGCTGCCGAAGCTGCAATTAAGGAAGCTGATCCTGTTAATGCAACTTTGTATTTGAATAAAATTGTTGAGCGTGCTGACCCTACAGCAACGGTTGCTGAAGCTGATATTGATTTGGATAGAATATTACTTGAAAGAAGAAAAGAATTTGTTTCAGAAGGGCATCGTTTCTTTGATTTGACAAGAAATAAGTTGAATATTGACAGACCCAGGTTGACTAAGAGGCAAAGCTCAAGTGTTCCAAAATTTATTGATTGGAACTATTACAAGATAGTTTATCCAATTCCTATTTCAGAAAGAAATGCGAATCCAAATTTGATTCAAAACCCAGATTATTAGTTATGTGTTACCGGACAAATAATAATTTTCAAACTTAAATAGTTGGTAAAGTAGGAGGCTGTTTGATGTTAAGCTTTAAACAGCCTCTTTTTGTAATCTTAAATCAAGAAAAGTGAAAAAAACACCATATATATTTCTATTATTAGCACTTGCCTTTGTCATGTGTACCAAATCAGAAAATTCAGCAGGTGATAAGCTATTTGAGCTTATTGCGAAAGGCAATTTAGAACAATTTAAAGCTGCTGTAGATGCTTCAAGCGATTTAAATACGACTAATTCTTCAGGTTATTCTTTATTGAATTATTCGATAAAGGAGAAAGAATCCTCAATAGCTCTTTTCTTAATTGAGAGTGGTGCCGATGTTAATGCAATGAGTACCACTAAGTCCTCGAAATCACCTTTGATGTACGCAGTTAAATACAAGCAGCTGGAGGTTCTCAAACTTTTGATAGAGAAGGGGGCTAACTTGGATGTGAAAAATCCTGATGGTCATGATGTCTTGTATTATGCGAATAAATATGCTGATAGAGAAGTAATGTCCATATTAGCTGATCATATTACTTTATACGATGGTGTTGATGGACCTTATATATTTTATTCAGACGAGAAAGTAGAATCTGTATCCGTCAATATTAAACATGAACTTGTTCGTGAAGATATGTCTGGAAAATCTGAATTTGATGTTGAATTACCAGAACCATACAAAACCTTTAAAGTTCAATTAAAAGGAAAGCACGAAAGAGAAGAAGCCATTTATCCAATAGCTGAAAAAGTGTTGGTTGTTGCTGATATAGAGGGAGATATAAGTGCCTTTGTAGATCTGCTAAAGTCTAATCATGTTATTGATGAAGATTATAAATGGATTTTTGGGAATGGACATCTTGTTCTCAATGGTGATTTTGTAGACCGCGGAAACTACGTAACACAGGTTTTGTGGCTAATCTATAAGCTCGAATCTGAAGCTGAAAACGCAGGAGGTAAGGTCCATTTTATTATTGGAAATCATGAAGATATGCTATTACGTGGCAATTGGAAATACACACAACAGAAGTATAAGGCAATTGCAAGTTCTTTGGCTATTGGGTATAAGGATTTATATGGTAATGGTACCGAGCTTGGGAAATGGTTGAGAACAAAAAAATTAATAGCAAAGGTCGGAGATTGTATTTTTGTTCATGCTGGTTTGAGCAAAGAACTGTTGGATAAAAACTTATCTGTTGAAGAGTTAAATAATACAGCGATTCCTTATATTGGAACTGATAGAGATGTGCGTGCAGGTATTGAATTGATTGATTTTCTGTATGGAAGAATGGGACTTCTTTGGTATCGAGGTATGGTGGTTGATTATAAAGATTATCTTAAGATCTCAAGTCAAAACTTAGATGCACTATTAGATTTCTATAAAGCCCAAAGAATAATTGTAGGACATAATGTTGTTGATGAGGTTTCATTTGATTTTGGTGGTCGAGTTGTAAGAGTTGATGTTGATCATCATGAGGAGGCACAGGCCTTATTAATAGTAAATGGTGAAACTTTTTATCGAGTAGATGATAAAGGACAAAAAGAAAAACTGTAAAAGATTTAAATTTCGTTTTCGACAACCTTCGTAATTTGAGTAGAGTTAGTATATGGTTTATTTTTTTAAGACAAAACTTAGGTTTTGTCTTTTTTTATTATGATACTCCTATAAAAATAGGCTAGTGCGAATAAAATCATATTTCATTATTTTTTTGTATTAAATTGCGATCTAAATATATATGCCAAGTGGAAAATTCACTAAGGCTATCTTTAATATAGATATTAAATGATTAAAAACATTGTATTTATTGGAGCTGGTAATCTAGCCACTCAACTGGCATTGGTTTTAAAAAAAGCAAAGTTCAATATCACTCAGGTGTATAGTAGAACAAAAGAATCTGCAGAAACATTGGCTAAGCAGATTGATGCGGATTTCTGTTTCGATTATGCGAAAGTTAATCATGATGCCGATCTTTATATTTTTGCTTTAAGCGATAAGGCTTTGCCTACAGCTCTTGAAAGCTTGCAATTGAAAGACAAATTTATGGTTCACACAGCTGGAAGTTTACCAATGTCGATTTTTGAAGCTTATACTACTAATTATGGGGTTTTTTATCCGTTACAAACGTTCTCAAAAGCTCGTGAAGTGGATTTTTCTAATATTCCAATTTGCATTGAAGCCAATAACTCTAAACTAGAATTTCAGCTTGTCGGAATAGGTGAGATGATTTCTAATTCAGTTCAGTTATTATCATCGGAGCAACGTAAGCAATTACATATGGCCGCTGTGTTTACATGCAATTTTACCAATCATATGTACCATATTGGGCAAGAGTTGCTGCAGGATGAAAATATGGATTTCGATTTGTTAAAACCTTTGATAAAGGAGACAGCCGAAAAGGTTCAGGAATTATCAGCAAAAAATGCACAAACCGGACCTGCTGTTCGTTTCGACGAAGATGTTATAAAAGCACATGAGGAAAGCTTAAATATGCATCCTGATTTTCAAAAATTGTATAGATTTGTGAGTCAAAGTATTTATCGCTTGCATTCGAAAGATAATAAGTGATTAAAGTCAAGATTATCAGAGTAAAAGTGATTGGATAATACTAGAGGGAATTAAAAGTAAATTTATAATATATGGCCTTTTTTAAAGAAGATTTGATGAAAGTTAAGGCTTTCATTTTCGATGTAGACGGTGTATTGTCTACAGAGTGTATCACTATCGATTCTGATGGGGAGTTGTTGAGAACAGCGAATACCAAAGATGGTTACGCGATTCAGTATGCTGTAAAGAAAGGTTATCCGGTCGCTATTATCACGGGAGGAACATCAAGTGCGGTTGAAAAACGTTACCGTGGTTTGGGTGTTCAAGATATTTATATGTCGTCGAAAGATAAGATAGCTGATTTTGAAGATTTTCTATCAAAACACAAGATTGAGGAAGATAATATCATGTATATGGGTGACGATTTACCTGATTATGAGGTGATGAAAAGAGTGGGTGTGCCGACTTGTCCTAAGAATGCTGTAACACAGATTAAAGAAATTTCAGCTTATATTTCTGATATGGATGGTGGTTGTGCAGCTGTTCGTGATGTAATGGAGCAAGTACTTCGTGCTCATGGTAACTGGTTTGCAACAGATACTAAGATTCAAAGCATATAAGATTTAAAGTTTAAAGGAAAAAGGATAAAGTGTGAAGAGGCAAAATTACTCATTCACATATGACTCATTCATTCAATATAATATAAATGCTCAGCTTGTTAAAATTAATTCGCTTACCCAATCTGATAATTATTGCTCTGACACAATACGTAATGCGATATTTTATTATTCAGCCTATTTTGGCGATTAATAGAATTCAATTGCAGTTGAGCGATCTTAATTTTGCAATTTTGGTAATGGCGACCCTTTTTGTTGCAGCAGGCGGGCATATTATTAACGATTATTTTGATTCTAAAGCTGATCGGCTAAATAAGCGAGACGTGATTGTGGGAAGAAAGATCAGTCGTCGAATTTCGCTCATGTTACACCAATCCTTTAGTTTTATTGGTGTAGTTTTGGGTGGTTATGTCTCATATAAAGTTGGTCATTGGCAATTTGTCTTGATCTTTTTTATGGCTGGAGGTTTGTTGTGGTTTTACTCTACTTCTTACAAGAATCATTTCATACTGGGAAATTTGGTTTTAGCATTTATTTGTGCGGCTATACCATTTTTGGTTGTGATCTACGAGATCCCACCATTAAATAAAACCTATGCTGAGGTGCTTGTAGCCTCAGAAACAAATTTCGATTATCTTTTGTATTGGGTAGGAGCTTTCTCCTTCTTTTCATTTTTTGCTGTTTTAATTCATCAATTTGTACGTGATTTAATTTCGGTAAAAGGAGATAAGGAAATCGGAAGAAGAAGCTTACCTTTTATTATCGGTTTTAAATGGACTAAACTTATTATTGTAAGTTTAATTCTATTTTTATGCGCATCAGTTTTTGGCGTATGGTATCAGTTCTTAAATGCACCGGTTGATAAAATTACACCTTGGTACTTTAGCCTTCTAATTATTATCCCATTGTTTTTACTTGCCTATTTAGTTTTGAAACTGAAAAAGGACGAAAGTTTAAAATTCGGGGTGTTTTTATTACGATTGGCAATACTTGCTGGTATTTCATACGCTTTTGTTGTCAATCATATTCTCTCAAATACAAATTTCTAAACCTATGTTGAATAATCTAAAAGATTATCAATTGATATTGGCATCTCAATCGCCACGACGTCATCAGATGTTGAAAGAGTTGGGCCTTGATTTTAAAATTCAAACTAAAGATGTTGAGGAAGTTTATCCTGATCATCTAAAAGGCGAAGAAATTCCTGTTTATCTAGCTAAGCTAAAAGCAGAGGCTTTTGTGCTTGATATGAATGAAAAGGAATTGGTGATTACCGCTGATACCATTGTTTGTGTTGACGATATGGTATTAGGAAAGCCCAAAGATAGGGCTGATGCCGTAAAAATGTTGAAAATGTTATCTGGCCGTTCGCACCAGGTGATTTCAGGTGTTTGTCTGAAATCAAAAGAAAAGGAAGCAACATTCTCAACGACAACGCATGTTCACTTTAAAGAATTAAATCTGGAAGAAATAGATTACTATATAGACAATTATAAACCATTTGATAAAGCAGGAGCCTATGGTATTCAGGAGTGGATCGGCTTTGTAGGGATAGACGGAATTGAAGGTTCGTACTTTAATGTTGTTGGCTTGCCAATTCAACGACTATATCAAGAACTTTCTAAATTCTAATGAATTTAATTACGAATTATCAATTACGAATTAGAATTTGATATGAAGAAGGATAATATCGTACAAGAAAAGAGTTATGCTTTTGCAGTTAGAATCGTGAAACTGTCGAGGTATTTGCAAGACGTTAAAAAGGAATATGTCTTAAGTAAACAGTTATTGAGATCAGGAACTTCTATTGGGGCTAATATTGAAGAGGCTATTGGAGGACAAAGTGAAAAAGATTTCTTTGCCAAATTAACGATTTCGTATAAAGAGGCTAGAGAAGCGCATTATTGGATTCGTTTACTACAAGATACAGACTACCTTTCGAAGGATGAAAGTGATAGTCTATTAAAAGATATTGATGAGCTTTTAAGAATAATAGGGAGTATACAGAAAACTGTGAAATCTCGTAATTCGTAATTGATAATTCGTCATTAATTATAAACACAACTAGAATAATAATAACAAACTCACAACAAACCATGTTAAGAAAAATGACATTATTGCTGACTGCCGTACTATTATTAGTGGGTAATCAGGTAAAAGCAGACGAAGGAATGTGGATTCCTATGCTGTTGAAAAAGTACAATATTGAAGACATGCAGAAAGCTGGATTTAAGCTGACTGCTGAGGATATCTACGATGTTAATCAGGCTTGCTTGAAAGATGCTGTAGTAGGATTAGGACGCGAAGGAAGACCGTTTCGTCACTTTTGTACAGGAGAATTGATCTCTGATCAAGGATTAATGGTTACCAACCACCATTGTGGATACGGTGCTATTCAGAATCACTCAACACTTGAGAACGATTATTTGAAAGATGGTTTCTGGGCAATGAACAAAGGTGAGGAATTGGTAAACGAAGGTATTACAGCTTCATTTCTAATTCGCATGGCTGATGTAACTGCTGAAGTTCTTAAAGGTGTTAATGATGATACCAAAGAAGAAGATCGTTCAAAGATTATCGGAGAAAACATCAAGAAAATTGAAGCTGAAACTGAGAAAAACTCAGAATACCGTGCTAGTGTAAAAGCTTATTTTGCAGGTAACCAATATTTCCTTTCAGTTTACGAAATCTTTAAGGATGTTCGTTTAGTAGGAGCGCCTCCATCAGCTATCGGTAAATTTGGTGGTGACACTGACAACTGGATGTGGCCTCGTCATACAGGTGACTTCTCAATGTTCAGAATTTATGCAAACAAAGACAATAAGCCTGCTTCTTATTCAAAGGACAATGTACCATTGCAAGCTAAGTCTTCATTCAAAATTTCGTTGAAAGGTATTAACGAAGGTGATTTCACAATGGTATTTGGTTACCCGGGAACAACAACTGAGTATTTAACTTCGTATGCATTAGAGATGATGACTCAGGTTGACAATCCTCATAAAATTAAGTTGAGAACTAAGAAGCTAGACTTAATGCGTGCTGATATGGATGCTTCACCAATGGTGAGAATTCAGTATTCAGCAAAATATGCTGGTGTTGCAAACTCATGGAAAAGATGGCAAGGTGAGATCAAAGGTTTAAAGAGATTAGATGCGATTACTAAGAAGAAGGACTTAGAAGCTAGATTCGAAAAATGGGCAAACTCTGATGCTAAGTTGAAAGCAAAATATGCTGGTATTCTTGAGCAAATGAAAGGCATTTATGAAGAAATGACGCCATATAGTCTGGCTCGCGATTATGCTCTTGAGGCTGGTTTTTCAGGATCAGAAGTTGTGAAATTTGCAGGCAATTTCAAAAAGCTTGTTTCATTGGATAAGAAAGATTCAGAGGCAATTGCTAAAGAAGTAAAAGGCTTGCAAAAGAAAGCGACTTCTTTCTATAAGAATTACAATAAGGCTACAGATCAGAAGTTGTTAGAGGCAATGATGCGTATGTATTTCGACAATGTTGAAGCTAAATTTCAACCAGAGGAATTAAAAACAATAGCTAAAAAATACAATGGTGATTTTAAAGCTTACGCGAATAAAGCAATGGCTAAATCAGTACTTGCTAACCAAGCTCAACTTGAGAAGCTACTGGCTAACTACAAGCCGTCAAATGCTAAGAGGATCGCTAAAGATCCTGCTTATGTCATGGCCATGAGTATTCTTGACTTATACACGATGGCAATTAGCCCTAAGTATTCTGAATTAAAGAATAAGGTTGATAAGTTGCAACGTACTTATATGGCTGGTTTAATGGCAATGGAGTCGGATAAAGTATTTTATGCTGATGCAAATTCAACTTTCCGTGTTCATTTTGGTAAAGTTGCTGGTTATAAAGCTAGAAATGCAGTAAACTATGACTATTATACAACGCTTGAAGGTATCATCGAAAAGGATAATCCAAATATTTTCGATTATGATGTACCTCAAAAGTTAAGAGATCTATACGCAACTAAAGACTATGGTCGTTACGGTCAGAATGGACAGATGAATGTTTGTTTTGCTGCAACAAACCATACAACTGGTGGTAACTCTGGTTCTCCTGTATTGAATGCTAATGGTGAGTTGATTGGGTTAAATTTCGACCGTGCCTGGGAAGGTGTAATGTCTGATTTAATGTACGATGCAACTATTTGTAGAAATGTATCATTAGATATCCGTTACGTCTTATTTATCGTTGATAAATTTGCAGGTGCCGGATACCTTCTTGATGAAATGAATATTGTGGAGTAATTCCGATTCTAAATATAAAAGAAAGGCTGTTGGATTATTCCAACAGCCTTTCTTATTTTATATGAACTCCGTTTACATCATTTTTAGAATACTCTTACGGAAACTAATAACCGATATGGCGGTTAAACCAAATCCAATTCCAAGTAATACGAGAACATTTGGAATGATATCAGCTATTGGAAGTTGCCTCCAGAAAATATCGAAGAAACCATCCATGGCCCAATAGTTTACTGATATAACGGCAATTTTTTGCATAATAGCAGGCATAAAGAACATTGGCATCATACTTCCACCTAAGGCAGATATAACCAGAATGATGAGTGTTGATAGGCTTTCAACCTGCTTGCGACTTTTACAAACAGAAGCCATAAAAATTCCAAAGCTACTACAGGCTATTGCCGATGATAAAATCATAAGAATCAAAGCTGGTAAGTTGATGAAAATATCTAAGCCAAGAGCTAACCACGAATACAGAAACATAACCGTAAGCTGTAGAATAGCAAGGAATAGTGTTGAAAGCATTTTACCATACAATATACTCTGAGGAGAGATAGGTGCAACAAGTAAACGACGTAAAGTTCCTTCTTCTTTCTCCTTCAATAGAGATGCTCCGCTAGCAGATACACTAAAAAGTAACATCATTATAGCCATACCTGCAATGGCTTGAACCAAGCCTAAATTACCATCTTTCTTTTCACTAACCAGAGCGGTCATTGGCAAACCAGAATCTTCTTTAATTTCTGAATCATTTTCTGTTTGTTCAAATTCGTTGAATTGCTCAGAAATATGTTCTTGAATTTCATCCAACTCACTGGAAGATAGATCAGGATTCTTTTCTACCAGCCAGTCGTTTATTTTACCTTTCATACTTCTCTTCATGGTAATACCAAACAGATTGGACCATAAAGCCTGTTGAAGCAATCCAACTTCAATTTCCTTGGCTTCATCATAGAAAAGTTCCATAGGAAGTTTCTGACCAGAGATGACTGAATCTTGAAAGCCCTTGTATAAAACAAAAGCAGAAGCACTCTTACCTTTTTTTATTAATTTTTTTGCCTCAGCTAAGGGTTTGTTAACGAGCTTGAGTCCATCAAGAGAATCCAATTTTACATAAACTTCTTTTGAAATCTCAGTATTATCCTGATCGGTAAAAAGAAGAGTGATTGGTTTAGATTCTTTAGAACCTCCGATTCCGCCATACATTAAAGCAAAAATTGTCATTAGTGCTATAGGCAATAGTAGTGAGAGGAAGACTGCTGTTTTATCCTTGAAGTATTGTTGTATATCTTTTAATGCTAAATTGAACATGTTGTGGGTGTTTTTGATAAAGAATTCAATGATCTGGAGAACTAATCTCTAAGAGATTTTCCTGTCAATTCGAGGAATATCGATTCGAGATTCACATTGCTAATGCTAATATTTTCAATTTTTAAATGCGAAGCTAAACAGCCTTGAATCAATAGAGGTAAATCAACATCTGATTGATTGGATGACAGAACAAGTTGATGTTCATTTACGATTAAGTTTTGCTCGTGTTTTTCCTTTAGGTCAATAAGCTCATTCTTCTCAGGATTCGAGAATTTGAGCTTAATTTCTTCTTTAATAGATGAAGCCTTTCTCAACTCAGCTAAGGTTCCCTCTCTAAAAATTTTTCCTTCATCAATAATTCCAATTCTGTCACATAAACGCTCGGCTTCTTCCATATAGTGTGTCGTGTATATCATGGTTAAACCCTTGGCATGTAGTTGTTCTATAACTTCAAAAATTAAATTTCTACTTTGCGGATCGATTCCGACTGTAGGTTCATCCATAAAAACAATTTCAGGATCGTGAAGTAGGGCTGCGGCAATATTAATGCGCCTTTTCATTCCTCCCGAGTAAGTTTTCACCTTATGCTTTCGTCTGTCGAAAAGTCCCAGCATCTTGAGAAGTTCGTCTATTTTGGTCTCAAGAGCTTTCCCTTTTATTCCATATAGTTTACCCCAGAACATTAGGTTTTCAAAAGCTGATAGATCTTCGTAAAGGGCAATTTCCTGAGGTACAACACCAAGTATTTGCCTACAATACTTTCTGTTATCAGAGAGTGATTTGCCATCATAGAATACTTCTCCTGAATCTGGTTTAATGAGTGAACTCAGAATATTGATGCAAGTACTTTTTCCTGCTCCATTGGGACCGAGTAAACCATATAATTCACCTTTTTTTACCTTAAGAGAAATTCCCGATAGGGCCTTTACTTCTTTATATGATTTAGATAGCTCGTTAGCTTTTAGCATAAGTTAATTGATTAGGTTAAGAGAAAATCTAAATTAATGAATAGTTCGATTAATGAGAAATTCCAAGACGACTAATCGGTAAAGTGGAGATGTAAGACTGTAAAAAGCTTATTTATTATCTAAGAAGGGAGAATTTACCGGTTTTAGTTCGCATCACTCCATTGGTATAAGTAATATCAAGGCTGTAGTAGTAGCTATCCATGTCCTGAATATGACCGTTGTATCTGCCATCCCATCCCTGATTTATATCTGAAGTTTCAAATACTTTCTTACCCAGTCGATTATAAATCATTAAGTTGATTTTGTCAATATCAATACCACGAACAAAAAGAAGATCGTTGTGACTATCACCGTTTGGAGAAAAGGCTTTAGGTAAGCCGACAAATGGATAATCGTTTAAGAATTTCACATAAATACTGTCTCGGGCTGAACATTGAGCTTCGTTAATAACCTCTACCCAATAGGTTCCTGTATTTTCGATTGTAATAGATTTGCTGACTTCTCCTGTTGACCAGTTGTAACTCACATTATCAACATTAGCAATTAGTTTTTGTTCTAAGTTTGGATAATCAATGATATCTTCACCTAAATTGACAATTGGAGCTGGGAGTACAGTGATGTGTATTTCAGCACTTTCGATATTACCTAAATTGTCGGTTACTTCCAGTAAGAAATTGCCTTCTTCTTTTAAGTAAATTTCAGCGTCATTATGATTCTGATCTACCCAATTATAAACGAGTGGCGAAACCGGATGTCCAATTATTTCAGGTATAATTAATACAGAATCACCTTGACAGATGCTTCTATCATCACCCAACTCGATTCGGAATTTTTCACCTTCTCTGTAGTCCACATTGATGGTATCTGCATTAGCACAGCCATATTCATCAATTACATTTACCCAAAATTCACCTCCAGAATTCACAGTAATTATTTGACTCATTTCAGATGTACTCCACTTGAAACTAGCACCAGTATTTTGAGCATTTAATTCTTTTGATTCACCATCCCACAGAATGAAATCATCTCCTAAATCAACGATAGGTTTTGAATGATAATAAATTTTTGAACTTGCTGTTTGAGAATAGCCATTAGGATCTGTTGCTTTCAAAGTGTAAGTCCCCTCAGTACTGATCTCTATTTCTCTTTCCGTTGATCCCGTACTCCATTCGTAAGTGTACTCCTGATCGATATCCATATATGGACTCAAAGTCATCGTTTCCTGGGCACACATATGAATGATATTGGGAAGATTTAAAGTGAAGAATGATGATTGGTCTTTAACAGTGAATGATTTAGAATTAGTACATCCATATTCTGAGGTAATCATGACAGAAAAATCTCCTGGTGTGGAAATCTCAATTTTGCTACTTGTTTCTCCTGTAGACCATAGATAGGTACAACCTTCTTTTTGAATATCAAGTTGGATTGGAGAGCCATCCATCATGATAACATCATCAATATTGATAGGAGGCGAATCGTGAACATTAACATTAACCTGATTCGTTATTTTTTGATTGTCTCTTGTGTCAGTAACCGAGAGTTCGTATTCCCCGATTTTATTTACTTCTATACTTTCACTTGTTTCACCTGTACTCCACAAGTAAGTGTATTCCGATTTTAGATCTATTGCAGGTGTTAGGGTAACAGTCTCACCTGAGCATATGTTTCTATCATCTCCAAGATCTACACTAAATTCATTTTTGAGTTCAATATTGCTATAGATGGTGTCGCTATTACAACCAAAACCAGTTTTTTCAATTGATTTAAAAGTTGTGATTCCTGCTTCTGCTTGCCACTTAATCCGAAAGTTGATGTATTTAAAGGCATCAATAACTTCAGTGTTGTAACTCATTTGTGAAGCACCAGTTGGAAGTTCTCCTTTGTAAATAGAATTCATTCCAATTATTACTGTATAATCTTCTTCAGAATTTGTTTTTATTTTGTTTTCGTATGCTTGTACACTAGGTTTGGTAAGTGGATAAACTGTTACATCTCGGCTATCATCATTTGCAGAAATGGTCAGTTGTGTTCCATCCTCGAGCCAGGCTTTTTCAATTTGAACGGTGAATGTTTTTAGTTTTTTACTGTCATTTCTAAAACTAATTTCAAAATCGAAAATACTTGTGTTTATACCTAGGCCGCCATTCATATTCTCAGAAGGACCACCGTTTATTGAGTAAGAAGCATACCATATTTTATCTGTTGGACCAGATATTTCAAGAGATGAGGTTTGTAATGATGTAACTACTCCGTTATTAAGAGGGCAGAGTGTCTTGCTTGATGTACTTGAGAATTCTACTATATCATCTTGAGCATTGGCGTGCAAATAGATACTGAGTAATAGTATGATACTCAGTAGTCTAATTGCTATTTTTACAAGAGATCTCAAAAGCAGTTGAATTTATTTTGAGCAATGAAATCGGTATAACTGCCTTAAAGATATGAAATTAATAGCTTTTATCTATAGAAAAAATACGTTCGTCAGGTTTATCTGGTTATTTATCATCAATTAAAAGAAGAGGGCTTAGTTTGAGTAATAAACTTTCATGCTTTATTTTTTTGAGAAAAAACAGAGAGTGTAACATTAGTTACATTTTAAAACTGTTACCAGAGCTACTTTTGTAATAGAAAATTAAATAAAAGCTCATAGATATGGAGAATCAATATTTTAAAAATACCGATAGTTTACTTGATATTTGCACACGTTTCCCTGAAACAATTAAGATTTTTGTCTCAAACGGATTCAAGCAGTTGGAAGATCCTAAGAAAAGAGAACTTTTCGGTAAGTCTTTGACTCTCGATATGGCTTTAAAGATGAAAAAATTAAATGTCGACGCATTTGCATCTTTATTAGTTGAAGGTATTGACTTGACAAGAAACCAAATTGATGCAGATTTAAATCAGAAAGAAACGAGTACTGATGAGGATGCTGTTCATGTTCAGGGGTTGTTGCCATGTCCTGTTCGTGTGCCACTGGTTGAAGGAATTGATGCTTTTATTGAAGATTACAAGAAAGCTAACGATAGAGAGATTGTTTATGATTTGAAGGCAGCTTCAATGGGGCTAGATTGGTTGATGGGAGATGTTATTAACGAAGATAACCCAGATAAATTAGCTGATATCTTTATCTCTGCAGGTTTCGATTTGTTTTTTGACGAGAAGCTGATGGGTAAATTTAAGAAGCGTGATGTATTTGCTGATAGCACTGGATTTGAGCGTTTGAATAAAGATTTTGATAACGAAGATATATGTTTAAAAGATCCTGAAGGACACTATTCAATGATTGGTGTTGTGCCAGCTGTATTTCTTGTAAATAAGGATGAATTAGGAGATAGAGAAGTACCTCGTACTTGGGCAGATTTATTCAAGCCTGAATTTAAAAATAGTGTGAGCCTTCCAATTAGTGACTTTGATTTGTTCAACTCTATGTTGTTACATATCTATAAAGCTTATGGTGAAGAAGGTGTTAAAGGCTTAGGAGAATGTCTTTTGGAAAGTATGCACCCATCGCAAATGGTGAAATCACATACGAAGAAAAAGGATAGACCAGCCATTACTATTATGCCTTATTTCTTTACTAAAATGGTGAAAGAGGGTGGTAGTATGGTTGCGGTTTGGCCAGAAGATGGAGCTATTATTAGTCCTATTTTCATGCTAACAAAGAAAGATAAATTGGATAAAACTCAGGATGTTATTGATTTCTTTGCATCAAAAGGTGTTGGTGAAATTCTTTCACATCAAGGTTTATTCCCTAGTATAAATCCTGAAGTCGATAACAGACTTCCAGAAAAGAATAAGTTTATGTGGTTGGGTTGGGATTATATCAACTCAAACAACATTGGAGAGTTAATCGTTAAGTGTGAAGGTATCTTTAATAAAGCAATAAAGGATAATAGCTTTAAGAATATGGGACCTTTAAGTTTTTCGCCTCAACCTTAATTTAGAATTGATTAATTTCAGGTCTTAATTTCGCAAGTAAGACGTTTGCATTAACTCATACATTTTAATAGATATAACCTTAAGATATGAATTTAGTTACAGTATCAGGACCTCCTTCATCAGGAAAAACAGCCGTTATTTTAAAGACTATTGACTCCGTTCAAAAGCGTGGTTTAAAGGTTGGAGTTGTCAAATTCGACTGTTTGTATACCGATGACGATATACTATACGAAAAAGCAGGAGTAAAAGTTAAGAAAGGACTTTCGGGTTCGCTTTGTCCGGATCATTATTTTGTAAGTAATATTGAGGAAGTAACACAGTGGGGATTGAAAGAGGGATTGGATTTGTTAATTACAGAATCGGCAGGTTTGTGTAACCGTTGTTCTCCATACATCAAAACTGTTACTGCTGTTTGTGTAATAGATAATTTAAGTGGTATTAATACGCCAAAGAAGATTGGACCCATGCTAAAAACGGCTGATATTGTTATCATCACAAAAGGCGATATCGTTTCTCAGGCTGAGCGTGAAGTGTTTGCTTCAAGAGTAAATACGGTGAATCCAGGAGCGACGATTATGCACGTAAATGGTTTAACGGGGCAGGGAGCTTATGAGTTAAGTACTCTTTTATATGATGATAAAGTTGAAGTGAAAACACTTGTTGGTGAGAAGTTGAGATTTTCAATGCCATCGGCTCTTTGCTCATATTGTTTGGGTGAAACCCGAATTGGTGAATCTTACCAAATGGGTAATGTTCGAAAGATTGACATGAGTGATAAGAAATAGATTATTGAGGATTTCAATTAACCAATTTAGATTTAGAAAATGATTACAGTAAACGATATACAGAGTAAAACACTTGCCGATTTATTTGAGAAATACCCATTTTTACCTGGTTTTTTCGAAGAACATACTTTGCAGCTGAATGGAAACTTAGATATAGCACTTGTTAACTATTTGGATTTTCTTGACGAAGAAGAAGAGCAAGAGAACAGAGCAATGGATAAAGCTCAGGTTTTAGATTCGATGTGTATTTATATCGATCAAATGCTTGAATTCTTAGGAGAAGATGAGGATGATGGTGTTCATTCAATCACATTATTACCTGGAACGAATAAATCTGGTGAGGTTGAAAAATTTGAAGAGTTAAAGATAAATAAGAGTGAGATTGTATGTATTGTAGGTCCTACTGGTTCCGGAAAAAGTCGTTTATTGGCAGATATTGAATGGGTAGCACAAAAAGATACACCAACTTCTCGTTCTGTACTTGTTAATGGGGAAGTAGGTGATTCTAAGTGGCGATTAAATTCAGGTAATAAACTTGTTGCTCAGCTATCGCAAAATATGAACTTTGTAATGGACTTAACGGTTTATGAGTTTATTGAACTACATGCACAGTCTCGTTTGGTTGAAGATGTTGAAGGTGTCATAAATAAGATTTTTGCACAAGCCAATGATTTGGCAGGAGAGAAGTTCGAATTAACAACGCCTATTACGAGTTTGAGTGGTGGTCAATCGCGAGCTTTAATGATTGCAGATACCGCAATTTTAAGTAAGTCGCCAATTATTTTAATTGATGAGATTGAGAATGCCGGTATTGATAGAAAACGTGCTTTGGATTTATTAGTCGGCGAAGAAAAGATTGTTCTGATGGCAACTCACGATCCTATTCTTGCTCTTATGGGTGATAAGCGTATCGTAATTAAAAATGGCGGTATTCATAAAGTGATTGAAACTAGTGATGAGGAGCAAAATTTATTGAGTGATCTTGAAAGAATGGATGCCGTGGTTCAAAATATGAGAACAAGATTACGTCAAGGAGAAATTATTCAGAAAGAAGATATTGGCTTTTAGATTGAGATATTAATCACAGAAATAGAATAAAGAACTAACACTAAAAAATAGATATTATGCACGACGGATGCGCAGGAAGTTTCGAGAATGGACAACAAGTAGTTGATAAGGTAAGAATGATGGGATTTGCTCAGCAATTAATGCCAATGCCATTAGATATCGAATGTCATGGTTGCAAGGAAACTTTTACTATGGAAGAATTCGAAGGACATTGCCCAAAATGTGATATGGTTCACGGTGTAACACCATGCCATGCCTTTGACCCTAACAATATTATGGCTGCAGGTGTGGGCTATTAATATTCTGCGAACGGATTATAAAGAAAAAAGACCTAAAAGCAATAGCTTTTAGGTCTTTTCCATATTTATATATTTAGGAGCTTATTTCACAAGTAATTTACCTTTGTAAATCTTTTCTCCTTCAAGATTGATAATATGAATACCAGGCTTTAATTGCTCACGGTTAATTGTGATATTATTATTTGTGATATTCTCAATAATACGAACAACACGACCTGAGGCATCAACAACAACTAATCGGTAAATTTCATTGTCCTTGTTAGGAAAAGCTATACGACTTTCAGTAACCAATGGGTTTGGATAAATACTTAATTTTGTATTCGTTTCATCCAAATCATCAATACCAACAAGAGGCCCTGCAGGATCTACATTAGGTTCACCTGGAGTAATATTAGCATGGAATATACCATTACCGTGAGTTCCTACTGCGATAAAGCCATCCTTACGAGTTTTAACCATATCCACAACAGTATTTCCAATTTTATCTGTTGAAACTTGAGTCCATTGCGTGTTAGAAGTTAACTCGGTAGCCTTATATAAACCTATACTTGTTGCTGCAAAATAAATAGGTCCATTTTCAGCATTTATTACATTGATGTATCTGACGGATGGACCAATGTTTTTTTCATTCTGCGTGATTTCCAAATTTCCTGAAACAGCACTCCATGTTTCTCCAGCATCTTTTGAAAAGAAAATACTCTCTACTTCATAGTTTGAGAAAGTTACGTATACATATTCTGCATTCGCTGGATTAACTTCAATACTACTGACATAACCTTCAGGCATAGACGGACCTGTAATTTCGGTTGTTACAGATTGATTGGATTGTGAATTAATTGTTTTGTAAATTTTTCCTTCAGAAGTACCAAAATACAAAAGGTTAGCAGGAAGAATCGACGATTTGATTGCTGATATTTGACCTGTAACATTAGTTCCTTCCATCTTTTCCCATCCTAAACTGGCTGCATCATTAGAAAATCTTGGAATTTCATAAATATTTGTATTTCTCCAAATATCTGTACCTCCTGCGTAAAACATGATCGCTTCATTATTACCATCAATTTCATATGGATTGATAAATAGGACATCATCAGAATCTACGCCTTCAGGATCAACCCGTGTCCATTCCCATTCTTTATCAGTGGTATTGTAAACATTCAAATAAATACGACCTCGTTGTGATGAAGTGATATAACCATTTGAAGAATTGTGCATGCTACAGTAAGCTCCGTCTCCACTACCTAGTTGAATCCAATTTTTTCTGTGAGTACCATTTTCTTTGACAGTATACCAAGTTCCATTATCTTGAAAACCGGTTAAGATTTCAAAAGATGTTTCATCTTTAGCATCTATCCCAACAGTGTATGCCTGAGTTGTTAAATAACCATTATTTAATGAAATCCAATCTACAGGTTTAACTGATGGATGAGCAGGATCATCTTCTAATCCAGAATCTTCAGTTTGTTTGTAATTATTAGTCTTACTAATACCACCATCATGACCACTTAAAAGTGTTAAACCGTCATCAAAGAATGCTAAAGAGTGCTGATCAGGATGTTGGTTGTCATACTGACTGACATTGTTTTCTGTAGCATACCCACCAATCCAATATGTTTTAGTATTAGTTTCAAAACCATCATCGCTTCGATGTAGATTTGTTCCACCAACAAAAACCATGTTTTCGTCATCCGGAGCTACTTTTATGACCATATTATATGATCCTTGAGAGTTGTAGCCAGATACATCATTGTCAGCCTCAGATATTTTTGCTGGTAGGTTCTGAGACCTATCTTCCCAAACAAGTTCGTCACCGTTTATTGTCAGTTTCCATAAGCTATGACCTCTTAAACCATTACCTGGAGTTTGTGATAGGAAATATAATATATTCTCATTACCAGGTGCGTAAGTCAATACAGTTCTTGCAAAGGTTATTGGAAACTCTGAAGGAGTAATCTCTGTCCAATCACCCATATTACCAGTTGTTGATCTGAAAAAACCTTTTACTGTGCCACCGCTACTTAAAGTTGCATATTTTACACCTGTGGGTGTGCAGATCACATCGGTTTGTGATGCCCAGCTATCTTCAGCAGTAGGTTTACTGGTTAAAACTGTAGTTGCAATAGCGCCACCTTGAGTTAATCGCCAAATTTTACCATAAGAAGCTAGATATACATCTCCATTTAGCGGATCTATACAAATGTTCCAACCAATATCAATGGTTTCTGTAAAAATAGGTGTATCATCCGTATCTGTTGAAGCTAATTTATTCCATGATTTACCACCATCTTCAGATTTGAAAACACCTTGGCCGGAATAAAAAGCCCCACTTGCGCCAGCTGACCCTGAATACTCTCCTGTAGCATAATACCAAATGTTAGTAAAACCATCCCGAGGATCTTGTGCAACAGCAGTTACAGATTGATGATCAGTAGTAGTAGTGGTTTTTGTCCAATTAGTGCCACCATCTTCTGATCGCCACATTCCTCCTGTAGCTCCACCTGCTAAAATAATATTGTCGTCAGTCACATCAATAGCGAGAGCTCTAGTTCTACCTCCTACATTATATGGGCCAGTTTGTTTCCAATCAATGCTCTGAGATTTGGTTCTGGAAACGAATTTATTTCGATTAGTTGTGAAAAAATTTAATTCTCTCTCACGGAAATTTGTAGGCATTTTTTCCGTACTTGGATTTTGTAAAACAAGTTGTTGGAACAATATACGCTCATGAGGTGCATCTTTTACTCGGATGATACCTTTACGCTTGTCTGCTTTTTTAGCCATTCTCACATGGTTTATTCCAGGTGCAGTAAGCTTTTTGTAAGTATTCTCATTAATAACAATATTTTTTGTTTGAGCTAAGCCACTTAAGGAGCATGCCACAAAAAATGCTGTACTCAATAGTAAATTTTTTGCCATTCTTTTTTTGTTAGTTAGCGGTTAGTAAGTTAGATTAAATAAAAAGATCAAGATCTCATGGTCGAATGAGTATAGAACCTTTACTATTTAAAGTCTTTATTTTATTTCCCTAATTATTTGTAATCTGTTTTTATTCTCCATCTTTTTGCTTTCTGTGAAAAGGAAGCTGTATGATGAATTTGATTCTAATTTTAAATCCTGTTTTGTTTGTATAGTAATTTCATTGCCTTTAGAATAAACTCCAATTATCCCTGCTCCTGAGCCAAGAGTTTTATTAATCATTGCATTAATTTCATAATAACCATCATGCAAAATTATTTTTGATATTTTTATGTTTAAAGCCAAAGTCCCAGGTGCAAAATCTGATTTATTGATAGGAATTTCTTTATTGGCTTGAGCTGAATCAGCTATTGATTTATTGTGAGTGTTTTTCTGGTTAGCACATGAAAATGTGATAGATAGGATAGATATTAATAGTGCGAAATGCTTCATAATGCGGGTCGGTTTGATTAGTTCGAAGCACAAGGTATAAAAAAAAACGAAAAGAGTATATCTTTATAGTAAATGAAAAAACCCCCTTTCCGATAGGAAAGAGGGCTTCTAAATATATGGATGTATGATTATTTATGTTTTGCAATCCAGTTTTTAGCATTAACAAAAGCTTCGATCCAAGGACTTAATTCGTCTTCATTTCTGTCTTCGTTATAGTAAGCCCAATTCCAAGGATATGTTGCACGCTCTAAGTGAGGCATCATTGCTAAATGGCGACCATCTTTAGAACAGATTGCTGCAGTTTCGAATGGAGAGCCATTAGGATTTGCAGGATAATCTTTAAAGCTGTACTTCATTGGAATTTGATACTTGTCTTCACCGTAAGGCAAATCGAATTTACCTTCACCGTGAGCAACCCAAATACCTAAACGACTACCAGCAAGTGTTGAAAGCATAACTGATTCGTTAGCTTGAATATCAACATTCACGAAGCCTGATTCGAATTTATGAGTTTCGTTATGAATTAGTTTTGGATGCTTGTCGTGTTCAGGGTAAATCAATCCAAGTTCAGAGACTAGCTGACACCCATTACAAACACCTAAACTTAGAGTGTCTTTACGTTTGTAGAAATCTTCAAGAGCTTTCTTAGCTTTCTCGTTATACAAGAATGCTCCAGCCCAACCCTTAGCAGAACCTAATACATCTGAATTAGAGAATCCACCAACGAAAACAATCATGTTAACGTCTGAGAAATCAGAACGACCAGAAATTAAGTCAGTCATATGAATATCTTTCACATCCATACCAGCTAAATGCATCATCCAAGCCATTTCTCTATCGCCATTCACACCTTTTTCACGGATGATAGCTGCTTTAATGCCAGATTTAGTTTGACGCTTAGGATCAATACCATACTGTGCAAATTTACCTGTAAAGTTCTCAGGGAATTTGTAAGTTAAACTATTTTCTTTATACGATTTGAAACGTTCTAAAGCCTTATCATTTCCTGATTGGTTGCGATCTAATAGGTAAGATGTTTTATACCAAAGGTCACGTAGTGAAGCTATATCAAGTGATAAGTTTTTATCAGCTTTAGTAATTGTCATTTTGCCTGCTTCATCTGGTGTTCCAATTTTATGGAAGATAATACCAGCCTTAGTTAAGGTTTTGCTTACCAAATCAAGATCTTCAACTTGAATAATAACACCTGGATTTTCGCTGAATAAAACTTTGATTAAGTCAGCTTCTTTAATTTCGTCAAGGTTAATTGATGCGCCAAGTTTGTTATCGGCAAAACACATTTCAAGCAATGCAGTAACCATACCACCAGCAGAAATATCATGTCCAGCAAGAACTTTTCTATCTAGGATAAGCTGTTGAAGTGTTTCGAAAGTTTTAGCAAAATATTTAGCATCGTTTACATTAGGTGTTGTCTTTCCTAATTTATTAACGATTTGAGCAAAGCTACTTCCTCCTAGTTGAAAAGCATCTTTTGAGAAATCGATATGTAGTAGGTGAGAGTTGGCAGCATTTTTCATCACTGGGCTAACCATGCGATTGATGTCAACAATTTCACCAACAGTTGAAATAATTACTGTTCCCGGTGCGTATACCACATCATCCTGACCATATTTTTGAGTCATCGATAAGGAATCTTTACCAGTAGGAACATTTAAGCCAAGTTCAATAGCGAATTCACTAATTGATTCAACAGCTTTATAAAGACGAGCATCTTCACCTTTGTTCTTACAAGGCCACATCCAGTTAGCAGAAAGAGAAACGCCTTTAATGCCTTGCTCAATTGGAGCCCAAACTAAGTTAGTTAATGACTCAGCAATGGAAAGACGAGAACCATTAGCAGAATCAACAAGAGCCGAAACTGGAGCGTGTCCAATAGAGGTTGCAATACCTTTTTCACCTTGGAAATCTAAAGCTACAGCTCCTAGGTTATTTAGAGGCAGTTGAAGAGGACCAGCACATTGCTGCATGGCAATTTTACCTGTTACCGAACGGTCAACTTTATTGGTTAGCCAATCTTTACAAGCAACTGATTCCAATTGTAATACTTCTTCAAGGTAATCTTCCAACTTATCTGCTTCGTAAACAACTTCTTCGAATGACTCCACTACAGTTTCATCAGTCATTACAGTTTTGGGTGGCTTACCAAACATTTCAGAAAGACCAAGATCAATAGGATTCTCACCAGTCTTTTTATCTTCGAATGTGAAACGCATGTCACCAGTTGTTTCACCAATTGTGTATATAGGAGCTCGTTCGCGATCAGCAATACGAGTCAATAAATCAACATCATCTTTTCCAATAACCAATCCCATTCTTTCTTGAGACTCGTTACCAACGATTTCTTTAGCCGATAGAGTAGGGTCACCAACAGGAAGTGCATTAAGGTCGATCTTACCACCAGTTTCTTCAACCAATTCTGATAAACAGTTCAGGTGGCCACCTGCACCATGATCGTGAATAGAAACAATAGGGTTGTGATCAGATTCAGCCATTGCGCGTATTGCGTTGCAAACACGTTTCTGCATTTCAGGATTAGAACGTTGGACTGCATTTAACTCAATAGAGTTATCGAATTCACCTGTTGCTACTGAAGATACAGCAGAACCACCCATTCCAATTCGGTAGTTATCACCACCTAAAAGAACAACTTTGTCACCTTTATTAGGTACATCTTTTTGAGCTTGCTCCAATCGGCCATAACCAATACCACCAGCTTGCATGATAACCTTATCGTATCCGTATTTTTTATTGTTTTCGAAATGTTCGAAACTTAGTACAGAACCACAAATTAATGGTTGACCAAATTTGTTCCCAAAGTCACTCGCTCCATTAGATGCTTTAATAAGAATCTCTTCAGGAGTTTGGTATAACCATTTACGAGGATCTGTAGCATCTTCCCATTTTCTAGACGATTCTAATCTTGGGTAAGCAGTCATGTAAACCGCTGTTCCAGCCATTGGTAAAGAAGCTTTACCACCTGCAATACGATCTCGAATCTCGCCACCAGTTCCTGTTGCAGCACCATTAAATGGTTCTACTGTAGTAGGGAAATTGTGTGTCTCTGCCTTCAATGAAATAACAGTGTCAATATCTTTGGTATAGAAAAAATCTGCTTTATCGTGAGAAGCTGGAGCAAACTGCTCAACTCTTGGTCCGCCAAGGAATGCACAATTGTCTTTGTAAGCCGAAACAATTCGGTTGTGGTTCTTTTTAGATGTTTCTTTAATTAATTGAAACAGAGAAGACTCTTTTTCCTCACCATCAATAACAAAAGTCCCGTTAAATATTTTGTGACGGCAGTGCTCCGAGTTAACTTGAGAAAAACCGAATACTTCTGAATCAGTTAGTTTGCGGTCAATCTTCTTTTCAACATCTTCAAGGTATTTTATTTCTTCCTCGCTTAGCGCTAAACCTTCTTCTTTGTTATAAGATCTAATGTCTTCGATATAAAGAATTGGGTCAGCTTGTTTCTCAATTGTGAAAATTTCTTGATCTAAATTTTCATATGAACTTTGAAGCATTGGATCAAACTGAGGATGCTCAGTGTCTACCTGAGCGAATTCCTCGATGCGAAGAATTCCGTTTAATCCCATATTTTGGGTGATTTCAACAGCATTTGTACTCCAAGGTGTAATCATCTCTTTACGAGGTCCTACAAACTTACCAGTTACAGACTTGTTTGTCAAAACTTCAGCGTCGCTGAATAGCCAAGAAAGTTTAGCTGTGTCAATTGCATTTAATTCGAGAGAACAATGTACTCCGTAATGAACTTTACCTTTTTTAAAGAATAGTATCATCTTAAATTTTTTATAAAAATTGGTTGAAAGCAGATTTCGCTGCAAATATAGTTAAAGAGTTTGATTTTGTTGAGTAGACTGTGAGGAAATTCTGTGTTTTTACAAGTTGAATTTTAGTAAGGTATTTAGATACAAAATTGTATATGTAATTTTTCCACATTGAGCTTTTATTTCTGTGAAAATAAGAGATGTAGAGCTTATTTGTTTTGCTCTTGTAATAAAGAGGTGGTAAATTGCGAAATATGCCAATTGAAGAGCTTTTTAATTCTTCAACACAACAGATTTATTTGATAACGAAGTTTGAGATTTTGATAAGAAAAAGTTCATGTTGTAATATTCTTGTTATAAAACAGATAAATCTATGTTGAGGAAACTATTTTTTTATTTCTAAATATGATGAAAACGCTTTTCATTTGTTTCGAAGAAAATTAAGAATCGTGCAAAGGTTTTCGAAAGTGCAGAATCTGAAGCTTATCCGAGTTTTATTTCTGAAAGTTTTAAGGCTGGTTGATTCCTGTAATAGTCTTTGTATCAAACTAGAGAAGGTGCTTTTTAGTCGTTGGCCTGAACATGTTGAAGAACAAGTTTAATAATCTAAGAAAACGTTGATTATCGTTTTTCCTTTCAATATTTTTGTCACCAAATTATTCAATCAAAATATAATTTAATTATGAAACCGACACATATTGAGCACATCGGAATTGCTGTTAAAAGCTTAGAAGAAGCTATTCCATTTTACGAGAAAGTATTAGGATTAGAGTGTTATGCTATTGAAGAAGTAGTTGATCAGAAAGTGAAGACTGCGTTTTTCAAAGTAGGAGATGTAAAAATCGAATTGCTTGAGTCTACTGATCCAGAAGGACCAATTGGTAAATTCGTAGAGAAGACTGGTGGCGGAATGCATCACTTAGCATTTGCTGTAGAAGATGTTCAAGAAGCGTTGAATGATGCTGCAGAAGCAGGATGTCAATTGATCGATAAGACACCTCGTGGTGGAGCTGAAGGTTTGAAGATTGGTTTCATGCACCCTAAGTCAACTCAGAGAGTTTTGACTGAACTTTGTGGTAATAAATAAGAACACTCAATTATAATATATTATAACTAATAGAAGTTATGGCTAGTCAGGATAAAATTAAGAAGTTAATTGACTTAAGAGCTGAAGCTAAACTTGGCGGAGGTGAGAAGCGTATTGTATCTCAGCACAAGAAAGGTAAGTGTACTGCTCGTGAAAGAATCGATATGCTTTTGGATGAAGGTAGTTTCGAGGAATTCGATATGTTTGTAACACATCGTTGTACCAATTTTGGTATGGAGAAAACTAAATTCTTAGGCGATGGTGTTGTTACAGGTCAAGGAACTGTAGATGGACGTTTAATTTTTGTGTTCTCTCAGGATTTCACAGTATTTGGTGGTTCTTTATCGGAAACCTTTGCACAAAAGATTTGCAAGGTGATGGATATGGCAATGAAAGTTGGAGCACCTTGTATTGGATTGAATGATTCAGGAGGAGCTCGTATTCAGGAGGGTGTTACTGCTCTAGCTGGTTATGCTGAGATTTTCCAGAGAAATATTATGGCGTCTGGTGTTATTCCTCAGATTTCTGCAATTTTTGGTCCTTGTGCTGGTGGAGCCGTTTATTCTCCTGCATTAACTGACTTTATCATGATGACTGAAGAAAAGTCATACATGTTTGTTACCGGTCCTAAGGTTGTAAAAACTGTGACTGGTGAAGATATTACAACTGAAGACTTGGGTGGTGCTCATATGCACGCATCTAAATCAGGTGTTTCTCACTTCAAATTGGAAGATGAAGAAGAAGGAATCATGATTATTCGTAAGTTGTTATCTTTCATGCCTTCTAATAATCTTGAAGAGCCACCATTGGCGGATTGTAATGATCCAATCGATAGAATGGAAGATGTGTTGAACGAGATTATTCCTGAGAATCCTAACATGCCTTACGATATGAAGGATGTTATTTATTCTATGGTTGATAATGCTGAGTTCTTAGAAGTTCACCGTCACTATGCAAAGAATATTCTTGTAGGTTTCTCAAGAATGGGTGGTATGCCAGTAGGTATTGTTGCCAATCAGCCTAACTTCCTTGCAGGTGTTTTAGATATTGAATCTTCAAGAAAAGCAGCTCGTTTTATCCGCTTCTGTGACTGTTTTAATATTCCTATTCTTACTTTAGTTGACGTTCCAGGATTCCTTCCGGGATCAGGTCAGGAGTTTGGTGGTATCATTACTCATGGTGCGAAATTAATGTTCGCTTATGGTGAGGCTACTGTTCCTAAAGTAACTATCACTCTACGTAAATCTTATGGTGGTGCTCACGATGTAATGTCTTGTAAGCAATTACGTGGTGACCTTAACTACGCTTGGCCTTCAGCTGAAATTGCAGTAATGGGAGCTAAAGGTGCTATCGAGGTACTACATGGTAGAAAAATGATGGAACTTAGCGATGATGAGAAAGTTGCTTTCATCAATGAGCAAGAAATTGAGTATAACGAGAAATTTGCTAACCCATACAATGCAGCTTCATATGGTTACATTGATGATGTGATTGAGCCTCGTAATACACGTTTTAGAGTGATTCGTGCATTCCAGTCTTTACAGACTAAGAAGCAGAGTAATCCAGCTAAAAAGCATTCAAACATTCCATTGTAAAAAATAATAAACTATGAGTTATATCAATTTATTATCGATTGGAAGTCAGGGAGGATGGACAATTGCCTTGGTTGGATATGGTATTGTATTTACCGCTCTGATATCCTTGGTTATTGTTTTTGTAAATCTGCCTAGGCTTTTACAAATCAATCTTAGATCGAAACTTAAAAAGCAAGGTAAGCCAAGCGCTCATGTTGAGGATTTGAATATTGAAGGAAATGTAAATGCGGCTATAGCTATGGCACTTCATTTGCACTTCGATCAAATTCATGATGATGAAAGCAATATTATTACCATTAAGAAAGTAACTAAGAATTATTCTCCATGGAGTTCAAAGATTTATGGAGTAATGAATCAACCAAGATAAGACGATGAAAAAGTTCAAATTTACTATAAAAGGACAGGATTTCGATGTTGATATCAAAGAGATCGAAGGTTCAAATGCTCAAATTGAAGTAAACGGTACTGTTTACGATGTTGAGATTCATGCAGAAGAAAAAGCTTCTAAAACGCCTCAGTTGATTCGTAAGCCTGTCGTTAATAAGCCAGGTGAAGGTCAGATTAAAAAAACTGCAGGTGGTGTTAGTATTAAAGCTCCTCTTCCAGGAACTATCATTAAAGTTGACGTTGCCGTAGGTGACTCAATTAATGCTGGTGATACTTTACTTGTAATGGAAGCCATGAAAATGGAAAATAACGTACTGGCTGAAAAGCCTGGTACAGTTAAAGCTATTAAAGTAAATGTGGGAGATGCAGTACTTCAGGATGATGTACTTATTGAAATTGGGTAATCAATTTAAGTTAAAAACAACGTAATGAGAAACCTATATAAAATGATATTCTCACTTGTTTTGATGCTAGGGGTGGCTTTTTCGTCTCTAGCTCAAAATACGGGGACTGTCTCAGATCAGTTGACTGAAGGTAAATGGATTAATCATCAAGATGGTTATATTCCAAATGCTTTGAGTGATAAAAGTAGAGGAACCGTAAAACGTTATAAAATTTATGAATTCAAAGAGGACAAAACGTTCACAATGGATTCAATAAAGCAACGTTTTACCGGACACTGGACAATTGAAGGAAAAAAGGTTGTAATGATCTTTAATAAGCAAAATGTCCAGCATTTAAATAAAAACACAAATCCAAATTCAAGTTCAAATAATTATTGGATTACTACTGAAGACCTTGATTTAGGTACTCGTGTAGGGCAAATAGAAAATGATGTACTTAAGTTTGGTAGCAATGCTGAATTAAATTGTGCACATGAATCAGATGCTGTTGTAGGATTGAAAAATTTCTATGAATTTACTGGTTTTGCTAATGTAACACCTGGTCACTTGTTGATGATGTTGATTGGTATCTTCTTTATTTTCTTAGCGATTAAGTATGACTACGAGCCATTATTATTGATTCCTATTGGAACAGGTATCTTGATTGGTAATATTCCAATGTTCCAAGCAGTAGACTTTAACTTGAAGTTAGGTGTTTACGAGCCAGGTTCAGTAATGAATCTACTATATTCAGGTGTATTGCAAGGATGGTATCCTCCTTTGATTTTCTTAGGAATTGGTGCTATGACAGACTTCTCTTCATTAATTTCAAACCCACGTTTGATGATTCTTGGAGCAGCAGCTCAGATTGGTATCTTTGCAACATTCCTAGGTGCTCTTTGGATGGGCTTTGCTCCACCAGAGGCAGGTGCGATTGGAATTATTGGTGGTGCTGATGGTCCTACGGCTATCTTCTTGTCATCAAAACTTGCCAATGGTATGAATGTGATGGCAAATGGAGAAACGGTGAAGAACTTGATCGGACCTATCGCGATTGCGGCTTATTCGTATATGGCTTTGGTTCCTGTAATTCAACCTCCAATTATTAACTTGTTGACAACTAAAAAGGAAAGAAAGATTAAGATGAAAGCGCCTCGTGCGGTAACTCGTCTTGAAAAAATCATGTTCCCAATTATTGGTTTGTTATTAACAGCTTATATCTCACCAACTTCGGTGCCATTGTTGGGTATGTTATTCTTTGGTAATCTACTTAAAGAATCTACAGTGACTAACCGTTTGGCTGAAACTGCTAGTAATGCATTGATTAACATTATTACAATTCTATTGGGTGTAACAGTAGGTGCTTCAACTCAGGCTGATGTATTCTTAACTGCTGACTCAATCTTAATCTTCGGATTGGGAGCTGCATCATTTATTGTTGCAACAGCTGGTGGTGTAATCTTTGCTAAGGTTATGAACATCTTCTCGCCAAAAGATCGTCCTATCAATCCTATGATTGGTGCGGCTGGTGTATCTGCTGTTCCTGATAGTGCTCGTGTAGTACAGGTGATGGGATTGGAGAATGATCCAACTAACCACTTGTTGATGCATGCAATGGCGCCTAACGTATCTGGTGTTATTGGTTCGGCAGTAGGAGCTGGTATTCTATTGAGTTTCTTGATGTAAGAATTAGCTTACATTTTGATAGATATATTCAAAAACACCTCTGTTATTCAGAGGTGTTTTTTTATTCACTTTTTCAGCTAAAAGACTTGCTGAAACGCATAGAATGCCTATATTTGCATCGCAATTGACAGGAATAATACACCATACTTATTCTTTGATAATCTCTCAATAACGATTGAGAATAAAATGTAAATTGCGAGAATAGCTCAGTTGGTAGAGCACGACCTTGCCAAGGTCGGGGTCGCGAGTTCGAGTCTCGTTTCTCGCTCAAATCAGTTTTTCTTTTCTGATTTATAAAAAAAAGAAATTGCGAGAATAGCTCAGTTGGTAGAGCACGACCTTGCCAAGGTCGGGGTCGCGAGTTCGAGTCTCGTTTCTCGCTCGAATCAGTTTTTCTTTTCTGATTTATAAAAAAAAAGAAATTGCGAGAATAGCTCAGTTGGTAGAGCACGACCTTGCCAAGGTCGGGGTCGCGAGTTCGAGTCTCGTTTCTCGCTCATTATAGAGCTTAAAAAAGGATTGTTTCTTACGAAGCAATCCTTTTTTTATGAATAAAATTTTGGTTTTGGGTACAAAAAAAAGCGATGCTTTAAGCATCGCTTTTTAAAATTCATATTGTGTGCTTACTGATTGAAAATATCAGCAAATTTTTCATTGCTGTATTTACCTTCTTTCAGCTTAGCAGAAACATCTTTAAATGCGTTTACTGTGTACTCAACATCTTCTAGAGTGTGAGTTGCTGTAGGAATCAAACGAAGTAGTAATTGTCCTTTAGGAATTACCGGGTATACTACTATTGAGCAGAAAATACCATAATTCTCTCTAAGATCCATAGTTACCTGAGTTCCTTCGGCTACACTACCAGAAAGGTAAACCGGAGTAACCGGAGATTCAGTGCATCCAATTTCTAGTCCCGCTTCAGTTAACCCTTTTTGAAGAGTGTCTGAGATAGTAAATAACTGCTCACGCAATTCAGGCTTAGTTCTAAGTAGCTCTAAACGTTTGATAGATCCTTCTACGATTGGCATAGGAAGAGATTTAGCAAAAGTTTGTGAACGCATGTTGTAACGTAAATAGCCACAAACATCTTCATCACATGCAACAAATGCACCAATACCAGCCATTGCTTTAGCAAAAGTACCGAAAAGAACATCAACCCCTTCAGTAACACCGAAATGCTCTGGAGCACCAGCGCCAGTAGGACCCATTACACCGAAACCATGAGCATCATCAACTAACAAACGGAAGTTGAATTCTTCTTTCATAGCAACGATTTCGTCCAATTTACCTAGGTCACCAGCCATACCGAATACACCTTCAGTAATTACAAGAATACCACCACCAGTATTTTCTGCCCACTTAGTAGCTCTTTCAAGCTGCTTGTGTAGGTTTTCCATATCGTTGTGTGGGTAAACAAAACGTTTCCCTTGATGTAGTCTTAAGCCATCCATGATACATGCATGCGACTCAGAGTCATAAACAATAACATCATGACGATTAACCAAGGCATCGATAATAGAAAGCATACCCTGGTAACCGAAGTTTAAAAGGAATGCATCTGGCTTACCAACGAAGTCAGCTAATTGAGCTTCTAATTCTTCGTGGCGACTAGTTTGTCCTGACATCATACGAGCTCCCATTGGATACGCTAGGCCCCATTTTTCAGCAGACTCAGCATCAGCTTTTCTTACTTCCGGGTGATTAGCTAGTCCAATGTAGTTGTTCAAACTCCATGTAAGAACTTCTTTACCTCTAAATTTCATTCTAGAGTTGATTTCGCCTTCTAGTTTTGGGAATGCGAAGTAGCCATGTGCTTGCTTTGCGTATTGTCCAATATTCCCTTTCTGGGTGTTAACTTTGTCAAAAATATCCACGTTATATGTTTTTTTGAGTTTTCAAATATTCTGAATAGAGTTATGAAGTCTATTTTCTAGAAATTTTCCGAAATGGATTCATAACTGTGCAAAAGTAACATTTTATAAAAAAATATCAAGTTATAGAAGCAGTAGATTTTCTTCGCTAATTAATAATAAATGATATGAGACTGAGAACACTAAGTTTCTGAGTTTGATAACTTCCCAAAATCACGAGTTTAAATGAATTTATAGCTGTAATCTAAGACTTGCTGTACCTATCTGCCTGATAGTCTTGTTAAAAAAATCTAAATGCAACAATATGATAGTATGAAATGTTCAAAATTGACGGAAAATTCTATCTTTGCATGATACAAAAATTGTAGAGTCCCTTATACTTATGAAAAAAATCCTTTTGTTGATCGTGCTTTTTTCTACGCTTTTAGCTGGATGTAGCGAATATCAAAAACTTCTGAAGAGTAACGATACTACTCTAAAATACAAGAAAGCAATTGTATATTATAACGAAGAGCAATATGTGAAAGCTGCAACGCTTTTCGAAGAGTTAGTGCCTGTTTTCCGTGGTACTAGTAAGGCCGAAACGGTTGCTTATTATATGGCTTACTGTAATTATGGTATGGGTGATTATATCACTGGTGGATACTACTTCCGTAACTTCATTAAGAATTTTCCAGATAGCCCTTATGCAGAAGAGTGTTTGTATATGAGCGCATATTGTTATTACAAAGAATCGCCAAAACCACGATTGGATCAAACTTCAACGCAAGATGCTATTAATGCCTTGCAGTTATATATGAACAGATATCCTAACTCATCACGAGTTGATGAAGGAAATAAGTTGATTGATGAGTTACAGGATAAATTGGTTTATAAATCGTATTTAAGTGCTCGTAATTATTTTGATAGAACACATTATCCTTCAGCAATTATTGCATTGCAAAATGCAATAAAAGATTATCCTGGATCGTCTTATCGAGAGGAATTAATGTTCATGCTTCTTGAATCTCGTTTCGAATTTGCTATGAAATCGATATCTGAAAAGCAGAATGAGCGTTTCAACTTGGCAAAAGAAGAGTATTTTGCTTTTGTGGATGAGTTTCCAAAAAGTAAATTTCAGAAGTCTAGTGAGCGTATGATTAAGGAGATCGAAGCTTATTTTGGAAAAGATAAATCTGCAAAAGAAGATAATTAGTTATAAATTAGAGGAAAACTAATAAAATTTGTATTTTTGCAAGCTGAACTAAAAATAAACCAATAGATAATAATTCTTTCAGTATGGATTACAAAAAAACCAATGCAGCAAGTTCAACAATTACACGTAACGTAACTGATTTGAGCAGAGAAGTAGGGAATGCTTACGAATCAGTGATGATTATGGCAAAGCGTTCTAATCAGATTGCTGTAGAGCTTAAAACAGAACTGAATAAGAAACTTCAAGAATTCGCATCTTTTACTGATAATTTGGAGGAAGTTTTCGAGAATCGTGAGCAGATCGAAATTTCAAAATACTATGAGCGTTTACCAAAGCCGACTTTAATTGCGGTTGAGGAATTCATAAATGGAGACGTTTATTATAGAAATCCTGCTAACGAAAACAAAACAAACAAGTAAAATTTTGCTTTAATATTTAAGTTCCCTCTAATCAGGGAACTTTTTTAGTTTTAGACCTTATGTTAAAAGATAAGAAAATCATATTAGGTGTAACGGCAAGTATTGCTGCCTATAAAGCTGCAACTTTAGTTCGATTACTTGTGAAAGAAGGAGCTGAAGTAAAGGTTATTATGACCCCATATGCCAAGGAGTTTATTTCTCCGGTTACAATGGCTACGCTTTCTAAAAACACTGTATTAAGTGACTTTTTTAAGCATGATGATGGTGAATGGAATAGTCATGTAGATCTAGGTATATGGGCTGATGTATTATTAGTCGCTCCAACAACTGCTAATACTATGGCTAAAATGGCACATGGTATTTGTGATAATCTATTGTTGACAACTTACCTTTCTGCCAAATGTCCGGTTGTTCATGCACCTGCTATGGACTTGGATATGTTTAAACATCCGGCTACGCTTCGCAATATGGATATTTTAAGATCTTATGGGGATCGTTTTATTGAACCTTCAAGTGGTGAGCTGGCAAGTGGATTGTACGGTAAAGGTCGCATGGAAGATCCTGAAAAAATAGTTGAGAAACTTAAGGAATTCTTTGCTTCAAAAAAAAAAGACTAAGTGACAAAAAGGTCATGATTACAACAGGGCCGACTTACGAAAAGATCGACCCTGTTCGTTTTATTGGTAATTTCTCTTCAGGCAAAATGGGTTTCTCAATTGCCGAAAAATTAGCTGAAGAAGGTGCACAAGTGACACTTATCTCAGGTCCTTCAGCTTGTAAAGCGATCCATCCTAATATTAATCGTATCGATGTGGTTTCCGCTCAGGAAATGTATGAAGCTTCATTGGAGCATTTCCCTCACTGTGATGGAGCAATAATGACTGCTGCTGTAGCTGATTTTACTCCCTTGAACCCATTAAATACTAAGGTGAAGCGTGAAAAATCGAATTATACGATTGAACTTACACCTACAAAAGATATTGCAGCTTCTATAGGTAATATTAAATCTGAAAATCAATTTTTGGTCGGTTTTGCTCTCGAAACCAATAACGAAGAACAGAACGCTCAACTGAAATTAGAAAAGAAAAACTTAGATTTAATTGTTTTGAATTCATTAAACGATTCGGGAGCAGGTTTTCAGCACGATACAAATAAGATTACAATTTTTTCTCGTAAGGGAGGAATGAAAAAATTTGAATTAAAATCTAAAACTGAAGTTGCTGAGGATATTGTTGATGAATTGGTTCTGAATCAAAACTTTTAGTTTTTATTCTTTTACAAAATTTTTAAACAATAATAGAATATTTCTTCAGTTAGATTTATTAGGCTTGGCTGCTCATTTGTTTTGATTAACTTTAGTCTTAATTTTTGAAAAATTCAGATATGCGTAAACTCATACTTTCATTACTTGTTTTATTTTCTGTTTTAAATGCTAGTTCTCAAGAATTACGTTGCAATGTTCAGGTTGTAAGTCAGCAAATTCAAGGGACCAATAAGCAGGTTTTTAGAACGATGCAAACGGCTATTTATGAATTTATGAATACCAGAAGATGGACGGATCATGTTTACGATCAGGATGAAAAGATTGAGTGTAATATTCTGATTAACTTGAAAGACCAAATTTCATCTGATGAGTTTAAAGGAACGATGCAGATTCAAGCTCGTCGACCTATTTTCAACTCTTCTTTTAATACGGTATTACTGAATTTTAAGGACGACGATATTCATTTTAAATATGCAGAATATCAAGCTTTGGAGTTTAATGAGACCAATACACCAACAAGTTTGACAGCACTTTTGGCATACTATGCTAATATTATTGTTGGTCTTGATTACGATTCTTTTGCTATGGAAGGTGGAACGCCTTATTTTACAAGAGCGGAAGCAATCGTAAATAAGATGCAAAATGCTAAATACCCTGGATGGAAATCGTTCGAAAGTAAGAGTAATAGGTATTGGCTGATTGAAAATATCTTAAATAATTCTTACAGACCTGTTCGAGAATGTATCTATCGTTATCATCGTCTGGGTTTAGATAAAATGGCCGATAAATTAACAGATGGAAGAGCCGAAATCGCAGAATCATTGCGTTTGCTTCAGAAAGCTCATAGAGCTAAACCAGGTTCTTTTATACTTCAGATATTTTTCGATGCTAAATCAGATGAATTGGTGAAGATATTTTCAGAATCGTTTAATGATGAGAAAAAACGAGCGTACAATATCTTAAATGATATTGATCCGGCTAACCTGAATAAGTACAAGAAAATCCTAAAATAGGGTTTATCTGATTTAAATTATTGCCTTTAACCATTATTCCACTATATATGCTTCAATCGTTAGCTATTCAAAATTATACTTTAATTAATCAGATTGAGATTGATTTTAAAAGCGGATTTTCTATAATAACTGGTGAAACAGGATCTGGAAAATCAATACTTTTAGGTGCTTTAGGTTTGGTTTTAGGACAACGTCCTGAAACTAATATTTTAAAGGATAAAACCTTGAAATGTGTTATCGAAGCTAATTTCAATATATCAAAGTATAAGCTACAAAAGTTTTTTGATGATGCTGAAATGGAATACGAGGAAGAAACTATTTTGAGACGTGAAATTCTACCTAATGGGAAAACACGCGGTTTTGTAAATGATTCTCCTGTAAGTATTAAACTTCTAAAAGAATTAGGTTATAAGTTGATTGATATCCATTCTCAAAATCAGAATTTGTCACTTGGTGATCCTGAGTATCAAATGGGAATAGTTGATACATATGCACAGAACTTTTCATTACTTGATGATTATCAGAAACAATTTGAGAATTATCAAGATATAAAGAAAGAGCTGAGAAATCAGGAAGAGATTGCACGCAAGGAAAAGTCTGATTTGGATTATTACCAGTTCCAACTACAACAATTGATGGATGCTAATCTTGTGGAAGGTGAACAAGTTGAAATGGAATCAGAGCTTGAAACGCTTAACCATGCAGAGGAAATTAAAACCAATTTATTTAAAGCGTCAAATTTATTAAGTGAAGGTGAAGTTGCAATTATTTCACAATTGAAAGAAGCTCGGTCTGCTATTGCTCAGGTACAAACAGTTTTCTCTGAAGGGGATGAATTTTATCAACGATTCGAAAGTTCGTGTATCGAGCTGCAAGATTTGGCATCAGAGTTGGAAAGAAGCTATGAAGCTATGGAGTTTGATCCAGCAAGAATTAATTTTTTAAATGAAAAATTGGATTCTATATACGGTCTTCAGCAAAAGCATCGTGTTGATTCAGTCGAGGAATTAATTCAGGTACGAGAAGATTTGGATAATAAAGTTCAGAAAATATCATCAAGTGATGAATTGATTGAAGAGCTGAAATTGAAACTAGAGAATCAGGAAAATAAATTAGCTAAGGCTTCTGATAAATTAAGTAAAAGTAGAGGAGTAGTTATTCCTAAAATTGAAAAATCCTTGGAATCTCAATTAGTACAATTGGGTATGTCGCATGCTAAAATTAAGTTCGAACAATCTATTGCTGAAGAATATCAGTATTTAGGGCGTGATTTGATTCGTATTCTATTTTCTGCTAATAAGAATGGTCAGCCCGAAGAGATATCAAAGGTTGCTTCAGGTGGTGAGGTGTCGCGATTGATGTTGAGTATTAAATCGTTAATATCAGCATCAACAGCTCTGCCGTCTATCGTTTTTGATGAGATTGATACCGGAGTTTCAGGAGAAATTGCTGATAAAATGGGTGTTGTAATGCGAGATATGGCTGAGAATATTCAGGTAATAAGCATTACACATTTACCTCAGATTGCTGGTAAAGGCAATTACCATTATAAAGTTTATAAAGCCGATGATGAGCTTGAAACCTACTCAAATATAGTTCTTTTGGATAATGAAAGTCGTATTGAAGAGCTTGCCAAAATGTTAAGTGGCTCTGATATGACTCAGGCAGCCATGGAAAATGCTAAAGTCTTGCTAGCTAAATAAATGTCAAATATTTGATATGATTAAAGAATTTATTCAGTCTTAATAAGTGATCTTTTTTTGATTTATTCTAAATAATATTGGTTAAATTTGTAGCTGATAAAATTGAAAAATTTCAAATTATGTCTTATAACTTATTAAAAGGAAAAAAAGGAATCATTTTTGGAGCCTTAAACGACATGTCAATTGCATGGAAAGTTGCAGAACTGGCAGTTGCTGAAGGAGCTGAGATTGTTTTAACCAATACACCCGTTTCCATTCGAATGGGAACTATCGACGAGCTTGCAAAAAAATGTAATGCTCCGGTAATTGCTGCTGATGCAACAAACCCGGAAGATCTGGAGAATCTTTACACAAAATCAATGGAGCATTTTGGAGGTCCTGTTGATTTTATTCTTCACTCTATTGGAATGTCACCTAATGTTCGTAAAGGAAACTCATACGATGAATTGAACTACGAATACCTTAAGAAAACACTTGACGTTTCTGCTATTTCTTTTCACAAAGTGATTCAGAAGGCTAAGGAAATGGATGTTGTTGCAGATTGGGGATCTATTGTTGCATTAACTTATGCAGCGGCACAAAGAACTATGTTTGAATACAACGATATGGCTGATGCAAAAGCTATGTTGGAATCTATCGCTCGTAGTTTTGGTTACATCTATGGACGTGAGAAAAGAGTTCGTGTGAATACAATTTCACAATCGCCAACACCTACAACAGCAGGTAGTGGTGTTAAAGGTTTCGATAAACTTATCGATTTCTCTGAGCGTATGTCTCCGCTAGGAAATGCTGATGCTCAGGAGTGTGCTAACTATTGTATCACGTTATTCTCAGATTTGACAAAGAAAGTAACTATGCAGAACCTATTCCATGATGGCGGATTCTCTAACATGGGTATGAGTTATAGAGCAATGCAGCAATACAATAAGAGTTTTGATGAAAAATGTGACTGTAAATAGTCCTGTTCATTTACTATAAAATTGAAGAGCTTCCTTTTTTAGGAGGCTCTTTTTTGTTGGCTTGTATTGGGATTTGAAAAGTTAATTTGTGGCTAGATTTTGTTTCAATTTTTACTGTAAAATTGTACTAGTGTATTCCTAGGTTAAAATTTTTATAATCACCTTAGAAATTGTACATTTGTGTCTGATTTTTTGGGAGGACTTGACTTTTATATAATTCAAAATTTTTCCTGATTGATATATGAGCAAAACACAATTAAATTTAGCTGAGCATATGACGCTTTAAGTCTGGATTTGATTCATTTAAAATAAATTAATGACCACCAAAGCAACTAATATTCACCCCGTTTTCGATCGAATTATCGGAAGAGATGAGAAGGAGCAGTTTTTAAATCAAAAAGCATGTGTTGTATGGATGACCGGACTTTCTGGTTCAGGTAAAACGACTATTGCAATTGGTTTAGAAAAGGAGCTTCAAAAAAGAGGTTTCTTAACTCAGATTCTTGATGGGGATAATATTCGTACAGGTATTAATAAAAACTTAGGTTTTTCTGAAGAAGACAGAACTGAAAATATTCGTCGTATTGCTGAAGTTTCTAAATTGTTTGTGAATTGTGGTATTATCACCATTAACTGTTTTGTAAGTCCAACTTTGGAAATACGAAAACAAGCCAAAGATATTATTGGTGAAGATTTTAGAGAAATCTATGTGAATGCATCTTATGAAGAGTGTGAGAAAAGAGATGTAAAAGGCTTGTATAAAAAGGCTCGAAATGGTGAGATCAAGAATTTTACAGGTTTAGATGCTCCTTTTGAAGCTCCTGAAGATGCCTTTTTAGAAATTAAAACGGCTGAAATGTCGATAGAAGAATCTGTGAATTGTTTGGTAAATTCTATTTTGTCGGATATCACAAAAGCTTAATTAAAGAATAATAAAAAACAATATACTGTTGGTCGGTTTGATCACAGAAGAGTAAATAAATTTTTTTCGAATGAATGAATACAATATAAATCACTTAAGAGAACTGGAAGCTGAATCGATTTATGTGATTCGTGAAGTTGCAGCTCAATTCGAGAATCCCGTAATGTTATTTTCGGGAGGAAAGGATTCTATTATCATGTTTCATTTGGCAAGAAAAGCTTTTGCACCTGCAAAAGTACCTTTTGCTTTAATGCATGTTGATACAGGTCACAATTTCCCAGAGACAATTGAATTTCGTGATAGATTGATGGAAGAGACAGGTACTCGTTTGATTGTACGTTACGTTCAGGATTCAATTGATCAGGGAAAAGCTGTTGAAGAAACTGGTTTTGATGCAAGTAGAAACAAACTACAAACTGTAACACTTCTTGATGGACTTGAAGAATTACAAGTGGATTGTGCTATGGGTGGAGGTCGTCGTGACGAAGAGAAAGCCAGAGCAAAAGAGCGTTTTTTCTCTCATCGTGATGAGTTTGGACAGTGGGACCCAAAAAACCAAAGACCTGAGCTTTGGAACCTTTTCAATGGTAAAAAGCATATGGGTGAGCACTTCAGAGTTTTCCCAATTTCTAATTGGACGGAGATGGATGTATGGCAATATATCTATTTAGAAAATATTGATATCCCAAATATTTATTTCTCTCACGAACGTGAAGTTTTTATGCGTCATGGAAACTTGTTATCAGTTTCGGACTTTATTCCTATGCGTGATACTGAGAAAGTAGAAAAAAGAATCGTTCGTTTTAGAACTATTGGTGATGCTACTTGTACAGGTGCTGTAGAGTCGGAGGCAAACAGTTTGGAAGATATTATCGAAGAAGTAGCGGCTACAAGAACAACAGAACGTGGTACACGCCATGATGATAAACGTTCTGAAGCTGCTATGGAAGATCGTAAAAAAGAAGGGTATTTTTAATAGAATTATTAATTATTAGTGTTTAGTGCTATTGATCATTAACCATTAATCATTAAAAAAAAGATATGTCAGATAAAACATCAGGATATTTAGATATGGAGCTTTTACGTTTCACTACAGCTGGTAGTGTGGATGACGGAAAAAGTACCCTAATTGGACGTTTGTTATACGATAGTAAAGCCATTTTCGAAGATCAAATGGAAGCTATTGAGATTTCGAGTCAGAAACGTGGTGATACAGAAGTGGATTTAGCATTGCTAACAGATGGTTTAAGAGCCGAACGTGAGCAAGGTATTACTATTGACGTAGCTTACCGTTATTTTGCAACTCCAAAACGTAAGTTTATTATTGCTGATACACCAGGTCACATTCAGTATACAAGAAATATGGTTACAGGAGCTTCTACAGCTAACTGTGCTCTTATTTTAGTTGATGCACGTAACGGTGTAATTGAACAAACTTTGCGCCATTCATATATTGCTAACTTACTTCAGATTCCTCACCTTATTGTTTGTATCAATAAGATGGACTTGATGAATTATTCTGAAGAGACTTATGAGAATATCAAGAAGGAATATCAGAAAGTCGCTGATAAATTGAATATTAAAGATGTTCGATTTATTCCTATTTCAGCCAAATTTGGTGACAATGTTGTTGATGCTTCTCAAAATATGGATTGGTATAAAGGTGAAACTTTATTGAACCTATTGGAGACTATTGAAATTCTTGATGATAGAAATCATGAAGATGCTCGTTTTCCTGTTCAGTATGTTATCCGTCCTCAAAGCGATGAGTATCACGATTACCGTGGATTTGCTGGTCGTGTAGCTAGTGGCGTATTCAAGCCAGGCGATAAGGTTAAGGTGTTGCCTTCTGGAAGGGAAACAACAATTAAGGCAATTGATACTCTAAATGGTGAGTTAGATATAGCCTTTACGCCTCAATCTGTCACATTGAGATTGAGTGACGAAATTGATACGTCAAGAGGAGATATGATTGTAGCAGCAGATAATGTTCCTGCTATGGAGCAAGAGTTTGACGCTATGGTTTGTTGGATGAACGAACGCGCTATGATACCTGGAGGTAAGTATACCATTAAGCATACTTCAAACGAAACACGCTGTATGGTTCGTAACGTAAACTTCAAAGTTGATGTTAATACTTTAGAAGAGATGGAAGATGATAAAACCATCGGTTTAAATGATATTGCATGCTTGAAGTTAAAAACAGCAAAACCTTTATTCTTTGACTCATACAAGAAAAATCGTAATACAGGAAGTTTTATTTTAATTGACGAAGCAACTAACGAAACTGTTGCTGCAGGTATGATTAGATAATTCTAATGTATATAAAATAAAAAAAAAGCTCCCATTGGGAGCTTTTTTAGTTTGGTCAAATCCCATTTAAATTAAAATTTGAATCCGAAAGTTAATCTCATTTGATGATTTTTATCCTCTAAATCGACTTTACCTGAGGCAAAATCTGGTGTGTTGTAATAAATGTAAGATTCATCTCTGTCGGTGTAGCTGTAAGCAGCATCAAAAAAGAAGTTGCCTTGACGAACACCAAAACCAGCAGAATAAATATTGAATGATTCATCGATGCCACTGGTCTTATATGGATTACCGTAGTTTGCAAATCCACCTCTTAAGCTTAGTGCTGATGAAACTCTGTATTCTAAACCAGCTCTTAAATTACCAACACTTTCGTACGATGATTTAATAATATCATTTGCTTCCGGAGCATCTGTAGTTCCATTAAAATCGAAATCATCTTGCCCATCAGAAAATTTGGCATTTGCATAATCTATAAATTCATAATCTAAACTAAAAATCGCTTTTTTAGAAAGAACTACAGCCCCACTCAATGTGAATTTCATAGGTGTTCTGTAATTATATTCGTAAGTAGAAAGACGAGTTTTATCTGCATAGTTTGAATAGCCATCTGCATCTTCAGTTTTGAAATGTGATGCCATCTTATTTTGAAACTCATCTTCCATGTTGAAGAATGTTGGTGTATGAATAGAAGCTCCTAATCTTACATTTTGTGTTGGCTTGTATATCATTCCAATTTTGAAGTTGGCACCAATACCATTCGTTTTTACATATTCTTCCAGATAGTAATTATCTAATTCAGATGCGCTGCTTGCCAAAGTACTTTCAGTAAATCGAGATGTGGATTTGTAAGAAATGTTTTGAATACCAAGAGAAGCACCAATATAAAATTTGTGTGCGTAGTTGGCACCGAATGAAATATTGAATTCACCCATATAACCTTTTTCTTCTATTGTTTTTCTCTGATCCATTTTTTCACCAGGGAAAATCGGAAGATCATAATCAAGTGGATTTTCATCCTGAGGATTTAATAGGTACGTCTCATATGCTAAGCCTTCAGTCATCGGATTCAGCTGATTACTTGATAAACCATCCGCATTAACTTCAAATACATCTAACATGCTAGTTGGTGAGCCTAGTATTTGAGACATGGATGATTTTCTGAAATTATTTAGTTTGTTATAACCGATACCAAAATTAAAATTCTGCCATCCATTTTTAGAACCAATCCGAGGTTTCATTGTAGCAACATAACCAATATTACTAATACCGAAAGTAAATTTGTCGTCGTCCAGGCTGCCACTTGTGCTTTTTCTCATCTCCATAGTAGGAGTAAACGTAAATTCAGAGCTTTGATATACTGCTAATCCTGCTGGGTTAATTCCGATGCTGGAGTAATCGCCACCTAAGGCACCAAATGCTCCTCCCATTGCCATAGAGCGTGCTGTTCCGGTATAAAATTGCTGAGAATAGCGAAGGGCGTCATCTGCAGTTTGAGCGTATAGTATTCCTGAAAAGACTGTAAGGAATAATAATGTGATATATCTTTTCATAGTAATGTATATTTATAGTAGGTTAAGAAAATTAGAGTTAATCATATCCAGATGTTAATTATTTTATCTTCTTCTTGAACTTCCGCCACCAGAAGATCGACTACCGCCACTTGATGAGCGAGATGATGATCCTGATGATCTTACGGCCCCTGATGAACGTGATCCTGACGATCCTGAACTTCTGTAAGAACTAGAAGAGCTTCTTGATGAGCTTCTGGAACTTTTACTATAACTAGGCTTACTATTTACCTTGCTATAGCGAGATGACCTAGTGCTGGTACCTCTGGAATTAGTAGAGCGTCTTGTGCCGGAACTGTTGTATGATGGACGAGAGTTACTTCTTGGTTTGGTATAACTACTTGTTCTTCTTCTTGTCGTTGAGCTCTTTGTATTTCTATATGTCGATCGGTTCTGAGAGCCATAACGAGTTGTTGTTCCACTCTTTGTACCTCTATATGTTGATCGGTTTTGTGTACCGTATCTTGTTGTTGTACCACTATAATTTGAACGTCTTATATTTCCATTAGTTGCTCTACGAGTAGTAGTACCAGTACGATTACTGTACGAACGTCTACTGTTGTTTGTTCTGTATCTTTGAGCAGCTGCACTTCTTCTAACAGCATCTTTTGCAGTTGCAGCAGAACGACGAGTTGTTGTTCCTGATTTAGAGTAATTAGCTGATCGATTAACACGGCTTACTGTGCCATCTGTTCTAGTTGCTGTACTTCTGTTTGTATAAGCTCTGTTTGTGCCAGCTTTTGTCCCCATGCTTGTTCTATGGCCGTAGTAATTTTTTGAGTATTTATTAGAACCATAGTAACCATGGTTATGATGACCGTGTCCGTAGTATGGATAGTGACCATGTCCGTAATAAGCATAGTTGTTATAGCATCCAAAATTCGATCCCCAATAAAAATCATTGTAGAATCCAAAACCAAAACCAAAACCGAAACTTGATCCGTAGTAAGGATAGTTGTAAGCAAATGTTCTGCCATAGCGAACTGGTGAAAAACGGTATGCATTATAGTAGTTAAAATTTGTCCAAGTAGGTGTCCACCAAACTTTATCTCCATCAATATAAACATTCCAATCAGGATCTCCTGCTAACCACATAGCCATATTATAGCCACTGTTATCGTAGTAACCAAACCCTTGTGGGTACCATTGTCTTAATCGTTCAATTTCTTCACGATCATACTCTGTACCATTAAACTCACCTATGAAGTAACCTTGTTCTTCATTATAATAAGTTGTGTCAATTGTTTCGATAGAGTCGTTTGCTAACATCTGACGATATTGCTCTTGAATTTGTTTAAATTCTCTATCGTCTTTAAATGTGTTTGTTGTTAGAGGCTCTGATTTTGTAGTTTCTTCGATAATAGGCTCTGTTTTCACAACCTTTGTTGTGTAAACAGCCATTTCTTTATCAATTAGAGATTCTTCTCCAGGAGTGTAATAAATATCATCCTGAAATGCTGATGTTCCCACGTAAGACGGGGAACAAGCCGTTGCTATTAGCAAGGGAACGAGTAATAATTTAAAGTAAGCTTTCATCTGGATATGATTTAAGGTTTAGCTTTAATGTAATTTATCTGATTGTTTATTAATCTGTTTTAATACGAACAAAAATCGAGCCTAAAATGTGTTTAATAATTATTCAATCAATAAAGTTTCATGTCTAGCCTTCAATATGATTATCTAATAATATTTTATACTTTTGTAGCCAAAATTTAAAAGCCTTAAGTTTGATCTCTGATAAAATCAGTAAAATGAAAATTTAAGAACTTTTAAGTAATTAGTAGTTAGCAAATACTATACCAAAACAATATAAAATGGCAAAAGTTTTAACCAGTAGAAGCGAAAATTATTCGCAATGGTATAACGACCTAGTAATTAAAGCTGATCTGGCAGAGAATTCTGCAGTTAGAGGTTGTATGGTAATTAAACCATATGGCTATGCTATCTGGGAAAAAATGCAAGCAGTACTTGATGGAAAGTTTAAAGAAACCGGACATCAAAATGCTTATTTTCCTCTTTTAATTCCTAAGTCTTTTCTAAGTAAGGAAGCTGATCATGTTGATGGTTTTGCAAAAGAATGTGCAGTTGTAACCCATTATCGTTTGAAAAATGATCCCGATGGTAAAGGTGTGGTTGTAGATCCTGAGGCACGTTTGGAAGAAGAATTAATCATTCGACCAACTTCTGAAACAATTATTTGGAATACTTACAAGAACTGGATTCAATCGTATCGCGATTTGCCAATTTTAGTTAATCAGTGGGCGAATGTCGTGCGTTGGGAGATGCGTACACGTTTATTCCTACGTACTGCAGAGTTCCTTTGGCAAGAAGGTCATACTGCTCATGCAACAGAGAAAGAAGCACTGGATGAAACAGAGCAAATGATTAATGTATATGGTGATTTTGCTGAGGATTGGATGGCTGTACCTGTATTGAAAGGTAGAAAGACAGAATCTGAGCGTTTTGCAGGAGCATTAGATACCTATTGTATTGAAGCTTTAATGCAGGATGGGAAAGCACTTCAGGCTGGAACCTCTCACTTTTTAGGTCAGAATTTTGCTAAGGCATTTGATGTGAAGTTTGCTAATAAAGAAGGTAAAGAAGATTTCGTTTGGGCAACATCTTGGGGTGTATCAACTCGTTTGATGGGAGCATTAGTTATGGCCCATTCAGATGATCATGGTTTAGTTTTGCCCCCAAAATTGGCTCCAATTCAAGTTGTAATTGTACCTATATATCGTAAGGAACCTGAATTAGCTAAACTAGCAGAGGTGATTGATCCTCTAGTTGCAAAACTTAAAGCTAAAGGTATTTCTGTTAAGTTTGATGATAGTGATAACCGTAAGCCAGGTTGGAAATTTGCTGAGTATGAATTGAAAGGTGTACCATTGCGTTTAGCTATGGGCGCACGTGACTTAGAGAATGGTACAGTTGAATTAGCACGTCGTGATACTTTGACCAAGGAGACGGTTGCTGTTGATGGTGTTGAAGATATGATTGAGAACCTTCTTGAAGAAATTCAGAATACTATTTTCCAAAAAGCACTTGATTTCAGAGCAGAGAAAACAACAAAGGTTGATTCGTACGAAGAATTCAAAGAATTGTTGGAAACGAAGACAGGGTTTTTCTTGGCACACTGGGATGGTACAACTGAAACAGAAGAAAAAATTCAGAGTGAAACAAAAGCAACAATTCGTTGTATTCCTTTTGATAATGAAGAGGAAGAAGGCGTTTGTATGGTTACAGGTAAGCCATCGAAACAACGTGTTGTATTTGCAAAATCATATTAGGAACCAAAATTATTTTGGACTGTTGAATTTCGCTGTTTAACGAAATTTAAACTTATAAATAACCGTCACCGATTTTTCGGAGGCGGTTTTTTTTTACCTTTATCAGGCGAATTAAAAGATTCGCCCCCAATTATAAAAATAACTAAAGCCTAAATACATGAATATTCTGAATACGAAATCAGCCATATTACAAACGATACGCGAAAAATCTATTTTGAAGCAATTGGTTTATAAGAATACAGCTGATGTATTTGCTGAATTAAAAAATGTACTGGAAAGCTTAGTTGACGAATATAATGCAGAGCTTGAAGGCAAATCTGACTCAGTTAAGTTAGAATACGAAGACAGAGGGGAGTCGGAGGTTCAAATTCGAGTGGCATCGGATATATTAGTATTTAGTATGTACTCTAACGTTTTTCAGTTCGATCGCGACCATGCTGTTTGGCAAAAAGACTATGTGAAACACAATCCTAATAATGCTTATTCAGGTATTATTAATATCTATAATTTTCTATCCGATTCATTTAAGTTTAAACGTTCAGAGGATTTGGGATATTTGGTGGCACGTATTTTCATCAATCAGGAAAACCATTATATCGTCGAAGGTAAGCGTCAAATGGGTCTGCTCGAGAATGATCTCTCACAATCGATTAGTGATGAAGATAGTCTAAGAAAGATTGTAGAAACAGCAATTAACTATTCGTTGAATTTCGACCTATTGGTTCCACCTTACGATGATGTTAAGATATTAGCTGTATCTGATATTGACGAAAAAATTCAGAATTCAAAAATTAAAACAGGTAAACGTTTGGGCTTCCAGTTTAAGTCTGACGATGTTTAAATGTTTATTAGTTAATAATATACCTATATAATAATGACTGCTGTAGTAGATAAATTTATAAAATACGTTCAGTTTGATACTGAATCTGATACACAAACAGGATTGACTCCAAGTACACCTGGACAAATGGTTCTTGCTAAAGAATTAGTTAAAGAACTTGAGGAGATGGGAATGAGCCAGGTTTCTTTAGACGAGAATGGCTATGTGATGGCAGTGTTGCCATCGAATATCGAAAAAGAAGTGCCAACTGTGGGTTTTGTAGCTCATATGGATACAAGTCCCGATTTTACGGGGAAAAATGTAAAACCTCAATTCGTTGAAAATTACGACGGAAATGATATTATACTTAATCAGGAAGAAAATATCGTAATGAAAGTTAGTGATTTTCCTGATTTGAAAATGTATAAAGGGCAAACGCTGATTACAACTGACGGAACCACTTTACTTGGTGCAGATGATAAGGCTGGGGTTGCTGAAATTATGACCGCTGTTGAGTATTTAATTCATCATCCTGAAATTAAGCATGGCCCTGTTCATATCGGTTTCACTCCTGATGAGGAAATAGGTCAAGGAGCAGATTATTTTAATGTTAAAAAATTTGGAGCTGATTTCGCGTACACTTTGGATGGAGGTGAAATTGGAGAATTGCAATTTGAGAACTTTAATGCAGCTTATGCGGAGGTTTCTTTTAAAGGACGTAATGTGCATCCGGGAATGGCGAAAGATAAACTGATAAATTCGATGCATATTATGCAAGAGTTTGCAGGGCAATTGCCAAAAGATGAAGTACCTGAGAAAACAGAAAATTACGAAGGCTTCTATCATCTTCTGGGTATGGAAGGATCTGTTGAAAATTCTAAACTTCAATATATCATTCGTGATTTTGATATGGAAGCTTACAATGGTCGTAAAAATAAATTTGAAGCTATTTGTTCTGATCTTTGTGCTAAATATGGCGAAGACAGTGTTTCAATTCAGATGAAAGATCAATACTTTAATATGCGCGAAAAGGTTGAACCTGTAAAGTATATTGTTGATATCGCAGAACAAGCGATGAAAGATGTTGGCGTTACACCTATGGTTGTGCCTATTCGTGGCGGCACTGATGGTAGCCGCTTATCATATATGGGTTTACCTTGCCCAAATATTTTTGCAGGAGGACACAATTTTCATGGACGATTTGAATATGTACCAGTAGATTCTATGCAGAAAGCTGTAGATGTGATTTTAAAAGTTGTTGATTTGATTTCTAAGCGTTAAGCTAAAAGATATTAATTGAATTAAAGGATGGCAGACATGAATTGTGTGCCATCCTTTATTATATAAATACAATACTTAATTTATGAGATTGTAATGAAGATGTAGTTATGATTGAATATGAGAGCGAAAATTTCAAGAATTTGTGTAAAGAGATAGAAGAGCTATACAGAAGGAATTATTACAAAGGAAAAAACCTAATTGACCAATATAAAATAGCAGCGGAATATTCTAACTTAGGTGGGGAGAATAGTGATATTTTAAATTGGAGACTTCATGTGGAAGATACTCTGTTTATGAAGTTTGCTAAAGTTAATCGTTATATCTTTTACTTGTTAGTACTTGCTGTAATAGTTGTTGGTTTAGAGCTTATTCCATTTAGTAAGGCATATTTACCTACTTTGGGTATAGTGACCGCAATTTGGTACGTTCTAAATTATGTGATGAATTGTCGATTAAAAGAGATTTATCTTCGACTTATTCGTAGAATTTACACCTAAGTTAATCTTCCATTCTTTTTTCGAAGATCCTACCACCTTTAAGCATAGCTTTTAAAATAGGAGAAATCTCATCACCTAAATCAGTTAAACTATATTCTACCTTAGGAGGAATGACCGGGTAAGCTTTTCTGCTTATAATTCCAGCTTCTTCAAGCTCTTTAAGATTTTTGCTTAGCATGCGATCACTAATATCAGGAAGCAATTGAATCAATTCTTTATATCGTTTTGTTCCTTGCTTAAGATGTAGGATGATAGTAGCTTTTCGTTTTCCTTTAACGAAATTGATAAATGTATCGACAGGGCAGTAGCCTTTTTCCAAAATATTATAAAATTATTAGGTTGAGAATCAGTGTTTCAGAAAGGAATGTTAGTGACAAACCTAAATGTAAGTTCTTGATTGATAGTTAAACTCCTTGTAACTTTGTGCAAGGTAAGGATAATCTAATACAAATAGAATTGAGTTTAATTATGGAATCATCACAAGTTTTTAAAGCATTGCGTGTAAGCGAAGCTGATGGAAAATATATAAGAAGAATTGAAGAACGCCAATTGTCTGATTTGCCGGAAGGTGACGTTTTTGTTCAGGTAAAATATTCTTCATTGAATTATAAAGATGCGCTTTCGTGCATAGGTAATAAAGGTGTGACTCGTAGTTACCCTCACACGCCAGGAATTGATGCTTCTGGTATTGTTGTAGAATCTTCGAATCCCAGATTCAAAGTAGATGATGAGGTTATTGTGACCTCTTACGACTTAGGAATGAACACTGATGGTGGATTTGGCGAATACATTCGTGTTCCTGCAGATTGGGTGGTTCGTAAGCCTCAGAATTTAAGTCTGAAGCAGGCTATGATTTATGGTACGGCTGGTTTTACAGCTGGTTTATCGGTTGAACGTTTGTTATCTGCCGGGCAAACACCCGAAATGGGACCTGTTGTTGTTACAGGTGCTTTAGGAGGAGTAGGTGCTGTTGCAGTGTGTATTCTCAATAAATTAGGTTTCGAAGTTATAGCAGCAACTTCCGATTTGAAAGATGGTGAAGAAACACTTAAGAAGCTTGGAGCCGCAAGTCGAATTGATAGAACAGAAACAGATGATCAATCAGGTCGCCCGATACTTCGACCAAAGTGGGCGGGAGCAATTGATGTGGTTGGAGGAAATGTGCTTTCTACTCTTATCAAAGCTTGTCAACCAATGGGAAATGTAACTTGTTGTGGTAATATCGGATCTGGTGATTTGGATGGTACCGTTTATCCGTATATACTTAGAGGAATCAGTTTAATTGGTATCGATTCTCAAAATTGTCCGATGGAGCTACGTCAAAAAGTTTGGGATAAACTGGCTGAGGATTGGCACTGTGAAGTGCTTGATGAAGTTGTAATAGAATCTAAATTGGAAGATTTGGATGTTTATATCGATAAGATGATAAATAAAAAAAGTCGTGGTCGAGTCATTGTTAAATTGTAAGTTCTCGATGATGAGTATTTGAATAGCAGCCAATTGGTTGCTATTTTTTTTGAAAATGTATTATATTTAATTATTGATTAATTCTGATACGATAAATAGTATTAAATTAAAAAATAATGAAGAAAGCTCTTTTTACGATATTTTTTGTTTTGCTTATAATAGTGCAAGCTAGTAGTCAGAAGATTGTTAGAGTAGGTGCTTTCAATTATTATCCTGCTATTTTTAAAGATACAGATAATGAAATTAAAGGTTTTTATGTTGATGCTCTTCGTGAAATAGAGAGTAAGGAGAATCTTAAATTTGAATTTGTTTTCGGCTCTTGGAATGAAGGTTTATCTCGTATCAAAACCGAAGAAATTGATATAATGGTTAGTGTGGCCTATACAAAAGAGAGGTCAACTTATATGGATTATTGTGCAACGCCTTTATTAACTGTTTGGAGTGAAGTATACGTTAAGGGGACTTCTGATATAGATGGTGTTAAAGATTTGAAGGGCAAACGGGTTGCAATTATGAAGAAGGATTATAATGCGAAATCCTTCAGAGAATTAGTAGAGAAACTATCTATTGATTGCAAATTTGTTGAATTTGAAGATACTGATGAAATATTTAGGCAAGTAGCAGCATCTAACCTTGATGCAGGCGTTGTAAATAATACCTATGGAGCTCCTAAGTCAATTGAGCATGGGCTTCGTTCAAGTGGAATCGTATTTAATCCATTTGATATTTTTTTCACTACTAAGAAAAATAAGAATGGCGATCTGCTAAAACTGCTTGACACTTATTTGAAAGAATGGAAATATAAGAGTAATTCTATCTTCAATGTTTCAAGACAAAAATGGTCACATGAAAAAGTTGGTGCAATTCAAGTTTATCCAATTTGGATGAATAATACCTTAATTGTAACCATTTTGATACTTATCGTTTTGGTTGTTCTCATTCTTCTTTTGCGTTTTAGGATTAATGCGATAAGAAAAGTGAAAAATAGTGAGGAAAAATTGAGACATGCCTTAATTGCAGCACCATTTCCAATTATGATACATGCTGAAGATGGTGAGATTATATCCTTAAACGAAACCTGGGTCGAATTAACAGGTTACTCCATTGAGGAACTGCCAACTATCTCAGAATGGACCCGAAAAGCATTTAGGCAAGAACATAAAAATAATAAAAGATATAAGGACGGTTTATATCTTGTGAATAATAAGATAAAAGAAGGGGAATATAAAATATTTACGTCTTGGGGTTCAAAAATTATATGGGATTTTAGTTCTGCTCCTTTAGGAAGTTTCGAAGATGGGAGACGACTTATTATTTCCATGGCGAAAGATGTTACTGAAAGAAAAAAGCATGAGCTGGAGTTGATTAAAGCTAAAGAAAAAGCTGAAAAAAGTGATTCGTTGAAATCAGCTTTTCTGGCTAATATGAGTCATGAAATTCGTACCCCAATGAATGGGATTCTCGGTTTTGCAGATCTTTTAAAAGAGCCAGAGTTGAATAATGAAAAGCAACAAGAATATATTCGAATAATTGAGAATAGTGGTGTTAGAATGCTTAATATCATTAATGATATAATTGATATTTCTAAAATAGAAGCCGGTTTAATGGAAGTTCATATTAAGGAGTCAAATATTAACGAGCAAATTGAATATATCTATACTTTCTTTAAGCCTGAAGTTGAAGCTAAAGGGATGGTCTTGACCTACAAAAATTCCTTACCTTTTGATGAAGTCTTTGTGAGAACTGATCGTGAAAAGTTGTTTGCCATTCTTACTAATCTTGTGAAAAATGCTATAAAATACAGTGATCATGGTTCTATTGATTTTGGTTATATAAGAAAGAGAGATTTTTTTGAGTTTTATGTGAAAGATACCGGGGTTGGGATCGAAAAAGATCAGCAAGAAGCCATTTTTAAGCATTTTGTACAAGAAGATATTTCAGATAAGGATGCTCGTCAAGGGGCAGGTTTGGGCTTATCTATTTCCAAAGCTTATGTCGAAATGCTTGGAGGTAAATTGCGTGTAGAAAGTGAAAAAGGAAAAGGTTCAACATTTTATTTTACAATTCCTTGTGATACCAAGTTCGAAGAAGCGAGCCTTGTCTCAAATGAGCTTAGCTATAGAGAATTAGATAATCAGATTGATAATCTGAAAATATTAGTGGTTGAAGATCATGAGGAATCAGCTTTACTGTTAAGAATTATTCTGAAGAAACTAAGTAGTACGATATTGTATGCAAGAAATGGATATGAAGCCATTGAAATTTGCCGTAATACCCCTGATTTGGACTTGATTTTTATGGATATTAAAATGCCGGAAATGGACGGGTATGAGGCCACAAGAAAAATTCGTGAATTTGATGAAAAAGTTATTATCATTTCTCAAACAGCTTTTGCTCTTGCAGGTGATAAAGAAAAGGGAATTGAGGTCGGTTGTAACGGGTATCTTACAAAGCCAATTAAGAAAAAAGAATTATTGTCAGTAATACAGCGTTTTTTTGGAAAAAAACAAGAAGTATTTCCCAAGTAGGCACAGTCGATAAAAACTATTGAAAGAGAATATCAATATAAGCTTACAGAGTAAATAGCTAAAGAATTAACTAAAAGAGTTTCATAATAATCTTCCTATTTTATTAGGTGGATGCAATTCTAAGCATCTTTTCCTTAAATTTGCGCCATGCGTAAAATCCTAAGTTTTCATATTTCAAATACAGTTGAGTTTAAGCAGCAGTTGTTGTTGTGGAGTAAGAAATTTGATCGAATTGCTGTACTTGACAGTCATGATGTAAATAAAAAAGCAAATTCAAAAAAGGAATATAATTCATACGAGTTACTCGCTGGAATAGATGCTCTAAGTGAAATTCAACCCGAAGAGAATTGTTTTGATTTGTTGAAACAAACTTATGATAATAATCAGGATTGGTGGTTTGGTTTTATGACTTACGATCTGAAAAATGAATTAGAGGATCTTTCTTCTGAGAATTTTGATGGTGTACAAATGCCAGCACTTCATTTTTTTCAACCCAGATGGGTGTTGGTTCTTAAAGAGGATAAATTAGAAATTCACTACCATGAAAAAGAAAATACAGAAGAAGAGGTAAAGGTACTGGTTGAACAAATTTTATCTACAGAAATTGATGAAATACAAGCTAGCCTGGTTTCAAACATCCAACATAGAATAAGTAAAGAGGAGTATCTTGACGCTGTAAACGCTTTGAAAGACCACATCCGTTTGGGTGATATTTACGAAGTAAATTTTTGTCAGGAGTTTTATGCTGAAAATTCGTCAATTGATCCATTAGCAACATACAGAAGTTTACGAGAAGTTTCTCCTACACCTTACTCTTGTTACTATTCTTTGGGTGATAAGTTTCTCTTGTCAGCATCACCAGAGCGCTACATTAAAAAACAAGGATCGAAGATTATTTCTCAGCCGATAAAAGGAACAGCAAAAAGAGGAAAGACGAGTGAAGAGGATGCTGAGATTAAAGAATTTCTATATACCGATCCTAAAGAAAGAGCTGAAAATATCATGATAGTAGATCTGGTTCGAAACGATTTGTCGAGAACAGCAGCCAAAGGAACAGTGAAAGTTGAGGAGCTTTGTGGTATATATACCTTTCCTCAGGTACATCAAATGATATCTACTGTGGTTTCAGACTTGAGGAAAGATAAACATTTTGTCGATTGCATAAAGCATAGCTTTCCTATGGGATCGATGACGGGAGCCCCTAAAGTTCGTGCCATGAAATTGATTGAGAAATACGAGGTGGCTAAGAGAGGTTTGTTTTCAGCGGCTGTTGGTTATATCACTCCTGATGCCGATTTTGATTTTAATGTTGTGATTAGAAGCATACAATATAACGCTAAAGATGATTATCTTTCGTTTATGGTTGGTGGTGCAATCACGATGCAGTCCAAGCCTGAAAAGGAATACGAAGAATGTTTACTTAAGGCTAAAGCTATTAAGCAAGTTTTGGGAAATAAATAGAATAGATGTTAAGAAAATTAATCCATCATATTGAGAAAGAGAAGCTATTTGGTAGAAACGAAAAACTACTGGTTGCGGTTAGTGGAGGTCTCGATTCGGTTGTACTGCTGCACTTTTTGCATAAAATGGAGATGGATTGTGTTGTAGCACATTGTAATTTTCGATTAAGAGGGAAGGATTCTGAGGAAGATGCTGTATTTGTTCAAAAATTGGCTGAAAAACATGATTATTCTTTTCGTACTATAGCCTTTGATACAACTGCTTTTGCAGAAGAAAATCGAATTTCCATTGAAATGGCCGCACGTGATTTGCGTTACGAGTGGTTCGAAAAAATTCGTAAAGAGAATGAATGTCAATATATTTTAACGGCTCACCATGCTGATGATGTACTCGAAACTGTTTTAATTAATTTGACACGTGGAACTGGTATTCATGGTTTGACAGGAATAAAAGCCAAGAAGGGGTATTTGGTTCGTCCTTTATTGCCTTTTTCAAGAGACGATCTTAAGAAATTCTCTAAAGAAAATGATATAAAGTATCGAGAAGATTATACCAATGCTCAAACGGATTTTGTGAGGAATAAAATTCGTCATCAAGTCGTTTCGGTATTAAAAGAAATAAACCCAAGTATTGAAAAAACGATGAATGAGAATGTGTCTCGTTTTTCCGATGTAGAATTAATTTATAATAAGGAGATTGAAATACAGAAACTCAATTTCGTAAATCAAAAAGATAGTAACCTTTTTATTTCTGTAAGCGGATTGAAAGAGTTGCCAGCTAAGACGTCTCATTTGTTTGAAGTGCTTAAAGCATATGGTTTTCATTCCAGAGATGTGTCAAATATTATCGAATCATTAGATTCTATATCAGGAAAGCTATTTTACTCCGAAAAGTATCAGATTCTTAGAGATAGAGACTATTTAGTTTTATCTAGAAGGCTTGAAAAAGAGAATAAGGAATATGAACTGTCAGAGAATGGATCTATTAAGCTTGATGAAATACTGTTGACTTGTAAAACTTTCGAGCGTCCATCCGGTTTTAAGTTTTCGACAAATCCACAAATTGCTTGTTTCGATGCAGATAAATTAAGTTTCCCTTTGAAGTTAAGAAAGTGGCAAGAAGGAGATGTTTTTCATCCCATTGGCATGAAAGGCAGAAAGAAAGTGTCGGATTATTTTATCGACAATAAATTCTCTTTAACTGATAAAGAAAACACTTGGCTTCTGGTCTCGGATAAGGATATTGTTTGGCTGGTTGGTCATAGAATGGATGATCGATATAAGACCAGTTCAAAAACAACGAATATTTGCCGTATCGAAATCCAATAAGTTAGATTTTAATTAGAACTGGTTCATATTGCAATGCTCCGCACCAAACGTGTTTGTGGTATTGTTGGCTACAGAGATTTGGATGCTCCGCACCGAAAAAGTGATATTGTAATATCAAAATGGGTGTAGAACACCTCGATATTTATGCATCATGTTTAATAATAGTATTCTGGTCTCGGATAAGGATATTGTTTGGTTGGTCGGTCATAGAATGGATGATCGATATAAGACCAGTTCAAAAACAACGAATATTTGCCGTATCGAAATCCAATAAGTTAGGTTTTAGTTAGAACTGGTTCATATTGCAATACTCTGTACCCGTTTATTCCAATTGTTTTTTTACGAATTAAATTTTGTCTGATTCAGACTACCATTTTCAACGGATATTGTGCTGCTCCGCACCAAACATGTTTGTGGTATTGGCTACAGAGGTTTGGGTACTCCGCACCGAAAAGGTGATATTGTAGTATCAAAATAGGTGTAGAACATCTCAACATTTGGGCATTATATCTAATAATAGTATTCTGGTCTCGGATAAGGATATTGTTTGGCTAGTCGGTCATAGAATGGATGATCGATATAAGACCAGTTCAAAAACAACGAATATTTGCCGTATCGAAATCCAATAAGTTAGATTTTATTAGAACTGGTTCATATTACAATACTCTGTACCTGTTTATCCCAATTGTTTTTTTACGAATTAAATTTTGTCTGATTCAGACTACCATGTTCAACGGATATTATGATGCTCCGCACCAAACGTGCTTGTGGTATTGTTGGGTACAGAGGTTTGGGTACTCCGCACCGGAAAAGTGATATTGCAATATCAAAATGGGTGTAGAACACCTCAGTATTTGTGCTGCGCTCATTCAAAATTGGATTGTATGGTTAATCTTAATAAATTCGTTAGTGTTAATCTATACGAATTATGGGAGATACGTATTCACAAATTTATTTACATCTTGTTTTTGCCGTTCGAAATCGTCAAGGACTTATTCATAAATCTTGGAAAAAGGATTTAGAGAAATATATAACAGGCATCACTCAAAATAATGGGCATAAACTTATTGCCATTGGTTCAATGCCTGACCATATTCATATTTTGATAGGTTACAATGTGAATCAAACGGTTCCTAAGCTTGTAGAGCAAATAAAGACATCAAGTAATCAGTGGGTGAAAAATAAAAACTTCTCGATGGCAAATTTCAGTTGGCAAAATGGGTATGGTGCTTTTTCGTATTCACGTTCACAAATTGACACTATTGCAAATTATGTGAGAAGTCAGGAAGAGCATCATCGAAAGAAAAATTTTAAAGAGGAGTATTTAGAAATTCTCCAAAAATTTAAGATAGAATATCAAGATAAATACCTATTTGATTTTTTTGAGGATAGAGACTAATATAGATTGATAAACTTCTATCAAAGTGAATTTAAGATTGATGTAATTTAATTCTATTGTTTTTGTAAATTGGGCATGCAATTTTATTGCTAACCTAAAAACACAAACAATGAATAAAAGAATTTACTTAGGCTTATTGCTTCTATTTATTTATGCACTAAGTTTAAATGCCCAAAATCAGAATCCTATTCAGGAAGAACTGAAAGATCTTAAGAAATATAACACGAATTTGGACCATCGAGTGGATCGACTGCAAAAAATGGTTGATGATTTGATTTGGTTTGAAAGAGTTGGCGATGTTGCTCATGTCGACAAACTTTATATTTATGGACCACCAAAATGGAAAGAAAAGAACCCAACGGCTAAAGGAGCTGGGAATCCTGTTAAGTTTTGGACTTATACATTTATTCCTAAAAATATTAATCCTGATAAAAAATACCCTTTAATTGTTTTGCCTCATGGGGGCGTTCATGGCGACTTTACAACCTACTATACCCATATTGTTCGGGAGCTTATTGCTCAGGAATACATTGTAGTTGCTGCTGAATATCGTGGAAGTACAGGCTACGGAAAAGGCCACTATGAGAAAATTGATTATGGTGGATTAGAGAATGAAGATGTGTATGCCAGTCGAAACTATATGATAGAAAACTACGATTTTGTTGATGAAAATCGAGTTGGAATCATGGGTTGGAGTCATGGAGGAATGATTACTCTTTTCAATTTATTTAACCATCCTAAAGATTATAAAGTGGGATTTGCAGGTGTACCAGTTAGCGATCTTGTCGCTCGTATGGGCTATATGACTCAATCGTATCGCGATTTATATTCGGCAGAATATCATATTGGCAAAACTGCGAATGATAATATTGCGGAATATCGTCGTCGCTCGCCAGCATGGAATACGCACAAATTTCAAAATACACCCTTATTAATTCATACGAATACTATAGATGATGATGTGAATGTTCTTGAGGTAGAACATTTAATTAAATCGCTTAAAGCAGATGGAAAGAAGTTCGAGTATGAAATTTACCAAGCTGTTCCCGGAGGGCATTCTTTTGATAGGATGGATACGAAAAAGGCAAAGGAAATTCGAGTGAAGATTTACAAGTTCTTAGGGAAAGAACTTAAGCCCAATAAACCAATTACTACTTTAAAGCAATTGCAGAGGGCAGGATATCGATTTTAAAAATAGATATACATACTCAACCCATAAATCTAAAAGCTATTCTCTTAGGAGAATGGCTTTTATTTTACTGTTTCTTTTGTTAAGCTATACTTGTTTTGTAGTTTTAATCCTCAATAAAACTTATATCGTTGGAGGGTATTTAATAATATTTGCAAATTTAAATTGACTAAATAAAATATTGAGATAGAAATTCGGGAAATAATAAAAATCAGAAAGAGAATAAAATTATGAAATATATTTGTCCATTAATTACGGTATCTGACATTAAACATTCCCGTTATTTTTACGAGAAACTGTTAAACCAAAAAGTAAAATCCGATTTTGGAGAAAACATTACTTTTCATGGTGATTTTGCAATTCATTTTCAGGCTCATTTTGAAGATTTGATTGATAAAAGAGAAATCAAAAATGGAGGAAATAATTTTGAATTATATTTTGAGGATGACAATATTGAACAGATCGTAGAACGACTAAAAAGCAATAATGTTACATTTTTACATGAAATAAAAGAACAACCGTGGAGACAAAAAGCAGTTAGATTCTATGACCCGGACGAAAATATTATCGAGATTGGCGAATCACTGGAGTTTTTAGCTTATAGATTAAAGAATGAAAACATGTCGATAGAGAAAATTGCGGAAACAATAAACATGACAGTTAACTTTGTGAGATATTCAATCGAAAAATACAAAGAAAAATAAAGCACATACGCCCAATGATGCATATAAGTAATGACGGCCGATTAGCTCCTAAATATCTGTCGGACTTATATACATATATGAGTGAATTAGTTTGTAAAATGATATAATATCTATAACATAAAAATCCTGACAAGCATTTGAGCTGTCAGGATTTTTATATTTTGCTTGGATAAGACAAGCACTAAGGAGCTTACATCCCTATTCAATCGTCTTAACATTCTCCTTAAGCGATTCCGAGATCAGCTTTTTTAAACGTAAAGTTCGCTCTTCCAGTGCGCCCTGTTTTTTTGGATTGTAAAGATGTTTATATTGACAAGGAACAAGCTTATATTTTAAATCTTCCATTGTGCCGCTTACATTTAAGCCTAACCTAACGGGTAGAGGCGTATCTGTCACCGATATGTGGTAGTTAAAGTGATTATCCATATTATGACGTCCGGAAATAACGGCTTTATATTTATCCATGACAATAAGGAAAGGATATAAATCAATTTCATCCTTAAATAAAGTCATCTCAACACTCAGGCTATCTATAATATTTTCTGTTTTTTTCTTAAAGAGGAGTTTACTTGCAATCATATCGAATGTTTCGGTATCCATAAGGGTTAGTTCTTGTCCCTGGAAAGCTGCCGCACCACGAATTGTAGATTGTTTAAGAGAATAATCGCTCTTAAGATAGGTTTCTCCAGCCAAATGAAATTCACCTTTCCCTTTGAATGATTTTAGCATTGGAATCATAGCGTCAACTGAAGGAATTAAATCAATGAGTTCAGCAACATCAATATCTAAAAGGTGAAAGTCGATGCCACTGAACAAATGATTTTTTCTGTCTGAACGGTACATAGCCGTTAATTGCATATTGGCCGCCCGGCTTGTAAAACCCATTTGGTCCAGAATAAGCGTACCATCCTTAACGGTTAAGCCACCTTTAATATTTTCGATAATATTATCATTTACGATAGTCTGATTGATTGCTGTGTTTAATCGAATTTCGACACCTTTGGGTACCATAAATGGATCATCTTCAGTGGTAAGAGTTTCATTGCTAGCAAGGCTTGAGTCTTGACTTCCCATGCCACTAAAAATATCCATCAGCTCATAAATATCGGTATTTTTAGAGATCAAGTTAAAGTTTCCTTTAAGCAATGCTTGCTTGTTGATGTATTTAGATATGTCGGTTAGTTGACCACTAAGGCTAAAATCGGATTTACCTAAAGTCACATCGGCTTTCTTAATCGCCATTGTATCGGGATCAAGCGTAAACGATATATTTGGGATCTCACCTTTTAGCTGCTTACCTAGGTTATAAATGGCATCGGAGAAATTAATGGCCACTTCGGGCTGCCATTTAAGAATCAGATTGTTTTGTGAGTCATCGTATTTCAAATTTGTTTTGGCATACAGCTCATTAGCATTAAAGAGAACAGAGTCTTTGCCAGCGATTACAATTTCTTGGCTATTAATTGTAGAATTGATAAGAGCAATTTCTTGTTTCGCTTTAAGTGTTGGGGCATATTGAAATTGTCCCTCTGCATTATTGGCAATAAGAGATAAAGTATCGGCTGTAGCATTAAGGCTGCCAAATTTAAAATGACATGCCGATATGGGGGTAGAAATGCCTTTTACCAGCTGATTGATATCGACAGAAAGTTCAAGATTCTCACTTGCCGCACGCATCGAAGGAGACATGTTGACATTTAAGTTTGGTGCATCAATTTTGATGTTGGCAAACCTAAGGTTTTTGTCTGCTCTGTTTTGGCTGGGTAAATCAAGCTTCAGTTTTGCCGAAGGTAGGTTTACCTTAATACTGTCGTTATAGCTTGCATAAAAATTCCGGGCTTCAAAATCGCCGGTTAAATAGATACGGTGATAGGCCTCCTTGTCTAAATCAGACTGAGAGAATCGGGCATGCAGGTTACCATTAACCGACCCCCGAACACTTATGTTTTGATCTTTGGGTATAAACGATTTAAAATCGGCTAAGCTGAAATTACCCTTCGAGTAAATGTCGTAGGCTGGCGTTTCCAGAATATTCGAAATTTCTCCTTTAAGAGAAACCGTGCTGTGCTTTATTTTGGCAGAACTACTATTGATTGTAACGGCCGAATTCTGCTTTTTATTCAGATCCACCTGAGTAGACATGGATAATTGAATGTCTTTTACACTTGGATAACCAGTGTATTTAATTTCACCCTTATAATATTCAATATTTGCTGTTACAAGGGGCGTGCTTGTTTCTGAAATAAGTCCTTTTACTGATCCCGAGACTTGTGCATAGCCCTTAGCTCGTATATCTTTTAGTGGCTCAGAATAGGCTTTGGGAACAAGAGTTATAATTTTTTCAATATTCAATTCCTTGGTTGAGTATTCAATATCGGTAGATATAGAGTAATCTTTTAAGATGCTTACAAGACCATTGAAGGAAATGGCTTGTTCATCGTTAACAAGGAGTTTGGCCTCTTCAAAATTATAAGTATTTTCAGATAGATTGGCTTTAAAAGGCAAGTGTGTATCAAATTTCATCTTGGATAAAATGGTATCACCAGCCATAGAAAACGACATGGCTTTACAAACAAGCTTTAAATCGGAATCGAATAGATTTTTGTCTTTAGCCTTAGAAGTAATCTTTAGATCACAGTTCTGTGCATCAAGATAAAGAGCCATCGAGTCGGATGTTGCAAACAACAATCGATTTAGCTGCATATCCAAATTAAGAGCTTGTTTCTCCTTGCTGTATTTAAGCCCGAGCTTAGCATTTAAGTTACTGATATTAGCCTTTCTAAATGTTGACTCATCTGTATAATTGGCATTGCAATTCTTAAATTTAACATTACTAATGTCCATATCACCTAAAGATGATGCTTCCGAATCAGCTTCTGTCGAATTGGAGCTGCTCTTTAAAATATCGAAATTAGATTGCCCCGATGAGTTTATTTTGAAATTCAAATAAGCATCTTCAACAAGAAAGGGGTCAAGTTTTATATTACCATCCAATAAGTACGAGAGTACATTTAAGGAGGCAAAGCATTTGGGTGCATATAAGATTGTATCAGTTTTCGGTGCATTTGTCTTCTCTGTCAAACAAAGGTTCGTTAACTCAAGTCCAAAAAACGGATAGGTACTAAAAAAAGTTGGTTCAACTTTTTCTATCATTGTATGGCAGGCTAAATATTCTTTTGCCTGTTTATTAACGATTGGGCTTAATTTCTCTGGTGTAAAAAGATACCACATGCCTATTGAGGCAGCTAGTATCAATACAAAAACAAATCCCAGTAAAGCTATTCCAACTTTTTTTAATATCCGCATCTTATTATTGTTTACTGAATGATGTTATTTCCCCGTAAGCGTCTTTATATTCCATTGATGATGCCGTTAAGTTCGTGATGGTGTATACTTTTGGAACTTTACCGCCACTTACGATGATATGAATTTGCTCCAACTGGTCTTTGTTTATCGTCCAGGTAAATTCCTGAGCTTCTTCCTCTTTAACATCATCAGCAGTATCCCAGGTAGCACCCGATTTGTCAGAATCGTATCTTTCAAATAAAGTCCCACTTTTCCATTTTCCAATAATCAATGACTCATCAAAACTGGCTTGAGTTTCGTCGTCTTTAGAACACGAGGTTGAGAAAAGTACTGCTACTGCAAGGCTTAAAAAAATTAATACTAAGCGTTTCATTTATTTTTAATTTGTTTATGAATACTCCTATTTATTACTCAATATAAACATCAAAAATACGACTTTATTGTAGTTAATGAATGAAACATGATTCATTAATTATGAAAATGATAAAATATAATCTTCCAATAGTGGTTTAAATATTTTTAAACACTTTACATCTGATCTGTTTTTTTATATTTTTCGTAGTTGTTTCCATTGAAAGTGTCCTTATTATCTACGACGAGTCACATACTAAAAAGAAAAGAGCTTATCCCGATTGGAATAAGCTCTTTCTCTTTATGAGTTTGAAAATTCTATAAATTGTCTTTCAAGAATTTATTGAATCTGTTGTATAAGTGTAGACGAGTGACACCACCATAAATGCTATGATTACGGTTTGTGTAAATCTGCATCTCGAATTGCTTATTTGCTTGAACCAGGCGCTCAGCAAACTCGTATACGTTTTGAACATGTACGTTGTCGTCGGCTGTACCATGGCATAGCAGTAAATTACCTTCCAGTTTATCAGCATGGTTAATTGGTGAGTTATCGTCGTAACCTGATGGATTCTCAGCTGGAGTTCTCATGAAACGTTCTGTGTAAACACTATCGTAATAACGCCAGTTGGTAACAGGAGCAATCGCTATAGCTGCTTTAAATACATCGCTGGCTTTCTCTAAACAAAGCGACGACATGAAACCTCCATAGCTCCAACCCCAAATTGCAATTCTATCTTCATCGATAAAATCTTTTTTAGCTAAAGCTTTCGCCGCAGAAATCTGATCGTCAGATTCTAAACGCCCCAATTGCATATAAGTGCACTTACGGAATAGTTCACCTCTGGCACCCGTTCCTCGAGGGTCAACACAAACAACGATATAACCTTCCTGAGCTAAATAATTGTACCAATCAATTCCCCATCTGTTTAAAACTTGCTGAGAGTTAGGACCACTATATTGAGTCATCAAAACAGGATACTTTTTAGTAGGATCGAAATCGAAAGGCTTAATAATCCAGGCATTCAGTTGTGTTAATTCGTCAGCAGCAGGTAGTTGAATAAACTCTTTACTTGTAAACTGATAATCTTTAAGCTTTTCAACGAGATCCTTATTATCTTCAAGCGTACGAATTAATTTTGCCTTAGCGTTATAAAGACTAACTGTTTTAGGTTGCGCTACGCTAGAAAAGTTATTGATGAAATACTTAAATCCCTTTGAGAAAGAAGCATTATTCGTTCCTTTTGCAGGAGTTAAGTTCTTTTTAGACGTACCATTCAGTTTGATTGAATAGATATTGCGCTCCATTGGTGATACTTCAGCCGATTGGTAGTAACAGGTTTTCTTTTTCTGATCGTAGCCTATGAATTCGGTTACATCCCAATCTCCTTTTGTAATTTGCTGTATTTGCTCACCATTCATATCAAACAAATATAAATGAAGAAAAGCATCTCTTTCGCTAGAGAAAATGAAATGCTTGTTATCTGCTAAAAAAGTCAAATCATCCAGAGTATTACTGTCTACATAGTATTTGTTTTTTTCGGTAAGTAAAGTAGATGTTTTACCCGTTTTCGAGTTGGCCAATAAGATGTCTAATTTATTCTGATGACGATTTAGACGGCAAATACTTAAAATTTTTGCATCAGCCGTCCATTTAATACGTGGAATGTACTGGTCTGTTTCAGAACCAACATCCATTTTTTTAGTCAATCGATCATTTACATCATAAACATAAACTTCAACAACCGAATTTTTCTCACCAGCTTTTGGGTATTTGTAAGCATAGTTCTCCGGATATAAAGCATTCCCTTTAACCTGAGGATACATGCCTTCGAACTTGTTCATATTGAACATTGGAACTTCGCTTTCGTCGAATTTCATATAAGCAAGAGCTTTGCTGTCCGGAGACCATTCAAAAGCTCTGTTGAATTCAAATTCTTCTTCGTAAACCCAATCAGGAGTACCGTTCTGAATTTTATTGAATTCTCCATCTTTAGTTACTTTACTTTCAGAACCAAATGCGATATTGTGAATGAAAATGTTGTTGTCGCGAACAAATGCGACTCTTCTTCCATCAGGAGAAAAAGTAGCCAGGCGTTGTTTTCCATTTTTAGAAAGAGGCTTTAGTTCTTTATTCTTAAAGCTGAAAATAAAATAGTTGGCAGTAAACGAACGTCTGTAGATGCGCTCACGGTCGGTCATTAATAAGATTCTGCTTTCATCAGCATTAAATTCATAATCGAAACTGCTCTTTAATTCTTCTGATTTTAATTCATTTAAATCCAAAAGAGTAGCTACGGCTTTTCCGGTTGCGTAAGCATATTTTACAATTTTAGTTCCACCAGCTTCAAGAGTGGTGTAGTGAATGCCATCATTCATAGAACGCACACCATAGACGGATTTCTGTCCAAAGGTATGGTTGAGCATGATATCTTCCATGCTAATTTTTTTAGCACCTTGCTGAGCAAGTACTGAAATCGAAAGGCATAAAAATAAGCCTAAGGCAAGCAGTTGCTTGAAATTTTTCATGATTTTATTTTTGTTTAAGATTGTCCTTAAAGTCAGTTGTTCATTATAAAAAGAACTGTTTTGATATTATTGCCTCAAAGGTTTGATTTTTTTGAAACATAGAAAAGGATTTATGTCATTAAAGTACAGTTTTTATCGCTTGGTGAATTGGCTGAGATAAATGAGATAATTTTGTTCAGAATATTATATCTTTGTGGATTGAATTTCCAATTGGCTTGTTTTCATCGAAAATGAGCCAATTTATTCAAAGAAAAATTGGGGAAATTCAAGTTTCTATTCAAGTATATCATGCCGGTTTGTAGCGGTGTGAATAAAAATTAAACACAATAGGATGATTAAAATTACATTTCCTGACGGAACAGTAAAAGAATTTGAAGTAGGCATCTCAGGTATTGAGATTGCTAAAAGCATTTCTAGTCGATTGGCAAAAGAGGTTTTGTCAATTACCGTGAATGAGCAGTTGTATGATCTGACACGTGCGATTAACGAAGATGCAAGCATAAAGCTTCACACATGGAATGATGAAGAAGGTAAGCATGCTTTTTGGCATTCTTCAGCTCACTTAATGGCTGAAGCATTAGAAGCATTGTATTCTGGAGTTAAGTTTGGTATTGGCCCGGCAATTGATATGGGTTTTTACTACGATGTTGACTTGGGAGAAGATCGTATGCTAACCGACAAAGATCTGCCAAAAATTGAGCAGAAGATGTTGGAATTAGCTCGTACAAAAAATGAGTACACACGTAGAGACGTAACCAAGGCTGAAGCTCTTGAGTTTTTTGACTCAAAAGATGAGGGATATAAAGTAGAGTTGATTAATGATCTTGACGATGGAACAATTAGTTTTTATCAGCAAGGAAACTTTACTGATCTTTGTCGTGGACCTCACTTGCCAAACACCTCATATATTAAGGCAATAAAAATTAACTCTATTGCCGGTGCATACTGGAGAGGCGATGAAACAAGAAAACAGTTGACTCGTGTTTATGGTATTACTTTTCCAAAGAAAAAGTATTTGGATGAGTACGTTGTTATGATGGAAGAAGCTAAAAAGCGTGACCATCGTAAGTTGGGTAAAGAAATGGAATTATTCACTTTTTCTCAGAATGTAGGACAAGGGATGCCATTGTGGTTGCCTAAGGGAGCACAGTTGAGAGAAAGTCTTGAGACATTCTTGAAACGTGTTCAGAAGCAGTTCGGATACGAGCAGATTATTACCCCACATATTGGTAATATCAATCTATACAAGACATCGGGTCACTACGATAAATATGGTGAAGATTCATTTCAAGCTATTCAAACACCACAAGAGGGTGAAGAGTACCTGTTGAAACCAATGAACTGTCCTCACCATTGCGAAGTTTATAAATTTAAGCCACGTTCGTATAAGGATCTTCCAATTCGTTTTGCTGAGTTTGGAACCGTTTATCGTTATGAGCAAAGTGGAGAACTTCACGGTTTAACTCGTGTAAGAAGTTTTACTCAGGATGATGCTCACCTTTTCTGTACACCAGATCAGCTGAAAGAAGAGTTCAAAAAAGTGATCGATATTATCTTTATCATTTTTAAAGCACTTAACTTTACAGAATATACCGCTCAGGTTTCTTTACGCGATAAGGAAAAGAGTTCGAAGTATATTGGAAGTGATGAGAATTGGGATAAAGCTGAAAAAGCAATTATCGAAGCGGCTGATGAAAAAGGATTAAATACAGTTGTGGAATATGGAGAGGCAGCTTTCTATGGTCCTAAACTAGATTTTATGATTAAGGATGCAATTGGACGTAAGTGGCAATTGGGTACTATTCAGGTTGATTACAACTTACCGGAACGTTTCGAATTGGAATATGTAGGTAGCGATAATCAGAAGCATCGTCCTATCATGATTCACCGTGCACCATTCGGATCGATGGAGCGTTTTGTTGCTGTTTTAATCGAACATACCGGAGGTAAGTTCCCGTTGTGGTTAACTCCTGAGCAAACGGTGATTATGCCTATTAGCGAAAAATATAACGATTATGCAAAAAAAGTTTTAAATTCGTTAAATAATTCCGATATTCGCGCCGTGTTAGACGACCGAAATGAAAAGATTGGTCGTAAAATACGTGATAATGAATTGAAAAAGATTCCTTATCTACTAATTGTTGGGGAAAAAGAAGCTCAAGAAAATACGATTTCTGTTCGTCGACAAGGAGAAGGTGATATGGGAACAATGCAAATTTCAGAATTTGCTGAATTAATAAATAAAGAGGTAGAAGGTCAAATGTCTTCTATTGCAAATTACTAACTAACTAAGGGAGGAACTAGCCATAGCTGGATTTCAACATAGAAACAGAAGAGGCCCGATGAAGCCTCGCGAGGCTCAACATAAGATTAATCAGTTGATTAGAGCCCGCAGTGTTCGTATTGTTGGTGACAACATCGAACCAGGTGTATTTTCTATTGCTGAAGCATTGAAAATTGCTCAGGACAAGGAATTAGATTTGGTGGAAATTTCACCTAACGCCGATCCACCGGTTTGTAAGATAATCGACTACAATAAGTTTCTTTATCAGCAGAAAAAGAAACAAAAGGAGATTAAAGCAAAAGCCGTCAAAGTTGTTGTGAAAGAGATTCGTTTCGGTCCAAATACTGACGAACATGATTACAACTTTAAGCTGAAGCACGCTGAGAAATTTCTTGGCGAAGGTGCTAAAGTAAAAGCTTTTGTATTCTTCAAGGGGCGATCTATTCTTTTTAAAGATAAAGGAGAGATTTTATTGTTAAAATTTGCTCAAGATCTTGAAGAGATTGGGAAAGTTGAACAAATGCCTAGACTTGAAGGAAAGCGTATGACAATGTTCATCGCGCCGAAAAAGAAAAAGTAATTTAGTATATAATCAATAAGTTTGTACAATGCCTAAGATGAAAACAAACTGCAGCGCAAAGAAGAGATTTACTTTGACTGCATCTGGAAAGATCAAAAGAAAGCACGCCTTCAAAAGTCATATTTTGACTAAGAAGAGCAAAAAGAGAAAGAGAAATCTTACTTATTTTGGTGATGTTCATAAGTCAGACCAGAAGAATGTTAAGTTAATGCTTAACATGTTGTAAAAAATCATTTTTGATTTTTTCAAGTTTATTAACCGAGTGATTTAGCACAAAAGAGTCCCAATGGGAACGCTAACATTCTAAAATTTTAAATTATGCCAAGATCAGTTAATTCTGTAGCATCTAGAGCTAGAAGAAAAAGAATTCTTAAGGAAACTAAAGGTAACTTTGGTGCCAGAGCTAATGTGTGGACAGTAGCTAAGAATACATGGGAAAAAGGTTTGCAGTATGCTTACCGTGATAGAAAAAAGAAAAAAGGAAATTTCCGTTCATTGTGGATTCAGCGTATTAACGCTGCTGCAAGACTAGAAGGTCTTTCATATTCACAATTAATCGGATTAATGCATAAAGCTAATATCGAGATCAACCGTAAGGTTTTGGCAGATTTAGCAATGAATCACCCAGAGGCTTTTAAAGCTGTAGTGGGAAAGGCTCAAGCAGCTAAATAGCATTATAGATTATTTTACTTTGAAAAGAGATTGCTCATGAGCAATCTCTTTTTTTATGCGCTGAATTATCTTTTTAAGTGTTTAAGAAACCGATTTTTAATTTCTTGTTTTTTTGTTTTAAGATAGGCGTATACTGCTTTAGACATGAGTTTATCTTTGATTAGAAATTTTCTAAGCAAATAAGCCGATCCTACGTAAGGGAGAACAGATATAAAAATATCGTAGGTTTTAACTTTACCTCTTAAACTTATTGAGATATAGATAAGTTTAGCTATAATATTACTAAGCACAAATAGGATGGGAGGAGTGAGGACTTTGTAATCTATTACACCATGAAAAATGGCATAAATAATAATGCCGGGAAAAAGAATTGAATCAATAAGTCCGGCAATAAAAGTCCAGCCAGCCAGAACACTGCTTACATATAGAATCCCCGATATATTATCGTTTACAATTACCTTTGTGAGGTAGTTTTTCTCGCTTAAAGAAAAATTATCAGCTTGGTTGACATATTGGCAAAAATTACTTCTGGCGCAATCACATTTTTCTTTATAAGACAGATCTGATTCCATAGTCATAGTTCTATTACACAATAGAAATAAGATAGTTAAATTTTACGAGAGCCAATGAAGATATGTATTACTTTAAAGGTCTCTTCTTAATCATTCCACCTTTTGCATCCTTTATACTATGCATCGTTGTAAAAGCTTCGCTATCTATCTTATCAATTTCAGTTTGAAGTTTAGTTAATTCCAATCTGGTAATTAAAGTATATACTATCTCTGTTGTTTCTAAGGTATGTCCTTTTTTGGCATACCCTCTTTTGCCAAGATAAACCGTACAGCCATGGCCTAAGTTTTCTATTATAGCCAATCTAATCTCTTCACTTTTATTAGAAATAATAGTAACACCAACATATTCTTCAATTCCTGAAACCACAAAATCTATTGTTTTTGATGCGGCAAGGTAAGTTAGCATGGCGTACATGGCAATCTCAATATTAAAAACATAAGCTGAAAATAGGAATATAACAACATTGAATATTAAAATCACGTCACCAATAGTTAATGATGTTTTTTTGCTAATGAATATGGCCAAAACTTCTGTTCCATCGATAACCGAACCTCCACGAATTGCCAGGCCTATTCCAAGGCCTAAAAAGAAACCTCCAAATACTGCGATTAATAGTTTATCATCAGTTACAGTAGGCACAGGTATAAAATGTACCGATATAGCCAGTAATATAATAGCTACAATGCTTCTTACTGCAAATTGTCTATTAATAGTAGAAAACGCCATAAGTAAGAATGGGATATTGATGGCAACCAATAAAACTGATAGTGGTATTTCTGTCAATTCATTTACAATTAATGAAATACCTGTTACACCTCCATCTATAAATGAATTAGGCAATAGAAATCCTTTTAAGCCAAAGCAAGCCGACAGAATGCCTATAAAAATAAAGAAGCTTTCTCGAAACAAATGCGTGAATTCCACCTCGGTTTGATTCGTTTTTCGTTCAAATTCTTCATGTGGTGTTGCTTCATGCTTTTTTTTTAATTGACGCTTTACAGATTCAGCAATGATGTATTGAAATAAAGGATTCATATTTATTGCTTCTAAATTAGACTAATGTATTTCTCTTAATTATGAATATTACCATGAAGATCGCTTATTTTGTTTTGATTCCAAAGTTAGAATCAATATCAATCAACTTAACCATGATAAAACTTGGGATGGTACATATAATGACCCAAATAAAAAAGTTTTGATAACCAATCATTTCTTGTATCCAACCTGAAATCATTCCTGGAAGCATCATTCCTAGGGCCATAAAACCTGTGCAAAAAGCAAAGTGGGCTGTTTTGTGCTTGCCTTCAGAAACATATATTTGATAAAGCATATAGGCTGTAAACCCAAAACCGTAACCAAATTGTTCGACAGCAACCGAAGCACTGATCAAAAAGAAGGAGCCTGGAAGACTTTGAGATAAGTATACATAAACTAAGTTTGGCAGGTTTATGGCTAGGACCATCCACCACATCCAATGTTTTAATCCATTTCGTGAAGCTAAGTAACCACCTAATATTCCTCCAACAGTCAACGATATCACACCAATTGTTCCGTAGATAATTCCAACTTCTGATGTAGATAATGCCAAGCCTCCAAGTTCTCTGTTATCTAAAAGAAATGGAGATGCCATTTTTACTAATTGCGATTCTCCAAGGCGGTAAACCATTAATAAGCCTAATATCTTCCAAATATCTTTTTTAGCAAAGAAACTACTGAAGGTTTCCCTAAAATCATTGAGAATATCAGAAACCTTATTCATACCTCTGTCTTCGTCATTATGAGGTTTGGGTAAGGCAAATTTGTGATAAAGAGCAATAATCAGAAAACAAATAGTGATGATGATAAAAGTAAAAGACCAAGCTAGTGGAATGTTGGTTTCGCTTTCACCAAGCAGCTTTGTTTTTTCAAAATAGCCCGCTAGAATAATTAAAAGTCCCTGTCCTGTAAGCATGGCAATTCGATAAAACGTACTTCTGATACCGATGAAGAAAGCTTGTTTATTTTCATCTAAAGCATGCATGTAAAATCCATCGGCAGCGATATCGTGTGTGGCAGAACTAAATGCTAAGAGCCATAAGAAAGCAAGTGAGGCCTGAAAAAAGTTTGTCGTTGGGATTGTAAAAGCGACTCCGGCTAATGCAGCTCCTATAAGTAATTGCATACTTATTATCCACCATCGCTTACTCTTTATAATATCGACAAATGGACTCCAAAATGGTTTAATTACCCATGGCAGATATAACCAAGAGGTGTAAAGTGCAATGTCCGTATTCGAAATATCCAAACGTTTGTACATAATGACTGCCACTGTCATAACCACGACGTAAGGAAGCCCTTCAGCAAAGTAAAGGGATGGAATCCATGCCCATGGTGATCTGTTTCGTTTGCTCATCCTGACTTAGTTCAATTTATTAATAACGTTTTTCTAAGCTTGCTCCCTTGAAATAGTGAAGCAAAATTTCTTTGTGAGAATAACCATTGGCTCCCATTACGGCTGCTCCAATTTGACAAAGGCCAACGCCATGCCCCCAGCCAGCACCTTTCAGAATAAAATCAGTTGAATCATTTTCTCGAACAAGTATAAAATTAGAACTGTAGAGATGTGATTCTGATAATACTTTTCTTATTTCCAATTCTTTGCCAATTGTGAAAGATAATTTTTCTCCTATAATTTTGAGTTTGATGATTCTTCCTGATAAACCCCTTTCAATTGGAATTAAGTCAATGATCTTACCAAAATTCTTTCCCGTTTTTCTATTCACAAGTTCAGATAATTCATCTTGTGTATAACGAATTTTCCAACGGAAAAAATCTGGTGTTTCCATATCATAATCGTTCAATACTTGTGATAGAATAGTTTTATCATTTGTATTGCAAAAAACATCCGGAGAGTTTTTTATCCAATTGCTGGCTTCAGCCTCGTTCTTTAAATCATATTTTAAGGCAGAATTGCTGCTATCAGTAATAGCTTGAAGGTATTTGTGTGGTTTGGGCTCCCAAACATTCTCAAAGGTTTCTGAAACACCACCACAGCATTTTGAGAAGCGTGCATCGCAGATTGCTCCATCACTAACTAAAACAAGTCCTTTGGTATCTTCTATGGCTTTTAAAACAGCTTGGTTTGATTGACGAGTAATGCCTTGGTAGCGTTGGCAATGATCATCGGCACAAACATTAAAATTTTGGTGATCTTCTCTGTCATACCATTTAATGATTTCATTTGAAGTCTCAGATGTTGATTGGTAAGTTTGCTCTGAAAATTGTATAGCTTCACCTTTAAGAACTTGCGCCATCAACCAGGAACGTGAAATAATGGCATGTGCCTTTAACAATTCCATACTACTCGTCGCTTTCATCTCAGATGAGATAACGCTTGCCAGGTAATCTTCCAGCTTGAGAACATTAATGGCACTTAGCTTATCATTCTCACAAAGAAAATGCAAACTTCCTTTAAAGGATTGATTTTCCTTACGTTCCCAGTGGAATTTGATACCAATTGTAACATCGGCTAAATCAAAAGAACTGTTTTTGTAATTTTGGGGTGTGAAAATAAATTTTTCAGAATCAAAAACAGCCCCATCAAACACAATTTTGTTATCCTGATATTTAATTACTTGCTTGCCTGAATAGGCTTGACCATTTTGTTTAAGCGTATAAATTCCATTCAACTCGAATGAAATTTCTTTTTCATACATGATGCCTACTCGTATTGTTGGTTCTTGCATTCTGATTTTATTTGTTTTTAAGGCATAACCAATTTTGTGAAATCCTGGCAAAGTTTATCAAATACCAAATCATCCAAACTAACTTGTTTGTAGATGTCTACAATATCTTCTTTTGTGATTTTATCGAAATCTTCTTTGCGAGGCGTAATAAATACACCTCCCATATCAACAGCACCAGGACTAATTAGCAATTGTTCGTTCCCTTTAGCGAAAAATTGAGATGGACGATGTTGTTTTCTTGGGAAAATATGTAGTCGGTATTTATTGTTTTTATATACGCAAATAGCATTCAACATTGGCTCTTTTTCGTCTGCTTGTACTTTTTCGAGAAAACGATAAAATATTTTGCTTGCGCTTACAATATCTTGCGCTCTATCGGCTTCTATGCTAAGCATCTTTCTTAAGTAATGATTGAATCGATAGACTTCAAAACGACCATTCCATGTAACCAGCTTACCGTAGTTCTTTTTTCTTTCGAAATACTCAGTGTCGATAGGCATAAAGTTATTTTCGCCTGCTTGAAAGTGCATATGGTCTGGTGCCGAAGCGCCTGATTTGGGCCCATTATAGAAAACAGAATAACCTTCTAAAGTTTCTGCAAGATTTACCAAATCACCAATATGGTTGATAAAACTTTGATCGATATGATCGTTTTTTGCAATTGTGAAGTGTTCTTTGAGGATAGGGAAGGGGTTCACCAAAAGAGAATAATTATTCTCTAATTCAATTTTAGTTTGAAGCTCAGGTCTGTTTTCTTCACAAAGAAAACAGGCTCTTTTTTGAATATCGTCTTTACCTATTTTAGCAGCTGTTGATTTTATTCGCTCGGGATTAAACTGAACTTTAATTTTGAAACCTTCAAATTGAAATTCTTTTTCTTCAACTTTCTCCAGTCCACTGTAATTCATTTTAGCTAAAGGCCAATTCTCCTTTTGTTCGTTTAAAAATGTATGTAAGTTTTCTTTATTGATTTTTTGCATTAGTTCTCTTTTAAGTATAAGTGATTCTCATTAAGAGAAATTAATTATTGTTTTATTGTAATTCTTGCGACTATAATTCCAGATTGTAATCTATTGCGTTGAATCATTTCGGCTAAAGGCCGATCGGAAATCACGACTTTCTTTTCTTTGCTTGAAGCGTGCATTAAATGCAGGCGATTGTTTAAATGAATTGCAATACCTGTATGTGAGACATCTAAACCTTTAATATTTGTTGTAATGGCAATAAAATCACCATCATGAATTTTATCTTCCACTTGATGAATTTTATCTTCAGGAATATAAAAAGACACGTGTAAATTTAATCTCTTTTCGGTTTCTTTTATTTTTTTGATGAGAGAAGAATCTCTGGTTAATGCAGGATATGAACTGATATGTTCGCTCATAAAATTTATAATCTTATTATATGTTTCGCCACCAATCTCCTTCGTGATATTAGTAAGCAGGCCTTTCTTTTCATTATCAATGATCCAATCGGTGAAATAATGTAATCGAGAAGTATAGTCTTCTATTTTGCCATCACGATAGCGAATCGATTTTAGATTTTTAGAAAAACCAGAGAATTCAGGTTCGCTGAGTGATTGAGAAAAAGCTAAAACATTTTCAAGATATGTGGTGCAATCCAGTTGGTGTAAATTGATGACCAATTCTTCTTGTTCGTCATTTTCAAGAGTGCCACCAACATATGGCGTTTGCAAAAAAAACTTCCCCGTTTCTATTATTCTATTTCCTGCAGACATAGAATCAAAAGGTATAGCTTTTGTAATCTGCTTTAGTGAATTGAATATTTCTATATCAATAGAATCTACTTTTGAGTTTTGATTTTGTTTCTTATCTGTTTTTGCTTGACATGACATTAAAATGAAGCAAAAAGATATAAGAATATAAGTTGTTTTCATTTTCTTATTGATTAAGTCTTTTTCTTGCTTTTAACTCAATAGTTCTAATTCTATCCTTGTACGAGTTGTGAGCGTTCATCTTCTCAATACTTAGCGAGGCATCAGAGTTTTCGTCCCAACGACGACATAAATAAAGTGACTTGTAAATACGACCAATCTGATATTTTCTTGATATAGCTAATCCCAAAGCATAATCTTCACCATAGTTCACGTTTGGAAGAGGCGTTTCTCTAATGACAGGTGTATAGAAGGCGCGAGGTGCACCCAATCCATTTATGCGAAGCGCATTATTTCGACCATTTTCAGGCGTCCACTCTTTGTGATCGATTAATCCGGGAGGAATTTCTTCCAGCTTGAAATTTACCATTTGATAGGATCCTACTACCATGGCACATTTTTCTTTGTGAAAGTTCTCTATAACTTGCTGTATTGTGGTTTCGTCTGCATATAAATCATCACTATCAAGCTGAATGGCGAATCGACCACATGCTTTGTGGTGAACAGCCTCATTCCAACATCCTCCAATGCCTAAATCTTTACGTTCAGGAATTAGATGTACAATTCGATTGTCTTGATTTGCATATCTTTGAATAAGTTCTGTTGTGCCATCAGTAGAATGATTATCTACAATGATTAGATTGAAATCAAAATCACTTTTTTGTGATAAGACAGATTTGATTGCATCCTCAAGCGTTTTGACACGATTGAGAACAGGTATAATGACTGAAGCCTCCAAATCAAATTGTTCTGATTTAAAATCGACTTCTGTAAATTTGGGTTCGAGATAGCCATCTGTTCGTTTAAGAAATTCTGTGCAAACATCTTCCATTTCAATCTGTACAGATCGATTTTTAGGGTCAACATAATCGAAAATTTTCTCACCTGATTTTCTAGAGTCAAGCTCTTCTTCGGTATACAAATATTCAGGAATCCGAACGAGTTCAGCCTGTTCTGAAAGAGCAAGGCGGAGTGAGTAGAGGCCAGCGTATTTGTTGTTCTTATCAACAGAGTTAACAGCTTTTTTCAATGCTTTTGTGTTGAGACATAACAGAGATCCAAAATCAAAATCATCTCTTAAACTACCTTCTTGGTAATCATTAACCGGGTGATTTTCCAGTTTTAAATCTTTAAACGTTTTAAAATCAGAATAAGTCAAACTAGCATTTGTATCCGAAGCAACCTGAGTAAATCTGTTCAATGCAAACTGCCCTAACTTTAAAGGACTCGTTTTTATATAAATAAAGGTGAAATCTGTATCTGTCGCTTGAGCAATTTCATGAATCGCTTTGCCAGAGAATAATGATTCTGATTCTAAGGATTTAACGCCTTCTATCTTGAATGAAACTTTTCCAATAAGGAATATGTTGGAAACAAGATTTGAATTTTTAAGTTCATTTATAGTAGATAAGGTTTCTTCTTGGTTTCCGACAGGAAGAAAACAATTAATTGTCTGTGTCATTCTAATGTTTTTAATCTATGGAGTAATCCAAATGGAATTAATTAACGGATACCATCTGAAATATATTGTCAGTTTTTTGACCTATGAATATAAGATTTATGGTTCAAAAAGAGTGCTCCTAACCTATAATTATTTCCTCGGCTAATTATTTCATTTATGGTGTGATAAGTTGGGGTTATCGAAAAACTTTAAAGCTTAAGTTTTATTAAGCAATCAAAATGCATCATTCTTAGTTTGAATTGCTACTTTTGAAATTCAATAAACAAGTATAGAATTGTATTGATATCTGGATGTTTAAAAGAAATTCGATACAATTTAGAGATGAAAATTATTAGCCATTTCTCATTCTAAACCACAGAAAAAGGATGAGGTTAAAAAATTAAAGAAATATGAAAATTGCACTGATTGGTTACGGTAGGATGGGGAAAGAAATTGAAAGCATTGCTATCGATCGTGGTCACGAAATTGCTTTGATTATAGATCAGAATAACCAAGCTGATTTAACTGTTAACAATTTGAAAGGAATTGATGTTGTTATTGAATTTACTAAACCCGATTCTGCTTATCAGAATTATTTAATGTGTTTTGAGGCTGGTGTTTCGGTTGTTTCAGGTACAACGGGTTGGTTAGAACAATTGGGTGAAGTTAAATCGCGTTGTGAAAAAGGGAAAGGGTTCTTTTATGCATCTAATTTCAGTTTAGGAGTTAATCTATTTTTCGAATTGAATAAGAAATTATCTCAACTGATGTCTGGTTTCGATCAGTACGATGTTGATATGGAAGAGATTCATCATATTCATAAACTAGACTCGCCTAGCGGAACAGCATTGACTTTAGCAGAGGGGGTACTTGAAAATCATCCGGTGAAAAACTCCTGGATTGAAGGTTTAAGTACGAAGGATTCTGAAATGAGCATTGTGGCTAAGCGTCATGGAGCGGTTCCTGGAACTCATAGCATTACCTGGCATTCAGAAGTTGATGAAATTCAGATTCAACATCAGGCTTACAGCCGTAAAGGCTTTGCATTAGGGGCTGTATTAGCTGCTGAGTTTATGCCTGGCAAATCAGGATTCTATGGAATGAGAGATTTATTAAAGCTATAAACAATAATTTTTGTAGATTCGCACAAAATCAAATTGAAATAAGACTTCTAAAATAAAATATTGCTCTATGAAGGAACTTTTAAAGAATAAATGGTTTAAGTTTTCATTAGCAGCCTTCACCTATCTATTAATGATGTTATGGATTGGTAATTTTTGGCTAGTGTTGGGTTTACCTATTCTGTTTGACGTTTATATAAGTAAAAAAGTGCATTGGGCATTTTGGAAAAAACGTGGCGTTAAAAAACAATCTTTTATTGTAGAATGGGTGGATGCATTAATATTTGCCGTTGTTGCTGCGACTCTTATTCGTATGTTCTTTATCGAAGCATATACTATTCCAACCTCATCAATGGAAAAATCCATGTTGGTTGGTGATTATCTTTTTGTGAGTAAAATGGCTTATGGACCTAAGGTGCCAAACACACCTTTGTCATTTCCATTTGCTCACCATACAATGCCAGGAACCACGTCTACTAAGTCATATTCAGAATGGATAAAGTGGCCTTATAAGCGTTTGGCTGGTTTTGGCGATGTGCAACGTGATGATGTTGTGGTATTTAATTTCCCGGCAGGAGATACGATTTGGGTAGGTAACGAGAATCCCGATTTTCATTCATACGTACGTCGATATGGCCAGCAATTTAAAGCTGATGATATGAGTAAAGGGCGTTTGTTACAATCTGATGAGGCATATAAAAATATGGCTCGTAAGTTTATGAGACAACGTTACGATATTCGTTCACGTCCGGTAGATAAGCGTGAAAACTATATTAAACGTTGCGTAGGATTACCTGGTGATACCTTAATTTCTAAAGATGGTCAATTGTTTGTGAACGGTAAACCACAAGCTGCTATTGAGGATATGCAGTACAATTACATTGTAAAAACGAATGGAACATCAATTAATCCACGTAAGTTGGATGAGTTAAATATTGCACTAGCAGATAGAGGTAAGCGATCAACTTCGGAATATGAATTACCATTGACGGCTGCAAAAGTTGAGGCACTTAAGAAACTTAATAACGTAATATCTATTACTCGTGTGTTGTATCCATTGGGAATGTACGAAGAGGTTTTTCCTTTTAGTCGTAATTACAATTGGAATCGTGATAACTTTGGACCTTTAGTATTACCTAAAAAAGGAGCAACAGTTTCAATTACGAAACTAACATTACCTTTATACGAGCGAGCAATTACAGCCTACGAAGGCAATAAACTTGACATGAAAGAAGATGGTATCTACATCAATGGCAAATTAACAGATACCTATACATTCAAAATGGATTACTACTGGATGATGGGTGACAACAGACATATGTCAGCCGACTCGCGCTATTGGGGTTATGTGCCGGAAGATCACATTGTGGGTAAAGCTTCGTTCGTATGGTTGTCTCTTGACAAGGATAAATCATTCTTGAGTAAAATCCGATGGAATAGAATTTTTAAAGGAATTGAATAAGACTCAATTTTCCGGAACTTTATATTTAAGGCTATCTCAATTGAGGTAGCCTTAATTTTTATTCATTATTTTTGTAGCTTCGCACAAAACCAAGAAAAGAAGATGGAAAACACAGTCCTTTTATCTACTGCATACTTTGCCCCAATTCAATATTACAGCAAGTTGATTCAATTTCCCAATGTGATTATTGAGCAGTTTGAAAACTATTCGAAACAATCCTATAGAAACCGTTGTACCATATTTGGCGCGAATGGAGCTTTAGCTTTATCTGTGCCAGTTGTAAAGGCAAGTAGTAAGAAAATATTGACTAAAGATGTGCGAATTTCTTACGATACCGATTGGCAAAAGCTACATTGGAAGGGGATAGAATCAGCCTATAAATCATCTCCTTTTTATGAGTTTTATATAGACGATTTGGTTCGATTTTTTGACAGAAAGTGGGATTTTCTTCTGGACTTTAATATGGAGATACAGAATGAAATTAACGCTTTAATCGAAATAGAATCTTCAATAAAGAAAACTGACGACTATATTGAAGATACAGTTCAATTCGTTGATTTCCGTGAGGGTATTCATCCTAAAGCATCAAAATCCATTGTTGATCCATCTTTTGTTTCCAATGAATACTATCAGGTATTTGCCGATAAGAAAGGCTTTATTAAGAATCTGAGTATACTAGATCTATTATTTAATATGGGCCCTGACAGTCAGATGCACTTGGAGCAAAGCTTAAAAGTGTGAAGGAGAAGAAAGTATAAAGGTTAAAGTGAAAAATAAATAACTTGATGGATTATCTTTTTATTTTTTACATACCACATTCTCAAAACCAATTAATCAACAAGTAGTTCGCTCATAATTAAGTTATGATCGAAAGCTAATTGAGGTAAGCTATCCATTGACCACCATTTTGCTTGTCTGGCATCGTCCATACCAGTTACTTCGGGGAGTTCTTCCAAATGTAGTTCTCCCTTGTAGACAACAGATACAGTTCTGCCTCGTGGGTCACGGTTAACACCACCATAAGTTTTGAATTGTTTGAGTTCGCAATTTTCAAAGCCTGTTTCCTCTTTTAATTCACGATAAGCAGCTTGATCTAGATCTTCATCCATATCAACAAAGCCACCGGGAAATGCCCAGCTGTTTGCAAATGGTTCTTGCGCACGTTCAATTAGTAGAATGTATTTCTGATTTTTATATAGGCAAAAAATAGCACAATCAACCGTTAGTGCGGGGCGTGGGTATTCGTAACTATACATTTTGTTCTTTCTTCTGTTCTTTAATATAGAATTTACATAGATCTTTTAAACCACAGGATTTACACTTTGGTTTTCTGGCAATACAAACATAACGACCATGCAGTATCAGCCAATGATGGGCTGTTGCAACATATTCTTCAGGAATGTACTTCATTAGTTGCTTTTCGGTTTCCAAAGGCGTTTTAGAGTTGGTTGTTAAACCCATTCGGGCCGATACTCTAAAAACGTGCGTGTCTACAGCCATAGCTGGCTTGTCATATACGACAGAGGCAATCACATTGGCAGTTTTTCGACCTACACCAGGTAGTTTTTGAAGTTCTTTAATATCGTCAGGCACTTCTTCCTTAAACTCTTCGACCAGCATTTTAGCCATCCCAAGCAGGTGTTTAGCTTTATTGTTAGGATAAGAGCATGAACGAATAAAGTTGAAAATATCTTCCTGTGTGGCATGAGATAAATCGAATGCTGTAGGATATTTCTCAAAAAGAGCAGGAGTCATCATATTTACACGCTTATCGGTGCATTGTGCTGATAAAATAACGGCTACTAGTAATTCGTATGGGTTGGTATAATGAAGCTCGGTTTCTGCAATTGGCATATTTTCCTGGAACCAAGCTATGACTTTCTCAAAACGTTCTTTCTTTCGCATGTGTGTATTTACTGATTAGATACACGAAAATACTAAAATTTAACTGAAGACCTCTTGCTTAAAAAGAGATTTTAAAATTGATATTAGAGTGCAGGTTCAGTTCCTAACAGATGAATTATTTCATTTTATAATGAACGATTGTGATAAACATATTATTGATGTTTGTTGGAGTTTTGTTGTGAGTGTTTTGTGATGTTGTATTTTATATTTAATCTAAATAGAATTTAACTAAATGTGATGAATATTCTTTTTTTACTGATTAATGAATCGTTTTAATAGTTTAAATTCGCATTATTATGTTATATTTAACATAGGGATTAAATCTTAATTTTGATTATGTCTATTTTTTTATTTTATATTTGGAATGCCAATTTGACAATAATATCGCTATTTAGAAACCACGCTGCGATTAAATTGTCTGAGATTTTGATCAGCTAATTAAATCTAACATTATTAACCAAACAAGTGAAAAAAATGAAAAAAAAAGTTTTAAGATCAACATTGTTACTTTTTTCAGTAGCAGCCCTAACCTTTTCTTTGCCTTCATGTGATGATTCTGAAACAGTAATCAAGGAAGATGCTATTCAAGAAAATAAAATGATCAGCAATTCAGGATATTTGGCTTTACCAAAAGCAGAATATAATAAAATCCCTCTGGCTGAAACAATTAGCAAAACTAAATCATACCCAAGTTCAGTATCACTTAATTGCCCTCCTGTAAGAAATCAAGGTGGAGAAGGCTCATGTGTTTCATGGGGTGTTGGTTATGCAGCAAGAAGTATTTCTTGGCAATCAGCTAACGGTGGAGCTTATAGTCTTGATTACAATATTTTTAGTCCTGAATTTATTTACAACCAAATTAAAGTTGGTGGTTGTGAAAGTGGTTCATATATAACCGATGGATTGAATTTAGTTGAAGATCAGGGTGTTTGTTTATGGGCTGATATGCCATATACAGATGTTTCCTGTGATTTATATCCTAATAATAATCAGGCTGCTTTAGCTGCAAATTATAAAATTTCAAACTATAATAGATTAGCTATAGATAAGGATACTTTCAAAGATCAATTAGCAGCAGGTAAACCTATTGTTGTAGGTGGACCAATATATTATCAATTCTACTATATGGGTTATGGCGATATTCAAACTCGCACGGGATACTATAGTTATGGAGGTCATTGCTATTGTGTAGTAGGATATGATGATTCAAAAAAAGCATTTAAAGTTTATAATTCATGGGGTACTTCATGGGGTACCGATGGTTATGGATGGGTTTCATATAAGATAATGGCAAGAGTATGGTCTGAAGCTTATGTTATAAATGAATAAGTATAAATTTTAGTTGGTTAAGGTCGATGTAAAAGTCCTGCTGCGAATGTGTAGCAGGATTTTTCTGGTTTATAAAATTCTGACTTGATAATAATATAGGGTGTCGTTTCAAATTTGTAAGTTTGCACTTTAATCGAAAGGAAAGCCATTCATGATATCATACTTACAAATAGAGAATCTTAGCAAAAGCTACGGAGACAAAGTTTTATTCACCGACATTAATTTTGGTGTTCTACAGGGGCAAAAGATTGCTCTGATTGCAAAAAATGGAACAGGGAAAACTTCGCTTTTAAATATCATCGCAGGAAAAGATAGTCAAGATAGTGGTGATATAACTTTTCGAAAGGATATTAAACTAGGCTATTTGGAACAGATTCCTGAGATGGATGAGAACAATACTGTAATCAATGAACTTTTTAATTCAACCGATCCTGTATTATCTGTTATCCGTGATTATGAGAAGATGGTTGAGTCAGGGCAGGAAGATGGCATGACAGAAATTCTTGAAAAGATGGATTTGCATAAGGCCTGGGATTACGAAGTGAAGGTGAAACAGATTCTTTCGAAATTGAAGATTACCAATTTTGACCAGCCCATATCGCAATTATCCGGAGGCCAGAAAAAGCGTGTTGGTATGGCTAAAGTATTAATTACTGACCCTGATTTCTTGATTTTGGACGAGCCAACTAACCACTTGGATTTGGAAATGATTGAATGGCTTGAAGAGTATCTGAAAAAATCGAAAGGAACCCTTTTAATGGTGACTCACGATAGATATTTTTTAGATCGGGTTTGTAATGAGATTATTGAAATGGATTCTAACAGTATCCATTCCTACAAAGGGAATTACACGTATTATCTTGAAAAACGAGAAGAAAGAATTCTGAATCAGAATGCCGAAGCTGGTAAGGCTAAGAGTCTTTTGAAAACAGAGCAGGAATGGATGCGTCGTATGCCTCAGGCTCGTGCAACAAAGGCTAAATCGAGAATTGATGCTTTTTATGAATTGAAGAAAAAAGCGCAACAAGGCTACTGGGAAGATAAAATGGATATTGATATCAAATCAGCTCGACTGGGTAAAAAAATCTTAGAATTTGATAACCTGTACAAGAGCTTTGGTGATTTAAAAATATTGGAAGATTTCTCCTATAAATTTCAAAGAGGAGAGAAAATCGGGATTATTGGGAAGAATGGAACAGGAAAATCGACTTTCTTAAATATCATTACCCAAAATATTGAAGCTGATTCGGGAAATATAGAAATTGGTGAAACGGTTGTTTATGGCTATTATAAGCAAGATGGTATCAAGATAAACGAGAATCAGAAGATTATTGAAGTCATAAAGGAAATTGCTGAGAGTATCGATTTAGGTAATGGCAAAGAGATGTCAGCTTCTCAGTTTCTGGAATACTTCTTGTTTCCAACGAAGACTCAGTACAATTTAGTCTCTAAATTGAGTGGGGGAGAAAAACGCCGTTTATACTTGATGACGGTTTTGATGAAAAATCCAAATTTCCTGATACTTGATGAGCCAACCAATGATTTGGATATTATGACTCTGAATGTATTGGAGGATTATCTGATGAACTTCAAAGGTTGTTTGATTATTGTATCTCACGACCGTTACTTTATGGATAAGGTAGTTGAGCATATGTTTGTGTTCGAAGGACAAGGAAAAATCAGAAACTTCCCAGGTAATTACACCATTTATCGAGATACGCAGGCTGAAGAAGAACAAAAACAGAAGCAGGTTGAAAAACCTGTGAAAGTAAAGAAGGAAAAACCAAAATCAACAACGAAAACCAAGATGTCTTTCAACGAAAAGCGTGAGTTTGAGCAGTTGGAGAAGGATATGGAAAGTTTGAATGAGGAAAAAGAAGAACTTGAAACAGCTATGAGTTCGGGAACTTTATCTAACGATGATTTAATGACAAAATCAGGACGTATTCAGGAAGTGATTGATTTGATTGACGAGAAAGAAATGCGTTGGCTTGAGCTTAGTGAAATAGGAAATTAGTAGCTATCATATAAAATGAAAATACCGACTTCTGATGAGGTCGGTATTTTTTTTGATTGATATTAAAACTATCCCATCCTAAATGTTTTTATTTATGCCTTGTATTTTGTTGTTAATAATGTATTTAAATTAGATGTTAAGATGGAGAATTTCTTTTAGGCACCTTATAATATGGCATCTCTTTTAAATACTTTTCGTTTTACGAAAGCTTTAGAAAGACCGGGAAGTTCCGAGCTTGCCGAGGAAATCACCCGGCCGCATTTAAGCGTGAGGCAAATAAGAAAGATATTTAAAAAGTAGCCTTGAATTTTTTTGCTTCGTTTCTTGTTTCAAGACAAGAAATGATGTCGGGTTTGGGCGGAAAGCCCAATTGTTAAAATTATTTAGGTCAAAATTGATATTAAAACAATTCATCTTTTGAAATAAGCTTTTCTTTTAGAAGTTCTCGTATAACAATTTCTGTCATATCACTTTTGAATTGAAATTCGTAACGAATATCCATCACATAGGCTTTTATTCTCATTTTAAGATAGGATCGTCTTTCTTTAACTTCATTGAAAAATAAAACTGTGATGGGTTTGTTTAGGTAAACATATCGGGATACTTGGGCGCTCTCTGTGGCAATTTGTCTCACCTTAAAAGTGTCAATATCAATTGGCAGGTAAATTTCAGCAACCACTTGGCAATTGAGTTCTCCTGAGTTTGCATTCGATACCGATGAATTAACTAATTCGGCATTGGGCACAGATACAACCGAATCGTCAGCTGTGACTAATCGGGTGGCTCTTAGGCCAATCTCAATAACTTCGCCATAATATTTTCCACTGTCAATTTTATCTCCAACCTTAAAAGGTCTGTCCAGTATTAAAGCCATACCTCCAAATACATTTTTGAGTAAATCTTGTGCTGCCAAACCAACAGCAATACCCACCGAGGCTGTAAAGGCAATAACCGTTTCGAAGGGAGGGTTGTAAATGCCTTTTATGATGGCAAAAATAATGATGGACCAAAATACAATCCTGAAAATAGGAATAATACCTTTTATAGTGATACGAAATTTAGCACTGCGTTCAGATAGGATATCGAGCATTTTAATAACCAATTGAATAAAATAATATCCAAATATTAAAAGAACGATAGTCCAGAAAATTTTTGAGAGCGAAATGGCTTCCAGAACATCCTTGGGTTTATCAGCTACTGTATTTTCGATATTTGTGAATAGTTTTTTTGCATTGAAAAGCGTTGTGTCACTTCTAAGAGAATCAACGTCCTTAGTTAGAGTTTTTGCGTGGTTAATCTCAATTGTATCAATTGAGGGGGCAATACTTTCTTTGCTTAAAACAGGTTTTTTAGTCTCGATTAATGAATCTGAATTATTTTGCTCTAGCCTAAAAATGTTTACAGAAGAGTCATTGGGGCTGACCAGACTTGTATCTTGACCCAGAATGACTTGAAGGCTTAGGCAGTTTATCAGCAGAAATATATAGAGTGTCGTAAAATGTTTCATCATGATGCAATTAGTTGATAAAATTATGGGACTTTAGTAAGCTAACGACCTGTCTGAATATGATTGGATTGATGTTGAATTTCTCTTTGGGACGAATGAGTAAGCCTTTTTCAAGCATAGGAATTAAAACGTTTCGGCATTTACTTTCGGGAACATTTAAGCTTAGAGCATAATCTTCCAGTTTAAGACCATCGTGTATTAGTATGTTATGCATGGCAAATAAGTGCTCGGTTGGTAAGTCCTTAATAAAGGAAACATCAATCTCCCTAAGAGAACCAATGTTTATGGTATCATCGCTCACAGAGCGAGTGGAACGCAGCCAGTAAAGTTGTGCCAAACTAACATTACCATTAGACATTTGATTGAGCTCAATAAAAAACTGTTTCCTTAAGAAGATTTGTTTTTCATCTTCCTTCATTTTTTGAAATGATTTGGAGTTTCTGCTTTCTCTTGATGGTTCAAATTTGATTTTATACCCACTAAGGTTATTGCGTTTAAAAACAACCTCATCCAGAGTTTCCCCATTGAATTTTGCCAATTGAATCTCTTTTATAAAATGTTCAGAGGTACCTACTGTTTTCTTTAGATATTCCCAGGAGTGAATGGTATAACTTCCAACCCAGAAAACTCTTTTTGATGTTCTTGACATGAGTTCGAAAAGCATTTTCTGGTATTCGAAACCATTTACTTTTTTTATGAAAAAGTGATGAAGACTTTCCAAAATAAGAATCAAACCATCTGTTCTGTTATTTAGGTAGTCAATAATTTCTTCGTTGGATTTAAATGTTTCCTGTTGAAATATTTCGGAGAAAAATTTTAGGTAATCCAGAGTGTTGTAAATCTTCATATCCGGAGACTCGTGGATAACCGGAATATCTGTTTCAATTTTATTGAGAAAAAATTTTAGTAGAGAAGTGGCTCCGTTTCCTTTTTCGGAAATTAGAGCTGTCGTAACAAAACGATTTTTATTCCAATCTGAAAAGGCTTTCTCCAAGCTTTCCAACTCAGCTTCCCGACTAACAAAGAAACGATCTTCATCAGTAGGTGTTAATTGGTAAAGACGTTGATACACAAAAGGCAATTTTTTTAACGCCAATTCTGTTTGACGAATAAATTCCGGTAGCTCATGAGATATTTGGATTTTCTCTTCATTAAGACCAAAATGTTTCTTGATATTTGAAATATAGCTCGATTTGCCGGATAAATGCATTTTAAGGTAATCGATGCTTTTAGGAACAATATTCAGTAGCCATGCTATCGCATCCTTACGCAGCTTTTTAGATCTTTCTACTGCTTGTATCTTTACAATCTTTAAATTCAGTTCCAGGAGGGTATCGATATTTTTTAATTTCTGAATTTCAGTATTGAATGTCGTAATGGTTTGGTGAAGTTTTTCTTGTGGATCTTTCTTTATCAGATCCATGAATTCGATTACCTCATCTAAATGACCTAGAGAACGGTTTAAACCTTCTTCAGCAACTTGCACAGTTGATTTAATAGCACCTTTTTTCTCTTGTAACATCATTTGAGCCGACTCAAGGCTAAAGTCACTCACAGTACCAACAGCAAAAAGTTTAACCCTTGCCTTTTTTAGGTTGTCTTCAATAAATTGTTTGATTTCTGCTATTGATAGTTCGAAATGAGGAAGTGCCTCAAAGTTTAAGAGTTCTTTAGGAGATAGCCAGTTGATTTCAGTACTGCGTATGCCACGTTCATAGTTTTTACTTTTGATAAAACTACGCCTATTCGAAACATGATTTGTCAGTTTGGTAATTTTGGAACTGAACTTTTCCAGATCTTGATTTATGCTTCCGGATAATTTATTAATTGTTTTGGCTAATATTTTATCAATAAAATTATGGGTGATGTTCGTTCTTTCTTTTTTTAAGATATGAGATAATTCTTTGGATGTTGCGGCATTATCCTGAATTTGTTTGGTCGTAGAAATTATAAACTCACGTAATTGTTCAATATTCAAGCTTAAATGCTCATCGATAAACTTACTGATCTTAGAATGTAAAAGTGTGTAATCATTTAGAACAGTAAAATAGAGTTGTGCAATTTCAAGATCTAATGACCAATCGTCTAATAGGGTTTTATGTGTATTGTTCCATTTCTCATTTTCCAAATCAATAGTGGTGAAAACTTGATTTTTTTCAGATTTGATTTCATTTACATGAAACTTTTTTCGAGATAGTTCTGGCGAATCCACACACAGCAATGCCTGATCAAGCATTTCAAAATGATCAGAGTTTGTTTGTGCAATAGTATCTTTTAGTTTGCTGCTTAAATCCTTAAGACGTTGTTCTTGTTTTTCAATGAGTTCTTCGATTGATTTACGATCTGGATTCAATTGAATTTTGTCGTTCTGACTTTCTAATAATTGATTTTGAACTTCTGTTTCAAAATCTTTATCGAATTGCCATAGATCAAGTAAAACGGAACTTTTTACTTGCATAACTTCTTGGAAACTATTTGCCAAAGTTTTCGGGAGCTGAGTTCCAAAGTAGTAGTCTACCATATTTTTATATGGAATTTTACGTCTTTGGAAAGTATCGAGCCCCAGAAGATTCATTTTAAATATTCTGCGAAAGATATTGAAAGTTTTTTTTCTGCGAACATTGAAGTTGAACTTGGTGTTTAGGCTTAATTTTTTGAAAAAAAGAGACAGTTTATCTTTTTTGTGGAAAGTATAGGGTGAGAACTTTTCTTTTCGACTGATCGTTTTTTTTAAACCTAAAGTATTGATCTGAGAGAAATAATTGTGAGTTAACTCTCTAAAACCTTTGTCAAGAATGTTGTCTTGACTTTTTACTAAAAGATTAAGTATATGTTGTTTAAATTCACTTAGGCTGGCGAAATCACTTTTAACTTCTGTTTTTGATTGATGTAGTGAGTTATAGTTCTTAGTGTAAGTTTCTAAAATATTATGGAGTTCGCTTATGTATACATTAAAGCTTTGAAACAATTCTTCTTGAGATATTGCACTAAAATCATCCCATAACTGTTTTGTTTCATTGTTGCTGAAATCTTTCTCAACTTTCATATTTAGTAGGTTTTATACTAAAATACATCTTTTTTTTATGATGAGCGAGAAATTATATCTTTTGGAATTTGATTCTTTGTAAATGTAGGGGAAAATGAAAAAGAACCTGGATAATATCCCCAAGTTCTTTTTATGCTAATTGTTATATGACTTTATCAATTTATAATTGATTGAATACTTAATTACTCTACAACATTGGTTTTATTTCTTAATTCTATTTTTTATGGAATCAATAGTTGACTGTTGTTTTTCAATTTGAGTTTTTTGATCATCGATTATTTTATTATCCTTATTTTTTGTCACCAATAACATAGCAATAAACAGGACCAAAAGTAGATTAAGAACCAGGCTAATTGTTTTTAAGCTAACAGCAGGTTTAAGCTTTGGAGCTGGTTGCATGTAGGTTGCCATGAAAGCTGTATACGATCCAAAAACATTAATGATATCGCGTCCCTCAGGAGTAAGTTGTAAGAAACCAAGCCCTTCATCTGTTGCCCATTCGTTCTGTAGAAACTCTTCGATAATGGTTTCGTAAATTGGATCTTCATCGTTAATCTTGAGGTGTTCCATTCCCCAACAAGCAATATCCAATGACTCATTTTCAGGCTGGGCATAAAGTGCATCAAATATGTAATTGATGATTTCAGTTCTTTCCATAGGTATAATCGTATCTAAATTTGACTCAAAGATAAGCTTTATATAAAAATAAGAAAGCCACATTCCCATAGGTTGTGGCTTTCTATCTTGAACTAGATTCGAATTTTTATTCGAACAGACTATTTGATTAGCTTGATGCTACGCTTCACGAACTTAGCTAATTCTTCGCCTTTAAGCATGTTGTTAGCAAGTAATGCAAGGTCGATCAATTGTTTCACAATTTGATTGTCCTTACCAAAGCCTGTTAATAGAGCCTCGCGTTCAGCATTAATCTCTGTAATTTGTTTCTGTACCTCAGTCATTTTATCTTTTTCTTCCTGAGGAACTTCATCTTCTTTCTTATCCTTCTTAAGTGCTTCAAGAGCATCTCTTTCTGCAACAACTGGAGTCAACTTCGCAGCAACTTCAGCAATTTTATCGCTTAATTCAGCATCCTTACTTGCAAGAATTGTCTCAATAAGTGCGTGATCAGTATTAACAACTAAGTTGTATGAATCAGGCATTTCACCGTACATTGCCATTCCAGGATTCATAGCAGCCATATCTTTCATACGACGCATAAATTCAGCTTGAGTAATCATTACCGGCTGAGATTCTGCACCTAATGATTCGAAAGCAACAATGTAGTTAACCTTCTCGCTTGGCAATTGTGAGTTGAATACCGGAATTAAATCGTTCTTTTGCTCTTCTGTCAAGTTTGAAGCTTTTACTTCATCTTTCTGAATCAACTTATCAACAACATCAGAGTCAACACGCACATATTTAGTCGTTGTTGTCTTCTGCTCCAGCGTGTTAATTAGGTGATTATCCAACTGACTATCCATCAACAGAACATCGTACCCTTTAGCTTTAGCCAGGTCGATATAGGTGTATTGCTCTTCTGCATTGGTAGCATATAAGCAAATCATATTACCTTCTTTATCAGTTTGGTTTTCCTTAACGATAGTTTCGTATTCTTCAGTTGTGAAATACTTACCATCTGTATTCTTAAGCAACATGAATTTCTTAGCACGATCGTAGAATTTCTCTTCGCTAAGCATACCGTACTGAACGAAAATTCTTAAATCATCCCATTTGTTTTCAAAGTCTTCACGATCTTTTTTGAAGATATCGAATAAACTATCAGCTACTTTTTTAGTGATATGGTTTGAAATTTTCTTTACATTTCCATCAGACTGAAGATATGAACGAGATACGTTCAATGGAATATCTGGTGAGTCAATTACACCATGTAACAGAGTCAAGAATTCAGGAACGATACCTTCTACTGAATCGGTAACAAATACCTGGTTACAGTACAATTGAATCTTGTTCTTCTGAATTTCTACTGAGTTTTTAATCTTTGGGAAATAAAGAATACCTGTCAGGTTGAACGGGTAGTCAACATTCAAGTGAATGTGGAACAATGGCTCTTCACCCATTGGGTAAAGCTGACGGTAGAAATCTTTATAGTTTTCTTCAGTTAAATCAGATGGCTTTTTAGTCCAAGCCGGTGTTGTATCGTTGATAAGATTTGCTTCTTCAGTAACAACCTCTTTACCATCTTTCCACTCTTTTTTCTTTCCGAAAGTAATCTCAATTGGTAAGAACTTACAGTACTTATTTAAAAGATCCTGAATACGCCCTTCCTCTAGGAATTCTTTCTCATCTTCTGAAATGTGCATCACGATATCAGTACCACGATCCGCCTTTTCAACTTCTTCAAGTGTGTATTCCGGGTTACCTTCACAGCTCCACTTTACAGCTTGAGCACCTTCTTTGTGAGAAAGAGAAATGATATCGACTTTATCAGATACCATAAATGAAGAGTAGAAACCTAAACCAAAGTGACCAATAATGGCATTTGCTTGATCTTTATACTTGTCCATGAACTCCTCTGCACCAGAGAAAGCAATTTGGTTGATATATTTTTCAACTTCTTCCTTAGTTAAACCGATACCACGGTCAGAGATTGTTAATGTCTTTGCTTCTTTGTCAAGTTTTACATCTACTGTAAGCTCACCAAGTTCACCTTTAAATTCACCTGTTGAAGATAGAGTTTTAAGTTTTTGAGTAGCATCTACAGCATTCGAAACGATCTCACGTAAAAAGATATCGTGATCTGAGTATAAGAATTTTTTAATGATCGGGAACAGATCCTGACTGGTAACACCAATTTTTCCTGTTGACATATTTTTAAATTTTAATTGTTATTTAGATTTTACGATTCAGTTTTATCAAAGCCTGTGCCACGAGTTTTCGTCTGACAAAACGACATAAAATCTGAAAACTTTGCAGGAACAGTAATGTAGAGATATGACAATATTTGAATTTTGAAGATGTTTATAGAGTTTGTTGTATGATATAGTATTCAATTGGATATTTATTTAAGAGCGTGGTTTGTCAGCCTGCCGTTAGGCGTGATACAGGTTTAAGTTTGTAGAGCAAACAAGGATCAGGCTGACTTGATTCTTTTGTTTACTTTTCTCATTTAAGGAGAAAAGTAAAAGCCATGCGGCTTGAGCAGAAAGGTCTATATAATTTATATTTTTATTTACTGTTTGAATAATAGCAAAGCTTAAAGGAAATCATAAATTGGAACATTAATTTTATGCTAGCTTTTATTACCTTTGGATTTGTTAAAAAAGAATACTAACATCAATTGAGATTGATAAGTTAAACACGAATCATCTCAAATAAAAAAATAAACAATGAGCGTACTTAGCGGATTAGAGCCTAAAGTTATTTGGGATCATTTCGAGGACATTTGTCAGGTTCCTCGTCCTTCAAAGAGAGAAGAAAAGATTATTGAATTCCTTATGGATTTTGGTAAGAAATTGAATCTTGAAACCAAGCGTGATGAGATTGGTAATGTGCTAATCAAGAAGCCTGCAACACCTGGTAAGGAAAATCTAAAGACGGTTGTTTTGCAATCGCATATGGATATGGTTTGTGAAAAGAATTCTTCTACCGAGCACAACTTCGATACCGACCCAATTATTCCTTGGATTGATGGGGAATGGGTAAAAGCTAAAGGAACAACGCTAGGTGCTGATGATGGTATTGGTGTTGCAGCTGAAATGGCCTTGCTTTCGTCGACCGATCTTGAGCATGGACCAATTGAGTGTTTGTTTACTGTTGATGAGGAGACAGGTTTATCAGGAGCATTTGCGCTTCAGCCTGGTTTTGTTAGTGGGGATATTCTTTTGAATCTTGACTCAGAAGATGAAGGTGAGATTTTCTTAGGATGTGCCGGAGGTATCGATACTTTAGCGACCATGTCATATACCAGAGAAGATATTCCATCTGGTTATTTCGCCGTTCGTTTGGATGTGAGCGGTTTGCAAGGAGGTCACTCAGGTGACGAGATTAATAAGAACCGTGGAAACTCTAATAAGATTCTGAATCGTTTCCTTTGGGAGATTAATAAGAAGTATGATGTACGTTTAGCTGATTTCTCTGGTGGAAATTTGCGTAATGCCATTCCTCGTGAAGCATCGGCACTTGTAGTTATTCCTTCTCAGTTTAAAGAGCAAATCCGTATTGATTTGAATCTTTATGCAGCTGAAATGGAAAATGTTTGGTCTATTGCTGAGCCAAAGCTTAAAATTGAGCTTGAGTCAACAGATATGCCATCTTTTGTTTGTGATAAAGCAAGTTCTAATAACTTATTCGATGCACTTTACGCTTGTCCACATGGTGTATTTACTATGAGCACACGTATGCCGGGTATGGTTGAGACTTCGAACAATTTAGCATCAGTTAAGTTTATCGAGGGAGATAAGATTTTCATTACCACTTCGCAGCGTAGCGATGTAGATAGCGAGAAATATAATATTGCACAAAATGTAGGCGTTGCTTTCACTATGGCAGGTGCTGAAATTGAGCATACCGATGGTTATCCGGGATGGGCTCCAAACCCGGATTCAGCAATTTTGAAAGTAGCGGTTGCTTCATATGAACGTTTGTTCAATGTTGAACCAATTGCACGTTCCATTCACGCTGGTTTAGAGTGTGGTTTATTCCTTGAGAAATATCCTAATATGGATATGATTTCTTTTGGACCTACTCTACGCGATGTTCACTCACCAGATGAGAGAATTAATATTGAGACAGTTGATAAATTTTGGAAGCACTTATTAGATATTTTAGTAAATGTGCCATCAAACTAAAATTTATTTTTAAAATAATTTTGAAAAGCGATTCCTGCGGGAGTCGCTTTTTTTATGCCGCATAGCTAAGATTCGTGTATTCCATATTTTATCGAAAACGATTGCATTACGGAAAAAAATCAAGATTAAATTGTTTTTTTAGGACATAAACTTCTAACTTGCAGTGAGTTTATAAATTTAAAAACCCAAATCCAAACCTAATCAAAATTGACAAGATGAATCTACAAACCGAAAAATTAGTGCTAATTGAGTGGCTTGTAAAACAAAGTGATTCAAATGTAATCGAAAGCATTAAAGAGATTAAGAATGATCACCCTCATTCTAACAACGATGACAGATTTTTAAATCCTGAGGAGAAATGTATTCTGTACAGATTGCAATCTTTGGAAGGAAGAAGTCCTAATGAACAAGATGAGTGTCGTGAATTTTACGAGCAATATCTATAGGATGCAAAAAACGACTGATCGCCTGACCAGTCGTTTTTTTTATCATTATTAAGAGAATTATTTCTCTAAATTTTTACGCCATTGTTGTGAAGAATGGTTTTAACCTCGCTACCCAGTTCAGAGTAAATCAGACTAACCTGCGCATTTACTTTTTCATTATCGATATCAAGTAAACCTAAAAGGACGTAGGCCGAACGCGCATCATTTAAATCCTCACGAATCAATTCCAGCAAAATCTTTGTACCAGAAACGGCTTCTTTGTTCGAAATAACGGATAGGTTGACAAAGAACTGAGCAGAGGTACGAATAATATTAGCATCTTCTTCCACCTGAATAAATGGGAAAAGTCCCATGATAGCCTTTGTGTTCTTTTTTCTGATATTAGCACTAATTGCTGTCAACATTTTGGTACGTTCTGTAGTAGACGTGTTGGACATGAGGAACTCATACATTTCAAAAACGGTGAGTATCATGTTTTTATTCTGAGATTGACCATAAAGCAAGAAGGTTCTGAAACACATAACCTGTAATTCAGATTTGTTTAAATCATTCCATTTCTCCTTTTGAAGAGCTATTTGATCGAGATAACTATAGTCTTGTATCTGTTCTGACATATTGAATAAATTATAATATGCGACAAAGATATAAAAAGCACCAATAGACCTTTAGACAATTGAGACTAAATATTTGACAAGCTACTCAGTCTGAGTTTTACGCAGTCAAAAATCATAACTTTTAGTGATTGTAAAACTTACTTGCAGCTTTTAAATTTGTGTTGATAATTAATCTAAATAAAAACAATATGCAGAAGATAGGAATTTTTTACGGGTCAACAACTGGAAATACTGAGACTTCAGCTCAGAGAATACAACAGGAATTTGGTGAAGATATAGCACAACTTTTTGATGTATCTGAGGCTACATCTAAAGATATTGAACAATTTACAAATCTGGTTTTTGGAGCTTCAACTTGGGGGATAGGTGATCTGCAAGATGATTTTGAAAGCTTTATGGCTGAGATTTCTGAGGCGAATTTATTGGGAAAAAAAGTTGCCATATTTGGTCTTGGAGATCAATATGCCTATTCCGATTCGTTTGTTGATGCTATTGCTGAAATTTATAAAAATTTAAAAGAGAAAGGTTGTGATCTTGTTGGATCAACCACAACCCAAGGGTATGAATATGATGAAACTCAGGCTGAAATTGATGGAAGATTAGTCGGTTTAGCCTTAGATGAAGAAAATCAAAGTAGTTTGAGTGAAACCCGAATTAAAAATTGGGTGAATGAACTTAAAGGTCAGTTTGATTAAGTGTTTTATTTGATATGTAGTTTAGGAAGTTAGTAAGGCTTCGGTCTTACTCTTCTTTTTTAACATTTAAAGTTTAAAATCTATTGCAGATGAATGAGATAATAGTTTTGAATCAAACTGAAAGTAATTGTAGAATCTTTTGTGTCGGATGTGAGAATTTCTTTGAAGAAGAACGGGATCTTTCAAATACGCATATTAAGGACAAAAAAGACTGATTCTATTATAGAAAGTCATATAAAATGATGAAAAAATAAGACGGAATGAATAGTACCCTTAGTAAAACCGAAAATGGTAATGTATTCAGGTGTTCAGGATGCAATAAAATACATATTGAGTATAAAAACTTAAACTTTAATTTTAACGAAAGGGAGTATGTTAGATTTGCCAGATATTTTAAGGAATTAGATGGTCTTTATTGGGAGAAAATAAATTCGCATTTGCCCTACCGAAAAAAAATCATTGTACCAGTAGGACATTCAAGTTTTAATGTGCTATTGAATAAGGAAGAAGTTCAGGAATTAAAAACATTATTTTCGAACTCTTTGAACCATCCTTACGAGATGATTACAAATTTCAAATATCAATTGTCTCACAATTAGTGGCTTGAAATCTTATTGAAGACTTGAATAGAATTTATCAGATTCGATTAAACGTCTTGTATCTGTTTTCGGGAATATTAAAATGTGATTTCTCTTAATATTCCCTTTGCATATGCAACATATTTATTACTTTTGCTACGCAATATGCTCAAGTGGCGGAATTGGTAGACGCGCTACCTTGAGGGGGTAGTGGCCAACTGGTCGTGAAAGTTCGAGTCTTTTCTTGAGCACTTATTTTAAAGGGGCTTTCTCTTGTTTTGAGACAGTCCCTTTTTTGTATTTAAATACGAAAGACTCAAACTTACTCTCTCTCCAATAAATTACATCCCCTGATATCGGATTTATCAAATCGGCCAAGAATTTCGAATTTACCATCAACGTGAACCTTACCAAGATCTTGAGTCTCGTAAAAGAACAGGAACAAAAATTAGCTAAATCGATAATATTAATTTAATAAATGCCCATAATCCTCTTTATTCAATTATTTTCTGATTAGTGTAGAATTTCTCTTATTTGAAATTATAGAGATAGGTTAACTCAAATTTTGGGCACTACATTCCAATTTTGATATTTCTCAGGTTCCATTTCCAAAATATAAAGTTATCTGAAGAGAATCTTAGGCTTTGGTCTTAATATGTTTCTGGAATGTGTTTCGAGAGAAATTTGTTATTTTTTTGCCCCTGTTCTGATTTAAGCTATATACAAGAGCTTTGTATCTGCACTATTGTTGAGAGGCTTGCCTCTTCAGAACTAGTTAAGCCACTACCAACTACAATCCACTATTTTAAATAGCCTGCAACTTTATTCTCTGCAAGAAGAATCCGCAATTTACTTGTGTAAAAACTTTGACGTTTTTTGACAAATTTACTCCCTCTTTTTTTGTTTAATTCGGTTCTGACAAATTGATACTGTACATATAAAAATGTATTTAAGTAAGAAGGAGCCGTGCATTCTATATAAGTAAAATATGGTTCACGACATATTTAATTGAATTCATCAGGAAAAAATAGAATTATGTCTCTGTTCAAACTAAAACTTGAATTGATAAGGGATATAATTTAAAATTAAACAATAATAAATTACTTAAGTGACTTGATGTGAGTTCGGGACTATGAAAAAAGAACAAGAAGGAAGCTTTTAGTAAAAAAAGCTAATTGTTTGTGATTGTAGAACAAAGAATGAAATACAGATCCTTATTATAAACCAAATTTACTGCTTATGAAAAGAATTTATACGCTTTTACTAACAATGTTTTTTGCAGGATATTTGTTTGCGCAGGGAGGCGATTTGTTGGTAACGAACACCTCTGTACACGTTAATGGCATTATTTGTCTGCAAGGGGGATACATCGATCAATCGAATGGTCAGCTTGAAATAAACGGCGAACTCTGCTTTGTGAATAAGGATGAAATAGAACTTGTTCTTTCATCGGGAAGCGCACTTGAGAATGCCATACTTAATTTTAAAGGCAATGCAAACACCTATCTGGAGGTAAATGATGTCAGCGTTAAAAGTTTGATTGTGAATATCACAAACGGAGACCTTCATCAAAGTGGCAACTTAGAAATTACTGATAATTTACAACTTTTTAAGGGACGAGTAATAACAGATGAGAATGGTGTTTTGACGGTGCTTAATACCTCCGATCATGCAATTGTGTTTAATAACTCCCAAGGCAATACCAGTTACGTCATTGGTAATTTGGTACGCACCATCGATCAGGATAAAAGTTATGCATTTCCGGTAGGTGATGAAAGTAGTTTTCATCCCCTAGAGCTATCTGAATTTAAAGAATCCAATAAGATACAAGTTAACTACGATTCCGATTTGGATGATAAGTGGAATGATGCCAATGCCAATTCGCCTATGGTCTTTCCTGGCTCGGGAGGTTGGACCGTAAAAGCAGAACAAGCAAATGCAAGCTATGAAGCCATTGTTTCGCTATTAGATAAAGAAGGGAATCTATTAGAAGGCAAGTATGCCCTTATGTATGCCAAAGAGGATCCTTTTTATCAAAGCAAACCAATTATTGACAGAGATGCCGAAATGAAAGAACCATTCTATTTGGCAGGATATGTTCCGGTTCAAGAAGGGATTCTGGCTGTGATTGAATCTAGATTTGGATACCTGGCAGATAAGAAAGAACTGGAACTGGTCAATACGATTGTTATAGATGAAAGAAGTGAAAGTTATTTCATTATTCCGGGGATGGAAGATTTTCAGAATATCAACCTAAAAGTTTACAACAGTTTGGGAGGCTTGATTTTCTCAAGTGAAGACTATCAGAACAATCTCAACTTCAGAGACTATAATGATGGCACCTACTATTATTATTTGAAAGCCACTATGAAAGATGGTAGTAAGTTAAACAAGAGTAATTATGTAGAAATCGTAAGATCCAATGAATAGATATACAAAATATATAAGCGTTCTCTTTGTTTGTTTAGTATGGGGAGGACAGGCTTTCTCACAGTTTGAACTTTCAGTTCCGGCAATAACAAAACAAGAATTTTTTAATCCGGCATACAATTCCTATAAAGAATATGTTTCACTGAACGTGATGAGTCGTCAGCAATGGTACAATGCAGGAGTTGATGGTCCAAAGGTGCTGGCAGCTAATGCCTATATTCCATTAGGTAAAAGAGCCTTAGGACTGGGAACCACCATCGTATCAGAAGAAGTTGGACTTCGGAGCGTGAACACGTTCTACCTGAGCCTTTCCAAGAAACTACGACTGGGTACCGATGCCCATTTGGCATTAGGTGTTGGTATGGGTGTACAAGGAGAAAGTTACGATAGAAAAAAGATGATTCACTATCCGGAAGTCAATTTTAACAGGGTTGAACTCAGTCAAACCAATCCGGCTTTTACTATGGGTATGATGGCAATGGTCTCCAATTTTTTTATGGGAATCAGTTCGAACATAACTGTATCTAAAAACGATTTTGATTACAAATACCTCACAGGCTTTGATGGTACCATTGGTATGGTAAAGGCGGTGAACGAAGACTTTGTTTACAAGCTGGCTTTAGTCAGTAAATACTACATTCAAAATCAGATAAAGGCAGGTCAGGACGGCAAGTTGGATAATGGTTATGTCTCACCCATTTTGGATTTGTCTTTTCATTGTTTTCTTTTCAGTAGCATTTGGTTAGGAACAAGTCATCGCCTGAATGAAGCTCAAACATTTACGCTTAGTGCCAGATTTGGTAAGGTGAAAAAAATCACTGTAGGATACACCTATGAGAAAGGCATTGGTAGTGGTTTGAACCGATACGATACGCAGGGCATCTTTTTGTCCTATAACTTCTTAAAAAAGAGTTCTCGAAAGAAGGCTTATTTCAAAAAGAGATCAGTTCTTTACGATACCCCCTTAAGTGAATACCTGTATTAATATGAAAAAGATTAGTTTGATTTTACTGTTGCAGTTCTTTCTATCTGTAGTGGGGCAGTCAAGTCATATTATGCTTTGGCATGTGAACGAAATACCATTGTTTGGGAATTTATCTGAAACAAACAAGGGGTATCGTGATTTACAGGCAGTGGCAAAAAATGCCATGCAAAAGCGTAAATATGAAAATGCAGCTGATGCCTATCAAAAAATAGTTGAAAACCATCCTAAGCGAATAAAACGGGAAGATGTGTTGAATTATTATTATTCGATGTTGCGCTTAGGACGAGCAAACGAAATACCACATCCAAAGCTACTAAAGTTTAATGAAGATCCTGAGGTAACGCTTTTATTGGAATTGGTTCAGGTGAGACAAATCGATGTGGACACAAGTGATATGGAGTACAGCCGAGTTGATCTAGGTTTTGCATCCAAATTGGGGATTAGATACGAGAATGACAGCCTTTACTATTTGGTACAAGGAGAAAGCGATCAGGAATACAGCTTGTATGCTTCGGACTTTAAAGATGGTAAATTAGAGAATCCTGTTATGGTGAACGATACAATTTCTCAGGCAGTTTCGGTACTTTCTCAAATTAGGATTTCGAAAGAGAAGCGGATATACAGTATCATTCCCCCAAACAAACTCCCTGCAAGAATTGTAAGTCAAGGAAAAGAAATTCCTGCTTTTCCGTTTAATTCCAGGTATTATTCCTGTTCCATGCCTTACTACGATGCTGAAAACCAGCGATTGTATTTCTGCTCCGATATGCCCGGAGGTTATGGCGGATGGGATATTTATTACGTCGAATTGAGGGAGAATGCCTGGGGTCCCCCTGTACTTCTTGACGAGCAGGTGAATACGGTGCTCGATGAACTGTTTCCTTTGTTACACGAGTCAAAACTTCTGTTTAGTAGCGATGGTCACAAAAACAGCAAAGGAGGTTTGGATAATTATGCCTATAATCCGGAAACAAAAAAACGTAAGCATCTAAAGAACTTCAGCACGCCTTATGATGATTACTGTTTGTACTTTATTGGAAACAGAGATGATGATGTATATGCCATTGGCATTTCTAACAATAGTTTGGTGTGTTACAAGTCTATTGTTGCTTCAGCACCCAATAGTGAAGACAAAACCTCTGTTCTTATTGGAGTGATAATTGGAGAACTGACATCCCCTGTTTCGATTGAAACGGAAGAAGTACATCAGGTAGAGACGCAATTTAAGGAGGATTTAAATGCACTAACAGTTTTAAGTGAAGATACCGTCTTTTTTGACTTTGACAGTTTTGAGATCAACGAGAAATACCTTGCTTGTCTGAATCGTTACAAAGAATTGATAAGGGAAAAAGGCTCTGAAGAGAACATGCTAATCATTGCGGGTAGCGATGCCAAGGGCGATAGCGATTACAACTATCAACTTTCTTTGAAACGAGCTGAGAGCCTGAAGAACTATTTTACAGAGCGGGGAGGAAGTCTCACGGAAAAAACATTTACACCCCTTATTCTGGGTGAATGTTTGACTCATACTTCCGTAAAAAGCGAAGAAGAACGCTTTGCTTTTCTTAAAGCCAGCAAGTACCAGTTTGCTTACCCTATCATTTTAGCGGTAGAAAAAAAAGACTATCGCGATTTGAATGAGCTTAAGGATATTTTTCACAACTCCATATCCGATTTATTGCTGCTTAATGAAATATTCAAAGATGAGGAAGAGAATATTTATTTGGTGGGTGTGAAAGCCATTCATCAGGTAAAAAAGAAAGAAAACCTACAGGTAATTTCCCGGCAGTATAACATAACAGTCAGGGAACTTATGAGAGCTAATGGATTGGATGTTCACTATGTTCATGCAGGAAAAAAACTGATTATCCCAATGGGAAAATGATTACAAATTAAGTTCGAAAGGATGTTGATAAAATAATGTCCTGTGAAATGTATTTGGGACGAGTAAGAAATTGAATACAACTCTTGTTTGTCTCTCAACCAAAAACCAATAAAACCTATTTATATGTTTAAGAAAATTACGATTACATGTGTTTTAGTTCTTTATTCAATGCTTTTATGGTCACAAAGCGAGGGTGTAAGTATTGGAAAAGGAAGAGTTGCTGCTCATGACAAATCCATATTGGAGTTGGTTTCAGACAGCAAAGGATTATTGATCCCCCGATTAACAACAACAGAAAGAGAAGCTATGTTTGCTGCAGAAGATCAGTCAGCAAATGGACTAATGGTTTACGACAATCAGGAGAGTAAATTCTATTTTTGGGATGGCAGTTCGTGGAACAATATGGGAAGCGGCGAGCAAAGCCTTAATTACGGAACAGTACTTCCTGATGTAGCGGATTACAGCAAGGGAGACCTGTTTTTCAATGAAACAAACGAGTTTTTGTATGTGCACAAGGATACAGAATGGCTTGCCATTAACAATTCCGGAGCAAGCGTAAGCATAACAGATAACCTGGCTTCTTCAAGTACCACCGAAGCCCTTTCCGCAAATCAGGGAATGGTTTTAAAAGCTTTGGTAGATATAAACACGTCCAAAGTTGGAGTTAGTCCTGCACAAGCCACAATTATTTCCAATACTTCGGGAACTAACACGGGCGATCAGGATATTAGTGGTATTGCAACAAATGCAACTTCTATTGCTAATATAGAAAGCGATCAGACAACGCAAGATGTTGCCATTGCATTAAACACAGCCAAAACAGGCATTACTACAACTCAGGCCAATGCAATTGCCGATAATACAACAGACATAGCCACAAAGGTAGACAAAGAAACAGGCAAAGGTTTATCTGCTAATGATTATACCGATGCTGAAAAAACCAAATTGGCAGGAGCCGAGCTAACAGCCAATAAAAATGCAGCCAATGGCTATGCCGGCTTGGACAATAATACAAAAATAGATTTGGCCCAATTGCCTGCCATCACCATTAACAATGTTTATACGGTTGCCGATGAAGGGGCACAATTGGCACTAAGTGCTTCGCAGGGAGACGTTGCCATACGTATCGATATTTCGAAAAACTACATCCAGAATGGTGGTTCAGCGGGTGATTTAAGTGACTGGAGTGAATTGGCATCGCCAAGCGTAGACGTAAGCAGTGTAAATGGAAAAACGGGCAATGTAGTAATTGGAATAACTGATATTGCCACCCTGCAAAGCAATTTAGGCAGCAAAGCCAATACAGCCGATTTGGCCACCGTGGCTACCTCGGGTAGTTTCGACGACTTAAGTGGAAGGCCTGTAAATTTGGATACAGATAGTACGGATGACTTACTAAAAACGGATTTGGTTAACGACCTGACAACAGGAGGTGATAGCAAATCATTAACAGCCGAACAAGGTAAAAACCTAAAAGCTTTGGTAGATGTGAACACAGCCAAAACAGGAATTACAACAGCTCAGGCCAATGCGATTACTGCTAATACAACAGCTTTAGATACCAAACTTGCTAAAAACTTAGCCGATGCCAATATTTTTGTAGGTAATAGCAGTAATGAAGCTGCTGGAATAGCTCTAAGTGGCGATGCTACTTTGGCCAATACAGGAGTTTTGACCATTGCCAATAATGCCATTAGCACCACTAAAATATCCAACGATGCTGTAACCGTAGATAAACTGGCACATGGTACGGCCGACGGACAAGTGATGCGATGGGATGCTACAGCAGAAACCTGGCAATTGGTCGATTTGGGATCAGTTACTGTAACAGAGAACGACGGAATTATTGGTAACGAAATAACAAATGCCAGCAATGGAACATTAACAAGAAGCGGTGCAGGAACCACATCCGATCCGTATACTTTAGGCGTAAGTACGGGCGGTATTAATACCGCTGAACTGGCCGATAATGCAGTAACAACAGCCAAGTTAACTGACGGTGTTGTTACGCCAACAAAATTAAATGGAATTAGCACCAACGGAACCAGCGGACAAGTGCTGGCTACCAATGCCGACGGTAGTTTTTCTTATGCCGATGCTACTGTGGTGGAAGATGTACTTAGTTCTACCAGCACAAGCAATGCCTTATCGGCTGCACAGGGAAAAATACTAAAAGATTTGGTAGATGTGAACACTGCCAAAACAGGAATTACCACAGAGCAGACTGATGCAATTGTTGCCAATACCGCCAAAGTAGGAGTTACACCTGCACAAGCTACTATTATTGGCAATACTTCGGGTGTAAACACGGGCGATCAGGATATTAGTGGTATTGCAACAAACGCAACGGCTATTGCTGATTTAGAAAGTGAGCAGACTACGCAAGATGCTGCCATTGCATTAAACACTGCCAAAACTGGAATTACCACAGAGCAAGCTGATGCAATTGTTGCCAATACGGCCAAAGTAGGAGTTACACCTGCACAAGCTACTATTATTGGCAATACATCGGGTGTAAACACAGGCGATCAGGATATTAGTGGTATTGCAACAAACACAACGGCTATTTCCAATTTAGAAAGTGAGCAGACTATACAAGATGCTGCCATTGCATTAAATACTGCTAAAACTGGAATTACTACAGAGCAGGCCGATGCCATAGTTGCCAATACGGCCAAAGTAGGAGTTACACCAGCACAAGCCACAATTATTGGCAATACTTCGGGTGTAAACACAGGCGATCAGGACATTAGTGGCATTGCAACAAATACAACCGCTATTGCTAATTTAGAAAGTGAGCAGACTACACAAGATGCTGCCATTGCATTAAATACTGCCAAAGTAGGAGTTACACCTGCGCAAGCCACTATTATTGGGAATACTTCGGGAGTTAATACAGGCGATCAGGACATTAGTGGCATTGCAGCCAACACAACAGCCCTGGATGCGAAAGTAGACAAAGTAACAGGCAAGGGCCTTTCTACTAACGATTATACCGATGCAGAAAAAAGCAAGCTGGCCGGTTTGGCTAATACCACAGTTGTGAATGATTTAACCACTGGTGGTACAACTGATGCTCTTTCGGCAGAGCAAGGAAAAACCTTGGAAGATGCCAAACTGGCAAAAACTTTAGCCGATGGCAGCCTGTTTGTTGGAAATGCCACCAATGAAGCCACAGCTGTAACCTTAAGCGGCGATGCTACCTTAGCAAACGACGGTACACTTACCATTGAAGACGACGCCGTAGACGGAAGCGATATTTCTTTGACTAACGAGGCGGCTGGTGATGTTATGTATCATGACAGTACAGATTGGGTTAGATTGCCTAAAGGTAGTGCAGGACAGGTATTAGCTATTAACGATGCAGGTACGGCACCTATTTGGAAAACTATGGCTTCATCAGGTAGTGATGGAAAACGCATTGGTGAGTTTGTGTATGCTAAATCGGGAAGAACCGAAGCGGATGGTTACCTGGCTGTAAATCCTGGCACGATTGTTAATGGAGCCACAACATATCCACTATGGGCTGCACAATATCCTGAATTTGTTTCAGGAAACGATATTGTTTTTCCTGCTGATGTGGAAGGAATGTTTTTGCGTAATGTTGGAGGCAATGCGGGTACGGAGGGAGTTTTCCAAACCGATCAAACTGCGGCAAACGGTTTAGTTTATGGTAAGACCACATTCTCTGTTCAACTATCTTCTGGTATCTATCAAGCAATTGGAAATGCTAGTTCGAGTGGTGCTGGGATTGTAAATCTTAATGCCACAAGTGAAGATCCGGAAACGGCTCCTGTAAATCGTGCTTATCAATTATATACCATTGTAGATACCTATTAAAAAATAAGAAAAGCTTAAATAGAATATATATAAGGTCCCAGTGCTCCCCCTGATTTGCAATCAGGGGGTATGGAGTTGAGAATTTTAAATTCAAAGAAAATGCTCACAGTGCTACTCTATTGATTACTGTGTTTTTTTTAGAGAATAATGCATTACATTTAACCGTTAAAACAAATTAAAAACCATGTCAACAGAAGATTATTCAGACAGATTAAAACTGATACAATGTGAAAATTTTGATATTGCAGCTTCTTGCGAAGCACAATACGGAGAAACCGAACGATTTGGAAAATATGTGTATTATCCGGCTACCTTTTTGTTTTATGTTGAAGATGGTGTATTGGATATAAAACATGAAAACAAAGTTTATACCTATCCGGCAGGAAGCTATTGCCTGGTGCGCAAGTATACCCATGCATTTTTTTCTCAAACATTTGAAAAAAAAGTACGCATGGCAAGAAGCTATACTTTTGTAATGCCTGATGAATTTTTACGAAAAATTCTGGACAATTATAAGTTCGATAAAAACCTGGAACCCATAGGTGACAGAATTATAGAAATTCCGCAGGCCGAGAGCTTACAGCCCATTATACAGGATGTAAAATATGCCGTTGACAACAACAGGAACTTAGACACTAAAGAGGTTGGTGCCAAAGTTGAAAATACGCTGAAAGCCATTATCAATTCCAATCCCGAATTAGCCATTGTATTTAAAGAATTCTCTCTGGCACAGCGTGCAGACATCGCTGCTTTTGTAAATACCAATTACATGAAAAAGCTACCCTTAGAGGTTATGGCTACCATGTGTGGTAGAAGCCTTTCTACTTTCGAGAGAGAATTCAAGTTGATTTTTAATGAAACGCCTCACCAATGGATTCTTAAAAAACGCCTGCAGTATGCTTCCAGACTATTAGCAGAAACCCATTTAAAAGTTAGCGATGTGTTTGTAGAAGCAGGTTTCGAAGATTTGGCACACTTCAGCAAAACTTTTAAAAAGAAGTTCGGCATCAATCCATCGAAAGTAAAAAGGCGCAATACCGAACCAGTTCATGCTTTTGCATTAATATAAGCTCCTCCTGGTTTATTCGATACTCTCATGAGCTCGTAAACTCGCTTGTAATCAGGGGCTGTACCCATACACATTGTGAACCGGTAATTGTAGCACTAAAAAGTGTTTGCAATCAGGTTTTGGATTGCAGAAAGGAAATTTATCATTTGTGATGATCGTTTTGAATACGAACTAAAAAAAAGAGGCTGTTTAGAAAAGAAGCTTTCGTACATTTTATTAGAAATTAAGTTTTACCCCCACCGATAATCATAGGGATCAAAGGGACTTGAATTTCAACGACTACCCTTTTAGGATAGAAGGGGAGTTGTTGAATAGGGACGAGTCTCAAAAGCTGTATTGTTGCTATTAAAAAGTTTGACTGACCTTTTTAAATTTTACCAGTCTAACTGCTTTTTTCAATTTTTTAGATGGACGAAAGTTTATATTGACTTTCTTAATATCATCTGCATTAACCTCCTCTATAGTTTCAGAAGGATTACCACTAATAGATGGATAGATGGTTCCAATTCCAGGCAGGTTAACGCTGTTCCCATTTTGCATATAATCAGCAATTTGGTATTCCATTGCTACAAGAACATGTTTTATTGTTAGTGCATTTAAACTCGTACTTCGACAAATATCTGTGCACATTTTTTCCAAATCAATTTTTTGGGTATTGTAAATACGTGGATAAAACTTGGCTTCCTGCTTTTTATTGATTTGTGGGTTGTTTATTTGAACGGCTTTAAATTCGATTGTCATTTGATATAAGCTTATATTGTTATTCGAATGTATTCTGAAGAGTGGGTTTAAGTTGTTTTCACATTACGGGAAAAATTAAGAATACTGTATGCAAAAACGCTGCCTGCAGTGGCAGCGTTGAAATTGTAGCTTCCGCAACTTTTTGCGTAAGTGTTCGCAATTATTTGCGAAAGCGTTTGCAACTTATTGCGAAAGGCATAATTCGAAATGCTACATTTTGCTGTATTTTAATTTCGAAAGCATTTCTTTTAGTTTCTTGCCAGGCGTAAAGATAATTTTAGACTTTTTAATGCTATTGGCATTAATGTCTTCAGCTTTTTCTTCGCCTTCGCTGCTAATGCTAACCCTGTAACTTCCAATGTCGCCTAACTTTACCGACTTTCCATCGGCAAGCATACTTGGAATAACATCTGTTAATGCATACAATACAGCTCTAATATCTGCACCACTAACGGTGCTAATTTTCTCTATGCCTTCTGTTAATTCATCAATATCAGCGTTTCCGCTGATCATATTACTGGCATAAAACTTTTTTTCACCGCCACCCACAACACCAGGTTGGCCTCTTTCAATGACTTTGTATTTTACTGTCATATCGCAAACTTTTTTAATCAGCAATTGTCTTTTTCTTTTAGCTTAAAAATATCGGCTATCTGTCCTGTTTAAACCATTTTTTATAATAAACTAAAATTTTAAAGAGCTGATATTACTGATTTAGTTTTATATTGCAGCTCCACCGGCCACTTCTCCCGGTACTGTCGTCCAAAACAAGCATAGGTTGAAGACCAGCCGGTGGTTTACTCATTCTCATGGATGAGGTTTTATTCTCACTCAATCAAATAGTTACGAAATTAAGTAAAGCGGTTAAAAAAAGCAACTTATGAAATCTGCCAAGTTGATAATCGGGGCCAATTTTAAGTTAGTTTAACAATTGTATCTGAAAATATGTAATGTTAAAATGAGTTTAATACTTAGATTGGGACGGGATAAGATCTCATTTTTAAAGTATTTAAATCTTTATAAAGAGAAAATGTCAACATTGTAGGATAAAAAGCAAAATATGTGGATTAGTTGATATTCTGTTTTATTAAAAAATGATGCTGGGATTAGCCCTCCAATCTCAATTGATGGAGGGATTTTTTGTATTCGTACTTGTCTTAAACATTTTGCATCCTTTCTAAAAGAGTAAATAAAAACCTATTTTTAGGGGCGTAATTAATGAGGACATGTTAGACTAAAATATAAATGCTATGAATCAGACTAAGGAGTTGGTTGATTATTATTTTGAGAAAAAGAAATCTGGCATGGATTTCTCTGAAATAAGAAAAGAGTTAAAAGAAAAGGGTATTCAGGAAGCTCAAATAAAGAATGTCATTAAACAAATAGATGTAAAAACTCTGGAACATGCGCAAACTTCTGGTAAAATGAAACCAAGAGATTTACGTTTGATTGGTTATGCCTTAATGTTGATTGGTGGAGGCTTAACTTTTGCAGTTTATTTTAAGATGATAGTCTTGGGTAAATTTCTATTTGCTGCCTATGGTCCTGTAATTATAGGATATATTTTAGTTGTAATGGCTCGTCGTCAGCAAAACAAACAAGCGTAATAATATTATAAAATAGAGATATGGATATTAGAAAAAATGAAAGCCAACTGGTTTGTATTGCCAAATTTATAGCCGTACCAGGTGAAGTGAATGAACTAATTAAGAATCTTCAAGCTTTAATTCCAATGACGCTTCAAGAGGGTGGATGTATTCGTTATGAATTGAACCAGTGTATTGAGGATGAGAACCGAATTACCTTTATTGAAAAATGGTTCGATCAAAAGACTTTTGATGCACATTGTTCCAAACCTTATATTGCTGAATTCTTTAATGAGGGAAAACCACTACATGTTAAGGAGTTTGAAGTGACGCTTCATAAAGAGATTTTAATCTAGTTTTATTATCAAACTTAAGTGCATTAAAACGAGTTTGTAATATCAATTACCTTAATTGTGGAAACAATATTTAGATAGGATGTGTAAGTGAAGCAACTTGTTTTTTATAGTTTGAAAATTTGATTGCATGTTTTAGACTGTTAATCAGGTTGCTTTACGAACTGTCTGGTATATTTCTTCGATTTGTTAAACATACATCCAAAATAGAAATCTGATTTATTAAGCTGTAACTGTACAGGCAGTGACTCACAAGGAGGAATAGCTCTTTTTTGTATTACATGGCTAAGCAAACAGAATATTAATATCTTGATAAAAAAACGAATAAGCTTAGGCTGGAATGAGATAAATTAAGTTTTTTTCGTAATCTGGATCGAGAAACCTCTACACTATTTGTAGTCATATGTGTGACTAGTGCTATTTCTTTTGAAGTCATGTTTAGCTTTAAGAAAGAGCATAGTTTTAATTCTTTGGGACTTAATGTTGGAAAATCGCTTAATAACTCTTTATAAAACATGGGATGTAAACTATTAAAGTTCTGTTGAAAATCGTCCCATTGTTTTTCAGTAACATTGGAATTTAAATCGTTGATTACGTTTTGAATAATCTCAACATTAGACTGTTTGAGTTTGGATTTACAGGAGTTTAATTTTTCCGATACATTTTTAATTAAATCATTTCTTTCACTGAGTAATATTGCTTTTGATGTTAGCTCTTTGTTCTTATTCTCTATTTTTTCCATAAGAAGATTTTCCTTGAGAGATTTATTTTCTTCTGAAAGTTGAATTTTTTTACCTTCTATTCTTCTCTTGAATACAATGCTTATTAATATAATGAGTAGAAAGATGAAAACGGAGATTGTGAAAATTATATAATATAAATCTTTTCTTTTTTGATTCAGAAATTGAGTCTTATTACTATGCTCTAACTGTCTGAGATTTTGTTCAAATTTTTGTCTGTGAAATAGTTTGGACTTATTAATTTTGATGATACTATCTTGAATAATTTTATGTTGTTTGTATAGTGAAAGGGCACCTTTGAAATTACCCATGCCTTCGTACAATCCACTCAATAACAGATTCGTTTGATAAACCTCTTCCGTATGTGAAAGTTGTCGGTGTAGGCCTATAGATTTAAGGTAGAAACTCTCAGAAAGTTTAAATTGTTTTTTTCCCTGGTAGTATTCCCCGTAACTACTGTATATATATGATAATGTTTCCAGATTATCATTGTTATATGCAATAGAGAATGCAGAGTCCAATTTTGATTTTGCCATATCAAACTCATTTTTGTACATATGAATACAGGCAATATTATTTAAAAACAGAGAGCTTTTTGATCGTGTACCATATTGGGATTCTAACTCATAAGCTTTCTGATAATATTCTAAAGCTTTGTTTAAATCTGTTTTGTAATACAGTAAACCTAAATAATTATAGGAGTCACTTAGGCTAGAATAACAATTGAGATTTTTAAAATACTCGCTGGCTTTAAGATAGTAGTATTTTGCATCTTCAAAACTGTTTTGAAGAAAGTATATCTCACCTTGATAGTAATACGATACCCCAACACATCTCTTATCTCCTATAGATGACGCTAGTTCACCATATTTCATATAGTATTTTAGAGCATAATGTAAGCTGTTAGAAAGCTTAAAAATATCTGCTAACTGATAGGCTATATGAAGAGCACTATTTAATTGTCCTTTGTTTTCAGCTAATTCAAGAGCAAATTTGTAATAAAGGATAGACTCATCAGCATTTTTGATTTTCAATTCAGATGCTTTTGTAATGAGTAAATCTATTTTTTTTTGATCCCCATATTCCTCCAATTGAATTTGAAATAAAGATTCTGCTTTTGAAGAATTCTGTGCTGAGCCAACTTTAAGAAATAAACCACATGAAATTGTTATAAGAATGAATTTGATTTTAAAGCTTAGCATATAAATAGATCATTTGTGATTTATATTAATAAACAATTTTCTATGTATTATGTTCTTGTCGAATTTACATCTTTTTTTTTGACTAGTAGGTACTGGTTTGTATGTATTTAATGTTGTGGTATATAATATAATATTTGTTTTAGACTGACGTGTTTTATAATTAGTTGCTTATAGTTAAGTGTTTTGTGAATTTGCTTCATGCTGATTAGTAGGTGTTTGTGTTGTGGTGTAAGTTAGTGTTAAGGTGCTTGTTAGGATTTGTAAGGGCTTTTTGTCAAGGCAACAGTATAATTTTATTAGTATAGTAGCCTAATCTGAATAATTGCCAATAGAAAACTAAAAACCCTAAGGATGAAAAAAAAAACAACTAATTTGTTGTTGATGTTTCTCATCGCATTATTTATAATGCCAATGAGCGGAATATCGCAAACAAAAGAGAAGGTAGAGACTTCTTGTCTTAGTCATGAACACAAACACGATGGAAAAGTTAAAAAATGTAGCTGTACAGATCAACATGAAGTTTACTGGAAAGCTCACCCCGAAGCTTATGAAGAATACCTAAGAGAAAGGAGTAAGGCATTGTCTCCCTCTTCTGTAAAAAAAGGAAATTCAGTTTCACGATTTCTCAGTAAGCTTTTTGGAAATAATTCGGATGATATAGCTTCTGTCGAGGCTAAATTACCTGAAAAATTCATTATCCCTGTTGTTTTTCATGTATTCGGAAAGGTACAGAGCGGTAAAACAATTACCTATGAAAAGGTTAAGAAAGCCCTTGAGAAAACCAATGAGGACTTTGCAAGAATGTCAGAAGGACAAGATAAAATTCACAATCGATTTAAAAATGTTGTAGGTGAGTTATCGGTTGAATTTCGATTAGCTAAAATTGATCCTGACGGTAATATCTGTGATGGTGTAAACTTTTATCCTGCACAAAGCGGTTTTGGAAATGGAAGCGGATACGATAGCGAAATACAAAAATATGCTTGGGATAATTACAAGTATATGAATGTATATCTCATGAACGACTTATATGCTGATAATTCTTCTACAAACTCTGGAGTTGCTTGGTATCCAAGTGACCATATGTCTAAAAATAAGCTTGCGAGAGTTGTTTATAACGGTAGATATATAAATGGAAATACCGATGAAAATTTTCGAAGAATTATAACTCATGAGTTTGGTCACTTTTTTAATTTGAAGCATACTTTCGAAGGAGGATGTGAGGAAAAAGATGGTGGTGATGAATGTGCCGATACACCTGCAGCAGACAGATCCAAAATGGGAGTTGATGAGCAGAATTGTAAAGGAGAGTATACAAATACTCAAAACTTTATGAATTATACTAACGATTATGAAATGTTTACGAAAGATCAGGTTGCACGTATGACCAGTGCCATGCAGCATCCTGCTCGTATCACCCTTTGGAAAGAGGAAAATTTGGAAGCAACAGGCGTTACTACTGACTTTAACCCTCAGAATATTATAACCTACGCGAATTATGAAATAACGGAAGCCCTTATTAATGATGGTAGTATTGATTCTGAACTGAAAGCTGTGCTAACTAATGTTACCGACGTAGAATTTAAAAATGAAGCCTTTGTATTAGGAAAGCATTTTAAAATGGAAAACCTTCCAGTAGGTTTAATACCAGTCCTCACAAGAATCAGTGCTACAGAGGTTAAGGTGATGTTTGAAGGAAAAACAAACCTTCATCAAAAAAGAAATTCTGTGGAAGGCATTAGCCTGGAATTTTTATCAGCAGCTTTTAATAAGCCAATTAATGAGGTCTGGAATCATAAGGTAAATAAATTTTCTATTCGCTTTCGTGATGAATATGAGACTAAATATTTGAGTATTGAAAAGAGTGTAAGCGGAGCAGGAAACTGGAAATATATCGACTTATCTCCCGTTAGAGCTGAATGTTATATTTGGCACTACAATGAAGATCCCGAGAAGAAGTTTAAACTGGATATGGAGATTGATAAGAATTCAGTATTAAGTTATGAAGGAACACCTAATATTGTACCTCTGAACTTAGGAGATGAAATCAGTTCAGTATCATCTTGGTACAAATATACCGTGAATGGTAAACAAGCCGATATTTATAATAAAAACTTCTCGGAGTGGGAAGGAAAACGAAAATATATCGGAATTAAGATTCATCATGACAATGACACTTACCACGGCTGGCTCTCTGCTTCTATATCGGCCAATGGAGAAACTTTTACAGTGCACGATGGAGCTTATTATACCAAACCTGATGCAACAATACAGGCTGGTAAAGCTCACAGAAATATTTTGAAATTTCAAAGCGATACTATTTTCGAAGATATTATCAATAATAATGGTAGTGTGGAGAATGCTCTTTCTGCTAAACTGATGAATTGTACGTTTAGTGTTGTAGAGAATACTGTTATTAGTGCAGGTACACATTATTCTATTACAGGATTACCTGCCGGTTTTACCGAGGAGATAACCGTTTTGCCTAATGACTATCTATCTGTAAAATTTAAGGGATATGCTGAAAGGCATAATAAAGCTGACTTTTCTAAGGTGAACATTAAATTTACAGATGCTTTGTTTCATGGTTTAAAAGCATCAGAAATAAAAAATGCAGATGGTTTTACTGTGAATGTTAAATTTATAGATGAGTACAGAATTGTATATCATGATATGGACGATATTACAGTAGATGAGAATGAAACCTGGAAGAAATTTATTCTTGGCGAATCTGAAAATGGTTTTGGAGCTTGGGTACATAAAGGAAATTTACGTTTTGAGAGTTATGAGCGAGACGTAGTAGGATACACTAAGAGTTTAAATGCAAAACTTCTCTCAAAAGGAACTTCGATTGATTCAAATACAGATGCATGGATTACACCTGGTGGTTTTCCTGATGAAATGTATCTGGTTGACTCTGAGCATACAGAATGGATTGGCAAAGAAGGTTACTTAGGTTGTGTTGTTAATATAAATGATAAGCGTTGTTATGCGTGGATTCGTTTGGAAGTTGATGCTACAGGAAAAAGTTATACCGTAAAAGACTGGGCCTATAATGAGCAGCCCAATGCACCTATAATTGCAGGAGAGATAAGCAAGAGTACAAAAGCAATTATTAGTGTGAAAAACCCCGAATTTGTTGAACTTTATTCGAATGAAGGAGAGGTAGACGGTTCAGCAAAAATTAATCTGTTAAACGATGAGTTTGCTTTTGAAAAAGGAGCAAAATTGACTCAAGGAACTCATTTCTCCATAAAAAATCTTCCTGCAGGTTTGCGATGCAATATTGAGGTCGAAGATGAGAATAATCTGACGGTAAACTTTGAAGGAAATGCTATAAACCATACAAGACCTGAGAGTGGAGATGTCTCAATCCTGTTAAAGGATCTTGTGTTTGTAACTAACGTTTCGGAAAAGGTTGAAAATAGTACCTTCGATGTGAAGGTGAAATTTAAAGAGCCTTGGGATATTATTTACACTGATATGAATGATGTCACTGTCAATGAAACTAATACGTTCAAATGGTTTGGAATGGAAGTTGGAAGCCATGGATTTGGTGCTTGGTGGTACAATAAGGATGATAAAATAAAATTCGAATCCTACGAGAATTACGTGGTTTGTGTTGAAGGGACAGATAATCTGATACCCTTAACAGCGGGCACCTTAATTGGAGCAAATTCAAAAGAATGGTATCAAGGTAAGGATTATCCTGATGAACCAGATTTGGATGATAATGAATATCATGCCTGGAGAGGAAAAGAAGCATATGTAGGCGTTCGTTTAAAGAATGGCGAACACAACCACTACGGTTGGATACGTATTGCAATGGCGGCTGATGCAAAATCTTATACAGTATTAGATCACGCATTTAACGATGAACCGGAAGCACCTATTATGGCAGGGCAAAACCTAGCAGGAGAAAAGGCCGTTTTGGATGCTACAACTATTGCTTTTAAAGAATCCTATGAAAATGATGGCAGCATTAATGGTGAGAACTTTATCACTGTTACAAATGCCAAGTATAGTCAAAGTTCTGGTGAAATGATTTTGGGAACTCACTACAGTGTCGAAAACCTACCGGAAGGCTTAATACTTGATGTTTCTGCTATAAGTTCAGACTCTTTAAGAGTTGTAGTTAAAGGTAAAGCAACAACACATTTATCATCTGATAATACTGATTTTTCAATTTCGTTAAAAGAAGCAGCCTTTGCAGACAAAACTTTGGAGGATGTCGAATTTAATAAGCCATCTTTTTCTTTGAATTTCAGAGATCTTTATCATGTTGTTTATGTCGATAATGAAGATATTGTTTGTTCTAAAGATAATGTTTGGACTCAATTGAATATTATTCCGGACCTGTTGGGTGTAGGAGCCTGGTGTTACGAGACAGTAAATTTTAAATTAGAATCTTACGACAATAAACTGATTTGTAATTCTGGTACATCAAATATTCAACTCTTAAAAGAGAATGTTGCCATTGGTGCCAACACTGTCGGATGGAATTCATACGATAAATACCCTAATCAGTTAGATTTGTTTAATACTTCTTATACCGATTGGAAAGGAAAGGAAGGCTTTGTTGGTGTGCAGATAGAAGATAAAGATTATTTGTTTTATGCATGGCTAAGAATCTCTGTTGCTGCAGACGGAAGATCGTTCAAAATCTTGGATTATGCATACAATGAAGAGCCGGGAAAAGCTATTGTTACGGGTGCAAAAGATATGGTTCCGATAAAACCGGAAGTAGAATTCTCAGCCAATAAAGTAAATATTTATAGAGGAGAATCTATACTTTTTACTGATGAGTCCAAACAAAATCCTATGGAATGGATCTGGAGTTTTGAAGGTGGACAGACTAATCTTAGTCAAGATCAAAACCCCGAAATTATCTATCCTGCACTAGGCGTGTTTGATGTGAGTTTAAAAGCAACTAACAATGATGGTAGTACGAGCTTAACAAAAGCAGATTTAATTACTGTGTATGAAGAAGGCCCTGCTATTGCAAATTTTACATCAGATAAAACGCTTGTAAAAACAGGCGATGTTGTTCAGTTTACTGATGCTTCATTGCGAATGCCAACTTCCTGGAAGTGGACTTTTGAAGGAAGCGAATCTTTGAATTCAACAAGTCAGAATCCAAGTGTGAAATACAATACACCAGGTGTTTATCAAGTTAGTTTAGTTGCTGAAAATAAATTTGGCCAATCAATAGAAGTAAAAAAAGCAATGATTACTGTTCAGGATTTTTCTGCTGAGGGTTATTGTGAAGCAAAACATATTCATGATAAAAATTGGTTGGATATAAATAAGGTAACATTAGAGCAGATCAATAATGTATCTGGTTTATCTGAATATTCTGATTTTACGAATCAAATAGCAAGCTTAACAGTTAATGAATCATACAATATGGGCGTATCCTATGGTAATAATGGGTGGTCGTCCAATAGTTTGTATGTTTGGATAGACTGGGATCAATCTAAAAGCTTTGAAGAAAGTGAACGCGTTTTCTTTGGAGATAATAAGGACGAAGATAATTTTCATAGCATCCAAATTGTAGTACCATCAGATGCGAAAAAAGGCCTAACCTTAATGAGATTGCGCTCTGCATATTCAGATAATGCTCAAGCATGTGGAACGATAAACTATGCGGGAGAGGTTGAGGATTATACCATTCAGGTTTCTACACTGGAGAAACCAGTTGCGAAATTTATAACGGATAAGTCAACGGTTGTAGCAGGTGAAAAAATTCTGTTCTCTGATGTTTCAGATAATAAACCAACAGGCTGGCTATGGGAGTTCGAAGGTGCTGAAGTCTCAAACAGTAATAAGTCGAGTTTGTATGTGCAATATAACAGTGCCGGAACTTATCAGGTTAAGCTTACTGCAAGTAATTCAGCAGGATCAGATACCAGAACTGAATCTGCTTATATTACCGTAACTGAAACACCGGAAACGCCACAACCTGATTTCTCAACAAGCACTTCTGCTGTTAAAAGTGGCGAGGTAATTAGCTTTATAAACCAAACAGCTTTTAATAAAAATGCAATATTTTTATGGACATTCGAGGGTGGAAAACCAGCTACCAGCAGTGAAATAAACCCTAAAGTATCCTACTATTTCCAAGGAAGCTATGACGTTAGTTTAAGTGTCACAACACCTGAAGGAACTAAAACTATTACAAAGGATAATTTGGTTAAAGTAAGTGAACATCATAAGCCTGTAGCTGATTTTAAAGCAGAGTCTCTTGTGTTCTTAACAGGTACATCTGTAGAATTTAAAGATTTATCAGGCAATAACCCGACTTCATGGGCTTGGGAATTCGAAGGAGCTGATGTGGTATTGAGCGAAGATCAGAACCCTGTTGTAACTTACAGTTCAAAGGGAACTTATAAAGTTAAACTTACAGCAAGTAATAGTTTTGGAGAAGGAGTTAATGAAAAGCTGGAATATATAACTGTCAATGAATTTATTCCTAATGGATATTGTGAGGCCAAGAATGTTTATGATGGTAACTGGCTTGAAATTAAGAATGTGAAACTTGGAAAAATTGACAACAATTCAGAAGTTTCGGAATATTCTGATTTTACATCAAAGTGTGCTGACTTAAACAGAGGAAGCGATAATGCAATGCGTGTTACATATGGTAACTCATGGGGATCAAATAGCTTATTTGTTTGGGTTGATTGGAATCAAGATAAAAGCTTCTCTACAGAAGAGAGGGTTTATTTTGGAAAAAATACCGATGGCGACGGGCAAGAAGAATTTACCCTTACAGTTCCTGATGATGCTTTAGAAGGCTATACTGTAATGAGATTGCGTACCGCATACTCAGATAACAGTAATCCATGTGGTACAGTTAATTATGCTGGTGAGGTCGAAGATTATACCATTAATGTAACCAATATTCTTGCAAAACCTTATGTCAATTTCTCAGTCACTAATACAGAACTTGAAAAAGGAAAATCAGTCATTTTCTCTAATATATCAGAAGAAAATGTGACTTCTGTTTTATGGCATTTTGAAGGAGGAAGTCCTGCTACCACTACAGAAGCTAAGCCTGTAGTAACTTACGAAACTGCCGGAATGTATGATGTAAGTTTAACCGTTACGAATGCTGATGGTAATAATACGGAACTTAAAACAGAGTTTATTACAGTTTTGGAACCGGCAGCTAATCATAAACCACTGAACATCACTTTGTCCGGAAATCGTGTCGCCGAAGATGCTGACTTATTAACTGTAATAGGTGATTTTAAGGCTGTTGATGAAGATGTTGTAGATTCGTATACATTCAGCTTTGTTGAAGGTAATGGTGTTAATGATGCTGATAATGCGTTTTTTAAAATTGAAGATGCAGTATTAAAACTGAATACCGCTCTCGATTTTGAGACAAAATCGGAATATGCCATTTATGTACAAACAGAAGATGCTGCCGGAGAAACAATCGCAGTAGCCTTTAAAGTATGGGTTGAGGATGTTAAAGAAAATTTAGCACCTACAAATATAAACTTATCGGCTTCATCAATCGATGAAAATATATTAGCTCCAACTTTGGTTGCTAATCTTTCGGCCGAAGATATTGATGTAGAAGATTCACATACTTTTGAACTATTTGCTGCTGATGGTCTCGTTGATGCTGACAATGATAAGTTTAGTATTGAAGGAACAAAACTATTTGCTCTTAATCGCTTCGATTTTGAAACGCAAGCTCAACTTAAGATCAACCTTAAGGTAAGTGATGATAAAGGGAATACATTTGTTAAGGCATTTGTAATCGAAGTGAATGATGTGTTTGAGAATTCTAAACCAACATCTATAAGTTTATCGAAGAGACACATTACTGAAAATGCAGATAAAGGCGTATTGATAGCAACACTTAAGGCAGCAGATGTTGATCCTGAAGAAGAGTTTACCTTCGAATTGGTAGATGAAGCAGGCAAAATTTCAACTCATAATGAAATGTTTGAGATTCGTAAAAACGAATTGTTAACGGCTGTTGTTTTCGATTTTGAAACAACATCATTACTTCATATTTGTATAAAAGTAACAGATAAACACTCAGAATCATTGGTGCAAGAGTTTACTATTTCGGTTGTTGATGTTGATGAGAATAAGAAACCAACTGACATTCTTCTTAGTCAGTTGATATTTAATTCTGATGCTCCGATAGGTACTGTTTTTGCAGATCTACAGGCTGTAGATGCAGACGACAATGATGTACATCGTTTTAGATTATATCCTGCAAACGGTCTGCTTGATGCCGATAATGATAAATTTATCCTTGTTGATAATCAGTTAAAGTTGAATTCAGACATCAGTGACCTTTCCGGAAAATTGAATGTGAATTTACGTACAACAGATAAAGCGGGAGCGGTTTATACGAAAGCTTTTATGCTTCAGCTAAAAGGAGAAAATCAGGCTCCAACTGTTCCTACGGGTCTTGTAGCTTCAGCAATTACAAAAACAAGTTTAAATTTAAATTGGAATGCATCTACGGATAATGTTGCTGTTACATCCTATGAAATTTTATCATCAGGAGCTGTAATTGCAACAAGTTCGGTTAATTCGGTTCAAATTAACAATTTAACTGCCGGAACAGCGTATCGTTTTACAGTACGTGCAAAAGATGCTGCAGGAAATGTTTCCGACGAAAGTGTAGCCTTGTCGGTAAATACTGCTGATGAAGATTTAGAAGCTCCAACTGTTCCTACCGGACTTGTAGCTTCAGTAATTACACAAACAAGTTTGAATCTAAGTTGGAATGCATCTACGGATAATATTGCTGTTACATCCTATGAAATTTTATCACTAGGAAGCGTCATTGCAACAAGTTTAACAAATACAGTAAGTATTAGTAGATTGAATGCAAATACAAGCTATAACTTTACAGTACGTGCAAAAGATGCAAGAGGAAATTATTCAAATGAGAGTACAATATTACAGGTGCTTACATTGAGCAATATCTCTTATTGTGATGCATCCGGAAGTCAGGGACCCGAGCACATTGCAAATGTGACTTATGGAAGCATTAACAATAGCTCCACAAGAGATGCTTACCGCGATTACACAGTCATTTCGACAAATGTATCGCAAGGAAATACGTATCCTATAAGTGTTACAGTTGGCGGTTACTATAATGGAGATAGAGCTACTGTTTGGTTCGATTGGAATCAGGATGGTCTTTTCAATACATCTGAAGAACAGTTTACATTAACTCTTAGTGGTTCAGAAGCAAATGGTAATGTATTGGTTCCTTCGAATGCAAGCTTAGGAAATACACGTATGAGAGTTCGTGTTCATTATTACGCTAATGCTGCGGTTCCGTGTAATTCTCAAACATATGGCGAGGTTGAAGATTATACGATTCATGTATTAGAATCTACCCGACCTCTTAATATTGAACTCCCTAAATCCTCGGAATCTATAGATCTCAAATCTAACCTGGAAACAGAGGTACAATTATACCCTAATCCGGTTGTTGATCACTTAAAAATTCGGAGTGCTGGCATTAACAAGATTAAGGTGTTTGATGTGAGTGGCAAGCTTGTTTTGATGTTTAATAACGATGGTAACTTGTTAGAAGTGACTTTAAACTTTAGTAATTTAAACGCAGGTTTGTATTTAGTTCGAATTGAATTAAACAACGGCAGCTTTATAACTAAAAAAGTTATAAAGAAATAAGTTTTAAGGAAGTGAATTGACAGGCAGTTTTTTAGCTGCCTGCAATTCATCTAAATAATTAGTTAATACCTGTAAGGAATAGTTTGCCAAGTTATTTTTTACAGTGCCAATAGTTGTAGTAAATGAGATAGTTAGGGTTTATATTAGTTTAATTTATATCTGCAAATATATTTTTTAAAGCCTTTCTATTTCATTCTATAACTTAATTGAGCTTTAGATTCAAGGGAGGAATGTAAGCTGTTTAATCCTAGAATAAAATAAGGCCGTGGTTTAGTGGTAATGTGAATCTTTCGGCTTGTTTCTATGGAGATCAAATTTTTATCCATCTCAAAACATTGCCAATTTTAAGTTATTTAGTGGAGGATTAACTTTTACCCGATATTTTCTATCCGAAGGCAATGAAAAATCATAAGATATTATGATGGTAAATTACAAGCGCATATTATATCTTTGTTGCAGATTAAATATGGCGAAAGAATTTGAATTTAGCCGTATGATTGTCTTTGGCTAATATACGTATTGTATTAATATGGTGACTATAACAAAGTATTGGATAATGGCAGAGGTGATATTGAAAGATTATCGCTTGTTGCCTATTGTTTTTCGTTTTGGATTGACCCTGGGTTTTGGAAATAAAACAGTAGAAGAAATTTGTAAGGAGAAAGGTATAGATACAGACTTCTTTCTTGAAATATTAAATTCACATCATAATTCAGTTTATTTTCCTAATAATCATTTGAGTGATTTTAAAGCAGATATTATCATTAAGTATTTAACGAATACACATGCTTATTATCTTGAAAATAAGGTCCCTCGTATTGAGTCTTATATCGCAAAGTTAGAAAAGGAAGTCGCTGCTGATGATATTAAGAATATTAATCTGCTGCGATGTTTTTTTTATGAATACAGGAGTGAAATAGAGGTCCATTTTAAAGTCGAAGAGGAGAGAGTGTTTCCTTACATTCTGGCTTTGGAAAAAGCTTTAAAAACAGGAAATTGTTCTGAGGAATTATTTACGAGAATTAAAGAAGAGCCTATTGAAATATATGAGAGGAATCATGACGACCTGGAAGTGAAACTGTCAGATATGAAAAATTTGATTATCCGTTTTTTACCAGTTGAGGATTGTATAGGGGATTATGAGTATTTATTGGCAGAGTTGTTTCAAATGGAATATGACCTGGAAGATCATGCACGTATTGAAGAAAAAGTACTTGTACCTAAAGTGAAGATGTTAGAAACTAAAGTACTGGAGTATTATGGAGCGTGCTGAGAAAAAAAGACAAATTCTAATTGCCTCTGATGAGTTTTTGTATCGTTTGGGTATTAAGACATTAATTAATGTTTTGGGTGTTGACTGCGATTTGTTTGAAACGAATAGCTACGAAGAATTGAATGGTTTTGTTAAAAAGAATACAAAACTTGATTTTATTATTGTTAGTGAAGGTATCTTACTTGGTTATAAATCAGAATCCTTGCAAAATATTAAAAGAAAATGTTGTGCTTGTAAAACCTTGATTATTGGGAAGAAACTTAATTCAGCTTGTATGTGTGACGAGTTTTTACTTAATTCTTATGATAGAAAAATTGTTGTTGAAAAATTACAGAATTTCTTTGATGAACCGGAAGTGTCGCGTTACGAAGATGATCCGGGAGTACTTAGTGATAGAGAAGTAGATGTTATAAAGGCTGTTGCAGCGGGGTATTCCAATAAAGAAATTGCTGATCAGTTGTTCATTAGTATCAATACCGTTATTACTCACCGTAAAAATATTACGCGAAAATTGGGGATTAAAACAATATCAGGACTTACAGTTTATGCTTTAATGAATCAGCTTATTCAGGCCGATGAGGTGATGTAATTAAACTCATGAGTTCAGTACCGATATCACCAAAATTATCATTGGCACCAATCCTTGTTATGTAGAATAAAAATATCACTCCAGATTTTTCACCTTATTTGTTTTCACCCTGATATAAAAAAATATCAGGGTGTTTTTTTATCCTGATTAAATCATAGCTTGATATGTATTGGGGTGAAATCTATAATGAATGTGATGTTCTTAATTTGTATTAGGATTAGGTGCTGATCAGGTTGTTTTTGCACTTCTTTGAATGAATAGCCCTGTTGGAATAGGTTCCGGCAGGGTTTTCTTTTTACTACCCAATATTGATGATTTGAAGGGGTTTAATATCATCACAAATGGTGATTGCCTCTGAGTACAGAACGATCTATTTTTGTGTCATAACTATTAAGAGTTAGTCTTAATAAAAAGTGTAGTGCTCATGAAGTGTGGGCTTGTTAATGACGAAATTGTTGGGTTGGTATGAAATTGCATCTTTTTATATACTTATTTTTTATAGTAATAATTCCTGTAAAGGTTTTTGCTCAGGATAACAATATCTTGAAAGGGAGAGTGATCTCAAAAGAATCAGGCAAAGCCATTGAATTAGCAACTGTTGTAATTAAAACCATTAATAAATGGGATGTTACAAATGCCAAGGGTGAATATTCAATAAAGCACTTGCAATCTGGGAAATACAATATTACGGTTACCTGCCTGGGTTATAAAACTATTGAACAAGAAATCTGGGTAAGCTCCGATTCATCCATTCATAATTTTGAAATGGAAGTTCTGTCCTTAGGATTAAATGAGGTTAAGATCACCGCAGAATTAAAGGAAGAGCAGTCAACCACCTATACAATTACCAGCACAGCTTTGGAACACGAACAAGTATTGGATGTATCACAAATTCAAAGTTTACTGCCAGGTGGTAAAACTTCTTCAAAAACTAGCCTAGTTGGATCTCAACAGTTACACATCCATAATGAGTCGACCGGCGAAATGGGAAATGCTTCATTTGGAACGGCCATAGAAGTGGATGGTGTCAGGTTGCAGAATAATGCGTCTTTTAATAGTTTTAATCCTAGTGGAATAGATACTAGAAGTATCAGTACAGTTAATATCGAGTCCATTGAAGTGACAACAGGTATTGCGTCTGTTGAACATGGTGATTTAACCAATGGCATTGTTAAAATTAATACTCTAAAAGGACGTACTCCCTTAAAAGCAACAGTTTCTATAAATCCTCAAACAAAACAGTTTGGATTAAGCAAGGGATTTGCTTTAAAGAATGACTGGGGCACACTTAATGTCAGTGGAGAACATGCACGTTCATTTTCAAATCTGATGTCGCCTCATACCACGTATGAACGAAATGGATTGAGCTTAACTCACGAAAAACATTTTAAAAACCATTTGATATTAACGACAGGTTTTACATTAAATGTGGGAGGCTACAACAATGAAGATGATCCGGATTTATTTACCGGAACCTATGCAAAAAATAAAGACAATGTTATCAGGGGAAATATAGCTGCAAAGTGGTTTCTGAATAAAAAATGGATCAATAATTTATGGTTTTCAACATCAGTTAATTATTCCGATAAGCTAGCGGAAGAAAGAAAAAACAAAAGTGCTGCAGGTACATCAGCAGCGAATCATGCCACCGAGACTGGTTATTTTCTGGCCACTGATTACGATGAAAACCCCAATGCCCCAATAAAGCTTCTGCCTACTGGATATTGGTACGAAACAAGATATTACGATAGTAAACAAATTGATTTTGCAGCTAAAATAAAGGCTGACAAGGTAAATACCTTTGAAAACTATACCAATAAAATACTATTGGGCATTGATTATAGTAACAGTGGTAATTTTGGGAAAGGAACTTATTACGACGACATGCGTTACGCCCCTGATTGGCAATCTTTTGTATTAAGTGAAGTTCCTCATACCAATAATTTGGCACTTTATCTGGAGAATAAATTAACCAGGAAGCTAAATGAACATTCAAAGCTTACTTTAACTGCCGGAGTGCGTTCCGATAATACTTACATCAGTCAATCGGAATATGCTTGGGTAGGTAATATTTCGCCGCGTGCAAACATCAAGTACACACAAAATAATGGTACAGCATCAACTGTACGTAGTTACAATTTCTATGCTGGATGGGGAAAATCTGTGAAACTGCCGAGTATGGGCGTACTAAACCCCAGACCGACATATTCAGATACGGATGTATTTGCTTCCACCTCAAACAGCAATAATGTTTCCTATATAGCCTATTATAATCAAGCCAGTACTACGCTTTACAATCCTGGATTAAAATATCAATATAATAACCATATTCAGATTGGCTTTGGTGCCAATATTAAAGGGACTAAAATTAGTGTGTCGGCATATCGCAAAAAAACAATTAACCCTTATATCTACGAGAATATTTACACGCCTTACTCTTATAATAGAACAGAAATAACGGCACTGGAAAGTAGTATGATACCTGTTGATGAAAGACGTTTTACAATTGATGAAACTACCGGCATTGTTACCGTACATGATGCCAGTGGGCAGTATGCCAGTTATCCATTAGAGTATGAGGAAAGAAGTGAATTTTTATCAAGAATAAGGTATGCTAATGGCTCGTCGGTAACCCGAATGGGATTAGACTGGATGATTGATTTTCCAGAAATGAAAGCGCTAAGTACATCTGTTCGAATTGATGGTAATTATTACTATTATAAAGGTGTAGAAGAGCACGTTACTGCTTCAAGACCGGCCGTACGTATGGCAAATGGAGAGCCTTTTAAATATGTGGGGCATTATATTGGTTCTGAAAGTTCCGCTAATGGCAGATTGTCAAAACGCGTTAATACCAACATTACCATAAAAACCCACATCCCGAAAGTACGCATGGTTGTAACGCTTAGGATAGAATCTTCCTTATACAATTACAGCCGGAACCTGAGTGAATATAGCGGAGGTAATAGAGGTTTTATACTAGAAGATCAGGCAGACTATTTTGGCGATGATATTAATATATATGACCGAAACGAATATGTGGGAATCTATCCGATTTATTATACAACCTGGGAAGATATGGATACCAAAATACCCTTTGAGGAGCGTTTTAAATGGGCAAAAGAAAATGATCCTGCATTATATACAGAACTGTCCAGGTTAGTCGTAAAAACGGGTTATAAAAACTTCTTTAAAAGCAATAAAATATCGGCTTATTATTCGGCCAATATTAAGGTGACAAAGGAGATTGGAAATATAGGTTCTGTTTCGTTTTTCGCTAGAAACTTTGCACGAAACATGGAAACGGTCAGATCCACAAGAGTTGAAGGTAATCAAAGTCTATATCGCTCTTACTTACCTGATTTTCATTACGGAATAAGCATGAGAATTAAACTTTAAATCAATAATATTATTAACAGTAATTATACATTATGAAAAAAATATTTTATTTTTTAGCAATTTGCTCACTAATATTTGTTTATTCGTGTAGTGATGACGATGATGAACTAAGTATAGCAACAATAGCCGTACAGCTGAATTATCCCGGAGATACCGAATCGATGGAAGGTGTAGAAGTAGAGCTTAAAGGAGGTACGGCTGAGTCTTTTGAGGCAAATACTGATGTTAGTGGGATAGCTTCGTTTCAGGTTCCTTATGGTATTTATGAAGTATCTGTTACTGAAGATCGCGTGGTAGATAATGTTTATGCTTACCAATATACGGGCTCACAAACAAACATTAATGCTAGTAGTTCTGAACTTCAGGTAAGCGTTGATTTGAAAGAAAATTATCTGGGACGTACAGATTCAAAAATCGAAGTAACTTTTAAATTAACTTATCCATCTGAGAGTGAATTCAGTTCTAAGGAAGGAATTGAAGTATCGATTTTAAACAACAGTACAAATGAAACACTTAAAGCTAGTACAACGGCTGAAGGTTCTGTTGAATTTGTTGCCAATCCGGGTACATACCAAGCTACGGTTATTGATAGACGCGTGTCTAACGGCAATGTTTATACCTATAGCATCACGCAAAGTGATATTGTATTTAATGAATCGTGGGACAGTGCTACACCTTTAGACTTAGAATTAACCGAAGCTGTTTCAGGTCAAATCATAATTAAAGAGTTATACATTGGCGGGTGTCCTAAAGATGATGGTTCAGGTTATTATGGATATGACCAATATGTGATTTTATACAACAACTCAGATGAGACAGCCACTTTGGATAATATCTGCCTTGGGACAGTATCTCCTTATAATTCAAACTCGTCGGGGGATTATGCCGTAGATGGTACTTTGAATTATCTTAACGAAGGATGGGTGCCTGCTATCAGTGCAATTCCTCATACAAAATCAGCTGTAACAATAGCACCTGGAGAAGAAATGGTTATAGCCTTATCTGGTGCTATCGATCATACTTCTACATACAGTAAGTCTGTTAATCTGGCCCAATCAGACTACTGGGTGCTTTGGGATAATAAAGATCAATTAACCCATAAAAAATACGTAGCACCTGATGCAAGCATTCCTAGTAGTCAATACCTAGGTATTCAGAAATGGGGATATGGTACAGGTTGGGTATTTAGTAATTCTAGTCCTGCTTTCTGTATTTTTACTACCAAAGGTTCAACGCCTGAAGCTTTTGGTTCAAGTACCGATAATTTAACTGCCGAAGAGGGGAATAAAGGATCTAAAAAATTAAATACAGAATGGATATTGGATGGTATAGAAGTATATAGAGCCGGCTACGAAAATTTCAAACGCTTTCCTGATGGTATTGATTCAGGTAGTGCACAATTCACTTCAAAATTGGGTTACACAGTATACCGAAATGTAGACAAAGCAGTCACAGAAGCAATTGAAGGCAATGCCGATAAGTTGGTGTATGAATACAACTTTGGAACTGAGATTGACGGAGTAAGTAGTACAGATCCTAGCGGTATTAATGCTGAAGCTTCAATTGCTAAGGGAGCAAGAATTATTTACATGGATACCAATAATTCAACAAATGATTTCCACCAAAGAAGTCAAGCTTCATTACGTGACTAATATTTTTATGTATAAAGTTTTAGCAATAGCAATATTTATAGGCGGGGCAATCTTTTGCTCCGCCTTACCAACTCTGGCACAAGAGAAGGCAAGGTGGGCTGACCTGAAATTTGTTCGCCAATCGGAAATTTGGCTAATGAATAATAATGCAGTCGGATTGAAACACTTACCAATTGATACTATTTCCGAAATTAGCCTGAATAGCAGCTTTAAAAAAGGTGATTTTATCAACTATAATCAATCTGACCAAAGTTACACCTATGGTGTTGATGCTGAATCTTATTTCAGGTTAAATCCAAAAGTAGTGCTATGGGGTGGTATCAGCTATAATAATTTTACTGGCAAAAACATGGGGGCTTCGGCTTGGATCGATCCGGATTTTGCACCATTCAATATTGTTGAATATGCTGATACAACACGAGGCGAAAAATCAAAAGAAACTTACCTTCTGAGAGGTGCTACGGCAATTAACCTAAATACAAAGTTAACCCTTGGAGGTAAAGTTGCTTATACATCGGCAAATTATGTAAAAAAGAAAGACCTAAGGCATCTTAATAAGTTAATGGATATCGATTTGTCAATAGGTAGCATGTACGAAATTAATACATGGGCAGAAATAGGCATCAATTACAATTATCGCAAGCGTGTAGAAGATACTAGTTTTGATATTTTTGGCAATACCGAACAATCGTATAATTCCCTTATTTCCTGGGGAACTTTTTGGGGACAAGTTGAAGGATTTGGCATGGATGGATACACAGGTGATAGTTCTGAAAATCCGCTAGTTGATAAAATAAATGGGTTTTCAGTTCAATTAAATACAAAAATTACCCGGCATCTGCAATTCTTTAATGAGTTTACAATCAATAAAAGGGAAGGTTACTTCGGGATTAAATCTGACCTGACTAGGATGTACACTGAACATAGTGCAGACCTTTGGGGTTACAGTGGACATTTATCTTACAAACGAAAAAAAGTATTACATCAGCTTCATTTATGCGCATCAAACGAAAAACTGGAGAATTGGAAAAAGAATCCTATCTACGACCATGATCAAACAACGGATGTGACCTATATAAGATATGAAGAACCAACTTTGGTACTGACAAGAAAAGAATTTCAAGCCTCGTTTGACTACCAGCTTCATATTAACTACAGTGATTATAATCCAGGGTGGAGTTTTAGAGTGGCAGCAGATTATCGAAACCGAAAACAAGACGTGTCCATATATCCACATTACCGAAATCAAACCGTAAAACAGCTAATTGGAAGATTGAATATTAAAAGAAATATTGTAGTTGACAAAAATCAATACTCTTTTGATTTGGGTGGATGTTATTCTTCCGGGAGCGGTACTTCACTTAATGCAGGAATCTACTCAGGAGCAACAAATGTAGAAACTACCTATCGCAGTACCAATTTTAATCTATACCGTGAATTTGAGTATTTAACTAACACAAGCATTGCTATGCAGGCAGGATTTAAGTACTCAAGATTATTAAAAAACAATAAAATTCGAGCTTTTGCAGGAATCATTTACAGGCATACGAAAGCTACTGATATCGAATTTATAAAAGGAGATACTTTCAATAGAGTTGGTATAAGTATCGGGTGCTCTTTTTAAAGTGAACATGTTGTCATGTGATTAGCATAAAGAACAATAATACCAATTATTTAATAATAACTAAGCATTTATGCAACCAATAGTAGAATGTAAAAACCTAACCCATTATTACGGCAATCGCTGTATCTACGAGAATTTAAACTTTGAGATTCCTCAGGGGAGAATTCTTGGATTACTGGGAAAAAATGGAACTGGAAAAACCACTACAATCAATATTCTGAATGGGTACTTGAAACCCAGGAGCGGAGAGTGTTTAATGTTTGGTGAGAGTTCGGCCAAGCTTTCACCGGCAACCAAGCAAAAAGTTGGTTTGTTAATTGAAGGGCATGTTCAATATTCGTTCATGAACATTTCGGAGATTGAAAAGTTCTATTCGGCCTTTTATCCCAAGTGGAAGAAGGAAGCTTATTATGAGCTAATGAAACTTTTGAAAATAGATCCCAAGCAGCAAATATCAAGAATGTCGTGTGGGCAAAAATCACAAGTCGCATTGGGATTGATTTTGGCTCAGGATCCTGAATTGCTCATTCTCGATGACTTTTCGATGGGCTTGGATCCTGGTTACAGAATGCTTTTTGTTGACTACTTAAGTGAATATGCAAAGGCCGAGAATAAAACGGTATTTGTTACTTCACATATCATACAGGATATGGAACGTTTGATCGACGATTGTTTGATAATGGATTATGGAAAAATTGTGACACAAAAACCAATAGAAGAGCTACTAAATACTTTTAAGAGGTTCAAGTTTAAGAGCCAAAGCTCAGGGCTATTGAATGATTTGCAAGAAATCTATCACCCGGTAAGCATTAAAGAGAATACAGAGGCTTATTCGTTTATGACTAAAAATGAGATGGAGGTCTTGCTCAATAAAAACAATATTCAGCATGGTCGTATTACGGAAGAAAGTTTAAGTCTGGAAGAGGCTTTTATTGGATTAACAGGTAAATATTAAGAAGATGACAAACGCATTATTATTTAAAGAGTGGAAAAAAACCAAATGGTTTGTTATAGGGGCATTTATCGTAGGAGCTGCTTTACTTACGTATATATTTCTCCGATTAGGCAGATCGTTTCGAATGGTAGGAATGGAGCATTTATGGGATGTTGTTATTAACAGAGACCAGTTTTTGTTAAGAGAATTAAAATATTTTCCTCTTGCTGCGGGTATAGCTATTGCATTCTCTCAATTTGTTCCTGAAGTGATTCAAAAACGAATAAAGTTAAGTTTGCATCTGCCACTATCGAATAAAAGAGTGGTATTTACTATGATGGGATATGGCTTAAGTGTTCTCTCCTTAGTGTACCTGCTACACATATTGGCAATTTTAATCTTCATGGGAGTTCATTTTCCGCTTGAGTTTATAATAAGTGCATTATATACCCTTGCACCTTGGTATGTAGCTGGCTTGATGGCTTATGTCCTTTTGGCATGGATATGTCTTGAACCAAGTTGGAAGAGGAGAATTTTTAATGCTTTAATCATGTTTGGTGTTTTACAGCTATGCTTTCTTTCAGACTTTCCCGGAGCCTATGCATTCATACTCTTCGCGGTGATTTTACTGCCGATTTACATATTGCCATTTGGCTATAGATCGGTAGAACGATTTAAAATTGGCATACAGGATTAATAAATAAAAACCTATAAGATATATGAAACTGGTATATGAATTCATCTTTTCATTTTTTTGAGAGGGTACAATCGAATTGATATGCAAGTTCCATCCGAACACAAACGGAAAAATACATACGGATGAAATCAATCAACTATTTAATTATTTTATTGGGAACCTTGCTATTGGCATGGCTGTTACCCAAATCGTATCACTTGATAACCGATACGGCATCAAAAAATATCTTTACCTATTACAGTTCTGTCGATAAGGCATTTTGCACGATCGAGTTTGATAAAAAGGAGGAACGTTTGATTCGTAAGAATATCAAAACCAATAAGGTGTATAATGAGCATGAATTTGACAGTATACTTCCTTTATTCTATTCGACTCAAATGTTTGCCGATGGCAGAATGCCTGATTCCATTGATGGGGTGGAAATGAAACCAAGAGAGATCAATTCAAGGAAATTCTTCTATAGAATGAATCCAATGAATAAAAATAAACCGCACATTCCTTTGTATACCTTATTCGAATCTATGTCGAAAAGAGTAAGGATTGAAATGCCGGGAGACTTTTTTAGATTAGATTCAGAAATAGAGTTCATTAATCCTGAAACCAATGAGGTAAATCAGGAAAAAAGTCTTCGTTTCAATACTGTTTTTCAGAAGAGAGGTTTTCAGTTTCCGGCTAGACAAGTGGCAGGAAATCCAAGTACTAGAAAAGCATACGATGAAGGGTATTTTATTATTGATAATGCCAATCAGATTTTCCATTTAAAGATGGTGAATAATATGCCATTTTTGAGGAGTGTACCACTTCCCAAAGATGTGGAACCGGCCTATTTAATGACCACAGAACCTGATGACAGAAGTTTTTATGCCTTTGTATACGACAGCAATCGAAAGCTTCATATTATTACTACGGATCAATACAAGCTTCAGGAGATTCCAACACCTGCATATGATATTGATAAGGATCAGCTTTTAATTATGGCGAACCCCTTGTACTGGAATATCAATGTTGTTAATTCAGAAGCAAAAACGGTATTAGCCATCCGATCGGATTCCAAAGAAGTGGTTGATGAAGTTGTCATAAAACACGATAAGGAAGGAGAAAATTACGCCAGGTTTGTATTGCCTTTCTCCGTAGGATTTACAAAATCCAACACAAAATTTATTCAACCTTCCATCTTTTTGGGATCCGTATGGGTATTGCTGTTAAATGCCATATTAGCAGGGGGCTTTGTTCTGTTGATGAAGAAAAGAAAACAGAAAGTGCAGATAATTCCCTTGGCGTGGATATGCTTAACAGGAATCTATGGTTTTATAGCAAGTACAATTTTTAACAGATAAATGTAAATATTAATGTAGGGGCATGTTTTTTTATATTCCCCTGTAAAATTTAGAGATATGAGAAATTTAGTCATTCTATCATTAGCAATTATAATGTCGTTTGGAACTGCTTTTGCAAGCAGCAATAGTGCTTCGGAAAAGTCAAAAGTAGCCAGTACCATTGGCGAAATCATGAAAAATGCAGAAAGCCTAATTGATAAGGAAATTGTTTTTATTGGGATGGTACAACATGTATGTGCCCACTCTGGTCGTAGAGCGATTCTTCTGGATGAAACAGGGAAACTATCGCTTAGAGTGGAAGCAAAAGGCGAAATCAATGGCTTTAATCGTGAGCTGTCAGGAATGGATATTCGGGTAAAAGGAATTTTGAAGGAAAGAAGACTTACGTCGGAATTTATTGACAATTGGGAGGCTAAAGTGAAAGCAAAGCAGGATGCTGAAGAAGGAGGTAAGCACTGTGCGTCGGAAATGACCAATATATCCCAAATGCGTAACTGGATGAAAGAGAATGGTAAAGAATTTTATTCTATTTACTATGTTGATGGCCTGTCATACGAAATTGTAGACTAAGAAATGAAGTTTACAAAGACAATAAGAGCCTGGCATCGCGATTTGGGCTACTTATTTATCGGTTTGACTATTATATATGCTGTGTCGGGTATTTTACTTCTTTTAAAAAAAGATGAGCAAAACCCTTCCTACCGGGAGATTGTTGTGGAGAAAAAGGCAAAAGCCGATCTTTCGCCTGATGATTTGAAAAGGTATTGGCAAAGTAATTTTGCAGACTTGCCCAAACTAAAAAGAATAATTCCCGAGGATGAAACCTATAAGATCTATGTGAAAGGAGGATTGGGAGAATATGAACCTTTTTCCGGGAAAGTGATAATAAGAACTTTTAAGAAGATAGCAGTATTTAAATTCGTAAATGATATTCATTACAATTCAGGAAAAAGATTTACAATATTGGCAGTTATTTATGCCATAGTGCTCATATTCTTTGCCATTTCGGGTGCCATTATGGTGAAAGGAAAGAAAGGGTTTAAGAAAAGAGGCGTATGGTTCATGATAATTGGTTTTATCATACCTGTTCTTTTGTTTTTCTATGTTTAGTTTATACTAAGGTGATTTTGATTTGATTTTTAGCCTTTCTGTAATGGGAAGGCTTTTTTTATTAACAAATTCTAACGAAACCTTTGTGGTCTCTCAAAATTAACTTTCTGTTTGTTGGTAGTATAACAAATTTATAAAGCTTATGATTGTTATAAAGATAATTTTAATCAAAAAGAAAAATACCAAGTAATAGGTATTACTAAATTGATTGGTCGTATCTATTTGAAAATGCCTGAAGATGTATTCTCTTGACATCGTGAGCTTTATGGGTGTGATAATGTTTTGGGAAATCTATTTGAAACGATTACTAATAGTATAATCATAATATCTTGGTATTGCGACGCATTTTAAATGAATTTAAGTTTGTACAACTTAATATATAATTAAGGAATGTTAAGATATAAAAATGGCAAATATGAAAAGAAGAAATTTTATTAAGAATTCTTTAGGAGCTGCGTTGGGATTGACTGTTCTTCCAAGTGTTGTTCAGGCAGCGATAATTGATTTGAATCAGCAATCTTTTTCTTCGGATGAGATGCATGCTGCGTTGCACAATTATTATGGTAAAATATTTAATTCCAAATTAGATCCAACAATTTCAAGCCCTAATGATCGATATTATTTTGCTGAGAGTTTTGAAGTTGTTGTGAATAAGGAAAAGAACTCGGTTTTTGATATTGCAGATCGAGTGATTGAAATATGTGAAGAAATTAATTTTGATGCTTCTTCTCTTAAAAAGGGAATTATTCCGGAAGGAATGACTGTTGCTGAAGGAGGCATTAGATTAAAAGTTGATGGTAAAGAAATCCTTGGAAGAGTGTCAGAGCTGAAGAGTTATGATGCGACAATTCGTACTAAGAATCACATTTCAATTATTTCAAAAAGTAAACCAGAGGAATGGTCTAAGTTGAAAAAGTTAAAAAAGGGGAAACACTTTTATGAAGGTATTTTAAATGGATCTCCTTTTAGGGTTTTTGTTCAAGAGGAACATAATGTGATGGTTGGGGTAGATCAATTATATCCAAATTTAAGAATACGTAATATAAAACAATTTAATACTTTAAATATTGAGCAATTCAAAGGAGTAGTTTCAGAAAATATAATTAGTAAAATACACTTATAATAAAAATATGGATAATGAAATTATAATAACAGAAGAATGTCTTTGGCTATCAGGTCGTTGTTCTGCTCCGTGTGCAGATGCTTGTCCTGTGGACGGGGTAATCATTCTAGATTTGTCTTGAAAATGTATGGGTGAATACTTATAGATTCTTTTCAGGCTTAACCTCTCATGATCCAGTCTTGATTGCTGTAATCATTTGGTCAGATGTGTAGATCTTTACAATATCAACCTTTTTTCCTTCGACCTTGCCTTTATACTTCCAAATAAAAGCGTCCATGTCTCCAAAATTATCGTAATGAAGGAAGAATTGACCTGCTTTAACGTCAAGCAATTTCACTTTAAGTTTAACCTTGCTCTTTATAGTTATACCAAGAAACTTTACTTGATTTACTACAACAGGGTAGAATAATAAAGCGGCTTTTGTTTCAACCATTACAGTTCTTGCAAATCGCTTAAGAGTAAGGTGCATCTTGAGTTTCTTCTCCCAGATATCTTTAAAGATTTTATAAGAGTCATCAGGTTCAGAAGCTGAAACAGTTATAGTTTCTCCAAACAGGAAAGCAACCGCTAAGCGAACGATCTTTTTTGGGAAGGAACATACCAATTTTGCAACGATTGCCACTTTCGTTCCTCCTTTACCATTGCTAACCTGTTTATCTTCTCTTTTCCCTACTGAAGCTGATCTTCTTGTTCTATCGTTATTATATTCCTTTCGATACTCTTCAGGTGTTCTTTTATCTTCTACGGTTACTTGCTCAACAACCTAACCAAAGTCATTCTTGTTTTGGTCGTAAATTTCCTTTTGATAATTTAATTGATTTCCATATTCTCCGGGCGGTAGGTAGTTAACATCATACATGTCGCTTATTACTTAAAGAATATCTATAAAATAATGTGTTTCTAAATTCAACTTTTAATTCTTTGGCTACTCTATAGGTAGTTTATAGAAGAGAAAAAATAACCTGTAGGGATACAACTTGTTAATATTAAATTTGATAACATAATAATATTCTTGTAGAAATATTAGTTTTTCTTTGATAAATATGACATACTTGACAGGTTTGACAAGCTCTATTTATAAAAATAAATTATACATTTATTTCATTATAAACAAAAAAAAATAAATTATGAAAAAAATTAAAATTGCAGTTCTATCATTAATGGTTCTTTCTGGTTCAATTATTTGCAGCTTAAACGATCAAAAAACAACTGAAACTAGTATGAATGCAGGTATGGTAGTTGTAGCTGCAGGGATGTACACTGGAGATCGAGATTGGGTAGATGCGGGTATGGCGTCAGCTGGTGTTTCAATGCAAGTTGCTCTAGTTCCAGGTTTGCAAGCAGCAGGAATGTTTGGTATGTTTTAATTAAAATCTATTGATGTATGAGATGATTTTTATTATCTCATACATTTGCTTCTAAAATAATGAAAAAATTATTTTTAATTTCGATGATTATATGGGGGTTGGGGTTTATTATTACTTTAACTTCCCTGTACATAATAAGTAATGATATTTTAATTGAAAATTTCAAGAAAATTGCAAGTGAAAATGATGATTTAATCTATAATCAAAATGACAAATGGAGATTATTTTATCATATATTTATTAATAACATTAGTGTCGCATTATTAGCTATTTTAGGAGGATTTACTTTATCCATTTTCACTATTTGTATACTTTTTTTCGATGGTTGTAGATTAGCAATAACTATTTTCTTTGCTAGTATAACCATGTCTAATCATCAGATATTTTTAACTTTATTTCCTCATTTTATAGAATATTTTGGTTTTTGGCTATCTGGAGCTATAAGTTTCTATATAGGTAAAGAAATATTTAAAATATTAACATCAAAAAGAAACTATACAAAAATAAATTATAAATATGTTTTGAAATATACATATTTGGTGGTTTTTATTTTGATAATTTCTGCTTTCATAGAAACCTTTATTAGTTCTACTTATGTCTAAAAACTCAAATACTCTTTTAAATTACAATCCGTATTATTTTGTTCTATTAATATTAGTAATGTTAATTTGTAGCTCAATAATGGTATTTGAAATATCCGAGCTATCTAAACTTTTAATGAATAATAATAATGTTATCAATGCTTTTATTGATATTCAAAGTGTTTTATCTTTTTTAATCTATCCATTTTTATTATTTTTGATTGTTTTAATATCTGACCTGTCATGTAATGTTTTTCTAAATCATGATCAAGATTTAAAATTGATATTTTACAATATATTTCTTGGTTTTATTTTAATTCTACCAATTTTACTGTTTAAAATCTTCTTTTTAACACCAGAATTAAAAACTTATATGATAGAAATAAATAAATTAGGCCTAGAAACAAAAGAGGGCTTTGATTTGTTAATGAATACATTAGAATTTAAAATTTCAAAAGGACTAGCTGTTTTTTCTAAAGTTTTTTGTTTTGTATGGTTCATTATTTGCTTTAAACTTTACATTAAAAAAAATATTGTTATAACAACAGTGGTTGTTAGTTTTCCTTTTTTCGTTATGTACTTATTCTTTCTAATTATAAAACATATTATTTAATGTCAACTATATTCAATAAAAAAACAAAAAAAAACATTATTAATAGATTAGTATTTATAGGATACTTTAGTGTTTTTCTTTTAGCTAGATTTGATTATATTAATTATTATGTGTTTTATTTTTTTCCTGTTTTACTTTTTTTAGTAAAAATACATACAGGCTTTAAAAATGACCTTGATAAACTCGCATTAGGACTTACTCTTATTTTTCACATAGCAATAATATGCAATATAATATAATCGAGTAACACTCTTTAGTTATTGTTAAAACAAGGAATTCAATATCTTCTATTTGAGACTGAATTTCTTGTTTTACTAAATGAAAAATATTTAGAAGAAACCGTAAGATTCCGTTGTTGTTGTTGTTGTTGTTGTTGTTGTTGTTGTTGTTGCAGGAGTAAAATATTCTAAAAAGAATCTCATCATGGCTGCATCTAAGAAGTCAGGAGAATGTCCTATGATGCTTTTCATTTGTGTTTTGGTATGATACAAAGTTTCTATCATCATCGATCTTATCGCGTTTTATAGCTTTTCTCTCATCGATAATATGATTCATGATGGTTTTCCCTTTAACCATCTTGTTTGCGACCTCAGGAGAGATATAAAGACCACCGCTATTGATTACCTCTGCAATCTAGAAGTACATCTGAGTCTTTAGGTTGGCGTAATTCTCACCTTTCCTTGCTTTCGCTCCATTTTTGAACGTTCTGGCATTTTTTATAAAGCCATCAATAAAGTATCCTGCACCATCATCATCATAAACAATTTTAGATTGAGGAACTTTGTATTTATAAGCAAATGGCATTAAAAAAATCATCAGAAATGAGGATTGCTTAGTTCTGGAATTAAAATGAAATTAGAACTCAAAAGCTCAATTAAAAAAAACTCGAATAAAATGAAATTACCAGAAACTAAAACAGCCTATAGTGAAATTCACAATCTAATGTACAAGAGTTATCTGCCCAATATCATTTATGCTGCTATTGAGACAGGTATTTTCGAACAATTAGCTATGGAACCCATGTCATGTGAAAAATTATCAGATGTGCTGGAGACCAATGAAAGGCTTACGGAATCATTACTTGATGTATTGATAGCCATTGGCTATCTGGAAAGAAAACAATCTTTGTACACACTAACAGACTTAGCAAAAGAGTATTTAATACAGCAGTCGGAAGTGAATCAAATAGGAGCAATTAAGGAGTTTGTATCTAAGGAAGGTCCATTTGCCAATCTAAGGCAAGCCTTAAAGGGAGTTATTCCTGAATTTAATCAGGATGCCTGGAGTACAGAAGAATCTATCAGAGGAATAGAACAGGGGGCTAAAGCAGGCTCTTTGCAGAATGTATTGGCTTTTGTGAAAGATCTGCCTGAATTTAAAGAGGCAAAAAAGATGTGTGATTTTGCAGGTAATTCGGGATATTACGCCTATGCCTTTTTAAACGAGAATCCAGTTTTACATGCTCATGTGTACGATTTGAAAGAGGTCTGTAAAATTTCAGAAGAAATAAAGAAAAATGAAAGCGACTTTAAGCGTGTTTCTTATCATTCGTTTGATTTAAATGCCGATGATGGTTTTGGAAAAGGATATGATTTCTTTTTCAGTTCGCATTTTCTTTACAAATACGATAGCTCTGAGAAATTGGTTAGTTTGCTGAAAAAGATCAATAAATCTATGAAAACGGGAGGCTTGTTTGTATCCAATCATCTTGATGGAAAAGTGAATGGTGATGACCACCTGACACTTTGTATTGTTGAACTTATGACTCGTTCTATGGGTTTTCCCACGCACTGTTTACAAGAGGACTTTTTAAAGGCTGCCCTGGCTGAATCAGGTTTTGAAGTACAGTACCGTAAAGCTCCCGATAATTGTTTGGCATACCCCTGTCTTCTTTTAGGAGCTGTTAAAACGAAGGAAGTGAATTAGAATAGCAGTGATTATTCTCTATAGGAAACAAAAAAGCTACTAAATTCATATTCAGTAGCTTTTTCGTTGTATATAGCTGATTAAAGAGGAATATTTCCGTGTTTTTTGGGTGGGTTGTGTTCACTCTTATTGCGACACATTTCCAATGCTTGAATCAATTTATAACGACTTTGCTTGGGTTGAATCACTTCATCGATATAACCCATTTCAGCCGCCTTGTAGGGATTTGCAAATTTGTCACGATAATCCTCAATAGCCGCAGCTCTCTCTTCATCGCTTAAGTTCTTACTTACAATATTTACAGCACCTTCGGCACCCATTACAGCAATTTCACCAGTTGGGAAAGCGTAGTTAATATCAGCACCAATATGTTTCGAAGCCATCACATCGTATGCCCCACCATAGGCTTTACGAGTAATTAATGTGATTTTTGGCACTGTAGCTTCAGCAAAAGCATATAAAAGCTTTGCACCATGCTTAATAATACCACCATACTCCTGTTCTGTTCCTGGTAAGAAACCTGGTACATCTACAAAAGTAACAAGAGGGATATTAAAAGCATCGCAGAAGCGAACAAATCGAGCTGCTTTAGTTGATGAATCGATATCTAAAACTCCGGCTAAGAAAGCTGGGTTATTGGCAACAATACCAACTGGTTGTCCACCCAATCGCGCAAAACCTGTCGTGATGTTTTGTGCATAAAGTGGCATTAATTCAAAGAAGTTTTTATCATCAACAACGGTTTCAATAATGTCCTTGATATTATAAGGTTTGTTAGGATCGACAGGTACTATGTTTTGTAACTTTTCATCCTCACGATGGATATTATCAGTACATGGTTTTATCGGTGGATCTTCCATATTGTTTGATGGAAGGAAGGTCATCAGTTCACGCAACATCATCATAGCTTGTTCATCGTCGTCAGCCACAAGATGCGCAACGCCTGATTTTGAGTTGTGAGTAATCGCTCCCCCTAATTCTTCCTTAGTCACCTCTTCGTGAGTTACCGTTTTGATCACATCGGGACCTGTTACGAACATATAAGAAGTATCCTTCACCATCATGATAAAATCGGTAAGGGCAGGAGAGTATACTGCACCACCGGCACAAGGGCCCATGATGGCTGAGATTTGAGGAATTACACCCGAACCCCGAACATTTTGGTAGAAGATGTCTGCATAACCAGCCAGTGATTGTACGCCTTCTTGAATACGCGCTCCACCTGAGTCATTTAATCCTATAATAGGTGCTCCCATTTTCATGGCAAGCTTGGTAACTTTCACAATCTTGTCGGCATTTGATCGACTCAATGAGCCTCCAAAAACGGTGAAGTCTTGTGCAAATACATAGCACAAGCGACCATCAATTTTGCCATAACCTGAAACGACACCATCGCCAAGAATTTTATTCTTTTCCATTCCAAAATCTGTAGAACGGTGGGTTACCATCTTATCAATTTCGGTAAAGGTATCAGGGTCCATCAGATCCAAAATTCTTTCGCGAGCTGTTTTTTTACCGCCGGCATGATGCTTTGCAATTCGTTCTTCGCCACCACCCAATTCGGCTTTTTTACTTAGCTCTTCAAATCTTTTTATTTTGTCTTCTATAGTAGGCATGTTTCTTTTTTTTATTGGTAGAAATTAGAATAATTGTTAGGGAGGCCCCATTAACGGGTTCTGTAAATTATTCGATATGAATCAAGGTCTGATTGGCTTTAATTGTATCTTCTTCGTTTACAAAAATCTCAGAAATGGTACCATCTTTCCCTGCTTTATATTCACTTTCCATTTTCATTGCTGAAATAATGATGACGGTATCTCCTTTTTTAACTTCTTCGCCTAAGCCAACCTGTATTTTGACAACTTTGCCGGGCATTGGCGAACTTATTGTACTCTGCTCATCATCCATTTCACCACCTTTTCGGGCTTGCAAATATTTAGTCTCAGCATCAATTATTTCAGCATCGTATGAATGATAAAATGTGTTGACAGAGTATTTTTTCGGAGAATCGGTATCAATAAGTTCAACATTGTATGAGCGACCTTTGAATAGAATGGAATAAATACCTTTTTCAACTTGGTAACAATCCAAATCATATTCATTATCATCCACCATTATTTTTACTTTATTGCCTGATTCTGCCAGCAATTCGACTTTGGCAGTTCTTTCGCCCAGTTTTATTTCTAGTGACATAGTCTATATTTTAAGTGGATTAGTTTTTATTAGCTCTATGCATGGCAGATCGTCTTCCAAATTCTTTCCATTTGGTTCCCGATGAAACCACATTGCTAACCGGTGTATTTTTGAGTTTCTGATTATAGTCCAGAAAAGCGGCAACAATGGCCAGATCTTCAAATCTGTCTTTAGCAGAATCCGGAGCCATTAAGAAGTCTTCGTTATCCTGAATAAAATGTGTGTCGTAATGACCTTCTTTAAAATCAGGACAATCCATAATACGTTCCAGAAACTGAATTGAAGTTTTAACACCTGTTATTTTATACTCATACAGGGCACGACGCATTCGTTCAATTGCCTCAGACCGGGTTCTTGCCCATACAATAAGCTTCGAGATCATAGGATCGTAGTGGATTGGAATCTCATAACCTTCGTACACATAACCGTCAGTTCTTACACCTAAACCCATGGGTTCAGTAATATGAGTAATTAGTCCCGGACTAGGCATAAAGTTATTTTCAGTGTCTTCGGCATAAATTCGGCACTCAATAGCATGTCCAAATTGGAAAACATCCTCCTGTTTAATTTCTAAGGCTTGCCCCTCTGCAATCTGAATTTGAGCTTTAACTAGGTCATAACCCGTTACCCTTTCGGTAATAGGATGCTCCACCTGAAGGCGAGTGTTCATTTCCAGAAAATAGTAGTTGTGATCGTTGTCAACAAGGAATTCGATAGTTCCTGCACCGTGATAATTTACAGCTTTGGCAGCTTCTACAGCAGATTGTCCCATTTTCTCCCTAAGCTCGGGGGTCATTAGAGGAGAAGGTGTTTCTTCAACAACTTTTTGATGTCGACGTTGTACCGAACACTCTCTTTCGCAAAGATGAATAACATTACCGTGTTGGTCACCTAGAATTTGGAATTCGATATGATGAGGTGAAGAGATGTATTTTTCTACATAAACAGAATCGTCACCAAATGATGACATAGCTTCTGATTTGGCAGCACGAAGAGAGCTTAAAATATCTTTTTCTTTATCTACCATTCTCATTCCTTTTCCACCACCGCCTGCCGAAGCTTTAATCATAACCGGAAGTCCGACTTCTTTAATAACTCTTAGAGCCATTTCATCGTTTTCAAGGTTTTCTTTGGTCCCTGGAACAACAGGAACGCCTGAATTGATCATGGTTGTTCGGGCGGTGATTTTATCACCCATTGTGGAGATAATCTCAGGAGTAGGACCTATAAAAATGATACCTTCTTCTTGACATCTCTTCGAGAATTCTGCGTTTTCACTTAGAAACCCATAGCCCGGGTGTATGGCGTCAGCTTTTGATATTTTTGCCACCTCAATAATCTTATCGATATTAAGGTAACTTTCGTTTGATGGAGCAGGTCCGATAGGATAGGCGTAATTGGCATATCTAACATGCATGGCCGTTCGGTCAGCGTCAGAATATACAGCAATTGATTGAATGCCTATTTCCCTGCATGATCTCATAACTCTTAAGGCTATTTCGCCTCTGTTAGCCACAAGAACTCTTGTAATTCTTTTGGTCATAGTTAGGGTTTTGTTAAAATTATGATCACTGTAATATTTGTATTAAAACAAATAAGTGTGGTTAGTGGATGCATAATTTTGAATTAAGCAGTCTAAATATAAATAAAATATGAGAGCTTATACTATTATTCTTTGGATAAAAAGCTGATGACTTGGTGTATAATGGGTGTGTGTGATGTAATATTGACTTGTTTAAGTATCATGTTTTCAGGTTGTTAATTGTGTATTGGTTGGGTGTTAAGTTTAATAGGATAAAAAGATGAGAAAGTCGTAATTGACTTGTGCTTAAAAATAGATTAAAAAGAATATAAGAGGAATATTGAATAGCGAATTATTTCAGTAATAATAAGAAAAGTGTTGTAGGGTGTGTTTTGCGAAGCATTTATTTTAATCGATTTCATGATTAAAAGAATTCACTTGTTCTTTGATTATATTTGCAGACTTATAAGAAGAATTATTATACCAATGAATTTCTCCGATGGAAGATAACAATAGACAAACTCAAGCTAATAATCCACTTCATGGCGTGAAGCTAATTGACATGCTTGAATATTTACATGCTGTTTATGGATGGAAAGAATTAGGAGATAGAATACAGATTCGTTGTTTTCAGTCAAATCCTACGATTAAATCAAGCTTGAAATTCTTAAGAAAAACACAATGGGCCAGAGATGAGGTTGAACAATTGTATTTGGATACGTATAAATAGGTTTAGATAAATTGATATTTGTATTTTAGGTTTGTTAAGATTTTTTTAACATTTATTAGTTCGGAACAAAACGAACTAGGTGTATATTAGTGGCGTAAATTAAAATTTTATGAAGACTCTGAAAGAAATAGAAGATCGCAAAAAGGATATTGTAGAGCGATATGGCTTATTTATGGAGAAAAGTGAAAACTTTGCGCCAATATCTGCCAGAATCTTTTCGACGCTTTTGATGGCAGAGAAAAAGGGAGCAACTTTTGAATATTTGGTTCATTTTCTTGGTGCCAGTAAAAGTACGATTTCAACAAATCTGCACAAATTAAGCAATATGAATATTGTCGAATATTACACAAAGCCAGGTGATCGTAAAAAGTATTTCCGTTTGTCTCCGGTGGGCTTTATTTCATTTTTAGATAAAGACCTGGTTAAATTTAAAACTGAAAGCGCATTGGTTGAAGAAATAATTGACTTTAAGAAATCGGCTAATGAAATTATTGAAGATTCGGAATCTAAATTCATATTACATGAAGATACGCCTTATCTGGACTATATTAATAATTCAATAAAAGGATTGGAAATTCTGAAAGAAAAAATTCGAACTAATTGCTTGCTAAGCAATAAATAAATTCAAGCTTAAGTAATTGAGTATTTTTTTACAATCAAATGGTTCGTTATTGACCGAACAGAAAGAACTAGAAATGTATTCTCTTACAATTAAGTTTTAAATACGATAAAATTAATAATAAGTAGATCTGACCAGTTCGTTATCCTAGCGAACTACAAGAATTAAAATAGACCAGAAAAATGAGAAAAAATGTTGTGTTAATATGTATTACTATTTTATTATTTGGAGTAGTATCATGCAAGAATGGAAATCAAGCTCAAATGGCACATGGACCCGCACCTTTTCCAGTTCAATCGGCTGAGAGAAATGATGTGACTGTATACAACCAATATGCTGCTAATATTGAGGGAGAACAAAATATTCAGATCCGACCAAAGGTAGATGGTTTTGTTGATAAAATTTATATTGACGAGGGTAGCCAGGTAAAAAAAGGACAGTTACTTTTTAAACTAAGTGCTGAGACTTTAAATCAGCAAGCCAATGCGGCTAGAGCTAATATGGGAGTAGCAAAAGCCCAAGTTGTTGCTGCCCAGGTTGAAGTAGATAAAGTAACACCTCTTGTAGAGAAGAATATTATTAGTCCTATTCAGTTAAAAACAGCGAACAGTAAATTGAATGCTGCCCAGGCTCAATTAATTGCAGCTGAAGCTCAGTATCAGAATGCTAAAGAGAATTTGGCTTATACGATTATCAAAAGTCCGGTTGATGGGATAGTTGGTAGTTTACCATACAAAGAGGGAAGCTTAGTAGGTCGTTCAGAAACACAACCTCTTACGACTGTTTCGAGTATAAACAACGTATATGCCTATTTTACTCTGAATGAGAAACAGTTGTTACAATTTAACAGACAATTGGATGGAAGTACTGTTGCTGAAAAAATTAAACAGTTGCCTGATCTTGAATTGATTTTAGCCGATGGTTCTGTTTATGAACACAAAGGAAGAATTGAAACAATTAACGGTATGGTTAACCCGAGGACAGGTAGCATCAGTTATCGTGCTATTTTTCCTAATCCATCAAATTTATTGAGAAGTGGTATCAGTGGTAAAGTTAAGATGTCATCAACTATAAACGATGTTATATTACTTCCACAAAAAGCAACTTATGAATTGCAGGGAAAACGATTTGTTTATCTGGTAGGAAAGGAAAATAAAGTTAAAACCAAAGAAGTGGTTATAACCAATACAACGGACACCCATTTTATTGTAAAAGGGGGCTTAGAATTGGGGCAGCAGTTTGTTGCCGACGGTTTGATCAAACTACGTGAAGGAATGGAGATTATTCCTCAGAAAAGCACTGTTGGTGCTGCAGGCCTTACGGCAAGTTCAAACGAATAATTAGGAAACTCTTTCATTACAATTTTAAGAAAAAATCATGTTAAAAAGATTTATTGAACGGCCGGTATTATCGACTGTAATATCCATACTCATCGTAATTTTAGGGATTTTAGGACTCTCTAATTTACCACGAGAACAGTTTCCTGAGATTGCACCTCCAACGGTTCAAATCACAGCATCTTATCCCGGAGCCAATGCTGAGACCTTACTAAAAAGTGTTGTTGTTCCTATCGAAGAAGCCGTAAATGGTGTGGAAAATATGACTTATATGTCATCAACATCCAGTAATGATGGATCGGCAACTATAAGTGTTTATTTTGAATTGGGAACGAATCCTGATATTGCGGCTGTAAATGTTCAAAACAGAGTTGCAACTGTTAATAGTAAGTTGCCACAGCAGGTTATTCAATCCGGGGTAACGACTAAGAAAGTTCAGAATAGTGTTTTAATGTTCTTCTCTTTATTGTCGAAGAATGAAGATTTTGACGCCACGTTTGTAGAGAATTATGCACGTATTAACCTGATCCCTATGGTTAAAAGGATTAAGGGTGTTGGAGATGCAAATGTGTTCGGTTCGCGCGATTACTCGATGAGAATTTGGCTGAAGCCAGATAAAATGGCGGCTTATGGCTTAACACCTCAAGATATTGTTGCTGCTTTGAATGAACAAAATCTGGAAGCTTCGCCAGGTAAATTTGGCGAAAACTCCCGTCAATCTTTTGAGTACGTTATCCGTTATAAAGGAAAATTATCAACAGAGGGTGAGTACGAAAACATCATATTAAGATCGGAAGGAAACTCAGATTTTTTAAGATTAAAAGATGTTGCACGAATTGAATTGGGAGCTTTTAATTACGGAACCAAGAATATTACGAATGGTTACCCATCATCAGCTATTGCGGTTTATCAAACATCAGGCTCCAATGCACAGGAAATTATAAAAGAAATAGAACGCACCTTAAAAGAAGCAAAAAAAGATTTTCCCAAGGGAATTGACTATGTGATTCCATTTAATACCAATGATTTTCTTGATGCATCAATTAGCAAGGTGTTAACAACCTTATTTGAAGCATTCTTATTGGTATTTCTTGTTGTATTCTTATTCTTACAAGATTTCAGGTCAACATTAATTCCGGCAATAGCTGTACCTGTCGCTATTATTGGTACTTTTTTCTTTTTGAATTTGTTTGGCTTTTCAATTAATATGCTTACTCTGTTTGCATTAGTTCTGGCCATTGGAATTGTAGTAGATGATGCCATTGTGGTGGTTGAGGCTGTTCATGCCAAATTGGATAATGGAGCTAAGAGCGCTAAAAAAGCAACCCTATCTGCAATGAACGAAATTACGGGTGCCATTATTTCCATTACTTTGGTTATGTCTGCTGTATTTATTCCGGTTTCATTTTTGAAAGGTCCCACAGGTGCTTTTTACCAGCAATTTGCTATTACATTAGCTGTAGCTATTGTTATTTCGGCGATAAATGCCCTAACCTTAAGTCCGGCATTGTGTGCCTTATTATTAAAACCACACGATCCGAGTGCAGAGCATAAAAAGGGCATAGTCAATCGTTTTTATACTTCATTTAATACCGGTTTTGATGTTGTTACAGAACGTTACACCAATTCGGTTCGTTTTCTGGTACGTAAAAAATGGTTGTCGGGAGTTATTCTGGTTGTGTTTATTGCCTTGGCAGGATGGTTTTTTAAAACAACTCCTACCGGATTTATTCCTAATGAGGATCAGGGGATTATATTTTGTGATATTACTTTACCAGCTGGAAGTACCTTGGACAGAACAAGTGAAGTAACGGGTAAGGTAGAAGCTATAATCAGTAAAATTGATGTGGTTAAGGAAAAGATGTTCGTTGTTGGTTTTAGTTTGATGAGTGGCACTAACGGAGGATCAAAAGCTTTTGCCGTGATTAAATTAAAAGACTGGAAAGAACGTAAAGAAGATCATCAAAAGGTGAATGCTATTGTTGGACAGTTGTTTGGAATGACGGCAGGAATTAACGAAGCCCGAATTTTATTCTTTACACCTCCTACGGTAAGAGGTTTTGGTAACTCAGATGGTTTTGAGATGCGCTTGCAAGATAAATCAAATGGTTCTTTTGATAATTTGATGGCTCAAAGCCGCCAATTCCTTGGCGCTTTAAACCAACGCCCGGAGATAAAGTATGCGATGACCTCGTTCAACACAGGTTTCCCTCAGTACGAGATGGAAGTTAATGTTGAGAAAGTAAAGGAAGCAGGCATATCAGTAAATGGTTTATTTGCGACACTTCAGGGGTATTATGGTAGTTGGTATGCTGCTGATTTTAACCGATTTGGGAAACAATATCGTGTGATGATTCAGGCAGCACCGGAAGATAGAGAGACTATAGAGTCGATGAATAATGTGTTTATTCGAAATGCAAAAAACGAATTGGTATCAGTAAGTCAGTTTGTAAATATGAAAAAGGTGAATGGTCCTGATGTGGTGAATCGATTCAACTTATTCAATTCGGCAACTATCAATGGTAATGTGAATCCTGGTTATAGTACTGGTGATGCAATTAAAGCTATTGAAGAAGTTGCTGCAGAAGTTCTTCCGTCAAATTACGGGTATGAATTTTCAGCTATGACTCGTGAAGAACAGAAAGCAGGAAATCAGGCAATCATTGTCTTTATTTTAAGTTTGATCTTTGTTTATTTCCTATTGGCTGCTCAATATGAATCTTATATTCTGCCATTCTCAATCATCCTGTCTTTACCAATTGGAATATTTGGAGCTATATTTTTCGTGAAGCTGATTGGCCTTGAGAATAATATTTATTTCCAGGTGGCACTAATTATGTTGATTGGTTTGTTAGCTAAGAATGCTATTTTGATTGTTGAGTTTGCTCTTCAGCGTCGAAGACAAGGTATGGAGTTATTACAAGCTGCTGTCGAAGGAGCTAAGGCCAGATTAAGACCAATTTTGATGACCTCTTTTGCTTTTATATTAGGACTTGTACCCTTAATGATTGCAAACGGTGCGGGTGCTGTTGGTAATCGATCAATTGGTACGGGAGCTGTTGGTGGAATGTTAATTGGAACTGTCTTTGGTGTATTTGTTATCCCGGTTTTCTTTGTGGTTTTTCAAATCGTTCAAGAAAAAATTAGTGGAGCACCAAAACTGATTGAAGAAGATAATGAAGTTGCAATTGAAGAATAATCTGGAAAAATGAGAAAAAGAAAATTAACATATGGAATGCTTGTTCTGGCCGTTGCTTCAATTGGTTTGCAATCGTGTTTTGTTGCCAGAAAATATCAACAACCTGAAATCGAAATTCAGGATCAGTACAGAAATGTAGTAACATCTGATTCTGCAACTTTGGCGAGTATGCCATGGGAAAATTTGTTTACAGACAACCAACTAAAGAGGCTGGTGCTTGAAGCCCTGGATTCTAACCTTGATTTATTAATGGCCGTTGAGCGTGTAAATGCAGCTGAGGCCTACTTTAAGCAAGGAAAGATGGGACAGTTGCCAAGTTTAAATCTAAGTGCCAACGGAGGAACTTATGAAACATCAGATAATAGCTCTGCCGCGATAGCTGCAGGAGGAAAAGGTTCAAGTTTCGAGAACTTCCAATTGAATGGTAATATTTCGTGGGAGGCTGATATTTGGGGTAAAATAAGAAGTAGTAGAAGAGCTGCACAAGCTGCTTACTTACAATCTGAAGCTTCCAGAAGAGCAGTTGAAAGTACTTTGGTAGCCAATATGGCTTCGGCTTATTATCAATTATTAGCACTGGATGCTCAGGTTGAAGTCGCTCAAAGAACGGTAACCAATCGTAAGGAAAGTCTTGAGACAATGAAAAGTCTGAAAGAGGCAGGTCAGGTAACTGAAGCAGCTGTTAAGCAAACAGAAGCACAACTTTATAGTACACAAATTTTGCTGTTAGATTTAGAGCAGAATGTTTCTTTGCTTGAAAATACAATTTCACTTTTATTAGGACGCCCTGTAGGTGAGGTTGACAGAGGTAAATTAGGTGAACAGAAAATTAATTTGAAACTGGAAATGGGCTTTCCTGTTCAGCTCTTTAGTAACCGACCAGATGTTATGGCGGCTGAGTTAGGCCTAAGAAATGCTTTTGAATTAACCAATGTTGCGAAAAGTAATTTTTATCCAAGTATTAGTGTTAATGCTACGGTGGGTTTAGAAAGTATTAAGTTCGAAGATTGGTTTAGTACAAGTTCTATTTTCAGTAATGTGATTGGGAACTTAACGCAACCTTTATTCAATAAGAGAAGTATTCGAACTCAATATGAAGTGGCTAAGGCCAAGCAGGCTGAAGCAAAGCAAAACTTCAAGAAAAGCTTATTGATGGCTGGCAAAGAAGTTTCGGATGCATTATACAGTTATAAGGCCGAAGAGGAGCGTTACGAAATAAGAAAGTTGGAACTGCAGGCATTAAGCGATGCTGTAAGTTATTCAGAAGAATTACTGAACAATGGCTATGCTAATACAACCTATTTGGAAGTGTTGACAGCCAGAGGCAATGCTCTTTCTTCTGAGATTAATATGATTGATTCAAAATTCAAACAACTCAATTCAGTTGTTGAACTTTATAAAGCACTAGGTGGGGGATGGAAGAAGTAATAACTTCTTCATATTTAGGTTAGAAATGAAAAGACAGCTGTTTAGCTGTCTTTTCTAATATTTACAATTGAGTTTGTATTATTGGTTAATTTCACCACCATATTCAAAACCCAAGCTTTCCAATTCTTTTTGTATCAGTTTGAGCTTAATGTTTTTACCGGATAGTTTTAAGCGTTTTTGTTCCAGGTTAACTTCTGCATTGTTGATGTTTGATAAAGCACCTATATGTTTCTCAACTGAATTTTTACAATGATTACAACTCATTCCCAAAACACTTATTAGGTATGCCTCATGTTCTGTTTTTACCGGAGCAGAATTTTGATTTTTACGTTTTTGAATTTCTTTTTGGATATAGCCGTTGATAATCAGTAAGGTCAATGAAATGCTACTTCCCCATTGTAACCAAAGAGGTAATGAGAAATGACCGTCATGAGATCCCATGTGAGCATGAAGTCCTTTTAAGGTAAACCATTCCCGAGGCAAGCTATAATCAATAAGCAAGCCGAAAACAAGAGCTCCAAGAATAATTGAAATCAAGTAGGCGAAAGTTGTTTTCTTTCCCAGTACTTTGTTTAAAACAGTTATGGTTGCTGCATTAGTTGCAGGTCCGGCCATTAGGAAAACTAAAGCTGCACCTGGCGAAACACCTTTCATTAAAAGTACAGCTGCAACAGGTACCGATGAAGTTGCACATATGTAAAGAGGAACTGATGCAACTAAAATTACCAGCATGCCAATCAAATCATTACCTATATAGCTTGCAAAGAAATCATCGGGAAGTGCTACCGAAATAAGAGCTGCAAGAAGTAAACCTATAACTAACCATTTCGAAATATCCTGTAGAAAATCGACAAAGGCATATTTGAACATGGTGTAAAGTTTGGAGTGTTGCTTTTCTGATTTTACGTCACAATTATCTCCACACTCAGATTTGCAAGATTCTATTTCTGCCTCGTTCAAAGTTTCAATACCATTTTCTTTTTTGTCATATCTGTTTGCTAGCATACCACCAACATAACCTGTAATTAAAGCAATAACTGGTCGTATAATTGCAAATGGTAGCCCCAGTAATGAATAGGTAACCAGAATTGAATCGACACCGGTTTGTGGAGTAGAAATTAAAAATGAAACTGACGAGCCTTTACTTGCGCCGCTTTTATAGAATGAAATACCGGTGGGAATCACACCACAAGAGCATAAGGGCATTGGAATTCCCAATAATGATGCGTTTAAGACAGAGCGTCCATCTTTTTTGCCCATATATTTATCGATGAATTTTTGTGGTATGGCAACTTTTAAAAGACCTGCAAAGAAGAATCCTAAGAGTAAATAGGGGGACATTTCATTTAGGATTTGAATGAAATCGATAAAAAATTGTTTTATATATAGACTTATATCCATGATTTTATTAATGTATTGTTATTATATAGACGAAAGTATAAAAATATCTGGATTATTCTATATGTATGATATGTGATTTCAATATGTGTGTTGGAAAATACCTACATGTAGGTATTTTCTCTTACTGAGAATAGATCTAGTTTAGCAGCGTCAAACAAATGTTAATTTTTGTTTAAAACGATTACATCTAAACTATATAAAAAATGAAAAAAGGATTATTGTTATTGGTGGCTGTTGCTTTTGTTTTCGGACTAAAAGCACAAGAAGTGAATGATGAGTACAAGAGTATCGGCTCTACAATTTTGGAGAGAGTAAAGGATGAGAAATTAAGTATTGGAGGTTATGGTGAGATTCACTACAATCAGCAAGTGAGCGGACAGACTCGCTATAATGGAAAAATGGATGTGCATCGTATGGTCATGTTTTTTGGATACCAATTTAACGACAAAACGTCTTTTGTTACCGAACTTGAATTTGAGCACGTTAAAGAGGTATACGTGGAGCAGGCTTTCCTGAACTACAATGTGAGACCAAACACAGCTTTACGCGCCGGATTAATGTTGATTCCAATGGGTATTGTTAACGAATATCACGAACCAACAACTTATAATGGAGTTGAGCGTCCAAGTCTTGATAAGTATATTGTACCAACCACATGGAGAGAGATTGGTTTTGGTATTAATGGTCGTTTAGCTAATGCGCCATTAAAGTACCAAATGTATATCATGAATGGTTTTAACGGTTTCGACGGATCAACTAAATTAAGAGGAAAAGATGGTTTACGTAAAGGTCGTCAAAAAGGTGCTGAGTCTACTTTCACTTCTCCTTCACTGTCGGCAAAAGTAGATTACTATGGTATCAAAGGTTTAAATATTGGTCTTTCAGGATACTTTGGTAAAACACAATCTTCAGCTTTCAACGGATTGGATAAGGATGATGATCTTGCAGAAAATTATGCAGATTCAACTCGTATTGGTGTAAGCATGATTGGTCTTGATTTACGTTATAAATTTGATGCTTTACGTTTGAAAGGCCAGTATATTCACTCTTTCTTGTCTAATACCGATGAGTATAATAATGTAGCTGATGGTGCCGATTTGGGTGAGCAAATGATGGGTTACTATATTGAAGCCGGATATGATTTACTACACGGTAAAGAGCAGGCCTTAATTCCATTCGTTCGCTACGAAAACTATAACACACAGCATAAAATGGCTTCCGGATATACAGCAAACAAAGCTTACGACCGTCAGGATTTATTTGTAGGTTTAAGCTACCACTTAGCAAAAGGTGCTGTTGTTAAATTTGATTACCAGAATTCTAAGGATGGTGATGATGTGAAAACTCACTTCTTAAACTTTGGCGTAGGTGTCTGGTTCTAAGAAGATGTTGAATAAGATATTATAATTATTAATTGCGAAGTGTATGGTTTTTCTATACGCTTCGCAATTTCTGTTTTAAACTTTATTTATGAAAAAAGTTGTTCTTATAATCTGTTTATTGATTTCTGGCTTTTTGCTTCATGCAGGAGATTACCCAAAATCAGTTCAAAAAAGAATTGATAAAACACTGATGAAACTTTTCCCTAAGAAGGTAATCGAATTGAATGAAATAGACTTGCCTGCTGAATTTGCATCGACTTACCCATCAGTCAAAAATGTGAAAATTTCTCGTTTGAGATCAGTCGATTTGGAATTGGGTTATGCATGTTTTGCCTCTTCCAGAGGTAAAAATGATTATTTTGACTATATGGTCATATTTGATAAAGATTTGGTCATAAAACAAGTTAAGGTTTTGATTTATAGATCAACTTATGGGGGAGAGATTATGTCTCGTTCCTGGTTAAAACAATTTATAGGTAAAACAAACGGTCGGGAAATGGCTATGGATAAAGATATTGATGGGATTTCTGGAGCAACACTTTCTGCACCATCAATCACTCAGGGTATAAAAGATTTAAGTTTATTAATTACTAAAATAGGCGAATAGCTTATTCTCGACTAAGATTTTTTTAAGGGTATTGTAAATGTAAAAGTAGCACCTTCTCCTTCTTCGCTGGTAATCCATATAGTACCGCCATTGGTTTCTACAAATTCTTTACAAAGAATTAAACCCAAGCCAGTGCCGGTTTCATTATTAGTACCTAAAGTAGATTGGTTGCTATCAATATTAAACAATTTCTTTTGTTTGGATTCACTGATACCTATACCCTTATCTTGAACGGATAATTGAAGCATTTTACCATTAATATTGGCTCTCAGGTTAATATCAGATTTTGGATAAGAAAATTTGATGGCATTACTCAGTAGGTTGCGAACCACGGTGTTAATCATGTTGATATCCGCGTAAGCCGATGTTGTGTCATCTACGTGCGAAATAATAGTAATAGATTTTTCTTTAGCTTTAAATTTTTGGATCTCAATATTGTTCTGAATCAAGTTAGCTATATTAAGAGGAATAGGCTGAAATTTTATGTTTCCTAATTGAGATTTAGCCCATTGTAATAAGTTTTCTAAGAGAGAATTGAGGTTGCGGGCAGCTTGATTTAAGTAACTGTTGTATTCAGAAACAGTTTTGACTTCTTTTGATGACTGACATTCATTATCGATTAAATTTGAGAAACTAAGAATAGCTCCCAATGGTGATCTTAAATCGTGAGCAATAATAGAAAAGAATTTATCCTTTGTGCTGTTTATTAATTTCAGTTGCTTATTAGATTCCTCAAGTTTGATATTTGTATCCTTATTTGCCTTGTTGGCAATCATCATATTGCGCAGGAGTATAACGATAAGAATAAGTAGAGCTAAACTGACACCAAGTCCAATAATAATCTGATCTTTTTGATCAATCTCTTTTTTGAGGTTTAAACTGGATAATTCGTTTTGAGCTTTTAGAAGTTCGTTCTCTTTTTCTTTTTTTTCTGTTTCATACAGCGTCTGCATTTGAATAATCTTCTCAGATTTTTCAGTTTCATTAACATGGTTTCGCAAGGAGTCATATTCTGTAAAGGCTTTTTGTGCCAGATCCAAATCACCTGTTTCAAAGTAGTATTCGGTCTGAAGTTTAGATAAATCAACTTTCTTTTTGATTAAGTTGAGCTCGTTGGCCATAGCGATGGCTTTTGAAAGAAAACTGGCAGCCTTGGTATACTTTTTTGTTTTTATATATACTCTCGATAAAAATTCATAATCATAAATGAAATTAACTTTCGAGTTGTTTTCTTTCGCAATTGTTAATGAGGTGTTTAGGAAATAAATTGCCTGTTTGTAATCACCTAGCCGATAGTGGATCGATCCCAGGTTATGGTAGTTCGATGACAAACCGTTTGTTATATTACCAGATTTACGAATTTCCAACGATCTTTGGTAGTGGACCAATGCTTTATTGTAGTTATCAAGAGTTTCATAGACTGTTCCGATATTGTTATTAGCCCATGCCTGATAGTAAATGTTATTTGTCTCTTTAGCCAATTTCAGAATTTCGTTTAGTTTAATGAGGGAGATTGACCATTGCTTATCAGCCAAGTAAACATTGGCTATATTTGCCAATGTGCTTATTTTAAGGCTGGAGAGATTGTGTTTTTCAATAATTGTATTCGCATTTATAAATGCTTGAAGTGCTTTATGAATATTCCCTTGTTCCCAATATATATTCCCTAGTTGGTTATAAGTGATTGCTTCGTAATTCGAAAACTCGTGCTGGTGAGATAAAACTATTGCATCATTATAATGCTTGATAGCTTTTTCAAGCTTAAATGCTTTATCGTAATGAATTCCGATTAATATCTTAGATCTAACAATTAAAAAAGGAATGTTTTGTGTTTTTGCAATTTTAAGTGCAGTATTATAATGATATAAGGAAGAATCCAGCTGTTTGTTTGCCTCAAAAACTCTTCCAAAATCTTGATGCGATCTGATTAATAAACTATCATTACCAATAGAGCCAAAATGCTTGATAAGCTGGTGTGCATAATATGAGCATGAATCGATATTCGTGCTCTCGTATGTATTAAACTGTTTTTGCAGATGATAAGACAGAGTATCCTTTGCTTCATCGTCTGTTGAGAAGCTAAAATTCGAATAGCAGAGCAATAAAAGAAGGAATATAGAGGATAAAGGTTTGGGCATATATCAGGCTTGGAAGTATAATTTAGATTCTTATACAGATCGCATTAACAAGAGTAAATGTATCTACTGTTTAATGTCGAATAAAGATATGATTTTCTGCCTGAAATGATAATTCAAATTGATAAGATTAGTTCTAAATAATGTGTTTTTAAAAGCCTTGATGTGTTTGGTATGATGATGATATAGAGTTGGCTTAATTGGAACCGGATTCTTTATGTCAAAAAAGAAGCCTTGTCATATTTTGACAAGGCTTTTAATATTTATCCAATCTCTAACATTCGATTAATAGAGAGTTGAGCTTTTTTCGTAATCTCAGGATCAATTTCAACTCTATATTGTTCGTGAAGTAAAGCTTCGTATAGACGCTTTAAAGTCACTTTTTTCATCGAACCACAGATAACCTTAGGGTGAACCAGAATAAATTCTTTATCAGGATTCTCCTTTTTTAGTTGATGCAAAGTTCCTTTTTCAGTAGCAATAATAAACTGTTTTTTATACGATTGTTTTGCATGTTTAATAATACCAGCTGTTGAATAGAAAAATGTTTTAGGATGAGCTAAAATCTCGTCATCACCGGAACAGCTGCTTTCAGGATGAATTAAGATATCGGCTTCAGGATATTGCTGATGCATATCTAAAATCATTTTCGAAGAAATAAATTCGTGAACACAGCAGTCGCCATCCCATAATTCCATATTGTAACCGGTCTTTTTATTCAAAAAAGCCCCAAGGTTTTTATCCGGAGTGAAAAAGATCTTCTGTTCTTTGCCTAAGTGCTCTACAACTTGAATGGCATTAGATGAGGTACAGCAATAGTCAGTTTCAGCCTTAACTTCGGCTGTAGTGTTGACGTATGAAACAACCAGACCTCCCGGATTAGCATCTTTCCATTTTCTTATATCAGCCCCTGTTATACTTTCGGCCAATGAACAACCACAACGTTGAGCCGGAATTAAAACTTTCTTCTCCGGAGAAGTGATAGCAGCAGTTTCAGCCATAAAATGAACGCCACAGAATACAATGATATCGGCTGTTGTTTCAGCAGCTTGTCTTGCTAAACCTAATGAATCACCCACGTAATCAGCTAAATCCTGAATTTCTGTATCGGTATAATAATGTGCAAGAATAACAGCATTCTTCTTCGCTTTCAAGTCTTCTATTTGCTTGATTATTTCTTGTTTTTCCATCTTATTTAGGATGTGATTTTCAATTTACGATTGAAATTTATATTTGGCAGATATTCTGACTGATATCTAGAGCAATAACTGAATGTGTTAAGGCACCTACTGAAATAACATCAATTCCGGTTGCAGCAACGCCTTTTAGGCGCTGTAAATTCATGTTTCCCGAAGCTTCAACAAGACTTCTGCCATTGATTAGTTCTACAGCTTTAGTCATTGTTTCATTACTCATATTATCTAACATGATAATGTCAGCACCAGCGTCAGCAGCCTGTGTCACTTCATCGAGCGTTGTGGTTTCAACTTCAATTTTAATATCAGAAGGAATAGCCTCACGCACCTGAGCAACTGCTTTTGCAATTCCACCGGCAATTTTAATGTGATTATCTTTAATCATAGCCAAATCGAATAAGCCGATTCTATGATTAGTTCCACCGCCCATTTTTACAGCGTACTTATCAAATGTACGAAGTCCGGGAACCGTTTTTCGGGTATCTAGTATTTTCACTTTAGTTCCTTCAACTTCTTTAACGTATTTCGAAGTTTCGGTAGCAATTCCTGATAAACGTTGTAATAAGTTCAGAGCTAAACGTTCGCCCGTTAAAAGAGCTCTGAAACTGGCTTCAATCTCTACAATTAGATCTCCTTTTTTTACTCTGTCACCATCTTTAACGACAGGTTTCCAAATTAGTTTTGAGTCTAATTTTTCGAATACTTTTTTAGCAATAGGTAAGCCCGCAATTACACCATCGGCTTTAGCAGTCATGCTGGCTTTAGCAGTAGTACTCTCAGGTATTAAGCTGTTACTTGTAATGTCGCCACTTCCGATATCTTCGCGAAAGGCGTGATCTATAATGAAATCGACTTCCTGTATGTTTAGTCCGGTTTCTTCCATTTTTATTATTCTATTATTTATTTTCGATTGGAACAAAGAATAAATCCTTGTTTTGTGTTTGTATTGAGTGAGCTATATAAGCCTTGTTTTCATGTTCAAAATCGCTTCTGATATGGCCACCACGACTTTCTTTTCTTTGTATTGCGGCTTTTGTCATTAGCAGACACACATGAATAAGGTTTTGCATTCGGGTACTGTAATACTCGTTGTTCTCGAACGGAAAATTTGTTTTAAGCTTGTTTAGAAAGTCTGTTAACTCTTTCATGCTTTTTTCGTCGCGAACAATACCCAAATTGGTATTCATAGCATTGGCAATTGCATTAACCTGATTTAGAAAATCTTCTTCAAGGGCTTTATTGCAATATAATTCATCCTGTTCAAACTTTGGAGCAGCGTTTAATTTATTTTGGTTCGAAGCATGGATAATGGCTCTTTTACCAAAAACCAAACATTCTAAAAGCGAGTTTGATGCCAGTCGGTTAGCCCCCATAACACCTGATGATGCTAACTCACCAAAGCAATATAAATTGGCGATATTTGTTTCTCCGTTTAGTCCCGTTTTAATTCCTCCAACCATATAATGAGCTGCCGGAGCAATTGGCACCTGGTGGCACATATCAACCCCAAAATCAGCACATTTTTTATAGAGAGTAGGAAAGCGCTTTTTAATCTTTTCTGAATCGAGATGGCTAAGTCTCAAATAAACAAACTCATCTTTATTGGTCTGCATTTGCTCAAATATCGAACGGGCTACAACATCACGAGGAGCCAATTCTGCTAGTTCATGCTTGTTAAGCATGAAACGTTCTCCTTTTTGGTTATACAACTGAGCACCTTCGCCCCGAACAGCTTCACTAATAAGGAAAGTGTTGCCATCCTCAGAATAAAAAGCACTTGGGTGAAATTGAATAAACTCCATATCTGAAACTTCAGCACCTTCGGCATAAGCCAAAGCAATACCATCGCCAACTGTTGTATTGGGATTTGTGGTTCTCTGGTAAATAGCAGATGCCCCGCCCATAGCCAGAAATGTATTTTTTGCTATTATTTTGAGATTGGTATTATCACTTGGCTTATAGGTTAGTGCACCGTAACATTTTTTGTTTTGGCACAAGAGTTTATAAACCATTTGATTTTCTAATACTTCAATGTTTTTATTGCTTAAGACTTTATCAGTTAAGAATTTTATAAGTTCTTTTCCTGTAGAATCTCCTCCCGCATGCAAGACTCTTCTTCGGAGATGTCCCCCTTCAAGTCCTCTTGATAATTCCCCCTCAAGTGTGTCAAATTGCATTCCCATATCAATTAGATCCTTGATTCTGTCAGGTCCTTCGTTTACAAGAATATTTACCGGAGAGAAATCGCAAAGACCACGACCAGCCTCAAAAGTATCTTTTAAATGTAAGTCAGGAGAATCGTCAGAGTTTGTAACAGCGGCTATGCCTCCCTGGGCATAGTAGGAATTACTAACATTAAGATCCGTTTTGGTTACGAGTACCACACGTCCTAAGTCAGCAGCACAACTGGCTGCATACAGTCCGGCTAAGCCACTACCAATAATCAAAAAATCAAACTCTTTTTCTGTAAACATTTTTTTGGAAATCGTTTTTTATTCCGTTAGAATGAAGACTTTTTAATCTTGCTGCGAAAATAGGACTTTTTAACGGTTTAGTTCACAAAAAAATAAGCTAAAATTAAGATTGAAGCTTGCTTTAGCGATAAAAAGATTGTCTCATTGTGCTTTGTGAAAAATCTGATCGTGAAAACAGGTCGGCTTAAATCGAAAAATATTGCGACTCGTTCTTATCGTTTTGGTACGAGAATTGTTAAGAAACAGATTGCAAGTATTGCAATGAATATATTGTAAGGGCCTGAAGAGGAGGTGAATGAGTTTGAGTTTATCATATTGATTGTGAAATCAGTTTCTCCAGACCAAAAATCTTTTTGCATTTTGAGGAAAAGATGTAGATTTGCAACAATTATCAAATTAGATTTAAAGTGATAGAAGAATCCTATAATAAGATTAAAACTTGGTATGATACCTACGTTTCAGAGTTTTCCAGTGATAACAATGAAATTCAGATTAATATCGACCTGATTAAAGATCACAATTCCAGAGTGATAGAAAATATAAAGGAATTGGGGTTTAGCATAAATCTTGAAGAATCAGATTTATTGATCCTTCAGACTGCTGCTTTATTGCATGATATAGGACGTTTTGATCAGTTGATGAAACATGCTTCCTATGCTGATAATGAAGGGTCAAATCATATCCAGATTGGCTTGGATGTGATAGATGAGCAGAAGGTGTTAGCTGAATTGGAAGAGAGTGAGAAAATATTAATTGGAACTTGTGTAAAGTTACATGATATAAGTGTGTTACCAAAAATTGAGGATGAACATGCTCTTGGCTTGATTCAATTGTTAAGAGATGCCGACCGTATTGATGTTTTGAGAATTGTTTCGGAGTATTATACACACAAGAAAATTTATCCTAACCGCCACCTGGATATGGAATTGAAGGAAACTCCCGGTGTTTCTAAAAAGATTTCAAAGGCAGTAATGAATGAGAATGTTGCCGGTCGTGATGACGTTGAAAATGTAAACGATTTAAAATTGTCGCAAATGTCATGGGTATTTGACATGAAAAATAAGCGAAGTTTTAAAATTATAAGCGAAAATGGTTATATAAAAGCTATTTTTGAAACACTGCCCAAAAATGATGTTGTAATTGATATGTATAGAAATATGAAAATATTTATGGAGAATCAATTGTAAGATTCAATCAATAGATCAATAATATTTATATAGACTCGTTACAAATAGCGAGTCTTTTTTTATATCTTTGTTTTAGTAGAGAGCCTATCAATTCAAGAAATTGATTTTAAGACTTTCCTTTAATATGTATAATTCCAGAAATAAAAGATATAATGAGAGATATTGTTTGTAATTGTCAGATGGTTGACAGAGATACTATAGATAAAGCGATTCATGAAAAACATGCAACTACTATCGAAGAGATTCGTAGGTATACGGGAGCCAATACAGGCTGTGGTAAATGTATGAGTTATATCAATTCAATTTTAGATTCTGAGGTGCCAAAGGTTGCTGCAAAGAAGCCGGAAGCATCAAGTCGATTTAAACTGTGGTAATCTCTTCTTTCAATAAAATATTTTAAACGCTCTTAATCTTAGGGCGTTTTTTATGCCCTTAAGTTGGGTATATGCATAAAAAAAACGCCGGCTTCAGTAAGCCAGCGTTTTTAGTATCTATATTTGATGTGAACTATTCGCGTTCAGCAAGAAATTTCTCTGCATCCATTGCAGCCATACAACCTGATCCGGCAGATGTAACTGCCTGACGATATACTGAATCCTTAAGGTCGCCACAAGCAAATACTCCAGGAACATTAGTTCGGGTTGAATCTGGCTCTGTAATAACGTAACCAGACTCATCTGTAGTAATAAATTGCTTAAAGAATTGTGAGTTTGGCGTATGCCCAATAGCTAAGAAGAAACCATCTATATTGATTTTTACTTCCTGCTCATCTTCATGACCTAGTCGCTTAATAAGAGTAGCACCTTCTACAACACCATCACCCGTAATTTCTTTTGTATTGTGTTCATAAAGAACTTCAATATTCTCAGTACGATTAACACGATCTTGCATAGCTTTAGAAGCACGTAAGAAAGGCTTACGAACAATTAAGTATACTTTATTACAAAGGCCAGCTAAGTATGTTGCTTCCTCAGCAGCAGTGTCTCCACCACCTACAACAGCAACATCTTTACCACGGTAAAAGAAACCGTCACAAGTTGCACATGCAGAAACTCCTGATCCGGCATATTTTGATTCTGATTCCAGACCTAAATATTTTGCGGTTGCACCAGTACCTAAGATGACAGATTCAGCTTCGATAGTTTTGTTACCATCAACAACCACTTTGTGTGGGTACGATGAGAAGTCAACTGAAGTTACAAGTCCCCAACGGCAATCTGTACCAAAACGCTCAGCTTGCTTCTTAAGATCAGCCATCATTTCAGTTCCAGTTATACCTTCAGCGTATCCTGGGAAGTTATCAATTTCAGTTGTTGTTGTTAGCTGTCCACCAGGTTGCAAACCTTCAATAACTACCGGGCTAAGGTTAGCACGAGCAGCGTAGATGGCTGCTGTATATCCAGCAGGACCTGATCCAACGATTAAACATTTTACTTTTTCAATATCACCTTCTGGTGTTGTCGATTTTTTTTCCTCTAAGTTCATAGGCTTAAAAAGATCCATTTATGTTTTTTTGTTCTAATTCTAAATAGTTTTGAGTCAGCAAATCTATAAAATATCTATTTAAGTTCAGACTTTCAGGCTCTTAAAAAACGCTACTTATCAATAAAATGTGTATTGGGAATTCAAATTTCAGCTTATTTAGAATGAGAGGTGAATTTGAAACGGAATTTTCTAAGATTTTTACTTACTGCTAATTTACTCATGTAGGGAACGTTCCTAAGCTTATTTTGATAGTCAGACATTCTTTTTTTGTTATAAATATGATTTTAGTATTTTTTGAATTATTGCTTTTTTTAGAATCAGAATTAAAGACTGTAATGGAAATTAGTTAAAAAGATTTAATGAATGAGAGAGGAATGAGTTTTTTTTATAAAAAATGAGAATATATGGTTTGTTTTTCACATACTTTTAATAATTTAATATTCTAATTAAGTTTAGTTCCTTATTCTATGAATTAAATATATAAGCATGATTATTGCCGTTGACTTTGATGGTACTATAGTGAGACATAGATATCCTGAAATAGGAGATGAAATACCTTTTGCCATTGATACCTTGAAATTACTCCAACAAAAGGGACATCAACTCATTCTATGGACCTACCGTTCAGGTAAGGAATTAGATAAAGCCGTTGAATATTGTAAAAATAATGGAATTGAGTTTTATGCTATAAACAAAAGTTATCCCGAAGAAGTTTTGAGTGGTAATATTAGCCGTAAGATTAATGCAGATATTTTTATAGATGATAGAAATATTGGAGGTTTACCAGATTGGGGTGATATTTATATGCAAATTACAGGTGTGAGTGAAACAGACTATCTGTCAAAACGAGATACAGGTAAAAAAGGATTTTCTCAGTTATTGAAAAATATCTTCGAAAAATAACTTTTCACATATGGAGAACTTTATTAGCTAATAAACGTCTTCTTGCCATTGTTTACGTTCTTTCATCTGAGCAATAAGATCCAGAGCTTCTTTTTTAGAAAGGTTTCCTTCAGAACAAAAAACGTCTTGCATCGCTTTTCTTACACCCTTTGCCATTGTACGTTTACTTCCGCATAGGTAAATTGTAGCATTTCTATCTATCAACCACTTATAAATATCACTACCGTATTCTTTTATCTTGTCTTGTACGTATATTTTTTCTTTCTGATCCCTTGAGAATGCCGTGTCTAGTCGGGTGAGAACCCCTTTGTTTACGAACTCCGTAATTTCATCTTTGTAAAGAAAATTGAATTTTGCATTTTTCTCTCCAAAGAGCAACCAGTTGTCACCTTTAGCACCCAATTGTTCTCTTTCTTGTAAAAATGCCCTGAAAGAAGCAATGCCGGTTCCGTTGCCTACCATTATAATTGGCTGATTTGTATTTTCAGGTAAACGAAAACTTTCATTATCTTCTATGTAAATAGACAGATTTTCATTTTTCTCAATACGGTGTGAAAGAAAAGAAGAAGTAACACCAATATGTTCCCGGTTATTCAAAGAATAGTTCATTGACTTTATGGTTAAATGGACTTCATTGGGGTATTTTAGTGAACTTGAAGCTACAGAATACAATCTTGGTTTCAGTTTTCGTAATACAGAAAGAAATTCTTCTATTGAGAGTTTACCTGAAAAATCAGTGACCAAGTCCAGGATATCATGATTTTGGCAATAAGAATTTAATTCTGTTTGATTTTGGACGATTTGATTTAATTTGGTATTCTGAACAAGTGCTGCATATTTATTTACAACTACAGGTGTTAACAGACTTAATTCATAATCTTCTGTTAGTACTTGCTTTAATAACCTGATTTGTTCTTTTTCTCTTATCGGATAGGTACCGTCATAATCCAATTTCTTGAGTAACCGGTCTACAAATAGGCGTGAATTGTAGCAAGGAATTCCTATAGAATCTCCGGGTTTGTATTCTAGATGCGAATTTTCATGCGAAAGTGAAAAATGATAGGTCTGATCGTGGGAATTTTCATGAGATAACAGATGTTTTTCCTTAACGGTAACCTGTAAACTGTTATCATCTGTTGAGTTAGAATGGAAATTGAAAGAGAATGGCTTTGTTTGTTCTTTTTTTGATGGACTTAGTAAGTCGGCGAATTTATTTATGGAGGTTTCAATCCATAGTTTTGCATTATTTTCGAAATCGACATCACATTCCATTAGGGGTGAAATGCATTGAGCACCCAATTTTTTGAGCCTCTTGTCAAAATCCTTTCCTGTTTTGCAATAATCCTTATAACTACTATCACCTAGTGCTAATACGCTAAATTTGAGTTCTTTTAAGGAAGAGGTAAAGGTATGGTGCAGGTAGTTGTAAAATTTTTGAGCAACTGCAGGCGGATCTCCTTCGCCATGTGTACTAACAGCGATCAGGAGATACTTTATTTTGCCTGTTAAAGTTAAATCCATTGCTCTCATATCTAACAATTGGATTTTGATACCAAGATGATTGGCATATTTAGAGGCAACTTGTGCTGCAGAAAAAGAGTTGCCTGTACGGCTGCCATATAGGATATAAAGGCAATTGTCAAATTGAGAATTAGAACTGTGTTCAGTATGGTTTTTCATTGATAACAGGAGTCTGGTTGATGTATAAAAATTAGATTTTATGGGTTTGATCTAGATTGAAACTTCTTCAAGTTGATCAACCCAAGTTGCACTTGGGTTAAAACTCATAAAAAAAGGTTTATAAGTTTGATTAAAATCTCGATGTCGAATATATTGTAGCATGAAATAATCTTTCCCATCCAGAGGATTCTCTACTATTCCCATAATTTGAACCTTGCCTTTTGAAGCAGACATTACCGGAGCGGTTACTGTTTTGGCAAGACTCCCTGTCAACTTTATAGCTTTATTATACATTCTGTAAATATCTGCCAAAGGCACTTTGAAGTATTCAAACGGACCTGTTTCACGTTCAATAAACATGTAGTAAGGAATTAGTCCTAAGTTGACTTGTTTTTTCCACATTTCAGCCCATATTTCGCTGCTGTTATTGATGTGATTCAGAACCGGAGCTTGTGTGCGAATTTCAGCTCCTGTATGGCGAATATTAAGAATGGCTTCCTGCACAACATGGTTGTCAAGTTCAACGGGATGATTGAAATGAGCCATAAATGAAAGATGTAAACCATTTGAGGTAATCTTTCTGAAGAGGCTGAGCATATCCTCAGCTTCCTTGCTAAATTCGGGTAAAAATGTAAATGGCCAATAGCTTAACGATTTTGTTCCAAATCGGATTGTTTGCAAATGCGCAGGTTTTCTCTCTATAATTCGATCAATGTAAGTTGTTAATGTTTCGGGGCTCATTATCATTGGATCGCCTCCCGTGAATAGAATTTCATTTACATCCTTATTTATTTCAATATAGTCAATAACCTTATCTATTTCTCTCATGGAAAATTGCAGATCCAGTTCTTTTGTAAATTGTGGCCACCGAAAGCAAAAAGTACAATGCGCATGACACGACTGACCTTGGGTAGGAAAGAACAGAACAATATCACGATACTTGTGCTGAACACCATTAAGTGTCTCTCCATTTAGTTTTGGCACATTCGTCATTTGTTGAGCAGGGTGGGGGTTTAATTCCATCCTGATTGCATTGATAACTTTATACAATTCAACTTTTGACCATTTTTTATTCACCGCTTCTTCAACGCGTGCATATTGGATGGGAGATAGCATATGACGATTAGGGAAATTGAGAATATAAATAGGATCAGTCTCGTAATTTTCCCAATCGATTAAATAGTCAACGACATAATTGTTCGTTTTGAATGGAATCACTTTTGCGACAATCTCTATTTCTTTTTTTACCGATTCAGGTAAATATCTGAGATATTCTATTTTTCTAAAATTGGTGGCATTATAGGTTATAAATCTCATCTTACTTCTGGTTTTAATTGTTGGATAGCGTTTTACGCCTGCTCATAAAATACAATTTAAACGGATAACTCCCAAGTTATTTAGATTAATTAAATATAATTTGAGATCATCTCGTTCTCATAATTAGACTAAATTGAGCTGTCTTGCTTCTTTTTACTTACGCTGTTCCAATTTGTTATTTCAATTGAAAAAAATAACTTTGAAGCACTAAACCTAGCTCTTGAACCCCATATATGATTACCCCTGAAGATTTTGACCTATTTCGTAATGGCGATAGAAAAGCGTTCAAAATTATATTTGAAACTTTCTATAAATCACTACACATATTTGCTGTAAAGTATGTGAATGATAGAGATTTGGCTGAGGATATGGTTCAGGAAGTATTTGTGAAATTGTGGGAAAAGAGAAAAACAATTGTTGATGTTCTAACCATCAAGGCATTCTTATATATGAGTGTGAAAAATAAAGCACTTAATTTTTTTCGTCATCAAAAAGTAATTGATACCCACCGGAAAGAAATGCTAAATGATAAATCAAATGAATTCTTTTTTAAGAATCATTTGATTGAAGAAGAAACTTACCGCTTGTTATTTCAAGCTGTAGAATCATTACCTGAACAAACCCGTAAGGTTTGTAAGTTAAGTATTAATGGAGCGCAAAATGCTCAAATTGCTGAAGAACTGAACTTATCTACAAGTACGGTGAAGTATCATAAAACTCAAGCCTTAAATATTCTGAAAAAGCGCCTTGAGAAGCAACTCTTCTTATTACCTATGCTAGTCCAGCTTATCGAATTGTAGGTTAGCGGTAAGGTTAGTTTCTAGAAAGTTAGTTCTAATTATCGTATCTAAATCTAATAGATCTTTGTTTTAAATATCTGAGAAGATTAAATCCCAATAAACCATTGAATCCTTTAGGAACTTCAGGTTATTATTAAAAAAAATACTTTTTGACTGTCCTTTTATTTGGTTCAGGTGTATTATAAATACAAAAGCCAATTAAAATGATGAATACCACCAAAGAATATATTAAAATTTCCAATCTCATTTACAAAGAGAAAGCTGACTTATTGACTGATTCAGAGGCTGATTCCTTACTGGCATGGAAAACAGAATCTGATGAAAACAGGGATTTGTATATAAGGATTCATGATGAGTTTAAGCTTGATGTAAAAAGAGCTGAGTATGATGATATTGATATAGCACAAGCTTGGAATAAAATTGAACCTCAAATAAAAACAGAAAAGAAAACACATAAGTTATTTATTGAATTTATCCGCTATGCTGCTGTATTAATTCTGCCATTAGTAATTGGGAGTTACCTGATCTACAATGCTGTTGATTCGACCGAAACTTACGAAGAGTTTGTGGTAGACAATATTGAGCCTGGAACTCAAAAAGCATCCTTAATACTAGGGAATGGAGAGGTAATTGATTTGGAAGATAAAGGTGACGCTATTATAAAAACACAGGATGGAGTTTTAGTAGCTAATAAGAATAGTAAGTTATCCTATTCAAAAGAACAGTTGGCAGCCATGCAAACAAGATGGCACCGTTTGGTGGTACCTAGAGGAGGTGAATATAAATTAGAGCTATCCGATGGAACAAAAGTGTGGTTAAATTCTGATTCTGAACTGAAATACACGGATAAGTTTGTTGGAAAAGAAAGAATCGTCTATTTAAAAGGGGAGGCTTATTTCGATGTGGCTGAAGATAAGGAGCATGCTTTCATAGTAAAAACGAATACCATGGATGTAAAAGTTTATGGGACCGAGTTTAATGTGATGGCTTACGAAGATGAAGACTTGGCACAAACAACCCTTGTCGAGGGAAGTGTTGGTGTTAATTTGAAAAATGAAATAGGTGTTGTTGATCAATTAATGTTGAAGCCTGATATGCAAGTTGATTACAAAAAGGGAAATGCAAGAGGTGAACTTCGGGAAGTAGAGACTCGTTTATATACAGGATGGAAAGATGGTTTATTTCAATTTAATGATGAAGATTTGGGAAGTATTCTTAAGAAACTTTCAAGATGGTATGATGTAAAAGTATTCTTTCAGAACCCAAGTATACAAAATATCCACTTCACAGGAGAAATGAAACGTTTTGAAGATTTTTCGACTATTTTGAATTTATTGGAATTGGGGTCTGGAGTTCAATTTGATGTAAAAGGCAAAATATTAATTGTAAATCAACATATAGAGTAACCTAAATAAAAAGAAACCCGAAAAATGTTGGCGCATTTTCCGGGCAGTTAAAAGAATACATACGGTATTCTAGTTTTAACCTTAATCATTACAAATTTATGAAAAAAAACTTGAATGGTCGTTTTCTCTTATCAAAAGAGAAATGGCTGAAAAGCTACTGGCTTATGAGGAATTTTATCATTTTGTTTTTTGCACTCAACCTAAGTGTAATGGCAAATGGACTTTCACAGGAAATATCTATGGCTTACTATGAAAATGTTAGCCTGGTAGAGGTATTTGAAGACTTAAAAGTTCAGACTGGTTTTGGTGTTTTATACAAGGAATCAGAAATTGACCCTGATTTACGCGTTAGTATGATAGAAGAAAATTCTACTATACAAGATGTGCTTGATCTTGTTCTTGAGGGAACAAAGCTAACCTATAGAATTCAGGATGATGTGATTGTGATTTATAAGGCAAAGGAAATGGTATTGCCTTTAAATGAGACAAAACAGGAGAATAAAGAAGTTCAAGGTACTGTAAAAGATGAAGATGGTAACACATTACCTGGCGTCTCTATCCTTGTAAAAGGAACTGCAATTGGAACAGCAACTGATATTGATGGTAATTATTTATTGGAAATTCCAGCTGATGCTAAGATTTTAGTTTTCTCTTTTATTGGAATGCAATCTCAGGAAATTGCTTATTCAGGACAGCTTGTTCAGAATGTGGTACTATCTTCTGATGCAGAGCAAATGGCAGAAGTTGTTGTGACAGGATACCAGACTATTGCAAAGGAAAGAGCGACTGGTGCATTTACGTCAATCAAACAAGAAGCTATAGAAACTAAGTTGAATTCTAGTTTGATAAATGTAATTGAAGGCATGACGACCGGAATGGTTAAAGATTCTAAAGGTAATATTACCATTCGTGGCGCATCTACTTTTGAAGCAGAGGCTAGCCCACTTATTGTGGTAGATGGATTTACTTATGATGGTGATTTAAATAGTATTAATGCCGATAATATTGAAAATATAACCATCCTTAAGGATGGAGTTGCTGCGTCAATATATGGATCAAGATCTGCTAATGGTGTTATTGTTATTACGACTAGAAAAGGCAAAAAAGGTGAGTTCAAAGTTTCTTATAAGGGAACTTTTAGTACGACTCAGAAAACAGATATGAGGGACTTAAATAGAAGTTCAACATCTGATTATATTGATGGGCAAATTGCTCAATATGATAGTGCTCCTTTTTACTATAGTCTTGGTTACGGAAGAATACCAGAAGTTGATTATCTATTGTTACAATCTTCTCATGGAACAATTACCCGAGAAGAGGCAATGTTACAGATTGATAAATTGAGAGGTAACAATATCTATAAAGAAGTAGAAAAGCATGGTTTGAGAAATGCCTTTACTCAGCAACATAATTTGAATATTTCAGGCGGTGGTGAAAAGAATCTATTTAATGCATCTGTTAATTATTTAGATGAAAAAGGTGAACAAATTTTATCTAAAAGTAAACGTTTTGTATTCGATGTTAAAAATGTTTGGAAGCCTAAGGATTATATTACATTTTCAACTTCTGCAAATATTGTTTATACCAAAAGTAAAGGATCAAAAACCGATTTGTTTAATTTAACCTCAAGTGGTTTTGGTGATTTGCAGCCATATAATAGAATTGTAGATGAAAATGGTCATCCTGTTGATGATACAGGTTTTTTTGTTAGTCCCTTAAGCAAAGATGTTTATGATGGACGAGCTGGAATGAAATCTGTAAAATATAGTGCTTTGGACGACATGCGAGAAGGGATGAATGAGTCTAATGATATCCAGACAAGATTATCAGCTCAGCTAAATCTAAAATTAATAAAAGGATTAAGTTTAAATTTAGGTGGAGCATGGTCACGAGGTAACCTTAACACAAAAGGTCATTATTCTGCAGAATCATTCGTTGCAAGAAAAGGGTATAATGATGGTTCTTCATTAACAGACCCAACCAAACATTATGTGCCTGAAGGTGGAATATTGGATGAAACCAGAAGTATAAATGAAAGTTATACTTACCGTGCTCAATTAAATTTCGATCGTTCATTTGACGATGGGAAACATCGGGTGACTGCAATTGCTGGTCATGAGGTGCGCAGAGACCAGTTTGATAATGCCACCTTACCAACTAAATTTGGTTACAACCCTGTTTCCGGAGACTTTGAGTATATAGATATTCCTAAATTGGATTCATGGTCTGGTGAGTATTCTGCTGACTATTTATTGGGAAGATATAGTTCAATTCCAGAAGCAACTGTAGGTAAATTATCTTATCGAGATAACCGTTTTGTTTCGTGGTACGGAAATGGTTCTTATGAATTTGATAATCGCTTTTTAGTAAGTGGATCAATTCGTCTTGATTTAACCAATTTCTTTGGAACAGATCCAAAATATAGATATAAGCCAACATGGTCAACAGGAGCAACCTATAAGCTTTCTAATGAGGATTGGTTTAGTATAGATTTTATCGACCGATTATATGTAAGAGGATCTTATGGAATCAATGGTAATATCTCTATGACGGAAGGTCCATTTATGATTCTTCGATCAAATGGATACAGTCAAGATGCACAAGGAGTGGCATATGCTATTCAATCACCAGCTAATAATCAGTTACGTTGGGAAAAAACTGAAACGACCAACATAGGTGTTGACTTTGCTATGTTTAATAACCGTGTTAATTTATCGATTGATGCTTACAAAAAGCATAGTACTGATTTATTAGCACCAGATGCTGTTGATGCTACCACAGGAATAAGAAGTTTATCTAAAAATGCAGGAGAAATTACCAATAAAGGTCTTGAGATTTCTTTAAATGCTGATGTTGTTAGAAACGAGAATTTTAGATTTAACACGATCCTTAATGCAAGTTATAATAAGAGTCATGTAGACGAGTATAATGTGAACAGAGCCTATTCTTCTTATTATTTGACGGATTCAGGAATAAACGAAAAAGGATATCCTGTAAAAAGTTTATGGGGATTTCGTGGAGCTCCATTAACTGATGCAGGTGATGTACAAGCATATAATAAAGGTGGTGATTTGATTCACCCTAATAGTGTTACAAAAGATGATATGATTTATCTGGGATCTGAAATACCAAAGGTTAATCTGGCCTGGACTAACACTTTTTCTTATAAGAACTTTGAAGCATCTTTTATGTTTGTGGGAAGTTTTGGTGCCAAAATGAGGAATAACCCATTTACCGGATCTAATATCGGGAATAAGCATATAGCTAAGGCATGGAAAAAGCCAGGTGATGAGCTTAATACGATCTACCCAAAAATTTCAAAATGGGGTGCCGGATGGTGGTATAATACGGCAGATTATTTTGTTAAAGATGCTGACTATGTAAAGCTTCGTGAGTTGACGATAGCTTATAATATTCCGAAAAAACTATTGGATAAAGTAGGCTTAAGTAAAGCTAGACTATTCTTACAGGGACGTAATTTATGGACTATTCAAGCTAAAGGTCTTGATATGGATCCTGAAGCTTCGCACACACCTACAAAGCTGTGGGGTGGGTATTATGAGATTGTTCCAGAGGTTGCCAGACTACCATTGAAATCGGAATTTTACTTAGGAGTTTCGTTTGAGTTTTAATTGAAAATTAAAATAGATATGAAAAATATTATATATATACTATTGCTAACTGTGGCGTTAACATCATGCGATGATTTTCTTGATGTGAAGCCTGTTGGGAAGTTAATCCCTTCAAAAATACAGGAGTTTGATAAGCTTTTAAATAATTCTAATTTGTATCAATGGGATTACCTAGACAATAATACAGGTTGTAATTTAGCAATGCTAGGTGATAATTATGAATACAGTGAAAATATTTTCGCTTCTGAATTAAAAATCTCTAACCCCAATGTAGATCGTTTAATGGCTTATAAGTTTAATCGCCCTTATAATGACCCTAAAAACCCGGATTATTTTTGGGATTGGGGTATTTATAGAGCTGCCTATTATTACAATAATGTCATTGACGGTGTTGAGGATTTATTAAGTCAAGATGAAAATCTTGGTAAGAGTATCTTAGCACAAGCTAAGGCTGGGCGTGCCGTTAATTATTTGAATGCGTGCATGGTTTATGGACCTGCATATATTCCAGGCGGTGCAAATAATACCAAAACAATTCCTTTCAGAACGGTATCTGCTGCTACAGAAGGTAATCCTGATCTATCAACGACTCAAGAGGTATTTGATTTAGTTGAAGAAGATTTATTAGCATCATTAATTGATATTCCTGATTTTAGTACGAATATTCGTTATAATAAAATAACGGTTAAAGCGGCTTTGGCTTATTTCTACATGCTAAAAGGTGATTTCCCTAAAATGTTAACATATGCAGATGAAGCTTGGAATGATGCTTTGGCAGATAAAGGAGGTATTGAAGGAATAATTTATGACTTTAATAAGTTTGCTTATTTCGACAATGGGGCGGTTGGTGCTCCTGGTGAGGATCCGGAAACTGTTTGGAACCTTCAATATGATGGAAGCCCTGATGGTACATTCAAGTTAGTGGGTAATATTGAGAATTTGTTGTATCGTAGATCTGCAAGTATACCTAGAGCCTACGTATCACAAGAATTCGTTAGCTTATTTTCTGATAATGATTTGAGAAAGCAATTATTCTTATTATGGTCGACTGGATATGCTGATGTATTTGGAGGAAATGATGGTATAGTAAAAAAATACTACAGAGCAGATAAGATGGGGAAAGGGAATACTACAGGATTCTCATACCCTGAACTTTTGCTAATGCGTGCAGAAGCATATGCTCGTAATGGACAAGATGGAAATGCTTTGATTGATTTGAATAAGCTTCGTGAATATCGCTATGAAACAGGAACAGCAGCCTTAATTGGTTTGTCAGGGGATATTTTATTGAATGAAATTATAAATGAGCGAAGAAGAGAATTGCCAACACCATCGTATAAACGTTTCTTAGACTTGAAAAGATATGCAGCTTATGATGAGGGTAAAGCTTGGGCTAAAACCACAATGGTGCATAGATTGATGACCTATACTGCGGTACCTGCTGGTGATACGCCGCTTGAGCCAGTGCCTTCTGGAATAGAGTATACAGCTCCAATAAATTCAGAATTCTTTATTTTGCCTATTTCAAACCCTGTTTTGTTGTTAAATCCTGACTGGGGAATTCCATTGGCACCTGAAGGTTATAATCCATCTTAAATAGGATTTTTAAATTTTATTAGAAGGTTACTCACTAATTACAAGCTAGGACATTTTCCTGGCTTGTATTTTATAGGAATATTGTTTCTCTAATTAAGGAGAAACTAAAGACACAAATAATTCGAATTTTAATAATTGATAATATGAGGAAATTGAATCTGATATTGATGGCTATAACAGCCGTTTTATCAAGTTGCACAATGCAACAAGACAATACATATCAAATTACCGGAACCGGTTGGGATAAATACAATGGGAATGAGTTGCAAGTCTTAGTAAGGGATACAAGCGTAACAGGACTTAAGATTGTAAGTAAAACAGCTATTGCAGATGGGAAGTTCGTAATGAAGGGAGAAATAGAGCATCCTCAAACTGCTTTTCTGGGGATTTATAAAATTGATGGTGAGTTTGCTGGTTGGAAACAAGATTTTATTATTGAGAGTGGCACAATAAGCCTGGAACTTAAGCCAGAAGAAAGAAAGTCTCAAATTTCAGGAGGAAAGTATTACGGTATTATCCTTGAAGAAGTACCTAACCGTACTGAAGTAAAATCTGCTGCTGAAAAGCTGGCCACATTTTCAAAAAAGTTTTATGCTTTGAAAAAAGAAGAGCAAACTGAGGCGATTCAAAAAGAGTTTATGAATTTATATGCCAGTCACTCTAAAACATTGGAAGATGCTTATCGTGAGGTGTATTCAAATCACACTGATCCATATGTGCGCTTACTTTGCCTGTCACATATTAGGGGGATGAAAAATATATTTGAGGAATTCACCAAGTTAGAAGCTGAACTTGGAACAGTACTTGAAATTGAGGTGATGAGACATTCGATTAGGAAGGCCAAGGAAATGGCTAAGAATCGTAAATCGGTTGGTGTTGGCAATGTTGTGAAAGATTTTACCGCTACGAACTTAGAAGGAGAATCATTCAATTTGTCGGACGTACTAAAAGCGAATAAATATGTTCTAGTGGAGTTCTGGGCATCATGGTGCGGACCATGTCGTGCTGAAATACCTCACATGAAAGAAGCTTATTTTCATTTTAAAGACAAGGATTTTGAAATTGTATCTTTCACCTTAGATCATTTACAAAAATCGTGGAAGAAAGCATCTGATAAAGAACAAATTCCTTGGATCAATGTAGGCGATCTTAAGGCTCATAATAGCCATGTTGTACAAATGTATGGTGTGAATGGCGTACCTGCAAATTTTCTTGTTGATAACGAAGGGAAAATTATAGCTGTTGACCTTCGTGGTAAACAATTGGACGACAAACTTGAAGAACTTTTAAATTAATGCAATAACAAATGAAAAAATTACTAATAATGTTGATGTTCTTTGTTCATGGAATATCATGCATAGCACAAACAAAAGCAGTACGCTTACAAGGAGAATTGAAAAATTTTCCTTCTGAAGTGATGATGTTTAAAGAATCCCCTATAGCTAAACTATTAAAGCAATATGTTAAAATTAATTTAGATGAGAAAAATCGATTTGAAGTAACATTTGAACTTGAAAAATCAGCTTATTTTCAATTAGGAAGAAATACTCTTTATTTATCACCTGAAGACCGGTTGGAATTATTTGTAGATATGGATAATCCGATGAATGCTAAATTTAAAGGAACTTGCTCAGAGGCTTGTTCTTATTTAAAGGCGAGACCATTTCCAAAGGCAGGTTCTTATTTGTATGGAACGGGTGTCATGAAAGATAATCCTTCAAAGGAAGAATTGGGTGAGCGAGTTAAACAGGAAGTACTTGCAAGGCAAAAAAAACTTTCTGCATTACAGAATGTGAGTGAGAAGTTTAAAAAGATGGAAAATGGTCGAATTCAATTCGATGCGGCAAATACTTTGATCTCTTATTGTAGAAATCAGGCCTATAAGAATAAAGTACCGAAGGAGGAGATGCAAGCATACGTTGCTGATTCAAGAAAGCTTTATCAAGAAGATATTGATGAATACGTGACGATTGGATCCGATAAGGACTACTTGAATATTGGTGTATTTTTGAATGTGAGTGAAGAATGCATTCGTGTAATTGGGGAAGAGAATATGGATCAGGAGATTTTTGATTTTTTAAAGGCTTTAGAACTTGTTTATACTTTAGGTTATAAAGGCCCCGTTGCTGATGTGTTATCAGCAAAAGCCAAAACGAAAAAAGAACTTAAAACAAAAAAATACATAGATGCAATATCAGAGGCATTTGATAAATATAATTTGATTATGCCTGGAAATTCTGCTCCGGAAATTAATATGAAAAATAGAGAACAATCGTTGGTAAAATTATCAGGTTATAAGGGGAAAGTTGTTGTAATTGATGTTTGGGCGACTTGGTGTGGCCCATGTAAGAAAGAATCACCTTACTTTGAAAAATTAGCTGAAAAGTACAAAGGGAACAAGAAGATGAAATTTATTTCAATTAGTATTGATACGAATTTAAAAGCGTGGGAAAAGTACTTGGCAAAACATGAAAAAATCTCGGAGCAATTGGTTTGTAACAGAACGGAATTTGAAAAATACATTTTACAGGGAGTCCCAAGGTTCATGGTGATTGATAAAGAAGGAAAAATTATTGATGCATTTGCACCAGTACCATCATCTGGTAAGCTCGAGAAGATTATTGAGAGCAATTTAAATTAGAAGCTTGGCACAAAGCTTAATAAGTGTTAAAAAGATAAGCAGGATTAGTCCTTTATGTTTCTAATGGTTTCTTATAAATATGAAACAAGCTTAAAATAAGCTAAGCGAACCAAATAAAAGCGAAGAATATTTTAGCCAATTATTGATTGTAGCAATAAGAGTGTGAACTTATCTTAGGATGAGATAATGAAGGGTGAAGAGAGCCAAGATAAAATGAATTGAATGTATTCAGAATCTATATATAAATAAAAACAGGTTCCCATCAGCCGGACATCATCAACTTTGGACGGTGGAGGATGCAGCTGGCGGGACCTGCAGTATTCATTTAAAATCTTAAAATTATGGCTCTAAGATATGGTTTAATTTTGAATCATTTGACCGATGATCCGGATGATTATATGGGACTCGTTACAGATAGCGATACCATAACAACAGAACAAATTGTAGAACGTATTATAGGTAAAGGCTCTACGGTAACCAAAGCAGAAGCCCTATCAGTGATCGAAGAGTTTAACTATGCTGTGGTAGACGCAGTTGCCAATGGCAATAATGTGAATACCGAACTCTTTAAAGTTTACCCTAGTCTGTCGGGTGTTTTTGTCAACGATCAGGATAGCTTCGACAAGAACCGTCATTCAATCCGACTGAATTTAAACGCAGGTAAGCGTCTGGCAGAAGCCATCACGAATATCGAGTTGCGAAAAGTTGAGATAAGTGCACCACAGCCTGTTATTCAGCGATTCACCGATCTGAAAACAAAAGCGATTAATGAAAGTTTTAGTCCGGGGCAAATTGCTTCGGTAAAAGGCGCCTTACTTAAGTTCGATAAAGAAGACGACAAACAAGGCATCTTCTTTATTGCAGCCGATAGCAGTGAAACACGCGTTAGCAATGTGGTAAAGAACAAGCCATCGGAACTTCTGTTCTTCGTGCCCGAAAGTCTGACTGAAGGAACTTTTCAAATTGAAGTCAGAACGATATTTAAAAATTACAAAAGTATGCGTACTGGTCGCTTCTTAATCGACTTGACACCAGTAAGCTAAATACAAAAAACGATAGATTCTGAATAAATTATAAGCTGGCTTTTACGGGTCAGCTTTTTTTTTACGCCCTATGTTTTATTGCTTAGCTACTACGACGGTCGCGGTCGTCGTACCACGACTGTTATGGTCGTGAATCTACAACTATAGTAGTTGTGGTACCACGACTACTATAGTCGGAATTAAGAATGCTTTGTTAGCAGATGATACTGAGTTGTAAGTTCTAGTCTGTTGATTGTTTTCATAAGCCTGAATACTGTTATTCGAAATGCTTATAAAACAGAAACAAGTACTGCTATAAAAAAGTGCACCTACTAACTCGGTTTTATGCAAAGAGCAAGAAGTCAACGCACATTTACAAGCTCCAATACACAAATCAAAATTCGCAAAAGAGCGTAGTTTTTGCCAAGCCAGAAATTAGAATATGATACTTTTCGTATAAGGCTATTTCAGAACGAGACAAAGTTTTTGATTTTAAAACATATAGCATCCTTCGGGGTGTTTTTTTCTGGTTTTTATAGTTTTGTTTAATAAGAGCGAGAACTAAAGTTTTGGATGCTTGTTTTGCAAAAATTAAGTCCTAAATTTAGCCATCAAACCTAAATCCATGAACCCAAACGAAAACGCTAAATCTGTACTTATTCCAAAGAATCGAGAATTCTTTGAGAAACTGTATTGTGATTACTATTCGTCGCTGGTGACATTTTGTGAGGGCATTTTATTCGATTCAGAAGAGGCTATGGATGTGGTTCAGGAAGTTTTTCTTGATTTATGGAAAAAAAATAATCAGGTAGAAATTGAGAACACCATTAAAACCTACTTGTATACCTGTGTGAAATATAAAGCTTTCGATCGCATTAAAAAACTCAATATTATTGATAAGCATCAAGACCAACTTAAAGAAGCTTATTTAAATACTATGGATTTTGAAGCTATGCCCGATGAAGCCATAAAAGATAGAATACGACAAGTGCTTGATGATTGCCCGCCACAAATGAGAAAAGTGTTGGAGTATCACAGCTTTTATGGGTGGAAATATAAAGAAATTGCAGAAGAGTTAGGGATAAGTGTTAATTCTGTTAAAACACATATACAACGAGCTTATAAACGATTTCGTGCTGAATTTGAAACATATTATTCACCCGCTGTAATGATTTGGTATTTAATGGATCAGTTTTTTTATTGAAAATTTTCATCTTTTTTGTCACCCTTTTTTTTTTGACCATAGACTAAGAGGTATATATGGACAAAAAGAAGATACATATCGATTGGCAGCTTTTTAGAAAAGCTGTTGCAGGTCAACTTCACTCTGAAGAAAAGATCAAGCTAGATGCATGGCTACAAGCTGATGCCAAGAATCAAAAATACTTTCAAAAGGCTCAAGCCTATTTTCAAATTAAAACATCGGATGAATTCTCCAAAATTGATTACCGCCCAGCTTTTGATCAATTTATAGCACAAACAACTAAAAAGGATAGGAGCTATTTAAGGATGTTCCAAGTTGCAGCATCCATTATCCTTTTACTTGCATCAGGCTGGTTAGCTTATGTTGTAATTACAGCTGAAGACTATCAGAGATTAAGCGATGCCAAACCTATTCATGTTAAAGAAGGACAGGTTGAGCTAGTGCTATCAACAGGAAAAAGAGTCTTGCTCGATAAAAAAGGAGAAAGCAATATAAAGGAACGAGAAGGTGAAATTCAAAAGAAAGATGGCCTTGTTAACTACCTTGCTTTCGAAGGTAAAAAGCAAAAATACACCCAATACAATACCATAAATGTTCCAAGAGGATCTGACTTTAAGTTGGTTTTATCGGACAGTACCGTCGTGTGGTTAAATGCTGAATCGAGCATTACCTACCCAATTCAATTTGCTGGGAATATTAGGAAAGTAAATATTACCGGAGAGGCCTATTTTGATGTAACACCTGATAAAAGCACGCCTTTCGTTGTAGAAAGTGGAAACACCCAAATTGAAGTTTTGGGAACCGAATTCAATATCAATGCCTATAAGGGTGATGCAGGTATTTTTACAACTCTAATTGAAGGAAGTGTGGCAATTGATAATGGATTTGGAAAACAAGCTGTGATCAAGCCTAACGAGCAAGCTATAACCAATAGTTCAGCACATTTAGAAGTAAGGAAGGTAGATGTGAATCGTGTGTTGGATTGGCGGAATGGTATGTTTGATTTCGAGGATGAAACGCTGGAAGATATTTTGGAAGAGTTAGCTCGCTGGTATGATTTTAAGATCTTTTACGAATCAGAAGAACTTAAATCTTATGAATTTACAGGAGGAATTGATCGGTATAAGGATATGAACCAGTTGTTACAACTATTTGAAATGACTAAATCGGTTAATTTCTACCTCAAAGAGGATGTGCTTTTGGTAAAGAAAGCAAACTAATGGAGTAGGATAATAATTAAAAACATATAGAAGTAAGTACAAAATAGGGAAGATGCTGGTACATCTCCCCTGAGATAAGGCACATTCTATTATTCGCTAAAATAATGTATAACCTAAATGCAAATTTATGAAAATGAAACCTAGGAACCTAGCAATATGCTGGTTCGATCGAAAAACCCTGTTTTTCATGAAAAACTTGATTTTAATATTACTGGTCTCGAGCCTGAATATGTATGCGTCGACTTCGTACGCTCAACGAACGAAACTTTCTTTAGAGCTTGAGAGTTCTGAACTGAGGGATGTCTTAAGAGAGATTCGCCAGCAAACCGACTTTACAGTTCTGTATAGATCTTCGGATGTTAAAGAAGTGACAGTGCTAAATAAAAACTTTGAGGATGCAACAGTAATGGAGATACTGGATGTATGTTTGAAAGGTACTGAGCTTGGATATGAAATTAAAGATAAGGTAATCGTTATTCACCCTGTTGAATATGAAGAGCCTGCTAAACCTATAAAAAAGGAGCAGAAAGAAATAAAACTTAAAGGAAAAGTAACCGATAGTAATGGTCAACCATTACCTGGAGTGTCTGTTGTGATTAAAGGAACAACTACAGGTACAGCAACTGATATGAATGGCTTATATTCCATTCAGGTAGATAATTCTGATGCCATTTTAGTATTTACATTTATTGGACATACAACACAGGAAGTCCTTGTGGCAAAACAAACTGAAATAAATGTTTCTTTAGAAGAAGCAACAACAAAATTAGATGATGTTATTGTTGTTGCCTATGGTGTAACTCGGAAAGAAGCAGCAACAGGATCGGTTGCGGTTATGAAATCTGAAGATCTTGAAAAAACAATTGTTTCAAGTCCCGAAAAAGCTCTTCAGGGTAAAGTTGCTGGAGTTCAAATTAATAATTATTCAGGGCAACCTGGCGGTGGTACAGACATGATAATCCGTGGTATCGGTACAATTAGCTCCGGAACTTCACCTCTTTATATTGTAGATGGAGTGCCTGTTATGTCAGGTAGTTATGGTTATTCAACAACCAATAGTAATGTCATGTCAACCATTAATCCGGCCGATATTGAATCTATAAGTGTTTTGAAAGATGCAGCCTCCACCTCAGTATATGGTTCAAGAGCCGCAAATGGTGTTGTATTAATTACGACAAGGTCTGGTAAAAAAGGGAAAACCAAATTTTCTATTAATGCGAGGTATGGTATTTCAGAATTAGCAAAATCAGGCGATTACCGATTTATGAACTCCAATGAATTGTTGCAATATCATAGAGATGCGGTTGTTAACGCAGGTTTCGATCCCGACGATGCCAGTGATGCAGAGCATTACTACCCAAAGTCTTTATTAGATGGACCACAAACAAATTGGTTTGATGAAGTATTTAGAGCGGGTAAATTAACCAGTGTTGATCTAAGCGCATCAGGAGGAAATGAGAAAACTAAATTTTACATTTCTGGAGGATACTATAGTGAAGATGGAATTTTGGTTGGAACTGATTACAAAAGGCTTAATTTAGCCTTAAATCTGGCGCATAAAGCAACAGAGCGTTTAGAGATAGGTACAAAAATACGTACATCCTATTCTAAGAACAACGATGTACCTTTGCAATTGGCATATTCAAGTCCAATTTATGGCGCACAGAATATGCTCCCTTGGGAAAATACATACAATACTGATGGAACCACTAATTGGGATGTACCTTCTAATTTTGGGTTCAATCCTGTTGGCATTCCTGCTGTGAATGATCAGTGGGATAAGTTTTATCGCTTAACCTCAAGTGTTTATTTAAATTGGGAACCAATAAATGACTTAACCTTTAAAACAAATAATTCTATCGATTATTTGGACAGCGAAGGAAGAAATTATTATAGTCCAGATATGCCTGACGGAGCAGATGTAAATGGAAACGTTTGGGCTGGATTAACTAAAAAATACGTACTACAAACATCTAATACCTTAAATTACACCCGTGATCTTAACGAGTACGGAAGGTTAAGAGTGCTTTTGGGAGAGGAACTCCAATATGAAAATTATTCTAATTATGATTTGGAAGCAAAGGGTATTGGTGAAACTATGCCATACATCAATAATACAACAAGCGAAAAACAATTTATTGATCTTAATTTGAGCGAATATGCTTTATCCTCTTTCTTTGGTATTTTAGATTATAATTTAAATGATAAGTATTTACTTTCGGCCAGTGTACGTCGTGATGGTTCTTCAAAATTTGGGAACAATTTTGTATGGGGAACCTTTTATTCCGTAGGGGCATCCTGGAATATTCATAATGAAAAATTTGTGGATAATATTAATTATCTGAAATATTTGAAGCTTCGATTGAGTTATGGTACAAAAGGTAATGACCGAATAGGTAATTATGGACATTATGAGACCTATGGTACAACCGAATATAATAATGGCGTTTCAAGTTATCCTGTAAGGTTGGCAAATCCTAATCTACATTGGGAAAAAAGTACAGAAATTAATATTGGTTTAGACGCTAATTTATTTGACAGATTGAATTTTACATTGGAATATTACAACCGTAAGTCATCCGATATATTACTGAATGTACCAATTCCCAGAACAACAGGTTTTGGTTCTCAAACTCAAAATGTTGGTGAAATGAGTAATAAGGGAATTGAGTTTTCTTTTGATACCGATATCATTAAATCCGAAGATCTGAACTTAAATTTTGGATTTAATGTGGCTTATAATAAAACTAAGATTTTGGACTTAGGCGGCGATGAAGAAATTCTTGATGGATGGAATGCAATACATAAAGTAGGCGAGAACTATTCTCAATGGTATGTGTGGGATTGGGCTGGTGTAAATCCCCTAAATGGTATGGGGATGTGGTATGATAAAAATGGTGATTTAACCGAAAGTTACTCCAATGCCAGAAGAGTAACAAAAGGTCAAAAAGAACCAAAATTCGTTGGTGGTTTTAATTTAACTTTTTCATGGAAAGGCTTATCCATTAGCCCAATGTTCGAATTTAAAACAGGACATTCTGTTTATATAATGGAATCAAGCTATACAAAATCAGATGGATGGTATATCGGTCACAATCAGGTTGCTTCACAGCTTGATTACTGGAAGAAGCCAGGAGACAAAACAGCCGTACCTAAACCTATTGCAGGTAATTCATCTAACTCCAGAGCATGGAAATCAAGCAGGTGGATTGAGAAAGGTGATTACCTAAGATTTAAGAGTTTGAACATAAATTATAGCCTACCCAAAAAATGGTTAAAATCTGTCAAGTTAAACTCATTAGATATTTATGGCGAAGCATCTAACTTATATGTATGGCACAACGTAAGCTATTGGGATCCTGAAAGATCATATAATGGAAATGTATACGGAACGTATCCATTGGCCAAGAAGTTTATTTTTGGAGTTAAACTAGGTTTTTAATCATTATAAAAAAAAATACACGATATGAAATCTATAAAATATTTGTTGTTGGTTCTATTGGCATCTTTTGCTTCATGCGATAATTTCCTTGAATTGGAACCCAAATTAGAAAACACAAAAATACTCAGCCTTTCAACATACGCTGGATTAGAAGAAGCTACACTTGGAGCTTACGCCCCCTTATATTCATCGAATTGGTACGGACGCTATTTCCCTGTTATAGCTGATTTAAAAGGAGGGAATGCTAAAGCAAGCCCCAATAACACAGGGCGTTTTAGAACAGAGTATACATGGACTAATGACCCATCAAATACTTCATCGTTATTTACAAATGCTTATCAAACAATTGTAAGAGCGAGCAGCATTTTGGAATATGCTGAGATATTAAACGAACCAAATGTTGATGAAATTAGTTTGAATCACATAAAAGGAGAAAGTTATTTTTTAAGAGCATTGGCTCATTTCGACCTGGTTAGAATGTATGCACAAGCTTATACTTATCAACCAGAATCATTAGGAGTTCCTGTAATTACTAAATCAGAAATAAGCTATCCTGAGAGAAATACAATCCTTGAAGTATATACACAAATTAATACAGATCTTGATAAAGCAATTTCTATGTTAGGGGTTCAGTCAAGAACAACTACTGGAAGTGCAGCTGCCTTGGCAAATAAATACACTGCATATGCTCTAAAAGCTAAAGTCGCTCTTTATATGGGTGAGTGGCAAAATGCAGCTGACTTAGCCGATATGGTTATTGAGAGTGGTAATTATACCCTTTATACTGCAGCTAATTATCTAGATGTTTGGGGAAAAGATGCCCAAAGTGAAGTTATATTTGAGGTTTTTGGTAAAGATGGTCAAGCTTTTTACCCTGGGTTTAATGAAATAGGTAATATTTATTACCCTAATGGTTATGGTGATGTTTGTGCCTCAGATGATTTACTTAATTTATATGAATCTGGAGATATAAGAAGCCAATTGTTTCAATATCATTCAAAATACCCTAGCTATTCTTGGCCTGCTAAATATCCAGGGAAATCACATATTAGAGAAAATAATATCCCGGTATTAAGACTTTCTGAAATGTACTTGATACGAGCCGAAGCTTCATTAAATAATGCGATAGGATATAATGCACTATCGGATTATAATATGATTAGAACAAATCGCGGCTTAACAGCTGTTGGTAGCGTAAATCTTCAAGATATTTATAATGAGAGACGACGTGAATTATGCTTTGAAGGAAATCAAGTATGGGATTTGTCTCGAACAGGTAGAAATTTAAACAGAGACGAAAATGAAATAAGAATTACCGAAACCGATAATATTGATATTGATTTTCCAAATTACCGTTGGGCTATGCCACTTCCTTTAAACGAGGTTACGGTAAATAAAAACCTAAAACAAAATCCTGAATATTAATTTGCAACACGAAAAAAAACTTATGATGAATTTATTTAAAGTAATAGGACTTATAATAATAGTTGGTTTCTTTTTTTCTTGTGAAGAAAAGGATTCTATACTAGTACCTGAGGATATAGCATATGTTTCATTTACAAAATCAGATGCTAGCTATAACGAAAGTAACACCACATTGGAACTTGAACTACAATTGGTAACATTCTCTACCCAACGTACAGAATGTACCGTAAATATAACAACTGAAGGTTTGGAAAATCCAGCAACGGATACTGATGTTACCCTAGCAAGTAATACAGTTATTTTTGAGAAAGGTGTTGGTTATGCTAAAACTTCTCTAAGCTTGATTGATAATGATATGATTGATGGCAAAAAACAATTTTATCTTGAAATTACATCAGTACCAAATGGGATTGATATAGGTATTGATGGTAAAGAAAAGATATTGGTAACAATCATTGATGATGAACATCCATTGAGATATTTTAATGGAAATTATACGCATGTGGGTGAATCACATCCTACGTGGAGTGGAACTGTGAATTGGACTTCACAAATTGAAGTAGATCCTGATAATGATTCTCAGATTATTTTTAAGAATATATTCCCTTGGAAACAAGATGTTCAGGTAGGTGTTGTTGGTGTTGTTAATGAAGCAGAAAAAACGATAGAACTCGCTTCATCTCAAAAACTTACAGACACAGGTGCTGGGTATTATTATTTTGGATTTTATTCGGGTGAAAATTTTAATGACAACTGGGAAGGAGATCAGACAGAAGATCCTATTTTGGGAACATATACAATAAACGCAGACAAGTCGGAGATTGTTATTACACTTAACGAGTGGGGAGCACGATGGATGGAACCAGCAGGCACATTTGATGGTAGATGGTGGAATGATTATTTTACAACATCAACCTTAACAAAGACGCCATAAATTATTATCATATAAATAAGTCTTGCAGAAATAGATATTGTCGGTTTTCTGCAAGACTTAGATCTTATCATACAGGGAATAATCGAGTTTGTGTATCCTATATGACAAATAGAAATTAAACCATAAACATATGAGAAAAATAATTATATTCTTAGGTATTCTGGGCATTGTATTCTCATGTACTGATGATATTGAAAAGGAAAATTCAATACCAGAAGTTGATTTTAATTATAGCATTGAAATCGATGAAATAAGACTAACCGATAAATCTAATGATTTGGATGATGATCCTTTAACGTGCACATGGTCAACAGAATCAAAATTGATTAGATTATCAAATATAAATGGTCATTCAAGTCTATTTACATTATCAGAATTAAACCAAAAACAGAAGCTAGATGTTACCTTAACCGTTAGCGATACCGAATCTGAGAATTCAATCACTAAAACGATAACACTTCCTGAACTTACAGAAGCCAGAAAAATAGGCCTTGGTGCAGAAGTTACAGAAGAAAAAAGTAACAATGTTGACTACGAATGGTATTTTGATCAGGCTAATACGGGTAAATATGCAGATGTAAACTGTGGACCAACTGTAGCTACAATGGCTATTAAATGGACAAATGAAAGTTTTTCTGGTATCCCGGAAGATGCTAGAAGTGCATTCAGACCTGAAGGTGGTTGGTGGTATACAAGTGACATTATTCCTTATTTAAATAAAAATAATGTTTCAAATTACACCATAAAATTACCTACAATAAATAAGGTAAAAGAGGAGTTGGATGAAGGGAATATTGTGATTATTTGCTTAGACATGTATTACATCACTGAACAAAAGAAAAATAACTGGCATGTTGATAAATTTTATACTACAAAAACAAAAGACTGGGGACATTTTATAATTGCAAAAGGATATAAGGTGGTTGATGGTAAGGTTTTTTATGAGATTTATGATCCCAATGGGTATGGAAAGATATATAGTGATGGATCAAATAAAGGAATTGACAGGTACTACAGAGCAGAAGATCTAGATATATCAACTAACATTTGGTGGGATAACGCAATTGTTATCTCTAGAAATAAAACAAATACTAAAAAAGGAATTGATCCTTCAAAAATAGTTCATAAAAGTGGGTGATAAATAATAGGAATGAACATGATACAAGCTATGTGTTTTTGTTTTCTATCATTTACTAGGTGAGTAGGTGTTGTTTATACCTGAAATACCTTTAGCACTTTCGAAGCTACAAAGTCTGCTTAAATAGTGATAGGTGAGATGAAAGAAATAAAACGATTAATTATTAGTTAATCGCTTTATTATGGGGTTTAAATTTCGTCGGGATGACAAGATTTGAACTTGCGACCCCTGGTCCCCCAGACTATAAACAATAGCTTTTGCTGTTTTTGAGTATTATTGCAGGAGTGTTTGTAATGTGTTGATTGTTAGGTTTATGTATGCTTTGTTTTGCGTTGTTATTTTTGATTTTTAAAAATATAAAAGTAACTTTAAGTAGTATTTGTTGCTACCATGTTGCTACCATGTTGCTACCAGAATCAAAATTGAATAAATTATGGCTACCGTAAAACTTTACCATTTTAAGAATAAAGTATTAAAAGACGGGACATCTCCTATTTTATTGCAGGTTCTTCATAAGCGAGTTCGAAGGTGGTACTCAACTGGTATTTCTGTGATGAGTGAGAATTGGGACGAACATGAAAGAAAGCTTGTGAATTTTCCCAAAGAAGAAAAACTCCTTGTTGCCAAAAAGAACTTTTTTCTAAAGAAGCTTCTTTTTAGAGCTGAGGAAATTGTACTTGATCTTGAAAATGATGAAAAAACTTTTACTGCTGATGATGTATTGCAAATGCTGAAAGGGAAAGAATCTTCAACCTTCAAAGTTTTCACACAAAAAATAATTGATGAATTGGAAGAGCAAGGAAAGTTTGGAAATGCCACTTGTTATAAACGTGTCCAATCTGTCTTTCTGAAATTTCGAAATGATAAGGATATCAGTTTTGATCAAATTGATTATTCGATTCTGAAGAAGTTTGAAACGTATATGCTCAAAAAAGGGAATAAGGTCAATAGTGTGGCCTTTGAGTTTAGGACCCTAAGAGCAGTTTATAACAGAGCCATAAAAGAAGGGCTTGCCAAAAAGGAACTGTATCCATTCGGTAAGTTTAAGATCAAAACTGAAAAAACTCAAAAAAGAGCCTTATCCAAGGATGAGATTATTTCAATACGTGATATTGATTTGGACGAATTCCCTGGTCAAAAGAAAGCCAGAGATTTATTCATGTTTAGCTTTTACACCATGGGAATGTCTTTTGTTGACATTGCCTATTTGAGGGTTAAGGATGTTAGAAAAGGCAGACTGAATTACTCAAGACAAAAAACCAGTCAAAAATATAGTATGGCCTTGTTGGAACCAGCAATGGAAATCATTAATAGATATTCTGATTTAAAGAATCCTGATGCTTTTCTATTTCCTTTATTGGATCCCAAACATGAAAAAATCCATGAGCTCTACCGTTCATGTATGAGAAATCAGAATAGAAGATTAAAGGAGATTGGAAATAAACTCGAATTATCATTACCTTTAACTTCCTATGTGGCTCGTCACTCATGGGCCACCATTGCAAAGCGTTCAGGTGTACCAACTGCGGTAATATCCGAAGGTCTTGGGCATACCACCGAAAAAACAACTCAAATCTACCTGGATAGTTTTGAGAACGAAGTTTTGGATGCAGCCAATAGATTAATCACACTTTAATTTGTCGCAAATATTTACTTTTTTTGCGACAGGATGTGATTGTCTGTTATTGTATTTTTTGTCACAAATATTTACTAAATTTGTGACAAGATAATAACAGAAAGTAAAAGTGTTGAGCATAGAGAAAGAAATAGAAAAATCGATTAAGTCTAGAAGGAAAGGTGTTTTACTTTTTCCTGAGGACTTTAGTGCTATAGGATCTTCGGAAGCTGTGCGCAAGGCTTTGCAGCGTCTAAAAGATAGAGGAGTAATTAGAACCGTTGCACAAGGTATCTATGTTCGTCCTGAAATTGACGAATTCATAGGAGAATTGACTCCTACAGCTGAGGAAGTTGCTTTAGCTATCTCAAAACGCGATAAGATACGTATCGTGCCTACTGGTGCCTATGCTCTCAACGCCTTGGGATTAAGCACTCAAATTCCGATGAAAGTCGTTTTTCTTACTGATGGTGCCCCTCGTGAAATAAAAATTGGAAACCGTACGATTAAATTCAAAAAGACGACTCCGAAGAATTTGTTGGCTAAAGGAAAGATATCAGGCCTGATAATTCAAGCTTTGAAAGAAATTGGCAAGGATAAGGTGACACCAGATGAGGAGGAAAAAATTATTAGTTTGTTGGTAAAAGAAAATCAGAAGTTTTTAAAAAACGATATTCTATTGGCACCAGTATGGATAAGAAAAATAATGCAAAAAGCACTTAGTTAGGATGAATCAATTTTATAAAATACCTGAGAAAAATAAGCTTGCAATATTTAAAGAAGTTGCAGATAAAGCAAAACTAACTCCATTCGCTGTAGAAAAAGATTGGTGGGTAGTACAAACACTTGCCATTATTTTTGAAATGGAAATCGGGAAACATTTGGTTTTCAAAGGAGGAACCTCTTTGAGTAAAGCCTGGGATTTAATTGAACGATTTTCTGAAGACATTGATTTGGCTGTTGATCGTAGCTTTCTTGGTTTTGATGGCGAGTTGACAAGAAAAAAAGAAATTACCAAGCTCAGAAAAGAATCCAACAGGTACATTACTGAGGAGTTCTTTCCTGAATTATCAGCTAGGTTTGTAGATAAAGGATTAACTAATGTCAAGTTAGCATTAGTAGATGCTAAAGACTCCGACCAGGATCCTCGGATTATTGAGATTTATTATCCTAATGTGATTTCATCTCCGGGCTATATTCAGCCCAGAGTTCAAGTTGAAATTGGATGTCGTTCTTTGAAGGAACCATTTTCAAAATGTGTATTCAACTCACTAGTAGATCAAGCTTATCCTAATGCAGATTTTGCTCAAAAACCGATTAATATTCCAACGGTTAATCCGGAGCGGACATTGCTTGAAAAAGTATTCTTGTTACATGAAGAATTTTCGCGACCACTCGAAAAAATAAGAGTGGAGCGTTTGAGCCGACACCTTTATGATGTCTATCAATTATCACAAACAGAATTTGCAGAGAAAGCAATTGGCGATAAAGATCTTTACGAAACTATCGTGAATCATAGATATCGATTTGCAAAACTGGGAGGAGTAGACTACAATCTTCATCAAGCTCAAACCATAAATATTATACCAATACCTGAAGTGATAGATTTATGGGAAAAAGACTATAAAGTTATGCAGGAACAAATGATTCATGGGACATCGCCATCATTTAAGGAGCTGATTAAACATTTAAAGAATTTTAACCGGAAAATAAATGAAATAGACTGGAAGATTAAAGGTGAATTCAAAAGTTTGACATAACTTCTTTAATAAGGTGTCGAACACCTGTTTGTTTGAATTATAAGGCTAATTAATATTTAATTAGTCTTTTTTGTTGTTGTGACTATTTATAATTACCAGACTTATAGTGTCTTGGCGTGATAATTGTATTGTTATATGACGAAGTTTGTATATTTTTAGATGAAAATAGCTTTGCGTATGATTAAGGAAGTTGATTTTCTCGCATTAAAGGAAGAATTATCAGAAGCTACTATTGCATTTGAAAAAGTAGATGATTCATACAAATTCTATTTTAATAGATATGATAGTTATCAAAATTTTAGATCCCACTTAACAGATTTGTATTATAAATACAGTAAAGAATTAAGAGATAATATTTCTACACTCAAAACAAGGCAAGAAATTGAGATTTATCTGGAAATACATATTCGCTTATTTGAATTACTCAAAGATCAGGTGGACGAAGGATTTACTTTGGAAAATTTTCATCACAATCCAAAGATCGTTTCTAAAAAAAACACAACTATTCCTTACATTAAGCATAGCCCAAGTGAATTAGCAGAACTAATGAAGTTCTTTAAATATCAGAAAAGGATTATAAAGAAATCTATAAAACAAATTAAGAGCTGCAAAAGCAAATTTACATCGAATACGAAATCAATAAATATCCCAGAGAAGTCGTGGAAGGATAATTTACAAGAATTTTATCCGGCTTTTATGAAAATTAAAAGTGAATTATACGCTATAAAATCTATAAATGAAAAAATGGAATATATTCAAAAGACACGAGAACAATTGGTTGCAGAATATCTGGACAAAGGACTTGATTTTTATAATTCACCTTTAAACCTTTATTTTGAAGCTTGCATTGATTGTTTAAAAAGTTTGTCATATTCATGTCATTTACATTCTGATAAACCAGTTTATCCATTAAAGTGGATGGCTACGACTTCTGATTTTTTAGAATTGACATTGTCTTTAGATCAATCCCAAAGTTTAGGAATGTTGGATGAAACAGTTCTGTCCCGAAAAGAACTGATTAAACAACTTGGAGAATTCTTAAATGTTGATCGGGTTTCAGATCCTGAAAGTAGAATCCATAAACTGACAGTACGAGCTAATAGAACACCATTTATTGATCGTTTAAAAAAAGTATTTATACTTTTCTCAAATGGTGAGAAAATGAAATAAACTTAATGCAGCTTGTATTTTTTACGAAATTTTTATGTTATGATTTATATTTTCGCGTGTAATTGATTGAATATCAGGTGACACTTGCATAATGACCTTGTGTTGCTCTAAGCAAATCAAAGTATGTGAAAGAAAAGTTAACATAGTGCGAAAAAAAATAAAACGATTAAACCCTTATTATCACAATATTCAAGCATCTTTTTTTGATTAGAGGTTGAAATTTTCTGTATGACACTTGCATGATTTTTTCATTTTCCCTCTTTAAACTTGTTGTAGCCATTCGAAGCTTTGGCAAAGACGAATGAGTTCTTTAGACTATTGGACTTTTCGACTTTTTAACAATTAATCTTTGATCGCTATGCAACAAGAAAAAGAATTAATCAAAGTCTTTTTAGGACTTGCCGACAAAGTGAAATCCGTTGAGAACCAACTTAAGCAAATTTCACTAAACGAAAGAAACCCCTTAGGCGATACTTATTTGGATACCGATGAGGTTTGCACCCTACTTAAAATCTGCAAACGCACCCTTCAAAAGTACCGCGATGAAGCCACAATCTCTTTTATCCAGTTTGGAGGCAAAACCCTCTACAAAACCAGTGACATCAAAAAAGCATTGGAAAAGAACTACCAGCCAGCACTACACACTTAGCTCAACTTGGCCATTGTGTCTGGTTCCTGAGTGAAGCCGAAGGACAAAGTGTAACTCTTCATAATTTCTCACTATAACAACCGGTCACTGAGCGTAGTCGAAGTGTGATTCATAATTGTGTCTACAGACACTTTCACTTTTCAGACCTTTTGACTTTTAGTCCTTTTAAACCTTACAACTCATCGTAATTCGTAATTTCTAACTCGTAATTATTAATTCCTAATTCATAATTGTTTCAGTGAAACCCATGAACATCCCCATAGAACTCTTGGTGTATGCACTTTCCAATAGGAAAGTAAATCCACTACGACTTTTCTTGTACTTGAAAAGCCAGGGATCGGGATATGTCTCTTGGGATAAGGAACAAAGAGAAAAGATACTTTTGGCTCTCGAAATTAAATCACCGAAAACACTTCAAGCGAACCTCTCTTGGTTGTTGAAGAATGACTGGGTGACGATGAATTCCAAACGCGAATGCCTTAGAGTAGTGAGCTATTTAGTGCTGGCAAAGAAACTCAATTTTCAATCTGCTACTGGTGCCATATACGAGCAGCAGAATTTCAATAACTTCCGCCCATTCATCTATGCGGCGGTGGTAACCTATTACCTTCATTACAAAGATAGGATAGCAAGGCAGTCGGCACGAAAAAAAGGGCGTACCACTACGAATTGTCGCTACCGTGATCTTCCGGCAGATTATCTGGCTAAGGTTCTGAATTTAGGTAAATCCACCATTGTCCGTTACCGACAAAAAGCATGGGATGCAGGCTTTATAAAAATGAAACACCGATACAAACCCTTGTTTTTGCCTATAGAAGAATTAGAGTTTTGTCGTATTTATGGCGATGAGGATGCCTGGCAATTGGTGATTCACAACAACCAGGTCAAAATCCAACTTTCAAACGCCATCAGCTCATATATTAGTTTGCGCACAAAACCCAGCTTGAAAAAGCATATTCAGGCAAGGAAAAAAGTGGACCCGATAAAAGAAGGGTTTTAAAGGGAACGCTGCGCTCAGCAGCTTTTCCCTTTAAAACCCCAAATCGATAGATTTGACGATAACTGGTCCGGAGCTGAAGTGCAACCTTTCGACTTTTGGACCTTTTAACCTTTCAGACATCTCCATAATTAATCATTCCTAACTCATAATTATTAGCCGTCATTCGTAATTATTAATTCGTAATTCATTTGCCATGCAAACATTGAAAACTCATCTCATCAACCTATCCCAACAAATAAACATCCTGATCAGCTTCTTTCTGGAAAATGAAGCTCTTTTATCTCCGGGCCTCATACGAATCTTGGATCAATCCCAATTAGAACTGAAAGATCTTTTAGATCTCAAGTTCGAACTCGATAGAAAAATTAACTTATTCGAAGCTATCGAAACGGTGATCAAGCATCCCCGATATTTCATGTCCGATTCACCTAAAAAGCTAGTTCAGTCCTATTCACAAGAAAAGCACTTCCGACACTTCTCACCAGTTCTGAATACCTTTATGGTCTACGCCAATGACATCGCCAGAGAAATGTTGAAAGCCAATCATCAGCTCGTTGACACCTTACCACCACTATACCAAAATATCCTCACTAAAAGCCGAAGGAATAGGAGAGAGGGTTTTTGTAAGATACTTCATGAAATTGTTTATGAGCATGCTTATCCTGTCAACCTAACCCAAGAATGCCATCGTATAACAAACATGATCACAGAGCAATGTAATCTTAAGGATACATTTGAACAAATAGGGCTAGTTTTAATCAAAGAATTTTAATTTGAATATTACAAATATCTAAGCATAGCTATGATATTTCTTTCTATTTTTGAAGGTTCAGAATCTTTACAGTTATTTAAAAGTATCTGGATAAATATCGTTTCAAATAATCAGAAAAATAACATATGAGTACCAATATATTACAATACGAATCAGACGTTTGGCGTACTGCCGATTTGCTTATAGGTGCAGGAATAAAACAGAGTGATTTTCCTAAATTCATGATGCCTTTTTTTGCCTTAATCATGGTGGAAAGTAGATTGATTCGTCATGCTCAAGAGTTAGAGGAAGAAATTAGTAGAGATGATATAGACGATTTTGTTGAAGAATTTCAGGAAGTTGGCTTAGGATATAACGATTATGTGATTCGTGAAAACAAAACACTAAAGGACATTTGTAAAAATGATAAAACCTTCGATGTTGATTTCGATGCATATTTACGCGCCTTCGATCCAGAAACAAAATCATTACTCGGTGTTGAGAAAGGCACCGAAGAAGAAAAATTCTTGGATATTTCTGGAGTTAGTGGCTTACTAAAGAAAAAAGGCAGAGATATCTTTTTTGGAACTGTTAAAGCATGGAGCGAAGTGAATTTGGTTCCTTTTGATAACTCCGAAATCACGACTCTAGAAGAGCATATAAAGAGAAAGTGGGCTGATATTTCTGCCGAAACAGCTGGAGAACAATATACACCTGATGATATTATCTCTTTGATATCTGAAATTATCACTTCAAAGATTGAAGATTCAAACAAATTTTTAACTGTTTATGACCCAACATGTGGTGGGGGTAACTTGTTATTTGGTGTTGAAGATAAAATCAAGGAGAAATTTAAAAATCGTTTAACGGCTTCCTATGGTCAGGAATGGAGTGATAGTTTATACGCACTAGCCAAAATTGAAAGTCGTTTTCGAATCGATTCTCACATTGAATACGGTAACACCTTAACCGAAAGAAAATTCGATGATAAAGGCTTTGATGTTATTGTTGCAAATCCACCATATGGGGTAGACTGGAAAGGATATCAAAAAGACATTAAGAACGATCAGACAGAACGTTTCTTCGATTTACCATCCATTTCCGATGGTCAATTCCTGTTTACTCAACACATTATTTCATACCTAAACGACAAAGGTTTATCTGTAGTCGTTCACAATGGTTCTACACTTTTTAGTGGCGATGCTGGTAGTGGTGAAAGCAACATCCGTAAACATTTTTTCGATAATGATTACGTAGAGGCAATTATTCAAATGCCTACTGATGAATTCTTCAATACAGGCATTTATACCTATTTGTGGATTTTCAATAAGAATAAGACAGTTGAAAGAAAAGATAAACTAATTCTCATTAATGCTTCTCAACTTTACAAACCCTTGAAGAAAAGTAAAGGTAAAAAGCGTAAAGAAATGGTTTACGAAAACCGTTTGGAAATAGTTAAAACACTAGCAGATTTTAAAGACAACGATTTCTCTCGCGTTTACGATAAGTGGCATTTTTATTACAATAAGCAGTCAATCACGTTGACTAATATTGATGAGAATGGAAAAACATTTGAAACTCAATTGCCTGTAAAGAAGAACAAGGAGGGTGAAGAAAAAAGAGATAAGTCAGTAAAGCTAAACCCGCTTAAAATTACGCAGCTTGATAATGAAAGTGAAATAGAAATAACTGATTTTGAAATCTTCGATTTTGATCAAGATAGATTTGCTATACTTAAGCAGTATTTTGAGAAGGAAATAAAACCAATGCTTTCAGAGCTTGATTACAAAGAGGGAAATCTTAAAGTATATACAGAAGAGGCCCTTTATTTTTTCGATCAGGACAAAGAAACCCTAATCAAGGAAAGTAATGGTAAACAAGAAGAATTAGGCTGTGGTAAAATCGTAGTAAAAGCTGTATATAAAAAAGCGACTAAATCGAAAAAAGAAAACATTGCAATCACAGTAGAGCTCACGCCTGATTATCAGAAAGATTACGAGATTATTCCATTCTCTCCTATTTTAGAAGAGAACGAAGATTTAATTGCCGACTTTATGGCAAAATACATCACCAAGCCATTCGAGTATATTGAAAGTATTGTAGGTGTAGAAATCAATTTCAATAAAGAGTTCTACAAACCAGAGCAACTTCGCTCAGTTGGTGAAATTTCTTCAAATCTAAATGATTTGGAGAGAGAATTAAAAGAATTAGAGGGGGAGTTGGCTCTATGAGATTAACTAAATATAGTACTTATATTGATTCAGATATTGAGTTTATACCTAGCATTCCTATTAATTGGAAGATTAATAGGCTTAAAAATTTAGGGTATTTACAGAATGGCGTAAGTAAAGGTGCTGATTATTTTGGTCATGGGCATCCATTTATAAGTTATGGTAATGTTTATAATGACAATATTAATTTGGAATCAATTTCTAATCTAGCTAATTCTTCAAGTGGAGAGCAAAAATTATACTCGGTGCTGGAAGGAGATGTGTTTTTCACAAGAACTTCTGAAACTATTGATGAAATTGGAATTGCGGGAACCTGTTTAAAAACTATACCTAAAGCTTCATTTTCTGGTTTTGTTATTAGACTTCGACCTAAAAAAAATGCTTTGTTGAAGGAATATTCTAAGTTCTTTTTTAAAGCACAAGTAAATAGACAATTTTTAAGTAAAGAGATTAGTTTAGTAACAAGAGCTTCACTTAGCCAAAGTCTTCTTAGTAATTTACCTGTTCTTATACCTCCAATCTCTGAACAAACCCTTATCGCCAATTATCTCGAAAGAAAAACAACGGCAATTGATAAAAAAATAAGTTTGCTCGAGCAAAAAATGACCAAGTATCAGGAGTTACGCAAAAGCTTAATAAACGAAACAGTATGTCGAGGTTTAAATAAAGACGTGAAATTAGTTGATTCTGGCATAAAGTGGATTGGGCAAATTCCTGAGCATTGGAGCATAAAGCGATTAAAGGATTTTTTTAATTTATCAAAAGGAGTAAATGCAAGTAAATACAATAATGATTTTGTAAAAGATGTGAATAAACTAGGTAGCTTTCCTGTTTTCAGTGGTCAAACTGCAAATAATGGAATTATGGCAAGTATAAATACTTTCGAATATGAATATGATAAAAGTATTTTATTGGTCACAACAGTAGGAGCAAACGCAATGCATTTAAAAATAATTAAAGGTAGATTTTCATTATCACAAAATTGCGCTCTTATGATGCCTAGTTTTCAAATTGATTTAGATTATCAATATTACTTTTTATCAACTTCATTTTTAGAGGAGAGAAAAAAGATTCCATCAATAATGCAACCTTCCCTTAGATTAGAGGATTTGAATAAATTTAAACTAATATACCCACCAATTAATGAGCAAAAATTAATTGCTAAATATCTAAGTATTCAGACATCAAAAATAGATCAAATTACCATCAACATCAAAGATCAAATCAGAATGCTTAAAGAGCTTCGTAAAACTCTAATCAACGACGTGGTTACGGGTAAATTGAAAGTATCAGAATAGATTAACAAAAGAAAAGTTTATCTTTATGTTTCTTAAAAACACAAACTTGTTAGAGAATAAATTCTACGCTCAATTGTGCTACATTAATCGTATTTCTACGATTATTAGTCCTGAAAGTAGTTTTAAAACTGATTTAAAAGAACTAATTGCATCTTGCAACTTAGTTGATACGCGTGAAATGAGACTCCCTTACAATTGAGAAGAAGAACAGATTTTGAAATAATTAGACGCCCTCTTAAAATATGAAGGAATTAGACTTACAAGATAAATACCTCATCAATTTTCTTTGCGAACGTAAAGATGGTTTGCAATATAACGAAGCAAAGGCAAATACGGTATCATCTCAATTCTTTGTAGTTGAAGATTTGAAAAACTTCATAAGTGACACAACTTTAAATAGAGATAATTATAAGAAGTTACTTCGCAAATTTGATTCAGAGAAAGAATTGATGAGAGCCTTTATGGATTTTCTAAGCCTACGTATTAAGGAATCCATGAACATGGCGATTTTTATTAATAAGAATAAGTCAGTTACTTTTGAAGGGGTTAAGCTGCATTTATTTTATCCCAGTGGGAGCGAAACATACGAGGATAAACTGTTCAATGAAAACATCTATTCCGTAGTTCAAGAATTACCATATAAATTTAAGTTTGAAGACAAACAGCGTTTTTCATTTCGTCCGGATTTATCTTTTTTCTTAAATGGGATTTTTATTACTTATACTGAGCTGAAAAGTAATTATAACAATCAGAATGCAAGAAAAGGAGGACGAAATAAAGTTGCCAAGGATTATCTAAATGCTGTTCAGGAATATCTGGTAATTGCCAATAAAAATGATGTGTCGAGAACAATTCGTAAAGATTTTTTGAAAATATTTGAAAAAGCAATCCACATTACATCTACTGATATTCAAGAAACATTTGTCATTCGTAACATCAGCAATCTTTTCGATAATATAGAAGAAACTACTGCTAAAGGAAGCTACGATTTCGAGAATTATAATATACGTCTTGAAAAAGATTTTAAGATTTATCCTCTCAAAAATCCTAAAGCTTCTAAAACCAAACGTTTCGAGGAAGCTTTTAAAGCCTTGTATGATAAAAAAATGATAGAGCGTGAAATACTGTATTACAATTTTATCGAACGAGAATTAGTAAAGAAAGAAGGGAATAAAAACAAACAATACAAACACAACGATGGTCGATTAATAGCACCACGCCCAAAACAAAAGTTTGGTGCGGATAAGATTCTAAGTAAAATCAATGAATTTCTGGAGCATGAAAGTGAACCAGATTATTTCATTAATAAACTTCGAGAGGAGTTGAAAGGGAAAGGTATTGGTGACCAGCAAGCTGAAGAATTAATAAGCAAACGTCTAAAGTATCAAAACAATAAAAATGTTTATTCTTTACTCTTGCAATACGCTGCAGGTTTCGGAAAGAGTAATATTATTGGCTGGACAGCCCTTCAATTAAAAGATTTACGAAAAGAAAAGGAATACGTTTACGATAAAATCATGTTGGTGGTTGATAGAGTACAACTTCGCGATCAATTAGATTCGTTAATGTACAACATGAACATTAGCAATAAAATGTATATCGAGGCTTCCGATCAAAAATCATTTGTTAAAGCCTTAGAAAGTGATACTAGAATTGTTGTTGTTAACGTTCAGAAGTTTAACACAATTAGTGGAGTTCTTACAAGTGAAATAGTTAAAAGATTAGCTTCGTTACGAATCGCTTTTATTATCGATGAAATTCATCGTAGCCAAAATGGCAAACAGAACGAAGAAATGATTTCTCTATTTGATGAACTACAAAGCAGTTTTGATAATAATGAGATGTATAAGAAACAGCAAGTAAAGAAAAATCTGATAATTGGTTTTACAGCTACTCCAAGTGATCATACACTAGCACGTTTTGGTGAATTTAATAAATATGCTGAGGCTGAAAAAATATGGGTGCCTTTCGATAGTTACACAATGAAAGAAGCTATTGATGATGGGTATATTTTAAATCCTATAAAGGGAGTTGTTCCAGTTTCAGCTAAAATGTATTTCGATATTCCTGGTAGTGATATTGAAGGATTTGAAGGAGATACAGGCTATGAGATTCCGGATAATACAAGTACTGGGATTGATAAGAAGGGCAATAAATATGCTATCCGAAAGAAGAAAATATACGAAAATGATGAGCGGATTGAAGCGATATCCAAATTTATCGTGGACCGATTAGTTTCATCGGTCTATTATCAAGTCAGTAAGAAAGCCAAAGCAATGCTGGCGGTTTCATCAATAAAAGCTGCAGTTAAATACAAAGGGTATATAGATACATTTTTTGCTGGAAAAGTTCAGGAAAGTAAGTACTCTCGATTTGAAAAGGCTCCTGTATATATAGTTTACAGCGATAATCAAGACCATATGAGTGCATCTTCTATCAATAAGATGTCAGAAGAGAAAGTGCTACAAAACTTCGCTACTTGCAAAAATGGTTTAATTATAGTTGTAGATAAATTACAGACAGGATTTGACGAACCCAAGTTGCATACTCTATTTTTGGATAAGGAAATTAGAGGGATAAATGCGATTCAAACCATTTCAAGAGTAAATCGAACTTTACCACCAAGCTTTAAAAAACACGACTGTAAGATCGTTGATTTCTCATATAAAAATGTGAATGTAAATAATATTAAAAAGGCTTTTGAGCATTTTAGCAATGTCGTCGTTTCAGATTTTGATCCACTTAAGGATGAAGAAAAATTAGTTGAGAAATATCAGAAGTTGAGAGAACATGATTTATTTAAAACCTGTTATCATGCATTCTTGAATTATCAGGAAAATCAATCTGAAATTCAGATTATAATTAATTTGCAAAACAGTTTTACTGATTTTATACATGCCAAACCTCAAGCAGCAAAATCTCTTAAGAAACTCGTTAATGATTACTTCAAAATCCTAAATCTCATTGTTTATGTACTTGATTTAGATAAGAAGTATAATGAAGAAAACTTCCTGCAATTTTGGAAGAAATTCAACAATGAGTATAATAATATTCACAGACCAGAAGATATTGTCGACGATGTGGACATATTTTTCGATAATAGAATTGGGATCATTGCTCCCAACGAGCCCAAAGAAGGAGATAAAGCTAAGCCAACTAAGGGTGGTGTTTCAGGAGATTCAAATGGGAAACAATACCGCTTTGATATCTTAAGAGTAATTGAAAAGAGAAACCAGGAAGAAGAAGAAATCGAGCAATTAATTGAAGAGTTTGAAACTCAGATCGAAAAGTTTTTCGCGTATATAAAACTTGATACCAATGGAAAAAGACTAATGGCAAAAATGACAGATGAAGGCTGTGCTTTCGATACAGAAGAAATTTTTTCTGATTTTAATCTTATTTATAAGAAATACATTCGCCGAAATAAAAAAACACTAAGTACATTTTTTATTCGCGAAACAAAATCAAGCTTACAGCAGCTTTGTGACGATTTCGAAAGATCCCTCATCAAGATTTACCCAACAAACGATCGAATCCAGTTCGCAGCAGAGTCATGACTAGTCCTAAAAAAGCAGGCTATGTTTTCTTTTCTGATTATTATCGGAAGGTAAGGGTTGTATATTAAGGAACCGCCGTATACGAGAACCGTACGTACGGTGGTGTGAGAGGTCGGAAAGTAAAATAGGAGGAAAACTATTTTATTTTCCTCCTACTCGATTATTTGATAGAAATGATTCTTGATGGTTTAGGTTTTGCTTCTTCTTTTTTAGGTAAACGAATACAAAGGATACCTTCATCGTATTTGGCCGAAATTTTATCACCATCAATTAAATTTACAGGAAGCCTAAATGATCTGCTAAACGATTGATATGAGAACTCCTTGCGAGAATAATTCCCTTCTTTACCTTCGCTTTCACTCTTGATTTCAGAGGAGATAGTTAATTGGTTATTATCCAGATTGATGTTGAAATCATCTTTTTTCATGCCTGGAGCTGCTACTTCAATCGTGAATTCATGATCGTCTTCACGAACATTTACTGCGGGTAATGTTGTGTTAGTATTAGAATAGTTTGAATTGTTCCAATCCATCCAATCTCTTGAGAAGAAATTGTCAAATAAGGATGGAAATAAATTGTCTGAATTTCTCTTTACTAGTGTCATGATAAATCCTCCTTAATTAATTTTTTTTATTATTAAATAATTAACAGTTTAAATTAAAATATTGGAATCGCGATCCATTTATTTTTGATCAAATCGAATGCCAAAAATGATTTGTTTAAAGAGAGGTTTTGAGTGTTTGGTGTTGTTTATTAGGGAGTTGTGTGGGTTTTGGTATGATAGACTAAAGAGTGAAAAAATGTCATTTATGCTTAAGCCTTAACTGTATTAAAAGTCAAAATGTCAGATGAGATGTGGATTAACAGTAAAAATGACATTTTTTGCTTGGCATCAATATAATGGTGTTTTTTAGGCCTTTGCTGCTTATCGGGCAATTGTTCGAATAATACTAAAAAAAAGTCTAACCAACTGTTTGAGTGTTGGTTTTATCAATAAATAAAAGGCCGCCCATATAGGCGGCCAACAATTAGAATATAACAAGGAATACTATTCTAATTCTTCGTCATAATTATTAAGTGCAGTTTTGCTAATTTCAGTTATTACGCCTTTGTGAGTCACCGTGATGAGATAATGAGTTTTCTCATCGGTTAATTCAATTCTAAAGAAATGTGTATTCTTAAAAGTTTCTACATCAAATATGCGCTCTATTTCAGATTCGCTATAGGTGTTATATATTTTGTCAACTAGTCCCGTAGGAATTTCATAAGGATTAGTTGCTGATGCTGTTTCGAGCCATACACCTTGTTTAGTATACAGGCTTAATGTGTAAATATCATTTAAATAGAATGACGCTTCAAAATTATCATTCTTAGTGTTCCATGATAAATCTTCAACATCCTGGAATTTTTCTTCAAATGTTTTAGTGACTTTTTTAGGAACATCAATGTGTTGACCAAAAACCAAACTTGGTATAAATCCAATTAATAGTAATAGTATTGTTTTCATTTTTTTTAATTTTAAAGTTTATAGTAGTTTGACGAGATTAACTAGATAAGTCACTTTTATTCTGTCTTATTTTTTAATAATACTTGATATAAATCAGTTCTACGGTTTTTTAGATTCGTGTGATTGCCAAATTCGTGAACATGCTTTAATAAACTCATGTCAAGATCAGCTATTAGAGTCATTTCTGTGTTTGGTGTTGCTTCTGCCAAAATTGCATCAGTAGGGAATGCAAAATCAGATGGGGTGAAAATTGCCGATTGTGCATATTGAATATCCATGTTGGAAATTTTTGGTAAATTACCAACACATCCAGATATAGCCACATAGCACTCATTTTCAATTGCCCTTGATTGTGCACATCGTCTTATTCTATAGTAGCTGTTTTTACTATCAGAAACAAAAGGAACAAATAATATCTGCACATTTTCCTGAGCTTGTAATCTTGCTAGCTCAGGAAATTCAATATCATAACCTGAGAGTATGCCTATTCTTCCACAATCTGTATCGAAAGTATTTATGTTTAATCCACCATTCATACCCCAACATTTTACTTCAGAAGGAGTGGGGTGTATTTTATATTGAGAATCAAATGTTCCATCTCTTCTGCACAAATATGAAATACTATAGAGTTTTTCGTGTTCCCAGCATGGTAAACAACCAGCAATAATATTCGTATTATATTTTATTGAATAATCGCTGAAAACCTCTCTCAAAGATTCAGTAAATTTGGCAAGCATTCTAATAGCCTTTGATTCATTCATTTCATTGAAATTGGCTAATAAGGGAGCATGGAATAATTCTGGGAACAGAATAAAATCAACCTTGTACCGACTCAATGAATCCACAAAGTATTCAACTTGTTCAATTAAATTTTCAAAATTTTGGAATGATCGCATTTGCCATTGAACAATCCCAATTCTAACACTTTTTTTTTCTGTATTTATTAATTTGAGATCTTCTTGATAATAAATATTGTTCCATTCAAGCAATGTTGCATAATCTTCTGATTCTGAATCGCCGGGGAGATATTCTTTTAGGATTTTTTTAACGTGAAAATCATTTGAAAGCTGAAAACTTAATACAGGGTCACTGATTTCTCGTTTTTTAACATTTTCTATATATTCTCGCGGACTTAATTGTTTTGAATAACGTTTGTAATTTGGGATCCTTCCTCCGGCTACGATTGATTTTAGATTTAGATTTTCGCATAGTTCTTTACGGGCATCATACAATCTTCGTCCTAATCTTTTATCCCTATGTTTGGGATGAACTAATATTTCGATACCATATAGCACATCGCCATTTTCGGTATGAGTTGAAAAAGTGAAATTCCCTGTGATTTCTTTATATGTGTGTTGTTTAGTCACAAGTCTTGACTTGACAATTATGGATAAAGCACATGCTACAACTTTGCCTTTAACTAAAATGCAAATTTGCCCTTCTGGGAATGTTTTTAATAATCGATTGAGATCAGGTTTATTCCAAACCTGACCTTCTATACCTGCATAAGCTTCTGTTGAGGCTTGTTTAAGAGCATAGTAATCTTCAGATTTTAGATGTCTTAATTCTATTTTGGGACTACGCATATTAGTAGGACTTTTTCTAAAAAAAATAAGGAGCAGTATAATCAATATCTTGTATTAAAAAAGATTGATTTTATTACTGCTCCTTCTGGGGTACGATCTAAACACGAATTATTAACAGGTCTGTATTATTTTATTTTGGGTAAATATTTCTACGATTCCGAGTTATGTATGTGTTCGACTGATATAAAGAGTTGATTAGGAGTGGTAAACTTAAATCTAAACTTACGTTTACAAATTTATGGTTATTACCAATTAAGCAGCCTCTTGATATAGCCTCATCGAGTTTTGTGGAGGAACAATCCCCGGTTTCTATGTTTGAGTCGCTAAGATGTATAGCATATTTAAAAATAAAGGATTGTCCTCCGATTTGTTCTGAATATTTAACTATGTTGTAAGTAATATGTGAAATATAATCATCACCAATTGATATTAGTCCTAATGCATTTGATTTCGCCTTTAAATTGGAAAATTCTTTTAGTTCTTTTATAGGATCAATTGAAATATGTCGATTAGGGTTTTCATCAAAATGTTTAAGAAGCCCTATGCCAAATCTGCTGTATGCCAAATCAGGGCAGAGAATAGGAACGCCATGTTGATATGCCAATTGTATTATTGAGTCTTTTTCTGTTGAATAAATTTCGAGATATTGTCCTAGATAGTAAATAAGCTCACTTGATGAATATGACTTAGGTTCTAATTGATCTGCAATTTCCTTAATAGCATTGTCAAGAAGATGCATATCATCCTCATCAACGAATAAGTTATTTCGCTGATTGATATAAAATTCTCTAAGTTTTTTAGTTGGTATGTTATTTGTCTTTTCATAATAATTAAAACCTAAAGATTCAAAAAAATCTACGTCTATTATAGTTTCTCCACTTGCTACTATTGCATCTACTAAATTATACTTTATCATATCAGAATAAATTTTCTGATAGCTAGGGCTAATATTATTTCCCGAAATTGATAAAATAATATTACAAGATTTATCATTGAGCATTTTTGAATACATCAATGAAGCCTCAGATATTTCTTTAAAGTCATCAATCTGATTTTTTGTTTCTCCTAGAAATATGGAAGAATCAAAGGATGTAATGTCAATGGTTTTAACCTTGTTTTTTAGTAATTCTTTCTTTTTCATTTTTCAAAAAAATAAGAGATGAACAGGAAGATGCATTTCAACCGTATAATGCTCTTCCTGTGTTATATTCGTCAGCAAGAGGAAAGTCTTAGGTTTGGAAAGCCTAATGTTTTTTTAGTTAGGATTGCACACCACAATCCATTGACTACAACAATCTTCAAGCTGCTTATAACGATATCATCTCAATAAAATACTAATTAATCTTAAAACTAATTTTACGACAAACACTTTACTGTTTAGACTGAGAAAATTTAAAAAGTCACATTAATTCATTAAAAAATCGAATTTTTTCTCAACTTTTCGTTTGGCTCTTTGTATACGCATTTTTACAGCACTAGCACCAATTTGAAATTTGTCTTGTATCTCTTTAATACTATTCCCTTCTAAGTATTTCATGCTAAGCATTAGCTTGTCAGATTCTGTGAGATTATCCAATATATTATTGATATTAATTTGATCATTAAGCATGGCTTCATCATTGTCATCAATTAAATGATATTCATGATTCATGATGTCTTCATAAGTAAATCGTTTGTTTTTCCGGTAATATTCGATACAATGATTCTGGGTTAATTTGAAGAGCCAAGTTGTAAAATGTGAACGTCCTTCAAATGTGTGAAGCTTGTCAAATATTTTTAAAAATATTTCTTGCGTCAGGTCGTAAGCTTCATCATGGTTTTTTGAAAAAGAAAGACACTGATAATAAACTTTATCAAAGTGTCTTTCATACAAAACACCAAAGCTTATTGTATCACAATTTTTGGATTTTGCAGCATGCTCTTTATTTGTTTCTGATGTTAATGATGACCTTGTCATGTTTATCTGGTTTTTGTTTTATACAGATAAAGCTAGATAATCTGAGATCGTAATTTTTAGTGTAAAATACGGGTTTTCAATTGCGAAGTTTTCTTAAAATAAAGTAGGTGATTTTACCTACTTTGATGCGTAATATAAACTGAAGTTACTCTATAAGGCCTTTATAGTAATCCTTTAACAATTTCTTTTTATTTGAAAGTTTGGTGGATCTTTTAGTCTTAGAAAATTTAGATCGACTTTCGGAGTTATTGTGTCTAAATGTTTTTGACATGTTCTTATTTATTAGATTTGACTGTGGTTTTACCTTATTGGACGTATTAAAATAAAAAAGTCACATCAGAATAATCATTTAAGATTTTTGTCTATAATTGAATTGTTTTTTTAACATTAAATGTTTTAATATTAATATATAGAGCGTGGATAAGATTTGTAAAATGCTTGAATCTCTTGTTCAAGAAGCCCCGTATGGTATTCTTGCAATTGAGAATGCTAATGAGATTTTAATTGCAAATGAACAAGCTACACAATTATTAAAATTAGATAATCGAGAGCAGATGCTGATTGGGAAGTCCGTATTTGAATGTTTTGATCATATACAATCCTTAAAAGCAAAATTGAAAGATTCTTTAAAGCATAATAATTCCTCTTTTGATTTGGATGCTTTTTTATTCGATGATAGATTTTTGAACATAAGGGGAAGGCAGGTTGATGAAGGTTATATTGTGACGATTGAAGACATAACTCGTGATAAAGAAATGGAGATGGTGGCTTTAAATTCTATGCTCGAAGCTCAGGAATTGGAGAGAAGACGAATTGCTAAAGAAATTCATGATGGAGTTGGGCCTAATCTTTCTATTATTAAATTAATGTTTGAGGCCATAAATACAGAAACATCATGGGAATTATCTCCTAAAGCTAATTCTAAGATGAAAGATGTCTTTGAGCTTATAGATTCAGTAGCAAGTGATATAAGAAGTATATCACATCAATTAATGCCTAAAGTACTTCTTGATTTTGGAATAATTCCTGCAACTGAAAACATGATTAATCAAATCAATAGAACGGAAAAAATTAAAATTATTTTCTTTCATTCTGTTGTTAGTGGGAGGTATGCTGAGTTAATAGAACTAGGTATCTATAGAATTTGCCAAGAATTGATTAATAATGCCGTAAAGCATTCGGGTGCTAAAGAGGTGCAGGTGCAAATAATCGAACATTCTAGTAGTATAATACTTATGGTTGAAGATAATGGGAAAGGTTTTAATAAACAGGATATTATGAATGAGAACCCAGGAGTTGGTTTAATTAATATTGAATCGAGAACTAACGCTCTCGGGGGGAATTTTATATTAGATACTTCGACTACGAAAGGAGTTTCTGTTACTGTTGAGATACCTCTCGAAAAATAATGATTTATGAATACAAAAATAAAAGTTATTATTGCCGATGATCACAAAATGTTTCGTGATGGTCTTAAAGCATTGCTTAGTAAAGAAAAGTTAATAGACGTTTGTGGAGATTCAGATAATGAAATTGAAATAATGAATCTCATTAAAGAAAAATCTCCGGAGGTTGTACTTATGGACATTGATATGGGAGAAACTAATGGTATAGATTTAACCAGAAGAATTAAATCTCATTATAGTGGCATTAATGTCTTAGCCATTTCGATGCATGGTGATCAAGAATATGTTATAAAGATGCTTGAAGCTGGAGCTATGGGGTATATTTTAAAAAATTCAGGGAAAGAGGAAGTGCTGACAGCTATAAAATCTATAGCAAATGGAGAAACATATTTGAGCCAAGAGGTTTCTAAATGTTTAATGTTGAATGCCATTCAGAAATCTAAGCCAAGTACTGATATCCCACTAACCAAAAGAGAAGTTGAAGTACTTCAGTTGATTTCTCAAGAATTTTCTAATGCTGAAATAGCTAATAAATTGTTTGTGAGTACCAGAACAATTGATACACATAGAAGGAATTTAATGGAGAAATTGGCAGTTAAAAATACTGCTGGATTAGTTAAATATGCTTTTAGAAATAAATTGATAGAATAAGCTGTCTATATCGACTTCTTATATATTCTTACGAATTCTCCTTCAGAAGTAAAGATTGCAAATAACTTTTCATCATTTAATGAAAATAGAACTTTATAGTAACCTGTAGCTAATAATCGCCATTTTACATTTAAAGCAGTTGGAAATATGTCTTGAAAAGCGATTTTAACTTTGTTACTAGGTTTTGTTTTCCAATAAATGAATGAGTCAGACAATGCTTTCTCATGTGACTTCTCTTTGCTCATTATATTCAAATTTTAATTTCAAATTAGACGCTAACAATGTTAGTTTGTCACATTAAAAAATTAAATAGGCTTATTCAAACCATGAATAAGCCTATATTTTTAAATTAACCTTCCTATTATAACTTTAGTCATTGTCAGAAAATAAATAGTCAAGATCAGAATACTTATCTTCATACTCTTCTCTTCTTTTCTTTAGAAGCATGCCATCATGGTCATAATCTGAATCCTCATCTACTAATGCTTGTGCTTTTCTAACCGACATTCTAACCATGTAAATTTTTTCATCAGTTTCGAATGGAAGAGCACTAACCAGTTCTCCTTTCGAATTTGTAAATTCGATCAAATTATCAATATAGCCATCAGGATAATATAATTTTAATTGCTCCTGTATTTCTAGAGTGAGCTTTTCGTAATTCTGAATTACTTTGGGTTTTGAAATTTGAGTCATGATTATTAATTATTAGAAATTAAGGCATAAATCTTAATAAACTACCAGCCTAATAAATAGGCAAAAATTAAAGGAACGACTATTGTTGCATCAGATTCTATAACAAATTTTGGCGTATCAATTCCTAATTTACCCCAAGTGATTTTCTCATTAGGTACAGCACCTGAATACGATCCATAACTGGTTGTTGAATCAGAAATTTGACAGAAGTAACTCCAGAATGGCGTATCGCTCCTTTCCATATCCTGATAAAGCATTGGTACAACACATATTGGGAAATCACCTGCAATACCACCACCAATCTGGAAGAATCCGATTCCTTTGTCTTCGGCATTTTCAGTATACCAATCGGCCAACCATGTCATATATTCAATTCCTGACTTCATAGTTGATGCCTTAAGTTCTCCTTTAATGCAATATGATGCGAATATATTACCCATTGTAGAATCTTCCCAACCAGGTACTACAATTGGTAAGTTTTTCTTTGCTGCTTCTAGCATCCAACTATTTTTTGGATCTATTTCATAGTATTGCTCCAAAACACCTGATAGGAGAAGTTTGTACATAAACTCGTGTGGAAAATAGCGTTCTCCATTCTTTTCGGCTTTTTTCCAAATATCAAAAATATGCTTCTGTAAGCGGCGGAATGCTTCTTCCTCTGGAATACAAGTGTCGGTAACACGGTTCAACCCACGCTCTAAAAGCCTCCATTCATCCTGAGGTGTCAAATCTCTGTAATGCGGTACTCTCTCGTAATGCGAATGAGCAACCAAATTCATAATGTCTTCTTCCAGATTTGCGCCAGTACAGGTGATGATTTGCACCTTATCCTGACGAATCATTTCTGCTAATGATCGTCCTATTTCTGCTGTACTCATTGCACCAGCAAGAGTAATCATCATTTTCTTCCCTTCAGCAAGATGTTTTTCGTAAGCCTGAGCCGCATCTATAAGAGTTGCCGAATTAAAATGACGATAATGCTCTAAAATGAATTTTGAAACAGATCCTTTATTTTCCATGATTTTCGAATTTGTAGCTTAAAAGCTTATAATACAATTTGGCAGTCAAAAAATCCGAGGCTTTTTGCCCTTCTTGTGGTGCCAACTCCACAATATCAAAACCCACAACATTTTTGTTGCGGAATACTTGACGTAAATACGCAATAACGGTATACCAATCCAACCCTCCGGGTTCTGGAGTTCCCGTGGATGGCATAATCGATGGATCAAAAACATCCAAATCAATAGTGACATAAACATGATTGGTCATTTGACTAATCGAATTAGTCATCCAAGCAGTTTTGTTATGAATGTCATGCGCAAAGAAACATTTCTCGTGATTTAAGAACGGTAGTTCGCAACTATCCATGCTTCGTATACCGACTTGAATTAAATTAGTCGTTTTACTTGCTTCATGAACAGCGCAGGCATGATTGTAAGGAGTCCCATTATAAGTGGCACGTAAATCCGAGTGTGCGTCCAATTGAAGGACAGTCAGATTTTCATACCGTTCTGTTAGTGCTCTAATTATCCCAATGCTTACAGAATGTTCTCCACCAAAAAAAGTTAAGAATTTTTTTGATGGTATAACTTCTTTTACGGCTTCATAAACAGAATTTACCATGGCTTCTGGTGAAGACGATTCCTTAATATCAGGTAAAATGTGAACCCCTGTTTTGTATACCTCCGAATCAGTCTCAATATCGTACAACTCCATGTTTTCCAATGCTCTTAAAAAAGCAGGGAATGCTTTATCTGCTCCTTTACCCCAAGTGCTTGTTCCATCATAAGGAATGGATTGCAAAAGAGTGGCAGCATCTTCAAACGAGCAATACTCATCTTCTATTCCTGCAAAATTTCTCATTTTTTCTTGTATCCTAACAGTTTAAACATTTCATCGGCTGATTGTTCATTTCTATACACGTAGTCGAAAAAATTACCCTTTTCATCCCTATCAATTATAACGTGCTTTGGAGATGGTATTAAGCAGTGCTTGATCCCGCCATATCCACTAATGGAATCCTGATAGGCTCCCGTATGAAAAAATCCAACATACAAAGGTTCTTTTTCCTCTCTTGAATAATCAGGTAGTAAGACTTCTTGATTTAAGTCTTCAGAGTTATAATAGTCGGAGTGATCACAACTAATGCCACCAATGTTTACACGCTTATATTCATTTTTCCATTTATTAATTGGTAGTAAAATAAATTTTTCATGAATAGACCAGGCATCAGGTATCGTATTCATTAGACTGTTGTCAATAATATACCACGACTCCGTATCGTTTTGCTGTTTTTGTTCTAAAACTTTAAAAATAATAGCTCCGCTTTCTCCAACCGTGTATTTGCCAAACTCGGTATAAATATTGGGTTCAGGAATATTTTCCGCTTCGCATGCATTTTTAATGTTTGAAACAATTTCATTGATCATATAATCATAATTGTATTCAAAGCCTAAGTTGTTTCTAATGGGAAAACCACCACCTAAATTGAATGAATCCAGGGTATCACTCTCTTTCTTCAATTCAGTATATACCTTTAACGCCTTTTGAAATTCTCCCCAATAGTAAAGGCTATCCTTAATTCCTGAATCCACAAAAAAATGTAGCATTTTCAATTCAAATTTAGGATTGTCTTTAATTTTTGTTTTATAGAATTCAATTATTTCTGAATGACTAATGCCTAATCTTGATGTATAATAAGCCGATTGGGGTTCTTCATTAATTGCCATTCGAATACCGATTTTTATTGGTCCTTCTTTGGCAATACTATTAAGCCTTTCTAACTCATTAATACCATCAAAAATGATAATTGAGTTGGTAAACCCAATTTTTTGCATTTTAAGGATTTTCCTGAGATATTCATCGGTCTTATAACCATTGTGTACAATCTCTCGATCCAAATCTATTTTTCCTTCGCGGTAGAGGTTTAATATTAAATCGATATCAAACGACGATGAGGTTTCTAAATTGACATTATGCTTTAATGCTTCTCCAATTACATGTGCAAAATGATTACATTTTGTGCAATAACAATAATGATACTTACCATTATAGTTGTTTTTCTTTATGGCTCGATTAAAAAGATTACGAGCTTTTTTTATCTGATCTCCAATTTTAGGCAAGTAGAAGAAACGGAAAGGAGTACCGTGTTTTTCAATTAGATATTTTAAAGAGATACCTTGAAAGGTTAGAAAGTCATCTCTTAAATCAAAGCCTTCCTGAGGGAAGTAGTAGCTTTGCTCGATCAAATCAAAATAAGTATTTTTCATTTATAAAACCATATAAGATAAATGTTGTTTTAATCTGCGTTTTTTTTGCAAATAAAAACATTTATTTGATTATTTCACTATCCAATTGTGAAAAAAATAAAAGCTTCATGACTTAAGCTTACTTTCTGGTTTATAGTACTGTATGTTTTTGATTAGATATTGTTAATTATTTGTCATAATGAAAAATTGAAGATTGAAATTGAAAGGGGTTTGAATTTAATGAGTTGAAATAAAAAAACATTTTCTATATGTTAAATGATGTTAGTTGGTTTATTCGAGAGTTTTTCATTGAGATTTTTTTTAGTTCCATATGATCTCCTTCATTTTTTTCCATATCATTAAATTTGGAGCATTTACTATATGAAACAACAACTTTATTAACGATTATAGGGATAGGAACTGTAAGCATTTTGTCATCATTAGTTAGAATTCGTGTAGGGCATAAGCAAATCATTACCTACTTTCTATAAAAATCTTCTTTCTATTAAATCCTTTGTGTTAAGCGATCGGTTCCTAAAATACAGATGTTTTTACTCAGGGGGAATTATAACATTAACTTTTCTGTAACCTACAAAAAAAAAGTTTGGTCTGCATAAAAAGAAATGCACTTTTTATTTAAGTATTGTGAGAAAAACTTGTAACAAGAACTATTTAAAGCTAATTTCATTACAGTGAAAACTCAATTATAGGAAATTATGCTACTAGTTATTGATAATCAGAGTGCATTTATAAAAAAGTTTAAGAGAAACTTTTTGGCCGATATGGATTTCGAAACTATTTTCTTTGATCACAATCAACCTTTGATTTTACCTGAAAAGGCAAACATACAAGGGATAATTCTATCAGGGGGAAGAGGAAATCCTTATGAACCACTAAATCTGACAACTAATTTTGTAGCCATGTTGAATTTTCAGGTTCCTGTATTGGGTTTATGTTTGGGGCATGAAATAATAGCGATTGCAAATAGAGGAAGGATTAAGAAATTAAAATCTTACAACAACAAAAAGGAATCTGTTCGAATTACTGACAAGAAAGATCCAATTTTTGAGACGATTGATGTTGATGCTATTCCTCTTATCAAAAAACATGGTTGGCATGTATCTCATTTACCACCTAATTTTGTCTCATTAGGAGAAAGTGATACCTGTTACAATGAAATTATTCGTCATAAATCTAAGCCAATTTACGGTTTTCAATCGCATCCGGAAGTTTCTGGCGAGGCGGGAATTCAGATCATGATTAATTTTCTAAAAATGTGCGGTCTTTCTTGTGAATAAAAGACCGCACAAGATATTATATTTCAAAGTTTTTATTGTAGAGTTCGTGTATAGTCATTGCCAGAAGCAAAGATCTTTCCGAGATACTATGTGTGTATATAAACTCTGATTGTTTAGGGTTAATCTGACCACTAGGACCAAATCCATCTATCAAATACATGCCTGTGTCAATAGAACAAATATCTGAAGAATCCCATCGGTGTTCTTTTGCCACTCGAATGTCTAATTTTTTCGCAATAGGCTGAATAAATTGAAAGAATTGATCAGTCTTTTTATTCTCTTCCAATGGGGGTCTCATGATGCCACCTTCCATTTGAAGTTTAGCAATCTTATTAAGCTTTCGTGAAGGAACTGCTTTCTTAATACTTTCATCTAACGTTTTAAACTGATCAATTTGATTAAATCGGATGTTTAATTTTACAGAACCATTGCAATAAGATTGCATAATGTTGGTATTTAATCGCATTTCCTGAGGAGCTATAACCAAACTGTCATCATCAACAGATAAATCACACCAGGTTTGAACCATCTTATTAAAAGCACTTGCTGCATTAGCAACTTTTTCCGAACGCTCACTAGGTAACAAATTCATTTGGCAGGTATATTTAGCAGATCCACTTCTTGATGTAGTTAAACTGCCTTCCGAGTTCGCACCATGTAAACCAATCACTACTTTCGATTTGGCTGCCTTCTCTTTTACCACTCTTCGTGAGAATTTCCCAAATACAGAATTATCTGTAGTTAGTAAAATTCCAATTTTATAATTCTTTAAATTTCTTGAGTATTTTAAAGCTTGTAGTGCAGCCATGGCTACAATTAAACCTCCTTTATGTTCCCATACACCAGTACCATAAATTTTTTGATCCTGTTCATTGTAGGATTCATGTTTTGATAAAGGAGTGGAATTGTCAAGTACACCTAATAGAAGAACATCATATTCATTGTCATAGGAATTTGTGAAAAACAAATGGTTCCCAACTTCAATTTGAGGGTAGTTTTCTTGCACAAAACCGAGCGTGGCAAACTGACCTTTCAAATAATTGCCAAGTTGATTTACCCCATCGATGTCCCTAACATGAGAGTTCATGTTAACAATTTTTTGAAGCATTTTTAAATGCTGTGGTTGTCTACCTCTTAGGAAACCTCTAATTCTTGTATGAAGTAGTGGTTTTTTAGGTTTTTGACTGGATTGATTCAAAATGCTACCGGAAAAATACCTTACAGATGCAACATCAAGCATCTTATTAACTAAATCATCGTAGTCATAACCAGAAACTTTTGCTGCTGCAGGATAAGAGCCTGTGAAGCCTAAGCTTGCCATTGAATTGATTTCTAATAAGTAGATATTGTTATTTTCATCCATTCTAATATCAACTCTTGCAAAATCTCTTAATTGAAGAGCTTTAAAAGCTTCAATACTTTGACGCACCATTTCGTTTGTCACCTCTTTGGGTAAATCGGCAGGGCAAATTTTTCTTTTAGGAGCCTCTTTTTTATCAGTTACCGTTTGTATGGCATCTGGATCATTGTTTAAATCAATTTCCAGAATAGGAAAAGTCTCAACCGGCTCATTGCCTAGAATTCCAACGCAAAACTCTCTTCCTCTAATAAATTGTTCTGCTAGCGCTTGTTGTTGAAATTCTTTTACAATAAAGTTTACAGATTCTCTAAGATCCTCTTCATTATAAACGACCTTTAATCCAAATGAAACACTTTCCATTTTAGGTTTCACAATCACTGGATATTTGACATTGCTCATGTCATCATTGGCACTGTTGAATACCCAGAAATCTGGAGTCGAGATGCCATGTTTTTGCCACATGATCTTAGTGATAACTTTATCCAATGCAAGCGCATGTCCTGATGGAGAAGAACCTACATAAGGTATTCCCAGCATTTCAAGCATTGATGGAATATGAGTGTAACGACTTTCTCCTTGGATACCATAAGCCATATTGAAAACCATTCCCATCTGTTCGCCATCAACGACTTTGGGCATAAAATTTTGAAGCCTTTCAACCACATGCATATTACCATCTATAACTGCAACGTTATGCCCTCCTTTCTCTAGGGCATCAACAACTTTTTGCACAGTGGCAGGGGAGTAAACTTCTTTGTTTTGCATACCAAAAATGTTTATAACTCCCTCAAAATCTTTGTTGTAAATTATCGCAACTTTCATCCTTATAATATATTAAATAGAACCTCGCAATGTAGTAAATAATTAGATTGAAAAATCGTTTTGTATTATAAGTTGAACCGACTTAACTTAAACTTATTTATTCTGTCTAAGATAGACCGTGTGGTGTGGAAATGGTATCTCAATGCCTTCTCTTTCAAAACGTTCTTTGATTGATTTAAACAGATCGCATTTCATTGTAAAAGCATTGCCTGAATTTTCTGCCCAGATATACGCTCTTAGAACAACACTTGATTCTCCCAGCTGTATGACACGGACTGTTATAGGGGATTGATTACCTTTTTTCTCATCTTCGCTTCTGTTATCTATGAAATTCGGATGTGACATAGCTTCATCCTGCATGATACGGGTTGCTAAATCTATTGATGAGAAATAACTTATCCCGACCTCAAGAAAAGTACAAATTCTAGGATCTGATATCGTAGAATTTAAAATGGTTTCTGAACTAATAACTGAGTTGGGAATTATGACACGTCGATTTTCTGGATTCTTGATTACCGTATGCCTTAGTGTGATATCTTCGACACTTCCAAAATTTAGTTCGCCGATTCTTATGTAATCACCTACTCTGAATGGTTTAAATATGACAATGAAAATACCACTTATTATATTTGAGAATGCTTGTTGAGAAGCAAAACCAATAATTGCAGCAAGTATTCCTGCACTTGCAAGTAAACTAACTCCAATGCTTTTTAATTCAGGAATTGAATAGAAACTAATAATTACGACAATAATGAAGATTAAAAAACTGACAGCATTTTTCAGGAAATTATAATTTGTAGGATCGACATTTAACTTTTTAGCAGATCTCTTCAATAAGCGAGACATAAAGAAGCGAAGTAGTTTTGAAACAATGAATCCAATTATTGTTACAAATATCACAAATAGAACTTTATAGCCTACTCCAAGATCTTGAAGAATATTTTCAATTGCTCCCATTTCCGTTTAATAATATTGATTAATTTTATAATAAGATATTTTAATTAAAGGTACAATTATTCGTAACTGTTTAAATCATGGCACATAAAAAAATAAAAAGAAATTCCGCAAAAAAAGGATTGCATCCTGGTGCACTCGTGCATATTGGTCATCAGTATCTTAATAGGGCTTCGGTTCAGGTAGTAAAGTATAATGCCAGTGATTTCTCTTTCAAGGAATATAAAAATAATCTAAACGAGCTCGCCTTTGAGACAGATAATGAAGATTGCGTGACGTGGGTTAATCTTAAGGGGATAGATGTAAAAGCCTTAGAAAATATCGGTGCTCAGTTTAAGGTTCATAACTTAGTACTGGAGGATATCTTAAATACTTATTTAAGACCAAAATTTGAAGTGTTCGAAGACTATTGTTTTCTATCACTTAAAATGGCATTGACCGAAAATGATATATTATCTTATGGTTCTATTCCTGTACATTTTGTTTTGGGAAAAAACTTTATTCTTTCATTTATAGATTCCGAAGAACCGATATTTGATTCTGCGATTTTTCGTCTAAAGAATCAAACTCGAAAAATAAGATCTAGAGGTGCAGATTATTTGCTATTTGCTCTTACAGATTTAGTAGTTGATTGCTATTTTGAATTAGTAGAAACAGGAAATGATACTTTAGAATCTCTTGATGAGTATGTTGCAGAAAATGCAAGTGTTGATATCCCGGCTAGTATTAGGGATTATAGGCGAGTATTGCTTAGGGCACGTAGAAGTATTCTCCCGCTTAAAGAAGTATATGGTGAGATTATTGCAGGTGATCTGGATTTGATTGATAAGGAGAATATTAAATATTTTAGAGATACAGAAGATCATGTTTTATTTGTAATTGATCAGTTAGATTTTTTAAGAGACAATTTATCTGCAATAAATGATTCTTACCAATCAATACAAGATAATCAACTTAATAAAATAATGAAGTTGCTTACCTTAGTGGCAACAATTTTTATTCCTTTAACCTTTTTGGCAGGCATTTACGGGATGAATTTTTCTAATATGCCAGAATTGAATCACCAATATGGATATTTCTATTTATTAACTGTGATGTTGATCCTTGCTATAGGAATGACTGTTTGGTTTAAGAAGAAAAAGTGGCTGTAGTTGAAAGTATAAGATTTAAAAAGAGATTAAGCACGTTAATCTCACAATGAGATTGTGTGTTGGCTATTTTTTGATTTTAATAATAACTGCTCGAATTGACTTATAAATGAGAAATTAATAATTTAAACGATTTATTATCATGTAAATTTTCAAAATGTTTTTCATTTAGCAGCTCTTCTTGTAGGGTTTCTGATAATTCAAGTGCCTTTTTAATATCTTTTAATGCTTCAGTTTGTTTATCTAGTTTTGAATAAGCACAAGCACGCTGCCAATATGCTAGAGAGTACTCATTGTCAAGATCAATAGCGTTATTTGAAAGATTCAAAGCCCAGCGTACTTCTCCTATTTCTAATAATGCATCAGCCTTATAGGTCATCGCTTCAATATCATCTGGTTTTATGTTTAAAATTTCATCATATACCAAAATTTTATCCTCGTCACTTTTTTCTAGTCCAACGCGCATCCATAATGAGTGAATTGAATTTGTATCTGTTATATTTTTTTGAGTTTCTATGATAACTTTTGAACGCTCCGTCATTTTCACCTCTATTTGCTGTAAACGATTTTCATAGTCCGCAGTAAGAGTTTGTATTTTCTTTGCCATATCGATCTTTAAACTCTTTTTTATATCATTTAAAGAACGCCAACCTAACAGCACCAACAGTGATGCTGCGGCAGTTATTATATAGAAAATATTGTTTATTGTGCTTGTAGTATAATTAATTGCTCTATCTGATGACTCTAATTTAGCTTCAGAAATTTGTTTTGTAACCTGTGCTTTTAAGCTTTGATTCTCCTGTCTTAAGCTTTTTATTTCATCAAGTATATATCTTTCAATAAATGGCTTGTATAATGGCTGTTCGATAGTATCTATTTTAATGGTATCCTTCGACAATAGAGTGATTGGAATAATACAAAATAGTATTGCTAAAAATAATTTTGACATACTGTAATGAGTTTTTTATAATTTTAATGCAAGCTTTATAAAAATATTGACACAGACAATTATTTTATCTTTTTTCTTATTTCTTCAAAAAAAGTAATCTTTCTTTGTAGATTCTTAAAATAAAAGAGTGCTTTAGCATTCCATTACAGAGGGGAGGGAAAATAAAAAGTAAACTAAAAGGTTGATCAGGTATTAACAGGAAATGGAAATATGGCGTTCTCTCCTTGGGCTGCTGCAAAAAGTTCGCCAGGGGTTTCCAAAACCCTGGTGGCTGCTCCACTGTTTTTAAACCTCATCCTTTCTACTTTTTATCATTAGAGGTTCCACAGCCAACAGGTATTTGTCACCTAATTTACTAGCTTGATATCTTATTTCGGGATCTCACTTTTTTGTTGAGGCTCCGAATAATGTTTAATCGTAGGTGTTTCTATTATCGCAACCCTGTCATACTTTTTTCGCTTCGCCCTTCGTCATTCACAGCAATTCCCGGCCCTTTTTTCTCGTGTCTGTACATTATTTATTCATATTTATGAGGGGAGGAGAGCTGTTTATTGCCTAACTGTAATCTTGTAAGATTCACCAGAACAAAAGTGCCTCCATTGCTCATTTTAGGCTCGCCTGCTAGGTCGGCCGCTATCGGTTTTTGTCATCTTTTTTGAGAGGCCACGGACAGAACTTACGCTTCGTAAAATCATGCGATCTCCACCAATAGGAATCTATTTTGAAAACAATAGTTTATAGATTCCCATTTTCTAAAAGGAGATACACCGCATATTTTAACTGCATCGCAAGCCCTTTACCTACACATCTGGGCCAAGGGCAATGGCTACCCAATATGTTTCATGAATAATAATTTAAAATAGAAGAATGAAACATAGCAAAACTTGCCCTCCACCCAGTGATAACCACCCGGCATCAAAAAAG
>NZ_JAKJSD010000019.1 GCF_029029505.1 Ancylomarina sp. DW003 | reverse complement strand
TTCTTAAAAATATGTAAGTGTAAAATTACTCTGTAATATTAGGAAGGTCTAGACCATATCCTTTTTTCTTGTCAACAACTCTTAATCTGAAAGCTACTAATAGAGCTGCTATACCACAACCAACCATTAACATCATCGGCTCAGTATAATTAAGAGCAGCACCTTCAGCTATTCCTTCGTTTGCTGAATCCAATACAGTACCTAAAAGCATAGGGAATAACATTAGACCTACATTCTGAATCATAAAGATCATTGCATAAGCAGATCCTAAACGTGATTCCGGAATAATCTTTGGTACTGAAGGCCACATAGCTGCAGGTACAAATGAGAATGCAAATCCTAAAACAACCATTGCCGTAAATGCAAAAGCAGTGTTACCTGGTAAAAAAGCGAAGATCACGTGAGAGAAAATCAATAATAAAGATCCCAACATCATAATACTAGCTGACTTTCCTTTCTTATCCATAAATGCACCAAAAATCGGAGTCAAAACCATTGTTCCAATAGGAAGAAGTCCTACAATCATACCTGAAAGTTCCTCAGCAAAACCATACTTTTGAACCATCAAGTCTGGTGCAAATTTGGTAAATGGGAAAATTGCGGAATAGAATAATACACAAAGCAGTGCAATAAGAATAAAACCAGGATTCTTAAACAATAAGAAAACATCCGAAATTTTAAATTCATCTTCAGACGATTCAACAGAAGTATCAGCTGCAACTTCAGCATCAAGTTTCTTATCCATCATATTATGAATAAAAAATGCAAGTAAACCAATAACAAGAAGAATAACTCCAAATGCTAATGGACGTGAGATGATTTTATCAGCACCTGTCATCCATGGAGAAGCTGAAAATGCAATTAGCATACCACCACGAGCACAAGCCATTTCAAGTCCCATAGCCAATGCCATTTCTTTTCCTTTAAACCATTTTACAATGATACGAGAAACAGTGATACCTGCAATCTCAACACCCACACCAAATAAGGCATAACCAATCATCGCCATCTTCAAAGAAGGCTTATAGTCAGTTAAGAACGAGTTTAGAAAATCATATCCAATACCACCATTATTAAACATATCAGTCATGGCGTAATAGTTAAGGAAAGCCCCAACAATCATAACACCAACAAAGAAGGTTCCTGTAAAACGAATACCTGCTTTGTCAAGGATAATCCCACCAAAAATAAGCATCAGACAGAATACGTTCAATACAGAATAAGAGCCTGCAAATGTTCCATAAGATGAATTAGACCATCCCATTTGGTCACGTAACATTCCTTGTAAAGGAGACATGATATCTGTAAAGAAATATCCTGTAAGCATCAAGAAAGAAACCGTTATTAAAACGAACCATCTTGCACTTTTACTGTCTCTAATCGAGAGACTCGCAGCTTTAGCTATAGCCATGTTTTTAAGTTTTTATTTTGTTTAAGTTATTGTTTTTAAAGCGCGCTAATTTAGGCTTTATACTGAGACAAGCAAAACTGAACTTTATGTTTTTAAATGGGCTAAACCATATTGAGATCAATCAAGTTAAGCTAAAGAACTATAATCATGCAAGTTGCCCTATTTAAACTACTCAATAGTTTTCCTCATCTTAAAATCAATTTATTCAATAATAACCAGTGATTTAGCAATAATACCTCTCTTTTACGCATCCTTCCAACTTTGTGGCTATCTTTGAAGTCTGACTTATTTAGACTAAAAAGATGCAAACACTGACTCAAAACACAGGTCTGTATACCGACTTTTATGAGCTGACTATGGCTCAGGCTTACTTTTATAGTGGCAAGCAAAACGAAACAAGTACATTCGATTATTTTTTTAGAACGAACCCTTATAAAGGTGGCTATGTTGTTTTTGCTGGTTTACAAGATCTGCTAAATATTCTATCTAATTTCTCATATAACGAGGAAAACCTTGCTTTTCTTAAGCAAGCGGGTTTAAAAGATGAATTTCTGGCTTATTTGAAAGATTTCAGATTCAAAGGAAAAATATACAGCATGAGGGAAGGCGAAATTGCTTTTCCTTATGAACCTATTATTCGCATAGAAGGAAATATGATTGAATGCCTTCTAATAGAAACCTTGCTTTTAAACTACCTAAACTTTCAATCTCTAATTGCAACCAAAGCTTGCCGTATTCGTTCTGTTATTGACGATAAAGTATTTGCCGATTTCGGATTACGTAGAGCTCAAGGATTAGGTGGTATACATGCGAGTAGAGCTGCAATTATTGGTGGAGCCAATTCCACATCAAATACCTATGCAGGGTTCAATTACAACATTCCTGTAAGCGGCACTCAAGCACACGCTTGGGTACAAAGCTTCGAAAAAGAGATTGATGCTTTCCGTCAATATGCTGAAATCAATCCTGACTCAACAGTCTTGCTTGTTGATACCTACAACACCCTTAAATCAGGTATTCCTAATGCCATTCTTGTTGCTAAAGAATTAGAAGCTAAAGGACATAAACTTGTTGGAATTCGTCTTGACAGTGGTGACTTGGCTTATTTAAGTAAAAAAGGACGCAAAATGCTAGACGATGCCAACTTAAGCTACGTTCAAATATTTGCATCGAATCAGCTCAATGAATATGTAATAAAGAGTTTAAACGAACAGGGGGCCAGAATTGACGGTTATGGTGTAGGAACCGAATTGGTAACCGGAAATGACACAGGGGCACTTGATGGTGTTTACAAACTAGTTGAAAACAATGGTAAAGCTTGCCTCAAAATTTCAGAGAATGTTGAAAAAATGACGCTTCCCGGCATAAAGAAAGTTGTCCGTTATTTCGATAAAGATGGAAAATTCTTTCGTGATGGGATTCTTATGTTTGAGGAAGAAAGTGTAGATCAAATCTATCACCCATTCCATTCTCATAAAACAACTGAGTTGAATGGTTGTACAGCCGAAGTCTTGAATCAACTGGTTATGGATAATGGAAAAGTTCTTATTGAAGAACAATCACCAAATGAGATAAATACTTACTTAAAAAAACGTTTCGCTCAATTGCCTGATGAACACAAACGTTTTATCAGCCCTCACATTTATAAGGTTGGTGTTTCAGAAAAAGTCCTCAATCTCAAGAATGAATTATTAAGAGGCGTTCAGAAGAAAATGAATTAGCACACATTAGAATATAGAACAATGGATATTAGAATACATATAAAGAAGCCAACACTTTTACTTGATAAAAACAAGTGCACTCGCAATATCGAGAATATGATCGATCGAGCTAAGAGATGCAACCTTAGTTTTCGTCCTCACTTTAAAACACATCAGGCTGCAGGGATTGGAGAATGGTTTCGTGAATTGGGAGTTGATAAAATAACGGTCTCATCTCTGGAGATGGCTCAATATTTTGCCGAGCATAATTGGAAAGATATTACAGTTGCTATGCCGGTTAATTTACGTGAGATGGATATCATCGACGAATTGGCTGGAAAAATCAAGCTTAATATCCTGATTGAATCGGCTGAAAGTATTCATCACTTAGAAGCTGAGCTAAACAATAAAGTTAACGCCTATATCAAGGTAGATACAGGTTACCATCGTACAGGTATTAATCCGAATGATACCGAGAATATTCAGAACTTGCTTGATTATATCAAAGCCTCTTCCCGAATTAAATTCAAAGGCTTTCTTGCTCACTCAGGTCACAATTACAATGCAGCTGATGCCGATGAAATTCATAAAAATCACAAACAATGCGTTCTTGATTTAAATGAATTGAAAGATGTTTTCCGTTCTCAATTTCCTGAACTGGAAGTTTCATTAGGTGATACGCCTGCTTGTAGCATTAGCGATGAATTCTTTGGTATAGACGAAATTCGACCTGGTAATTTTGCATTTTACGATATGATGCAATTTGTTTTGGGCTCTTGCAAAGAAGATGAAATTGCAGTAGCCATGGCTTGCCCAATTGTAGCCAAACATGCCGATAGAAACGAAGTTGTAATTTATGGTGGTGGCGTTCATTTCTCAAAAGAATATCTAGAAGCTGATGATGAAGGTACTAAACTATTTGGTTCACTGGTCAATATTAAACCTGATGGTTGGAGTCCAATTATGAGTGGTGGTTTTCTTTCAAGTCTATCACAAGAACATGGTATTATTAAATGCAACGAAGATTTCTTTAATGAATTTCAAGTTGGGGATTTAATTGGTATCCTTCCCATTCATTCTTGCATGACGGCTAACTTAATGGGTAAGTATTTGACTCTTGAAGCTGTAACAATTGAGATGATGAAATAGCTTTTAGAATAAGGCTTAATAAGATACTAATGTCGCCATTGCGACTAATCGATGTAATTTTCTTAATCAATGCCATAACTCATCATTTCAAAAGTTAGTATTTATTTTTCAAAAGATCATTTTTCGCTTTGTCAGTATTTATATTGGGTGAAAAATCAATTATTCAGGCTTTATCACTATTGATATTGATTGAAAACCAATTATTCAAGCTTTGTCACCATTGATATTGGGTAAAAAACTAATTATTCAAGCTTTATCACTATTGATATTAGTTAAAAAACCAATTATTCAGGCTTTATCATTATTGATATTGGATAAAAGATCAATTTTTCGGACTTTAACGAAATGCTTATCGATCAAAAAAACTGTATTTGCAGTTGGTATCTGGTTTAATACAATTCACTTAGCTTTGTTTCTTGTAAGAAGCTATTTGTTTTTGCGATGAGATCATCCATAACAACTGATGCAATCTTTTAATAGAAGGATAAGAATGAATTCCAAATTCGATTCATCAATCATGATGACTTTATCCCTATCATTTTTAGACTTTTAATGATACAAAAATAGCCCGATTCTCATCGGGCTATTTTTATATTGTATCAATCGAAATTTAATTTTTCGAAGGAATGTTCTTAAGAGTTTCTACAGTGAAATCCCAAAATTTCTGAACAGTATCGATCTTCACTTTCTCATCCGGAGAGTGAGGGAAACGAATCGTTGGTCCGAAAGAAATCATATCCCAATGTGGGTAATTAGCACCTAATAAACCACACTCAAGACCAGCGTGAATTGCTTTGATCTCAGGAATCTTACCATACTTGTTGTTATAAACTTCTTGCATTGTTTTCAAGATTGGAGAGTCCATATTTGGCTTCCATCCTGGATACTCACCTTCCAATACAATCTTAGCACCTGCTAAAGTAAATACAGAAGTCAACATTTCAGCTAAATCTTCTTTTGCAGAGTTCACTGAAGAACGCATTAAAGACTGAATAATGATTTTTTTATCATCGCTATAAACACGAGCAAGGTTATTTGAAGTTTCAACCAAACCTGGCATCGCATCACTCATACGGATTACGCCATTAGGACATGCGTAAATAGCATCGATTAAACGGTTCTGAAGTTTACCTTTCATTACCTTCTTAGGCAATTCACATGGCTCAGCAAAGAAAGTTAGATCTGGTTCAACACCACTCAACTCAGCTTTGAAAATTGCTTCAAACTCTTTTAATGATGCAGCACAAGCTTCAACATTTTTCTCCGGAACAACTACAACTGCGAATGACTCACGTGGAATAGCATTACGTAAAGAACCTCCATCAACAGAAGAAAGACGTAAACCGAAATTCTTAGCAGCATGCTTCAAGAAACGGAAAAGTAATTTGTTAGAGTTTCCTCTACCTAAGATAATCTCCATTCCTGAGTGACCGCCTTTAAGACCTTTCATGTTCAATTTGAAAGCAGCAGTTTCCTTAGGCGTATCAGTTAATTTATTTTTGAAAGTTACGTTAGCATCAATACCACCAGCACAACCTACATATAATTCACCTTCGTCCTCTGAGTCCATATTCAAAAGAATATCACCATCAAGAACACCTGGCTGAAGACCAAAAGCACCAGTCATCCCAGTTTCCTCATCAGAAGTAAATAAAGCCTCAACTGGTCCGTGAACCATATCAGTAGCTTGAAGAACAGCCATTGCAGCAGCAACACCCATACCATTATCAGCACCAAGAGTTGTTCCATTAGCAGTCAACCACTCACCGTCTACAAAAGTTTCAATAGGGTCTTTCTCAAAATCATGCTCTGTGTCAGAGTTCTTCTGAGGAACCATATCAAGGTGACCTTGCATGATAACACCCATTCTATCTTCCATTCCCGGAGTAGCAGGCTTCTTAATAATGATGTTTCCTACTTCATCTTTAATTGTCTCAAGACCTAAGTCTTCACCAAACTTCACCATGAATGCCTGGATCTCATCTTCATGCTTTGATGGACGAGGAATTTGAGTTAATGAATAAAAATTCTCCCAAATTGCTTTAGGCTCTAGGCTTAAAATTTCTTTGCTCATTATTATTGTGTTTTAAGTATTTATGAAATTTTCAAATCTTAAAATAGGATCAGTAAATGAAGCTCCTAATTTTAAGAGTCCTAAAGGTATAAGTTTTTTGATTTTAAGAAAAGAACATGAGCAAAACCTTTTCGGAAATAACAGATTTTAACAACATAAGCGATAAAAAATAAAGAAGCCGATAGAATCATATTCCATCGGCTTCAAATATCTTAATTTAAGATCTAGTCCTTATACATCTTTTCGATAAGATGTTTATACTTTTCTTGAATCACTTTTCGCTTTAGTTTAAGCGTTGAAGTTATTTCTCCGGCCTCCATAGAAAACTCTTTAGGTAGAAGCGTAAATTTCTTAATCTTTTCGAATCGAGAAAATTCCTTTTGCATATCTTCAAATCGCTTTTCAAAGAACTCAACAATCTGCGAATTAGCAATTAAATCTTCAATCGATTCAAATGAAATATTGTGCTTTTTCGCATATTGTGCTAAAGGTTCAAAGGCTGGAACGGCTAATGCTGTTACATACTTTTTACAATCACCAATTACAGCAACTTGCTCAATAAATTGGTCATTTACAAGGGTTGTTTCCAACTTCTGAGGAGCAACATATTTTCCTCCCGAGGTCTTCATCAAATCCTTGATTCTATCTGTGATTGTCAGATTTCCATTCTCATCAATTTTGCCTGCGTCACCTGTACAAAACCAGCCATCTTTCATTACTTTAGCCGTTTCTTCAGGCTTTTTATAGTAACCACGCATCACTCCAGGACCTTTCACCATGATTTCATCATTAGCTCCAATCTTAATTTCAACACCATTCAATGTTTTTCCTGTGGTATTAAAATCAATATGCGTATCGCCATAAAGACAAACAGTCGCCATAGTTTCCGTTAAACCATAGCCCATTTTCACATTAATTCCCACAGAATGGAAAAATGCAATAATTTCTGATGATAATGGGGCCCCTCCACATGGGGTAAAGTTGATACGTCCCCCAAAAATATCACGAAATTTGCTTAAAACTAATTTGTCAGCAAGCTTGAACTTCAATTTCAATCCTAAAGGAATCTTTTTTTCAAATCGCTTATACTGATTGTTGCGTAGTTCCCCAATTTTCAAAGACCAATTCAGAATTTTAAGTTTGATACCCGAAGCATCCTTACTCTTATCCTGAATAGCCGAATATATTTTCTCATAGATACGAGGTACCGTACACATTATAGTTGGTCTGGCCTCTTTCATTGTTGGTCCAATCTGCTTTGGATCACGATTAAAATAGATCTTAAACCCTCTGTGCAAACAGAAAAAAGTCCAGCCACGTTCATAAACATGACTTAAGGGTAAAAAACTCAAAGACACTTCATCATCAGTTAAATCGAGTTCAATATCATGAGATCGAAGAACAGATGTAATATTGTTGTGATCTATCATCACACCTTTAGGTTCACCGGTAGTTCCCGATGTGTAAATAAGAGTCGCTAAATCGTCGAGGATAGCCGTTTCGAATCGAGCATCAAAATCTTTACCCAAACGAGAAGCTTTTCCCATTTCAATAAACTCATCCCAATACATTGAATGTTGGTGATCGCTTATTTTAACGGTCTTATCAAAAACAACAACCATTTTAATCTGAGAACAATCCCCGATAAGCTCCATGGTTCTGTCATACTGCTCCTGTTCACCCACAAAAATGGCTTGAACGGCTGCATCGTTGATAATATATTTAGCTTCTACTGTTGAATTTGTTGGGTAAATCGGAACGGTTACACCACGTACACTCATAATAGCGAGATCGGCAACAATCCACTCAGGCATGTTCTGAGAAAAAATTGCAACACTCTCCTGAATGCCAATACCTAATTTCAAAAGTGCTTTGGAAACTTGTCTGGTTTGAATGCCAAAATCACACCAGTTTACATCAACCCATTCCCCACTAGTTTCATTCTTGTAACACATGGCAGTCTTATCACCAAATTTTTCAAATCTTTGGCGAAGATGCTTGCCCCAATGTTGATAATTCATATAACTTTTTTAGTTGTAAATCGTCTCAAAGATACACATGTTTGCTATACTTGAAAGCATTTCAGTCAAAATGCAAAGGCACAAACGGATACTCAAAAATCAAAAACTCTTCTATTAAGATCGAATCCTCCTTAAAACCTAATCGAATCAGGTCTTTACAAAAACAATGGCTTCAGATACAATCTAAAGCCATAATTAAGGGTAAATATCTTTAATTAACCTATTTAACGTGAAAATCAAGAAGTTTTTCACCTTCTAACTCACCTTCCAAATGATCTCCTATTTTAACTGGTCCTACACCTTCCGGTGTACCAGTATAAATCAAATCACCAATTTTAAGCGTAAAATATTTCGATAGGTAACTGATTAAATAATCGATTGAAAATATCAAATCAGATGTGTTTCCGACCTGAACTCTTTCGCCATTTATATTTAAACTGAAATTTAAAGCATTAACATCCTTAAATTGAGATTTAGGAACAAACTTAGATATTGGGGCAGCACCATCAAAAGCCTTAGCTTTTTCCCATGGTAAGCCTTTCTTCTTACATTCTGCCTGAATATCACGTGCCGTAAAATCAATTCCTAAAGCCAATTCTTCGTAATAACGATGGGCAAATTCGATTGGAATATTTTTCCCTACTCTATTAATCTTTACCACAACTTCTACTTCGTGATGAATATCCTTTGAGAAATCCGGGTAATAAAAATCGTTGTTACTTTTCAAAAGTGCAGAATCGGGCATAGAAAAAACTACTGGTTCCTTTGGTACCGGATTGTTCAACTCTTTTGCATGATCTACATAATTTCTTCCAATCGCTAATATCTTCATCTCTAATCCAATTAATTCGTTCGCACAAAGTGCTTACATATTAAAATTTCTAAGTTTTATTTCAGTCAATACTTTCTTTGTATAAAGAGGAAAATCATTGTTCATGATCCAACCATAGTAACCTGGTTGCTCTTTTAAAACCTCCTCTACAGCTTTACCTTTATTTTTACCAAAGTTAAACGTCTCAACCCCTTTCTTATCAAACACAATCATGCCTGCAAAATCGGCATTTTTATTTTGAGTCGAGAACTTCGATAAATAATCAATATCATTCTCTAGCTCCTCATACTTGTCAAGCTGAGATTTTAAGACTTCATAAGTTGCTACAGTATCGGCTTCAGCACCGTGAGCACCTTCAAGATCTTTACCACAGTAAAATTTATATGCTGCAATTAAAGTACGCTGCTCCATTTTATGGAAAATTGTTTGCACATCAACAAACTTGCGCTTTCTCATGTCAACATCAATATCAGCACGAAGAAATTCTTCTGCCAATAAAGGAATATCAAATCGATTTGAATTGTATCCGGCTAAATCACAACCTTCAATATACTTAGCAATAGTCTTACCTATTTCCTTGAATGTCGGTTCATCTTTTACATCCTCATCACTAATACCATGTATGGCCGATGATTCTTTGGGAATAGGAATAGTTGGATTTATACGGTAAGTTTTAGTTTCCTCATTGCCATTGGGGCTGATCTTTACGATAGCAATCTCAACAATTCGGTCTTTTGATACATTTAAGCCCGTTGTTTCTAAATCGAAGAATGCAATCGGGTTTTTCAAATTCAATTTCATACTAACATGTTCTTTTGAAGAAGTTATATTTTTTGTCTTTAAGTTATCAAGCTCCTAAAGATCTTTTCTTAAATAGAAAAAACCTAATGAAAGATACTCTCATCAGGTTTTTTATAGACATTATATTATCGCTTAAATTAAACGTTAATCATCATTGGCATTAATAACATCAATACATCCTCATCTGCATTTTCGTTATCGTATGGTAAGAATAAACCTGCACGAGTTGGGTCAGACAATGCAACCACAACATTAGCTGAAGATATATTCTGAAGGATTTCCAAAAGGAATACTGATTTAAATCCGATCTCTAAAGCTTCTCCTTCGTACTGACACATTAATTTCTCGCGAGCTGAAATAGAGAAATCGATATCCTGAGCTGAAACAACTAATTCATTTTGGTTCAATTCAAACTTGATTAAGTTACTCGCAGGGTTTGAGAATACAGATACACGCTTAAGTGTATTATATAGCTCAACACGATCAATCGTCAATTTGAATGGGTTATTCGTAGGAATAACAGAACCATAACTTGGATATTTACCTTCAACTAAACGACAAATCAACTTGTAATTAGAAAGTGTGAAAAATGCATTCTTATCATCAAACTCAACCAAAACCGGATTCTCCTCTTTTGGAAGAATGTTACGAAGCAATGAAGCAGGCTTCTTTGGAAGAATAAATGAAGACTCAACTTCTGAACGACCATCAAGACGCTTGTAACGAACCAACTTGTGAGCATCAGAAGCTACAAAAGTAAGGTCATTATTATTCAACTCGATAAAAATACCATTCATTACAGGACGAAGCTCATCATCAGCAGTAGCAAACAAAGTTTTGTTTACACCTTTCAATAGCACTTCACTAGCAACAGTAATATTTACAATACTATCTTGCTCCTTCTCAGGATTTTTAGGATAATCATCACCATTCTGTCCCGGGATACTAAATTTACCATTTTCAGTACTCAACTTTACAGCCAAAGTCTGAGCATCAACTTCGAATGTTAATGGTTGCTCAGGAAATTCTTTTAAAGTATCAGTTAAAATTTTTGCCGGAAGAGCAATTACACCTTCTCCTTCAGAAGCATCCAATGGAATTGTTGTAATTAAAGTCGTTTCCAAGTCAGAAGCAGTTGCTACAAGCTCACCATCTTTCAATTCAAATAGAAAGTTATCTAGAATTGGAAGCGTATTTTTGTTACTAATAACACGGCTAATAGCTTGAATGTGTCCTAAAATCTCAGTACTTGATACTACAAATTTCATATGATTATAATTTGTTTTTTACTTGACAGATAAATTTATTTTTGATCAAACTAATTGTTAATCAAACACCTTTCATCGGTCAAAATATTTAATTGTTATTTTTTTCTTATTAATTTTCCAACATCTCATTGAATTGTTGAAATGTTAAAAATATTAAGTGGTGAATATACGAATTTTATTTATTTGAATCTGATTTTTTTCGCAAGAGTTTATTCAGATATTCAATTCATCTTTTAAACTTAATCAGCGTACCTCTTTCTGCGAATAAAATGCCAAACCAGCCCGAAAACTAACAAAAGAAAGATTGGTAATACCAGATTTAAAACTTGATAATACAAACGATGTTCTCTGATTTTTGTTTTATCCAATAATCGGAGTTTTACTTCTCTTGACCTCAGATTCATCCAACCTTCATCATCACATAAATAATCCACACAGTTAAGCAAGAAATTTCTATTACCGTAGGTTTTCCTTGAATATCTATCGTAACCTAAAGCTTCCATTTGGATATTAGATCCTACACCTCTTACCCGATTCTTAATAATATCTCCATCGGATATCACAATCATTTTATTTGAAACACTTTCCGACTTATAAGTTACCTTATCAATCCCATCCCATATTCTATTTTTAAAAATTGATTGAAACTTGCCTTCTATTAATACAGATATGACTTTTGAACCGTCAGGAAAATCTTTAGCTTCCATTTTCTGCCCCACTATATCTAAACGAATTGGAGTTGGCACTTTTTCTAAACGCGTATATTCTGAACTGGCTAGTAATACAGTATGCTTCAAGTTCAGATCTTTTCCAACCTTATCAATAGAATTGGCAAATTCTACACGAACCATATTCAATTTTCGGGTAATAGGATGATTGGCTGGCGGAGCTAAAAGCGGTGAATAATACCAAGGTGCAGGTACATACTTACCATTCTGACCTGTGGCAGTTGATTGAACAGGAATTAGCTGCGACTGAACATCCATAACCAAATCTGGATTGATACGAACACCATATTTAAAAAGCTGATCCTCCAAATTCAATGGTTTATAAAATGCCATTGACATACCTTTAGCAGAAATACTATCCATTGATGCAGCAACTTCATCTATCAGCCACATCACTTTACCGCCATTCATAATATACTGATCTAGTGCATATTTAGCCTTCTTACTGAATTCGTTTCGTGGTTGAGCTACTATCACACAATCAAAACGTTTGTAATCTTTAGATAATTCGTAAGCTGTAGCACGGCTCACCTTATAGCGTTGCAAAAGTGAAGCTGTAAAATCAGCCACTTCATATTCTCCTAATTCACCTTGTCCCGTGAAAAAAGCAATTTCTTTAACTTTTGTTTGAGTCAACAAACGAATAGCCATAGAAAGTTCATATTCGATACTTTCAATAGAATGATTCAGGTTTTGATCTGCCGATAATCCATTTACTGATTTCAATAAGTTTACTGCAGTTTCTTTTTTTCCATCGTGTACAAAAAGTGCTGGCACAATAATCTTTTGTTTCACACTACCATCACGACTGGTTTCTTGAATACTTGTTGGCTTTAATCCTCTCTCCGAAAGCTCGCGTAGTAACTTTTCTTTTTGTTTTGGATTCAACTGTTCATTAGGGTCAACAAAACGGTATTCAATATTTACATTAGCATAAGATCCAAATTCTTCTATTAAATCAACTGTAGCATTCTTCAACTTATTAAATCCATGAGGAAGCTCTCCATCTAAATAAATCTCGAAATAAACAGGTTTTTCCAGATTGGACAAAAGTTGCTTTGTATTCTCAGTCAAAGTAAAACGTTTCTCCGATGTGAGATCTATTCTAAAATGAAATACTTGTAACAATTGATATAAAAATAGCACAACCAGTACCGAAGCCAACAGTTGAATTATATTCTTCTTTTTATTTGTGATCTGCATATTCTTTTAATCTAATAAGCTTCAATGAGTCTTTAACCAATCTTCATTTAAAGGCCAACAACTTTAAACTTTATCCTTTATCCTTTAACCTTATCCCTCTACCACTTTCTACTCTGCAAAACAGTTCGTGTAGCCAATAAGAAAATCAAGGCCAATCCAATAAAATAACTGACATCTCTTGAATCAATTACCCCTCGAGACAAAGATTGATAATGTTCGCTAATTCCGATATTAATAATTTCTGTTTGAAACCCCTGAAAAACGAGAAGTTCAGACAAATAATCAAATCCCATATAAAAACTAAAACAGAGAACCAACGATAATAGAAATGCTATTATTTGATTATCGGTAAGTGAACCCGCAAAAACAGCAAGAGAGACATAACCTACGGCCAAAAAGAACAAGCCTAAGAATGATCCCCAAAACGCACCAACATCAACACTTCCTACTGGATTTCCTAAATAATAAATTGATAGATAATAAATAAGGCAGAATAATAAAGAAAACATGACAAGTAAGAGTGCAGATAAGAACTTTGAAAGCACAATTTTAAAATCACTAACTGGTCGAGTCAATAGCAGTTCAATAGTACCTGATTTTTTTTCATCGGTAAACAAGCGCATACATAAGGCAGGAATTAAGAATAAATATATCCACGGTGCCATGTCGAAAAGGGTATCCAAATTTGCATAAGCTCCATCAAGAACATTGGCATTACCAGGAAATACCCAAATAAACAAGCCTGTAGCTAATAAGAAAATGCTAATAATTAAATAACCACTAATGGAATTGAAAAACGAACGAAATTCCTTCAATAATAATGTAAGCATGTATAGATGACGTTTTGGAGTACGTTACAAATTTGCAAAATAATTCTGAAAGATCTCATTCAAAACAGACTCTTATATACCAATAACAGCCACTAGTGTAATCTATCTTGATGTTGAATAAAAATAGATGTAATTTATATAAACACATTAAACCTACAGAATTTGAGCTCATTACCTATGAAATTAATGCTTTCCATATTTACTATATCACTCTCCTGTTTCGGGCTGAGAGCTCAAGATGTTTCTTATGTGAGAAAATTTTCTCTGGAGATTAATCATCATCAAGGCTTATTTGTTCCAAAAAATCAATACATCAATTATTTAATTCAAGATAAAATTTCTGCTTTTGAAGTAAAGTTTGCCATACAACCAGCCCCTCGGAAGGGTTGGGTCAATCAATTTGCTATAAGAAAATTTGGGTTAGGCTATTATCAAGGTCAACTTGGAAATAAGGATATTTTAGGTGATGTAAAATCCTTAGTCCCTTTCATTCAATTAGGAATAAAAAGCTGGGATCGTTTCCAAATCAATACTAATATAGGAGTAGGAATTGCCATGATGTCAAAATATTTTCATCCAGTAAACAATTATTCAAACAAATTGATTGGATCTAAATACAACGCTCACATCAAATTAGGAATAGAAGTAAATTACGCATTCTCTCACTTTGACCTAGCTTCTGGAATTGTCTTTAGTCACTTTTCCAATGGTTCACGAAAACATCCTAATGATGGTCTGAATATCGTTACTGGTAGTGTAGGAATCAACTACAAGTTTGGTAAAACCTTACAGGTTAAGAATTGTTGCCATAATTATCCTAAACTAAAAAGTGAGTTTACAGTCATTTTAAATCAAGCTTGGAAACAAGAAAATAAACAAGATCCCCATACTTACTATGTAGCAAATATCAACATATCTTATACGAAAGGAATCAACTCAAGACAGAGATTAGGAATCGGCATAGATCTTTTCTACGATGAATCTGTTGAAAGAGGTTACTGGACCAGAACGCCTAAAACTAGTTTCAAAAATCGAATATCACAAGCTGTATTCTTGAGTCATGAACTAGCTATAAACAAGGTTTCATTTATAACACAAATAGGTACTTATACGCTATATAACACAAAACCAAACAGTAAACCTTTCTACAACCGATTAGGTTTACGATATAAATTCAGCAAACATTTCCTAGCCAATTTTGGTTTAAAAGGCTACTTGGGAAATTCTGATTTTATCGAAATGGGGATTGGTTATTATTTCAATAAAAAATAAATTATCATGCAACGAGTCATATATATACTTCTCTTATTTTTCATTTTATCATGCAACTTTATCAATCCTTTTCATGATGAAGGAAAGGATGTCGAAAAGATTATTGAATTGGGTGATTTTACTCAAATAGAAATTCACAATATTTTCAATATTGTGATAATTGAAGATTCAGAAACTTATATTATTTATAAAGGCGGAGAAAATGTTTTTGAAGACATGAATTATTCAATAAGTGATGAAACATTAAAGATTAATCACAATTTTGTGAATTGGACGAATAATTTTAACATACCAATACTTGAAATACATGTGACCAATCTCCAACGCATTGACACTTATACACCATGTAACATTTCCAGTTCAAATCAACTTACAGGTGACAAACTATCTATAAATATTCGTGAAGAAAGTGAAGCATACGAAATTAATCTGAATATCAATTTTACTCAACTCAGATTTCACACACAAAATTCAGTTGGTGGAACCTTTACTGTTTCAGGGACCTGTCCTAATGCCATCTATACCTTAAATGGTAGTACAAATATTCAGACATTAAATTTAGTTTCAAACGAGGTTCATATCGCACAAAATAGTTTAGGAGATGCTTACATTTATACAGCAAGTAAACTATCCGCTACTTTTTATAAATCTGGAGACATTTATTATAGTGGAAATCCTGAAACGATTGAAGTAAAATACGATCAAATTAATAATCAGGATGCCAGTGGAAAATTAATTCAAATTTCGGATTAGGCTTTAATAGTTTTCACATCCTCATAAATCATCTTAGCAAAACGAGCTGATGCCCCTGCTCCACCTAAATGCTCATTCAATTCATCGTAATTATCTAACATTTGCGAACGATAAGCTTCATCATTTAAAATCAAATCAAGCTCATTGCTAATACTTTTAGGATTACAATATTGCTGAATCAATTCTTTAACAACAAACTTGTCAACAACAAGATTTACCAATGAAATGTATTTAATATTTAAGAGCATTTTACCCAGTCTGTAAGCCAAACTACCACCACTCATTTTGTAACAAACCACCTGAGGGATTCTGAGTAATGCAGTTTCGAGTGTAGCTGTTCCCGAAGCGACCAATGCAGCTTTCGATTGTTGCAATAAATCATAGGTCTGATTATAAACGAAACTCAGTTTACTACCTTTTGATACGGAAGCATAAAATTCTTTTGTAATGGAAGGTGCAGCAGCCACTACGAATTGATAATCAGGGAAACGATCTACAACCTGAAGCATAACCGGCAAAATACGTTCAATCTCCTGCTTTCTACTACCTGCCAATAAAGCAATAATAGGTTTTTGTGATAATTGATTTCTTTCTGCAAAATGATCAAAGCTTTCATCCTTATTATCACGATCTTCTATGGCATCTAAAAGAGGATTGCCTCCAAAACTCACCTCATAATTGTGTTTTTTATAAAATTCGGTTTCGAAAGGGAATATGGTAAACATACGATCGACATGTGCTTTTATTTTCTTCACACGTGATTCTTTCCAAGCCCAAATCTTTGGAGAAATATAGTAGTGCACACGAATACCATGCTTCTTAGCAAAGGCTGCCATTCGCAAATTAAAGCCCGGATAATCGACCAGAATTAATACATCAGGAGCAAAAGCTAACAAGTCAGTTTCACATAGGGTGAAGTTAGCTCGAATTGTTTTCAGATTCTTCAACACCGTAACGAATCCCATAAAGGCCGTTTCACGGTAATGCTTCACCATCTCCCCTCCTTGTGCCTGCATCAAGTCGCCACCCCAAAAACGAAACTCAGCTTGTGTATCTTCGTTTTTAAGTTCTTTCATTAGGTTTGAGGCATGAAGATCACCAGAAGCTTCACCAGTTATGATGTAATATTTCATAGAAACAAGGTTAAAGGAATTAAGGTTAAAGAATAAAGCGAAACAAACTTAAGATATTAATAAAAAGCCCATAATAATCAACACATGACTGTATCAACACATCATTATGCCCCTACCATAATAAGAATCGTAAATGTATAAATAATAGTTGCCAGAAGAACGCCACGAGCAGCTTTCAGCCAATCCAATTTAATGAATAGAAAAAAGCAAACCACATTACTAAAATACACAGAGACAGTTATCATCTTAACGTAAATCTCCAAATATTGCACCCCATCAACAAACTGTGAAATAGATACTTCTCCGGTAGATTTCAACCAATAAGCAATATAAATGGTAATAATTGGAACGATTACACCTATTAGGGCGCCTATATAGGAATTATTAATCAAGGACTTCATAATTCCAAGTTTTTAAATTTTCCAATACATGATGTGCTGTCATGTCCACTTGCGTTGGCACAATTGAAGCATACCCCTCTTTAATAGCAGACTCATCCGTATCATCGGCATGAGGTTCAGCATTTTTAAAATGCCCGGTCAACCAATAGTAATCACCACCAAACGGATCTTTACGATGATCAAACTCTTCTTTCCACATACCATCGGCTTGGCGACAAACACGAACGCCTTTGATATCTCCAACCGGGAAATTCACATTCAAACAGATACTTCGGGGTAAACCATTCTTCACCACATTCTCAAATATTTTACGCCCAAATTTAACACACTGCGAAAAATCAGCCTTAGATTCAAAACTATCTAATGAAAAACCGACAGAAGGTATGCCTGCTAAACACCCCTCGATAGTTGCTCCCATTGTACCAGAATACATGACACTTACAGAAGTATTAGCTCCATGATTGATGCCAGACACAACAAAATCAGGTTGGCGAGGTACAATCTTATTTAAAGCTAACTTTACACAATCAACAGGGGTTCCCTTACATGAAAACACCTTTAAATTCTCCTCATCTTTTATCTTTTTAATACGAATTGGAACTTCAACCGTTATAGAATTTGATTTGCCGGAATTGGCTCTGTTGGGTGCGATCATATAGATTTCTCCAAAATCTTTAACCATCTCATAAAGAGCAGAAATACCTTTGGCATTTACACCATCATCATTGGTTACAAGAATTAGAGGCTTTGTATTTGTTTGCGTCATTGTGTTCAATTTGATAAGACATACAAAGGTATCGAATTATGCTTGAAGATAGAAGAAATGCATATTAAAAATTCTGCTTGTTGTTTGCCTTAAAATTCCTACTTTTGTAAGCTTGAAAATAGATGATTACTAAGCTCATCTTGTTATTAAAACAGGATAATACAAATCATCGCTATTTTCCAAAAATGAAATTATCAGTATAAAAAACCTCATATAATGAAGATATCGTACAAATGGCTGAAAGACTACATAGATGTAGATTTGACGCTTGCTGAAATGGATGACATTCTAACTCAAATTGGACTTGAAGTTGGTGGTATTGAAAATATCCAATCTATTAAAGGAGGCCTGGAGGGTCTTGTTATTGGAGAAGTTAAAACTTGTGTACCTCATCCAAATTCAGATCATTTGAGCCTTACAACTGTTGATGTTAACTCGGGTGAGTTACTTCCAATTGTTTGTGGTGCAAAGAATGTTGCTGCCGGACAAAAAGTGGTTGTAGCCACAGTGGGAACCGTTTTATATGATGGTGATGAAGAATTTACCATTAAGAAATCGAAGCTTAGAGGTGAGCCTTCTATGGGGATGATTTGTGCTGAAGATGAAATTGGTTTAGGTCAAGGTCACGATGGCATTATGGTTTTGAATGGCGACGCTGTTGTTGGAACTCCTGCTAAGGAATTCTTCAACGTTGAGGATGATACTTGTATTGAGATTGACTTAACGCCTAATCGTATTGATGGTGCCGGACACATTGGTGTAGCTCGCGATTTAGCAGCTTACCTTAAGCAGCAAAAAGATATCGACTATAAGATTCCTTCAGTGGAAGATTTTAAAGTTGAAAACACAAATACTGCTATCGAAGTTGTTGTTGAGAACGAAAAGGCTTGTCCTCGTTACTCGGGTGTTTGCATTAGCGGCGTTAAGGTTGAAGAGTCACCAGAGTGGTTACAAAACCGTTTAAAAGCGATAGGTCTTAAGCCAATCAATAATCTTGTTGATATTACCAACTATGTGTTGTTCGAAACAGCTCAACCTTTGCATGCTTTTGATTACGCAAAAGTAAAAGGTGGAAAAGTTGTTGTGAAAACATTGCCTGCTAAAACCAAGTTTACAACTCTTGACGAGGTAGAGCGTGAATTGCACGAGAACGACTTGATGATTTGCAACGATGAAGCGCCAATGTGTATTGCTGGTGTTTTCGGAGGTATCGAATCTGGCGTGAGTGAAACAACGACTGACATTTTCCTTGAATCAGCTTATTTCGATTCAGTATATGTTCGTAAAACAGCTCGCCGTCAAGGCTTAAATACCGATGCATCTTTCCGTTTTGAGCGTGGAACAGATCCAAACAACACGGTATATGCTTTGAAAAGAGCAGCTCTATTAATTAAAGAAATTGCTGGTGGAACAATTTCATCAGATATTATCGATATTTATCCAAACCCAATTGCAGACTTTAAAGTTGAAGCTAATATTTCAAGAATTGAAGGCTTAATTGGAAAGAAAATTGGCAAAGAAACCATCCTAAATATTCTCGAAGCTTTAGAAATTAAAGTTGATAAAATTGATGGCGATCAAATGAGTTTATTGGTTCCTCCTTACCGTGTTGATGTAACACGTGAGGCTGATATCGTAGAGGAAGTTCTTCGTATCTATGGTTTCAATAATATTGAGGTTCCTAATAAGGTAAATGCTTCGTTGAGTTATGCACCAAAACCAGATGAGCACAAACTTAAGAATATGCTTTCGGATATGTTGACTTATGGTGGCTTCAACGAAATCATGAACAATTCACTTTCTAAATCCAGCTATTACGAAGGATTGGAAAGTATCGAGGAGAACCATACTGTTCGTATTAAGAATCCATTGAGTTCTGACTTGAATGCGATGCGTCAGTCGTTATTGTTTGGTGGTTTAGAAGCTATCGCTTACAACATCAATCGTAAGAATGCTGATCTTAAGTTTTACGAGTTTGGTAAATCATACCATCATATCGTAAACGAAGAGAACGATAATCCTGTAAAGAACTACTTCGAAAACCAGCACTTATCACTATTTATGTGTGGTGCTAAAAATTCGATTAACTGGAATCTTAAGGAAGAGCCAACATCTTTCTTCCATTTAAAAGCTTATACGGAAAATCTTCTTAAACGTTTAGGTTTCAATATTGAAAAACTAAGAATTAAAGAAACTGAGAGTGATATCTTTACCGAAGGTTTAACTTATGGTGCTAAGAAAAAGGTTTTAGTTGAAATGGGTATGGTTAGTGGTAAAATTCTAAAGAGCTTTGGAATTGAGACTCCGGTTTATTACGCTGATTTCAAATGGGAGACTTTATTAGCAGAATCGACTCGAAATAAGGTTAACTATGTACCTATTGCTAAATACCCTGCTGTTAAGCGTGACTTGGCTCTATTGATTGACAAAAGCGTAAGCTTTGCAGAGATCAAAACCATTGCTTTCAACTGTGAGAAGAAGCTATTAAAATCAGTTTCGCTATTCGATATTTACGAAGGTGAGCAATTGGGTGCTGATAAGAAATCATATGCTGTTAGTTTCATTATTCAGGATACTGAAAAAACATTGACTGACAAGCAGATTGATAAAATTATGCAGAAGCTAATCAAAAGCTACGAAAAGCAATTAAACGCTCAGTTGAGATAAACTGACATGATATAGATTTAAAGCCGATTTCATACAGAAATCGGCTTTTCTTTTTCTAATAGAATCAATTGTTAAAGTTACAATCCGCTCCGATTACAAGGTTCCGTTTTCATCTATCTTAACCCGAACCGGCTTATCTTATTCTTCATGCTCTGGCTGCGTATTCATAACAACATACCAGTCCCATTCATTAGGATCCCCTACACCTACACTGCGGGTGTAACGAAATACGCCAACTTTCTTACCACTCTCCAAGTATCTTGAAACGATAGCCAAATGGCTAATGGAATTCCAAATAGACTCTAAAGGATAATCGACACCTTCTTCCGGGAAAAGAATTTGAAAATCATCATTATCAGGCATATCGACAGGATCTTTTAGCATTAAGAATCTTTCAGATCGGTATAAATTATACGGATACATCCTTTTACCAACACCATCCCAAACAATTGTTCCTTTAAATATTGCTTCATTTTTGGGTTCGTAATACAAAGCCAAACTACCAAAATCTCCTGGAGAGATATAATCCACACGAATAGGGAGAGTGTCCGAATCGTTGAACTCCGAATGTAAAAACAACTCGGTACCACCTTCAAACTCAAAATCAGTATAATTTACTTGTAACAATACAACACTATTGTGATGGTGATGATCGTAATAATAGTAAGTATCATTATCATCACAAGCTATAAGTAAACCAATCATCAAAACAAACATCCATTTCTTCATCACTTCTGGCTTTAAAGGTTAATAGCCTTATTAACACAAAAACAGTACCGAATTCAAGTGGCACAATTGGTTTATAAAGCTCTGTTTTATTTAAGATGCAGAAATACGAAAAAGGTTGCCTTTACACTTACAAAATAGATGTGGAGCATAGAGAACAATGAATTCGACATTAAAAACAATAACTACATTTCAAGAAAAGATCATTGATTAATATCCATGATTCTTTTTCTTGATAATTGTCTATCTATAAATACGAATATACTCCTCTTCAGCCATTCATTTAGTTTCATTTTGAAACTAAAGCTCTTATCTGAGACTAAAAAGTAAATCTTATTCAATAAAAACACCTTTTTTCCATTAGGGAAGCACTAGCAATTATTATGTATAATTTACTGTATTTAATTTTTATGAATCACATTGAACAGGCCCTTCCTGCTTGAAACTTACAACTCTATACAGCAGCACTACAAACTAAATGGGAATAGGCTCTTCAATAAAAATAAGCATCAAGCTACCACACACTCGTTCACAATTCAACCCCATTCACAACTCCTTTCTAAACAAGAGATCAAACCGACCTAAATGTCTCGTTTCCATCGCAAAATCAACACATATTAAGGATAATGGCTTGATCTATGTTTCATCGTATCTTAAATAAATCAGACACATTATGAAAAAGCTACGAATTACGAATCCTTATTTATGTCTTATTCTAAGTCTACTACTTACCTTTAGTTTGGGACTACCTACAAATGGTCTAAGTCAAAATATCCAAATTTCCATTATTAATCCAGATGGAGTTAATGTATGTGATCAATCGGAAATTGTAGATTTTGAAGTAATTAATAAGTCAGGAGCAAATTTAAACTCTCTCAATCTGACTGTAGAATTACCTATGGGTATAAATTATGAACCTGGTAGCCTAATTGACCTAAGCACCTACAATATTCAGGAACAAAACATTTCCGACTTGAGAGCTGTTGTCTTTAGTTCAGATAATTTCCCAAATGACAGCACATTACGCTTTAGCCTTAGTATAAGTGCTGACATGTCTGCTATTGCCAACCAACAATCGGGAACTGTTTTCAGAAATAAACTTACACTTAACTATACAGATGGCAGTAAGTCGAAGCAATCCAATGCTTATAATCTCTACTACCCTGTTCTTAGTATTTTAAATGTGAGTCCTACAAGTAAAACCTTGATTTCGGGAGAATCCTTTACACGAGAAATCACTATCGTAAATGCTGGTAACGGTCGGGTGTCTAATTTTAACCTGACCGATATTCATACTGTAGGAATTGAGCTGCAAGCTGTGAATATAGGCAGCTTAAATTCGACAAAAGATACAATTAGTATAGTTGGAAGTGATTTCACCAGTATTGGGAATCAGGACAATTATTTTGATAGCAACGAAAGTATTGTTATTACGGAAACTCTTAGTGCTTCAGGTTGCGAAGCCACAACAATAAGTTCTGCCATAACAAATCTGTGGGGCTGCAGTAGCCAAATAGAAAGCTCTGTTTCCAATGCACATGTTAGTATTTCATTAAAAACGCCCAATCTTTCGGTTAGCACCTCCAGTGAGCTGGATGCCTGTTTTGGAATGAATACAGCCTCATCACATAGTTTAACTCTAGTCAATAATGGTTTGGGACGATCAGACAATATCGTTCTTGACCTGTACAAATCACGCGGCGATGGCTATCAAGAAGATATTTTTTCAAGAATAGATATCAATACAATTACGTACCAAATTGATGATGCTAGTCCGATTGGTATTACACCAACAACGACCTATGCAACCAATAATACCGGCGCATATGCCTGTTTGGGTAACTCCCCTGTCGGACGTGTTATTCTAAACCTAGCCAACTTAGAAGCAGGACAAAAAATGCTAATCAATTTTGAAACCTACCATTGTAATATTAATGTTTGCGTCGATGATTTTGTAAAAGGATGGAAATACGAATTAGATTATACTGATGTTTGTCAAGCAAACTCCTATAGTAAATCTGGTACCGGACAGGAAACGAACAATACAAATATGTCTCTGTTTCCTGAGAGTCCAACAGATATTAGTGATGGTGAAACCAAACTCTTTAGTTTTACTGTATCCTCACACAATAATGATTTACCGGCAGGCAATGGTGCCATGTATCGCGTTGTTTTCGATTTACCTGCCGGACTAAGTTACTCTAGCCTGGAATTTTACAACAATATTAGCTGGACACCAGAAACACTAGACTATAATAACCTAACAAATCAGGTCACTGCAGAATACAAACTACCACTTCCTTCCGGGTTTAATATGAATAAAGCAGCTTTTAATCTCTACCTAATGGGCGATTGCAATATGGCAAATGTCCAGGAAGGACAGGTTGATATTGCCATGAATGTATCGTATGTGACAAATGAATCATGCAATTTCGAAATACCATTTGTTTGCGACGAAACAGTTTCGGTTGATTTACATTGTCCATCGGGTGAAGTTTGCGAGGGAATGCGTTTTGATAATTTCACCTTCGAACGTATCAGCTTTGGTGCACCTGATAACAATCAGGATGGTCTGGCAGATACCAGTGGAGATTTAGATTTTGATCGTATTAGAACCAACAGAGCCATGTATGGTGACACCCTTAGGGGAAACTTTACAGGTTTTGTAAACAGTTCTGTTTCGAATGCAAATTGGGCTTATGCTTATGCAACGCAATCTATTGAAAAAGGTACATACCTCACTCCTATTTCAGCTTCAGTATCGGTTTACGATGCCAGTTCAAATAGCTATCTGTATTGTACAAACTTAGATTTAACCAGTTCTACAAATGGTCAGGACAAGAGTTTTACTTATGATATTAGTGTTGCAGGTTTAGCGGCCAATTGTTCCGATTTTGATGGTTTTCAATACAGTCAAGGCGATTCGGTATGGGTAAATGCAGACTATCGTGTTAGTACAAATATTGGTGGCGCTGTGCAGCAACACAAATCTTCCAATGCCTTTTATCTAAGTAATATCGAAACTCCAGATAGCAATAACAGATATCAATGTGGTTATTATAACGATAACTTCACGCTAATTGGTTATTTCTTTAAAAATGCCTCGCGTAACTATTTTAATGTAACGAAATGTTCTAAACGTGTATCTCAAAATTTCTATTTGAGTATAGGTGATTGCTGTTCCAATTATGCCGGGGGAAATCTTTTTCCATCGGAATACCGTAACTGGGCACATATTAAAACAGCCACTGTTGAAATTCCTTCCAATTATACCGTAAGTAATGTATGGATGAAAGTACGACGTACACGTAAGAATAATTCATCGGTAAACGAAACGGTTAATGATATCAATATTTCTTCTGTAAATGGTAATCTTTACACCTTCGATTTAGAACAATATTATACAAATAACGGTGGCTCGCTAAACTTGTCTGATGATGGGTTTTATGGAACACTTTATATGGATTTATCACCTAATTGCGACGTCCCAATTAACAATTATGAAGATTTAACCTGGAAATTCAATTTTGCTAAAAGCGATTATTTAGATGGTGGTGAGACTGGTTTTATTGAAACTAATAAACCTGATCAAATTAAATTTAACCCACCTGAACTGAAGCTTTCATCCAATAATCCAATTATTGATGGTGTGTCGAAAACAGTAAATTGGGATTTAAAAGTAAAAACAAATGCTTCTAGTATTGATGCTGATAATGCATGGGTACATATTAAAAATCCTTCGGGTGACATACAAATTCTTCACGTTATAGACGATGCCAGCCAAGATACATTACTGGTTGATGGTGACCTGTACAGACTAGGTTTAATTAATGGTAATTCCACTACAGATCTAACCATTGTTGGAACTTATAGTGCCTGTGTGGCCGACTATATAACTGTATATGCCGGTTACGAATGTACCTCCTACCCTGCTACCTTTAGCGATTTTACTTGCAACTTTACAAGCATTGGTTTATTTGTTGAACCTAAGCCTGCTCAAATGCAAGTGAGCCTTATCGGTCAGAATATTGGTGATGATTGCAGCAATACCGTTGAAATTGAGCTGGATGTTTCCAGTGTAAAATTCGCTGCGGTTGATAGCATAGAGGTTAGTATTTCACCTGTGGGTAATAGTATAAACTTTGAAGCAGGCAGCGGTCAATTGAAATATCCTTTGACTGCCGAATACAACACAGTAGCCGATCCTGTTTCAAACAATGGAAGCTATACTTATAAGCTTGTTAATTTAGATGCAAATCTTGCTAATGATGGTTTACCTGGTGTTCTGCAATTGGACCGTAATCATGTCAAACTAAAATTTAACATGACCCTAAGTCCCTATTTCTTACCAGGACATTATGTCGCAGTTAGCATTTCTGGTCAAGCAATATGTGGAGAAAACATACCTACAATTAACTTGGCATTCGATCCAAGTATCGGCTTCCAATTGGCAACAAATTCAGGCTTAACTGATGAATTAACCGATAGCTGGTCATCAAGTTGGGGAGATTATAATAACGATGGTTACGATGATTTATTTATCACCACCTATGATAAAACCAAGCCGAATATTCTTTACACAAACAATGGTGATAAAACCTTTACCAAAGTTACTTCTGGCGCTATCGTAACAGATATTGCCAATTCAGTAGCAGCAACTTGGGGCGACTACGATAATGATGGTTATCTCGATCTTTTTGTAGCCAATAACACAGGTTCCAAGAATTTCCTATATCACAATAATGGAAACGAGACCTTTAGCCGAGTTATGAGTGGACCAATTGTAGAAGATGGTACCTATTGTCATTCTGCCTCCTGGGCAGATTACGATAACGATGGTTATCTCGACCTTTTTGTAGCTGAATATTTTCCAACCAAAACGAATCACCTTTTCCACAACAGTGGAGATGGCACATTTACACGAGTTGAAAATAGTCCGGTAGTAACAGATGCAGGTCATTCCATTGGTGCAGCATGGGGTGATTACAACAACGATGGCTTGGTCGATCTTTTCGTACCTAATACCAATAAAGAAGAAAATTGGTTGTACAAGAACATTGGTAATGGTCAGTTTGTTAAGGTTAATGAAGATGTCGTTAGTACAGCCTCTAACTCAGTAGGATGTAGTTGGGGCGATTACAATAACGATGGTCATCTCGACTTATTTATTGCCAATTCGGGTAACTCAAGCAATTTCCTTTACACCAATAATGGTGACGGTAGTTTTACCGCCGTAACAAGTGGTCAAGTGGTTTCTGATAAAGGCAATTCGCATGGTAGTACATGGATTGATATTGATAACGATGGAGATCTGGATCTTTATGTAACTAATGATCAGGATCAGGACAATTACCTGTATCGTAACGAAGGTGATGGCAGTTTCTCGAAAGTGCAAAACGACCTAACTAAACTAGGTGGTGATTCATTTGGTACATCCATATCAGATTACGATAAGGATGGAGATTATGACCTTTTTGTTGCTAATCATAGCGATAGTGAGAATTTCTTTTTTGAAAATACCAAAGGTCAGTGTTCTCAGTACCTATGCTTAAACCTGATTGGAACCAATTCGAACCGCTCTGCTCTTGGAACAAAAGTGAGAGTTAAAGCCAATATATTTGGAACTGATCAATGGCAGATGCGCGAAGTCAGCGCACAATCTGGTGGTGGTGCAGGTGGTCAAAATAGCTTGAATGTTATTTTCGGATTGGGTGATGCCAGTCAGGTAGATAGTCTGATTATAGAATGGCCATCGGGTTACAGAGAAATTCAAACCAACTTAACAACTACAGCATCTGATTGTCAGGTTTACACCGAAGCTAACGGCTCACTTATAAGTGGGAAAGCATATGTTGATGACAATTTGAATTGTACTTTCGATGACGGAGAAATGCTATTTAAAAATGTAGCTATTGTAATTGCTCCCAATGGTAAAAAAACTTACACCGATGCCAATGGCAACTATTCATTTTATATGAATACAGGTGACTATATCCTATCGGCGGAAGCTCCTCTTTACTATTCTCAGCATTGTCCAATTAATAATGGGACACATACTGTAGTGGTTTCCGAGATTGGAAGCACACACCCGAATCTCGACTTTGCATTTAAACCTGAGACGAGTGTGGCCGATTTAACCGCTTGTTTAAGTACAACCAGTTTGCGAATTAATTTCACCAACGACTATGCTGTGACTTACGAGAATATTGGAACTGATGTGGCCTATAACGATACATTGGTCATGAGTTTCGAAAATGGTATTGATATCGTTTCCAGTACACTGCCATGGGATTATAAGGATGGACAGAAATTGTATTGGTATTTCGATGAAATTCGGCCACAAACATCAGTTAGCTTTACCGTTAAAGATTCGGTAACTTCGAATGTGATATTGGGTGATTATGCCACCAATACCATACGAATAAGTTCTGAGTCGCCTGATGCTGATTATTCGAATAATGGTTGTGATGATGTTGCCCTTTTTGTTGGAGCAATCGATCCTAATGATAAACTGGTATTCCCGGAGTCGAGTGTTCGCCCTAATGAAGAATTAACCTATCGCATTCGCTTTCAGAATGTGGGTAATTTCCCAGCCGACCACGTGGCCATTTATGATACCATTAGCGATAACTTAGATTTACAAACACTTAAAAATATACAAACATCGCACAATGCCAGCTTTTCTATTCTATCAGACAATGTTCTTTTTTGGGAATTCAAAGACATCAATTTAGCTGATAGTGTTCATAATGAACCCGAAAGTCATGGTTTTGTACAGTTCAACATTCTTCCTAAAGCTAATTTACCTTATGGTGTAGACATTGAAAACTCAGCTCTCATTGTATTCGATTATTACCAGAATACACCAACCAATAACACAGTGGTGAGGCTGGAGCCCAAAATAAGTGTTGCAGAAGATAAAAACAGTCTGATTGTATATCCTCAACCAGTAGTCAATCAAATGACAGCTCAGTATAAATCCTTAGATAAGGAAGAGGTACTTATACAGATATGCAATATAAACGGTAAAATTGTCCGTTCCGAGAAGCAGCTCGTAGATGAAGGTTGGAACCGATTCGACTATTATTTGGGCAGTTTAACCAGAGGGATGTATTTCATTAGTGTATCAGGGTCAAAAGATAATATTTCCAAGAAGATACTTTTAACAAAGGAGAAATAGTCAATTCAAAATTCCTAACAATTATGCGCCATTCCTGTTGGAATGGCGTTTCTTTTTTCATTCTGAAAACTAAACAATATGAATCTTAGTTTAGATTTTATACTTTAGTGAAAATTTAAGTATTCTTCTATGCATGATATTTAAATCAGTCATAATTAGGTGTTGTTAACCCTCCAATACGGTGAGCTAACAACACCTTTCAATGCGATATATAGGAAATAACAAGCATATGGTTATTATAAACTTAGCGGTCAGTGTAAAAAGACAAAGATGACATACGTAAGGAAAATGGCTCAAAATATTTTGTTATCCCTTTTATTATTAATGGGAATAACTCTCTATGGGCAAAATGATATACATTTTACATATGAATGTAATGACAAAATAGAATGTCCCAGCAACGCAAAAATTATATTGAAATCCCCAGATAAGGAAATCTTTAACTTATTTGATGACACGTTATCAAATTATAAATTTTCAGAAAAGAATTATTTTAAATCAAAAGGGAGATACATTCTTTCAATCCACTTTGAAGCTGGAAAATATGGTAAAGACTATTTAGACTACACCTTCGACTTAAAAGGAAGTGAAATAGCGACAGCAATTTCTGTGTCATTTGATTATAAGGAGAGACTTATAAAAGAAGGAAACATTTATGTAAAAGGTGAAAAAACACTGAATGGTTATGTTCGACTAAATAAATACTATAATGCTACAAAAGCAGTTGAAATAGAACTTGACACTAACTACTTAAGTGATGAATTTTACAAAGGGCCGTTTTTCAAAATAAAAAACAATTCAAGCGATACGTTATATGGTGAACATTTGCCTGGCTATTTCTGGGGAACTTTATCATATATCAGAAATGATTCAATACTTGCATCTAGAATTGGAATCCTTGATTATGAATTTGTTGGTTCACCTCCAATGTGTCCTGATTCAACAAAGCTTGCTACTGTTGGTTCATTTGGTTATAGAAGTAAATTGATGCCATTTGAATATAGATTTGAGGTTATGCTAGCAAAGGAATGGCAGTCTCAAGGGATCGGAGTTTTGGAAGAAAGAGAGAATTTCATTTGGTGGGCAGGAACAAAAGATTATTATAAATTGATATATGATTTTAAGATAGAATAAACACCGAACCGCTAACAAAAGTTAAAATTAATGGACGGTGGTGAGTCGCTTGAGAGTTAGTTCAACTAATAAACATCAGCAAGCCACCTAGATTTGGTTTGCTTAAAAATATAAACAAACTTATGCGGCTTGCTTGGCGTGTTACTCACTTCGTTTCGTGAATTCCCGCTGGTCGGTAAATAAGGAAATAGCATTAATATCCAACATGATGAAAAAAAATAGATTTTTAATTATTGGAGGAGTGTTAAGTATTGTAGCATCAATATTACATGTTGCCATAATAATAGGAGGGCCAGCTTGGTATCGTTTTTTTGGAGCTGGAGAAGGTATGGCTCAATTAGCTGAAAATGGTTCAACTGCCCCTACTATAATAACGACAATGATAGCATTAATTTTGGCTTTATGGGGACTATATGGGTTTTCGGGAGCAGGGCTGATGATTAAGCTTCCTTTTTTAAAACCTATATTAGCAATCATTTCAATGATTTATATCTTACGAGGTATTGTTGGAATTCCAATGGTTATATTCATTGATCACCCATATTTGAACAAATTAGAAGAAAAGATTGTATTTATGATTTTTAGTTCAGTAATATCATTAATCCTTGGATATTTATACCTTAGAGGGACTATACAGATAAAACCAATTTTAAATAAAAACAAAGTATAATTAATTACTGGTAAAAACTTAATTACGAAGCCCCTTGCGGATTTTCTATTCAATTTGTATTTAAAATCCGCAATTAATCTTACACAAAACCATTAGTCGGAATTTGAAAAAAATGAAAATCAAGGAGAAAATAATTGCCACTAACAAAAGCTAAATTGTCATAGACGCTGATGAGTCGCTTGATTTCAATAGCTATTGAAATAGTACAAGAATAAATACCAGCAAGCTAAGTTAGTTAGAGAACTTCATTTTTCAGATCATATAACTGCGATAAAAAATAATAAAATGGAAGAAATAGAATTCATACTTTACGTATCAGATCAGAAAAAGAGTACAGACTTCTATGAGCAGTTATTACAGAAAAAGCCAAGTTTAAATGTTCCCGGAATGACAGAATTTGAACTGGGGCATTGTCTTAAGTTGGGACTTATGCCTGAAAACGGGATTGCAAAAATATTGCAAAATAAAATGCCACACCCTAATAAAGGAAGCGGAATTCCAAGATGTGAATTGTACTTCAAGGTGAATGAAGCAGAAGCATATATCGCCAGAGGAATTAAGTTGGGTGGAAGAATGGCTGATGAGTTTAAAAGTCGAGACTGGGGTGATACTGTTGGATATATTTCTGACTTAGATGGTCATATCATTGCATTTGCTGAAAAGTAAACAATTGGGAAGTAAATAATCTAATATTTACGGAATAGCATTTACGCAATCTCCTTTATCGTAAAAGTTCTTCCCTGAAATTGTACCTCATCGCCCACTACTTTGTCTTTCAACAAACCACCAATTGGTGAAGCTAAAGAAATAGCATAACAGGTTTGATCTGCTATTTGAATTTTACCAATGCCTATAGAGATAAAGTACGTACCTTTATCCGTTGTTACGAGACTACCAAAGGCCACTTTATCGTATTTTTCTAAAATATCTATACGTGCCAACTCTTTTCTTTGCTTAGCTGTCTGACTCAATAGAACTTCATTTTTTTCTATCTCTATCTGCATCATCTCGCGACCCGTTTCGTACTTATCGCCTGCACTACTTTTTGTATCATTATTCCTGGAATCCTTTGCAGAAGCAATAGCCTCACTAATGACCTCAATCTTACGATCAAGTTCTTCTAAAATTTTGTGATATACGATACTTTTCAATTCTTTAATGCTACCCATTCTGTTACTTTCTGTTCTTTGCTCGAAGATAAGCTTTATCTAAACTTAGATTCCTAATTAATCTAAAAAAAACAGCACTCTATTTGTTTTTTGAAATAAATCCCTACCTTCGTTTCGTATTTTTACGAAATGCGAAACATATGACCGACGAAAAATTCTATTCCGACCAAGAAAAACAATTAGCTCGTTTTGCTAAAGCACTATCACATCCGGTGAGAGTCTACATTTGCAAACTCTTATCAAGCCAATCCTGCTGCTACAGTGGCGATTTGGCTGAAGAAGTGCCCATTGCCCGTTCTACCCTTTCACAACACTTGAAAGAGTTGAAAGCATCGGGTTTAATACAAGGAGAGATTGTTCCTCCAAAAATTAAATATTGTTTGAATAAAGAGAATTGGGCCAGAGCAAGTGAAATGTTTGAATCTCTTTTTGACTCGGAAAAAGCGATGACAGAAATAAAATAATAAACAAAACTAAGGTTGCCTAGGCCATCTTAAAAAACTTAAACAAAATAAACATGGATATTAAAGTATTAGGTCCTGGTTGCAAAAAGTGCAACACCCTACACGATGCAACACAAAAAGCACTTGAAGAATTGAATATTGAAGCTTCTGTAACAAAGGTTGATGATATGCTTAAAATTCTTTCTTATGGCGTTATGTCTACTCCAGCTTTGGTTGTAAATGAGAAAGTGTTATTTAGTGGTAAAGTGCCATCTGTATCTGAAATCAAAGAACTAATTCAAGCTGTATAAATCCAATAAACAAATCCCACATGAAAAATTATTTAATACTAGCCGTACTTGCATTAGGTCTTAGCTTTGGAGCATGCCAATCAAAGGCTAAAAAAACTGCGAAAGCAGAAGAAGCTTCTACTGAATGTGCATCAGGATGCAATGGATGTGCTTCAAAATGTAGCGATACTAAAGTAGCTGAAAGTACTAAAGGTGCTGGCATATACTATTTCCATGGCGATAGAAAATGTAAAACTTGTAAATCTGTTGGTGCACAAGCTAAAGAAGTTGCTGCTGAGTTGAATGTGAAGTTTTATGACATAAACATTGATCAGGAAGAAAACAAAGATTTAGCAAAACAATTCGAAGCAACTGGTTCAAGTTTGATGATTTTACATGCAAAATCAGGTAAAATCGAGGATCTTACAAACTTTGCATTTCGTAATGCAATAAGCAACCCTAAAGACTATATTGAAAAGTTGAAATCGACTCTTAAGTCTGAGAGCTAGAAACTCGTTTTTTCACTCTTAATTATAAAGATCTCATGTACTGTTATATTTCAATTGAGGTGTAACAGTACATACTATTCATAATTACAACTTAGTGATATTTAAATAACTCAAGATTTAAAACCTTCGTGTTTGGGATTGAATGAGCTATTGCTAAGTCATAAAACGAATTAAATGGAATATCTGGATCAACTGTTAGCACAAAGTAATCTACCCATATTTTCAGCTTTTCTGCTTGGAATTATGACGGCTATTAGCCCATGTCCACTGGCAACAAATATTACAGCTACAGCTTATATTAGTAAAAGTTTAGGCGATAAAAAGAAGATATTTATAAGTGGTTTGGTTTATACCTTAGGACGTGCAATTAGCTATACAGTTCTTGGTGTTATTCTCTATTTTGGAGCAAGTAAGTTTGATGTTTCTTCTTTTTTCCATTCATATGGTGAACGTTTATTAGGCCCTGTTCTAATTCTTATCGGCATATTCATGCTTGATATTATCTCATTCAATTTTCCTGGTGTAGGAAGAATTACTGAAAAATTGAATGGCGAAAAAATAAAAGGAAGCTATTGGGGAGCACTTCTGTTGGGAATTATATTCGCTCTGGCATTTTGCCCATACAGTGGTATTTTATACTTCGGAATGCTTGTTCCTATTAGTATTTCATCACCAGATGGTTTATTTCTACCCTTTGTTTATGCTGTAGCAACAGGCCTTCCTGTAATTATTATTGCCTATCTACTTGCCTTCACACTTTCAGGCGTTGGAAATTTCTACAATAAGGTAAAAAGCTTCGAGTTCTGGTTTAGAAAAGTGGCAGCAGTCATTTTCATTATTGCCGGACTTTATTTCACATATATATTCTTTATTGCTTAAGTTATTAAGTCATGATTAAATCAATTCAAATCACCAATAGAAAGCAACTGCTCTCAGTTTTACTTCTTTTACCAGTTTGGTATCTTTTATACGTTAATCTTCAGAATATCTCTGATTTTATTATCGATGGCTTATTGGGAATGCCCGAAAGTCATTTGAGTGAAACGCTACGTTTCTTCATTTTTGAAGTACCTAAAGTTCTTTTACTTCTGGTTCTGGTTATTTTCGGCGTTGGTATTATTCGAAGTTATTTTTCTCCTGAAAAAACGAAAAAAGCTTTAGCGGGTAAATCCACCTTCATGGGGAATATTATGGCTGCTCTTTTAGGTGTTTTAACGCCTTTTTGTTCTTGCTCAGCCATTCCATTGTTTTTAGGGTTTGTTGAGGCTGGTGTGCCACTAGGAGTTACTTTCAGCTTTCTTATTGCTGCGCCTATGGTCAACGAAATTGCCCTTATCATGTTAGTGGGCCTTTTCGGATGGAAAACAGCAATAATCTACACCCTTACAGGCTTATTAATTGCAATTGTTGCAGGTTGGCTTATTGGTGTTCTTAAGCTTGAAAAATATATTCAGGAATGGGTATTCGAAGTTAAAACAGGACAAACTGGTGTTGATGAAACAAAAATCACTTTCTCAGAAAGGATTAAACTTGGTTTTGAAACGGTTAAGGAAATTGTTGGTAAAATCTGGCTTTATATTGTGATTGGTGTTGCCATTGGTGCCGCTGCTCATGGCTATGTTCCCGAAGATTTCATGGCTAACTTGATGGGTAAATCAGTTTGGTATTCGGTACCTCTTTCAATTTTAATTGGTATTCCAATGTATTCGAATGCGGCTGGTATCATTCCGATTGTAAGTGTACTTATTGAAAAAGGGGCATCACTTGGAACAGCCTTAGCCTTTATGATGTCGGTAATTGGCTTATCTCTGCCTGAGATTATTATCCTGAAAAAGGTATTAAAAATGCCTTTGATTCTTATCTTTATTGGAGTTGTTGCTGCTGGAATTCTAGCTGTAGGCTTTATTTTTAATATCTTCTTTTAATTTAGATTCTAACTTTTAATATGACGACAGATTCACCTTGCCCAATTGTTCTTTTCGACGGTGTTTGTAATTTATGCAATACCTCTGTAAGGTTTATATTGGCTTATAATCAGGAAAAGAATCTGCGCTTTTCTCCTTTGCAATCTGCAAAAGCAAAAGAGTTATTAAAGGATTTAAATTTGGGAAATAGACCTATGGACAGCCTCATATTTATAGAAAATAATCAGGCTTATATCAAAAGTGAAGCGGCTTTCCGAATCTCAAAACACCTGAGTTACCCGTGGAAAGTGATCTATCATTTTAGACACTTCCCCAAACGTTTTTGTGATTGGTTTTACAATCTAATCGCACAAAACCGTTATTCCTGGTTTGGCAAGAAACAATTTTGCATGATGCCTAAAGAAGAATGGAAAGATAGATTCATATAAAAAACAAAACCCGAAAGTATTACAACTTTCGGGTTTCTTATATTCTATTATTTAACTCTATTTAGTCTCCGAAGCAGATTCCAACACCTTTAGCTGTTTTAACCAAGTTTGAATCCGGATCAACAAGGTTTTGTTTTCCAATTGCTTCAGGAAGTGGTACAGCTACAACTTCCGGGTGATGGTAAGCTACCATATGTCCAAATTTCTTTTCCAAAACCATTTCGAAAGCTTTCACTCCAAACTGAGTTGCCAGCACCCGGTCATAGGCCATAGGAATACCGCCACGTTGTAAGTGACCTAGCACTGTTGTTCTAATATCAGCTTCAATACCAGCTTCCTTTAGCTCGTATGCCAAACGATCTGCAGCACCACTTAATTTCAAGTTTGGATTACCAACTTCAATACTCTCTTCAGCAAGGGCCTCTCCTCCTTCCGGCATTGCACCTTCAGCAATTACAATAATTCCAAAACCTTTGCCTTTGAGAAAACGCGTATCTAACTTCTCTTTCACTTTCGTGATATCGTAAGGAATTTCAGGTATCAAACATGCTTCTGCACCACCAGCAATAGCTGCCGATAAAGCAATCCATCCTGCATCACGTCCCATTGCTTCCAGAATGAAAATACGGTTGTGAGATGCAGCCGTTGTTTTCAGCTTATCAACAGCTTCTGTACAAACCTGAACTGCAGTCTGGTAACCGAAAGTAAAATCAGTCGCCATCAAGTCGTTATCAATAGTCTTAGGAACACCAATAATATTTAAACCTTTCTCATATAAAGCTTGTGAAATTTTCTGTGAACCGTCACCACCAATACTAATTACAGCATCAACGCCTAAATATTGCAGTTTGCGAATCATCTCATCGGAACGATCAGCTGATCCCCATGTTCCATCAGAATTTTTAACTGGCCAAGCAAAAGGACCACCTTTAGTTGTTGTTCCAATTATAGTTCCTCCCTGATAATGGATGCCTTTTACGGCAGCATCATCTAATATTTTTATTTCAGTAGGCTCTTTTAATATTCCATCGAAAGACTGAATACTACCTATTACTTCCCAATCTTTTTCTTGTGCTGCACGTTTTACTACTGCACGAATTACCGCATTTAATCCCGGGCAATCGCCACCCCCTGTTGCAACTAATACTCTTTTCATATTCAAAGTTTAAGTTTTAATTGATAAGAGTGTCATCCTATTCTTAAAAATCCTGATTTCAATCAATTATCAATTATTTCAAATTATATGGCTTGGCTAGCTGATGCTAATTTAAAACTATTTTCTTAAAACAAAAGAAACATTTTCACTATCAGCACTTTGCAATCGTTTTCGCTTCTTTTTTTTTTATTGATTCTTAATTCATAATTTTGATAGATAAAGCTGTGTTTAAAAGCTTTAAAAGCTCAAAATTTAATTTACGTTAATTTTTCAATATTTTTTTCATTCTAAATGAAGCTTTATGAAAATTAAACTATTCAAAGGAGATATCACACAATTAAAAGTTGATGCCATTGTAAATGCTGCCAATTCAAGCTTACTAGGTGGTGGCGGAGTCGATGGTGCTATTCATCGCGTGGCTGGCTCCGAATTACTAAAAGAATGCAAAACTCTAAAAGGTTGCCTTACGGGGGAAGCTAAAATTACAAAAGCATACAAGCTCCCATGCAAACATGTAATCCATACCGTTGGTCCAATATGGAAAAATGGACAAAATAATGAAGCCAAACTATTGAAATCTTGCTATAAGGAAAGTCTTAAATTAGCAGATAAAAATAAGTTAGAATCTATAGCTTTTCCTAATATCAGCACAGGCGTTTATGGCTACCCCAAAGAAGAAGCGGCTAAAATTGCCGTAAAAGCAATAAAGAAAAGGTCAGAAAAACTTAAGCATGTTAGGCAAATTACCTTTTGTGTTTTCGATGATACGAATTATAAACTCTACCTAGATTTATTAAAAGATATTCTGTAAAAATACGAATAACAAAAAAAGCTATCCAGAAGGATAGCTTTTCATTATCTATTTTCAGGGTTTCCTAAAACGAAAACTGTAAACGTGTTTGAATCATATTGAAATTTTCTTCTCCATTTAGAGAATTTTCATCCAAGTCTACATTCGTAAAATTAAACTTCATCATAACGTTGTGGTTCACATACCAGGTACAACCTAAAGTTAAATCCTTTTGCTTACCACCCATTATAACAGCATCAGTATCATTCAAATCTGTCTCATTATATCTGGCTAGTAATTCAACTGATCCGGGACCTGGTTTTGCCAAACGTGCCGATTTTATTTTGTACTTGTAGTCGCCGCCTTTTATCAACCAGCCAAACTGAGCATACCACCCTTTTGAGTGGTAATCTTCGTTTCCTGATTTTCTTGAAACTGAAGCATCGATATATTCTCCTTGCAAAGATACTGGCCCACTTGCAGCAATCATTTCAAAACCTAGCTTTACTTGATTCTCAGCATTGGATACTTTTGCATCAATAAATCGTCTTCTTTCGATATGCGTTGCAGCTCTTGAACGGTAGCGGATCGATTTTGCATTCTCAACACCATTATCATCAAAACCAGCCGCATCTGCAGTTCTATAGATACCAGAAAAACCCAAATGGAATATTCCTTCATCTGTTTGAACAGGAGCAAATGCAAACCTTGATGTCAAACTGTAACCTTCATCACCAGCTGTTTTATTATTGGCATCACTTCCAAAAAGACCAGCTTCCCAGGAATATTTCTTACCCCAGGTGGCGTAGGAAACGCCTAAATTTCTTCCTGGACGGAATGCTTCCACAGTACTTGCAGCATGCATAAACTTAGTCGTTTTTGAACTTTCTGTTTGTTCAATTCCGAATGGTTCTAAGAAATGACCAGCTCTTACAAAACTGGTTTTATTTATTTTATAAGTCAGAAAAACATCCTTTAAAGATACTGTTCCATCAGCAAAACCAATATTGATTTTAGCATCCCAGTTCTTCCAAAGTGTTGCTTTCATTAGCAGACGAATATCTCTCATTTCGCTTCCTGATCCCAAATCTGTTTTATCATCAAAATACCCTGCGGCATCCATATAAACACGGCCCCCAAAACCGAACTTGAAATTACCATCTTCAGTGGCAAAAGAAATTGATCCCTTCTTTGTTTTCATAAGTATTCCATTCTTATTTTGGGCTGACAAAAAAGTTGAAAAAAGAAAACAGAGAATAAATAACACATAATGTCTTTTCATAAAATAGGTTGTATTAGATTAGTGTATTTTATCTGCTCATAAATATACTAATTTGAATAATTCTACCTATACTGTGTAATCCTATGGGGTATAATGCCAAATTAACATCAAAAGTAAAAGCCATCCCGTTGGGATGACTTTTACAAACAGTCTGTATCAAGCTTAAAATTTAAATTCGAAGTTCACAAAAACTTGAGATTGATCTTCTTTACCAGAATCTTTATGAGCAAAGTTACGGTAGTTAAATGCCATTCTTAAACCTTTAGTTGGTGCATATTGAACACCTGTTGTAATTGCGCTACCATTCTTAGCCAGGTTCCACTTTTCTGCTTCCCCTTCAAGTTTATTCGAAGATAAATTGTCATATCTTCCAAACACTTCCCATTTCTTATTGAATGTGTATGTTGAGTAGAAAGAAAACCCTTCTAAATCTTTATCTTCTGCTACTTTTGAGTATTTCTCTCCATTAACTAATTGGTTGTATTCTGCAGCTAATCTAAACTTATCAGAGAATTTATATCCAATAAAAGTAGCTAAAGCTGATACTGTAACATCCTTCTCTTTTCCACCTTCAGTCATCACTTTACCTGAATTAGCATCTGCGTAAGCTTTAGCAATTAAGCCTTTGTGCTTATAAATTAAACTGGCTCCTACTTTTTGTTTACCATCTTCATCCTGTACTTTTTTGTAGCCTTCTCCATTAATAATAAAAGCATTTGCCGAAAAAGAATCGCTCAATTTAAAATTAGCTTTAATACCTACATCAGCACTTGGGCCAAAGCCATACTGATCATTAAAAGATTTCATAATATAACGATACCCCCAGAATTTTTCTTGTTCTTTAAACTGGATTGTACTAATCATCCCCAATGATACTTTTACTGCAGATGATGCTTTCCACTCTAACTGGGCTTTCTTAAGATAAGCCGTGTAGTCGCTACCGCCATCATTCTTACCAACATCTAGCGTAATACTTGCTTTTAAACCTTTTGCAATATTATAGTTGTATCCCAAATAAGCTCTCTTTATTTCAAAACTACTCTCCTGTTCTTCTCCATCAGTCATATCGTAATGGTAATTAAAGAATACTTTTCCTGTTGCTTTTCCTGATGGCTTAAATTCTGAGTTTTCCTGAGCCACTGCTCCCAAGCATAAGGTCATTAACAATAGACCTAAAATTGTTTTCATTCTTTTCATTGTGGTTGTTTTTATTTAGTAGTACACGAAAATTAGACATACCTCATCTAATTCATGCACAAAAATAGAGTCACAATTTAATCAGTAAGTAACGGTAAAGTTAACTTTACGTTAAGCCCTCTCTATTCTTAAAACATCAACAAAACTTATACTCGAAAGAAGAATGATCAATTTAAATAAAACAAACAACAAACCTAACTTATACAATCTCTTATAAACTTCATCCTCATAAAAGACTACATTTAATTTTATTAATCAAAACAATTTGCCTTTTCAGACTCTTCAAATTCCTCATCCATTAAATCAGAAAAGAAATTATATAAGCGATCCATAGTTATAGTATATTCAAATGTAAAATCATTAGACTGCTCCATAATTTTTAATTTTATAAGGTTTCAATAGGGATTAAAAACAATTTAATAAACACTATATAATTAACTTAGTATTCTATCCTAAAATTAAAGGGATAGCTGATTATAAAACGTTCTTTTTCGTTAAGCTTTCTTTAATAAAATATTAAAATGGAGGATAAAAAAAGAGTGAACCAAAATGAATTGCCCCACTCTTTAAAAATTACATGTCGAAGTGTAATTTCTATGTGATCAGATTAAAAATTAACCTGTACCCTAGCTTTAATCATTCCAACTTTTTCGTCTAATGGATACACTTGATTCTGAACATCCATATAACTATAGTTTAAACGGAACATCACATTGTCATTCAAATAGTAGTTAACAGCAGCACTAATTGTTTCTGCTTTTCCACCTTGAATACTCATGTTTCCAGCTCCACCTAAAGCGGCTCCTAAATCATGAGTATCATCTTCACAACCTGCAAATCCGATGCTAAACATGATAAGAGCGCCTGCCAATAAATTTCTCACATTAAAGGTTTTCACGTCTGCAATTATTGGTCAGTAATTATAAATTCCACAACTAACATAAATGAAATCATAGTTTGGCAAGAATTTTTTAAACTCTGAAAATAGGAATATAACACAGAGTGAACCACCTCGGGGCAAGCCCAGAGGCATCGTTCACTTAGAACAGCTTAAGCTGTTCTCCACCAACTTTCAGTTGATGGTATTCATCTTGCCTTCCTTGGTTTTTTACATATTTAGCAATCATATTCTCAGTACCATGCTCACCTACTGTATTGGTATAATAACCTTTTCCAAAAAACTCACCTCCCCATAATTTCTATTTTACTTGAGGACACTGACGAAATACCTCGCGAGCCAATATACTTTTTACTGTTCGTACTAGCTTCGTTACACTATAGTCTGGTACAGATTGTATCAAAAAATGAATGTGATCTAAATCAGCACCAACCCAAGAAAATGAATATCATAGCGAAACTCAATTCCACTACAAACATCATGAATTACTTGATCAACATCCGCGTCAATTACTATACGACGATACTTTACTGCACATACAACATGATAAAGCAAAACTGTAACATTATGATTCTTATGAATTCCATTACTATCTTTAGACATAGAGTCTAAAGATAGTAATTACGAGGCAAGCTTCGGGGAATTAAACCCCTATCAAATTAAATATTTAGTTCAGAGCTTTGTTTTTAAAAAGAGATATTGACAAGAATAGTGAGTATTTTAACAGAGAACTACATTAATAATATGCAGACATAGAAAGCCTGATACTGATTAAATTGACGAATTCCAGCTCTACAATCAAAATAACACGAATATGATATTCAACATATATTTTGCTTATGTAATAAAAAATCATAACTTCGTATTTAACGGTATAATGTATCCCACTTAATGTAGTAAAAATTAAAAGTTCTTTAAATTGTTGGTAAATGAAACTACCATGAAAATGTTTCAATAAATTATATAAATGAATATTATGAATAAATTAATTAATTTAACAAATATTGAAGAAATCAATACTCTTGAAATGAGAAAATGTGTTGGTGGATGTTTTCGAGGACAAGAAGGATGCACTGGGTTTTGGAATGGATATTATGATGGATATATGGGAACAATGGGTGCTGAATCAAACGATATTTGGCATGCATTAGGGAGGAATATTGCGAGATGGTCGAATGATGTAGTGTAAAATAATAAAGGGTTGGATTTTTCACAGTTCAACCCTATTACCAAAACTAATTAAAAATAGGATAAGAATAATTCCCCAATTTCTGATTGACAAAGTCAATCTTATCATCCCGAAGCAGTTCTTTATGTGCTGCCGGTTTTAGAAAACCAATCATATCAATAAATTTTTGGTGAAAAATTTAGTTCAACACATAGTTGTTTGCTACAACTTATATATTCTTCTATTTGCTTTTATATCCAAACTTCATCTTGCTCAAGTTCAATTGCCATTATAGTTGCCACTTCAGTCGCAATTCGAGCGCTTTCGCGAGCATCCAATAATAAAGCACGAGCTCTTCTCGATAATAAATTCTCAACTGTTCATGCCATTTCGTTTTATACAGCCCAAACTACTTTTACTTTTATAATTCCAAGATCTTCACTTAAACATCTTGCCAAATCTTTATTCGAATCAGCTAAACTATTAATTATATCTTTATCTGAATCGTAAAAATATAATGGATCGCTCAAATCTACATTCTGTTTCCAACCATATAGTTGTAATTTTCAAGTTATATATTTCTTCAATTTCAGAGCGGTAACTTTCAATGCAACATCAATGGTTTCCTCTGCCATTTATCTGTAAGTCGTCCATTTATCACCTATGATAATTACTAAATCTGTTATATATACATCTTATGTCCGTGAGAAATCTCTTGTGTTTTTTCCTTCTCCGATTGACACTGCTAAAGGTCTAGGCCAGCAAGCACACGTTTAACACCTAATCGTTGAGATTTCTTTGTCAAGAAACGTCCTTCTGTTTCTAGAATAATCACTTCTGTCATAAGGGAAAAACAACAAGACTATATTAAACAATCCCTTATAAACTTCTTAGCAATGAAATTCTAAATTGATTTCATCAATCAAGACAATTCGGACTTATTTCTTCCTTAATAAAATCAATTCAGAAAACAAAAAAAGAGCAAGTCAATATAAATTGACTTACTCTTTTTTAAATTACATGTCGAAGTGTAATATTTATGATTCAGATTAGAAATTAACCTGTACTCTGGCTTTAATCATTCCAACTTTTTCGTCTAATGGATACACTTGATTCTGAACATCCATATAACTATAGTTTAAACGAAACATCACATTATCATTCAAATAGTAGTTAACAGCAGCACTAATTGTTTCTGCTTTTCCACCTTGAATACTCATGTTTCCAGCTCCGCCTAAAGCAGCATCCAGATCTGCTGGTCCGTATGAACCATTGAAATAAGTACCATCAATATCATTCAAATCTGTATTATCGTAACGTAAAAGGAACTCATAAGAACCAGCTTTGGGTCTATTGATATAAGCTGTTGAAGAATTATATGAATAGTTATCACCTAAAAGGAAGCCTGCTGTTACATAGAAAGCTTCTGTTTCAATGTCACGCATTTCACCATACCACCCCGGGTAATCCTCTGGTTTTGTTGGCCAGGCATATCCGCCTGTTGCAGTATGAGTCCAATATGGGTTGTCCTTCATAAGTCTTGAAACGTAATCATCATCACGAGTCACTTTCGTTTTAGTGTACTCTGCTTGCAACATAACAGGGCCACTAAGAACCATCGATTGGAAGTTATAACGCATGTCTGTTCTTGCACCTTTAATATCAGCATTTAAGAATTTATGCTCCGGACCAGCTGCTAGTAAAACTTCACGGTTATAATCATCATCATTTAATGACTCGTTAAATCCATTGGCTTCCGGCATACGATAAGTAAATGAACCTCCTAACTGGAAAAGAACTTTATCGTTTACAATTGGCGTGTAGACCAATTTAGTTGTCGTAGAGAAACCTTGGTCACCTTTATTGTGGTTATCTACCGAACCTGCAAAAAGACCAGTTGAACCGTAGAATTTATCGGTATAATAAGTATATCCTAAACCAATACTACGACCAATACCCATTGCTTGTGTTGTATTAGCTCCTCCGATGAAACGAAGGTTTTTGCTTGAAGCTGATGCTTCAATACCAAATGGCTCAAAAAAGTTACCTACTGTAAAAATACTGTTCTTAGCTTGATTGTATCTTAAAAATGCATCCTTAATCTTAACTTCATTATTACCAAAGCTTACATTTACCTTAGCACTCCATTGTTTCCACTTAATAGTTGTTCCTAAACGGATATCCTCAACAGATGCATCAGAACTTAAATCAGTCTTATCATCAAAATAATGAACACCATCCATATAAATTCTACCATTAAGGCTTACCTGATAATCCTTATCAGCTGAGGTTAACACAATTCCTCCTTTTTTTGATTCAGCAGTCAATTGTTTTTCCTGAGCTACTGCACTTGCCGCTACCATTCCTAAAGCTAGTGTAGCGATATATATCTTTCTTAACATATCTTTATCGTTTATAGATTTAACAATTAGTAACCTAAGCTATTTAACACTTCTTGAGCTGTCCCAACAAGTTCACGACCTTGGTACTTCATTGACAAATCTGTCAAGTTTGTAAAACCACCATCAATAAACATATTAGGGTTTACATCGTACTCAAAATTACCTTGTACAGATCTGTTAGCATCTTCAAAACGAGAAACACCACCATAGAAATAATCACCATTGTATTTTCTCAACTGATCTTCAGTATCGAAAGAGTAAGCATGAACAATCATTCCTGCACGGTGATACATTTCGCACATCCAAGGTTCAGTTAAATCAGGATATTTATTAGGTTTTCCCTCAATAGACGGACCTGCAATATGACAGTTGTATTCTACTGAAAAATTAATGAATTCAGCCAATGATTCAATTGAATTAGAAGGACGAACATAACTCGCACTTTCGTCTTCCCAAAGCAACATACATTTAGGTACACCAGGAAGCTCTTTCTCTAGTGATACAATTGATTGACGGGAAAATGATTGTAAGATAAAACGTCCCATGGTATTTGCAACATCTACTTTACCGGCAGTTGTAGGAATTGTTTTTGGAGAATCAGTAACATTCCATCCCTCTTCTGATAAGAAAGTAGCTAAATCAGCTTCCATTTTAGGAAATAAATATGGCTCTTTAGTTTCAGCATATACACCTGGACGGTTACCATTATCCTGAGGATCAATCTCAAATTCATAAAATCCGGCCCATTCTCCTCCGTCAGTCAAACGAGTCATATCTTTTACCGGCTCACCACTAACATCACGTTTAATTCTATAACCTTCAGAAATTTTTAAAACCTCTTCCAGTGTACAAATCTTTTGACCTATGAATGAGTTACGAGCATTTTCAGGTACGGCAACATTGAACCATGCTCCTGCGTCAAGCTTGCGCAATTGAGTTAATGTAAATACACTTACCGGATAATCTTCCTTCCCTGGAAAAATACTTTCAATATTAGAAGTACGACGAAGGTTGCCATCATGCAATGCTAATAACACACCATCACTTGTTCTCTGAAGGTCTATTTCTAAATAGTCAGCACCCATATTACGTGCCCAACGGAATGCTGCCTCAGTCTCTTCCGGTGCCCAAAAAGTAGATCCACGGTGAGCAATCACAGCATCTGGCTTCACATAGTCGCGAACAATCTTAGCTTCAGCACTAAGCTCGTTTAACGGATAGGTTTTGTAAAGGTTCAACGGATTGTAATCAGGTGTGTCATCTTCACATCCTGCAAATCCGATGCTAGACAGGATAAGAGCACCTGCCAACAAATTTCTCACATTAATTTTTTTCATGTGTGTATAAAATTTATGGTTAGTAATTATTAATTTTATTAGTGATTTTTACTGAATGACATCATCCAATAATTCAGATTTAAATCGTTTAGTCATGAAGACCATTATGTCCGTTTGATTCTTGAATCCAGGAAACTCCGATTAGGATAATAGCTGCAACACAGGCTCCAAGAAGAACAATGAAACCTCCGTTCCATCCCCAGGTGTCTACAACTGCACCCATAGCAATATTTGCAAATAATGCACCTCCCACGTATCCAAACAAACCGGTTAGGCCAGCAGCTGTTCCAGCAGCCTTTTTAGGTACTAAATCCAATGCATGAACGCCGATTAGCATAACGGGACCGTAGATTAGGAAGCCAATAAAAATAAGAGCTATAGAATTCATCAAAATCGATTGGCTAAACCAATACATTAGTACAGAAACAAATACCAATACCATATAAATGATACTTACAGGAGCTCGTTTACCTTTAAAAACTTTATCACTCAAGTATCCACAAAGAAGAGTCCCTGGTATTCCTGCCCATTCGTAAGCAAAGTAAGCCCACCCCGACTCTTGAATAGAAAACCCCTTTGCTTCCTTAAGATATAATGGAGCCCAATCGAGCACGCCATAGCGCACCAAATAAACAAAGGCATTTGCGAAAGCTATAGACCATAACAATCTATTTTTAAAGACGTATTTCATGAAGATTTCCTTTGCTGTCATCTCCACTTCATATTTTTCAGAATAGTTATCTGGATAAATATTTGTATACTTCTCGATATTAGGCAACCCGCATGATTGAGGTGTATCACGGATTAGTAACCAAGCAATAAAGGCAACACCTAATGCCACGAAACCTGGAAAGTATAATATAGAGTGCCAATCAACAAAGATGGCAACACCTAAAATTGCAAGAGGTCCAATAATTCCACCACCTACATTGTGTGCTACATTCCATATAGACATCTTTGTTCCACGTTCACGTATCGAAAACCAGTGCACCATTACACGACCACAAGGAGGCCAGCCCATTCCTTGAAACCACCCATTCAGTAATAATAGAACAAACATGATTCCAATTGATGAAGTCGCAACAGGTAGTAAACCCATTGCAATCATCGTAATGGCTGATAATACAAGGCCTAAGGTTAAAAATCGACGCGCATTACTTCGGTCAGAAACATTACCCATAATAAACTTACTTAAACCGTAAGCTATAGAAACACCTGATAAGGCAAAACCTAGTTCTGTTCTTGAATACCCTAATTCTATTAAATCAGGTATAGCTAAAGAAAACACCTTTCTTACAAGGTAATAGCCTGCATATCCAAAAAATATACCCAGAAATACTTGTAAACGCAATCGTTTGTAGGTAGGGTCAATCTTATCCTCAGGCAGCATCTCTTTGTGAGATGCTGGTTTTAAAAAGCCAATCATATTAATCTATTTTGGGTAAGTATTTAGTTTAGTATATAATTTTCAGCTAGGCTTGTGAACTCTTCTATTTGATTTTGAATCCAAACTTCATCTTGTTCAAGTTCAACAGCCATTATTGTGGCAACTTCCGGTGCAATTCGTTTACTCTCTCGTGCATCCAATAATAAGGCTCTGGTTCTTCTGGATAAAACATCTTCAAGCGTACGTGCCATTTCTTTTCGAACTGCCCATACAATTTGTGCTTTAATTATTCCAAGATCTTTACTTAAACAAGTCGCCATATCTTTACTTGAACGAGCTAAGTCCAATATTTTATCAGAATCGGATCCGTAGTAATATAGAGGATCATTCAAATCAACATTCTTTTTCCAACCATGTAAAGCTAAATGGCGGGTCACAGATTTCTTTATTTCAAAACCAGCGACTTTCGATGCCACATCAACTGTCTCCTCAGCCATTTGTCTATAGGTCGTCCATTTGCCTCCGGTTATCGTTACTAATCCAGCATCAGATGTATAAATCTTATGTCCTCGTGAAATTTCTTTTGTTTTTTTACCTTCTCCTGTTGGAGCAGCCAAAGGTCTAAGTCCGGCAAATACCGATTTCACATCAGATCGTGTCGGTTTCTTTGTCAAGAAACGTCCTGCTGTCTCAAGAATAAAGTCAATTTCTTCATCAAGGGCTTTAGGTTCCAGTTCTGCTGTTTCTTTTTGAATATCTGTTGTTCCTACAACTACTTTATTGTGCCAAGGCACCGCAAATAAAACACGTCCATCATCAGTTTTGGGGATCATGATAGCGTGATCATTAGGAACAAACTCCTTATCTAAAACAAGGTGTACTCCCTGACTAACACAAACAATATCTCTCGATTTTGGGGCATCCATTTTAATTATATCATCAACAAATACACCTGTCGCATTTACGACAACCTTTGCGTTAATTTCAATTTGCTCTCCTGTTTCCTGATCTATAGCCGATACTCCGGATATTTGCCCTTCGGTTTTCTTTAAAGCTACAACTTTCATATAGTTAATAGCTGCACCACCTTTTTCTATAAAAGTCTGGCATAAATTTATCCCATAACGTGCGTCGTCAAACTGACCATCATGATAAACAACACCACCATTAAGCTTATTTTTAACCAGTGTTGGAATATGTTTTAGTGTTTTTTTACGAGAATATGGTAATGAACGCCCCAAACCTAATCGTCCGGCCATTAAATCATAAGCCGTTAGGCCCAAAGTATAATAAGGCTTAACCCACCATTTGTAGCTAGGAATAATGAAAGATTGATCTTTGACTAAATGTGGCGCATTTTGTTTCATCAAGCCTCTTTCTCTAAGAGCCTCCAAAACCAAAGAAATATTTCCTTGAGCCAAATAACGAACACCTCCATGAACCAACTTCGTACTTCTGCTAGAAGTTCCTTTGGTGAAATCATTTTGTTCAAGCAATAAAGTTTTAAAACCTCTGGTTGCAGATTCAAGTGCAGCACCAAGACCAGAAGCTCCTCCTCCAACTATCACAACATCCCATTTTTCAGAATTATCCTTCAAGTTAAAAATCATTCTTTCACGTAACATTACCATTTTACTATTATTTATTAATCATTTGTTTCTTCGAATCCTGAAAACTAGCATCATCTTTTCTATTCTGTTCTTCGTCTAATAAATCAGAGAAGAAATTATAAAAACGATTCATGGTAGCATTAAATTCAGATGTCATATCATTTTGCTGTTCCACGTCAAATTGATTTTAGAATACATTTTATAATCAGATACATTGTTATACTATGCAGTTGGAAAAAAAATATATAAGCCAGGCTTATTTATTATTATCTCTCGTCGAGACAAACTTAAAAAAAATACATAGCTATGCAAAGTATTCTTTTAATTTCTTTATTATTTAGAAAACCTCTCGATAAAAAGCTTGAAATTATTGATAACCAGGAATATTGAAAATAAACTTAAATATCCCAGTTCTTCGAGCGCCCTATAGCTCTATCCCATCCTTTAATTAACCTCAGAGATTCTTCTTTAAGCATTTCCGGTGCAAATTTTCTATCAATAACCCATTGACTTTGAACATCTTTTACACCATCCCAATATCCAACAGCTAAGCCAGCAAGGTAAGCTGCTCCTAAAGCTGTTGTTTCAAGAATTTTAGGCCTATATACTGGCATATCAAGTATATCTGATTGGAATTGCATCAACAAATCATTAATAGCTGCTCCACCATCAACACGTAATTCTCTAATCTCAATACCAGCATCAGCTTCCATAGCTTTTAATACATCCGTAACCTGAAAAGCAATTCCTTCTAAAGCAGCTCTGGCAATATGTGCTGCTGTTGAACCACGAGTTAAGCCTACAATTGTTCCTCTGGCATACTGATCCCAATGTGGAGCTCCTAAACCTGTAAGAGCAGGAACCATAAATACGCCACCATTATCTTGAACCGAACTTGCTAATGCCTCTACATCTGCAGAAGACTTAATGATACCTAAACCATCGCGCAACCATTGCACAATAGCACCTCCCATAAAAATACTCCCCTCAAGACAATATGTGGTTTCACCATTAATTTGCCAACCAATGGTCGTTAACAAATTATTTTTAGATTTTACAGGCTTATTTCCTGTATTACAAAGCATAAAACAACCTGTTCCATATGTATTCTTAACCGCTCCCGGCTCAATACACATTTGCCCAAAAGTTGCTGCTTGCTGGTCACCTGCAATTCCGGAGATAGGTACTGAGTGCGCAAAAAGAGTTGTTACAGTATGTCCATATACTTCTGATGATGATTTTACTTCAGGAAGCATACTCTTTGGAATATTAAGAAGTTCTAACATTTCAATATCCCACTCTAACGTCTTTATATTATATAATAAAGTTCGACTTGCATTAGAAACGTCTGTTACATGAACTTTACCTTGTGTTAATTTCCAAATTAACCAGGAGTCGATTGTTCCAAAAGCTAACTTACCAGCCTCTGCTTTTTCTCGGGCTCCTTCTACATTATCGAGAATCCACTTTACTTTCGTTCCTGAAAAATAAGAATCGATAATCAGACCTGTCTTATCCTGAATCATATCAGCATGACCATTAGCCCTTAATTCGTCACAATATTTTGAAGTACGACGATCTTGCCATACAATAGCATTATATATAGGTTGGCTAGTTTCACGATCCCAAACGACTGTCGTTTCTCTTTGATTGGTAATACCTATACCAGCAATGTTTAAACCATTAGCATCAGCGCTCATAATAGCTTCAGCTGCAACACCGGCTTGTGTCGACCAAATTTCATTAGCATCGTGCTCAACCCATCCTGGTTTAGGGAATATTTGGGTCAATTCTTTTTGAGCAGAACTAACGACCTCACCTTTTTTATTGAAAATAATTGCTCTCGAACTTGTTGTTCCTTGATCTAATGACAGAATAAACTTATTTTTCATTTGAAGTTTTTGCTAGTAATATTTAAGGTTCATCAACATAAAAATACAACAGATTTCTCAGATCAACATTCTTGTAAGCTAGGTTGACCTATAAAATCTAAACTAAAAAAGAGCGATAATTAATGAAATTATCGCTCTTTTTAGTCTCTTAAAATGAGATTAGTCTTCTGAATCTAACCATTGACAAGTTCTTCCAACAGCCCGGTTCCAATATTTTAAAGTTTTATCCAGTTCTGCTTTTTGCATTTTAGCTTCATAAACTTCAGTAACTTCCCAATGCTTTTTAATTTCTTCAGTATCTTTCCAAAATCCAACTGCTAACCCAGCAAGATATGCCGATCCTAAGGCTGTAATCTCTTTCACATTAGGTCGTACCACTTGAGTATCCAAAATATCAGCTTGAAATTGCATGATCGTTTTATTCAATACTGTACCCCCAGCTCTTAGTTGAGTGAGTGAATTTCCAGAATCTCGCTCCATGGCTTTTAAAACATCACGAGAACGTAAAGCTATTGATTCTAATGCTGCGCGTGCAATATGTCCTGGAGTAGTTCCCATATTTAAACCCCAAAAGGTTCCTCGAGCATATTGATCCCAATAAGGTGCACCTAGGCCAGTAAAAGCAGGTACAATATAAATACCTCCATTATCTTTTTCTGAAAGGGCTAGTTCCTCAATTTCTTCAACAGAATGTATCAAGTTCATTTGGTCACGAAGCCACTGAATAACAGCACCTCCAATAAACACACTCCCCTCCAAAGCATAAGTTACTTTATCTCCAATTTGCCAGGCAATTGTTGTTACCAAATCATTATTCGATCTTACAATTTGATCGCCTGTATTCATCAAGATAAAACAGCCTGTGTTATAGGTATTTTTAACCATCCCCTTTTCATGGCACATTTGTCCAAAAAGTGCAGCTTGCTGATCACCACAAATACCTGCAATTGGAATTTCATCACCAAATAAGGATTTTGAAGTCACCCCATACACTTCGCTAGAGCTTTTAACTTCAGGCAAAATACCCTCAGGAATATCCAGAAGATTAAGAATCTCTTTGTCCCATTCCAGAGTTTTAATATTAAACAACATGGTTCTACTGGCGTTGGAAACATCTGTTACATGACATGTACCTTTAGTTAATTTCCAAATTAACCACGAATCAACAGTTCCAAAAGCAAGCTTACCTTCTTCTGCTTTTTGTCTAGCTCCGGGAATATTGTCCAACAGCCACTTAACCTTAGTTCCTGAAAAGTAAGCATCTAAAATTAAGCCCGTTTTTTCCTTTATTTTATCAGCTAAACCTCTTTCCTTAAGTTCATCGCAATACTGCGACGTTCTCCTGTCTTGCCACACAATGGCATTTCCAATTGGTTTGCCAGTTTCTTTATCCCAAAGAATAGTTGTTTCTCGCTGATTGGTGATACCAATAGCTTTTATGTCTTTTGCAGTTAAGCCTGCTTTCTCGATTACTTCTTCGGCCACTGAAGCCTGAGAATACCAAATTTCGTTAGCATCCTGTTCAATCCAGCTCAATCGAGGTGAATATTGCTCAAATTCTTTTTGAGAAATCGCAATAATTTTACCTTCTCTATCAAAAATAATAGCTCTTGAAATTGATGTTCCCTGATCTAAGGATAGGATATATTGTTGCATAGCTGTCGATATATTAAATGATTATTTCAGAGAATCCGTTTTCTTAAGTATTTTCTCAACAGATATATTGAGAGAACCAACGTATTCATTCATTGTACCTAAGATAGCTAAACCACCTTCTGTTAGCTTATAATATTTACGTGGGATTCCAGATTCCTGCTCAGCCCATTCAGATGTCACTAAGCCTTCTTTCTTCAACCTGTTTAGAAGTGGATATATAGTTCCTTCAGCAATTTCAAGTGAGGTAAACTGGTTCATATCACTTATGAGTTCGTAACCGTAACAAGGACGTGAGCGCAATAGTAAAATGATAATATATTCAAGTAACCCCTTTTTATATTGGGATTTCCATTTGGCAATAAAATATTCGTTGTTTTCTGATTCCATAGTACCAAAAGATTGTTTATCTCAATATCGAGATATCAATAAATTTCAGTTCTAATCAAACTATTCATGATTAGTATTACTGTTTTTTTTGATTTTAATAGGCTCGAAAAAGCCTGCCACCTACAAATATATTATAATAAATTAAAGAATATTTAAAGTAGACTCATGTTTTAATATAAGAATTCATTCAAAGTTTGATTTCTAGTTATAACATCCTTAAATACAAAAAAGGAGTTGCAGATTGCAACTCCTTTAATATATTCTAAACTCAGATTTCTTATTTTTTGAAGATACCTAAGTCTTTCAAGTCTGAAGTTGAAATATAGTCAAGGTGAGCAGCACACTTAGCTTTACCCATTTTAACAAATACCTCTGTTGATGCCTGATATTTCTCATTACGAGTTGTATCTAACAACATCAAGTAACCCATAATGATATAACCTGCCATCTCAACCAAACGACGTGCGTGGAAATCCAGGAAGTCGTTGTGATCAGCAGTAGCGTTAATCTCGTTTACTTTAGCAACAGCCTCTTCGTACTTTTCAGTCATACCCTTAAGAGTCGTTCTGATGTACTCCAATTGTGGATTAAGTTCTTCACCTTCGTAGAATTTAATCTGAGAAAGATACTGTCCTGTCGTTACCCCACGAACCGCAGCTACAACTTGTAACTGAGTAGTTCCTTCGTAAATGTTTGTAATACGTGCATCACGAACCAAACGCTCAATTGGGTAATCTTTCATATAACCAGAACCCGCGTGAACTTGTAATGAATCGTAAGCAACTTCGTTACAGAACTCAGAAGCAAACAACTTCAATAGTGGCGTAAATACGTCAGCTAAACGCTGATATTTCTTCATATCCATTCTCTCTTCTTTATCCAGAGAACGATCTTGAGAAATGTGGAAGTATGCTTTGTAAACATCAACCATACGAGATGTTTCATACAATACAGAACGAGAAGCGTTAAGCTTAGCTTCCATATTAGTCAACATTTCGTAAACAGCTGGGAATTCGATAATCGCTTTACCAAACTGACGACGCTCTTTTGCATAAGCTAAACCTTCACGGTAAGCAGCTTCTGCAATACCTACTGATTGAGCACCTACGCCTAAACGAGCACCGTTCATCAATGACATTACATATTTGATAAGACCCATCTTACGAGATCCTACTAGCTCAGCTGGAGCATCAGTAAATACCAACTCACAAGTAGGTGAACCGATGATACCCATTTTATGCTCGATACGACGAACCTTAACAGCCATGTGCTTTTTGTCATAGATAAACATTGACAAACCACGACCGTCGTTAGTTCCTTCCTCAGAACGAGCAAGTACCAATGAAACATCGCCATCACCATTGGTAATAAAACGTTTCACACCGTTTAAGTACCACTGATCTTCTTCCTTGTTGTAAGTTGCTTTCAACTGTACAGCCTGAAGGTCAGAACCAGCATCTGGCTCAGTTAAATCCATAGCTGCAGTAGCACCTTTAGCGAAACGTGGTAAGTAATTCTCCTTTTGCTCTTTTGAAGCAAATTCGTGAATTGTCTCAGCACAATCCTGAAGCCCCCAGATGTTAGCAAAACCACCATCGGCACGAGATACCAATTCAGCAGCCATTACGTAAGGTACAATTGGGAAATTCAATCCATCGTACTCACGTGGAAGAGACATACCAATTAAACCAGCTTTAGTTAAAGCTTCGTGGTTTTCGGCAGTACCTTTTGCATAAATAACACGGTCGTTTACAACCTGTGGACCTTCTTGGTCAACGCCTTCAGCGTTAGGGCCGATAATGTCACCACAAATTTCACCAACGATTTCTAATGTGCGATCGTATGAATCCATTGCATCTTCAAAATCAAGAGGTGCATAGTCATACTTATCTTTATCTTCGAAGCCACGCTCTTTAAGCGCAACAATTTTTTTCATTAACGGGTGTTCCAAATGGAACTTCATGTCCTCGTTATCTGTATAGAAATTAGCCATTTCTTTAGATGTATTTAATGGTAAGTCTTAGGTCATAATACCAACTCTTACCTTCTAATTACTAAATTTATTACTTGGTATTCTCTTTGTACTTCTTGATCATCTTAGGCACAACATCAGCAATATCACCTGTAATCACATAGTCAGCGAAATTGTTGATTGGAGCATTCTTGTCCGTATTGATCGCAATAACCATTGCTGATTCTTCCATACCTGCTGTATGTTGAATCTGACCAGAAATACCACAAGCAATATATAACTTAGGACGTACAGTAACACCTGTTTGACCAATTTGACGTTCGTGAGAAGCATAACCAGCATCTACTGCCGCACGAGAAGCACCTACTTCACCACCAATAACATCAGCTAGTTCGTATAACTTATCGAAGTTTTCTTTTGAACCAACACCATAACCACCAGCAACTACAATACCTGCATTTTTGATGTTTACTTTTGAAGCTTCCATATGACGCTCAATAACTTTCACAACAAAATCTGTATCGTTCAAGTATTTAGCAACTTCGATATTCTTAACTTTTCCTTTGTAGGCTTCAGAACGGATCTCTTTCTTCATTACACCCTCACGCACTGTAGCCATTTGTGGACGACAGTCTGGGTTAATAATTGTAGCAACAATATTACCACCGAAAGCAGGACGAATCTGATACAAAAGATCTTTATAATCCTTTTTGTTCTTCTTATCAGTATGATCACCAATGATCAAACTCGTACAGTCAGCAGTTAGACCTGAGTGAAGTGCAGAAGATACACGAGGCCCCAAATCACGACCGATGCTAGTAGCACCCATCAAAGCGATTTGTGGTTTCTCTTCTTCAAATAATTTTACAATGATTGAGGTATGAGGTAAAGTTGTGTATGGATAAAGACGTTTATCGTCAGCCATCCATAAAGTATCAACACCAAAAGGGATAATTTGTTTCTCAACACCTTTAAGATCGGCGCCAATTACAATCGCTTCCAGGTTACACTTCAAATCATCAGCTAGCGATCTACCTTTAGTTAAAAGTTCAAGACTTACATCAGCAATCTGTCCCTCTTCTATTTCGCAATATACAAATACGTTATTCACGGTTCTTAATTTTAAAATTCTACATTGAAATGATAGGAAAAACCAATCGATTAACCAATAGTATGATTAGCAATTAACTCTTTCATTAGTTCATCCATATCAGCATCGCTAGGCTCAAGTACTTTAGCTTCTTTAGCTTGGAACACGACATTTTCAATCGCTTTTACCTTTGTTGGTGATCCAGTTAAACCAAGTTCTTCAGCTTTAGTGTCGATATCGTTCACACTCCACTCACCAATATTTAGGTAAGGACGGTTGTTGTGCAATGCGATATAATCTTCGTCAGCATCCTGCATTTCAGAAACCGCTCTTGCGTGCTTGTATTTCATTACAAACTTCGCGTTACGTGGGCGACAATCGGGAGCAGAAGCGTTTACTGTTACAACCATTGGAAGAGTACCTTCAACAGTTTCAACACCACGCTCTAAACGACGCTTAACTACAATTTTACCCTTTTCTGCAGAAATTACATCTTCAGCATAAGTAATTTGTGGTATAGCTAATTTTTCGGCAACCTGAGGTCCAACCTGAGCTGTATCACCATCAATAGCCTGACGACCTGCAATGATAATATCAATCTTACCCATTTTCTTTAGAGTACAAGACAAAGCGTAAGAAGTTGCTAAAGTATCAGATCCAGCAAAAGCACGGTCAGATAAAAGGATACCATTATCAGCCCCACGGTATAAACCTTCGCGAATAATTTCAGCAGCTCTACCTGGTCCCATTGTCAAAATAGTAATCTCAGTTCCAGGGTATTTATCTTTTAAGCGCAATGCTTGCTCAAGTGCATTTAAATCTTCAGGATTGAAGATAGCAGGCAAAACAGCTCTGTTCACAGTTCCATCAGCTTTCATAGCATCTTTCCCAACATTACGAGTATCAGGAACCTGCTTAGCAAGAACAACAATTTTTAATCCTTTCATTGTTATATGTTTTATCAGTTTATAATCGAATATCTCTCAAATTTTATCTATTTCTATATTACGAAAATAGAACAATCAATCTCTTCGATTACAATTTGTTATTATTCAGTTTTAAGCTTTATTGGGGCCTAAAATCAGGCTTAGCAAATATATGGAATAGACTACTTAAAACAAATTTATATAAGCATCTTTCGAACACATATCTGGTCGAACATTAACATCTCACAAACAGTATGTTAAGTTATTTTATCGATCAATAACAAAGCATGTTATACAAGAGTATATATCCATATTTTTCTTCCTATTCAATTCTAATCAAAATATTTACTCTTAACTATTTTCTCATTTAGTATTAATGGTAACTTTAATATCTTTTAATAAACCCCTTAGTTTAAATTTCATGATTACATTTCTAGTAGCTATTCTATCCTTAATATTAGGTTATTTTATATACGGTAAGTTTATAGAACGTTTCTTTGGTGCAGATGATTCAATTCAAACACCTGCAATAAGATTGAAAGATGACGTTGATTTTATCGTTATGCCAACCTGGAAGATGTTTACCATTCAATTTCTAAATATTGCTGGCCTTGGTCCAATCTTTGGAGCCATCCTGGGAGCTATGTATGGTCCTGTAGCTTATATTTGGATTGTGTTTGGATGCATCTTTATGGGCGCAACACACGATTACTTTTCAGGAATGCTTTCTATTCGAAACAATGGCTCCAGTTTTCCTGAAATAGTCGGGAAATATTTAGGCCCTGGATTTCAAAACTTTCTTCGAATATTTACAATCCTCTTATTAATTCTTGTAGGTGTCGCATTTGTAACCGGGCCTGCTGGTTTGCTTAAAGATCTGACTGGTGGTGGGTTTCATTATTGGCTCTATGGTATTTTTGCCTATTATCTGGTAGCTACGCTTCTCCCTATAAATAAAATAATTGGTAAAATATACCCACTCTTCGGAGCCGCACTTCTAATCATGGCGATTACCATTGCAGGTGCAATGATCTTCAAATCACTTGATGGTAGCCTCGTCATGAATGAAATGAATTTTGATCAGTTGAAAAATTTACATTCGAATCCATCTCAGAATATCCTCTACCCTATGATGTTTATCGTTATTTCATGTGGTGCTATTTCCGGATTTCACTCCACTCAATCTCCAATGATGGCGAGATGTATGAAAAAGGAGAGCTACGGACGACCTGTGTTCTTTGGAGCGATGATAGCTGAGGGAATCGTAGCAATTATTTGGGCAACTGCGGCTATGAATTTCTTTGGTGATACTTATGCCTTAAATGATACACTTACATCAGGCCATAATCCGGCATGGGTGGTTAATGAAATTTGCAATACTTGGTTAGGGAAAATCGGAGCAATATTCGCTATTATTGGTGTAATTGCTTGTCCTATAACTACAGGTGATACAGCCTTTAGAAGCGCACGCTTAACTATAGCTGATATGATGAAAATAAAACAAGGTTCTATTAAGAGTAGACTTTTGGTTAGTTTACCACTTTTTGCTGTTGGATTCCTATTGTCTCAATTAGAATTCTCAACAATTTGGAAATACCTTGGTTTAGCCAACCAAATCCTATCAATGACAATGTTATGGACTGGTGCAATGTATTTAGCCAAAAAAGGCCAGGTCCATTATATACTCAGTATACCTGCCCTATTCATGACTGCAATTTGTTTTACTTATCTACTAGTAGCTCCTATTAAAAATGGCGGTCTCAACATTGCTGTCGAATATGGTTATAGTTTTGGACTTATAATAGCTATCATTGGTTTTAGTCTTTTCAAGATAAGTATCCGTAAGCAATTAAAAACGCAGAAAATTAAGGCTTAAGCTCATTTAAATATCAAATACAAAAAGCGGAGATTTCTATTGAAACTCCGCTTTTCTTATATCGTTAAAAACCCTATGCTTGTCCTGTTGGCCCAAATCCCATTGGTATAATTGGTCCTTGTGGTCCTTGTCCACCATCAACATTTTTAATAGGTCCATTCATAGACTCAAACTTGTTAATATTATCCTGTAAAGCCAACATCAAGCGCTTTGCATGCTCAGGTGTTAGAATAACTCTTGACTTTACATCCGCCTTAGGCACTCCAGGCATAATGCGTACAAAATCAACTACAAATTCAGAGCTTGAATGTGTAATTACAGCTAGATTTGAATACGTTCCCTGTGCAACTTCTTCGCTAAGTTGAATATCGATTTGATTGCCTTTTTTATTGTCTTCCATTATAAATATTTTTAGTTCTGTATCAGAAGTTTATTTGATTTTGAAGCTCATTAATTGAGCTTAGCTAAAATAATAAAATATATTCGGACTGAAGTATAAAAAAAGGCTGTTTCAATAAATGAAACAGCCTTCGTATTTAGTAAGAGATTTTTACTCTTCTGTAGATGTATTAGCAAGAAGTTTTTCGTAATCTTCTTTAGCTCCAACAACGATGTCTTTGTAGTCGCGAAGACCAGTACCAGCAGGAATTAAGTGACCGCAAATAACGTTCTCTTTCAATCCTTCAAGTTGATCAACCTTACCACGAATTGCAGCCTCGTTCAATACTTTAGTTGTCTCCTGGAAAGAAGCAGCTGAAATAAATGATCGAGTTTGAAGTGACGCACGGGTAATACCCTGTAGAATCTGAGTAGAAGTAGCTGCGATAACATCACGAGCAACAACTAATTTCATATCCTTACGCTTCAATACTGAATTCACATCACGTAATTGTCTGGCAGTAACAATCTGTCCTGATACTAATTCGTTAGAATCTCCAGCATCAACAACAACTTTTTTACCGAAAATCTCATCGTTCTCAAGCATGAATGCTTGTTTATCAACGATTTGTTTCTCCAAGAAAGTTGTATCTCCCGGATCAGCAATAACAACCTTACGCATCATCTGACGAACGATAATTTCAAAGTGCTTATCGTTAATCTTCACACCCTGCATACGGTATACATCCTGTACTTCGTTCACGATATATTCCTGAACTTTTGTAGGACCTTTAATTGCTAAGATATCAGCAGGTGTAGTAGCACCATCAGAAAGTGGTGTACCAGCTCTAATGTAATCGTTCTCTTGAACAAGCATTTGCTTAGATAGAGGTACTAAGTACTTCTTCTCCTGACCTGTTCTTGAAGTTACAATAACCTCACGATTACCACGCTTGATCTTACCGAAAGTAATTTCACCGTCAATCTCAGAAACAACTGCTGGATTAGATGGGTTACGAGCCTCAAACAACTCAGTAACACGAGGAAGCCCCCCGGTAATATCACCCGTCTTACCAACGTTTCTAGGAATCTTAACAACTGATTGACCAATAGTAATCATGTCACCTTCGTTTACAGAAACGTGAGCACCTACTGGTAAGTTATAAGATTTAAGAATTTCACCGTCAGCTCCTAAGATTCTAACACTTGCATTCTTAGCTTTATCCTTAGATTCGATAATTACTTTCTCAGCAAAACCTGTTGCTTCATCAGACTCCTCATTATAAGTAACACCTTCAATCAAGTTATCGAATGAAATCTTACCTGAGAATTCAGAGATGATCATGGCATTATATGGATCCCACTCACAAATCAATTCTTCTTTTGAAACATCAACACCATCCTTAATAAACAGTTTAGAACCGTAAGGAATAGTATGTGTAGATACTGCAATATTTGTATTCTTATCGATGATACGTAATTCAGCCAAACGACCGATTACAACATCATAAGTTTTTCCATCTTCAGAAGTATGCGAAACAGTTCTTAATTCTTCGAACTCTGCAATACCATCGTATTTAGAAACAACCGAGTTTTCTGCAGATACGTTACCCGCGGTACCCCCTACGTGGAAAGTACGAAGTGTTAACTGTGTACCCGGCTCACCGATTGACTGTGCAGCAATTACACCGACAGCTTCACCTTTTTGAACCAGTTCACCACTAGCAAGGTTACGTCCATAACATTTAGCACAAACACCCTGACGAGCTTCACAAGTTAATACTGAACGAATCTCAACAGTTTCAACTGGAGAAGTTTCAATAGCTTCAGCAATTTCCTCTGTAATCTCCATACCTGAAGCTACAAGTAGCTCACCAGTTAATGGATGGAAAACATCGTGAACAGTTGTACGACCTAAAATTCTTTCGAAAAGTGATGCTACAACATCTTCCTGATTCTTAATTGCAGATGCAGAAAGACCTCTTAATGTACCACAATCAGCTTCATGAATAATAACATCCTGAGCAACATCAACCAAACGACGAGTTAAGTAACCCGCATCGGCTGTTTTAAGTGCCGTATCCGCAAGACCTTTACGCGCACCGTGAGTAGAAATAAAGTACTCAAGTACAGAAAGACCTTCCTTAAAGTTTGAAAGAATTGGATTCTCAATAATCTGACCACCTTTAGCTCCAGATTTCTGAGGCTTAGCCATCAAACCACGCATACCACCCAACTGACGAATCTGCTCTCGCGATCCACGAGCACCAGAATCAAGCATCATATATACAGAGTTGAAACCTTGGTTATCGTTTTCCAACTGAGTCATCAATGTTTGAGTCAGATTAGCATTTACATGCGTCCAGATATCAATAATCTGGTTGTAACGCTCGTTGTTCGTAATGAAACCCATATTATAGTTATTCAATACTTCTTCAACTTGCGCGTAACCGTCAGCTACCATTCCTTCTTTCTCATCAGGAACTTTAACATCAGAAAGGTTAAACGATAGTCCACCTTCGAATGCTTTACGGTAACCTAAGTTTTTAATATCATCAAGGAATTTAGCAGTAGCGTGAACACCACACTTCTTATAAACGTATCCAATGATATCACGTAGAGCTCTCTTTGTAATCAGTTGGTTTAAGAAACCAGCTTGTGCAGGAGTACACTCATTTACGATGATACGACCAATAGTTGTCTCAACAATAGTGTCAACCAATTCGTCATTTTCATTAAGATCCTTAACTTTTACTTTAATCTTAGCATGAAGATCAACGGCTTTTTCATTAAAAGCAATCATTGCCTCTTCCGCTGAGTAGAAAGTAATACCTTCACCTTTACAACCTGTTCTAGCCTTTGTAATATAGTAAAGACCAAGTACCATATCCTGAGATGGAACAGTAATTGGAGTACCATTGGCAGGATTCAGAATATTGTGAGAACACAACATTAACATCTGAGCCTCAAGAACAGCTTCATTACCTAAAGGCAAGTGAACCGCCATCTGGTCACCATCAAAATCGGCATTGAAACCGGTACATGCAAGAGGATGAAGACGAATCGCTTTTCCTTCAATAAGTTTTGGTTGGAAAGACTGGATACCCAAACGGTGAAGCGTAGGAGCACGGTTAAGTAGTACCGGATGTCCTTTCAATACATTCTCAAGGATATCCCAAACCACAGGATCTTTACGATCTACGATTTTCTTAGCCGACTTAACAGTCTTTACAATTCCACGCTCAATAAGCTTACGAATAACGAAAGGCTTATAAAGTTCAGCAGCCATATCCTTAGGGATACCACACTCGTGCATTTCCAAATCCGGACCTACAACAATTACCGAACGAGCAGAATAGTCAACACGCTTACCCAATAGATTCTGACGGAAACGACCTTGCTTACCTTTCAATGAATCTGAAAGAGATTTCAAAGGACGGTTGTTTTCTGTCTTAACCGCATTAGATTTACGTGAGTTATCAAATAGTGAATCTACAGCTTCCTGAAGCATACGTTTCTCGTTACGTAAAATTACTTCCGGAGCTTTGATTTCGATTAATCTTTTCAGACGGTTGTTACGAATGATTACACGACGGTAAAGGTCATTCAAGTCAGAAGTTGCGAAACGACCACCATCCAATGGAACCAATGGACGTAATTCTGGTGGAATTACAGGAACAACTTTAACAACCATCCATTCTGGATTGTTTACTTCCTTTGAATCACGGAAAGCACCAACAACTTGAAGACGTTTCAAAGCTTCGTTTTTACGCTGCTGTGAAGTCTCAGTGTTAGCCTTATGACGTAACTCATATGATAATGAATCAAGATCTAAACGTGATAATAAACTGCAAAGTGCATCAGCACCCATTTTAGCAATAAACTTATTTGGATCTTCATCATCTAGGAATTGATTTTCCATTGGAAGTTCATCAAGAATATCTAAATATTCTTCTTCTGTTAGGAAATCAAGGTAATTGACACCATCAGCGGCTTTTACACCTGGGTTAATTACGACATAACGTTCGTAATAAATGATAGTATCTAATTTTTTTGTTGGTAAACCTAAAAGGTAACCAATTTTATTTGGCAACGATTTAAAATACCAAATATGTGCTACAGGTACAACCAACTGGATGTGCCCCATACGCTCACGACGTACTTTTTTCTCGGTTACCTCAACACCACATCGGTCACAAACAATACCACGGTAACGGATACGCTTGTATTTACCACAATGACACTCATAATCCTTCACAGGACCGAAAATTCTTTCACAGAATAAACCGTCACGTTCTGGCTTATAAGTACGATAGTTGATGGTTTCAGGCTTTAAAACTTCACCACTGGATCTTTCTAAGATCTCCTCAGGAGAAGCAAGACTGATAGAGATTTTTGTAAAATTACTCTTTACTTTGTTATCTCTTCTGAATGCCATATATTGAAAATTAGGATATTAACAAATTGATTCATGAAAAGTGAATGTCGGAAGAACCAACATTCACTTTCTATATAAGGCTTATACTAATTTAACGCTCAAGCCAAGACCTCTTAATTCGTGTAATAACACGTTTAGAGATTCAGGAATACCTGGAGCTGGCATAGGTTCACCTTTAACGATAGCTTCATAAGCTTTCGCTCTACCCATCACATCATCCGACTTAATAGTCAAGATTTCCTGTAGAATATGGGCAGCACCAAAGGCCTCAAGAGCCCAAACCTCCATCTCTCCAAAACGCTGACCACCAAACTGAGCCTTACCACCAAGTGGTTGCTGAGTAATCAGAGAATAAGGACCGATAGAACGCGCGTGCATCTTATCATCAACCATGTGACCTAGTTTCAGCATGTAGATAACACCAACCGTAGCAGGCTGATCAAATCTTACACCAGTACCTCCATCATGAAGGTAAGCTTTACCGAAAGCAGGAACACCAGCTTTGTCAGTATATGCAGTAATTTCGTCTAGACTTGCACCATCGAAAATCGGTGTCGCAAACTTCAACCCTAGTTCAATACCAGCCCATCCAAGAACGGTTTCGAAAACCTGCCCAAGATTCATACGAGATGGTACACCAAGTGGGTTCAAGCAAATGTCAACAGTAGTTCCATCCTCAAGGAATGGCATATCTTCCTGACGAACAACACGTGAAACAATACCTTTATTACCGTGACGACCTGCCATCTTATCACCAATCTGAAGCTTACGTTTTTTAGCAACATAAACCTTAGCCATTTGGATGATACCTACTGGCATTTCATCTCCGATAGTAACATTGTATTTTTTACGCTTACTTGCACTATCAAGTTCTTTGTACTTAATAACGTAATTATGCAGTAAGGTCTTAATGGTTTCATTCTTTTCCTTATCAGTAGTCCACTTATTAGGGTCAACCTGAAGGTAATTAATCTCCATTAATAATTTCTGAGTAAACTTAACGCCTTTAGGAATCAAGTCAACACTCAAATAATCCTTAACACCTTGTGAAGTTTTACCATTAACAATCGTAAACAATTTCTCAATAAGAAGGGTGTTTAAGCTTGCAATAGTTTTGTCAAATTCTTCATCAAGTTTCTGCAATAATGGCTTATCACTTTGCTTCGACTTACGATCGCGCACGGCACGAGAGAATAATTTCTTCTCAATCACAACACCACGAAGTGAAGGTGAAGCTTTAAGAGATGCATCTTTTACATCACCTGCTTTATCACCGAAAATTGCACGAAGCAATTTCTCTTCTGGAGAAGGATCAGATTCTCCTTTAGGAGTAATCTTACCGATAAGGATATCGCCTGGTTCTACATTCGCACCAATACGAATCAAACCATTTTCATCAAGGTTACGTGTAGCTTCCTCACTTACGTTAGGAATATCAGAAGTTAATTCTTCCATACCACGCTTCGTGTCACGTACTTCAAGAGTATATTCATCAACGTGAATTGAAGTAAATACATCATCCTTAACAATACGCTCAGAAATTACAATCGCATCCTCATAGTTATAACCTTTCCAAGGCATAAATGCCACCTTAAGGTTACGACCAAGTGCTAACTCACCAGTTTGTGTACCATATCCATCAGTCAGGATTTGGCCTTTAACTAACTTGTCACCTTTAGCTACAATAGGCTTAAGGTCAATAGTAGTTCCCTGGTTTGTTTTTTGATATTTTGGTAAATTGTAAGTGACAACATTTGATTCAAAACTCACAAATGCTTCATTTTCGCTTCTTTCGTAAGCGATTACAATTTTTGTTGCATCAACAAATTCAACAACACCATTTCTTTCAGCTACAATCTGAGTACGGGAGTCCTTAGCAACAGTTGCCTCAAGACCAGTACCTACAACTGGAGATTCAGGTTTGATTACAGGAACAGCCTGACGCATCATATTCGATCCCATCAAAGCACGGTTGGCATCATCATGCTCAAGGAACGGAATCAAAGAAGCCGCCATAGAAGCAATCTGATTAGGCGCAACGTCCATCAAATCTAAATTCTCAATCTCTTCAAATGGGAAGTCACCATCTTTACGTGATTTTGCTTTTGCATTTACAAATGAACCATCTTCATTCAGTGGAGCATTTGCTTGTGCAATAGTCAATCCTTCTTCCTCTTCTGCAGATAAATAACCTACACCTTCGTGACTAAGATCAACTTTCCCATCCACAACCTTACGGTATGGTGTTTCAATAAACCCAAGATCATTAATCTTAGCGAAAACACATAAAGAAGAGATCAAACCAATATTTGGTCCCTCTGGTGTTTCAATAGGACATAAACGACCATAGTGAGTATAGTGAACATCTCGAACCTCGAAACCTGCTCTCTCACGAGACAGACCACCTGGTCCAAGAGCTGACATTCTTCTTTTATGAGTTACCTCGGCAAGTGGATTCGTTTGATCCATAAACTGAGATAAAGCATTTGTTCCGAAGAATGAATTGATAACTGAAGACAAAGTCTTCGAGTTAATCAAGTCAATTGGAGTAAATACCTCGTTATCACGAACATTCATTCTTTCACGAATAGTACGCGCCATACGAGCTAAACCAACACCAAACTGACTATATAATTGTTCCCCTACGGTACGAACACGACGGTTACTCAAGTGGTCAATATCATCCACATCAGTACGCGCATTCAATAGCTTAATAAGGTACTTGATAATTTCTATAATATCTTCCTTAGTCAATACTTTAGTATCACCATCAGTATTTAAACCAAGTTTTTTGTTGATTCTGTAACGACCAACATCACCTAAATCGTAACGTTTGTCAGAGAAGAACAACTTATCAATTACATCACGAGCTGTCGCCTCATCTGGTGGCTCAGAGTTTCTTAATTGACGATAGATATGAAGAACTGCTTCTTTCTCAGAGTTACAAGGGTCTTTCTGCAACGTATTATAAATAATCGCATAGTCAGCAAGATTTTGCTGCTCCTTGTGTAATAAGATAGTCTTAGCACCTGACTCAAGAATTTCTTCTATGTGTTCTGGTTCAATTATAGTTTCTCTATCGATGATAACTTCGTTACGTTCGATAGAAACAACCTCTCCTGTATCCTCATCTACGAAGTCTTCAATCCAAGATTTAAGAACACGAGCGGCAAGTTTACGACCGACAACTTTTTTAAGTCCGGTTTTTGAAACTTTAATCTCATCAGCGAGATCAAAGATCTCAAGAATTTCTTTATCGCTTTCGAAACCAATCGATCTTAACAGAGTGGTAACAGGAAGCTTTTTCTTACGGTCGATATAAGCATACATGACATTATTAATGTCAGTAGCAAACTCGATCCATGATCCTTTGAAAGGAATAATACGAGCGGAATATAACTTAGTTCCGTTGGTATGTAAACTTTGTCCGAAGAATACACCTGGTGAACGGTGAAGCTGAGAAACAACAACACGTTCTGCACCATTGATAACAAATGTACCTTTTTCGGTCATGTAAGGAACTGTTCCAAGATATACATCTTGAATAACTGTATCAAAATCCTCATGCTCAGGATCTGTACAATATAGCTTTAGTTTGGCTTTAAGGGGCACACTATAACTAAGGCCTCGTTCAATACACTCTTCGATAGAGTAACGTGGTGGATCAACAAAATAGTCAAGAAATTCCAATACGAAATTGTTTCTCGTATCTGTAATTGGGAAATTCTCACTAAATACCTTAAATAATCCTTCGCTCTTTCTTTTTTCAGAAATTGTTTCCAACTGAAAAAAGTCTTGAAAAGATTTTAATTGTACTTCCAAAAAGTCAGGATATAAAAACTGATCTTTATTCGAAGCAAAACTAATTCTTTGACTAATAGTATTTGAAGACATTTACTTGAAATTAATTGAACCTAAACAATAATAAACAACAAAAAGGCTTAGAGTTCCAAATTAATGAAACTCTAAACCAAGAATAACCTTATTTAAAGGTCTTAGCGCTTCTATTTAAGTTCAACTTCAGCTCCAGCTTCTTCTAATTGTGCTTTTAATGCTTCAGCTTCTTCTTTAGAAACTTTCTCTTTCAATGGAGCTGGTGCAGCGTCAACTGCAGCCTTAGCATCCTTAAGTCCAAGACCAGTTAATTCCTTAACCAATTTTACAACAGCTAGCTTAGATCCACCTGCTGCTTTAAGAATTACGTCGAATTCAGTCTGCTCAGCAGCACCACCTTCAGCACCACCACCAGCAACTACAACTGCTGCTGCAGCTGGCTCAATTCCGTACTCCTCTTTTAAGATTGTAGCTAATTCACTTACTTCCTTAACAGTCAAATTAACTAATTCTTCTGCAAACTTATTTAAATCTGCCATTTTGATTTATTTTTTAAAATTAAAATACTCTAAATATATTACTCTTACTCTGATACTACTTCTTCAGTAGCTTCACCCTTACCGTTCTCTAGTGCAGAAACAACTTTCTGAATTGGAGATTGCAATGCTGCAATAATATCACCAATAAGTTCTTCCTTAGACTTGATAGACGCAAGCGTATCTAATTCACCAGTTCCAATATAAACAGCTCCTTCAACAAAAGCTCCTTTTAGTACTGGCTTCTCATTAGTCTTATTGAATTCTTTGATTAGCTTAGCAGGAGCATTTCCCACATCTGAAAGCATAAGAGAGGTAGCTCCCTTAAGTGTTTCAGTCAAATCATTGCACTCAACTTCTACATTATTTAATGCATTACGAAGTAAAGTGTTTTTTACAACAATCATTTTGATCTGCTTCTCAAAACAAGCTCTACGTAAAGCAGAAGTTGTTTCAGCATCCATTCCTGAAGTGTCAGCTAGATAAAAATGGTTTGATGCGTTGATTTGTTCTGTCAAGCTATCAATAATCTGAATTTTGTCTTCCTTTTTCATGATTACCAAGGTCTCGATTAAAAAAAAATTTGATTAGTCAATAAGTGATTTAGGATCAATCTGAATTCCTACACTCATTGTACTTGACAGGTATACACTCTTGATGTAAGTCCCTTTTGCTGCAGATGGCTTCAACTTGTTGATAATACCTACAAATTCTTTAGCATTATCTTTGATTTTATCTGCTTCAAAAGATACCTTAGCAACTGATGAATGAATAATACCATATTTGTCGACCTTGAAATCAATCTTACCAGCCTTAACTTCGTTAACAGCTTTAGCAATGTCCATAGTTACAGTACCACTCTTAGGGTTTGGCATTAAACCACGTGGGCCTAATACACGTCCTAGTGCACCTACTTTAGCCATAACAGTTGGCATTGTAATGATAACATCAATATCAGTCCATCCTCCTTTGATCTTAGCAATAAATTCGTCAAGCCCAACATAGTCAGCGCCTGCAGCTTTAGCTTCTTCTTCCTTATCAGGAGTACAAAGTACTAAAACACGAACATTCTTACCAGTACCGTGAGGTAGAGTTACCACTCCACGAACCATTTGATTCGCTTTTCTAGGGTCAACTCCTAAGCGAACATCCATGTCCACTGAAGCGTCAAATTTAGTTGTAGTAATCTCCTTAACCAATGCTGCTGCTTCGTCGATAGTATAGATCTTATCTGCCTCGACTTTTTCTAAAGCTAACTTTCTATTCTTTGTTATACTCATTTTAAATGCAGTATTAAAAATTATTGATTAAGCGGACTATCACCTGAAATAGTGACACCCATACTTCTTGCTGTTCCAGCTACCATACTCATAGCGCTTTCAACTTCAAAAGCATTTAAATCTTTCATCTTTCCTTCTGCGATAGCTCTTACTTGTTCCCAAGTAATTGAACCAACCTTAACACGGTTTGATTCCGCAGAACCTGATTTCAATTTTGCAGCTTCCAAAACCTGAACAGCAACAGGAGGAGTTTTTGTAATAAATTCAAAAGAACTATCATTGTAAACAGTGATTACAACTGGAACAACTTTTCCAGCCATATCTTGAGTTCTAGCATTGAATTGCTTACAGAAATCCATAATATTTACTCCCTTAGCACCTAATGCTGGTCCTACTGGAGGTGAAGGATTTGCAGCACCACCTTTGATCTGCAACTTTATTAATCCTGCTACTTCTTTAGCCATAGTTTTACTTTTCTAAAGGTTTCTTATTCTTTTTCTACTTGCATGAAACTTAATTCAAGAGGAGTCTTACGTCCGAAGATCTTAACCATAACTTTCAGTTTTCTCTTCTCTGCATTAACCTCTTCTATCACACCAGTAAAACCATTAAATGGTCCATCAGTCACATTTACCGACTCGCCAACAAAATAAGGAACACTAATTTCCTCATCTTTATTAGTAAGTTCGTCAACCTTACCCAAAATACGATTCACTTCTGATTGTCGCAATGGAGACGGGTCGCCGCCTTTAGTATCCCCCAGGAAGCCAATCACATTCGTAACACTACGAAGGATGTGAGGAATTTCGCCTGTCAATGCAGCTTCGATTAAAACATAGCCTGGTAAGAAAATTCTTTCCTTGCTAATTTTTTTACCGTTGCGCACCACAAACACTTTCTCGGTTGGAATGAGAACCTGTGATACGTAATCCTGAAGACCAAGATTAGAAATCTCACTTAAGATATACTCTTGGACCTTCTTTTCTTTTCCTCCTACAGCCCGTAGAACATACCATTTCTTTTCAATTTCTGCCATCTTAATTTTTCAGTGATTAGTAAAACATACTATATACAGTGTCCATCAAACTCTTAAACCCCAAATCCATTACGGAAATTGCAGTTGCAATAATTGCTGAAGCTATCATTACTACGATAGCACTGCTTTGAAGTTCAGACCATGACGGCCACGATACTTTCTGTGTAAGTTCGTTATAAACGTCTTTAATATAATTTACTAATTTCATGTGCTTACAATTAAATTTTTATTAATTCACATGGAAGTTGTCTCACAGTCCAAAATAAATCCAGTTTGTGAGACTTATTTTATAAGACAAAATATCCTTTGGCACGGGTGGAGAGACTCGAACTCCCGACACCTGGTTTTGGAGACCAGTGCTCTGCCAACTGAGCTACACCCGTAAAGAAGAGTGATTCGAAAAACGAATCACTCTTTATATCAAAATTACTCTACAATTTCAGTAATCTGACCTGCACCCACTGTTCTACCACCTTCACGGATAGCGAAACGTAGACCTAAGTCACAAGCTACTGGAGTAATCAACTCAACGTTGATAGTAACGTTATCACCTGGCATTACCATCTCAACACCTTCTGGAAGAGTAATCTCACCAGTTACATCAAGAGTTCTGATATAGAACTGAGGACGGTATTTGTTATGGAATGGAGTGTGACGTCCACCTTCTTCTTTTTTCAATACATAAACCTCAGCTTTAATCTTAGTATGAGGCTTGATAGTGTTAGGGTGACAGATAACCATACCACGTTTGATAGCAGCTTTATCAATACCTCTTAGCAAGATACCTACGTTATCACCAGCTTGACCTTCGTCAAGAATCTTACGAAACATCTCAACACCAGTACAAACAGTCTTCATTCCTTCAGCACCAAGACCGATAATCTGAAGCTCCTCACCAGTTTTTACAATACCAGTTTCGATACGACCTGTAGCAACAGTACCACGACCAGTAATAGAGAATACATCCTCAACTGGCATCAAAAACGCCTTATCTACATCACGTGGAGGAAGTGGAATCCAAGTATCAACAGCTTCCATAAGCTCCATGATCTTCTCTTCCCACTCAGGCTCACCGTTCAATCCACCTAGAGCAGATCCAGCAATGATAGGAGTGTTATCACCATCAAACTCGTAGAAATCTAAAAGTTCACGAACTTCCATTTCAACTAGCTCAAGCATTTCCTCATCATCAACCATGTCAACTTTATTCAAGAAAACAACGATTTTAGGAACGTTTACCTGACGAGCCAATAGGATATGCTCGCGAGTTTGTGGCATAGGACCATCAGTAGCAGCACAAACAAGAATAGCACCGTCCATCTGAGCAGCACCAGTTACCATATTCTTCACGTAATCCGCGTGACCTGGACAGTCAACGTGCGCATAGTGACGATTAGCTGTTTGATATTCTACGTGAGCAGTATTAATAGTAATACCTCTCTCTTTTTCCTCTGGAGCATTATCGATAGAATCGAAAGATGCAACCTCAGAAAGACCTCTATTTGCCAATACAGTTGTAATAGCAGCAGTTAAGGTAGTTTTACCGTGGTCAACGTGACCGATAGTACCAATATTTACGTGTGGTTTTGACCTATCAAAATGTTCTTTAGCCATAACTCGAAAAGTTAATTAATGATTAGACAACAATTAAAACAATATTTTATATTTTCTTGAGCCATTGATGAGATTTGAACTCATGACCTCTTCCTTACCAAGGAAACGCTCTACCCCTGAGCTACAACGGCAAAACAATTTGAGCGGGAAACGAGACTCAAACTCGCGACCCTCAGCTTGGAAGGCTGATGCTCTATCAACTGAGCTATTCCCGCATAATCACAAAACAAAAGTTTCATGAAAAATTCACTGTGGGGAGAGCAGGATTCGAACCTACGAAGACAAAGTCAGCGGAGTTACAGTCCGCCCCAGTTGGCCACTTTGGTATCTCCCCAATAATAAATTCAATAAAAAGAGCCGGTGGCCGGATTCGAACCGACGACCTGCTGATTACAAATCAGCTGCTCTGACCAACTGAGCTACACTGGCAATTAACAGACCATTCGCATCAGGACATACAATTCCCTCACAAATGGTCTGCAAATGTAAAAACATTTTACCTATATAACAAAACTATCAAATAATTTTTCCAATTATTTTCCACGAAGCTTTTCCTTACGCTTAGTGATCTGGCGCTTTAACGCATCAGACGCTAAATCAACGGCTTCTTCAAAAGTTTTGCTTTGCTTTTGTGCAAATATATCACCTCCCGGGATATTAAATTTTATCTCTACTTCTTTATTTTCTACAACCGATGGTTTTTCAGTTCTCAAAAAGATTTCTACGCTTGTCACGTCATCATCTAGCTTAAGCAATTTATCGACTCTTCCGGTGATAAATTCTTCCAACTGAACATCAGCATTGAAACCGACTGCCTGAATGTTTACTTTCATACTCTATCCTCCAAGTTTTATGCTCTGGGGTGAGCCTGTTTATAAATATCGTTTAACCTCTCGAAGCTTGTATGAGTGTATATTTGAGTTGCAGACAAATTAGAATGTCCCAACAACTCTTTTATAGCATTCAACTCAGCTCCATTATTAAGCAAATGTGTTGCAAATGTGTGTCGCAACACGTGAGGACTCTTTTTTGAAAGCGTTGTGATCTTTGACAAATGTTTTGTCACGATTCTGTACAACAATTTTTCGTAAGCAGGTTTCGCCTGGCTGGTTAAAACCAAAAAACCATCCTCATCAGAACAAAGTAAAAACCTCTGCTCCAGATACTCATCAAGAAGTGTTTCGAGATTACTACTAACAGGAATAATTCTCTCCCTATTTCTTTTACCTAAAACTCGAACAACAGATGCTGAACGATCAAAACTCGACACTTTTAAATTCATCAATTCTGATAAACGCATGCCAGTATGATAAAACAATTCAACAACTAATCTGTCTCGAATCCCTTCGAATCCTTCACCAAAATCAATTTCCTGAAGCAATCGCATACTGTGCTCGGCAACAAAATCAGGAAGCTTCTTCCCTTGCCTAGGCCCAACAACTCTATCCATCGGATTTTGTTGTATTAGCGATTCTCTCAACAAATATTTAAAAAAGGATTTCAAAGAAGATAATTTCCTATTTACAGTTCTGGCTGAGCAGCCGTCATTCATTAAAAAAACGATCCACTTTCTAACATCTTTGAAATTCAAATCAACAATTTCAGACTCTTCAATCCCATAGGATGATAAAAAAGAAAAAAATTGACTTAAGTCGCAATCGTAAGATACCAAAGTATGTTTGGAGTATCGTTTCTCGTATTGTAAATAAGACAGAAAAGATTCCTTATATCTCATACACTTTTAATTCATAGTCTAGATTAACTAAATTACAAAAAAAATAAGATACTGAAACCTTTTTCAAAAGAAATTAATCTTCGTTCAATTGCATTTGCTGAACATAAACTGCATGAATCTTTTCTTTTCTCTTTCTTACAGAAGGCTTAATGTAAACTTGTCTTCCACGTAATTCTTTGATCACACCAGTCTTTTCGAATTTTCTTTTGAATTTTTTTAAGGCTCTTTCAATGTTTTCGCCTTCCTTCATAGGAATAATAATCATAGTTTCTTCTTTTATTTAATTATTTCTAAATGAGCCGCAAACTTATTAATTCATTCACGATATTTCAAACAAATTTATAAAAATCTGACCAATTACCTTAAAATTAATTGCATCTAATGCAAAAGTCAGGTAATTAGACGATTCTTAACAAGCAAAAAGCACATTTCAATCCAAATTACTCCAAAATAAGGTAAGGCTCCAATCGCTTAAAGTTAGATTCTCGGATTATTTTCTTCTTAAGGAGCACATTTATATCAACAATCTGTTTTTTTCTCTTTCTCAAGCGAACAATATCTGATGCCTCCTGATAACTTATATAGGGATGAAAACTTAACTCTTCAACACTTGCTTCATTAATATTGATTTGTCGTAGAGATTTTGTATTGACAAATAAGAAAGGTTTCAAACTATCTATTCGGCTTAATCTCATCCCTCTAATATCACTTAACTGATCTAAGCTTAAGAATCCACCTAATTTTTTGCGATAATCTAATATACGCTGAGAAAAATATGGTCCAATACCTGACAAGCTAACTAATTGACTGGAGTCGACTTCATTCAAATCTATTTTTGAAATCTCCCTTTTCTCTTTTTTAGTTATTTGTATATATGGCAGCAATTCAGCAAACTTCAAAGAATCAAAACCATAAATTTTACCTAAATCTTCAGCCTTCACAAAACAACCTCCCTTTGACAAGTAGTTTTGAATTCTGGCCGCGACTCTTGAATCTACACCCAAACTATCCCATTCGCTCTCACCTATCTCATTAGGATTAAACACAAACAAATTATACGGCGTACTTTCAAAATTTAAAGGCAGGTCCACATATTCTTTAACTCGACTATACTCCATCGAATCAATTCCGTATATCTTCATTAAATCTTTCTTTTCACGAAAGCAACCAGATTTTCTTCTGAAACTAAGAATATTTTGAGTTTGAAGTTTTGAGAAACCCAACTCTATAAATCCTAACGAATCTAACTTATTGGGGTTAAACGGCTGAATGTTTACAAATTTAGATCTATCTAATTTAGACTTAGATGATATATTAACATAAGGTTTAAGGCTTTGATACAAATCATCAGTCATACCATAAACCTTTTGCAAATCTATTGCAGTGTTGATACGCCCACCACTCTTTATGTAACTCAACAAATTTCTAGCTTGATATGCAGAAAAACCCAAAGTCATTAAGCTTAAACTATCAGTCTCATTAGGATCAAATACAAACCGAGAATAAACATTCTTTTCCTTCTCTTTCTTTTCAACCTTCAAATACATTGCAAGTAGCAAGCTATCCAGTTGCTTTTGCTTAATTGAATCTGCATCCCAAACCTTCACTTTATCATCAGGAATAAAAAACGGATACCCAAATAATAAAACAACTACAGTCAGGAGAACTATTAGGCTCCTCCTTTCCGAAGCGGAATAGGAAAAATAAGTTTTTAAATACTTTTTAAAGGACATGACTAATCAAGATGAGTACTTACCACGCAGATTCAAACCAACATACCAAATTGCCATATTAAATTTATAACATTTCACTTAATCATACAAATACGTATTTCCCAAGCACAAAAAAAGCCTTCGGAAAATCCGAAGGCTTCATTATCTTACTAAATCAAAACTTAGTTTTGATACTCTTTTAGAATGTCAGCAACATCACCTGCAGCCACACGGCCATAGGTACGCTCACCAATTGTTACAACCGGAGCCAAACCACAAGCACCTACACAACGCAGGCATGAGATCGAAAATTTACCATCTTCAGTCGTTTCACCAATCGGCACCTTAAGCTGTGTTTTAAACTCTTCTAAGACCTTCTCAGCACCACGCACATAACAAGCTGTACCCATACAGATTGAAATAGGGAATTCACCCATAGGAACCATAGTAAAGAAAGAATAGAAAGTAACAACGCCATACACGTGTGCTACAGAAACTCCAAGCTCACGAGCAACAACCTCTTGAACTTCAGCAGGAAGATAACCAAAATTTTCTTGCGCCTTATGAAGTACATTAATCAGCTCGCTGCCTTCATTATTAAATGATTTGCAAATTTCAACAAGCTTTTCAATCTTGTCTTTTGCTAATTTTATTTTTGCCATAATACTTATATTTAAGATATGAGATCATAGATATGAGACATGAGTCAGATGTAAAACCTAAACGTCACATCTCAACTCTCAAATCCATTGTAATACTATTCAATTTCGATTTCATTTTTCTTGTCGAAATAGTGAGTATGTAGCAATTTATGCGACAATTCACCACAAGGCTTACCCAAGAACTCTTCATACAACTTAATAATGTATGGGTTTTCATGAGACTTACGAATTGCTTTACCTTCATCTTCACGATAAAGAGCAGCAGCACGCTTACCTAAAACAGAAGCATCACCGTGGTGCAATGGCTGACCACCACCACCAATACATCCACCAGGACAAGCCATGATTTCAATTGCGTGATATTGTGATTTTCCATCTCTTACTTCTTCAAGAAGCTTACGAGCATTACCCAAACCATGAGCAATACCAATATTTAACTCCAGTCCATCAAAATCAACTTTAGCACTACGAATACCTTCCATACCACGAAGTGCGTTGAAATCAACTTTCTCAAGTGTTTTTCCAGTATATACTTCGTAAGCAGTACGAGTTGCAGCTTCGATAACACCACCAGTAGCACCGAAAATTACACCAGCACCTGTAGACTCTCCCAATGGATTATCAAAATCTTCTTCAGGAAGAGTAACGAAATCCATATTAGCTTGCTTAATCAAGTTAGCTAATTCACGAGTTGAGATAGAATAATTCACATCAGGATCACCATCAACCTTAAACTCATCACGCTGACATTCGTATTTCTTAGCCAAACATGGCATTATAGAAACAACAATCATATCCTCACGCTTGATTCCCATTTCTTTTGCCAAATAGTTTTTAGCAATAGGACCAAACATTTGCTGAGGAGAACGAGCCGTTGAAGGAATCTCTTTCATCTCTGGGAAGTGATGCTCGAAGAAATTCACCCAACCTGGACAACATGAAGTCAAAATAGGAAGCTTCACATCCTTGTCACCTTTTAGGTGAGCATCAAGACGCTGAAGCAACTCAGTACCTTCCTCCATAATAGTAAGATCGGCAGCAAAATCAGTATCAAACACACTGTCGAAACCTAAGTTACGAAGCGCAGCAACCATTTTACCCGTTACCAAAGTACCAGCTTCCATACCAAACTCTTCACCTAGAGCAGCACGTACAGCAGGAGCCGTTTGAACTACCACAGTCTTATTCGGGTTAGCAAGGTCTCTAATCAACTGATTCGTATGATCTTTTTCAGTAAGTGCACCTGTAGGACATACAGCAACACACTGACCACAATAAGTACAAGTAGATTTCTCAAGATCCATCTCAAAAGCTGGAGCGACTACTGATTCGAATCCACGGTTAACAGCAGAAAGAGCTCCAACAGTTTGTACATCGTTACACATCGTTTCACAACGACGACACATGATACATTTATCCATATCACGGATAATCGATGGAGAATAATCTACCTTATAAGTTGATTGCTCACCTTGGTAGTGAATCTCACGAACACCCATATTTTGAGCTGTAGTTTGCAAGTCACAATTTCCTGACTTCGCACAAACTAAACAATCAAACGGATGATCAGAAAGCATCAATTCCATTACGGTTTTACGAGCGTTCAAAACTCTCATAGAGTGAGTTTTGATATTCATTCCAGCTTCGCACTTTGAGTTACATGAAGGCGCTAGATTTCTTCTACCGTCTACTTCAACAACACAAATACGACATCCACCAGGCTTATGCTCAATATTCATATCCTCAAGGTGCATGTGGCAAAGCGTTGGTATTTCAACACCAATCTGCTTTGCAGCTTCGAGCATAGTGGTGCCTTTAGCAACCTCTACCTCTTTATTATCAATGGTTAATTTTATCATTTGTTCCATTTTCAATCCTCCTTATTGTATGCTAATGGCGTTAAACTTACACTTATCCATACAAGCACCACACTTAATACATTTTTCAACGTCGATAATATGAGCTTCCTTACGTTCTCCAGCAATACAATCAACCGGACAGTTACGCGCACAAAGCGTACAACCAACACAAAGCTCCGGATCAACAACATACTGCATCAATGCTTTACACTGTCCAGCAGTACACTTATGATTCTCAACATGAGCAATATATTCATCATGGAAATTGTCAAGAGTAGATAAAACTGGATTTGGAGAAGTTTGACCTAATCCGCAAAGAGACGTATCTTTTATTACACCAGAAAGGTTACGTAATAAATCTAAGTCTTCTTTAGTTCCTTTACCTTCAGTAATCTTATCTAACATCTCATAAAGACGCTTGTTACCAACACGACATGGCGTACATTTACCGCAAGATTCCTCAACCGTAAAGTCAAGATAGAATTTTGCCATAGAAACCATACAGTCGTCTTCGTCCATAACAATCATACCACCTGATCCCATCATAGAACCTGCAGCAATAAGATTATCAAAATCGATAGGTGTATCAAGATGCTTCTCAGTTAAACAACCTCCGGAAGGACCACCTGTTTGAACAGCCTTAAATTTCTTACCATCTTTAATACCACCACCAATTTCGTAAATTACTTCACGAAGAGTAGTACCCATTGGCACCTCAATAAGACCAACATTATTGATCTTTCCTGCTAAAGCAAATACCTTAGTACCTTTTGACTTATCAGTTCCAATTGCACTAAACCACTTAGCACCTTTGTTGATGATAACAGGAACATTAGCAAATGTCTCAACATTGTTTACATTAGTTGGCTTTCCATTATATCCTGATTCAGCTGGGAATGGAGGCTTAACAGTTGGCTCACCACGAAGACCTTCCATAGAGTGGATCAATGCAGTTTCCTCACCACAAACAAAAGCACCAGCTCCATAACGCATTTCTACGTCGAAATTGAAACCAGAACCCAAAATATCCTTACCTAACAAACCATATTCACGAGCTTGAGCAATTGCAATCTTTAAACGCTCAATTGCAAGTGGGTACTCCGCACGAATATAAATCACACCCAAATCAGCGCCCATTGTGTAACCACAAATAGCCATCGCTTCAAGTACTGAGTGTGGATCTCCCTCAAGGATTGAACGGTCCATAAATGCTCCCGGATCTCCCTCATCAGCATTACAAACCACATATTTCTGATCAGCATCGTTCTTAGAAGCAAACTCCCACTTCAAACCAGTTGGGAATCCTCCTCCTCCTCGTCCGCGCAGACCAGATTCTTTAATTACATCGATAACTGCCTGTGGCGTCATTTCGAAACACGTACCTAGTGCACCATAACCTTCACGAGCAATATATTCGTCAATATTCTCAGGATTAATAAATCCACAGTTTCTAAGAGCAATACGAATTTGTTTCTTATAGAAACCCATGTTTTTCGCATCACTTACAGTTTCTTTCTTATCAGGATCTGTGTAAAGAAGTCGCATCACCTGGCGTCCTTTTACAATATGCTCCTCAATAATTTCTTCTGCATCCTCAGGCTTCACTTCAATATAGAATGTGTTATCCGGAAGAATCTTTACAATAGGTCCTTTTTCACAAAAACCAAAGCAACCCGTGGTCACAACCTGCACTTCATCCTCTAGACCTTTGGCCTTAAGAACATCTTCTAAATTAGTTTGAATAAGCTCACTTTCAGACGCACGACATCCCGTACCTCCGCAAATAAGAATATGCATTTTATACTTTTCCATAACAGTGTTTGGGTTTAGATATTAGTCAATAGTATTATAGTTTACAGGAATAATTCCATCAACCAACTCACCATTCTTAACGTACTTCTCAATAATCTCATCAGCTCTTTTCACATCAACATCACCAAAAACGATTGGATCTTTACCAGGCATAATTACCTCGATAGTTGGTTCTGCAAAACAATAGCCCATACATCCTGTTTGGGTAACAACAGCTGAAATTCCTCTCTTAGCACTTTCTTCGATAAAGAAATTCATCACTTCTTTTGCACCAGAAGCGATTCCACAAGTAGCCATACCTACTTTTACCTGCACCATGCTATCTGGCGCATCACTCTTTTCTCTAAGATCCATTTTCGACTGAAGATCTTCTTTCATTTTCTTCAGGTCTGCAAGAGATTTTACTTTTGCCATAATCTCAAATATTAAAGGTTAGAAACTAAATTCAAATTATATTATTGTATTTATATTTTCGTTTATCATCTCTTTTAGATAAACCAAAATATTAGGGTCATTTAATGACACCCCTTCTAAAATTTCTTTTACTTCTTTTGTGTCAAACACATATTCACCTTCAGCAGTTGTGTGCTTATACAAAAAATCCATTTCCGGATTAGCTCCAACCAACAGCATCATGGTTTCGGCTATATTACCTAACACTGGTCTATCAATATTCGAATGAGAAAAAATGACTTCAAGTTGAGTCCCCTCTCCTTCTTTAGACCAAATATTTAAACTTCCACCAGTCTGTTCGGCATTTTGCTTCAATAGTGAAATCCCCAAACCAACTTTTCTTGTTGTTCGGGATGTGAAGAATGGATCAGCCACCTTAGCTAATACTCCTTCTGACATGCCACAACCATTATCCTTAAACAACAATTTGTACATATCTGCCTTTTCATCCTCAAATATTTCAAGCTCAACAAGAGTTGCATTCGCTCTTACTGAGTTTTGAATTATATCCATGATATGTTCTGACAAGTCTCTCACTTTTCTTCTTCTTAAAAATTCACCTTTCGTCCCTCTTGGTTTCTCAATGCCATTTTCACTTCATTAAAATTGGCTTCCTTCATGATGAATTCGGTATAAACTTCTCCAACTAAATCTATACAATGAGCGTCGGAGCTCTTTATAAATGTTTTATTTTTCAAATAAGCATTCTTCTTTAAAAATGCTTCCTTACTTATATGTCGTGTCAATTCGAGTGCATCAACATTTAAATCGATGGGAATAAATCCCAGTTGCGAGATTATACTATCCTGCATCTTATTTACATGAGCTGGTATAAACAAACCATCCAATTCGTGAACCTTTTTCTCTAATTGATCAATACTCTGATTTATACCTGAAATCAATAACCATTCAACTTCATTTAAAATCTCTTCCTCCTCGTTTACCACAACCTGATAACCAAATTTATCGCTATCATTAGCTATATGTGGCAAATGCTTATCCAAATACTTTTGAAAAACAACTAACTTCTCTTCTGTCTCAAAAAAGCAAAGACAATGTACTTCCTCTTTGGTTGTCACCTCTGCGCCCATCATAATCTCAATATTTTCTTTTGCTGCCAACTTTTTAATCAAAGGGGCATGTAAAGTTGAGTTATGATCGCTTATGCCTAAAACATCAATTCCTCGCTCTTTCGCCTTCTCTACAATATTTACCGGACTCATCTCCAAATCTCCACATGGAGAAAGTACTGTATGTGTATGTAGGTCGACTCGAAACGTTTTCATGATTTCAGTTATTCAACACTCAATAGCTTATAAAGCTTTCCTGTCAACTCAAAGGCTTCCTCTTCTGATGACAAAATTGGAATCCCTTCCTCGTTACTTTGCTCTGCAGCATCAGCTTCTGGCTCGTAGCCCTTAACCAACACAATTGCAGCTAATTCTTTTAATGAAGCAATTGCCATGATATTTTTATGAGTTTGAAGTGTTACCCACACCTGGTCTGCATCGGCATTCCCCATAACATCACTTAATAAATCTGATGTATAGCCACCTTCAATTTCTTTGTTCAAGCCTTGTTCTCCCGAACAAACTTTTAAACCCAATTTTTCAACAATATCACTTACCTTCATTCTTATCTATTTTTAATCGTCTTTTTCTCAAAACGTTCTTTTCCCCATGTACCTTCTGATATATCAAAAGATTCCTGAGGGGTAATTAACTCTTCTTTTGTGAGCATCTTTTGCAAGAACACACATTGCGTCATTTTGGCTTTTCCCTGAACGATATCTTCAGCCAATACTTTGCATTTAGGCGCACCACAAGCTCCACAGTCTATACCGGGTAAAACTTTCATGATACGCTGAATTTTCTTCATCTTATCCATGGCAATCATCATATCCGAATCCAAACTCAAAATTGATCTTGGCTCAATTTCAGAAATTGCCATATTATCGAGTAAATAGGGACGATAAGTCGTATATATTTCTTCCGTCTCTTTCTGCTGCTTTATATCTTTTTTAGCACGCTTACTCAAACGTTCAACGGCTAAAAATCTATTTTCTGTACTCAAAACGCCGCCAGCGCAAGACCTGTCACAAGCTCTTAGTTCTAAGAAATCAACATCCGTGATCTCTTCATTCTCCAACTTATCTAGAAATGCAATCACATTGTGAATCTCATCTATTGCTAAACATCTACCAGAATATTGAGAAGCCTCGCCATTGGTTAATGACCACTCAATACTCGTTTTCGAAAGATGCCTGTGATTCGAAATCGCATCTTTTTCCTTATTCGCTTTCTTCAAACTCAACATGACTTTATTATAAATAAAGTCCATGTTTATGACACCATCAATCAGCAACTCTTCTTCGCCTACTGGTGATTTTACTGATGCAATTTTAGCTGCACATGGCGTTATATAAAAAATGCCTATTTCTTCATTCTTGAACCCCTCATCAACCAATTTCTTACGATAAAATTGAGATGAAATATCAACAACAGGCTTTAGACGCACAATATTCTCAACAAGAGAAGGAAATCTCACTTGTATCAAACGAACAACTGCAGGACAAAAACTCGAAATAAATGGTCTCATTTGAGTATGCTTCCGCATATATTCTTTCGTTCCCTCAATCAGCAAATCGACTGCCTCGTCAACCTCAAAAACGTGAGTAAATCCCATATCATGAATAACAGAATAAATCTGTTCTTCAGTAATATCGTCAGGAAATTGTCCTAACAGCACAGTTGGTAACAAGGCCACTCTTTGTTTAAAGCTAAATATCTGATTAAAGTCATCTTGCTCCACTATTATAGCATTCACAGGACAAGCTTTTAAACACTCTCCGCAATCAACACAAGCATACTTGTCAATATCAGCAATTCCTGATTTCACACGAATTGCCTTTGTGGGGCACACATTCATACAATGTGTACAACCAATACAAACGTTTTCGACAACTTTTAGCGCGTGATAAAAGGGCAGCTTCTCCATCGTTCTAATTTAAATAGTTAATTAGTTCAACTTCGGTTCCAACTCCAACCTCTGACTTAATATTTAGCTCATTCGTATTCTTTTTTATATTTGGCAAGCCCATACCTGCTCCAAACCCCATTTCTCTAACTTCAGGAGAGGCTGTCGAATACCCTTTCTGCATTGCTAATTCTATATCAGGAATACCAGGCCCTTTATCAACAATACGTACTATTATTTTTTCCGGAAATATTGAGACATTCATTTCACCTTCATAGGCATGAGCAACAACATTCACTTCGGCCTCATATATCGAAACAACAATTCGTTTAATTAGCTTTGGGTCAACATTCAACTTCTTCAACACTTTCTTCACGTCGCTTGATGCAGTCCCTGCTTTTGAAAAATTGCCTCCTTCTATATCAAATTTAAAATCCATACATCAGAATTAATAAACGGGCTCCAGACCCATATTACACAAAATAGAACAAGCGCGAAACATTGAATAACGACACTCTAAAATAGTAATCCCACTTTCTTCTGCCAGATTTTTCATTTCTTCAGAAGCTTTTTTGTCGCGAACAAATAATATGTATGGAATATCCGACATTTCAGAGGTTCTTATCGTCTGTAAATTATTTAAACCTGTCACCAACAATAGATTATCAGAATCAATAGTTAAGACATCACTCATGAGATCAGAAGCAAAACCAAAATCTATATCCTGATTTAAATCTGTATTACCACAGACCAACTGTGCATTTAAATCATTAATTATTTGAGAGACTTTTATCATTCCTAATTTTCAAATTATGTTCAGTCGCTTGCATAAACAACGTTGCTAAGATAAGAAATAGAGCAAGATAAAAGAATGCTTAAAGGCCGAATAGAAAGAAAAGTAGAAAATACATATTTAGTCTAAATAACTATGCTTCACAACAGTTTTTAATCAGTATTAATAAAGAAAAAGTCTGTAAACTAGAACATAGGAGAAATTGTTTTTTTTCAACATCATGAACATGTTGAAAAACACTCTGCAAAGCCTGTATATACTGAACTGTTCTTAGATTTATTTTCAACACATTTAAAAACTAACTTTGTGTTTATGTTGAATTTAAACAATTATCTTAAGGGGTGAAAATTACAACAAGACAATAACCGTTTACTAAGAAATAAATTGAACATTTATTCATACAAAAGAGTTTTAAGTATCAATTATTATCTTAGATTCATACTTTTCAAACATTAGGTTAACAAATAAAGGCGTAATCAATTCAGAATACCGTTCCTTTTAACACATTTTTTCTTTAATTACATGTACAAGAAAAATCAACATATATTACTTCTAATTCAAAAACTAGATGCTAAAAAGAAAGCTTTAAATCACGCTTTAAAAATTGCTCAGATTTTTAAAGCTAAAGTTCTTATTTCAACATCTCCTTTCTCAAGAAAAAAAATTCATCCTGAAGAACTTAAAAATTACATCAAGGACTATCCCGAGGTCAGTTCACTCCAAATCACAAATAGAAATGATCAACCTAACAAAAGCATTAAACTACATAATATCATATTTTTAGTTTTGGATGTTGATAAAAAAAATGATTTCAAATTCTTTTTAAAGAACAGTAATTTCAATTGGGTTCTTAATGCTAAAATTCCAACTATTCTGGTAGGTCATAAAACATCTAGTCAAGCTGATTATTCAAATATTATTCTGCCCATCGATCACAAAAAGGAATCCAAAGAAAAAATGATATGGGCCAGTTATTTCGGACGTTTTAATAATGCTATTATAAAACTTATAATTCCCCAAGAGAAAGACAATATTCTAATAAAGACAATTAGGAATACGCTTTTTTTTACAAAAAAAATGTTTTCTCAATTTACCTTCGAATACAAAATATTAAAATCTGAACTATCCAGCAAACGAATCGACGAAGAAGCTTTTAAATCGAGTACAACAAAAGAGTCTGATCTTATTATTTTGATGACTGGCAAAATACAAGGCGTCTTTTTTCTTCAATTCAATTCAAAAAGGATTAAATATTTTATTAATAATTACACAAACCCTATTCTTCTTATCAATCCAATGAAAGATTACTATTTACCTTGCGACGGATAAACATGCCAATACAAAGATTGTTTTGATAAAACTGTTTGAGAAAGTATTTGACAACATTTATAAATATTTAAATAACGACTTTACCGATTTTAATTAAAAAATTACCTTTATTTTCGGGACGTAAATAAACTGTATTTCGGAACTCATCTATTTAAATAAAATATGGACGTTTTCAATCTCATTTTTCATACTTGGTACGGAGGTTTATCTTTAATGATACTCTGCTCCCTTATAATTGCAAAATCATGCAATGCGTTTGAGGTTGCAACTGATTATCTAGGGAGAAATATGAGAGAAGGTGTAAAAGGAGCATCATTAAATGCAATTGGATCGTCAATCCCTGAGTTGTTAACAACCGTCTTCTTTCTAGTCTTTGCGACCCATGCCAATTTAGCTCGCGATTTAGCTGCTAGCATTGGCGGCAATACGGGTTCTGCAATATTCAACAGCATTGCCATCCCCATGTTAGTTATCGGAACAGTTCTTGCGACTGCACCAAGTGTTGTAGGTTTAAAAATCAGTAAAAAAGTTATTCTTCGCGATGGCTTATTTCTCATTGCTGCCGAGCTTCTACTTATTGTACTACTTTCCAGTAACTATATAACTCACTGGCATGGTTGGGCATTTACAGTTTTTTACCTTATTTATCTAGCATACACAATGCTATCAATGAAAAAGGGTGAAAAATTCGAACCTCAAACAAGTGAAGATTGTGAAAATGGTAAGTATTTGAAGTATGTTTTAAAAGCAAACAAAGGAAGAAAGCGCAGAAGCTGGTTGCTATTAGTTATTTCTACCCTTGTGATTGCAGCAGCTTGCGCAGGATTAGTCGAAGGTTGCAAAGGTATTTCAGATTCCTTAGGCATCAATCCTCTTTTTGTAGCCCTGATATTAATTGCAGCTGCCAGTAGTGTACCAGATACTATTATTTCTATACGAGATGCCAAAAAAGGAAACTACGACGATTCTTTAGCAAATATTTTAGGTTCTAACATTTTCGATATATCAATTAGCTTGGGGCTCCCACTAGCACTATTCTTATTATTTACAGGCCAGAAGATTGAATTCTCCGAAGCTGGTTCTACTCTTGTTGATATCCGAATTGTATTACTAATTGTCACTCTTATAACAATTGTAATTTTTTATTTTAGCAAAGCTCTCAAAAAACGCCATGTAGTACTTTTAGGTTTCCTATATGTCTTATTCATCTTATATGCCATTGGAGCTGCCGAGTATTATGCGGGGGGCAATTCTTTTCTTGCACAAACAGCAGGTTCTTTTATTCAATATCTCAGACAACCAGGTGGACTTGGAGAGCAGCTTCAAGAAATTGCAAATTATTTTACTTCAGGCTGGTAAAAGATTTTGCATATATCATATATCCATCTAACTTTAAATTACATTCAATTCTCAAATACGATTTACCATGTTCAGCTCCTTTGAAATCATCTACAAATTCTCACTACAATTACTATTGAGTTTTTGGATTCTTGTTTGGTCTTTAGTATCATGGTTTAGCATTGAGTTGGTTTTTGGCATTAGTCTTTGGCAGATACCCGCAACTATTGCAGGAACTTTATTAGCTGTTATCTCTGGTGTATATTTCTATACAATCTTATCAATTCCATATAAGCTTTCTAGAAAATTTGACACTATAAAAAATAAGGTTGCTCTCGAAACTTACAACACTTGCGAAGAATTTCAGAAAGAAGTTGCTGATTTTATTATCGATTTTTTCAATTATCCCGGAGCAAATGTCATTGGTGGGAATTTTCATTTTAAAAATTGTATTAGTTATGCCAACAACTCTGGTGAAGACATAGATAAATTTAAAACGGATACAATAACTAAATACAAACTTAAATCTGGTAAACGGGCGATTTATGTTCCAATCAGAATTGCCGACTACGATTTAGGTGACATGCTTTTAATAATGGAGGGAAACACTTTACCTCTTTTTAAAAGTATAATGGTTGATTTTGAGAATTATTTTTTAGATGATCAATTGTATCATGTATTAAATGCCGTATCCAGAAAGCAAGCTTAAGCCTTTCTCAAGACTATAGAATTAAATTGTAAATTATTTACAATGCTATCACACCTAATAATAAGGCTCTTAAGTTTTCTTAACATTATTTCATCATAATATTTCTCTTCTTAGGCTTTCTTTATTGAATTATTTTATCTACTTTCAAGGTAGAAAGATTAATCAAATAGGCTATTTCAAGCCACCTGTGCACATTTATCACTGATCAGTTACTATTTAACGAAATATTAACTTATGCTCTACTGAGCAATAAAATATAGGAGGAATTGTGATGAATATGAAGATGCAATCCGTAGGCTTTAAAGCAGATAAGAAACTTGAAGCTTTCATCAATCAGAAGTTGAGTAAATTAAATAAGTTTGACAATAGTATTTGTGATTATAATGTCACTTTAAATATCGAAAATTCAGACCCTAAGGCTAATAAAGTTGTTGAAGTGAAGGTAAACGTTCCAGGTAATGAACTTTTCGCCAGAAAACAATCTAATTCATTCGAGGCAGCAGCAGAACTTGTTGCAGATGCATTGAGAATTCAGATTTTAAAAAATAAAGAGAAATAATCACTCGATATATTATAGAGACAA
>NZ_JAKJSD010000018.1 GCF_029029505.1 Ancylomarina sp. DW003 | reverse complement strand
GAATCGCAAAAAGCGAGAACCCGGAGACAAAAAAGAGTAAGGACAAGTAGGTACCTGCTCCGTACCTGTCTCAATTCTATGTTAACTAATCATTTACTAACCCAAATTTTATAAGTCATGGGAAAATACAATCAAGGGATCCTGGGCCCATTCACAGGAAAAGTTGGCGCCATTGTAGGCAGCTCATGGAAAGGCGTGAATTATATCAAGTCGCTTCCAGGTCCGAACGCTTCAAATACCGAAGCACAGCAAAAACAGAGAACCCGATTTAAGTCGGTAGTCAGTTTAGCCTCATCATTGCTTTCAAGTCTGATCCGTCCCGTATGGAATTTAGTCTCAGGTAAAATGACAGGTTACAACCTGTTTGTCAAAACCAATATGTCTGCTTTTGATGAAAGCGGAACTTTGGTGAACTACTCTGATTTTCATGCATCAGTGGGAGCTTTACCACTTCCCGGGAATTTGAATATTCAGGATGATACAGATGTTGTATCAGGTATTGAATTAGCATGGAAAGATGAAAGTGGAACCGGTATTGGTCAAGCTGATGACAAATTGCATCTTTTGGTGATGACTGCAGATAAAGTTCACATCTTAAATACGACTGCAGTTCGTTCAGACCAATCAGCCGAAATTACCTTGCCGGTTGCAGTTGGAAATATTCACGTGTATGCGTTTTTTGGAACAGCAGAAGGAGACAAGTTTTCTCCGGATCTTTATTCAGCAATCCTTCTGACTTAGATTTTTTCTAAATTCTGATTTCTTTAAGCTGCTTCGTGATGCGTTGCAGCTTTTGTTTTTAAAGTGTTTATTATGAGAAAAATGTTACTACCATGTTGCTACCAAATTTAAATCGAAGCTTGTTTTGTTTATTTAGTTTTCTCGTATATTTCAATACTATGTAAACAGTAGTGATGGGTGGATAAATGTCACTTGTTGTAAACTTCCTATGTTTAAAGGGTTTTCAGCATAGATAAAAAAAGGAAAACACTTTCGTATTTCCCTTAATAATTCGTCGGGATGACAAGATTTGAACTTGCGACCCCTGGTCCCCCAGACCAGTACGCTACCGGACTGCGCCACATCCCGAATACTCCCTGTAAATATACTTTATGTATTATAAATCACAAAAGAATAGGTGGAAGAAAAAACGATCTGTGTTGAATAGTTTATTCATGTTGCTGACCTGTATGTGATTAGAGGATGAAAGAAAAGCTGACTCTTTTGAAGTCAGCTTTATCAGTTATGTCATTTGACTTTAGTTCAATTTATCAAGGGCATTTTTGATTCTTGAAATAGCTTCAGTCATAATTTCTTCGCTGGTTGCGTAGGATAATCTTAAACAATTAGGTTCACCAAAAGCTTCACCCGTAACGGTTGCTACCTTAGCTTTCTCAAGAAGATAAAGGCTAAGATCGGTAGGGTTATTTATCATTTGACCATTACAGCTTTTACCGAATAATTTTGAGACATCAGGAAAAAAGTAAAAGGCGCCATCCGGTTTATTAATTTCAAAGCTGGGGATTTCTTTTAATAAGTCAAAAGCATTTTCACGTCTTTGTTTAAAGGCTTTTTTCATTTCCTGAGTGCAAGATTGATCGCCATTGAAAGCTTCTACCGAAGCCATTTGAGCAATGCTTGAAGCACCAGAAGTCATTTGGCCTTGCAGCTTGCTACAAGCCTGAGCAACCCATAGTGGAGCAGCTATATAACCAATTCTCCATCCGGTCATGGCATAACCTTTTGATACACCATTAATAATAACCACCCGATCTTTAATAGAATCGAATTGTGCTAAACTTTCGTGTTTCCCAACATAGTTGATATGTTCATAAATTTCGTCGGACAGAATAATAATATCAGGATATTTTTCGAATACTTGAGCTAAAGCTTTAAGTTCTTCCTTAGAATAAACACTTCCTGTTGGATTGTTGGGCGAAGAAAAAAGAAAGGCTTTGGTTTTAGGTGTAATGGCAGCTTCAAGTTGTTCAGGTGTGATCTTAAAATTTTGCTCTATTCCAGCAGGAACAAAAACATTGACACCTTGCGCTAATTTTACAATTTCAACATAGCTCACCCAGTATGGACTTGGAATAATAACTTCGTCACCTTTGTCAATTACCGACATCATTACATTTAAAATGGACTGCTTTGCTCCATTAGAAACAACGATTTGTTCCGGGGTATAATCTAATTGGTTATCCCTTTTAAGTTTGGTGCAAATGGCTTCTCTTAAGGCTACAAAACCAGGAATTGGTGAGTAATACGAAAAGTTGTTTTCAATGGCTTTAAAAGCCGCTTTTTTAATGTGATCGGGGGTTCTAAAATCAGGTTCTCCTACACTTAAATTAATCACATCAATTCCTTGTGCTTTCATCTCCCTGCTTTTCTGTGACATGCCAAGCGTTGGGGATAATTCCATGGAAGTAACACGATTTGATACTTTTAACATTCTAATGTTTTTTGAGGTTTGGAAAATAGCTTGATGTTTTACAAAAGTAATGTTTTTAAACATAGGACAGGTGTCGGTACCGAGAAATATTGTTTCTTAAATTTTTAGTTTTACATTGTAATCTATATTGTTTTAACTTAGAATATTCATAGCAGCTTCATTTATAATTCTTTATTCGTAAGCACTTGTTCTATAGATAAACATTTAAAGACTAAAAGATTATTAGAAAAGACTATTTCACAATCTTACACATAAATTTGTCATGCTTGAATTATTAAAATACACCTTGCCAGCTTTGGTTGTTTTTGCAACAGCCTATTTTCTTATAAAAGCTATGTTGCTTAAGGAGGAAAAAAAAATGAAACTGGATGTTTTTCTGAATAACCAGAAGGCTATAACACCTATACGCTTGCAAGCTTACGAACGACTAATCATTTTATTGGAGCGTATTCACCCTGAATCTTTAGTCTTGAGAGAAAATAAGCCAGATATGAGTAATCAACAGTTGCATCAGGTTTTATTAACGATGATACGAGGTGAATTTGAGCATAACTTATCGCAGCAGTTATACGTAACACCACAAGCCTGGATGTTGATTAAGACGGCAAAAGAAAGTCTGGTTCAATTGGTGAATGCGGAAGCCTTGCAATTGGTTCCTTCGGATAGTTCTATTAATTTGTCCAAAGCTGTTATCGAGGCTCATATGCAAGATAAAAAATCGGCTCATTCTGAAGCTATTTCTTTTTTAAAAGAAGAAGTTCAAAGCTTATTTTAGGTTCTAAATTGCACTTTCTAACTTTAATGTTTGTCTATGTCAGTCTACTCGGAATAAAATGACTATTTTTGCGCAAATTTCTACAAAATAAAAGAGAGTATGAGTTCATTTGAAGACATCAAATTAAGTAAGCAAATATTAAACGCACTTGCCGATGCAGGTTTTGATAAACCAACTTCCATTCAGAAAGAGGTTTTTTCTCCTGTTCGTTCAGGTAAGGATGTGATTGGTATAGCTCAAACAGGTACGGGGAAAACCTTGGCTTATATGATGCCTATTCTTATGAAATTAGGCTATGCTCAAGGAATGGATCCAAGAGCTTTGGTTGTTGTACCTACTCGTGAACTGGTGGTGCAGGTTTGCGAAACTATTGAGCTGTTGACGCCGTATATGAATATTCGTGCTTTAGGACTTTACGGTGGTGTGAATATCAATACTCAGAAAGAAAAAGTGTATGAAGGTGTTGATATTCTTGTTGCTACTCCTGGTCGTTTGATGGACATTTATATGACTCGAATCCTTAAGTTTTCTACGATTAAAACTTTGGTGATTGATGAGGCAGATAAAATGATGGATTTGGGATTTATGCCTCAACTTAAGGCTATTTTCGAAATTCTTCCGGAAAAGCATCAAAATCTATTGTTCTCGGCTACTTTCTCCGATATTGTAGCTAAATTATCTGATGATTTCTTGCTAAATCCACAACGAATTGAGGTGGCCCCACAGGCAAGTACGGTTAAGAATATTCATCAGAAACAATACCATGTCAAGAATATCTTGAGTAAGGTGAGCCTTTTGAAATTTTTATTGGAAGATAAAGAGGTTTTTAATAAGGTGATGATCTTTACGGAAACAAAGAAAAATGCAGACCGTATAGTCGATCGTTTGGAGGAAATGTTGGGCGACGACTTGAGTGTGATTCACTCGAATAAAGCTCAGAATACCCGACTTAATGCATTGAACTCATTTAGAGAGGGAAGTGCCAGAGTTCTTGTTTCTTCTGATGTGGCTGCCCGTGGTATCGATATTGAGAATGTGAGTCATGTGATTAACTTCGATATGCCAAGTAATTACGTTGAATATGTTCATCGTGTGGGACGTACAGGACGTGCTGACAAAGAAGGTATTGCCATTAGTTTTGTGAATGAGAAAGAACAGGAGTTGATGGAGCAGGTTGAGGCATTAATTAAGCAACCAGTTGCTTTAGAAGAAGTTCCTGAAGAAGTTGAATTAACCTCTCAACTTTTGGAAGACGAGAAGATACAAACTCGAAATGTTAGGGTAAGACTTGATGCTAAGAAGGGAAGTGGTTTTCATGAAAAATCAGCAAAGAATTCTAAAACACCTTCAGGATCAAAAGGCTTGATGAAACAAAGAGAGAATAAGAAAAGAAATGCCAAGCGAAATGCGAAGCGAAAGAAAAAATAATTTTCAAAAATATTAATCTTGCTATCAACACACTTTATAGTTTGATATCAGGATATCATCTAAAAACGCTCATTTCAACTGAGCGTTTTTTTTTGCTTTATGTTATTTTTCTTAGGTTTAAAACCCGAAAACAAAACCAGTTAATTACAAAAATAAGAATATGCAGTATTTAGAACGTGCCCTGAAAGGGCCTAATCAGTGGTGGAAATATATCCTAGTTCCAATTATAACATTCTTAGCTCAGGGATTCTTAGGTATGTTGCCCTTAGGCTTGGTTATCGGAGTAATAATCGCATCAAATAATGGAGAAGGAGATTTTAGTAACATACTTGATTTTGAAGCTCAAGGTATTGATTTGAATCTGGGTTTAGCACTGATGATAATTTCATTTGCTGTAGGTCTATGGGTTTTAAAAGCTATTGTTGAGGCTTACCATAAGCGAACTTTAAGCGAGCAAATAAATGGAACGAAGAAGATACGCTGGAATAGATTCTTTTATGCTGCAGGTATTTGGGGAGGCTTAATGTTGATAAATCTAATTGCTGAGTATTTCCTTAACCCTGGAGATTTTACATTGAATTTTAATGTTTCAACTTTTATCCCATTGGTTTTAGTTGCCCTATTGTTAATTCCATTTCAAACGACTTTTGAAGAGGTCTTATTTAGAGGTTATTTAGCTCAGGGTGTTGCTAGGTGGACAAGAAGTAGATGGATGGCGGCAATTTTGCCAGCTGTTCTATTTGGTTTAATGCACTATGCAAACCCAGAGGTAAAGGAATATGGATTTTGGGTTATGATGCCTCATTATATTATTTTTGGTGTCTTTTTTGGATTGATGGCAGTCCTAGATGATGGTATTGAAACAGCTATGGGAGCTCATGCTGCCAATAATGCTTTTATAGCGATCTTTACAACATCAAATGCATCGGTTTTTCAAACAAATGCTCTTTTTAAAGTAAAAGATATGGCTCCAACTTTATATGATTTATTTTTATTTATTCTATTGGGTGCAATTCTTATTTCGATTCTAGCTAAAAAATACAATTGGAATTTTGCTCTTATGAACCAGCGTGTAGAAGGGGATAAGGAGTAAGGATATAGAGAAAGGTTAATGGGAAAGTTCACCTGTTAAGATTGGAACTTTCCCCATTACCGACTAACCAAAACCATTTTCACCTCTCTCTATCCCTTACATCCAATTTCATAATTAGTTTACCCTTTCAATTAAATATAGACTTCCAGACAATCAGCTTTAGCTTTTGGTATGAGATCTAAGTCTTTTAATTCTGAAGGGATTAAGATGCTTTCTCCTTTTGTTACTTGTGTTCTTTCGTCATTATAAAAGATATCAAACTCACCTTCCAAACAGATATAAATGACAAAGGAATTTAAGTGAGTGTAATCACGTTTAATTTCTTTATCAAATATTAAGCGGTTCGTTGTAAAGTAATTGGAAGTAGCAAGATTCGTAGGTTCGTTTATATCAGACGTATACTCTGTTGCATATTGATTCTCATGTGTGTAATCTATGGCATCAAGAGCTAAATCGGTATGCAATTCTCGTGATTGACCTAGTTTGTCAACCCGATTCCAATCATACATTCTATAGGTAATATCTGATGTTTGCTGTATTTCTGCTAAAAGAATGCCTTTGCCAATGGCATGAACCCGACCTGCAGGAATGAAGTAGCAAGAGCCATTTTCAACTTTCTCGGAATTTAAAATTTCTTCAAGGTTTCCTTCCTTTAGCTTTTGCTGATAGAGTTTTTGATCAACTTTTTGATTAAATCCCACAATTAAACTGGCATCTTCTTCGGCATCTAAAATATACCACATCTCTGTCTTCCCCAAAGAGTTGTGGCGTTTTTTAGCCAGTGTATCATCGGGATGTACCTGAATAGATAGGGCATCGTTTGCATCAATGAACTTAATAAGAAGAGGGAACTCTTGACCAAAATTTTGATACACTTTTTCTCCTAAAAGCCGCGGCCCCAGATTTAGGATGAGATTATTTAAGCTTTCTCCTTTTAAGTGTCCGTTGGATACAATAGATATATCATTTTTAACACCAGATATCTCCCAACTTTCGCCAATCTTTTTGTTAGAAGGGAAATCCTTAGAGAGAATGGTTTTTAATTTGTTTCCACCCCAAATTGTTTCTTTAGGGATTGGAGAAAACTTCATAGGATATAAATGCATACTCAATAATTTTGATAGTAAAAGATGATCTGTGTTTCTTGAGAAATGTCTTTCTCCCTTGAGCATATCTAATTTCAAGGGAGAAGACAGGTGTTGTTTGTTGTTGAGAATTATTCTTTTGAATGATAGAAGACCTGTGCCGGAATGGCTTGTTTTTTTATATTTGGTCCTTCCCATTCTACTTTTAAGTTAATTTTATCGGAACACTGATAGAAACCGAATTCGATTTTATGATAGCCTTTTGCCAATTTTAAATTTGACTTTTGACCAAATGCATGAGATTTTCTGCCATCACTTTCAAATTGTTCTTCATCATTGATTGTTAGTTTGCAACCATCGTTGGCAGACATATAAAATGTGTATTCTCCTGAATGAGGAATTTTGATATAACCATCGAAACTCAAACCTATCCATTCCACTCTATCGCAAACATCAAGTGTTGGAATGGAAACAAGTCCTGTGTGAACAGGTGAATCGGGAGCATAATCGTAAACTGACCTATAAATACCTTCATAATATGAATAGCGAAGACCTTTTTTAATTTCAGTAATCTTTAAATCCAGAGCCTTTTGTTTTTTTATTTGTCTGTGCACGACATAGCCAGGCTTGCAGCCCTTTTTGTACGATCGCATTTTTATATCTGTACTTTCATTTAGGGTAAAGGCTTTCTTGAATTGTTGACTTGCTTTGGATGGTTTAGAACCATCAAGCGTATAGTAGATTTCAGCTTGCGGATCATCACATTTAATGTCTACAGTAAAATTATCTATAAAAACATCTGATGGTTCTGAAAGATACACTATAGGCGATGATTGATAATTAGATTCTGAATCTTTAATTTTTTGTCCCCAATTCTTGTTTGCATCAGCTCCCATGTTCAGGATGAGTTTGCCACCCTCTCTTATTGCAGAATGGGGTATAGAAGTTTGATTCCATTTATCCCCATTTAATTGGACTGACTGAATATATTGTTGTACCTCACCATTGTTTTTAGTCTCTATTGTGAATGTATTACCATTATCAAGATGAAGGGTGACTTTGTCGAAAATTGGAGAACCAATTGAATAATTTGGTGATCCGGGACAGTCGGAATAGAACCCGATGGCACTTAATACATACCAGGCTGACATTTGTCCGCAATCTTCGTTTCCGCACAAACCTGCAGGCGTATCGTTATATTGAGTATTCATGATTTTTCGTACCATAACCTGAGTTTTCCAAGCGGCATTGGCATAGTTATACAGATAAGCCATATGATGACTTGGCTCGTTACCATGAGCGTATTGACCAATAAGCCCGCTCACATCGGTTAGTTCTTCCAACTCATGTTCCATTTCGGTTGTGAACAATCTGTCGAGCCAGTTTTCCAGTTCTTTTTTACCTCCCAGTAAGTTGGTGATTTCTGCAATGTCGTGAGGAACGAACAGGCTGTATTGGAATGAGTTTCCTTCGGTATAATTATAGCCAACAGCAGTTGGATCAAAATCTTTAACCCAAGTATGATCATCATTTTTACCTCGCATAAATCCCACTGAAGGGTCGTAAATATTTTTGTAGCTAGAAGCACGATTCATGAAATAATCGTAATCCTCTTGCTTGTTTAAAGCTTTAGCAACTTGCGCAATACACCAGTCATTATAAGCGTATTCCAATGTTTTTGATACGCCTTGACTACTTTTGTTTGAAGGTACATAGCCTAAGGTTTTATAGGCTTTTAGACCACGTTTGTCGAGCATGGCTGTTTTCTTCATTTCAACATAAGCCTCTTCAAGCTCGAAATTAGTGATGCCCTTAACATGTGCATCGGCAATAAGTGATACAGCATGGTAGCCGATCATGCATCTTGTATCGTTTGAAGCCAACTCCCACATAGGTAATTCGCCAAATTCCTGACTTTTTTGTACCAAACACTTCACAAAATCACTTGTTCGTTCAGGTTCAATAATACTCAGTAAAGGATGCAGGGCTCTAAAAGTATCCCAAAGAGAGAAGACAGTATAATTGGTAAAATCTGTTGCCTGGTGTACTTTTCCATCCATACCTCTGTACTTACCATCAACATCCTGTGAGATATTAGGCGTTAGCAATGAATGATAAAGAGCTGAATAGAAGATTCTTTTTTCTTTTGCAGAACCACCCTCAACTTCAATTTTACTAAGGCTATTATTCCATTTGGTACTTGCCAATTGTCTGGCTTTATCGAAATCGATATGTGCTGATTCTTGTTCTAAATTCTTTCTTGCTCCTTCAGCACTTACAGCTGATAGAGCGACTTTTATTTCAAGTTGTTCGCTTTCTTCAACAGAGAAGAGTGCTGTTGACTGTAATTTTTTTCCTTTTGCTTTTTGGGAAGAAGCTATTTTTGTTTGATTCTTATAGATTGTTGTAGAATTGAATGGTTTTGAAAATTCAATGGCGAAGAATAAGTGTTGATCTCCTGCCCAATATTTTGATCTTCTTTTTCCTTGTATTGTGTTGGGACCAGTAATTTCAATTTCAGAATCGATTACCGGATCTCTGTGTATTAGGTCAAGTAAGATGTTTACATCGCCTGTTTCGGAGAATGTGTATCGATGAAAGCCAACTCTTTCTGTAGCAGATAACTCTACTTTAACTTGGTAATCATCTAAAAAAACAGAATAATAGCCTGGTTCTGCGCTTTCCGATTCATGAGAGAAACGAGATCGATAGCCGGAATCAGGTTTTTGACTTGTTCCTGAATTCAAATTTATCTCTCTGGTTATTGGAATTAACAGAATGTCTCCATAGTCAGAAACTCCGGTTCCGGATAAGTGAGTATGACTAAAACCGATAATTGAAGAATCGGAGTGGTGATAGCCTCCACAACCATCCCATGATTCATCGTTACGTGTATCAGGGCTTAGTTGAACCATACCAAATGGAACTTGTGCACCAGGGTATGTGTGACCATGTCCTCCGGTTCCAATAAAGGGATCAACCCATTGAGTATAGTCTTTTGTAGTATCGCAAGAATAGATACTGAGACTTAAGGTTAAAAAAATGAGAATATTTTTAATCATGATACTTATTGTGTTGGCTAGTTTAAAGACCACTATCAAAAGATAGTGGTCTTTATGCTTGATTGAGTTTAGTTGATATTATTCCGCAGTTCCGAATAACTCCATTTCTCCAATCATTATTCTTTTATTATCTCCCTCTTCAATTTCGGCAGACATTGTGATTTTATGGAATTTATAGTACTCTGAGTTTTCAAATGCAAATTCTTTCTTTTCTTCGAATGCTATGATACCAGTTTCTGCAACAGTGGTGATTTCAGTCCAGTTTTGACCGTCGTTTGAACCTAACAGGGTAAATTCATCTGGTGTAAATACGAACTCAATTCCGAAAAGGTTGGCTGTTGCACTAATTGAGAGTCTGTTAACATTGTATTTTTTTTCTGTTTCGAATACAAACCAAGTGTTGTTATTCATATTGAAAAATGAAGATCCCGGGTCGTTATCATATGCAAATTCAGGTAATCCCCAATCAAAGAAATCAAAATCTTCAGCTTGTACGGCTACTGAGATGAGTTTCTCGGTTATATCTACTTCACCCTCTTCTTCTTCTGTTTCTTCTTCTTCAGGAATACCATTGAATAATTCAACTTCGGAAAGTTGGAATATATCACCTTCTGTGTTTTCAAACTCAAATTTGAATGACTTGTAAGCACTTGTATTTTCGAATTCAAATTGTCTGGTTTCCTTTCTCGAAGTGAAGGATTCTCCAGAACGAGAATCTATTTCCGCCCAAGTTTCACCATCGTTAGATCCTAGTAGTTTCCAATTTTTAGGATCTCTACCAGGAGCATCATTCCCCGATGTAAGGGTATAAGCTTTAAGAACAGCTGCTTTGTCGCAATCGAATCTAACCCAAGTATTATTTTTAAATATTAAGTATTTAGTCGCAATATTGTTATCAATCAATTTTTCAACACTTTCATTTTCTGGAGAATCAGCTGACATGTCTCTGCTTACTGTACAATCTTTATCAGTAATATCAATAACTTCTCCGGAATCACTTGGATAGTCAACATCTTCTCTGTTTTCTCTCATTTCTTTCAATTCAGCATCTATCTGAGTAATTTTACCAGATACCAAATCACCTTGGTACTCACTCCACAGTTCTGTAAGAGAAGCATCATCGCCTAATATCTTTTTAATAGCAGATTCCCATGACCAGGGGTTTATGGTTTTTGCAGACTGATTCAGTTTATATGCAAAATAATTATCCTTAGAGTGTAACCAATCAATAAAAAATGCTGAGGTATTATAACCGTCATTCCAATTTCCTCCTGTGCTACGTTTTGAAGTAGGAGTGAAGCCTTCAACGTATCTCACGTAATCTGCAATACCTTCAATAAATCCAAAGAAATCTGTTCCCTGAGCATAATTACCAGCCCCCTGAGGTTCATATTGATATCCGTGAGTAATTTCATGAACGAGTACGCCTTCAATTTCTTTAATAAGTTGTTCATCGGTTAATCCTTCATTCTTCTTCTGCATTAAATAACTTGAACTAAAGCTAATGTTAATGTGCGGCGGCGTACCTCCTTTTGCAGATAAAGTCTCAGAATCATCAACGGTGTAGGTAATATCTGTAACTGTATTTACTTCGTCAGCACTTTTAAATAATTCTACACATACTTGTAAACAAACTTTTTTTATGAATTCTTGTTCGTTAGGAATTAATTCGGCGTACAAACTACCATTGCCGTTTATTGTTTTATTGGTGAAATGGATGTTTGGAAATTGAAAATTTGTCCAACCAGCATCATCGGTTACTTTGATGTAAGCTTCTTGAATATTTGTATTTTCGCCATATTCATTTGTGATTTTAAGGCTAACTTGGTATTCCCCTAATTCGGCATAAGTTACTTGAGGATCCTTTTCTTTACTTGTAGCGGGTTCTCCTCCTTCAAAGGTCCATTGATAGATATTGCCATACACTGTTTGATTTGTAAACTGTACACTGGTACCAACAAAAACAGTTTGTTTGTCAGAAGTAAATTTAGCTTCTACTTTACTTTCAATTTTAGAAAGATCTAAGGATTCATCTTCATCACAGTTTGTGAATAAAATTACAGCTAGAAAAACTAAGCTGAAGTTTAGAAATTTTCTCATAATTAGATTGTTTTGATGTTAAAAATAAATTTGGATTAGGTGTTTCTTTCTGATTGATTTGGTGAGCCATTTCCTTTGACTGCAACCGTTGGCTTAAGATATTTTTGATATTCTTCCCACAAATCAGAAACTGAAGAAGAAAGAATTTCCTGTGTTGCTTTTTCCCATGACCATGGAATTATTGTTAGTGCAGTTTGATTGAGTTTATAGACAAAATCAGCATCTTTGGTATGCAACCAATCGATAAAAAAGGCTGTTGTTTTATAACCATCATTCCAATGGCCTCCTGTTTTTCTGTAGCTCAGATTTGAATAACCGGCTTTGTATCTCACATAGTCAGCTGTACCTTCTAAAAACCCAAAGAAATCTGTTCCTTGTTTATAAGACCCAGCACCTTTAGGAGAGTACTGATAACCATGAGTAAGTTCATGATAAAGTACACCTACAATTTCTGAAATAAGTTCATCATTACTCATAGCATCTTTCTTTTTCATTAGATAACTTGAGCTAAAAAAGATGTTGATGTGAGGAGGGTTGCCACCTTTTGCTGAAATCGTTTCAATATCTTCAATGGAGTAGTCCAATATTTCAAGCGTATTTATTTCGTCAACACTTCGGTATAGAGTTTTGCAAACATCCAGACAGACCTCGTTAATCAATTTGATTGGTTGGGGAACAAGCTCATTATAAAAATCACCATTACCTCCCAATGTTTTGTTAACGAAATTTGTTTTTGGATATTGAAATTGATCCCAAGCTCCTTCTCGTTTTACAACAACATAATCATTAAGCGTGATTGTATCTTTAAGTTCATTATTGCCTGCGATTAACTGAACGGCATATTTTCCATGAGATTTATAAGTAACAGTAGGGTTAGTTTCTGTACTTGTTTCTGGTGTGCCTCCTTCGAAATACCACTGATGCTTATCAGCTTTTTCTGAATGATTCGTAAATTTTACTTCGCCATTGTTAAAAAATGATTTCTTATCAGATGAGAATAAGGCAATTGGATTTTCATCTGAAGAATCCCAATCACCCCAAAGTTCAACTTCGGATATTTGAAGAATATCGCTATCCTTAGTTGAGAGGTTTAAACGAAAGAATTTGTAGGAGCCAGCGTCTGCTATTGTAAACTCTAAGCTTTGATTTCTCTCTGAAAATTTTATATTTTCTTGTGTATCAATTAATGTCCACGATGTACAATCGTTACTTGCTTCAAGTGTCCATTTGTTAGGATCTCGGGATTCTTCATCGCCACCTGAAACAATAGAATAACGACTTAGTGTGCACTTTTTCAAGACTTGAAATTCAACAACGCTAGTATTGCTAAATGTTAAGAATTTTGAATAAGGATCATTGTCTGTTAGTTTGCTAATGCCTTCACCAACAGGCGAATTATTGGAGTTGGACTCCGTGATGCATTTATAATTTGTAACATCAACAAGAGCCTTTGTTTTATTTAAACAAGATGTAGCAATGGCCGTTATACATGCCAGAAGCATGCATTTAGATATTATTTGTGTCATATTTTTTTTAGTGAGTTTTTCTCAGAAAAATTGATCTTTTTCATGAAAACAGAAATCTATAAATCTCTGTTTTCATTGAAATATGAATTATTTAGTTTTTTGTATTGGAATACGGAAATGTATCTTCAGAATTACCCCACTTTTTGTTTGGTCGATGACTCATTTTAAAAATAAGTTCCCCACCATCTACAATATCCTTGTGGTTGATGAAATTGTATTTCCAAGGTTTCCCATTTAGAGTAACTGACTTGATGTATATATTCTTGTCAGAATAATTAGGTGCTTTTATCACAAAGGCTTTTCCATTTTCCAGATTAATTCGAGCTTCTTTAACCGAAGGCGTTCCAATGATGTATTGACCAGAACCGGGACATACCGGATAGAAACCCAGTGATGAGAAAATATACCATGCTGACATTTGCCCGCAATCATCATTTCCACATAAGCCGTCGGGTTTATTCAGGTATTTTGTTTGCATAATTTTGTGAATGCGCTCTTGTGTTTTCCAAGGTTTTCCGGCCCAGTTGTACATATAGGCTACATGATGACTTGGCTCATTTCCATGAACATATCCACCCATAATTCCTTCTCGGGTAATATCTTCGTTATGAGCAAAGTACTTGTCAGGAATATGCATGGTAAAGAGCGAATCCAAATGTTTGGAGAAACGCTCCTTACCACCCATCTTACTTACCAAACCACTAACATTCTGCGGAACATACAAAGAGTAGTTCCAAGAATTACCTTCAATAAATCCTGCGCCATGAGTATCCAGGGGATCAAAAGGCGAAACCCACTCACCAGCTTTAGTTTTTGCTCTTACATATCCTGATTCTTCATCGAACAAATTTCTCCAATTCTCAGAACGCTTCATATATTCTTTTTCGATATCAGATTTTCCCAGCGACTTTGCAAATTGAGCAATGGTATAATCATCGTAAGCATATTCAAGAGTTATGGAAGCACCAACTTTGCTAGATTCGTGAGGAACGTAATTGTATTTCTTATAATCACCGATTCCATCATACATACTGTAATTTGCACTTGCCAAACAGGCTTCTAAAGCTTTTTCCGGATCAAAGCCACGTAGGCCATTTATCCAGGCGTCAGCAATTACAGGTACAGCATGATAACCAATCATACACCAGTTTTCATTTCCAAAATGACTCCACACGGGTAAGACATTATGCACACTTTGTTCGTAATGTGCCAGCATGGAATTAATCATATCTGATGAACGCTTAGGTTGAATAAGCGAAAGCAAAGGGTGTTGTGCTCTGTAGGTATCCCAAAGTGAGAATACAGTATAATTGGTAAAGCCCTCTGCTTGATGAATATTATGATCTAAGCCTCTGTACTTTCCATCCACATCCATATATTCTACAGGGTTGATGAAAGAATGATAAAGAGAGGTGTACAATGTGGTCTTTTTTTCGTTTGATGCAGTTACATCAATTTTGCTCAATTCATTATTCCATGCCGTTTTTGTTTCAGCGCGAGTTTTGTCAAAGTCAAAATGTGGAACTTCTGTTTTTAGATTTTTCAGTGCACCTTCGGTACTAACTGCTGATAAAGCAAATTTGATTTTAATTTGTTCATTTTTTTCCGTTGAAAAATCGAAGTTGGCAGTTAAAGCTTTACCAGCCATTTCGGGGAAATTCTTTGTTTCATCAAACTTTCTCCAGAAACCATTATAAATGACTTTTTCATCATTCTGACAACCGTAATTCTTAATAGGCTTAGAAAAACTAATCGCAAAATAAAGGTAATTCGTTCTTGCCCAGCCACGTGTAATTCTATAACCAGTTACCAAAGTGTCATTTTCTACTCTAATAGTGGACCATAATACTTTGCCATCGTAGTTGTAAATACCATGATTAAGGTCTAAAATAATATGTGCATCATCTGTTTTAGGGAAGGTGTATTGGTGAAAACCGACACGTTGTGTAGCTGTTAATTCAGCTTTAACCTTGTAATCATCCAGTTCTACAGTATAATAGCCAGGCTCTGCTTTTTCGGTTTCTTTACGATACATTGAACGATATCCTTTTTTTGTATCTTCGATTGTACCAGGATTATAGCGAACCTTGCCAACAGTTGGCATAATTAAAAAATCACCCAGATCAGAATGACCAGTTCCACTTAAGTGGGTGTGACTAAATCCAACAATAGATTTATCGGTATATTGGTAACCTGCACAATAGCGGTATACATCCTTATTGTATTTTCCGTTGGTAGAAAATAAAATACTATCGGTATCTGGGCTTAGTTGAACCATTCCAAAAGGAGCACAAGCTCCAGGGAATGTGTGTCCCATTTCCTGAGTTCCGATAAAGGGATCGACGTACTGGGTGAAATCTTTATCTTGGGCGCTTAAGTTGGTACAACTTAAAATGCCTAATGTTGCAATAAATAAATAAGTCAGTGACTTCATATGAGTTGCTTTTTGAGTTTTTTATTTGTTTTGTAAGCCATACTCCTCATATAGATGAAAAGCATGGCGAACTGGTTGTTTAATTTTTATCTGAGAATGAAGGGGGAAATGCCTCTTTGGAAGAACCCCACTTTTTGTTTGGACGGTCTCCCAATATGAATTCCATTTTACCTCCATCTTTAATATCATTGTAAGATAGCCATGTTTTATCCCATTCTTTACCGTTAATTTTTAAAGATTGGATATAAACATTTGTTTCTGAATAGTTTTCGGTAATAATTACAAGGCTGTTACCATTGCTCATATTCATTTTTACTGAAGGTATAGCTGGTGATGTTATGATATATTCATCGCTTCCCGGACAAACTGGATAGAACCCCATGGCATTAAAAATATACCAAGCTGACATTTGACCACAATCATCATTACCACATAAAGAACCTGGTGTGTTACCATATTGTGTTGCAATAATTTTTCGGGTTAATTCTTGTGTTTTCCATGCTTGTCCTGCATAGCTATACAGATGACTGATATGATGACTAGGTTCGTTCCCGTGCCAGTATTCACCAATTCTACCATGAATATCATCAACGCCCAAATAATCTTTGTCGTTGTTGCTTGCAAAAACAGAATCCAACTTAGTCGTAAAATTCTCATTTCCACCATAGCTATCAATTAACCCTTGAACATCGTGTGGAACTGTCCATGTGTATTGCCATGTTGTTCCTTCAGTAAATGCTCCCATATGTTTGAAAAAGTGGGTGTCAAAGTTTGGCAACCAGTTTCCTTTACTATCTTTTGGCCGCATCCATCCAATTTTTGGATCGAATAGGTTTTTATAAGACATGGCACGCTTTGAAAAACGTTCGTAGTCTTTTGTTTTTCCCAGAGCCTTAGCCAATCTTGCGATACAATAATCATCATAGGCATATTCCAGAGTTTTGGATACAGATTCGTTTTCAATATCATAAGGAACATAACCTAATTTTTCAAATTCTTGTGTGGCATCGTATTCAGGATGTGTTGCGGCACGAACACATGCTTCGTATGCTAATTCCCAATCAACACCTTTAACGCCTTTAAAATAGGCATCAACAATTACAGGAACAGCATGGTAACCAATCATGCACCAAGTTTCATTATTCCAGAATGACCATATTGGAAGTAGTTTATCCGGACTTTGTTTGTAATGTTCCAACATGGATTTTATCATGTTGGCATTTCTATCTGCCTGTGTTAAGCAAAATAGGGGATGTGTTGCTCTATAAGTATCCCATAGAGAAAATACGGTATAATTATCGAAGTTTTCAGCTTTGTGAATATTTTGGTCAAATCCACGGTAGGAGCGATCAACATCGAAATAATTGGTAGGAGACATGAAGGCATGGTAAGCAGCAGTATAAAAAGTTTCTTTTTGCTTCTGATTTCCTGTTACTTCAAACTTAGCAAGTTCTTTGTTCCATAGCTTTTTCCCACTTTCTTTTACTTGATTGAAATCCCAATTTGTAATTTCAGAGTCTAAATTTTTCATGGCATTTGCTGTGCTTATAGCTGAGATGCCAACTTTTACAAGTATTTGTTCTGATTCATTGGTTTTATAGTCTGCGACAAATTGGATATCGGGACCAGCAGCTTCGATGCTACTCTTGAATCGGTAGGTTTTGTACGAATCGTATTTTTCTTCTTTTTTGTTAGAAAAGATACGTGTTTTGTCGAATGGACGAGAGAATTTTGCACTAAAATATACGTAGCGTTCTTTAGCCCATCCTTTTACTTGATGCATTCCGGTTATTGTAGAGTCGTTTTCTACTCTAATATTCGACCATATAACTTTATGTCGCAATACATGACTTAAATCTAATATGATATGAGAACTATCAGATTTAGGAAAAGTAAAGCGCATTAGACCTGCTCGATTGGTTGCAGTTAATTCTGTTTTAATATTATAATCATCGAGTATTACAGAATAGTAATTGGCTTCTGCAATTTCATTTTTGTGAGAAAAACGTGATAGATAGCCTGGTTCCGATAGATCTTTTTTTCCGCTGTTGACCTGTAGTTTACCTTCGGTAGGCATAAATAAAATATCACCAAGATCCGGAATCCCTGTACCATGTAAGTGAGTCATTGAGAAGCCGTAGATGGTACTATCAGAATACTCATAACCTGAAGCTGCTCCCCAATTCCACCTTTCTGTGTCTGGGCTTAGTTGTACCATACCGAAAGGTACTTGTGCACCAGGGTAGGTATTCCCTTCACCTAATGTGCCAACAAATGGATTTACAAATTGAGTGTAGTCTTTTAAAGGCGTGTTTATATTTTGTGTCGTCTGATTTTGACAGGAACAAAAAAACAAACTTGTAAGAGATATAATGCTGAATAATACTTTATACATGATAAGGGTATCTTAAAAATAAAAGCTTGCAATAATGGAAATTTTCTAAATTCTTAATATGAAAAAGATAATTTCAACCGGACATATGATTATGTCCGGTTAAAGAAATATTAGTAACCTGTATTCTGACCAAGATTTGGATTGATATCGTATTGTTTTTGTGGTTTAGGATATAGAGTTCTGTACTCATCACTAACTTCTTTGGCCCATCTTGCATCAGTAAATTTGCCAAAACGAATTAGGTCTGTTCTTCTTTGACCTTCGTAAGCAAACTCTCTACCGCGTTCTGCCAATAACTCATCCATAGTTAAATTGCTTGTGGTATATTTATTTGCTTCGTAGTTGTCACCAAAAGCTCTTTTTCTGATTTGATTAACCAAGTCAACTGCTTCTTGAGTTGCAGCACCGCCATTTTGGCGCATAAGAGCTTCAGCTCTCATAAGAATAACATCAGCGTATCTTAATACGACTAAGTCTGCTTCGTGGATATGACCTTGAGAATTCTCACCAAATACATACTTATAGTTTCGAGCACCTTCCTCTAAACCTGCACTAGTTATACTACTAATGTGTTTATCTAAAGTTACTAATGGTGTATTAGGATCATCACCATATTGAGGACCAACTAAATATTGTTCTTTTCTTTTATCAGAATCAGTATAACTATCGTAAAATGCCTCGGTAGTATACATTTCGTTGAAAGGATCGAATTGTAAACCTAGTTTGGTTTTAAGTACATTAGGTAAGGTAAAAGCACTCACATTGTAAGACCAGCCAGTTACGCCATCAAGAGCAAATGCAAAGATAACACCCTTTGAAGTTTCATTTGTTGGTAAGAATGGTGCTTGCCAGTTTTCATCTAACTCATAGTTTCCTGCAGTCATAATTTGATTACACATGTCGACACATTTAGCATAGTCTTCAGTTCCAGTGTATACTTTTGAATTAAGATATAATTTAGCAAGAAGCGTTTTTGCTCCTGCTTTGGTAAAGTAACCATAGGTTTCAGCATGTTTTTTTACTGGTAGATCATCAATGGTAGCAAGAAGTTCTGTTTCGATAAACTTATAAACCTCTTCGCGGGTATTAGAAGTTGGATATGCAGGATCAGAAACCTTTGTTGTAATAGGTACATTTCCCCATAAGTCGCAAGCAATTAAATGCCAATAAGCACGTAAACATCTTAATTCAGCAACCATCTCTGCTTTGCTAATTGGCACCTTCTTCTCTTCGAAATCTACAGGAGCAATTCCTTCAAGTACACCATTTATAAAACCAACACCTTCCCAGGTAATTGCCCAAGCATTATCAATAACCTGATGTTCAGAAGTCCATTTATGCTCATGAAAAGCAATGTTCTTTCCATCATCATAGTTAGAACCATCTGTTTTAGTAGGCGTAACCACAGCATCTGCTGACAGCTCATTTAATTTAAAAATAGTTAGAGGTAATACCCATTGCGTATGTGCCCATGGGCGGGTATATGCACCAATGATTTCGTCTGAATTATTATAGAAATTTTCGACTACAGTTTCACTGTAAACCTCTTCTTCTAAATCGGAACAGGACACGAAAAGTGTACCGAAGAAGCAGAAAGTTAATAATATGTATGTATATCTCATTTTTGTTTGTTTTAAAATTGAACTTTTTAGATTGACGATTATTATTCTAATAATGGGTAACCTATAAGCAACACTCAATTTATTTTAAAATTTGATAGCAGCTCCAATGGTGAACGTTCTGGAAACTGGATGGAAATTTAAACCATCGCTACCTGGTCTAAGTCCTCCAACTGTAAGGTCTGGAGTTAAGCCTGAGTAATTAGTGATTGTAAATACATTTGAACAAGAAACGTACAGTCTTGCTGACGATAAATAGTTGATATTTGCAACATCAAAATCGTATGAAAGAGAGATGTTTTCAAGTTTAATGTAATCGCCATTTTCCAGATAGTAATCTGAATATTGAGGCGCCTCAGTTAATCCATTTCGACCAGAAGTAGCATAGATGTTAGTTTCAGGGAACACGGTTGTATTCTTCTCATAAAACATTCTTCCCTGATTAATTATTTTGAAATCTAGTGCACTACGGAAGAAAATATCCAAACTAAAGTTTTTGTATTTTAGATTATTTGTAAGGCCAATCAGGTATTTGGGTGTTCCATTGCCTAAGATTTCTTTATTGTCACTATTTTTAAGGTCTTTAAAAACCCATTTTCCATTTTCATCAATTTTGACAAATCGTTTTCCATAAAAGTTGCCAAAGGGTTCTCCTTCTTCTATCTTATATATAGCTCCTAAATCCGTTATATCTTCAAGAAAATATGAGGTCCCAGCCTGTAGGTCCAATTTTTCTACTTTACCTTGGTTGTAAGCTGCATTAAATGAGATAGTCCATATAAAATCTTCTGTTTTTATATTTCTAGTGTTTAAATTTAATTCGATACCTTCACTATAAAGATCTCCGATATTTACCAATACCTTATCATTTACTGCTGAAGGAAGTGCTGCATCTAATAGATAAAGCAAATCAGATGTTTTTCTTCGGTAAACATCGATACTACCATCAATTGCATTATCAAGAATAGCAAAATCTAACCCTAAATTTATCTCAGCTTTTTTTTCCCATTCTAGATTTGGATTTGGGTTGTTGGTTAATCCGTATGCTACGATGGGTTTCCCTCTGAAATTGTAGGATAGAAATTCTTGCCCGATTCTTGCTAATGATGCATATGGAGGCGCTCCGGCATTACCCGTTTCACCATATCCAATACGTAACTTTAAATAGTTAATTTCAGTAATATCTTTCATGAAATTCTCTTCTGTAATGGTCCATCCTCCTGATAAACCGAAAAATGTACCCCATTTGTTATTTTTACCAAAAACAGAAGATCCCTCACGATTGACACTACCTGTAAACATGTATTTATTATCGTATGAATATACTAAACGGGCACGGTAAGATTCTAGCTCTACTTTTTGCTTGTAGGTATCCATTTTGTAGTTAGACTGATCTGGATCCTTAAGGAATGAACCTGACTCAATACTATTATAAAGGAAAGCATCACTAGCAAATCCTCTATTTTCCATTAACATTGTTTCATAAATATCTTTTTCATAAGTCCAGTTTACCATACCGCTAACTTCATGCTTACCAATTTGCTTGCGATAATTGGCATTTAACTCGTAATTATCACGGTAGCTAAATCTGGCTTCTCTTTTAGCATAGCCACTTTCACTATTTTCCAAGCTTTTTTCAGACATACGAGATTCGTATTCGCCAATATTCCAATCCTCAATTTTCCAGGCTAATCGACCACCAAGCTTTAATCCTTCTATAATTTTAAAGTCAGCATACATACTTGCTAAAAGAATTTTATGCGCATTATCCTGAGTCTTATCTTTAATTTTAGCTACAGGATTATCAATAAATCTTTTAGAGAAATGTTTGTAAGATCCGTCTTCATTATAGACAGCCTGTGTGGGATCCATGGTTACGGCAGATCTAAATGCATTGTAATCGGGGGCACGATATCTTGTCTGACTTGCAGAAAGGTCTGCTTTTACGTTCAATCGATCGTTAATCGCTTTATGGTTGATGTTAATTCTACCATTCAGTCTTTTCTTAAATGATTCTAAAACGATTCCTGTGACATCGTTGTATTCTACAGACGCACGGTAATTCGTTTTGGCAGAACCTCCGCTTATAGCCACATTATGGGTATAATTTCTTGATGTTTGCAACATCTTATTATACCAATCAGTTGATGCACTACCCGTTTTAACGCTAAGTTTATTTCCTAATGCTCTATATTCATCAGCTGTTAAAAAATCGGGCTTGTTGTACACTTGCTCGAATGATGCATAGCCTGAATATTCTACTGTAGCTTTGCCTGTTTTTCCTTCTTTTGTGGTAATAATAATCACCCCATTAGTACCTCTTGAGCCATAAATTGCAGCTGCAGAACCATCTTTTAAAACGGAGAAGGTTTCAATATCTTCAGGAGAAACGATATCCATAGAGGAAACTTCAACACCATTTACAATAATTAAAGGCTCTGTTGCCCCTTCTTGAAGGGAAGTGTTTCCACGAATTATTATACTGGGAGTTGCTGTAGGGTCAGAACCTGCCGGGCGGCTAATTGTAAGACCTGCAACTTTACCTTGCAATAATTGCATAGGTGTAGTAGCTGCTTTTTTCTCTAAAGTTTCTGAATCTACAGTTGATACTGAACTGGTAATTTGTTTTCTCTGCATAGAACCATATCCTACAACAACAACTTCTTCAAGTCCTTGCGCATCATCTAGCATAACAATGTCGAAACTTGTAGCAGTGGCAGGGTCTAGTTCTTGAGATACCATCCCAATAAAAGAAAAGGTAAGTGTTTGTCCTGCCGTCAAGTTTTCAATGGTATATTTCCCGTCGATATCAGTAGTCGTTCCTAGTGTTGTACCCGTAACTATGACATTAACTCCAGGTAATGTAAAGCCTTGTGAATCGCTTACAATACCTGAAATGGTACCGTCTTGTTTTTCCTGATTACCAGTAGCGGCAAATACGCCAGACTGACTGGATAGTACAATCATAAAGCTTAGAAAGAAAACGATTGCATTCTGCTTAAAACCTTCACGGAAAAGGAAAGGTTTATTTAATGATTTTTTTTTCATAAATTTGAGTGGTTATGATTATTAACTTAATGTTTTGTTGAACATTATTTACATGGGAAATGTTAGCGCATTTCCCTTTTTTGTTAAGGCTAGTTTTAAATCATTGGCATTTATATTTTGGATTTAGTTATTTCTATTTATTCATTAACTGATATTTAATAAATACATACTAAACCGATTTAGTAATTTTAGTAAAAAAATAGAATCCCAGTGTTTATTGATTAATTCAGTAGTTAGTTTTTTAATTTTTCGTTTTTATTGACCGCATTTAATGCAAATGCATATGCTCCAATTCCAATTGCTTTACTTGCACCCAACTTACTTGAGCAAATAGCCAAACGTGGTTCCGGATCATATTTTAAACTCTTATCTGTTCCTGGAATGCTAATTTTTTTTGAGCGATCTTTTATGAACTCCAGGTATTCGTTTTCGTTATCAATATTATAAACTTTTTGTACTAATCGATCTTGTTTATTGCCTTGTGCCGTCTGATATTGCCCATATATCTCAGACATAACTGATGGCATATACAAATCATGCGCTCCAGAAAGGCCACCTCCAATTACTGCAATGCCATCGGTAATGGTAAGTAAATTCGCAAGGCTATCACCCAAACAATTTCCAAATTTCTCGAAGGCTAATTTCGCAGCTTTATTATTCGGATGATTTTCATCTTTAGCAATTAGATAGATATCTTTTGGCATTAGACCTTCGCTTTGCTCTTCATCTGTATTCTCGCGATAAATTCGTTGAATAGCTCGTGTACTGATGCCTTCTTCGGCAAATCGTTCAGGAAACAATCTTGAACTCGTAAGCCAAACTTCGCTGGCTATAGAATTATCTCCTATAAAGAGATTATTATTATGGACCAATCCTCCTCCAAAGCCTGTTCCTAGTGTTACTCCAATCAAATTGCGGTAACGTTTGGGACTATTGACTTTCTCCAGCTTTTTATTAATTTCTGGCAGGATGCCTCCCAAAGCTTCTCCATACGCAAATAAATCACCATCATTATTAATGTAAACAGGAATGTGAAAATATTCCTCCAACATTGGACCTAGTGCAACTCCTCCTCTAAAAGCAGGAAGGTTTGGTAAGTCTCCAATGATACCTCTTCTGTAATCAGCAGGACCAGGGAAGGCAAAACTAATGGCAACAGGTTTTTCATCTAGTAAGTTTTTAACCTCTTGAAACCCGTCAACAATAGTTTTTAAACAAATTTCTAGTTTATCAGCATTGGATGGTTTATGAATAGACTCAACTATTTCTATACCACCTGCGATCGCTGAAAAAACAAAGTTTGTTCCACCTGCATCAAGTGTTAATACGACTCTTTTGTCACTCCATATATTCATGTTCTTCTTCTACTTTCTTTTATAAAATGATAATGCTAGAATGTATCCTATGCAAACTAATGTTACTATAAAACCTGCCATAAGTGAGAAAATATCAGCAACAGCTCCGAATACTACTGGAATAAATGCACCACCAATAATAGCAGTTACCATTAGTCCGGAAATCTCATTGCTACGCTCAGGCATGGCATCAATCGTTATTGAAAATACCAGTGGGAAAATATTAGCAAATCCCAAACCGATAATAAATATGGCTACGAAACCCATTACTGAACTTGTGGCTACAAAAAGACCTAAAATACCTGCTATAGCAAGTAAAGTAGTTATTTTTAAAAAACGTTGTGGAGACATCCAGTTAAGAATAATTCCACCTAAAAATCGACCAGTCATTAAGGCTAGAAAGAAGAATAATGTTCCCCAAAGGCCTAATTCTTTTATATCAAAATCGAATTTGTGTTCTAGAAAATTGGGTAGTTTAGCACTCATACTGACTTCGGCACCCACATATAGGAATATGGCCAAAACCATGAAAAATACATAAGGATTTTTAAGTAATGATAAGACAGATTTAAATGAAGCTGGAGTCTCAGATTCATCTCTTTTTTCTTCGATTTTAACAAACCATAAATAAGCGATTGCAATCAAAAGGATAGCAGAATAGATAGGGAAAAGTATTTTCCAATCCAAGCCCCAATATCTGGCAGCAATCAAGGGAAGAAGTGCGCCTGATAATGAACCAATTGCTTTAAAGAATTGACCGAATGATAGATTTCTTGAGTATTTACCTTCTGGAGATACATCTCTCATGATAGGATTACCTGCAACTTGCAGAATTGTGGCACCTGTACCTAAAAGTAATAGTGATCCAAGTAGTAATGCAAATGAGGAGAAATTACCCAGAATTGGTAAGGTTAATCCAACTAAAGCAGCAATCATACCTAAAATCAAAACAGGCTTTTTCCCTTTTCTATCTTGATATAATCCCATTGGAACCGATAGAAGTCCAAACATGATAAATCCCATGAAGGTTACTAATCCTGCCATGAAATTTGATAATTCATATTCAGCTTGTAGTTGACTCGTTAAAGGGCCGACAACATCACCAAATCCCATACATAGGAAAGCTAAGAATATTGGACCTGATTTTAAATAATTATTCTTCATAAATATGTTTATTACTTTCGTTCTATTAGTTTAGGTGTCAGTTCAATTCTTTTGTTCTCACTTTTCTTAGAACTAAGAATGTTTTCAATAATTTCAGTTGAATACTTAGCTATTTTATCAATAGGTTGAGCAACTGAAATAACTTTTGGTAATGAATAATCGAACAAATCAACATTATCAAAACTGACAAATTTGATATTATTTACTTTGTCTTTGTAATAAGTATTCATTAGCCAAATGGCAATAACAGCAATCTGGTTATTCGTAAATACGATTGTATCAACTCCAGATTCAATTAATGTTTTAAGCTCTTTTTCTGTACCCTTTTTTAAATCGTTGTTATCTACGATTCTAATTAGTTGATCATCGAAAGGAATATTTTTGTTTTCAAGTGCCATTTTGTATCCCTCGATACGATTTTTCAAAGAATAGACATCCGGAGTTAAGGTTATTAATCCCAGTTTTTTCGATTTCAATTCAATAGCTCTTTCAACAGCACCCTTCATTGATATTTTATTCTCAACTAAAATGTAATTGGCGATTATATCCGGATCCTCTCTGTCAAAAAAGACAAGTGGAAAATCTCTTGATAATAAGGATTTTATCGTATCACTTTGTATAAAACATGAAGCTACTATCAAAGCATCGACCTGTCGATTTACAAACATGTTAAGCACCTGAGTTTCTTTATCTTTATTCTCATCAGTACTTCCAATAAGAAGGTGATACCCCTTTTCCCAAAAATAATCTTCAAGCAAACGTCCAATTTTTGCAAAGAATGGATTGGAAATATCCGGAACTAAATAACCAATGGTATTGGTTTGTCCTTGTTTTAAGCTCTTTGCAATTTGATTAGGATGATAATCTACTTTTTTTACATAGTCAAGAATTTTTATTTGCGTTTTTTTGCTAATATTTTTCTCATCTCCTTTGTTATTAAGTACAAAAGAAACAGTGGTTTTTGATAGACCAAGATCTTGAGCGATATCTTTAATTGATTTCTTCTTCAAAGTATATTTTTTACTAAATCGGTTTACTAAATCGGTTTACGAATGTAGATATTTTTTTTAATAATCCAAACTTAATCAATTATTTTGATGTGATTAAGCTTACGGAATTATTGATTAATCAGCTTTTAATGAGCTGCTTGAAATTCTTCTATTGGGCAGTTTTACTATGATTTGAATGCGAAATCGATCAAAAATTTAGTTTGAAAATAAATAAACTATTTTTTTGAACTTGAAGAGAATTTATGATTTTGCAATTTTCCTTGTGAAAATCCAACTGCCAATAATTGCCGTGAAAGGAGCAACCAGAATAAGCCCGAAACTACCAACCAAAGTGTGAAGTAGTTCTCCAGATACATAGTTTAGGTTTAGGATATTGGTCATAGGAGTTCCTTGGGCAATAAAAACCATAAGTAAAGCTGAAAAACCACCCGAATAGGCAAGAAGCAGTGTTGTTGTCATTGTACCTACAACTGCTTTCCCAACTTCGAAACCAGATTGTCGTAGCTTTTTTTGACTGATTGTTGGATTGTGGTTGACCACTTCAGCTTGAGAAGCTGCAATATCCATGGATATATCCATAACAGCTCCTGATGAGGAAATGAAGATACCAGCCAGAAATATTTCAGTGAGGTTTAAATGTGCAAACCCAGAATAAAGTAAAGTTTCAGAGAAGGGTTTAATAGCACCATGAATATTGAAAAGATCTCCAAAAATAATAGCCATAATGCAGGTGATTGCTATACCACTCATTGCTCCTAGGAATGCAACGATCCCTTTTTTATTCGTTCCGGCTACCAGAAAAATGATGGCAGAAGTTAGTAATGCGACAATACCTAGCGAAAGAGGAATAGGAGAGAAGCCTTTTAAGAAACCTGGTAATAAGAGTTTCCAGATAGCCAGACCAGCAAACATGAAAGACAGGATAGCTTTTATACCCGTCCAGCCTGCAAAGCTTATGAGTAGAATAATAAATAGAACCAAGAGCCATAATTCAATATTAATTCTATAATGATCGACTACATTGGCACTGATAATTTCAGATTGATCCTTATTAAGATTTAGGACCGTAAGTGTTTTATCTCCTTTCACAAAAATTTTGTCAAATTCCATGCGACCAACTAATTGATTGAAAGCTTGAAGCTCTTTATTTTTAAATTGACCATTCAGGATTTTGATTTGTAATGATTGTGTACCTGTTTTTAAGATTCCTGTTTCAACGATTAAATTATCATTTGTAGAGAGAACAATTGCCTTAACTCGAACAGAATTCGAATCGGTTGTCTTGTCAAACCCATTGGGTGCCAAAATTAATCCCAGGCAAACTGCAAGAAGTAAACCAACTAGAATTAAATCGGATTTTTGAGGTAACTTAAACATGGGAGGAAGGAAAGTTAACAAGGATAAGCCTAATGACTTATCCTTGTTATGAGTTTATTTAGATTCCAGAAGTTTGAAAATATTCTTGGCCATATCGGTATTATCGTAGTAGCCAGAGAATAGTTCTGCGCCTACGCCAATTGCTTTCACAGGAATAGGAGTTGCTGTATGAGAAAATGATGTCCAGCCAATACCTGCTTTTTGTGATAGAATGTGGCAAGCTGTTACGGTTAAAGGATTATAACTACCATATAGCAAGTAAAACTGATCATCTTTTTTGAATTCCTTTTTGTAATTCATACTTTGTTCGAAAGCGTTTTTCAGTTGTTTTGTTTCGAATGCGGATAGCTCAAGCCCTTTTTCTTTATCTCCTAGTCCAAAGTGCTTTTTTACTAAAGCCATTCCATCTTCAAGCTTATAATTGCCGATATTATCTTTTTTATACTGATCTATAATCTCAGAGAAGCCATCGTTAGATATATCTTGGTACTGAAGAATACTAAAAGCTGAATGGTAGTGACTTCCTGAAAATCCTAAAGCCATACCACCTGTTTCATGATCTCCTCCAACAACAATTAATGTTTCTTTTGGATGTTTCTTATAGAAATCAAGTGCAACTTTTATGGCAGAATCAAAATTGATAACTTCTTTAATTGCTGTTGCAGCATCGTTAGCATGACAGGTCCAGTCTATTTTACCACCTTCAACCATTATAAAAAATCCGCCTTTGTTGTCTAATAATTCAATCCCTTTTTTAGTGAATTCACTTAATGGAATATCATCTTTGGTTTGATCTATGGCATATGGTAAGGCTTTACCTCCAACTAAACGAGGTGCTATTGCAATAATTTTATCGTCTCCTTTTTTAAGTTTCCGGAATTCAGCTTTCGTATTTAAAAGTCTATAACCACGTTTTTTTGCGAGTTCAATAGAGTTGGTTTGCTTATTTTTAACTTCTTTATCTGTACCCATGCCAAAATTAGCCATGATGTTGTTTTTATCCACCTTGCCGTCGCCTTCAGGATGCTTAATACCACCTCCTGCAAAATAATTGAAGTTAGATTCACTTAAATTTAAGCTAATGTTATAATACATGCTTCTGGATGGTTGATGAGCATAAAAAGAAGCAGGTGTAGCATGGTCAATGGATACTGAGGAAATAATTCCAACTTTGTAACCTAAATCTCTCGCTCTTTCTGCTACTGATTGAAGTGGTTTTTGTTTTGAGGCATCCATTCCAATGGTATTAATACTGGTTTTATGGCCGGTTGCTAATGCTGTACCTGCTGCTGCAGATCCTGTAATGAATCGGTTAGTTGCATTGGTAGTATAAAAACCGTGATGAGGAAATTTATTCATTTCCAGTTTTTGAATGCCACTTTTACCATTAATAGCTCCAAGATAAGCTTCAGCAGCATTGGCTTGTGATAAGCCCATACCATCGCCTATAAAGTAAAAAATATATTTGGGAGCTTTGCCTTTATAGTTTTGACGCTGCTTTTCAATTACTGAATCTTTAGCACTTGTACTGAGTGTAAGTAGTATGCTACCTAATAAGAGTAGGCAACTGAGTTTATTAAACTTAAAATTCATAGTTAAATCTTTATTTTAAAGTATAGTTAAGGGTGTGAAAATAAGATACCCTAAAATGTTATTCTAAGAAAAAATCCTTTTTAGTATTGTATTTTGAATAGCCAAAAGGAATTATTTTTGATTGGCACTGTAAGTTTCGCTCATATTTTTTGACGAATGAAAAAAATAGGATACACAAGCTTAATACAGTTCTATTTTCTAGTGATACAAAAGACATACAAGCTTGTTAAAACACCTACAAAAGAGATGTTTATATCATGTTCTATTTTATCTCATAATTGCAGTTAAAACACGAAATCAGAAATGAAACTTAGTCCCAAATTAAAAATTTTGAATCGTTTTCTTATTTTTAATGTTTAAGAAGTTTTTTCCTTCCGGCGTATACAAATAATCCAAATAGTCCTTGAAATAAAGAACGACTTTGTCACGTACAACTTTCATGGTTGAGTTCACTAGTTTATTTTCTTCAGTGAAAGCTTCAGGTAGAATTCCAACCGCAGTTGGCATCCATCTTTGAGGAAACATGTCCTGATATTTGCCACCTGTTTTATATTCGTTTAACTCAGCTTGTAGAAGGTTTAAAGCCTGTGTTTGACCTGCTTCACTTTTAGAATCTAGTCCCTGTTTTTTCAAATGTGCTTGTATAGCACCTTTGTTAGGTACTAACATAGCAATTGTATACGGATCTTGATTGTTGTATAAGATACATTGGTCGATATAAGGAGATTGATCAACGAAAGCTTCTTCAATACCTTCAGGGCTGAATTTTTCACCATCATTGGCAATTAGAAGTGATTTGAAACGGCCAGAAACATAGAGAAAACCATCTTCGTCAATATGTCCCATGTCTCCGGTATGTAACCAGTCATTTTTTAGGGTTTCGGCACTAGCCTTATCGTTTTTCCAGTAGCCTTTCATCACGTTGCCACCTTTAATCACGATCTCACCTTTTTCACCAGTAGGTAGCGGATTACCTAGATCATCACAAATTTTGAAATCCATATTCTTTACTAGGAAACCTGAAGACCCTAGTTTGTGACGATGATGAGCGTTTGAAGAGATAATTGGTGAAGCTTCTGACAAACCATAACCTTGGTACATTGGGATACCAATAGCATAAAAGAAACGTTGTAATTCAATATCAAGAAGTGCACCTCCGCCAACAAAGAACTTTAAATTACCTCCAAAATTGGCTCTGACCTTAGAAAATATGATTTTATCGTAGAACTTATAAATAGGTTTCAGAAGTTTTTTCGATCCTTTGCCCTTATCAATACCAATTCCATTATAACGATAGGCAACATTAAGGGCTTTGTTGAATAAGCGCTCAACTTTAGGTCCTTTAGCTTTAATTCCTTTTTCAATATTCTTTTTGAAGTTTTTAGCTAAAGCAGGTACACTTAAAATTATATCTGGCTGGATTTCCTTTATATTATTTGGAATATTTTTAAGAGCTTCCATAGGGGACTTTCCTTGCTGAACAGCCGCAATGGAAGCACCTTTTAGCATGAAACTGTAAATCCCTGCTGTGTGAGCGAATGAATGATCCCAGGGTAAAATAAGTAGCGTTTTATAGCTGGGAGGAATTTCCATTAAGCTTGAGGCCTGTATAACATTCGATGTATAATTGTTATGAGACAGGACAATTCCTTTGGGATCTGCTGTTGTTCCGGAAGTGTAGGATATATTGGCATTATCGTTAGCCTCAATTGCCAGATGTAATTTCTCCAATTGAAGCTTATCTTCTTCGGGAATATTTTGTCCAAATTCTATAACAGAAGAAAGGTAGATTTCTTTAGATTCCAGTTCTACATCATTGTCAATGACGATGATCTGTTCTATTAACTCCAAATCATTCTTGATCTCTCTAATCTTTGATAAATGATTTTTGGAAACAATAATCAATTTTGATTCAGAGTGTTGGAGACGAAATTTTAATTCGTTTTGAGCATCCAATTTAATGGAAAGTGGAACATTTACAGCTCCAGTATAGAGTATTCCTAATTCTGAAAGTACCCAAGCATTTCTTCCTTCAGAAAGTAATCCAATTCGATCACCTTTTTTGGTACCCATAGCGTACAAGCCTGCTGCCAGAAGTTGAACCTCAGTGTGCAGTTCTTTGTAGGATTGAGAGGTGTATGCTCTTTCGCTTTTTTCCCATAAAAATGGGTTGTTTGGATATTGTTCTACACTTTTTTCGAAGAGTTCAATAATTGTCTCCATATATCGTAAATATGTTCTGTAAATGACTTAATTGTAAGCAGGGCATTTTTTCTTAATGAAGCCAAATTTAGTGTTTTCCCTGCAAATTTCGTTATACTCTATAAACTGCATCCATTCTAAATAAGAAGTGGAATTATTTATTGTAAAGTTAATGTGCTGCTTTCTTAATAATTATTGCTTGTATTCAGTCATATAGGTTGTTTGTTTAGAATATTCCGTGGATACAAATAGCTTAAGAAAGAGGAATATATAAGTGTACTATTTGTATTCCTTTTTCTTATTATCTAAATTTATCCCCGTTCTTAAATCAGACTAAACAGTCTGAATATTAGCTGATTTGAGATACCTAAGATCTAATCTAAACAACAAACAAATAAAATCAATTTTTCAATGAGCAAATTGGAGAACCATTTCAAAAAATTTCGAAAGAATACAGTTGGCAACGAAGCCAAATTTTATTCTCCTTTCGGAAAGCAAACTATCGTTTATGGCGATTGGATTGCAAGTGGACGCTTGTACAAGCCTTTAGAAAAAAGAATGTTAAAGGATTTTGGTCCTTATGTTGCAAATACGCATACTGAGACAAATGTGACTGGAACTTTAATGACTAAAAGTTACCATGAAGCTCAAAACCTAATTAAGAAGCATTGTAATGCCGGCCCTAATGATGTTTTAATGCATGCCGGGTATGGAATGACAGCGGTTGTTGTGAAATTGCAGCGTATTTTGGGTTTAAAGGGATGTGGTCCAATGAATTCAAAAAATTGCTTGAAGGATCAAGAAAAACCAGTTGTTTTTATCACCCATATGGAACATCACTCAAACCAAACATCTTGGTACGAAACCAATGTTGATGTTGTGGTTGTACCTCCTGGGGAAGGTTTAACAATTGATTTGAATGAATTGGAAAAACAGCTTGAAAAATATGCTGATCGTAAAATGAAGATTGGTTCTTTTAGTGCATGTTCAAACGTAACAGGTATTATTACCCCATATCACGAAATGGCTAAGATGATGCATAAACATGGCGGTATTTGTTTTGTCGATTTTGCCGCATCTGCTCCTTATGTTGATATTGATATGCATCCAGCCGATCCTGAATGTCGTTTAGATGGTATATTCTTTTCGCCACACAAATTCTTAGGAGGACCTGGTTCTTCTGGTGTTATGATTTTTGATGCGGCATTATACGATCCTAAATCTGCCCCTGATCATCCGGGTGGAGGAACAGTTGATTGGACAAATCCTTGGGGTGAGTACAAGTTTGTTAACAATATTGAAGCGCGTGAAGATGGTGGAACCCCGGGTTTCTTACAATCTATAAGAACAGCCTTGGCCATTGATATAAAAAATCAAATGGGTACCGATAATATGGAGGCTCGTGAAGAAGAACTTCTTGACCTTGCTTTTAAATTGATGCGTGAAGTTGATGATGTTACTATTCTTGCTGATGATGGACAAAAGCGTATTGGTGTGATGTCTTTCTATATTGAATACGTTCATTTTAATTTGTTAGTTAAATTATTGAATGATCATTTTGGTATTCAAGTTCGTGGAGGATGTGCATGTGCTGGTACTTATGGACACTTTATGCTTGATGTAACTCACGAGAAATCTCAATCGATTACTGATGAGATTAATATTGGCGATTTGACTCATAAGCCAGGTTGGGTACGTTGGTCATTACACCCGACAACGACAAATAAGGAAGTAATTTACTTTGTGGAATCTATCAAGAAAATTATAGCTAATTTTGATGAATGGAAGAAAGCTTATGAGTACAGTAGTAAAACTAACGAATTTACATATGCTGGCCCTAATAAGGTTAAGAAAGAGCCTTGTATCTACGATTTATTTAAACTTTAAGTAAGTTTAAAATACAATATTGATCTAATTCGAAATATAAACTCTTCTTATTGCATTGCAGTAGGGAGAGTTTTTTTTGTTTTTATATCTTTGAGAAAGTGAATAATTACAAAATAGATTTGATTTGTACGATATAATAGGAGACATACACGGTGAGTTTGAGAGTTTAGAAGAAATGCTCCGAACTTTAGGTTATAAGATGGAAGCTGGAATATATTCTCACCCGGAAAGGAAAGCCGTTTTCGTGGGAGATTTTGTTGATAGAGGTTTTCGGGTAATAGATAGTTTGTGTTTGATAAAAAACATGGTTGACCATGGTCATGCTTACGCTATTGTTGGTAATCACGAACTAAATGTTTTAGCATATTATACCAAGGATGAAGAAGGTATCCCTTTGCGGGAGCATAGTATGAAAAATAAGGCTCAAATTAGGAGAACTTATCTGGAGTTTCAGGCTAATAAGGAGGCAAAGAAAATTTATTTAAAATGGCTAAGATCTTTACCTTTATTTTTAGAGTTTGATGACTTTAGAGTAGTGCATGCTTGTTGGGATAGAGCATCAATTAATTTGATTCGTGAAAAACATCCGGAAAATAGATTGAATAAAAAGTTCCTTAGAAAAATATATGCTAAAAAAGGCAAGCTATATGATGCATGCATGTTATTATTAAAGGGGAGGGAGTTTCAGCTACCTAACGATCTTGTGATTAAGGACAGTTATGGCATTAAACGAAATATGTTTCGAATAAAATGGTGGAGTCCAATGGAAGGAGAGAGTTTTAGTTCTTTGGCTTTTGGTAATCGATTTAAGCTACCAGACTATACAATTCCTTTTGAACTTTGCGAAGAAATTCCTACTTATTCAGAAGGAGAAGTACCTGTGTTCTTTGGGCATTATTGCTTGGATGGGCAAGCAGGAGTAATAAAAGACAATTTATGCTGTGTAGATGCTTGTGTTGCTAATGGGGGACATTTAGTTGCTTACCGATGGGATGGCAATAGAAAACTGGATCAGAAGAATATTGTTGAAGTATAAAGAGCTATTTCCAGCCCTTTATACTTTGCTCTATTAGAATATAAATCCAAAGTCAAGGCTAACTAACCAAGCGTTTAAACCATCACTTCTATCGTAATAGGCTGTTCTTAGACCAATACTTTTAAATTGAACTTGTTTGTTTTTTCTGAAAGGTGATTTGAAAGACCCAACCCCCATTACAGGAGAATATTGAAGGCCTAAACCGATTTTAGTACTGTTCAAATCTGACAAATCGTAATCAGAGGTGTAAAACTCGGGACGTTGTGTATTACTTGCCTGACCAAATTTATAGAAATCATCCGCAGCAGTTTGAGTGTGATACCTAAAAAATGGCGAAGCAATTATACTTGATGAGACTTGCATTGGAAGTTCTATACTAGCCGTATGTGCAGCAATTCCCCAACTATCAGTATAAAAACGATAGAAGGTTCTTAATCGCATAAAATCATTCAAGTAATAATTCCATCGCATTGAGATTGGAATTTTTAAACGATTATCGTCTAGCATTTCAACATGACTCTTCTGCATAAGGTCATTCATGCTATCACCAGAGCTTGCATCGTCGAAAAAGACGCGATGGAATGGTGTACTAAGTAAACCAGACTGAGATACAACTTCTACTGAAAACAAAGCTTGAAGGCGCTTGTTTATCACTTGAGAATAAGATAAGCCAAATTTCATAGTTGAGCGCGTATCATCTTTAAGCCATTCTGTACCATCTCGTAATTCAACAGGATAAATTCGGTTCCACGTATCGTTCATATAGAGTGCGTCGAAACTTAGAGAGCGATTTTTATCTTTTGAATTGAGCGTATATGAACCTCCAAAACTTAAAGAAGAAACATCATATTCCTGAGAGAAACCGAGCATTAAGCTATACGCATTACCCGATTGTCTTAAATTTCTGTTATATGCGGCATTGATATGTGCACGAACATCTTTTCCGGAAGCGCCTGATTTACGACCCTCGAAATAGTCGATATTATCGGTAGAAGCCGAAGAATAAATATCAATCCCGAAATTAAGATCCAAGCTTGAGACAGAATCCATTGGTACATGAACCACAAAAGTAGGAGCGATGTTCTCTAGTTTTTCTGTACCACGTCCTCCCGTTACAGGCGAATGATCGCCGTCTTGATCGTAGTAATTGAATAAGAAGTTCACTTCAGTGTCTTTAAAATCAGTTTCCGATTTCTTTATCTTTTTTCGTTTCTCATTTTGCTTGTCATCAATACTGTTTTTCTCAGTTTGAGCAAAGCTGATGATAGAAATACCCATCAATAAACCTAAAAGCATTGTTCTAGTTAATTGCATCCACAACCTCCCCCTGATTTACCGCCGTTGGCACCGGCAGCACCTTCGCGGTACGATTGAAAATTCGATTCATAGCTTTCGAGCTTTTTAGCCTGAAGCGCCATTGCTTCGTCGTTAAGCATTGCTTTTTGATAAGCAGCAACTGACATACATGAGTTGAGGCCAAACAATAAGCATAAACCACAGAGCAGTAGTAAAGTTTTATTTTTTCTGCGCATGTTCATTTCCAATTTTAATTTGGTATTTGTGATTAGTTATTGGTTTCTGAATATAATCTAAGTGTAAATTATCAGATGTAAAAAGTTCTTGTTTATCTGTAATTAAAAGACATTCGATGCCTTTAAGTCGATTGATAAGGTCAAGACCTTTATCCTTACCCAAAACAAAAACAGATGTTGCTAATGCATCTGCAAGTTCAGCATTGGGACATATAATACTCACACTACTTAAGCCTCGCACAGGATAACCTGTTCTTGGATCTATAATGTGTGAATAGCGTTGACCATTTATGATGACAAATCTTTCGTAGTTACCCGAAGTAACAAGAGCTGTTTCGTTAATATTCAACCATGAGAAGACCTTTTCTTTTTGTTTTGGATTGATAATCCCAATTTTCCAATCTTTACCACCTTCATCTTTTCCCCAGCTGATTAGGTCGCCGGAGGCATTAACCAGTGCACCTTTCAAATCCATTTTCGACATGATATCGAGAGCCTTATTGGCAGCATAGCCTTTCCCTATAGCTCCAAATCCAATTTTCATTCCTTCTTTAGCTAAGAATATGCTTCTTTTTTCTGGATTTAGAATAATGTTTTGATAATTGATCTTAGCTACCGATGCAGCCACCTTACTCGAATCGGGAAGTTCAGTCATTTCACCATTAAAACGCCAAATTTTATCTACCGAAGCATAGCTGATGTCGAATGCACCACGAGTTAGCTTGGATATTTTTAAAGAACGACGAATTAAATTAAAAAGTTCCTGATCGACCACAACAGGTTTTATACCTGCATTTTTATTAACTAGAGAGGTTTGAGATTTGCTGTCCCACGACGAAATGAGTTTCTCGATACGCTTAATTTCTGCAATGCCAGCTTCGATAGCAGCCGAGGCTTTGTTTTGATCCGGACTGATTGCTGTCAGCTCGAAACGAGAGCCCATAAGAAGCAGCGTCTTGGTGTGCGACTCGCTCTGTCCTATAACAGATAGTGAAATAAAAAGAAGAATTAAGCTGCTGATGTATCGTATCATCCTATTGGCCTATCAGTTGTTTAATGTGATTGATATATTGCTCTGGACTCAATCGCTTATAGTCCGTTTTTGCTACAATTTTTAGATCGGAATCGAGAATGATAATGGTTGGAAATTGTCCATCCTTATTGTACTTGGCAGCCAAACTCTCATTATATTGAGTTTGTTCTTTATCCAATCTATTTTTCTTCTTCCTTGGAAAATCAACGTCTACAAGAACCAACTCTTTATTGGCGAATGCCTTGAATTCAGGTGTATCTAATATCGATTGCTTAAGAATTATACACGATCGACACCAGTCAGAACCAGAGAAATTCATGAAAATAAGCTTGTTTTCTTCTTTAGCTGTTTTTGCTGCTTTTTCGAGCTGATTGCTTTGTGAGAGCCCATTTGAAAGGCTAGTTAGGATTAAAAAAATGCTAATTACCGTGGTTTTGTACGTCATACCTGTATGATTTAGTCTGTAGCTTTTAATTTGAACTACTAAATATAAGAAAGAATATATTGACGTATCTAGATTCCTTGTTAAAAAATATGAATCGAACCAAACTTTTTATCTAATAGCTGATTGATTTTATCGATTGTGAGAGAATTCCTCATTAGGGAGATAAGTGCTTACCCCCTCAGAAAAAACATCTCTGCGGGCTTAATGGGATAAAACACATCATGTTATAATTAAGTGGGATTATTTTTGTGTTTTGGGTACATGTTAATCAAATGTGAGATAATATGCACCATAAAAAGAAACTTGGCAAGTTACCTCTCAAGCGTCTAAACAAATATGCTTAACAAATTTATAATTGAATATTTGTTCCTCTGCTCTTTAGTAAATTATTGGTGTTGACTGAAATAAATATTTTTAACCATTTTTAACCTGTGTTTGATCAAACTAATTGGGTGAGGATAAAACATATATGGTATTAAAATCGTATTTTAAAAGGAAGCAATTCTTTTTTTTTATTCAGCTTTAAACCAAATACCATGATATACAAAACGACGATATGTATTATTGGTAGGTATTATTTGATACTTGCCATATTGGTTGGCACGATCGGAATTACAAGTGCACAGGAACAATTTATACAAGATTCTCTTTCTAACACAGATGTAAATGTTCAAGAACCGGAAGTAACTCAACAACAAGACAGCCAGAAAAAGAATGGAATTCCCATTGGTTTGTTTGCCTACAACAAATGGGTTGATTTGAACGAAAATGAAGTGGCTGAAAAGAATGAGTTTTTTGGTTTGGGAAAGGAATCTTTTTCGAAGGGAGAAGCAATTAGTGCATCTTTATATGATCCTGCCATTGTTAATGGTACAAAACTAAAACTTAGAATTTGGGATACAAGTGGAAACTTAATACGAACAGTTCGTAAGAATTATACAAGTGATCCTCTGTTTACATATTCTAACTTTGATGCTTTCCTTCCTGTAGGCAAATATATCTTAACGGTAAACCCAGAAGGCGCAGGAACAACTTATCAGATTAAGTTCGATTTAAAAGAACCTAGTGGAAAGGCTTTCTTAAAGATTAGAAAGAAATTATTGCCTGAAAGTTTTCACTTATTTAAAGAGTGGGTTGATGAGGATGGAGACATGAAAATGGATAGTGTCGAAGTTTTAGGCTTAAATCAAAATCAATATGAGCTAGGCAATGTTGATTTGGAGGTTGGATTAAATCTACCAATGAGTAATGAGGAAGTTGTTTATCAGATTTGGAATTCGAAATATGATTTGATAGCAATGAATATCTCGCGTATGGATAGTTTGCAACATTTTACAATGCGAAAAGATACTGTAAATGAAGGAAACCATTTTCTTCGGGTATTAAAAACTGTTCCTGCTGGAGAGTATCTGTTAACTGCATCATTATCTAACAGTAATCCGGTGCAATATAGGCTTTTAGTTCAAATAAATGATACAATTAAAAGCATTACGGAGGATGCGATAGTAAAGCCTGAATTGGTAGAACAAATTGATAAAGTTGAAGAAACTGAGCAAACTGATTCGATTCCTGAAGCACCCCAAATGGAAATGAATGTGACAGAGAATGTTGAGAATTTAGCTCCAGAATTTAAAAAAGGGCAGGAAGGATTCTTCATCTTTACAGGATTTATGGATCTTAACGAAAATAATAAACAGGAGCCACATGAGTTTATTGGAACCAATCAGGAATATTATTATTCCGAATCAGAGAACGTATTTGCGCAGTTTCATATAAAACAGTTTGTAAATGGTGAATTGGATTTAAAGATATTGGACAGTAAAGATCAATTGGTTCGCCAGCAAATTGGAAGCTATGGAGAATCTCCATTTGTATTTAAGATATCAATTCCCGACGAGCCTTTAATTCCGGGAGATTACACATTAATAATAAAGCTTGAACATTCAGAGATAAAATATCGTTTAGAATTAATAATTAAATAAGTAGAGAACTCTGGCTGGGTATTTTAGCTTTAGGTCAAAGTCAAACCCAGAACTTGGCTTTTTCGAATCTTGGAAAGCCTTATCAAACAAAAAAATCCCACTTAGCCAGAGCTAAGTGGGATTTCCCAAATTTATGAAAATTGAATTATTGCTTAACGACCTTTCTAGTTAATTTACTGCCATCTTCAAGTTCAAAAATCATGATATAAATACCTTGACTTAAATGACCAATATTTAAAATCTCATTACTGTTTGGAGCTTCTTTATAAAGTATTGATCTTCCTGTCAGACTATAGAGACTTATTCGTTTAACCTGTTTCAGATTATCCAGGTGGAGTAGATCCTTTACAGGATTTGGATAAACTCTGAGTTCTTCATCGAGTACATCTTCAATTCCCGTTGCATAATCAATAGCTTGGGAGTAGACCGAATATGTTTTTTTACCAATAAGTACTTCTCCTGTAGTGGCTACCGGGGTTACGGAAAATCTTAAATATTTGCCAGCATCGTCTCTGGTAATTACATATTCAAGAGAGCTACCTGTTTGAATTTCAATTTCATTAGTACCAGATGTATTATCTGCACGATACCAAGTAATAATGGATCCTCCTTCAGGATCATCATTAACGTCAGAATACACATAAGAAGCAGTGATAGTTTCATCAACTATAAAATCACCATTTATAACAAGTGTATTTGCAACAGGAGCTTCAGGAATAGCAGGAGTTTCCAAATGCTTTGTGGTAAATAGGCGATACGCTCCGGCTTCTAAGTTGATGTCCATATTAACATCAGTAACAGCAAGCTCTGTACCATTAAAATAGTCGTACCAAGTGCCCGTTTTACTAAAATTCGGTGAAATACTACCTTCAGTAACGTCAAAATTGGCAACCACTCGTATATCCATATCAGAATGATTAATTTCAACTCGTTTTAAGGCTCCTGATGTGTTTAATGTAAAATTATCAGACGAGAATGCAGGTTCTTGTATTTTAAGCTTTATAAGTGCCGAAAACACTTGATTTAGGTGTAAGCGATCTGGATCGTCGAGATAATCCCATTTAACAGGCTTTTTTCCTGTACGGCCGTTCTCATCAATTGAAATATCATAACCAAGCTCACCAAATTGCCAAATCATTTTAGGACCAGGAGTAGCAAAGAAAATAGCTCCGGCAGTTTCGATTCTTGATAAGGCTGTTGGAAGATCTTTTACATTGTAATCGCCGGAAGAATTACCAAACTCCAAATTTTTAACCATTAGTCTTTCTTCATCGTGACTCTCCATATAGGAAATCAATCTGGGTGCAATCCATTCTCGTTCTTTCCAAGATGTCCAGCTCAAATCGGATTTTCCATTTTCGTTAAATCCCATGGTGGCTTCGTTGTAATTATGATTGGCATTTCCCCACAAGTGAATACCATAAGCAGCCAGTTCTTTTTCTTCATAATTATCAGATAAATGCTCGAAACAAACGAAAGCATTGGGATTTGCCTCCCAAATTTTATCTACCATTCGCTTGAGTAAACGAATTCTATCAGCGTCGTACTTACCTGCCCAAGGATCACTTGAATCGTGATAAGTGTTCGAAAAACCTTTTGTGAAATCAAATCGATAACCATCAATATGGTATTCATCTATCCAATAGGTATTAATACGATCAACCAGTTTTTGAGTTTCCAAACTTTCGTGATTGAAGTCTGCCCCCCAGTGAGCATCGGTATTCTCAAAGTTGTGTTCGCGATTGTACCATGGGTTATCAGAACTTGGTTTACCACCTTCTTCGTACATTCTAAAGAATGGTGACTGTCCAAAAGAATGATTTAATACCATATCCATAAGAACAGCTATACCACGTTTGTGACACTCATTAATGAATGTTTTGTAATCATTCTTTGTTCCGTAAGCCTTGTCAGGAGCAAAGTAGAAAGCCGGATTATAACCCCACGAATCATTCCCTTCAAATTCGTTGAAAGGCATTAGCTCAATTGCATTAACACCTAAGCGTTGCAGGTAATCAAGCGTATCGGTAACTGTTTTTAAATCTCCATCAGCTGTAAAATCACGAATGAGCAATTCATATATAACGAGATTATCATGATCTGGCATGGTAAAATCTGTATCGTCCCACGTAAAATCTGTTTGAGCGGTTTGAAAGACTGAAGCAAATTCACTGGTTTTATCGGCTGGATATGCAATTAGATTTGGATAAACCTCATTCGTAATATATTTATCGTTCCAGGGGTCGAGTAGTTTGTCAGCATAAGGATCTGCAATTTTTATATCTCCATCTATAAAATATTGAAAAATATATTCTTTGGCTGGGGTTAGGTTATCTAAAGTCAACCAGAAATAATCACCATCTTTTTTCATTTGGTAATTATTACTTAACAACCAGTCGTTAAAATCTCCAATAAGGTAAACGTAGTTTTTAAGTGGAGCAAATAGTTGTAAGGTAACTTCGGTATCTGAGATGTAGTTTATACCATCTTTTAAGCCAGATGGACGCGTTTCAATTTGAGTATCCTGTCGGATGACGATTTTTACCGTATCACGTTTTTCTTCAGAACCTGCAGTAGCTACTGTAACGAATTCGTGGTCGCCAGCAGCAGGATAGTTGAAAGTTTTCGAAATAGAAGTCGTCGAGGTAGTTTCGTCAAGGATGCCATCAACATAGAGCTGAAGGTTATCACTTGCTGCAGAATTAATGGTTACAGTAAAATCAGTAGATTTTTCAATAATACTGTTGTTCTGAGGACTTGAAAATGAAACATTGAGTCCTTCAGTACTAATATCTACAAAAATATCTTTGTCACCTGTGTCTTTACCGACTTTTGAGCCATCTGCATTTCTAAATACAAAGGCCATTTTTTGAATTTCTTCACCAGCAGGAACGCTATAATAGGATCGAACATCAGGTGTGATTTTTAATTCCCATTTGTTGTTACCAAGACTGGTCATTTTAATCTTATCTACATTAACAGCCCAATCGCTAATAACGTACTTCCAATCACTAGCAGATGTACTATTGTCTGTTATAACTCCAGTGTGTGCATAGACATCACCGGTAAAATCTTTTAATCCTTGGTTGCCAAGACTGGCATCAAAGGTTATGGTCACTTCAGCATTTTCAGTAGGGAAGCTAGGAGAGGTCGTGACAATTTGACTCCAACTTATTTGAGAACTAAATATGAGTGATAGAAGAACTAATATGGAGTAGATTTTTTTCATAAATGAGAGTTAATTCTTAATTGTCAATCGGATAACTTATATGTCTTATTGGTAAGTTATGGAATATTAGTAAAAAAAAATCACGGGAATTCAATTCCCGTGATCTTTACTTATAGATTCTTAGTTTTTTGTAAAAGTCAAAGTTCTTTTAGCTAGGCTAAATTTGATTGTATAATTTCCAGCACCATCAGGAGTTGATAAGTTAGGATCTCCACCTTCAAAGTTAAGCATTTCGTATTTGAACTTAAATCCACTGTCCCAGTTTCCTGATTCAGCAAATACTTTAAAAGCATCGTCAGCTGCAAGATCTGTGATAAGAATCCACTCTTTATTAGTGTCATCCCAAGTCATTTCGATACCAGCATTGATATCCCAACCATTAGGAGAACCGACTAAGAACATCTTTTTATCAGCAATAAGATCTTTAGTATAGGTCATATTATAAGTGTCCATTGTTAATTTATAATAGCCAGCTCCAGGCGTTGCAATATTTGGATCTCCACCTTCAAGAGATAGATTACCATCGCTAATTTCCTTATAGCCTGAATTCCAGTTTCCGGTCTCATAGAAAAATTTGAAACCACCAGTTGCATTCATGTCCACATATGTTGTCCATTTGCCTTCTCCAGCATATACCATGTTGAACCCATTATCAATAGACCAATCTGCAGGAGTTGCATCTCCAACGAGTGTCATTTCAGCATCAAGAATAGAGTATTTGTACGAAGCAGCATCTGCATCAAACCATACGGCAACTCTGTATAATTTGAAATCAGAAGTTGTATTGGTGCTAGGAATGTCCTTGTTTTCGCCACCTAATAAGCCGCCTTTAGGGTCTTCAGTATCGGTAATTCTACCCATACCATTATCCCAACTGCCTTTAACAGGGAAAAACTTAAGATTTCCACTCTTTAATGGAATATATCCCATATAAGCGTTATGACCTGAACGATATTTTAATTCAATTGCGTTATCGATATTCCAACCTGCCTCGGTTGCATCACCTACAAGGTAAATAGCAGCCTCTTCGATTTTGTAGATACCTTTGTTAAGATCCAATGTGACAATATAAGTTTTATCAGCCCCATCAAAAGCGATGTTATTGTTCTTACCTTTAGGTGCTACTATGCCAGAGTTTCCATCAGAACTTGCATCAGCCCAATCTAGGCCATCCGAATTTTGTTGATTGATGAATTTAAAAGCAGCTCCATCTTTTAGAGTTACTTCAATTGAATAAACACCTTCTGATTTACGTGTCATTTCTGGTGATGTTCCAGGGCTCCACGCAGGATCAGTCGCATTATAATCTCCAACAAGGTAAATGTTTGGATAATCACTAACGTAACTTTCATAAGCTGCAATAGTTAGATTACTGTTTACAAAGTCAGCAGTAACAGCGTACCATCCAGTTTCGCCTGTAAACTTGAAGTTTCCTGCTTCATCACCAGCAGCTTCAACATTTTCAGATCGGGTAGCAAATTTTGCGAAGTTATAGTCATAACCATCTTCTGCTTGCTTGTCAGAAAATTTAAATAAGCCATCCTTTGTAAGCTTTAGGTATTTTGTAAAGACATTGTCTTTACCATAAGCCTTTAAAGCTCCATCTACTTGCTCTGCACCTGTAGCTGTTCCAAACATAAATAGGTCAGAAGGGACAGGTACGTCAAGGTAAGGCGTTACTTTCATTGTAAAAGAAGCAGAGTACAAGCTATTAAGGTCCTCGTTAGCAAAAGCTCTAATTCTACCTTCAAGCTCTACCATTTTGGCAGGAGCATATCTGCTAGAAATCAAAGTATTTAGACCACCAACAGTAATTAAAGTTGTTGTCTCAGACACTCTATCAAACTCTAAAGGCGCCTTAAACTCATTACCTACTGTGTCGATTTGTATATAGTATCGAACTCCAATAGGATCGGCATATGTAGCAGCAGACCAGTTTAATTCTACGATCGCATTTTTTTCATTTTTCTTTTCAAGAACCAAGTCTATCTCTTCAGTTACTTCCTCGAGCACAGGAGCAGTTCCTTGAACCGGCTCCGTTACATTTGGCGTGTCAAAATCGTCTTCACAAGCGATAAAAAGAACAGCTAATAGCGATATAAATAGATATTTTATATTTTTCATTTTTATTCAATTTTACCCGTTTGATTAATAAAGTCAAGAATTATAGTTTTCTCGCCTCCTTCAATGCTAAATCTTTCCTGATCCTCACCAGCTTCTCTGTATTCAATTTTACCATCAAGGAAAATGAACTCAGCATGCCACCAGTCTCCAATATATGGATGGGTTACATGAAGTCTTAATTCTGCAGCAGAAAAGTTGTCTTTAGTTAAAGACATTGTTTTATTTTCAGCATCTAACACGAATTTATTCTCCTCGACAACAGAACTTGTTGGCCATGCACCAACTACATCACCACAAACATAAACGTTAGCAGGTTCAATTAGTAGTTTGTTATTAGCCAAATCGACACCAACTGTATAGTATCCAGCTGTGCCTGGTACAGGTATACCATCACCTCTGTCGGCAGCAGTTCCTAGTGTGTACTCTCCATTAACAGGATCTCCAATTTTTCCGATAACACCTTTGAAGTTAACATCAGAACATATTTTAAACGTTCCTTCAGCTTCCATCCAAACAATCATCCAATTATCATCAGGCTCACTGTGAACTTTATTAAGTTTAAGCTTATTGTTCTGTGCAACACGTCCTACACCATCACCAAATAGATATAGCGTATTAGGTGCAAATAGAATATCCAGGTAAGGTGTCGTTTTAAAGTCTGTAACCGTTGAGTATAATGTTTCAACTCCATCAAGAGAAGAAGTCATAACCCTAGCATAAACAGTTGTTTCTTCATCTACAGTTAATGCCAATGTTTCAGTTAAAACTTCATTAATAGCACCGACTGTGAATGTGAATGCATTATCGGATGCATCAACATCAAAAGTCGTTGGATCTGCAAAATCAGATGAAGTCGAAAATTGAAGTTTATGTGTCACAACAATATCCACCCCATAAGATGCAGGCGTATAAGATATCTGAATAGTCTCAGCTTTTGTAGCTTTTGATATCGCCAAAGTCTCACCAAAGCCAACTATATTAGTTGCAGGAGAATACTCTGAACTATTTAATTTAACTATATCATCATCGTCGCAAGAAAAGAAGCTTACTGCGAGAATCAATATGAGTATATATTTTATATTCTTCATAACGTATTTTTTTAGATCGATTAGTAACCTGGGATATTCGACAGATTTGGATTCGCATTTATATCTGACGATGGGATAGGGAATACATTATACTTTGCATCTGTAGTTTTTCCATCTGCAACAGCACCTTTCCAAGGCCATGTATAATCGCCATCAGTTAGTTTCCCAAATCTAATAAGGTCAGTTCTTCTATGACATTCCCAGTATAGCTCACGAGCTCTTTCGTCAAGAATAAAATCTAAAGTCAAATCCGCTTCTACAATATTAGCGGTTGCATCACCATATGCTCTTTCTCTTAGTTCGTTAATGTAGCCTGTTGCAGTAGTCATATTACCACCAGTACCACCACGAAGAACAGCTTCAGCATACATTAAGTAGAAATCACCCAATCTGTAAAGTGGGAAATCAGTATCGGGGAATGATAAACTAGAGCCAACAGCTCCTGTTGAGGTAATATTCTTAAACTTACGAAGAGCATAACCATCTCTAAAGTTGAATATATCTCCAATCTCAAGATTCTGACCTTCTGTGTAGAACATACCTCGTTTATCTGTTCCTGTTACATCAGGGAACAGTTCTACAAAAGCCTTCGTAGTTCGGTTTCCACCCCATCCACCATCAATTCCAGATTCGCTTGCAGGCATGTCACCACCCACTGTTGAGTGAAGAATAAATGTCATTCCACCCCAAGTTTGAGAGCTATTACCATCAGAACTAATTGGGAAAATAATCTCGTTAGTTCTTAAGTGATTATCTGCTAAAAATAAATTGGCATAATCAGATTCAATTGAATAACCACCATCGATAATTTTATTGCAATAAGTAAGGGCTTCGGTATATTTTGGCGTACCAATATAAACTTCTGCATTTAAGTACATCTTAGCAAGAATGGCCCATGCTAAACTTTTTTCAGCTCTACCATACTCGTTTGTCATAGGATCAGCTAAGTCGGGCTCAATAGTAGTTAATTCCAATTCGATATAATTAAATAACTCTTGCTGTGTAGCCATCTCTGGAAAGAAAAATGAACCTATATCATCCTTTTCAGTTACAAATGGACCGCGTCCAAACATATCTAACATGTGATAATAGCTTAGAGCTCTTAATACTCTTGCTTCATCACTAAAGGCTTTATACTCAGACTGTCCTTCTGTTAGTTTTATCAAGTTATTACAGTAGGTAATTTGAAGTGCTATTCGATAATACATCGCCTGAACAAACTCATTTGCACTATCCCAATCCTGATCATGTAAATCTCTTAAGTTTCCATCATTCCAAGCACAAATAGCTTCATCAGTTGGAAGTTCCTGATGATTCCATAAAAGTCTTAAATAAGATGAGAAACTACCATTAATACCACTGATATCTGGTTCTGCATCAACACCTTCTTGTCCACCTAAAACCAGACCAGCATAACATTTTGCCAGAAGTTGTTTATACGACTCAGCATCAGTTAATACATTATCGCCTGTTTTTATATCCTCATCCAGAGGTAGCGTATCCAAATCATCAACACACGACACACATGCAAACAATAATGCAAATGCTATCATGATATAATTTGTTCTAAAATATTTTTTATTCATAACTAATAACATTTATCAATTAAAATTTCACGTTTAATCCAAACAAGAAAGTTCTGGGTCTTGGATATACATCATTGTCAATACCGCCATTAACTTCAGGATCTAATCCACTATAATCGGTAAATACAAATGCATTTTGTACAGTTGCAAATGCTCTGGCGTTCATGTCAAAACCTAGGAGAGGCTTCAATAATTTAGTGAAGTTATATCCAAGAGTAATGTTATCTATTTTCAAAAATGACGCATCTTCAAGGAAATAATCAGAATATTGCTGTGCCGTTTCGAACTTTGATTTGTTAATCTCAGAAGGCATGTTTGTTAAGTACTCATTTACCGTCATCTCTTGGTAACGACCACCTACAATAACATTGTTATACATTTGACCTCCAATTCCAATTCGACCATTAAATCCAAAATCGAAATCCTTATATTTGATATAAGATGAGAATCCCATATTATAATCCTGTGCAGGATCTTCTGCATAGTATTTATCATCAGACGTTATCTTGCCATCTTTATTTCTGTCTACGTATAAACCTTCAATAGGTTTGCCATTGGCGTTATATACTTGTTCGTATACGTAAAAAGTATTTAATGCATGACCGACTGCATTTTTTTGAATCTTATTTCCAACTCCAACACCGTTAATATCTCCTACATCTATACCTTTGTAATTAGGGTCGTCATAATTTGTTAAACGTGTGATTTCATTCTTATTATAAGAAAGGTTAAAGCCAACTTCCCAATACAAATCATCTTTATCCATAAGGATACCATTGATTGAAAATTCAAAACCATTATTCTCAAGGTCTCCAACATTCGTAAGTAGTAAGTCAGTAAAATTGGTTCCGGCCGGAACAGGAATTGTATTTAATAGATCTTCGGTTTTACGTTTGTAAATATCAAGTGAACCATTAATTCTGTTATTTAATAATCCAAAATCGATACCAGCATTATAGGTTGTTGTTTTTTCCCATTGTAAGCCTTCATCGTATCCATCAGGTCTTATTAGAGTATAAAACTGATCGCCAAATTGGTATCTGGTTCTTGAGTCACTTAATCTGTAAAGCCCCATATAAGGATAGTCTCCTTTATTTAGTTCTTGTTGACCTGTAATACCATATCCCAATCGAACTTTAAGGCTACTAATTGTTTCAATATCCTTAACGAAAGCTTCTTCACTTACTCTCCAGGCAAAAGCTGCTGAAGGGAAGGTTCCCCACCTGTTGTCTTCATGAAATCTTGAAGATCCATCTTTACGAACAGTAGCTGTTAGAATATACTTATCCATAAAGGTATAATTAGCTCTACCAAAGAAAGAAACTAGATAGTTTTCAGTTTCATTTTTTGAATCTTTAAAAGGATCGTTATTTATGTCAACTATAAATTCTGAAGATTTAGACCAAAAATGTTGCCACTCGTAACCACCCATTACATTTAGTTTACTATTTAATGATGGAAGGTCTTTATTGTAAGTCAGATAAAAATCGATAAGTTCATTCTTTTTTTCTTGAGTATAATCTTTTCTTACCTCTGAAGATGGAGTTCTCACCCATGCAGCTTCTGGGTCTGTGATAACTTTACCTTCACTATCAGAATAATCATATCCTAACTTCACACTTGCTTTTAAATCAGGAAGAAAGTGGAATTTGTAATCAGTTTGAAAATCTGCAATTATTCTTGATACATCAGATTTATCAGCTTTTTGTTGTAGTTGTGCTACAGGATTACGCGTTCCGTTTACGTTTCTTGAACCATCACTTGTTAACCAAGTTGTATAACCGCCATAAATTCCGGTTTTATTGAAAACAGATTGAGTTGGATCATAACGCAGAGCATTTCCTATTGCGCCTTTATCAGCAAATCGATTCTCAATCATCATATATTTAAGACCCATGTTTATTTTTAGATGATCATCTAAAAAGCTAGGGTTTAAATTTAAGGTTCCAGTGGTTCTTTGCATTTCAGAAGTTTGCAAAATACCATTTTGATCTGTGTAACCAGCAGATACTCTAAATGGAATGTTCTTATACGAACCTGAAATACCAATATTATGCTCCTGACCAGTTGCATTTTTATAAATTTCATCTTGCCAGTCAGTTGATGCTTCACCTAATAATGCAGGATTAACTGATGAGTTAGTTAAAGCTCTCTCGTTAACTAAAGCTCTATATTCGTCAGCATTTAAAACATCTATAGTTTCTTTGATTGTACCAATTGAAAATTTGTTGTCGTAGGTGATCTGTAATTTCTGACCAGCTTTACCTTTTTTAGTTGTAATAAGAATGACACCATTGGAAGCACGAGATCCGTAAATTGCTGTCGATGATGCATCTTTTAATACGGTAAATGTTTCAATGTCATTTGGATTTAATGAACCTAAAATGTTGCTCATACCATCAATAGTTTTGTTATCCAATGGCATTCCGTCAATTACAATTAGTGGATCGTTACTTGCAGACATTGAAGAACCTCCACGAATACGAATTGTAGATCCAGAACCAGGAGCACCACCATCACTGATAATTTGTACACCGGCAACTTTACCAACAATTAAATCTTGAGGAGAACTCGTAGACCCTTGATTAAAGTCATCCGATTTTACTGAGAAAACAGCTCCGGTTGCATCGTCTTTTCTTACTTGACCATAACCAATAACCATTACTTCGGAAAGGTTTTCGACGTCAGCACTTAAAACAACGTTTACTTGAGTTTGATTACCAACTACTATTTCTTGACTTTTATAGCCAATGAATGAGAAAATTAAAGAAGAGCTGGAACTCGCAGAGATAGTAAATTTACCATCGATATCAGTACTTGTTCCTACTGTTGTTCCTTTTACAACTATGGAAACACCAGGGATTCCCATGCCATCGTTTGCATCGGTAACTGTACCAGTAACTGTTTTTTCCTGTGCTTGCGAAATGGTAATTGAGCATACCAAAACTAACAGGAGAAGCAGCTTTCTGAACATACTAATGTTAAGTTTCATAAATTTAAAATTTAAGATAAATAAGAAGTTAGATGAAATGATAGCATTAAAGATGAAATCAGTTTTAAAACGTTTCCGTTAATAAATCCAAATCCATATAATAAACCATCATCTTCGATTTAGTTTTTAGCTTACAATTATTGATCTCAATGTTTCCGACTATGAATCTTCCTTACGTATGCTAATGGTTAACTAAATCTTAAGTTAGCCTTAATTGTTTTATGCCCTAAAGTTAAAGAATGTGAAATTGTTCGATTAATTGATTAATAATTAACGAGTTTAAAATCGTCGCAAACGTCACCGCAAACGTTTGATATTTAAATATTGCTATATGTCGATATTACGCATTCCGATTAGGTCTGAATTAATTATTGAATTATTACTATATTTACACTACACAGTCTTAAGCTTAATAGTTGTAAATAATTGTATTGATAAGAGCTTTAGTGTTTTAAATGATGTTAGTTGTAGTAGTAATATAAGCAAAATATATGAGAAGCGGGCAGGTAACGATTAAAGATATTGCAAAAGAATTAGGTATTTCAGCTTCAACAGTTTCAAGAGCTTTAAAAGATCATCCTGATATTAGTGTAAAAACTAAGGAAGCGGTAAATGCATTAGCAAAAGCTTGGAATTATAAGCCTAATGCAGTTGCCTTAAGCTTAAGGAGTAGTAAGAGTAATGTTATTGGTGTTATTATCCCCGAAATTGTTCACCATTTCTTTTCGTCTGTTATCAGTGGTATTGAGAAAATTGCTCACGATGCTGGTTATAATGTAATGATTTTTCAATCGAATGAATCTTTTAAACGAGAACTAGATAATGCACAAGCCTTGTTGTCTAGCCGGGTAGATGGTGTTTTGGTTTCAATGTCAAAAGAAACAAAGGATTTTGATCATTTTAGAGAGTTAAGAAGTAACGGGATACCCATTGTGTTTTTTGATCGTATTTGTAATGAATTATCATCAGATAATGTGATTGTTGATGATTTTGCGGGAGCTTTTTCCGCAGTGCAACATCTTATAGATACGGGCTGTAAACGTATTGCTCATTTATCAGCGCCACAGCATATGTTATTAGGGCAAAATAGACAAAAAGGATACAGGCAAGCTTTGGTAAAGAACAAATTACCTTTTGTCGAAGACTTGGTAATCAAATGTGATAGTTTTGATGAGGCAAAAGAATTAGTGCCGGGCTTGTTGTCATTGTCAGAACGTCCTGATGCCATATTTGCTGTGAATGAGTTAACTGCCGCAGGAGCTTTAACAGTTGTTAAAAAAGCAGGACTGCGAGTGCCTGAAGATATTTCGATTATTGGTTTTACTGATGGTTTAGTTTCTCGAGTAACTGATCCTGCATTGACAACACTGGAGCAGCATGGTCATGAAGTAGGATTAAAAGCAACAGAATTACTTCTTGAAAGAATTGAGGAAGGAGGAATGGATTATGAACCGGTAACCCGAGTTGTTAAAACCTCTTTGGTTGTTCGTGATTCTACGAAATAGGAAGGAATAAACTTATGCTATAATCTCTATTGACTATTGTTGTTGATAGAGATTTTTTTATTCCACTAGAACGAGTTTATCTTCAGATTCATTCTGTATAAAACTTTTTTTACTTTTTTTTGTTATTCTTCGCAACCGTTTGAAATGCACTTTTGTTCAATGTTTATGGGCTTTTGTGAATTTCTAATTCCTAGGCGTTTTTGACATTCTGTAAAAAATAATCTAATTTTGAATCCAGAGGGAAACCTCTATTCCGACTATATTATAATAATTACTTCCTTTATTATTGATCTCAAAACTGAGTTTATACTCCGTTTATTGGGATTGGTACCCTCATTTTAGGTGACACACGTCAAGTTAGTCTACTGTGTGTCTCAATCCAATTGATGTTTTTTATTGAATGTTATTTTTATAGCATCATATGTACTAAAATGTCTCATTTAATTTAAAAAAGTGCCTTAGGACACAAAATGAAAATCTAATGAATAAACAACCTCGTTTAAATTTTTGGCAGATCTGGAATTTAAGTTTCGGCTTTTTAGGTGTGCAATTTGGTTTTGCATTACAAAATGCCAATGCCAGTAGAATTCTGTCGAATTTAGGTGCTGATTTGCACTCATTGTCATTATTTTGGTTAGTTGCCCCAGTTATGGGGCTGTTAATACAGCCTGTTGTTGGTGCAGCTAGTGATAAAACTTGGAATCGATTTGGTAGAAGATCACCTTATATTTTAGGTGGTGCAATTTTATCAATGATAGCAATGTTTTTTATGCCTAATGCTCCCTATGTAATTTCTGCAGGAGGAGTAGGTGCCCTAATATTTGGTGCTTTAATGCTAGCAGTAATGGATGGTTCATTTAATGTAACCTTTCAACCATTTAGAGCACTTGTGGCTGATATGACGCCTGAAGAGCAAAGAAATGTAGGCTATTCAATCCAAAGTTTTCTAATTAATGTTGGTGCTGTAATTGGTTCGGCATTGCCTTTTTTACTGACTTGGATGGGGGTACAAAATAATGCTCCAGCTGGTGAGGTTGCGCCCTCAGTAATTTGGTCATTCTACTTAGGAGGTTCAATATTACTGTTGAGTGTATTAGTGACTGTATTTAAAACTAAAGAATATCCTCCGGAGAAATTTGAAGCCTATAATAATATTACGGCTGAGGATAAAGAAAAGAAAGAAAGCTTTTTCTACTTGTTAAGAAATATGCCGAAAACAATGAAGCAATTGGCTGTTGTTCAATTATTCTCTTGGTTTCCTCTTTTCTTGATGTGGGTTTACGCAACGCCTGCTTTTGCGCAACATTATTGGAATACACCAATTGGTGATGCAGGATCTCCTGCTTATAATGAAGCTGCTAACTGGGTAGGACTGTGTTTCGCAGCTTACAGTTTATTTGCTGCTCTGTTTTCAGTGGCAATGCCTTCTTTAATTCGTAAGACCAGCCGAAAATTTGTGTATGCAATTGCACTTCTATCTGGAGGTATTGGATTCATTTCTACTTATTTATTTCATGATCCTAATATGTTATTTGTTTCAATGATAGGAATTGGAGTAGCATGGGCAGCAATTTTAGCAATGCCATATGCCATTCTATCTGGTTCATTGCCTGCAAAACGTATGGGGATTTATATGGGCTTATTCAACTTAACGGTTGTAATTCCACAAATTGTAAGTGGTCTGTTTGGTGGATCTATTTTAAAAATATTCTTCCATGAACAAGCAATTTACATTTTAGTACTTGCTGGTGTCATGATGATGCTTGGTGCAGTTTCTGTATTTTTTATCAAAGCAGAAGAAACTTCAAATTCATAATTATTAAAGAACCGATGGAAAAGATTAGTGCATGTATTTTTGATTTAGATGGTGTTGTTGTCGATACAGCAAAATACCACTATATAGCTTGGAAAAGCTTGGCCAATGGTTTAGGCTTCGATTTTACAGAGGAAGATAATGAGCGTTTAAAAGGTGTAAGCCGAATGCGTTCTCTCGAAATTCTTATGGAAATTGGAGGAGTTGATCTTGATGAAGAGACTCAATTGAAACTAGCAGCTAAAAAGAATGAGGAATATTTAGAATACATTCTTAAGATGACGCCTGAAGAAATTCTTCCAGGTGTAAAAGATTTTTTTGAGGACTTAAAGGCAAAAGGTATTAAGATTGCTTTAGGTTCTGCAAGCAAGAATGCCATGACCATTCTTGAACAACTAAAATTGACATCATATTTCGATGCTATCGTTGATGGAACTCATGTTAGCAAAGCAAAACCAGACCCTGAAGTATTTCTTAAGGGAGCGGAACTTTTAAATTCTGAACCTGCCAACTGTGTGGTGTTTGAGGATGCTGAAGCGGGGGTTGAAGCTGCTATAAATGGCGGAATGCGATGTGTTGGGATAGGTTCTCCTGATGTTTTGAATAAAGCCAATTTTGTAGTTCCTGGATTTGAAGGATTCAATTTTGAAACTTTAGAATCCGGATTAAGTAAATAGCCCATTGGGAGCTTTTCTCATGAGCAAATAAAAAAGCTGATTACTGTAGATTCCCACATTTTGTGGCAATGTAATCTAAAATTGAAGTAAAATGAACGAGTATTTAAAGCATGATGAGTGGTGCATTATAGAGGAAGGATTTAATCCTGAAAACCACCAGTCATCTGAAAGTATATTTAGTCTTGGTAATGGAAATATGGGCCAACGAGCTATGTTCGAGGAAGCATATTCTGGCAAGACTCTACAAGGAACTTACATTGCCGGTGTTTATTATCCAGATAAAACTCGTGTAGGTTGGTGGAAAAATGGTTACCCTGAGTATTTTGCTAAGGTATTAAATGCACCAAACTGGATTGGTATCGACGTTAAAATAAACGGAGAGATGCTTGATTTAGCAAAATGTAAGCTTAGCGAATTTGTTCGTACACTTAATATGAAAGAAGGTGTTTTGAAACGTTCTTTCATTGCAACTATGAGCAATGGTAATCAAGTAAAAGTAGAAGGTAAACGATTCTTAAGTATTGTGACTTCAGAAGTAGGAGTGATTCGTTACTCTGTTACGGCTTTAAATTTTGATGGTAAAATTAGTTTCAATTCTTATATCGATGCCGATGTTAAAAATGAAGATTCCAATTACGATGAAAAGTTTTGGGATGTCTTAAATGCCAAGTCGATAACAGGTGAAGCGTATATCACTGCTCGTACTAAAAAGTTAGATTTCCATGTTTGTATGAATATGCGATACCAACTTTTGAAGAATGGCCAAGATGTAAAGGCGACTGCCGATATTATTGAAAAGGAAAAATACGTTGCCAATTTTATTGAAACTGAAGTAAAGCAAGGTGAAACCTTAAGTTTTTACAAGTACGTAAGTGTGCTTAGTTCTTTGAATCATAACAAAACTGAAATTAGTGGAAATGCATCTAAGGTGTCTGAAGCTGCTTACACAAAAGGTTATGAGGCATTATTAGAAGAGCATGTTGCTGCCTGGGCTGAGAAATGGAGTATCTCTGATATTGTAATTGAAGGTGATGTTGCTGCTCAGCAAGCGATACGATTTAATATTTTCCAGTTGAATCAAACCTATACAGGTGAGGATGAGCGATTGAATATCGGTCCTAAAGGGTTTACCGGTGAAAAATATGGTGGATCTACTTATTGGGATACAGAAGCCTACTGTGTGCCTTTCTACTTGAGTACATCTCGTCCTGAGGTAACTCGAAATCTTTTGGTTTATCGTCATAAACAATTGCAGAAAGCGATTGAAAATGCAGAGAAGCTAGGTTTTAACAGTGGAGCTGCACTTTACCCTATGGTTACCATGAATGGTGAAGAATGTCATAATGAGTGGGAAATTACCTTTGAAGAAATTCATCGTAATGGAGCGATTGCATTTGCCATTTACAATTATATCCGTCATACCGATGATAAGGCTTACTTAGCTGAATATGGTCTTGATGTTTTGGTTGGAATTTCACGTTTCTGGAGCCAAAGAGTAACTTACTCTACAGCGAAGAAGAAATATGTAATGCTTGGCGTTACCGGGCCTAATGAATATGAGAACAACGTAAACAACAACTGGTACACAAATACCATTGCTTGTTGGTGTATGTCATATACTCAAGAGGCTTTCAAATATGTGAAAGAAAGTAATCCTGTACGATACGAAGAAATCATGAAGAACTTGAACTTCGATTTCGATCAGGAAACAAGTCGCTGGAATGATATCCTTGAAAACATGCATTTCCCAATGGATGAGGAAACAGGTGTCTTCATGCAGCAAGATGGTTTTATGGATAAGGAGCAATTAACTGCTTCTGATTTAGATCCTCAGTTCCGTCCAATTAACCAGTTTTGGTCTTGGGATAGAATTCTTCGTTCATGTTTTATCAAACAAGCCGATGTTCTGCAAGGAATCTACCTGTTTGAGGAGAATTATGATATGGAAACCATTAAGAAGAATTATAACTTCTATGAGCCAAGAACACTTCATGAATCATCTTTGTCGCCATGTATCCATTCAATTTTAGCATCTAAGATTGGTGATATCGACAGTGCTTACGAAATGTATTTGAGAACGTCTCGTTTGGATCTTGATGATTACAATCGAGAAGCTCACGAAGGTTTGCATATTACAAGTATGGCTGGAACATGGATGTCTATTGTAGAAGGTTTTGGTGGTATGCGTGTGGTTAATGGACAATTAAGTCTTAAGCCACTTATTCCGGAAAAATGGAAATCATATTCCTTTAAAGTATTGTTCCGTGGCAACTTGCTTAATATTTATGTATCGGCTGATGAGGTTGGTGTGATAAATGAAGAGGGCGAAACGGTTTCAATCTTTATTCAGGATGATGAATATAAAATTGAGAAAAGTAGTAGTTTAGTAATAGAACATGCTTAATTGAAAATGGTTATGAATTCAGGATAAGAATCGAAGGTTTTTATCCTGAATTTGTATAAAAACACAAAATTGATAGAATGAGAAGCTTTTTGATTTCTTTGGTGATATTTACGATGTTTAGCTTTCAAGCGGAAGCTAAGAAGGTAAAAGTAGAGCGAGTTGAACCTATGTTCTGGTGGGTAGATATGGAAAATCCTAACTTGCAGTTGTTGGTGCAAGGCGAGAACATTTCGAACTATGATATTAATCTAAAATACGCAGGTGTTTCGATTGATAAGATTAATAAGACGGATAATCCAAATTATGTATTTATTGATTTAGTAATTAATGAAGATACAAAGGCAGGAAAGTTTGATTTGGTATTTTCTCAGAAAGGAAGAAAGAAGGCGAGTTATCAATATGAATTAAAAGAAAGAAGAGAAAATTCGGCTAAACGTATTGGATTTAACGAATCAGATGTGATGTATTTGTTAATGCCGGATCGTTTCGCAAATGGTAATCCCAACAATGATTCAGTTGAAAAGTTAACAGATAAATTTGATCGTGAAAACCCGGATGGGCGTCACGGAGGAGATATTCAAGGGATGATTAATCACCTTGATTATTTAAAAGAATTGGGTGTTACTGCAATTTGGAGTACACCATTAATGGAAGACAACCAACCTACGGTGTCTTACCACACTTATGCTATTACAGATTATTACCATATCGATGCGCGTTATGGAAACAACGATGATTATGCCCGTTTATCGGCAGAAGCTAAAAAGCGTGGAATTAAAATTGTAATGGACGTTGTTACCAACCATTGTGGATCAGCCCACTGGTGGATGAATGATTTACCTACAAAAGACTGGGTACATACTTTCCCTGAGTATACCAACTCAAATCATCGTAAGAGTACAACCAATGATCCTTATGTTTCGAAAACAGATTACGATAAGAATTTTAATGGTTGGTTTGATACGAGTATGCCAGACTTGAACCAAAAGAATGATTTTCTAGTAACTTATTTTGCTCAAAATACGATCTGGTGGATTGAATATGCTGATTTAGGTGGGATTAGAATTGATACTTATCCATATAACGATAAGCATGGAATGGCTGTTATTTGTAAATCAATAATGGATGAGTACCCTAATATGAATATTGTTGGTGAATCTTGGTTAGAAACGCCGGCTGAAATTGCATACTGGCAAAAGGGCTCTCTTAATCATGATGGCTTTAACTCTGAATTGCCATCGGTGATGGATTTCTCACTGTTCTTTGCTATGCCAAAAGCTTTTAACGAAAAGGAAGGTTGGAGCGAAGGTTTAATTCGTCTTTACAATTCTTTGGCGCTTGATTATCTATATGCTGATCCATATAATCTTTTGATTTTCGCTGAAAACCACGATACAGACCATATCATGTCCACTTTTGAAGGTGATATTGATAAGTACAAGCAGTTAATGACTTTTCTTGCAACAACACGTGGTATTCCACAGCTGTATGTTGGAACGGAAATTCTTTTGGAAGGAAAAAAGAGCGATGGAGATGGCGTGATGAGAATTGATTTCCCAGGAGGATGGGAAGGTGACGAACGAAATGCATTTACAGCAGAAGGCAGAACCGAAAAAGAGAATGAAGCTTTTGATTTTCTAAAGAATTTATTGAATTGGAGAAAAGAAAATCCGGTAATCCACACAGGAAAACTGATGCATTATATTCCTGAGCATAACACTTACGTCTATTTCCGAAGTAATGAGGATAAAACGGTAATGGTAGTGATTAATAAGAATGAAAAGGCTTACGATTTGGACTTGAAGCGATTCTCTGAGAGTTTAAAATCGTTTAAATCAGGAAAAGATGTTATCTCTAAAAAACAATATGATTTATCGGTTGGGAAAATCACCCTTTCGCCTAAAGCATCATTGGTTTTAGAACTTAAGTAAGCATCAAATTATAATATACGGTGATCAATAGATCACATGAACAATTTATCTCTTAACATGATTAGATTTAATCAATCAGTAGTAAGAATAACTCTTTTGTTGACTATTGCATTTGGTTCGCTAAGTGCAATAGCTCAAAACAGTCAAAGGGTTTATCAATCTCATTCAATTGGTGAAAAAGGCCTTATTGTCAAGACCAATCAAGGTGATTATCAGTTTCAATTTTACAATCAAAATATTGTCGAAACAGCTTTTATTCCAAAAGGAGAAAAATACAATGCAGAATCTCATGCAGTTGTTTTAAAGCCTAACAACCAGTTGGCAAGATTGTCTGATAAGAAAAATCAGTTGGTTTATAAAACAAAAGGTATAGTGGTTGTCGTAATGAAATCGCCTTTCGATATTGAATACTTTTATAAGGGGAATGAACTTTTATCAGAAAAGGAAGGTTATATAAAAACGGATAGCACTGAAAATATTGATTTTCAAATTGAAACTGATGAAGTTCTATTTGGAGGTGGTGCTCGCGTATTGGGTATGAATCGTCGTGGTAACAGACTTCAACTTTATAACAGAGCACACTATGGTTATGGTACACGTTCGGAATTGATGAATTATACTATGCCGGTTGTTGTCTCTTCAAAAAAATACGCTGTACATTTTGATAATGCACCTATTGGCTTCCTCGATTTGGATAGCAAAAAGGATAATACACTACGATACGAAACAATCTCGGGGCGTAAAGTTTATCAGGTGATTGCTGCCGATACTTGGGAGAATTTTACTTACGAATTCACCAACTTAACAGGAAGACAGCCTATGTTGCCACGATGGGCATTGGGTAATTTTTCCAGTCGATTTGGTTATCATTCTCAAAAGGAAACGGTAGAGACGATTGATCAGTTCTTAAAGGATTCTATTCCTGTTGATGCTATAATTCTAGACTTGTTTTGGTTTGGAAAAGAAATGAAGGGTGAAATGGGGAATTTGGCCTTTCACAGAGATTCATTTCCAGCTCCTGAAAAGATGATAAAGGACTTGAATAAAAAAGGTGTTAAAACAATACTAATAACGGAGCCCTTTATTCTAACCACTTCGAAAAGGTGGCAAGAGGCTGTTGATAATAAGGTGTTGGGAACAGATAAAGCGGGAAAGCCATTTACCTACGATTTCTATTTTGGAAATACAGGCTTGGTTGATGTGTTTAAAACTGAAGCAACAGACTGGTTTTGGAATATCTATAAAGGTTTAGCCAATATGGGTGTTGCTGGCTGGTGGGGCGATTTAGGTGAACCTGAAGTTCATCCTTCAGAATTACAACATGTGAACGGTTCAGCCGATGAAGTTCATAATATCTATGGGCACTACTGGGCCAAATTAGTACACGAAGGTTACCAAAAAGATTTTCCAAATCAGCGACCATTTATCTTGATGAGAGCGGGGGCGGTTGGTTCACAAAGATATGGTATGATTCCATGGACGGGCGATGTGAGTCGAAGCTGGGATGGATTAAAACCTCAGACTGAAATATCATTGCAAATGGGTCTACAAGGCATCTCTTATATGCACTCAGATCTAGGAGGTTTTGCAGGAGACAATTTGGATGATGAGTTGTATACACGTTGGTTACAGTATGGTGTGTTTCAACCCATATTCCGACCACACGCACAGGAAGCAGTGCCATCAGAGCCTGTTTTTAGAGAAGCCAAAACAAAAGTATTGGCTAAGAAATCAATTGAATTAAGATACCGATTGATGCCATATAATTATACTTTAGCATTCGAGAATAATCAAACAGGATTGCCATTAATGCGCCCTTTGTTTTTCGAAGAGCAGGACAATATGGAACTCTTGAATATTTCAGATACCTACCTGTGGGGTGATGCTTTTCTGGTATCAACCATTACTGAAGCGGGCCTGAAACAAAAAGAGGTTTACATACCTAAAGGTTCGGTTTGGTTCGACTTTGTTAACGGAAAGAGATATGAAGGAGGCGAATCTTATAACATAGAACTTAAAGAAGATCATATTCCTGCGTTTGTGCGTGGGGGATCTTTTGTCCCAATGAAAACTGGCATGATGAATACTCAAAACTATTCTCTAAAGGAGTTTGACTTGCATTATTACTTTGACTCTTCAGTAAAGAAAAGTGAAGGTAAGCTCTACAATGATAATGGAACATCGCCTGAAGCCTTTGAAAAAGGGGAATATGAGTTGTTGAAGTTCAAATCGGAACAAAAAGGTTCGAAGCTCAACTTTTCAGTAGAAACTGATTTAGGGAATAACTTCCAAGCTCAGGATAAACAAATGACCTGGTTGATTCATAATATTGAAAAGAAGCCAAAGGCGATAAAAGTTGGAAAGAAATCAGTCCAATTTACTTGGGATAAGAATACAAAAATTCTTCGATTTACTGAGACTTTAATTAAAGGAGAAAATCAAACGATCACAATAAAACAAACAAGATAATGAAGAATATTGGGCTGAGTATTTTTGTGGCATTGTTGATTATACTATCGGCGTGCTCTACTGATAAAGAAGTAGTTGAGAAGAAGGAACAACCTTTTGTATGGGAAGGTGCGAATGTTTATTTTTTATTGACGGATCGTTTTAATAATGGAGATAAAACCAATGATATCAATTTTGATAGAACCAAACAGCCTGCTAAGTTGCGCGGTTTTAAAGGAGGTGATATTAAAGGCGTAACTCAAAAAATAAAAGCAGGTTATTTCAATAATTTAGGTATAAATGCCATTTGGATGACGCCTATCACAGAACAGATTCATGGTGCCGTAGATGAAGGGACTGGTTTGACCTATGGTTTCCATGGTTATTGGGCAAAAGACTGGACGGCACTTGATCCTAACTTTGGAACAAAAGCTGATTTGGCTGAACTTGTAGAAACAGCTCATGCACACGGTATCCGAATCTTATTAGATGGTGTGATTAATCACACAGGGCCGGCAACAGAGACAGATCCGGCTTGGGAGGAACAATGGGTGAGAACTTGTCCAACCTGTACTTACAAGGGGTATAAAACGACCATTGAATGTACTTTAACGGATAATTTGCCGGATATTAAAACTGAAAGTACACAAGAGGTGACTATTCCTACTGAGTTGGCTAAAAAATGGAAAGCTGAAGGCCGTTACGATGAGGAAATGGCTGAGCTGGATGCTTTTTTCCAAAGAACAGGCTACCCAAGAACGCCGAAATACCATTTAATTAAATGGATGTGCGATTACATCTTAGAGTTTGGTATTGATGGTTACAGAGGTGATACCGTAAAGCATACTGAGGAATCGGTTTGGGCTGATTTGAAAAAGGAATGCGACTATGCTTTCAGAACATGGAAACAAAATCATCCTGAAAAAGTATTGGATGACAATGAATTTTATATGGTTGGAGAGGTTTATAACTTCAATATTAGTGCAGCAAAAGCTTTTGATTTTGGCGATAAGCAAGTCAATTATTACGACTATGGTTTTGATGGGATGATCAATTTCGAATTCAAGTATAATGCTCAAAAATCATATGAAGAACTATTCGCTCGCTATTCAAGAATTATGAATGAGGAACTGAAAACGGCGGGTGTCATGAATTATATGACTTCGCATGACGATGGCTCTCCGTTTGATCCGGCAAGAGAAAAAACTTACGAAACAGCAACTAAACTATTGCTTTGCCCCGGAACCTCACAGGTTTATTATGGCGATGAGTCTGCTCGTTCATTACAGATTGGAGGAACGCAGGGCGACGCCACACTTCGTTCATTCATGAACTGGGAAGATATTGCTAAGGATGTTAAAACTCAGGATTTATTGAAGCACTGGCAAAAGCTAGGACAATTTCGTCGTAATCATCCGGCAGTTGGAGCAGGCGTACACGAAATGCTTTCAGAGAAACCTTATGTTTTCAGTAGAAGTTTTGCTCAGGACAATTATCAAGACCATGTTGTTGTTGGGCTTGATTTAGACAAAGGTATGAAGGTAATACCTGTTCAAGAATTTCCAGAAGGGACAGTTTTGAGAGATGCCTATTCTGGAAAAGAAGCGAAGGTGAAAGATGGAAAAGTACAGGTCGACACCGACTTTGATATTGTATTGCTTGAAAATTTGTAAAGGTTAAAGTGAACAAGGATAAAGGATAAAATGGAGAAACAGCAATTTATCGAGTCTTAACATCAACAAGCGTAAGAAGAATGAAAACCTGTCAGCGTACGACGGAGTCGTTCCTGACAGAGTTTGGATATATAGCAAAAAAACTGATGACCTTACTTTGAGTGAGACTCTCAGTATATAAAAAGGAATAATAAATATAAAAAGATGAACAAAGTAATCAATTCAACACTTAGCCTAATTCTGATGGCAAGTTTAATGATGTCTTGCCAAAATTCACCAAAGGCAAAAACAGATACTAAAGAAATGAAAACTGAAAAGCCTTTAGAATGGAGCCGTAATGCCAATATTTACGAGGTGAACATTCGTCAATATACACCAGAAGGAACGCTTAATGCTTTCGCCAAACATATGCCTCGCTTAAAGGAAATGGGCGTGGATATTCTTTGGTTAATGCCGGTTTATCCTATTTCGGAGAAGAACCGTAAAGGAAGCATGGGATCGTATTACGCTGTTGCAGACTATCAAGCTGTGAATCCGGAGTTTGGTACTATGGACGATTTGAAAAGTTTGGTAAAGCAAGCTCACGATATGGGTATGAAAGTGATTCTCGACTGGGTGGCTAACCATACAGGTTGGGATAATATAATCATGAAAGATCATAAAGACTGGTACACTCAGAACGAAAAGGGTGAGATTGTAATTCCTGAAGGAACAGACTGGAGCGATACGGCTGATTTGAACTACGAGAATCAGGAAATGCGTAAGTATATGATCGAATCCTTAAAGTTTTGGTTGACCAATGCCGATGTTGACGGATTCCGTTGCGATGTTGCAGGAATGGTTCCTACCGATTTTTGGGAAGCGGCTCGTAAAGAACTGGACGCTGTGAAGCCTGTATTCATGCTGGCCGAAGATGGCGGACATGAGCTATTGGAAAATGCCTTTGACATGGGATATGGATGGGATTTTCACCATATTATGAACGATGTGGTAAAAGGAAAGAAAACAGCCAACGATATGGAAGCTTTCTTTACGAAGATCGATACCGTTTTCCCTGCTGACTCATACCTTATGAATTTCATTACCAACCACGACGAGAATTCGTGGAATGGCACTATAGAAGAGCGAATGGGCGAAGGTGGTAAAGCATTTGCCGTACTAACCTTCACTATGCCGGGTATGCCATTAATTTACAGTGGACAAGAAGCTGGTATGAACAAGCGTTTGAAGTTCTTTGAGAAAGATGAGATTGATTGGAGCAATATGGAGTTAGCTTCATTTTATAAAGAGTTAATTGCTTTAAAGAAGAATAACAAAGCCCTACAGAATGGTGTAAAAGGTGGAAAATTGGTTCGTATCAATTCAGATCAGAACGAAAAGATTTTTGCATTCTCTCGTGAGGCAGAAGGAAACAAAGTTATTGTGATTTTGAACCTGGGCAAAGAGCCAGTTAAAGCGACATTGGAAATGGATGCAAATGCAGGCAACTATGCTTGTTATAAAGATGGAAACAAACACGATTTGGCTGCTAAGCTTGCAGTAGATATGAAAGCTTGGGAGTATAGAGTATACGTGAAGTAATTTACTTTTCGTTCTGCGAAAAGTGGGTACCCCTCAAAAAGCCATTCCTCTTGGGGAATGGCTTTTTTAATTGAAAAATGAATAAACCTCAAATCATTGATCTATGAAAAATCTATTTGTTGGTCTACTTTTGTCAAGTATTGTACTTGCTTGTAATATGGAGAAAAAAGAGACGCCACTGATGTTTAAGGAATATCAGGCTTTTCAATCGCAACACATTCCATCACGAGATGTGAAGGTGATGTTACCAAGGAATTATGATGCGAATAAATCATATCCTGTTATTTACATGCATGATGGGCAAATGCTTTTTGATCGTACTACAACTTGGAACAAGCAGGAGTGGGCTGTTGATGAAACGATTGATTCTTTGATTAAAATAAATAAAATACGCTCAGTGATTGTTGTGGCTATAAACAATACGAGTAATCGAACAATGGAATATATGCCAAACAAGCCTCAAGAGCTTTTGAAAACCATTGAGCGTTCAGATAAATATCAAGGTGAAATTCTTTCCGATGCGTATCTAAAATTCCTGGTAAAAGAATTGAAACCTTTTATTGATAAGACATACAGCACTAAAACTGATAGAGACAATACCTTTATTCTAGGATCGAGCATGGGAGGCTTAATCTCTTGCTATGCCATTTCGGAATATCCTGATGTGTTTGGTGGAGCAGCATGTTTATCGACACACTGGCCAGCACTTGATGGTGTTTTCTTGAAATATGTGGAAAGGAATTTGCCTGATCCCGAAACACACAAAATATATTTCGATTATGGAACAAAAACCCTTGACTCACTTTATGAACCCTATCAATTGAAAGTTGATCGTATGATGAATGAAAGATCATATAAAGAGAATATAAATTGGATGACCCGAAAATTTGAAGGTGCCATACATGACGAAAATGCCTGGAGGGACAGATTGCATATTCCTCTTCAATTTTTACTTGGCATAGAGTAATTCTAATCGGTATTAGAACTTTTAAAGCCATTCTCGCAGGAGAGTGGCTTTTTTGTCATTACGAGGAGGAATAACTTGTCTTGAAGATTTTGGAAAAGCCATATCTATCTCAATTAAAAAGAATGTCTATTTTACTTATTACTGTTTAATTTGTTGATTTGTTAGTTTTCAACAGAGAAGAAAATAAGTGTTCGTTATCACCATGTTCGGGAACGATAATTTAAATTTACTGTTAATCATAAATGGCAATTTAATTGTTTATAAGTTAACAGTAAATTTAGAAAAAGATGAGAATGATTATTTATTGAATTGGCATAATTGAAATTTAAGAAAAACAATAAGAAAAGATTCTGTGAAGTATAACGAATCGCCTTTAAATTATAAAGATATGAGTGTTTTAATAAAAGAAAATATAATAATTGCGAGATGTGATCTTGAAAATATGGGTGTCATGAATGGCTTGCATATCGGTTAAAAATAAGAATTCAATTTTTACAGATAACAGATGACTTAAATGTCAAAAAAAACAATTTTAAATTAATTGTTTTTATACCAAGCTTATTGAATTTTTTACTATGTTTGGCGCACTTAAAACAACAATAACAAACATTAAAAAGTAATTATTATGAGTGGCGTAATCATAAAAAATTCGAGAAACACGGAGAATGCACCCCAATGTGCTATGTCTACACAATCTGTAGCTTTTTCTCATTACAATAATATCTCAGCTCAATTGCCTATCGATGCGAAATCGGGTAAAATTGTAGCTGGTGGTGTAAAAGAGCAGGCCGAGCAGTGCTTAGCAAACATTAAAGCAATTGTAGAGAGCATTGATCATACGATGACTGATGTGGTTCGCATTAATGTTTACCTTAAGAATATCATGGACATTAAAGTTGTAAACCAAGTGTATACAACATTTTTCCAGAGCTATCTTCCAACACGTACAGTACTTGCTGTTGCTGCTTTACCTTTGGATGGTGCTTTAGTGCAAATGGATGCCGTTATTTCAAACGGCGAAGGAACTACACCACAAGAGCCTTGCGATCTTGTAAAATTGGTAAGAAATACAGAAAATGCTCCTAAAAATTCTGTATCAACACAGACTGTAGCTTTTTCTCATTACAATCATATTTCAGCACAATTACCTGTCGATCCTAAAACGGGTAATATCGTAGTTGGCGGTGCAAAAGAACAGGCAGCACAGTGTCTTAAAAATATCAAAGGAATTATGGAAGGTATCGACGTGCCTTTCGACGATATTGTAAAAGTTAATATTCACGTTCAAAACCTTTCGGATATTGAAGCAGTAAATGAAGCTTACACAACATTTTTCCCGGATTCATCTATCGCCAGAACTGTAGGTTATGTTCCGGCACGCTCGGTTGTAGTAGCTGAAGGCTTGCCAATGCATGCTTTAGTACAAATTGACGCAACGGTATCGCACGGTGATGGTACACCTCCGCAAGCTGTTGAAGACAGACATGGAATTGTTATTAAAGCAAATAATACTGAAGATGCTCCAAAGAGTTCTCTATCGACACAAACGGTTGCTTTCTCGCATTACAACAATGTTTCAGGCCAATTACCTGTTGATGCTAAAACGGGTAAACTTGTAGCTGGTGGTGCAAAAGAGCAGGCTACTCAGTGTTTGAATAACATTAAGGCAATTGTGGAGAGTATCAACCACAACATGGACGATGTGGTTAAAATTAATATCCAAGTTAGAAATATCGCAGATATGGATGCCGTAAACGAGGTTTATCCAACATTCTTTAAAGGCGATCTTCCAGCAAGAACAGTAATTGGTGTTTCAGCTATCGCTCAGGATGCTTTGGTACAAATGGATGCCATTCTTTCTAACGCGGAAGGAACACCTCCCGTAAAGTAGTAAGATTATCTGGTTTCTGATTTCATGTCTTAAACGACGATATCTCATCAACTAGTATAAGTACAAAATAGCTTGGGTTCTGCCCGGGCTTTTTTTATGTGATTTTTTATTGCGTATTGATTTTTGTTAAGCAATTGTTTTGTAGTTTCGGGAACAGAACGATTTTGAGGCGACTTAGCCTCCCGATATCCTGATGTAAAATGAATCAAGCGATATACACCTGTCTGATTGTGAATCTGCCCCAATTAATTGACAGAATAAATTAATCAATACAACCCCCAATAGAATGAAATTAAACACAGTTCTTGGCCAGCTACGTATCCTGGCTATTTTAGAAGGCATCTCGTTCCTTTTATTAATTCCAACCATTATTCTAAAGTATGGGTTTGAGATGGGCTTACCCAATAAGATCGTAGGGAGCCTTCACGGTATATTATTCATATTTTATTGCATTTGGGTGATCTATTATGCCATGAAAAAGAAGTGGCGTCTTATGAAAACACTCATTTGTTTGGCAGCATCTTTACTTCCCATTGCGACATTCATTGTAGACCAAAGAATTCTTAAAGTGGAAGATGAATTACAAGCCGCTACGACCAGAAAGTCTTATATAAGAAAATAGCACAGGAGAATGCTTCCCGATGGTCAAAAATAGACAAATGAATAAATACATATACACCTTTAATTGTGACATGACTGAAAGGGAGCTATGCACCCTCGAATCGAAATAACAGATAAGGAACTGGGCACTTCCCTTAACGGATTGATCATTGATAAACGCGGAAAAAGAGAAGGTCCTTTGCCTGTGGCCGAAGATCCTTTAAGCAATAATATGATTCTGAAGAAACTGAAAATTGCATTGAACCTTAAATCGGATGACATTTTAGAGATGCTTGCCTCGATAGATAAAAAAATAAGCAAACACGAATTGAGTGCTTTTTTCCGTAATCCCGACCATAAATCCTATCGCGATTTCTTGGATCAGTACCTCAGACATTTTTTGAATGCCTTACAAAAGAAATACAAGAATAAGTAAGGCAAGTACGCATACGAAATTCTACTATTACCCCATATAACAATAAGCCAAGCTTCACGCTTGGCTTTGTTATTTCTTATTATTTCTATTGTTAAACTCTCATTGTTTTGTAGCTTTAGTCTCGAAAATAAAAAGGTACACAATACATGCTAATATGGGATGTATAGGGCATTTTTCACAAAGATATAGGTACAATTATTAGCCCTTATTATACAACTTAAATGGAATATTTTTTATCTAAACTAAATGACAGAGAATTTGAATCCCTAGCTGGAGATATAATTTCAGCATATTTAAACTGTCGCGTTGAGAAATTTAAAGCAGGAAGAGATGGAGGTGTTGATGGTCGCTTTTGGTTTGGTGAAAAAGAAGGAGTAATACAATGTAAGCATTACCTAAAAACAGGGTATCAAGGATTACTTAGCAAATTAAAAAGTGAGGAAGTGAATAAAGTACGGAATTTGAATCCTGCTAAATATATTTTTTTCACATCTGTTCCATTATCTAGAGAAAACAAAAAACAAATATTTAACCTCTTTGCTCCATTTATTAAATCGGAATCAGATGTCTGGGGGGAAGATGATATAACCGATTTTCTATCAAAAAAAGAGAACCAAAATATTGTTGAAAAAAATTATAAACTGTGGATTACAAGCACATATATATTCGACATACTACTTCATAATGCAACAAAAGGAAGAAGTGAAAGCACAATAAAAGAAATTAGATCACATAATGAGAGATATGCAATTACAGAGAATCATATTAAGGGAGCTGAAATTTTAAAAAAGAAGAACGTTATCATTATTTCGGGTGAACCAGGAATAGGAAAAACAACTCTTGCAAACAACCTAGCCCTATATTATATAGCGAACGGATTTGAATTTTGTGATATTGAAGAATCTATTAGTGAAGCTGAAGATTTATTTCGGGAAAAAGAAAATAAAAAAATAATATTTTATTGTGATGATTTTTTAGGTAGCATCATGTATGATGCTGTAAATAATAAAAGAGACTCTCACACGGTAAAATTCATTAATAGAATAAAAAGTGATAAAACAAAAAAGTTCATCCTCACTTCTAGAACAAATATTCTAACTAAGGCCGTTAGTTTAAGTCATCAACTACAGAATAACAATATTCGAGAAGATGAATTCTTATTGAAAATTGAAAATCTATCAGATTTGGATAAAGCAAAAATCCTATATAATCATATATATCATTCAAACATAGATAGTATCTATATTGACGAGATCTACAAACAAAAGAGATATAAAGATATAATTAGGCATAAGAACTTTAATCCGAGAATTATTGAATTTATCACTGATGATAGAAGAATCTCAAAAATAAAATCTGAACAATATTGGAATTACATAATTAGCAAATTTGAAAACCCAGAAGATATTTGGCGTGATTATTTCCAAACCCAAATAGATGATCCTGTAAGAGTATTATCCTTTTTAACTGTTTTTAATGCAGGTAAAATAGATGAGAAAGTATTAAGCAGATCTTATTCAACTTTTAAAAAAAGTTTTAAAATTCATTTTGACCATACCGATAATAGTTTTAATGCTGTTAGAAGACTAGCAGTTGGGTCATTGCTTGATCGAAGTGAAACATGGGATGATAAAATTGAATATTCATTATTTAATCCTTCCATTGGTGATTTCATTCTAAATACATATTTAGAAGAAGTGGATTTAGTGATATCTATATTAAAATCTCTTGGTACGGATTCTTCAATTAATTTCCTAAACAGCCTACGATCAAATAATAAAATCTCAAAAGATATAATTCAACAAATTCAAGAAGAATTGTTTAATTATTTTTATGCAGATAAACTTAGAAATAGAGATTGGGATTATCTGGTTCTACTATCTAGTCTAGATATTTATAACCCTAGGATAACTTTTAAAATAAAAGATTTAATTAAGCAATTATCCAATAATAAAGAGCCGAAGGGGGTAAGATTATATGAGCTTTTGGTTTTGCTTGTCGATTTTGACGAAATAATTGATATTCATGATTTTTCTTTTATTTCAGAATTTATTGAAAACAATGGTATTGATAATATTGACCTTGAATATTTGCTAGAGTTAATCAAAAGGTATGAAATTGAAGATAAATTATTTTTTGAAAAAATTTGTGTAGCTGTTGAGTCATACTTTATAGAGGCACTTGACGAGGATAAAAGCTCTGCTAATATAGGGGAGTATCTTGATAGCTCTTGTTGCAACGAGTCTGGAGATATCGATTTTTGCATAGATTATAATGGAATTAAATCTGAGTTGGAATCGATCCTTGATACCATTGTGTCTGGGTTTAATAAAGAACTTGTAGATTATGTGAATATTAATTATTCTAATATCATTGACAGTATAAATATCGATGAAGAGGTGAATGACTATTTTAGTTCGTATGGGGATGGTTATGATGAAGATGAATTTAGAGGGGCATCCTCTCATAACGATTTAGAAAATGATATAGAAGCCGTTTTTGAGAGGAATTAAAACAGTTGAATACAATATAAATTAAGCATATATCCCCGCTAGTGTGCGATTGTATCACGTACTTTAGAACTTAATTATAAATCCATACGATAAAATCGTGCGGCAGCAAAATCCATCCCTTAAAATATAATAGCCAAGCCCGCACGCTTGGCTTCCTTATTTCCCCTAGCCAAACTTTCCCCATCATCCCAAGGGAAATGACTTCATTTGGAAAAAAGGAGCTCATATCCTTAGGCTATAGCTCATCTTTTTGAAAAAATGACTCATTTTCCACAGAAAAAGTGCGTCTTTTCCAAATCTTGCTGTATTTCCCTCGGCAATAGCTCAACTTTTCGGAAAGTTGAGCCATTTGCCTCCGCAACGACTCCTCTTTTTGAAAAGTGAGCTCATTTCTCTTAGCAATGCTCTCTTTTTTTCAAAAGTGAATGTATCTCCGATGGAAATAATTTCCACAGTAGAAAAACTTATCGACACGCGTGTAATTTGCTTAAATTTTTCAGGCAATCAATATGCTTTGATTACTACAAGCTTCGGTATTTGTTGTTTGTTAACGATGTTTTATGTGGTGTCGTTTAGTTAGTTTAAATCTTTTGTTGTGATCCTAATTATCTGATGCCTAATGCTTCAGTGTTTTAGTTTAATTCATAATATTTAAAAATTTCATTTGTTAATTATTGTTTTATGTTTAAATTTATTTTGCCAAATAAATAAAATCTTTAAATTATGAAAACAGTAAATTCAAAATCTAATATTAAAGATACGGCCGAAATAGGGCAGGGTATCATTGATATTAACACGACAAACCCTATTGCAGAAGATGCATTCTTTAAGATGACATTCGACGCCTTATCAGCAAAAACTGATGAGTTATTTGGAAAAATAAAAGCAGGTTGGATTGAAAGTGAGCTTGAGGAAAAAGATAAAGCTCGTGATTTAGATGTACGTGCCATTTTTTATGAGGTGGAAGCGAAATGTGTTCGTCGCCCCAGCCAGGCGCAAGTGAATGCAACGAAAACTCAAGAGACTTTAGATCGTTATGGTCTAAAAATAACATCGGCTAGTTATACCAACGAAAGTGCCGAAGTACGTGCCTTAATTAAAGATCTTAAGGCGCCTGAATTGGCCGAAGCAAGAGCTTCTATACCCGATTTGGATGGGCTTATTGGTAATTTGGAAGCTTCACAGGCTGCTTTTGATGTGTCGGCAGGTAAGCATCTGGAAAATTTAGCGAATAGGGAGAATAGCAAATCGGCAACAGTTATTGCTAAAGAGCTAAGAGAAATTATAAATGACGATTTAGGTACATATATAGCTGCGATGGCTAAGGCAGTTCCTGCTAAATACAAAGCCTTTGCCGATTTAATGAATGTGTTGATCGACGAAAACAATAGGAAGGTTCGCGACAGGTTGGCCGCTCTTAAAAAGAAAAAAGAGGGAGTCGATACCGAATAATACGATTCTATCTAAACAAATTTAACAAGCCAAGCTCTTAAGCTTGGCTTTTATTTCTTATTGTTTTGTAAATTAGTCGATAGAAAAATCTTAAGATGACCCATCTCGTTTAAGGAAATGACATGTCGGTTTGATACGATTTATATACACCTCACAAGCCAATAAAATGAAACAATTAGTAGCAGTTATTAGCCTAATCTTAATTTTTTGTGAGTTAAGCGCGCAGCAAATAGATACATGCTATTTAAATTATCCTATTTCTTATAAGGATAGTATAATCTACAAACGCGTTATTGAATTTGATGAAAGGGACTCTTTATATCATGTTCGGGACTACTATCCCAATGATTCAATTCAGATGGAAGGAACCTATAGCTCCTTTGACAGGACCATAAAAGAAAGAAGTCTTTGGTGTAATTATAGGACAAACACGAAAGAAGGAGAGTTTAAAACATGGTACAAAAACGGTCAACTTGAGAGAATTGCTAATTATTCAAATGGCTTACGACATGGGCCTCACAAATATTGGTATTCTAATGGACAAAAAGAGTCAATTCAAAATTACGTGGATGGACAAAAACATGGAGAATGTATATGGTGGAATAAGGATGGATCCTTGCAAAATAAGCTGGTTTTCGATAGGGGTTTAAATCAAAATCCCAAAGACACAAATTACCATTACATATCTTATGCGCCGAAGGAATATAAGGATGACAGCTTAAAAAAATGGCCACTGATAATCTTTTTGCATGGAGGTTCTTCCAGAGGAACAGATACGATAAAACTTTATACGTATGGTATACCTGATCAAATTTGGAGAGGACGAGAATTTCCTTTTATTATTGTAGCACCACAATGCCCTCTTAACCAACGATGGTCTACAGACAATTGGTTTGAAAATTTCTATAAGGAAATAACAACAAAATATCGAGTGGATACCAGCAGAATTTACCTGACAGGATTAAGTTTAGGCGCTTCAGGAACATGGTTTTTAGCGATGAAATATCCGGAAAAATTTGCTGCTATTGCCCCAATGAGTGGATTTACACGGCATATTGAATACATTAAAAAGAATACCGATAAATTAATTGACATACCTATTTGGGCCTATCATGGAAAATTAGACAAAGTCGCAGAATTTGAGGATACAGAATGGATAATTAATCGCTTAAAAGGGAAAAACAAGAATTTAAAATTCACCATAATACCCGATGGGGGACACGGTATCCATTGGTTTGAATACCCCAAACAAGAATTATACGATTGGTTTTTAAAATATGATAATAAAAATAAGAAATAAAGCCCTGGATTAAAAGTTTAACCACAACACAAAACGAAAAACCATTCTCCTCGGTGAAGTGACCCCAAAAAGGAGCACAATACAACTTGCTTACTGTGTGTACTGTGCAATAAATATGCAGTATTGCGTATATAAACTAGTTGGCGGTTATACAGAAACATAGATAAATAAGGACTTATGGAATTAGAATCAGAAAGATTAATTTTCAAAGAGATTACAATTGATGATTTAGAAATCATTCATCAGATGCATTTAAGCCCGGAAGTTGCTGAATTTGGAACTCTTGGAATTCCCAAAGACATTGAAGAGACAAAAGAAAGAGTTAATTCAATGATTAGGGTACAGACTGAAAAAAACAGAAAATCATACGATTGGAAAATAATAACTAAAGAATCAAATTCTTTTATTGGTTTATCAGGGATTTCATTATCACTGGATAAATTTAAATTAGGTGAGATTTATTATGAATTACATCCAAATTCTTGGGGTAATGGATATGGAACGGAAATTTCAAAAGAATTGATAAGAACAGGTTTTGATAAATTTCATCTTCATAAAGTAGAAGCTGGAGTTGCGACAGAAAATATTAAATCAGTTCGTATATTAGAAAAATGTGGAATGACAAGAGAAGGATTAAGAAGAAAAATTCTTCCGATTAGGGGAGAATGGATAGACAATTATCATTATGCAATTGTTGAAGACGACCCTAGGCAATATTAATAAAAGCGTGAACTGCCAACAAAAATATGCAGATAAACAAATACATATATTCCTTTAATTGTGACATTACTGAAAGGGAGTTGTGTAAGCTCGAATCGAAATACATCTTTAATAAGGAAGAACAGAATAAGTTACTTTTTTCCGATATAAAAGTAGAACCTTCAGGTAGTGCTTTCATTAAAAGCAGGCTTGATGTTATTTCATTTTCAGAGCACTATTCTACCTTAATAAGCGATATTAAAAATGAGAATATACGCGTTGAAGGTTTCAAGATTGAATATTTAGTTTTTGATGGTGATAGAACCGAGTATTCTGATAGGCTAAGAAAGTTAAGAGATATAGGCTTTAGCATTGAAGGTGATACTGATTATTATTACCCAACAATAACTTATGCTTTATGCTATTACGAAGGTGTTTGGTATTTTGGTGTGTTGATTAAAAACGATATTGCCTGGCATAGACACAGGCAGAAACCCTGCTCGTTCAGTAACTCAATAGGTGCAAATATTGCCAAAGCTCTGGTCAATATTGCAGCAGAGGCAAACAAAGAGAAAAAGCTACTAGATGCCTGTTGCGGTGTTGGTACAATCATGTTGGAAGCTTGTTTTGCAGGCAATAATATTGAAGGCTGCGACATTAACGAGAAGACCTGTCATAATGCACGAAAAAATCTTTCTCACTTCAACTATACTGCACATGTCTATCATTCCGATATAAAAGACATTAGCAGAAGGTATGAGGCTGCCATTATCGACCTGCCCTATAATTTGTTCACCAGTGCAACTGATTCTGATATCTCACACATTATTGAGTCGGCTGCAGAAATCACAGATCGACTCATTATTGTGTCTACCTCCGATATCAAAGGTTTAATCCACAAGACAGGATTCAAAATATCAGATTATTGCAGCGTTAGTAAAAGAGGGAAAGTAAATTTTGCTAGAAAAATATGGGTTTGCGAAAAGAATGAATGCAGTGAAAATTAAACAAAAGACAATATGACCAATAATGATATATTACGACGTGTTCGCTACATGTTTGATTATAGTGATTCTAAAATGATTACGCTTTTTAAATTAGCCAATCACGATGTCAGTAGAGCGGATTTAAGTGACTGGTTAAAAAGAGAAGACGACCCTTTATTAATAGAAATTACAGATAAAGAACTGGCAACTTTCCTTAACGGATTGATCATTGAAAAACGCGGGAAAAGAGAAGGTCCTTTACCAGAGGCAGAAGATCCTTTAAGCAATAATATGATTCTTAAGAAATTGAAAATTGCATTGAACTTGAAATCTGATGACATCTTAGATATGCTCACCTTAATAGATAAAAAAATAAGCAAACATGAGTTGAGTGCTTTTTTCCGTAAGCCGGACCATAAATCCTATCGAGATTTTTTGGATCAGTACCTAAGACATTTTCTTAATGCCCTGCAAAAGAAATACAAGAATAAGTAAGGTAAACATACATATACGATACCTTACAGTTACCCCATAAAACAATAAAGCCAAGCCCCACGTTTGGCTTTATTTTATTTCAGTTTAAAAGGAGAGAATCTTTTCTAAGAATTTCTCCTTATTTTAACTTGTTATAGATCTGATGTTAATTCACCAGATCCAAGCTAATTTCTGTGTCGAGCATTTTTTCGAAAGGTAGCGAGAACTTAAGCTGACGACCTACTTTTGCAGCTTGGTTGGCTGTATAGTCTTTGTATTTAATAAGGTAAGCCATAAACAGAATGGTGACCCGGCCAGCACTTCGGCAATGTATTAGCATTTTTTTATCACCTTCGATTAATTTGGCAAATGCCTCTAGGTTTTCTGGTGTATAGTCTTTAGAACCACCTATTGGTAAGCTGTGGTAATCTAAGCCCATCTCTTTAGCCATATTTTCTTCGTTAAAAGCATAATCAGCAAAAGCTTTATTTTCTTTTTCGGTGCGTAGGTTAACTATGGCCATGGCATCCTGAGATTTATACCAACGCAAAGCTTCTAAACTTGGTTGTGCACTTAAATAATAGTTTTGATATTTAAATGAGCTTTTAAAATCTTTGTTAATTATTACAGAATCCGTTTTTACAATTTTGTTTTTGGCCTGGGAACTAAAAGCCAAAAAAAGGCTTAGCATGAGAGCGATAATAGGTGTTTTCATTTTGTTTAGTTAGTGTGTTTCGGTATTTCTCTGATCGAGGCCAAACTTCGTTATAATATCTGTATTAGACAAGACGAGTAGTTACTTTCAACTCTGTTTACTCATTGCTATCTCGCATTTTTTGTAGGTTCGGGAAATGAATATAAGAAGTATTTATAACTGACCTATATGTATTTAGGTGCTATTGCACTATCAACTCCTGATAAATATAAAATCTTGGACGATTTAACGGAGATTTTGATTGACGAAAGTAACAGGAAGGTTAGGAATAGATTGACGGCTTTTAAGAAAAGAAAGAAGAACCAGAAGTAAATCAATTTTAGAATAGAACGCGATCTTGTAAGGAAATCGTGTTCTTTTTTTAAGAAATTTTAAAACTAAAAGAAAATAATTAAATTATTTTGTTAATAATGTAATTGATTATTGTTAACTTAATTCTAGCAATTTTAAAATGTCTTAAATTAGTTTAGCGTAATGGCAGTTCTTAAAAATGTAAATACAGGCAAAAGAACCATTCTATTTTGTCATCATACAATTGGACGAGACCAAAGTAACCGATGCATCATCGAAAAACAAAACATATCTCGAAGTCATGCAATTATTCATTGGGAAAATGGCATGTGGCATTTAACCGATGTGAGTAGTAACGGGACTTTTGTTAATGAAAATCATATTCGCCATGAACGTGTTAAACTGAATAAAAACGATTTAATTTCCTTCTCTGGCGATAATACCAATTTATGTGAATTGATAAATGTAGACCAACCTCGAAGTTTTTTACGGCCATTCAATGGTTTAGAAGATAATATTGAACTTCCTGATGGAATTGTTTTTTGGGAAGATCAATCGGTAAAAACCATTTATAGAGATGCCATTCAGAATTTTCTTTACGATGATGGTGAGATTATTCGCTACGTTAAAACAGGCGAAACCTTTCTGATTAATCAAATTGAATATGAGTTTATCGAAAATGAATATTTAGAAGACACCAAGAGCTATCTGTATTTAATTCAAAACCTATATTTAGAATTGGTGTTGAGCTGCGACGAAGAAGATATTCATGCCCAAATACACCTAAACGATTTAACTTTTGATTTGGGATACAGGGCATACAATCAGCTTTTATTACAATTGGTTAAAATAAAACAAAAAGATAAAATAGACGGTTTGGCCGATGAGCAAAGAGGTTGGATTAAATGTAAAGATTTAGGCGAAATTTTAAGTAAAGAAGTTTTGAAGGATGTTGATGATTATTACATCAATAACTTAATCTATCGCCTACGCAAACATGTTCTCGAACTTCACCCTTATGGGAATGTTTTTGCCAATATAATCGAGCGGAAGAATGGCAAGTTGCGGTTTGGATTTGACACAGCTGTAATTCGAAAAGAAGAACTTTATATGGAAGAATAAGCTTGTTAAAATTACCCACTCACTTTCGAATATCTTTTTTAATGGAAGAATTGAATTTTAGTTTAAAGAGAGAATTTCTTGCTAAGGGCTACCTTATTTGTGACAAAATTGGAGAAGGAGGATGCTCCAAGGTTTACAAAGCACGGCGAATTAATTCGACTTCTTTTGTTGCCATTAAAATTCTGAAATTGTCTCATTGCTACAGTAAGATCCAGAAACTTGAACTCATAGCTCATTTTAAGCGGAGTGTTAAGCCCTATGCTTCTATGCAACACTCAGCTATTGTAACTTGTTTCGAAAGTGGGGAATTGTATAACAGAGTTCCATACGCGATTTTCGAATATATTCAGGGAGTGAGCTTAAAACAATTCTTGATTGCAAAAACAAAAATAACGCCACTCCTTGCAGCTACTATAATGTGTAAAGTATTGAAAGCTTTAGTTTATACCCATTCAATAGGCATGATACATGGTGATTTAAAACCTCGTAATATCATGGTTTTTGGAAATGAAAAAGATCCTCAGATCAAGTTAATCGATTTCGTATTTAATAAAGGATTGGATGAGTTTATAGATTCTGAACCCAAGTTTTTATCTCCTCAATATAATGCGCCAGAGCAATTGAGAGGTAACTATCCTACTTGTGAATCAGATCTTTATTCCTGGGCCTTGATTTTTTTGGAATGCTTAATAGGCGTTCCGGTTATTTCAGGAAATTCGATAGATGAACTTATCCAGAATCATTTAAATGGCTTGGAACATATTATTCCTAAAGAAATTCGTGACCATGCTTTAGGTGATTTACTAGCATTATATCTAAACAAAGATGTCAGTAAAAGAGGGATAGATTCTCAATATTTATTGGAAGAATTTTCTAAGTTGGATTTTAGCAAACTACCTAATTATCGTATCAATTATCAGCAACATATTCAATCGAATATTGAGAATACCATTCTTTCTTTTCCGAAGTGAAGGTAGGTTTATCCATTCTATTTATTTAATCAGACTATAGAGTTTGTTAGTTATGTGCATTTTAAAAACTGTTGATGAATGTCGTTTTTGTGATGACTAACAGCTGATATATTGTGATATATTTTAATTGGAGAATATTTCGGAATTTTATAAGTGTAAACAAAAACGGGGTTGAAAAAGCTAGCTATCATCCTGTTTTATTTTGCAGGTGGCATCCGAAAAACCTTAAAGAGAGTAGGATATAAAATAAATTATAGTAAAATGGCTGTTATAACTAAAGACCCCGTTATTGATAAGCAAGGTGAAGCTGTAATCAATAATACCCAACAATGTACATGGATAGGTGCCAACGGAACACGTTCGACCTATGCTTTTAGTAATCCTTCACGTACAGATATCTTGATTTTTCAAGTTAATGGTGCTCCTGAAGATGCAATGTTAGGCGATGGTAAACTTAACGGACAACACACCATGCAACCTAATCAACCAACGGCAACATTACGTGGCAGTTCGGATATAAAAGGTCAACGTATTACAATTACGAACCTGAGTGATCCTAATGCGGACTGTAAGATCAAAATAAGTTAATTTTCTACATATAAATAATGAGCTCATGCGAATACCAATTCAATTGAGCTCTTTATTTTCAACAGACAAATTTTTAATCACCACCCTCTATAACTTAGACTTGAACAATGAATGTACAAAAGCACAGCTTGTTCAAAATATTCATTATTGTAATACTTGTAAATTATTCATGTTCTCTCAGACATACTTCTGATAAAGATAATGAATCATTCTACCATAAATATTCATTTTTTGATTGGGATAAGCCAGACACTTCCAATTATTACATTGGATCAGATTCTAGCTGGCGAAATAAATTTAGCATTAAAAAGTTACCTATTATTCATATTAATAGCAATGAGAGTCTTCACTTTCAAACCAATAATGGATCCGAAATGTTATTGAGAATTATTAATATATCTGGAAAAAATAGGAGCTATTTTTATTTGCAAGGAAATGGAGAAAGTTTATTTAAATCACTACCACCTAATATGCCAGATTCAAATTTCTTTTTATCTAAAGACTGGAGAGGAAGCAAACTATTAATTTCAAATGTAACAGATTCCATAAGCCCTGCAATTATTTCTGTTTTATTAGTTGGTAATTAATAAATTCTTTATTCATACACTTATTGACATATAAAATAGGTAATGAACTTTCTCCTTTCAACATCTGTTAAATATCCTTTTGTTTATTAGTTTCTACTATCATTATAGTGAATAATGATTTTAGAATTGATGTAGACTTAACGATCTGTCTTAATTTTGAATATTACACATCTGATCTGTTGTCCTTCAACTATTTCACGTTTACTTTCTTTGTAAGTCTCAAAATTAATGCGATATAACTGTTTTGCAAACTTAAAATTGTTGGATATAGACTTCAAATTCTTATACTCAATCGCTATGGCTGATAACATCAGAACAATGCGAAAAAATAATATTAGCATTGTTCACGCTCCAATGCCATTTAAGGCTATAAGTTTTTTTATAATTTCTTTGTCGACGAGTCTGTGAAGTGTAATGAAATAAAAAAATATTGATAATAGAATCCTTTCCGAAGGAATAATTGCCTTGTATTTTGCGACCTAATCAGATTGTTATATTCTAATTCACATGCATTTGCAAATGTCTTGATAAACGATCAATTATGCTTGATTAATTACTGATATATCGTGATATATTTTTTCTCCTTATTGTTTCCGAAATTCGTTAGACAAAGTCTTAAAAATTCAATTATGACTTGAAGGTGGAAACCGAAAAGCCTTTAATAGAGTAGGAGAATACTATTAATACAACTAAAATGAAAAATGTAGGTTTATTTAATGCATGTTACAGAATCTCAAGTGGTCTAGCAGGTGGAGTAGATCTGAATTTGAATTTAACAGTTAACACAGTAAACAAAAGAGTAACTGGTGTGGCACATATGACACAGGCTACCAATCCTCCTAGGGATATTATCTCAGAACTTCAGGGCGATTATAATTATATGTGTACCATGGAATCATGCAGTATTCTTGTTGTTGCTGAAGGTGTATCTCCTTTCCAACCAATGATTCATGATGTACCTCAAATACATAAGAATTTAAGCTTACGTATTGTTCTTGATGAGAACTGGCAAAAAGGTGTTGCAAATTATAAATATTGTATAGATAATATTTGGCACGAGGTAAATCATGCCAAAGTTGAATTAATCGTTGATAACGAAGCTCAGAATATCGATAGGTTAGCTTCAATTGTTAAGACAAACGAAAAAGAAGCTGTAGTTTAATTTCATAAATTTAGCGAAGTAAAGAGGGTAACTCAAAGATATGAGTTACCCTCTTTTTTTATAAAATAGATATGATCAATAGATGCCTTTTTAAAATCTCTATATTTGCAGTCTAATTCTATAGATACATGAGATATTTTTTGATGTTGTTGGCTTTTGCCGTTGGTTGTTTACTACCCTTACAAGCAAGTATTAATGCTAAGCTGGGGGGATTTTTAAAAGCCCCCATAATGGCTGCTTTGGTAAATTTTATGGTGGGTGGCGTTGTGCTTTTTATCGTGATTTTGGGGAGTAGAATACCAAATAATTTATTGAAAGTATTTAAAGAAGCTCCAATTTATGTCTGGATTGGAGGACTAATGGGAGCCATGTTTGTTGGTTCCATTATTTTTCTGATTCCTCGATTGGGAGCGGCTTTAAGTTTCAGTTTAATTGTATGTGGTCAATTGGTATTCTCATTAATACTGGATCATTTTGGAATGTTTGGAATACCTGTTCAACCAGTTAACTGGGGACGCATTGCTGGTGTTCTTCTAATTCTAGGAGGGGTGTTAGTGATACAGAAATTTTAGATCTTTCCTTGCAGAGCATTCCTCTTTGGGTTTATAGTAACCTCTGCAATTTGTTAAAAGTAATTCTCACTTAAAATTTAGAAAGTTAAAGCTCCCCTTCTTTAAAAATAGAAGGGGAGTTTGGGTTCTTTATCCTTTTGTTTCTTATTTTTTTCGAAGTACTAAATCTGATGCTTGAAGAATCTTCAATTTTAGATTCTCAGGATAGTCAGGATGTTCCTCTAATAATTTTCGGGTGATATCTCCAGCTTCTTTCGATTGAAAACCACTGTATGATGCACTTAGCCAATTATAAGGGAAGAAAATATCACCAGTCACCTGAATTTCCTTAAGTAATTCAAGAGCTTCAGGCAGATAAGTGAGAGCTTCTTTTTCGCGTAAAGGGTGATTTAAATGACGCAGTGCTTCGAGCGCCCAACGTTCAATTTGTCTGTTCTCCTCTTTTTTCAAGCTTTCAAAAAATTCCTTACGCACTTGCGGATCTGCCGAAAGAGATGGTGAAACAAAGTTCATTTTCTTTTTACGATCAGGATTCTTAATTCGCTCGGTTTGAGTTTTAACTAGTTCCTCAGCTTTTTCCGGCATTTTAATAGCTAAGTTACATGCCAATGAAGTTGCTTTCGTTTCTGAAAGACTAAAACCACCAATGGCAATTTCTTCCTTCCAAACCTTATAAAGTTGTTCCAATCGATTTGGGCTTTGTGCAATACTTGCAAAGGCAGAATACAAACTAGATTTTTTACTCATGTCTTTCTCTAAGCTTAAGCGAATCCATAAGCTATCTTCTAATTTCTTCGTCAGTAGTTTTCTTTCTTCGATATTTAAATCTAACCAATAGGCCGATTTTAAATAAGAAAGCATACGTTCAAGAACTAAAACATTTTGTTCTTTCGAAATCTGCTTTTCAATTGCTTCTACAAATTCGTTTCCACTTACAAAGCCTTCACGTAAGTTTTCGTAAAGGTTGATTAGAGCAATTCCTCGTACCAAATCATCTTTAATGCCATCAAAATTCTCTAAAAGGTAACGTTTGCTCTTATCGTCTAGCTGGAAAAATCCATAAGCATCACCTTTTGAATTAGGGATAATATAATCAGGTGTATCCATCCCTATAGCTTCTTTAATAGCAATTTTAGCCTTATCCATATTAAGGTTTATGTACTTGCTATCATCCTTGTAACCAAAGATCAAGTTTAGATCTTGTGTCCAATCTCCGGCTGTACCTTTTGAGTCTGTTTGAGAAATGCTTAATTGCTTAATTTTATTATTCTCATTTTGAATGTCGATTGAAATATGTGGACGACCTGCTTTATCAACCCAAACTTTACTCCATTGTTTCAAATCGAAAGGGGTTGTGTCATCTAAAATAGAGATCAAATCTTCCCAACTTGCATTAGCATAAGCATAGTTCTTCATATAAGCTTGCAGGCCTTTTTTTAAAGCTTCCTCACCAGTAATATTCTCAAGCATATTCATCACAATTGGCGATTTGTGGTAGATAATCGCGCCATACACAGTTCCGGCATCCTTAAGGTTTGGTAAAACCTGATTGATAGGGTTAGCACCTGTTGTGCGATCTACGCTAAAGGAGCTTGGAACATGAGCCATTTGAAATTTCAAGTCGTGGTTCATGTTTGGGAAGCTTGGGTTTGTTATTTTATCTGCAAGGAAATTGGCGAAGACCTCTTTTAGCCAAACCTGATCGAACCATTTCATGGTAACTAAATCGCCAAACCACATATGAGCCGTTTCGTGGGCTATTAAGTTTGCACGATATCGAATACTGCTATTAGAGGCATTCTTGTCTAAGAATAGCTTAGAGGCATTGTATAAGGTTGCTCCTGTGTGTTCCATACCTCCATATTGAAATGATGGAATGACAACAATGTCATATTTTGCAAAAGGATAGGGTACATCAGTGTATGCTTCTAACCAATCTAATGATTCGAAAAGGACACGGAAAATTTCATCGGTATTGTTAGCTAATTTTTCAGAATCAGTCTCCCGGTGATACATGGTATGCTTTTTCCCCTTGTATTCACGTGTGATTGTTTCAAATTGTCCGGCTACAAAAGAGAAAAGATAAGTTGGGAGTGGCTTTGTCTTTAGAAACTTATAAGTTGTTCTTTTGCCATTTTCTTTTTGCGATATTAATTTACCATTTCCCATAGCCTTCCAATGTGAAGGAATGCTAAGAGTTAATTCAAAATTTGCTTTTAAATTTGGTTGATCGAAACAAGGAAAAGCTGTTCTGGCACGATCAGGAACGAATAAAGTATATAGGAATTCATCGTTACGATTCAAAGATGTGTTGCCTGCTATGAATTCAATCACAATTTCATTCAATCCTTTTTTTAATTCAGATTTAGGAATAATGACATGCTCCAACTCGAATCGAAAAGCAGAAGGCTTTCCGTTTGATTTTACTGATTTGATTGATTGTACATTTTCGCGGAAATCAATTTGAAGATCTTGGCTTGTGGATTTTAAAGCGAAAACGATTTTATTTTTCCCGGTAATGATTTCTTCTTTTCCTTCGGGAATATCAAACTGTAATTGATATTCTAAACTCGAGATGTTTTCTTTTCTAAAATCTGCCAGAGTTTTTGCTACGCCAGATTCAACTGGAAGGTTTTTTTGAGAAGTACTACAGGCAGTCAATATAAGGCAAACTGAAAGCGCTAGTGTTTGTATTGTTTTCACGATGTTGGATTTTGTGGTTTGTTGTTGCAAATATAACAGCGAGAATCATTCTTAGAGCTAATAAATATCAATATTCTAAAAAAAAAAAAGAAGCAAAGCTATTTATAAGGCTTTGCTTCTTCATTTGATTCCAGAAGTACTTTACTGCTCTCTAAAGTTTGTACTATCGAATATCTTATTGGCATTGGCCGCTATAAAGCCAGAAAAGATTTGTCCATTTTCATTGGCATAACGAATAGCAAATTCATAGAAACAAGCAGGAACTTCATAAATGCCTTCTTCAAATTCAACTTTGATAATTTCCGATAAAGTAGATGATTGTTGCAATAACTTCTCCGGAGTACCTTTAATTTCACCACCAGAAGAATTCATTTCGAATCCATTATCTTTTATAAATTGATTGACTTTTTCAATGGTGTCGTATTTGTTGAGAGCATTAATGCTTACTGTGAAATGATTAACTCTAAAGCCATGAACATAGAGCCAAGCTGCATATTCAGATTCTTTTCTGAGGGCTTGATAATCGGCATAGGATGGTTTTGCCCAAACGCTACCCTTGTGAACTAAATCAGGATCACTATAATAGGCATTGCCTACCGAATTGAGTCTTTTCTTAACTGTTTTTTGAAAACCTTCTGAAAATTCAGAAAGAATTAATTCAGATATAAACACTCTTGGTGCATTTTCTTCATCCGGATGTTCTAAATGCACAGCATTTAAGTGTTTATCTTCGAATTTATATTCCCCGACAAATTTGTATCCAGCTTTTAAAAATTTCTTCGATAGGATTTTGATATTCATTCGTGGGTCGTCGAATGTTCTAAAAGCAACATGATCATTTTCAACAATCTCGTTTTCTTTAGTAAACAAATCGTGAATGCGTTGTGCCGAAGGGTTTTGATCAGTATACTCCTTCCAAAGCCTTTGAAATATTTCCTTTTGCATTGTGTGTGTATTTGTTAGCGTACATTAAGTTATGAATTTTATTTGACGAGTTTTATGCTTTGGGATAAATTTCTTTCAAACATTTACTCATTTTCAAGTAAGTACGATCTATGTCATCATCTAAGCCTATAGATATTCTAACCAAGCCATCGGTTAAGCCCATTTGAATTCTTTCTTCTTCAGGAATTTCAGATGAGGTGCTGCATCCAGGTGCACTAAATAGCGTTTTGTATGAACCTAAACTAACTGCCAAGTAACCTACATTGGCTTCTTGCATAAGCTCCATAAAATGATTGGCTGTTTCTTTATCTTTTAAATCAATTACAAAAAGACCACCTGCACCGTACTTCGTATGTCCAATTTCTTGTACCAGTTTGTTTTGTGGATGGCTTTCTAAACCTGGGTAAATAATTCGATATCCATCTGATTCTAGTTTTTGAGAAAGATTTAATGCGTTGTTTGCATGCTGTTGCATTCTAATATGTAGTGTTTTCATATTTTTTAGAATGCTTGCCGATCTATGGCTATCTAAAACCGGACCGTTTAGCATAGCAGCTCCGGAATTAACATCATATAATGAATCTATGAACTCTTGATTAGCACAGATTACACCGGCAACAGAATCACTCATGCCATTGATAAATTTGGTCAAACTATGAATGACGATATCAGCTCCTAATTGGGCAGGAGAGAAGATAAGAGGGGAAAAGGTGTTGTCAACAACAAGAAGGCAGTTATTTTCTTTTGCAAGCTTTGAGAGAGCTCTGATGTCCGTTATCTCTAACATCGGATTACTCATTGTTTCACAATAAATAAGTTTGGTATGTTTGGTAATGGCATTTTTGACTTGTTGAATGTTTGTTGTGTTTACAAATTTGGTATTGATTCCAAATTTTGGGAGAAAGTTTTTCATAAGTGCATAACTGCCTCCATATATGGTTCTACTCGAAATAATTTCATCACCTGAATTACATATTTGTTGCAGAGTTGAACTAATTGCTGCCATCCCGGAAGAAGTAACTAAAGCGCTTTCAGTACCTTCCATTTGTGCTAAAGCTTGCGACAAATATAGATTACTGGGATTCCAATGTCGGGAATATAAATAACAACCTTCAATTTCTCCATCGAAAACACCAGCCATAGTTTTGGCTTGTAAAAAAGTAAAGGTAGAAGAATCACTAATAGATGGATTGACACCACCAAATTCTCCAAAGAACTGTAAATCTTGTATTCGATTTGCGGATTTAGAATCTTTTATCATCATTAAAGTCTTAATATTTAATTATTTCCTATTAAAAATGGGAAAAATATTTCAATAAAAGACTTTTGTGTCTGATTTATTTTAAGCCGAGGAAAATGAAATTCATTATTTAACAGAGTGTTTGTCAGGGAATGGGGTAAAAAGAAAAAACTCAGGTCCCCACCTGAGTTTTCTTACTAACCTAAATCTAACCTATGAAAAAACTTACTAAGCTGTTTGGAGTAGAGCTTAGCCTAATTATGAAAAAATTAGTTTTGTTTCTACACTACAAACATAGGTGTTTCTTTAGTTAATGAGAGTCAATACAAGTTAAAGAAGGTTAAGCTTTATATCTATTGAAGTTTTTGTGAATGATTGTTCAAAGGTGAAAAGGGATTGGGGTAAAAAGAAAAAACTCAGGTCCCCACCTGAGTTTTCTTACTAACCTAAATCTAACCTATGAAAAACTTTCTGAGTCGTTTGGAGTAAGACTCAGCTCTATTTATGAAAAAAATAGTTTTGTTTCTACACTACAAACATAGGTGTTTCTTTAGTTAATGGGAGTCAACACAAGTTAAAGAAAGTTAAGTATTAGTATTGCTAGTCTTGAGAAAATTAATTCTTGTAATGGAAAAAGCCTTCGATTCATGTGAATCGAAGGCTTATATTTTGGCGGTCTGGACGAGACTCGAACTCGCGACCCCATGCGTGACAGGCATGTATTCTAA
>NZ_JAKJSD010000017.1 GCF_029029505.1 Ancylomarina sp. DW003 | reverse complement strand
TTTTTTTGATGCCGGGTGGTTATCACTGGGTGGAGGGCAAGTCCAGCTATATTTCATTCCATATCGATATAATATCTATTCATGAAATATATTGGGCTAGCAATTGCCCTTGGCCCAGGTGTGTAGGTAAAGGGCTTACAATGCAGTTAAAATATGCGGTTGTATCTTCTTTTAGAAAATGGGAATCTATAAATTATCGTTTTTCAAAATAGATTCCTATTGGTGGAGATCGCATGATTTTACGAAGCGTAAGTTCTGTCCGTGGCCTCTCAAAAAAGGTGACAAAAACCGATAGCGGCCGACCTAGCAGGCGAGCCTAAAATGAGCAATGGAGGCACTTTTGTTCTGGTGAATCTTACACATTACAGTTAGGCAATAAACAGCTCTCCTACCCTCATTAATATGAATAAAGCACTCAATGTACAAACACGAGACAAAAGGACTGAGAATTGCTGTGAATGACGAAGGGCGAAGCGCAAAAAGTATGACAGGGTTACGATAATAGAAACACTTACGCTTAAAGGTTATTCGGAGCCTCAACAAAAAAAGTGAGACTCCGAAATGAAATATCAAGCTAGTAATTTTGGTGACAAATACCTGCTGGCTGTGAAACCTCTAAGATAAAAAGTAGAAAGGATGAGGTTTAAAAACAGTGGAGCAGCCACCAGGATTTTGGAAACCCCTGGCGAACTTTTTGCAGCAGCCCGAGGAGAGAACGCCATATTTCCTTTTTGAATTCAAGTTTTATTTAAGCGATTAAAAGTCTTTTCAATTTCAAAAGTTAGTTGTTTTGAGACTCCACTATCTTGAGCTAAACCTCTCCATTGAGAGATCGATTCTTTTACTTGCTGCAGAATTGCTTCAGGCTTCTTCAGTCCAAAATGATTCGCCAATTCCAACAAATGCGTTTCTCCAGGATTTTTACTTTCACCTGCAATCATGGTATTGTGCAAGCCATAAGCCGAAGTGGAATAAGTTAGATCATAAGCTGGTGCCATTTTCCAATTTCCCTGGACATCCATTAAAAAAGAAAAGTTTTTAGAGTGATCATCTCTGTTATGAGCATAGACATTAAAGGCTGCCAAACGGAATATTTTTTCGTAAGCATTCACATGCCTTTCCAAACGGAAAGCACAATCCATCAGGTGCCCGTAATCCATTGTGCTCATTCTGAAATTATCATGCATTAAACCGCTTGCCGTATGCACGTGAAGTCTACCCTTTTCTGTTCTGTCGAAACGCTTGGTGCCAAAATAAGTTTGGTCAGATTTACCATGAAACAATTGACATTCGCTCATTTCAATTCCTGCTCTTAGAGCCATTTGATAATAAGCATATTCAATTTTAGCAATCTCCGGGTTATCTTGTGAGGATGGAAATTTAATCAACCATTCCTCAAAATCATCAGGAATTTGATTGTGCCCATGAATCAATTCATTGGTTTGCTTCTTAAATCCCACCAAAATCTTAGGACGTGCTCCACCTGAAGACCCACCTAAAGTAAAAAGCTCTTCTATCATTTCTGTACTCTCTCCTTTTAGAACATGCGCCATCTCTTTCGCAATGACATCTAATTCCAATTGCTTCTCAAAATCACGATGTCCATCCTGTTGCGGCAGATAAGATAGTGCTCCCATACCTGCCTTTCCAACATAAGCCAACCTATCCAATGGTGTCAAGCTGAATATATCAATTCCTTTTGAGCTTAGATTACGATCCAACAATAATCTTCCCCAACCATCGGGCAAAGAATCATTAAAAACACCATAAAGTCCATCAAATGGGTCTTTTTCTGTATTCGTAATTTCACCTACAAAGGGTAGTTTTATTGGGGAAATATTCAATCCTGTTTTCAAGAAATCGGAATGGTATCGAAAATAGATCTTACGATTATTCAAAACCAGCTCACCTACTTCGTATGATTGACCCTCCAAATTAAGATTTACTAGTACATTTTCTATCCCGGTCATTTCTTAAGGTTTTGTGGTAAATAGTTTTTCAATATTGGACTGATCTTCCTTTGTTTGAAAAATGGACTCAAAATCACCTAAACGATTCATCAAGTGTGCCAATTTAAGAAGTGATTCTAAAGAGATTTGCCCTGTCCCTTCAAAACGTTTTAAACTGCCCAACGAAACTCCCGATCGTTCGGCCATTTCAGTTTGTGAAATCTTTAGGTGTTTACGTAAAGCCTTATGGCGTTCTGCCAAAGCTTTACTAATATCTGTTGGTGTCGATGATAGTGAATACATATAGCTTAAATATTAGCTAAATATACGCATTTCTATGCAAAATGGCTAATATATTAATCAATTACAATACTCAAAACTATTGACTATGTAAGCTATTTATATAAAAAGTATGAAGGCTGAGTTGGAAACCTGATGCTCGGAATCAGCAAAGTTGTAATGGAGCCTCCCAAGGAGAGAACGCCATACTTCAGATCCTAATATATTTAAATCAAAATTCATAAAACCATTTTGAATTTTAAGCCTGCACCGCCTCTTACAGTTAGAGGACTTATCGAGATTTTCTTTTTCTGAAGTTGCTTGAACCCCCAATAAGTCAAATCTACCGATAGAATTCCTAACCCAGCACCGACCAAAATATCAGATATCCAATGACGATTGTTTAAAACCCGGGATACTCCTGTGAAACTAGCGAGTGCATAGCCGGTGTATTTTACCCACGGATATTTGTCACCAAATTCTTTGTCGAGATATCTTGCTGCAATAAATGCCTGAGTTGTATGTCCCGATGGGAATGAGTTTACTTTCGATCCATCTGGTCTTTTTCGTTTAGCATTATTTTTTAAGAGTCCCATAGCTCCAAGCCCAACAATTTCAGAAGTGATTAAAAGTGCGACTTGCTCACCTCTTTTATTTTGCCCCTTTTTGTTTAAAGCAATCATCCCTACTGCGATTCCCAAAGGAGCAAATTGAGTATAGTCATCAACTACAGTCGTGTAATCGTGAATTTCTTTATAAGTACTATTCTGAAAAGCATACTTACTCGACCACCAATGGTCCCGATCCTTAGATAGCTCCAGAGCAAGGCCTAAACCAATAACGCCTCCTGCAATAATACTCCCGGTTGTGAAAACGGATTGTTTTTGATTGAACTGAACCGTATTCGTTACAGAATTACTTTTCTCTGATGCTATACTATGAAAACTTGTAATTAAAAGAATAAGAAGATTTAAAGTAAAATATTGGATTGCATGCATTTTATTATAAAAATTAAAACAGTATAGAATAGATTGAATCAAAAGCCATAGGTTTTACACCGTAGTGCTTTGCTTAAGGATCGGATCTCATACAAGTATATTTTAGAAGTACTCTTGTTTTGCTATCGAATCACCTTAAGCTCCACGCCGTCGCGCTTCGCTTAAGGACTCGATCTCACACAAGTTTCATTATGATTGTTTTTATTTTTAATCTATTCTGGCAAATCTTATTTCACAAAATTGTATGTTTTATTTTGAAACAAATAACTAGCCGTTTGATAATAGCTAATCGCATCAATTAACTCTTCGTGCTTTAAAGATACACTCGTCTGCTCTAAACCATTTACCTTATAAGATTCAGTTCTGCGAGTTGGCATTTGAATGGTTAACTGCTTATTTTGTAGCAATCCAATCTTCTGATAAGTCCCCAATAGAGCTCTATCTGGATTTTCCCATAAAATATCTTTTCCAAAGAACTTCGAGGTATAATCCATATTCAACAAGCCCATAATAGTTGGAGCAAAATCAATTTGAGAAGCAAGAAAATTATTCTCTTCAGCCTTTATAATTTCGGGAGCATACACCATAAATGGAATGTGATATTTTTTAACAGGCAAAGCTGTTTTTCCAGCACTCGATGCACAGTGGTCAGCAACAATAACAAACAAGGTATTTTTAAACCAAGGTTTATTTTTTGATTCTCTCAAAAACTTAGCAATGGCATAATCAGTATATTTTACAGCACCACTTCTACCCGAATGTGAAGGAATGTCTATTTTTCCATCGGGATAGGTGTAAGGTCTATGATTAGAAGTCGTCATTATAAAATTATAGAAAGCTTTATTTTCAGCGTAAGCTTTATCAGCGACCTGACTTGCTTTGGTCAAAAGATCTTCATCACATACGCCCCAAGCATTTTCAAATGTTACTTCATCATCCCTAAATTCTTTTCTATCTACAACATTATATCCATTATTTCCGAAGAAGTAATTCATATTATCAAAATAGCCATTCCCTGCATATATAAAATTAGTATCATAACCTTTCGATTTCAGCACATTACCCATACTAAACATATTTTCATTTTTTGGGCGCTTCACTATAGAATAACCAGGTGTGGGTGGCAAAGAGAGTGTTAAGGCTTCCATACCACGAACAGTTCGTGTTCCAGTGGCAAAGAAGTTGGTAAACAATAGAGATTGTCTCGATATACTATCCAAGTTTGGAGTGATATTTTTATCGTTTCCAAAACGAGACATAAAAGAAGCACTAAAACTTTCAATGGTAATCATCATAACATTATATCTCCTCTCCGGACCAGGATAAGTTATCTTACGAGTAATATCAAAAAGATCATTACTAGTAAATTCACTATTAGAAGTCCTTATTAATTCACGCACATGCTTAAAAGCAACTTCGTCATCTAATGTATTATAGAACGATTTGTAATCTAGCTCATTATTTATGAATGCTGAAAAAATCTGATAAATACCATTATGTGCCAATTCGTTGGAGAAAGTGTTTTCCTGAATTTCAAGACTTGTTTTATCGATTCCTATAAATGAAATTACAGGTATTGAGAGTAATATAATTCCTGTTTTTAAACGAAATAGAAATTTTGAATTCGAAGCGAGTACTTTATCAAAAGATTTTTTTATCAGAATAAAAATTCCGACTGAAAGCAAAAGCATACCAAAGATTATAGTCGGCATTGGATAGGATTGCTTAATATTGGCAATTACCTCATGGGTGTAAACTAAATAATCAACAGCTATAAAATTATAGCGCACGCTGAATTCTTCCCAAAAAAACCACTCTCCTATTGCTGAAAAAACTAAGACCCCAATACTTATTATAAAAAAAACGTAGGAAATCCATCTGTGTATTTTAGTATTGAATAATTTATCGGGAACAAAAACCAAATAAAAAACGAAAGGAATTATAAAGTAAGATATTGCAACCAAATCATAAAACAAGCCGTAAGTATAGATCTGAATAAATCGTATAACTCCCAGATCTACATTGTAAAAATCCTTTATCATTAAAACTATTCGTACGATTAACGAAAGTGCAAGAAAAACATATGTTAATAGCAAAAGCCCTCCAAAACGACCATGTATTATCTTTTTTAATTTCATGTTAAATTTATTACTATAAGATTAAATTAGCAGGAACGATTATGAGATATAACTTACCTATCCAACGCATCAATTAAATAATTTGCATCAAATACCTTAGGTTTTACACCGTAGTGCTTTGATATCGAATCACCTTAAGCTCCACGCCGTAGCGCTTCGCTTAAGGGCTCGATCTCACACAAGTATCTTAATGACTATGCTCTGCTTCACCTTTTTTCATTTCTGAAAGCAAATAGTAAGCTGCATTTTGAGCAATTAAAGCTTCTGAGTCTAATTTTACTAAAGGTTTAACTTCAATATAACCTCTGTCTTTAACACCAGTAAGAACTTCGATCATCTTTAAAGACACTTTTTCGCCTCCATCATGTCCTTTTTCCCCATGATCGTGATCTTTTTCTTCTTTGTGTCCATCTCCATTTCCCCCATGTTCGTGACCTTCTTCTTCATGATCATTATCTAAAATAAAGATGAACGATTTGTCTCCTTCAACGACCACAGCTTCTTCTGGAATAGCTAATAACTCTTCTTCCCCAGTTATAATTTTACCTGTTATGAAAATACCAGGAATTAACTCTTGATAATTTGCATCAATAGTAGCGTGAACTGTAATGGCTCTCGGATTTTCAGAGAATGATTTACCAATTGAAGTCACTCTTGCAGAATACGTTTTGATTGACTCATTATTTAATTGGAAAATAACATTCTGACCTTTTTCTAATTTTACTATATCACTTTCAAACACCTTTAAATCAGCATGAAGTTTTGATGTGTTCAGTATCTCAAAAAGTTCAGTCTGTGGTTCAACATATTTACCCAGATTTACTTCTACCGCACTTACTGAACCACCTATTGCAGCTATTACAGGAATTGTATTTAAGATCATCCCATTTTTAATGGTTTCGGGATTGATATTTAGTAAAGCCAGCTTTGCTTCTAAACCTTTAGATTTTGCTTTTAGACTGAAATATTCTGATTTTACTTGTTGAAATTTCTTCCCGGAAGCCACATTGTTTTTAAGCAACATTTCCTGACGTTCGAAATCCTTTTTCGTATATTCCAGTTGATTGATACTTTCTTGATAATCTACCTGAAGTTGAATTAAATCAGGATGTGATAAGGTTGCTAGAATCTGACCTTTTTTGACCATATCACCTTCGCTAACCAGAATAGATACAACATTTGCTCCAATTGCCGAACTAATACTCGCTTGGTTTTCCGGTGGAACTTGCAATTTACCTGTTGTCGTAACGAACTGGCTTAAGTTCATTGTTTTTAAATGATCAAACTTTAGTTTAAGAACTTCATCTTGCATTTTTGAAATCTTCACAACATTTTCTTCATGTTCACCTTCTTCTTCGTGACCAGCTTCGCCATGCTCTTCGGTTTTTGCCTTGGAAGGCTTATTACTATCACATGACGTGAAAAAAAACAATGATGAAATAATTGCTATCGGGAGTATATATTTTTTAATTAACATGATATTATAATTTAAGTGTTTGACTTAGTAGTTGTTTGAAAGATATTGAACTCTATTACGAGCTAACATATAATCGTTTAGATTAAGAAGATACATTTGCTTAATTTTTATAGCCTCTTCAAGGTTTCTGGAAAATTGCAAATAATCAAGTTCACCACTTTTATATGCTAATTGAGCCCCTTTAATTTGTTCATTAGCTAATGCCAAAGCCTCCTTCTCAAAATATTCTACAGCTAATCCCTTCTGTAAATAGTCTTGAGTAGCTTGTTTTAAACTTCGATCTAACCGCATTTCGTTCTCTATTGCATTTAAAGAAGCTATTTGTGCGGAGGCTTTGGCTGCTTTTATCTTTCCTTTTTGTGGGCGACTCCATAATGGGATACTAATACCTGCCTGGTATGAATAGTAACCGGACTGAGCCCCCACCTTCTGTTTACCGTACTGAAGATTCAGTTTTGGCAATAATCCTGCTTTTTCTACTTTAACAGCAGCTTGCATGGCTTCACTATCTTTGTTTGCAGATAGAAGAAGAGGATGTTTTGCAATATTTGTTTTTTCTAAAGTCAGTATTTCCTCATTAGAAAGTGTCGACGGCACATCATGAGTGGAATCCGTTTTTGTCCAAAATCGTAATTCTAAGAGACCTTTTATATAAGCTGATTCAGCTTCTTGCATTTCTATTTTAATTTGTTGCGCTTGATTTTTAGCCATCAACCATTCTAATTTTGATGTTGATTCAGCTTCAAAGCGAAGCAAGGCTGCTCGTTCAAATTGTGAATAAATAGAATCTAACTCTAAAGCAAGTTTGTATTTCATTTTGCCGATAACAGCTTGATTCCAAGAATCACGAACCGCACTTTCAACATTCATAAATGTTAAGCTCTCTTTAATTTGTGCTATCTCGATTCTTTTATTCTGAAGTTTATTTTTAGCTCCAATTGAAAATAAATCGATATTTGATTGACTAACACCATAAGTCTGAGTTGCTGCGTCGGTTCCTCCAGCTGTTTCTTTACCTGTAAACAAACTCGTTTCACCCAAGTCGATTGATGTTTTCTTCAATTGCTTTTGTCTCTCAATCTCAAATTTTGCAGCTTCAATACTTGGGTAACTATTTTTTGCAAGTTCAATCGCTTTATTCAAGCTAATTTCCTGTGTGTTGATTTCTTGAGCATTAACATTACCTACTAAAAAAAGTAGAGCAATAGCCATGACAACAGAAGGCATTGTTTTGTTTAAACGCTTTTTAGCTGATCGAGTTTCCAACCATTGATATAAAATTGGCAGCACAATTAAAGTCAGCATTGTTGAGGTTAATAAGCCTCCGATTACAACTGTTGCCAAAGGCCTTTGTACTTCGGCTCCTGCCGATGATGAAATGGCCATTGGTAAAAAGCCTAAAACATCGGTTGAAGCTGTTAATAGAATTGGTCGAATTCTTCTTCGAGTTCCTCTTAAAATACGATCGGTAATGTTTGTTACACCATCATCTTTTAGTTCATTTAAACTACCGATAAGCACCAAACCATTTAGAACAGCAACACCAAATAAAACGATGAAACCAACACCTGCCGATATACTAAATGGCATATCGCGCAACCATAGTGAATAGATACCTCCAATAGCGGCAAAAGGTATGGCCATATAAATCATTGCTGATTGTTTTAATGATTTAAGAGCAAAGAATATCAGCATGAAAATAAGTCCTAAGGCTATCGGGATAACCAACTTCAATCGTTTTGAAGCTCGTTCAAGATTTTCAAAAGCTCCACCGTAGCGAATGTAATACCCCGCAGGTAAATCTAAATTCTTATCAAGTTTTTCTTGAATTTCTTCAACCAGCGTTTTGATATCACGCCCTCTTACATTAATTCCGACATAAGTTCTTCTTGCTGTATTTTCACGACTAATTTGCATCGGACCATTTTGGTAATTGATATCGGCTACTTCCTTTAATGGAATTTGCGATCCATTATCCAAATTCACGTATAGCTCACGAATATCGTTGATACTTTTACGATTGTTTCTATCGAGACGAACGACTAGTTCGAAACGTTTTTCACCTTCGAAAATGGTTCCTGCTACTCCTCCTGCAAAGGCAGACGATACAAGTGTATTAACCTGAGAAACTGTAAGCCCATATCGAGCTAACATTTCCGATTTATATTTAACCGTTATTTGTGGTAGACCTGCAGTGGCTTCAACACGCATATCGGCAATACCATCAATACCTGTGATCAGTTTTCCAATTTCTTCAGCTTTAGTTGCAAGGATATCTAAATCTTCACCAAACAGCTTGATGGCAATATCTTCACGAACTCCTGTCAATAGTTCATTAAATCGCATTTCGATAGGCTGGGTAAATTCGTAATTAACACCTGGTATCGTATTTACTGTTGCCTTCATTTTGTCAATCAACTCATCTTTAGTTTCAGCAGATGTCCATTCTTCCTTAGGCTTAAGCAATACAAATACATCGGCAATATCCATTGGCATAGGATCGGTAGGCACCTCAGCAACGCCAATCCTACTGGCAATCGTATTTATTTCGGGGTAGGTTTCTTTTAATAATTTTTCGATTTTTGTTGTTGCATTTATAGTTTCGGTCAATGATGAACCTGGCTTTAAAATAGCATGGAAAGCCAAATCACCTTCATCAAGCTGCGGAATAAATTCGCCACCCATTCTTGAGAACAGAACGACTGATGAAATCAATAAAACCACAGAACTGATTAAAATGATTTTACCTCTTTTAAGTGAAGCTGCAAGTATAGGCTCAAATAGATCTTCAATTTTCTTTACAATTCGATCTCCGTATCCTGGCTTTTTATTCTTAGGAACCTTTAGGAAGATAGAAGATATCATAGGCACATAAGTCAGACATAAGATCATGGCTCCAATAAGAGCAAATGCAAATGTTTGAGCCATAGGACGGAACATCTTGCCTTCAACACCTTCGAGTGCCAGGATAGGTAAGAATACGATTAAAATAATGAACTGACCAAAGAAGGCTGAGTTCATCATTTTAGAAGATGATTTCTGAGTTAAATCATCCATTTTACTCCCGGTGATTTGAGATTTTTGCCTCGAGAGATAGAAGACGACACTTTCGACTATAATTACGGATCCATCGACAATAATACCAAAGTCAATAGCTCCTAAGCTCATTAAATTTGCCCAGACACCAAAAATGTGCATCATGATAAAAGCAAATAATAATGACAATGGAATCGTAGATGCTACAATCAAGCCACCTCTCCAATTCCCTAACAGGATAACCAAAATAAAAATAACAATCAGGCCTCCTTCTATAAGGTTACCAGAAACCGTTGCGGTTGTTTTTTGAATCAACTCACTTCTATCCAGCAATGGCTCGATACTAACGCCTTGAGGAAGTGATTTTTGAATTTGTTCAATACGTTCTTTTACTTTTGAAATGACAGCATTTGAATTACCATCTTTAATCATCATGATAATTCCACCAACTGCTTCTTTACCATTTTTGGTTAATGCCCCATAACGAACTGCTGAACCAAATTGAACTTCTGCGACATCTTTTATTAGAATTGGCGTGTTATTCTGTACTGTAATGACAATATTTTCAATATCGGCTTTCGAGCGAAGAATACCTTCACCTCGAATGAAATTAGCTTTATGATCTTTTTCAATATAAGCACCACCGGTATTTTCATTATTCTCTTGAAGTGCCTCGTAAACCTGGGCTAATGTTGTGTTATTTGCTAATAAGCGATTAGGATCAATAGCAACTTCGTATTGCTTTTGATTGCCACCCATACTATTAATTTCAACAACACCTGGAACCATAGCCATCTGTCTGCGGATAATCCAATCCTGTATACTTCTTAATTCTGATGGTGAGTAGTCGTCTTCATATTTAGGATCTACCTCGAGTGTATATTGGTATATCTCACCCAAACCTGTTGAAATAGGCCCCATAAAGGGTGTACCAAATCCTTCAGGAATTTGTTCAGCTACTTCACCTAATTTTTCACTTACCACCTGGCGTGGCAGGTAGGTTCCCATTTCATCGTCGAAAACGACAGTTACAACTGAGAGTCCAAATCGAGAAACTGATCGAATCTCGTTTACACCAGGAAGGTTTGACATAGCAACTTCAACTGGATATGTAACAAATTGTTCTATATCAGTTGTTCCTAAGTTAGGAGCAGTTGTAATTACTTGTACTTGATTATTTGTAATATCGGGCACCGCATCAAGAGGCACTTTTGTCATTGACCACAAGCCCACTGCAATTAAGGCTAGTGTCATAAGCCCAATAATGAGCTTGTTTTTTATGGAATAGGAAATTATTTTATCAATCATTGGAATTTCGTTTAAGTCAGATAATAAGAATGAAATTTGCTGTCCTAATGAGGTTTAGGGCTAAGAGAATTCAATCGAACTGAACATACCAATCGCTTAAAATTCGAATAATTGGCATGTCATTGCATCCTACATGGTAAATACCAAATAGATACAACTCACTATACCGCAAGAAGGACAGCAGTAGACTATTGATTCAAAGAATCAATATCTGACTTAAACAATAGGGGGTTGTAACCAATCGGGAAGATCGGTTTCTAATAAATTGATAGTTAATGTTGCTTGTTTGGTATTTTGAGCATTAGTTGTAAAGTCAAAGTCATAGGAATAAACTTCAGCTAAAGTTTGACAACATGCACAAGCGCAAAATGGAGAGCAAATATCCAGGTGGATATCATTCATATTATCGGCAGATTGCACTAACTCCATATCAGAAGATCCTTGCTTAATGTCATGAACATCGGTACAAGGAACCACTGTTAAAAGTAGTGAGTAGACGGTTAATATGATGGCTAAATATCTCATTTATGGAAACAAATGTAAAAGAATGAAAATTAAGAACAAATTAATTAAGAGAATTCCATCTTTTTTTAAGATTCGTTAACAGAATAAAAAAAGGTCCAGAACTTATTCTTATAAAAGTTCTGGAGTCTAGTTTATATCTTTAGATCTAAGCGATTGGCACGATCTTGTATTAACTCAACATAAGCTACTTTCATTTCTGAAGGTAGGAAACTCACTTCAATCATTTCGAACCAAGAAGGGATAGTTTTCTGGAATTTTGAGAAAACATTATTTTGAGTTTTCTCTGGTATTTCAAACAGGTCAAAGGCAGAGATGAAATCTTTACGTTTAATCTTCTTCTTTTTTGCATTGAGTGTTAGGGCTAAATCTTCATCATCACCCTCCATTACAAGTGCTGTTGAAAGCATATCGTATGCTGGTGTCAATACATAACCTAATCTCGGGTTATTAATCAATGAAAAGTTCTTAAGATGCATGTCGGCATTTCCTGTTAAAAAGGAAAATAAAACTTGTTCAAAGAAATTAATCAGATCAAAACCGGGATTGCTTGAATATTTCTGAATTGCTTTTCCTATTTGCTCATAGGATCCCCTATATTTAAACTCCGTTAATCTCTCGGTCAATTGGCACATATCTTCCATATGAATTTTCTTTCCTTTTACACGATCGATCCTCTTAGTGATATAGGCAAGTTTGTCATTACTTAAACGAATTAGAGAATGAGGCACTGTGGCAATTTTTGAAAGGGTCGCCATATTCATTGTAAGATCTTCCAATTCGGGCAGATTCGGAAATTGTTTTGTTGGTGGTTTTAAGATATAAGCTCCCCATAAACCCACAATTGTAAAACGCCTTTCTTTTTGATCTTCGGGATTCTTAGCAATTTCCAAAGATAGTTTGGGTTGAACTCCTGTTACAGCAATCTGGCTTTTGATAACCTTATCGGCAAGTTCCAACATTTGATCTTCGGAGTAGTCCAGTTCAGGCACCTCTTTGGAATTGAATATTTTCTTACAGCATGCTGGATGAAAATCAATTTGTCCTTCTTTCAAAGGTTTGTAACAATATAGACAGGTGGTATTCATGTTGTACTGTTGTTGGTTGTTGATCCATTTTTACCCTTCGACTCCGCTCAGGGAACTATTAAGGAAGTATTTTATCGTTATTGGTTGTCGGGTTCGGCGATGATGCTAACAGCTCCAATGCAGTCTTTGCAGCAAGCCATTAAAAGTCCCATTCGATCTGTTTCACGAATTTTCCAGTTTTTCTCTGCGATATCGAGTAGCCATCCTTCGGGAATAAGACCATCGAAAAAAGGAAACATTGTGGCACTCTGGTAGGCCTTTGTGCTGAGTGGTAATGTTAGACTAATGGGCTCTGGATTTTTAGTTTGAAGAAAGGCTTCTTCATAAGCAAACATAAACCCCTCTTCATTTTCAAATAGAGTTCCTGCCCATTGATCGTGCATGTAAACTTTTGCTTTTCGCATGGCTTAGCTGTTTTTATTTAAAGATACCGGACCTAGTTCCTGACCAAACAAATTTAGAACCTGATTGACTTTATCCATTCTCAATGTGAGTTTGCCCTGTTCTAAATCACGTATAAACCTAATACCAACGCCTGCTTTATCAGCCAGATCTTGTTGAGTAAGGTTCAATAACTTTCTTTTTCCTTTTATGAATATGGGTAGTGACATGTTTGCAATATTTATATAAGTATACCTTATCGGGTATAAATATACAATATTTAGCTTAATTATACCTCATCGGGTATAAAATCATATTCAAGAGTGTCATTTATACCTTTTCGGGTATAGTTTCAAATTCATTCGGAGCCTCAACAAAAAAAGTGAGACCCCGAAAATCTCATAAAAGCACACCCCTCTATATCTCCCCTAAAGGAGAGACTAAAAAAAATGGAGCAGCTACAAAGATTTTTAAAACCCTAAACAATTTTCGCAGCAAGCCAAGGTGAAAATCCAATGGTATTGAATCTCATTTAATTCTGCAAATAAGCTAAGTAAGGCTCCTAATTTTTATTAAAAAAAAGTAGCTTTGAGGTCTTTGAATTACGCCTCATCTACTCTGTTTTGCAAATCTTATTTACAAAGCTTTTAGGTTAGAATGTATGTGTAAGTACCTTTCTCTCTTCGTGGGAGTTTCAAGCATTAATAAAATAAATCATGAATATAGAGATTGTTGATTATGGTATTTGCCAAGCGATTGGGAATACGACTAAAGATATTGTTCAAGAAAGTTCGACAGGGTATTTTTTGCATTCTGATGATATGGCGTTCATAGAAAGAACAGATGTCATTTATCCGAAAACTGGTTTGAGTTTTGGGATTAGTTACCGATTTGAAACAGATACGGAAGTAGCTGACCTTGTTGAATTTGAATGTAGAATCAAGCACCCTCAGATGATCAATCCAGCAAATAATGAAGCGTTTACTGAAATCGTAGAGGCTAAAGATGAATGGAGTGATGAGCTGGGATTTGATTTCTATACTTTAGAGTTTGACTGGGAGATTAAGTTTGGTGAATGGATTTTTGAAGTTATCCATGAGGGCAAAGTTTTGGCTAGTCAATCGTTTTATTTGAAGGAGTGGGGAGAATCCTAAGGGGTGAATTAAGATGAGCCGTAGTTCACGCTACGGCTGTACATATCCCCTATTTCAAGTAATTGGAACAAGGAGCTTTCCAATGAGGTTAATAGTTTTCAATCAAATATTCGATGCTTGCCCACCATATCATGTATATCTTCCACATGCTTTTCCTGAGTCTCTAGCTCCTCTCCATTTATCACCGCCTGTTCTAATACATTCACAATTTCACTCTTATTTGTATATGGTGCCGGATCATTGTTTTCCCGAATAAGTTTCAATACTTCAAATATCCGATTCGGTTTTACTAAGTATGTTCCTTGGGGAACGTAATTAATTTCTTTGAGTTCACAATCTCCATAAAAAACTATTATTGAATAAAAGGGGATGTTTTCAAATTGTACGAGTTGCTTTCGCAAAGTTTCAATATGATTTTTGTTTTGCTTAATTGGATTATAAAATCGGTATTTCCTTTTACCGTATGCCAGAACTTTTGTCCAATGAGAATAATTACCATTCCCAAAAATCCAACCACTGTAATCTTTTACTTCAAATACAATTATCCCCTCAGTTGTGGCAAGGGCCACATCAATTTGAGAAAATTTATCATTAGACCTTTTTAAGCATAAGTCGTGAAATATGGTTTGGGCAGGTATTCCATGTTTCAATAATTTTAAGACTAAATTTCTTTCTGTTTTCGTTCCTCGAGTTAAAGATGTAACCGTCTTGAGCAATTTTAAATTTCTAAACCTTCTCAATAAAGGCATAAAGACTAAAAGGATAATTATGCCAATAATCATCCACAGCATGAGATTCTCACCAATATATTTCCCAATGTCCATTGTTAATCCGTCAGTATCTAAAAAAAGTGTGTGATATTCATTTTATGGTTATACACTGTTCAAGTCTAAGTTAAGCTTTGTTCCTCATATCGTCAAAAGGATTGATAATTTTATTCAACTCTAAATTAGATAGATGAGCACTTCATCCAGACAGAGGGATTTCACGAACTACTAATAATAAAACACTTAAAGGTATTTATATTTACATAATGCCAACAAGTCATACAAATCCTGCCAATATCTGACATATGTTCATAATAATGATATTAGGTGTGAAAGCTCAAGATCAACGCAAAACTTATATTCAGCACTAGAAATGCAATATTTAACAATTTATTGAGATTATAGATCTATATAATCGATTTGTGGCAAGGTGTTTGGAAAATGACAGCAGACCGAATAAATTGTGTTGGTCTGCTGTTTAGTCATTTATGACTTTTGTTTTTTAGCAATGCAAAAATATCATTTTTGATTGAAAGTAAAAAAGAAATCACGATTGCTTGAAGTAAGCTACTTCTCTTATAAAAACCGTAAATTTTATAATATGGCTACAAACCCGCCTAAAGGTGATGGACACAGAAATGGAGCTGTTCGGAAAAGATCTCAGACTTATAATCCTAAAACGGAACAGTATGTCAAAAGAGATACAGAAACCGGGCGTTTTATGGACGTAAAGCAAGATGGAACTCCGTTTAAAGGCGTTCGGAAAGAAAAGTAGAATGATTTTACTTTTTTTATTAGAAGGTTGATTGTCTAGACCTTTAAACATAGATAAAAACATCTAATAATACTTTAAAAGCATGGCATATTACTATGTAAATAAAAATGCACAGACTAATGGAGATCATGAAGTGCACAAATCAGGCTGTTCATGGATGCCTGAATCAGAAAATAGAAAATATCTTGGAAATTTTGACAATTGCCAAGATGCAGTAAGAGAAGCAAAGAAAAGCTATAGTCAATCTAATGGTTGCTATTATTGCTGCAATGCTTGTCATACTGGCTGATGAGATTAACGCTGACAGGTGGAGATCACTCTGTCAGGTGGAGATCACTCTGTCAGGTTAAATAAAGAAACCTGTCAGGAGATGAATACCTGACAGGTTTTTTAATATCAAAAACACAACTATTTATACAATCAATAAATAATATGAGCAAAGGAATTAAACTTAAAGAATGCTACCATACTCTTAATAAAAAAAACATCAAAACTTTTGAAGTTAAAAACTCCGATCGAGAATATTTGGAATGCCCAGAATGTCAAGCTAAAATGACATATACTAGTGAACATTCCAGAAAAATTGGATCAGGTGGTGAGGTTAGAATACCTACATACTTTAGATTACACCCTAAAGCTGAACACGACAAAGAATGTCCTAATTCCATAGTTGGAGCGATTACAGAGATTTTAAAAAATTCCAAAGCATTAAACAATGGTCAAGATGTATTTACATTGAATGCTAACGGAAAGTTTCGTATTTCTATTAAACAAATTAAAGATGAAATTGGTGAAGAAAAACCTGATAAGAAATCAAGCAATTCAGAAACATCTAAAATAGGTCGAAGACCTTTAACAGGTAATCAAGTAGCTTTGCCGTATTTAACTACTGCGACCGCGCTTGCTAAACTTTATTTTAGTTTAGATGATCAAGAAAGAAAAGATTTTAGGAAATATGTAGAAATTGTAATGGAAACAAGAACCATTAGATGGTCCAGTTTTTTCTATGAAAATATTGAAGATCTCGCAATGAAAAAAAGTATGCCTAAGCATCCAGTTGCGATTTTCCTATGTCCGAGAGATCAGCCAAAGTTCAAAACAAAAACATACGAAATACAGTGTTGCAAGGCTGAACCTGACAATCCAATCATTATACCAAGAGTTTATACACCAGACCAAAAAATAGCAGATGCGATTTATGAAGAAGCTGAAATTTTAGCTATTGGGACGCCATATAAAACAACTAATGGTAAGTTTGTAAATTTAGGTCTTTACATTAATAATAAAGCTCAATATACCTCTACAATTGATTATTAAACATTAAGCCCCACATTCCGAACTGTAATGTGGGGCTTATATATAAGTCAATATAGTAAAGATTTATTTTTTGATATACGTGTAAAGTGCTAATTCTAAAACCACATGACCATTTTTTTGGAAACAATAGTGAGTCTGAAGTGCATAAATTGACTTGGAGAGTTTAAAGTATCCAATTAAGAATCGTCCTCAATTATTTCTTCAATCAAAGGTATTTTTAAAAAATTTTCATTGGCAAACAGATTATTGGATAGCAATTTCACATATTTTTCTTTACCCGATAGTTGACAATAATCATAAGCTTCAGATATTGCTGCATTGCAATCCTCTCCTTCAAAATATGATTCATATCTACTTGCAACACTAAAAACTCTATCCCATGTATCAACTTCTTTTTGTTTTCCATTACATACTAATTCAACCTTAGCATTTTTAAACTCTTCATTAATAACATCAACCTTTACTGAAATCTCTTTATGAGGGATATCGCTAAAAGGAAAGAAAGCTTTTACTCTGCCTTCTTTATCATTTATGATGTCTCTCTGAGTTTTATATTTTGAGTTACAATCATCACACAGAGGGACTAAATTCAAGAAATTCACAACTGAAAAGGGATATCTAGCCTTATTGAAATAATGGTCGTAGGCTTCACGTTTAGCTTTATTATCAAAATCAACTTCTTCTGGCTTTAACATTCTTTTTAGACCACAAGCAGGACAACGGTTAAATCGATTATGCTTACTGAAAAGCCTGTAATGCTCATCTATATGCCTATACTTTGAATAAAATGGTTTTAATCCTAATACATTCTCAAATAAACACTTATTAAACTTATACAGGTTATCTCTTAAGTCTTCATTAATAGCTTTTAAATCATCAAAGGTTACTGGCTCCAATTCACCATTACAAAGCTTCTCAATTTGATTATTTACTCGAACAGCTTTCTCAAGAACCCTTAATTGACTCTTTGGCAAACCCTTACATATTTCATATGAATTTTGAATCGGAGTAAAAATATGATCATCACTAATATCTATTACCATCTGTTTGAATTGAGGATGAAATAAATCTATACTGAATGGTTTTGCTTTATCGGCTTTACACAACACTTCAAGTACTGTATGATTCACAAAAATCTGTAGAGAATCTATTTTATCGCGCATATATTTATAACCAAACAGCATAGGAACTTATTTTTTAGAATTTTCGTTTAATTCTTTAAGTAGTAATAGTTTTTCAATGGAATCACCAAATTTTTCATTCACTTCTGCTTGTATACTTTCAAATGATTCACCTTCATCAAATCGTTGCCTATATTCACTTAGTTTTTCATATGAGAATTGAGATATTGATTTTCTACTACCGAATATTTTATGAGTTAAAATATTTACTGATGTTCCAAATGTTGGGATATCAAGATCAATTGCATTAACGGGAGAATCGCCATTTTTAAATACAATTACCTTATCGGGATAGCAATCGGATATAATGAAAGGAGAATGTGATGTAATCAAAATATCCTGCATTAGATTGTTACTCTTTGATTGCTCCAGGCTTTTCTTTAACGTCCGGATAAATTTAGATCGCCAATCAGGATTAAAGTGAGTTTCAGGTTCATCTAAAAGTAGTAATGCACTTTTACCTTCCAGCATGAGACAAATACCCATGGTATGCAAAAACTGTTGTTCACCATCTGATAAGTTCTTCATTAACAAATGAATTTCTTCATCTGAGCCTGGGTGTTGTTTTTTGATGTAGTAATCCAAGAAATGAAATACTGTTTCTGCAGGTTTTGGCTTAGGCACTTTACCATCGGTATAGTATCCTTTTGATTCGTAGATTTCAGTTTTTATCTCTTCATCAATATCATGATAATTTAGAGTATATAAAATCTGAAAAGCTTGAAACAATTGAAAAATACCATCAGGAAAATTCTTCTTAAAAGCTGCTATAGTTGCATCATTGATATAAAAATCGAGTAATAATTTTTCATCCTCAATTTCAAAAATGCTGGTTGCACATTTTTTAAAATTATCAATGATTTTATTGTATTGGTCTATAAGGTATAAATTTGAGGACTTATCTTGGTGAGAATTAATATTCATTCGAAAACGAACAATATCAGAAATCCCAATTTCTTCACGAATTGGCTTTAATACTTCTTTACCCTGAAAAATTAAATTAGCCAACAAAACCGCTTGACTCATTTCATAATCAATATACAAAAGACTGCTTTCAGGTACAGAATACTTAGTGTTATCTATAAGAGCTGTTTTATATTCATCAAAGTGTAATAATCGAGTTTTAAGAAAAGGTATACTTAAAATCTCATTCTCACCTGATGAATAACCAATAACAAGATCTGGTAAATAAGATTTTGCAGATGATTGAATTTTAGTTTTTTTATCGCCTAGAATTGGAACTTCAATTGGCTCTTTTTCAAATGGGTAATTTTGATAATACATCTCAGGTAGATTATCTTTTTCTTTTGATATCCTAACTTTGATTAAATCATCCAATTTATAATCTTCTTCTTTTCCAATTAAGTACTCTAAATCAAAAGCATCAGGCTTACATGTGTGTGGATTGAACACTTCTTTAAAGTTCTCAGGCTGATTAACATTAGCACAACATTCTATGTGATAAAAAATATTCGCCAAAGCTTCCAATACATTTGATTTACCACTTCCGTTTAAACCGGCAAAACAAAATGGATGGAACTCATTCAAATCTGTACGTTCTCCAATTGCATCATCAACTACATCTCTAAATTGCAAATGAAAATCTTCTTTGATGCTACCATACTCGGAACTGATTTGTAAGTTTAATAGTTTCATTTAGCAAGTTTTAGTTTTATTGTATCATCGTCTAAATATTGCTCAATACTACCATCATTAACCAATTCACGCAGTTTATTCCATGCTTCATCGTATTGTTCAAACGTTTTGAATTTACAATTTTCTTTGTTTATCCAATTTACAAGATGCTCTAATCTATTTCCCTCTTTTAATTCTCTAGTGCTTAGATTTTGAATTAATGAATCAAAGATTTCATTTTCGTCAATTTGTGCATCTTCAGAAAATGCGTTTTGAAGGGATGATTGAAATAGTATATTTAATTTTTCTACTTGAATTATATATTTTGATTTTAAATCTGCAAATTTTAAATATAACCTTTCAAAAATTGCCTGATCACTTCTAGATGGAATAGGAAATTCTAACTCTCTTAGTTTTGTTAATGATATTTCTTTAAAAGTTGACCCCTTAACATATTTATTAATAATTGCCTTTGCTCCCCTAGTGCTTAATAGCGAATACATAAAGATATTCCCAACAGTATCATTATTTAATGACAATCTAGCTGTGCCTTGAGTTAAATTTGCACCATTCAATTCTTCAGGTAATATTGCTACTGCACCTACAGTAGCTCTAATGCTCATTATAAGGTCACCTGTAAAACATCTTGACCTCTCATATTTTAATGCAATTTCACTTGATGTTTTATTTAACTTTTCAATTGTAATTGCACCATTTTTTATATTTCCTGATTTTATATATGGAATTCCATTATCAACATGAGGTCCAGCTTGAACAATACCGTAAGTTATTATCTTATCCTTTTTAACTATTTCTTTCAATTTTTTCCTCGGATAACCAATTTCGTTCAAATATGGATCCCCAAACATCTCTAAGAAAACAGAACGAATATATCCATCAAATAATTGAATTGTTTGAGTACGTTTCTCAATTAAATCTTGGATCTTGTTTAGATGGGCTACTATTTTCAACTGATCTTCAAGAGGATGTTTAATTTCGAATTTTAAAATTTTGGATGGACTTATATTTGGCTGTGCACCACCAACTGCTCTATATTTAATAGCTTCTTGTAAAATATTCAAATAATAGGATAAATAATCCGTTGAAGATCTTAAATCTGAAGTTTCTCGCAGCACTAGGATTCTTTGATTAATAAGTGCTACTTCTTTTTTATCGTAAATTCCAAATTTACCAAGTGAAGCACCTGATAAGCCAATTAAGACATCACCTTTTTTCACAAGAAATTTTTCATACTTTTCTTGAAAATGACTTGGTAAATAAACTGTGGAATTAGAAAATTCAACCTTTGAATTATTTATGTCTCCAATCCTTATTAATGGTATACCATTATCAAAAAAATCTTTGCTTTTAAAAGCATGACCGGAAAACGAATTATATAAAGAACCAATATTTAATGTCATGTTTATAATTCATTTAGTAGTTCAGACACCTCTAATTCAATACTTTTAATCTCTTTTAATAATTCTTGTGAAGATTTGAGTTCTTGAGGGATATAAACAAACTCTTTATAAAGATTGAAATTCAATTCAAAATCATTCTCTTTAATTTCTACTAATGGGATATTAAAATGTTCTATTTTTCTATCATCTTGAGAGGTATGATTTCTATCATCCCACTGTGAAAGTACTTCTGGAAGAGGAGATTCTTTAAATCTTTTCCTATTAGCGTCCAAGGTGTAGCCATCTGATTCCATTCCATAGAACCAAACATCTGTGTTTTGAGTTTTGTCTATTCCATTTTTCCATTTACGTTTTGTAAATATTAAAATGGAAGTTTTTACTCCAGTATAAGGTTGGAATACTCCACTTGGCAATGAAATAACTCCATTTAAATCACAATCTGTCATTAAAATTTCCCGAATCTTTTTATAAGCACCTCCAGAATTAAATAGAACTCCTTCAGGTACAATGACAGCGGCTTTACCACCTTCTTCCAGCATATAAATGATACGCTCGAGAAACAGGAGCTCAGACTGTACAGTCTGTTTTTTTCTCTTGGTCTGTTTTTTATCTTCATATTTAGGAGGATAAACACGATCTAAATTTTCACTTACTCCTATACTATCTATTTTACCAGTAAAAGGAGGATTTGCCAAAATGTATTTAAACTGACCTTGTAATTTTGGATTTACTAATGAACTTTTATCCTTTTCCTTAAAGTCAACAGATAATTCATTGGCATACCACTCTTCATAATTATCAGACAGTGTATCTAGATTAATAATGTGAGGTTTTGAAATTCCGTGCATCATCATGTTCATCACTCCAATTCGCACCATGGTTTTATCCAAATCGAATCCATAAAAAGTATTTTCTTCAAGAGTTTTTCTTTTCCTCGCTTTTAACTTTTTACCATCAATACCTTTTATTAATCCATCGTCATCAATTTCTGTCTTTTCAGAATTCTTAGTAATAATGTATTGATATGCTCCAACTAAAAATCCTCCTGTTCCAGATGCTACGTCACAAATTTTACCATCGACATCTGGCTTAAGGATATTAGCCATCATATGGATGATATGTCTTGGTGTTCTAAATTGACCATTCTTACCAGCCTCTGAAGTATGTTTTAAAAGATGTTCGTATACATCACCCTGTATATCATTAAAGTGTTGATTCTTTTCAACTTCTTTATAAATCTCTATGTAGATAGAATCAATAAACTCCATTGCACTTTTTAATAAAGATGAATTATCAATTTCAAAATTGGCACTCTTCATTGCCTGGGCAAAAGGTTCATTATCTGCACTCAACTCAGTTTGGATATATTTGAAAACCTCATTGACTCTCTCAACAACTGAATTTTCATCAATATCTTTATATAAACTCCATTTGTAATTATCTGGAACATCTTTTTTAAACTCCTCTAAGCGTTTCATAAAAAGCAAATAGGAAATTTGCTCAATAGCTGTAATCGGATTTGCAAGTCCTCCTGCCCATAATCTATCCCACAAATTTTGGACTTTGTTTTGTATCTCTTTTGATAGCATATCTTAGCTCTTCTTTACTTTCAAGTTTATAAAATCTCTTTAAACTTATCACCTGGATCTAGTTCGATTGCTAATGCAATTTTAAAAAGTTCATCGGCTCTTAACTTTGCTGAAGTCAGCGGCTCGCTGATTAAACCCATTGCCATCAATCCTTTCTTCTCTAGACACATTAATTGATATTCTTTTTTAGTATTCACCAAGACAAATCATGATGTTTTTATTTTGGATACTAAAGTATAGAAAATCTAAACTAAAATTAATGAATCAGAATAAAAGAGTGCTTCCATTTTTTGTCATAGAACAATAAACACGCAAGGTTATTTATAATGATTCATTTTATTGCTTTAATCTTCGCTTGAGTAGAATGTTTCTCCGACAACATCATCATTAACTTTTAATTTACCGTCTATTAAGGTTAACTCTTCTTCTGGATAAATCTTTTTATAGTTCTTAGCAATTGAATCAAAGTTATCATTCGCATTATAGAGTAGAATATACTCTCCTCTTCTCAAATAGAATAGAGATTTATTATTATCATGATGATTTAAGTTTACTGGGTAATCTACTTTTAGTAATTTAAAAACTATCATAGAATCAGGATAACTATTGGATGACTTATCAATTATATTTCCTCCATTTATTGATATGTGCTTGAATTTAAAAATGGTGTCATGACTATCACTTGCGTGCATCAATATATAAACATCAAGAAATTTAATGTATTCCTTAACAAAATCTAAGTCATTAAATTTAGATTCTTCAAGGATATTTTTAAAAGCAAGAAATGAAATAAATATTTTATCTATTGCATTGTCTGGTTCAAATCTATATTTCGACTTTCGAAATGTAAATTTTTCTAAAAAGTATCTTAGATTTTCCGCGGAATTAAAAAGTATTCGCTTAAATTCTTCTCTAACCGTTTCAGATGAGCTTACATCCATTTCAGATGCTGTAAGTTCAATTAGTCCTATACTGAATTTTGGATTATCTTTTAAGTGTTGGCTTAGTAGTAAAGAACGAAGATCTAAAATTTCTTTTTCATTTGAAAAACCTATTTTTTTGCAATCAATATATTCTAAAGAATCTAGGATACGCTTCAACGCAAATACTCTATCTTTATAGGGCAAATCTTTATGTAAGAAATAATTTATTTTGTAGATATCTATTAATACACTGTTACTTTCAACCACCTTATTTTTTATTAAGATATCTGCGTCTATAATTTTGAATAGATCTAGAAAGGTTGACTCCTCATGTGTTAGCTCACTTACGCTTACAGGATTCTTAGGGCTCTTGACTCTTACAAATTCGAAAAGTTTCACCAATACTTCTTTATTATCAATATCCTCGGACTGTAAATTACTAAAGATCCAATTTGAATAATTTATATCGTAAGTTGGTAAGTTATTAATTACTTCATCAACTAATTGCTTTCTTAAAGGTAAATGACTTATAACCTGTTTAGAATTAAATTCATCTGATGAAAACGCTTCTACTTTTTTAGCTTCGGAATATTGCTTGTCAATTAAATTATAAACCTCAAAGCGTTTCTCAAGTGTAATATTGAATGTGTTTTTTGTTCCAAAAGTTTCAATTAAGTGACAAAAAAACTCTTTAACACTACTAATATTCTGCACTTTAAAATCATTAAAATTTATTAATTGATCTAAAAGTGAAATTAAATCATTATTGTGTTCTTTTAAATATAAATGAGTAGCAATAACATTATCAAATTCATTTAGATTATGAACGGTCGAATAGGTATAAGAAAAAATTTCATCGTCAATTTCCTTGGTTAAAATTGAATGTGTTTTCTTGTTAGTTATTTCATCTAAATAATTTAAAAAATCAATTTGAGGATAGGTTTTAAAATTATTTAAGAACTGTACTCTAGGCAAAGTATTAGAATCTAAAAGAAGATTGAAATAAATATCAGTTCTGTTAGGTGCGAAGATTCTAAGTTTGGGATCCGATACATTATGTGATTTACCATCAAATTTACCAAAAAGAGTTTCTAATAGCAGAAGCAGTTCTTCGTGATCGATAGATGATAAATTAAAAATATCAGGATGATCTTTAAAATAGGTTTCAATAATACATGGACCGTCACCGTCGGTATTTGATTTTTCAACATCAGCCTTGTAACACCATCTACTCCCCCCTTCTTTTAAGTAGAAGAAATCTAAAAAGTTCCTATAAATAAAATTTGTTATTGAATTGTATTTTGATTTTAAAATAATAAAATATAATAAGTCGATATAGTGAATTTCTTGCTCTCCTTTTAATAATTCAATATGGAGAATATATGAATTAAAAATTCTTATCACATCACGATGATTATTGCAGAAACGATCAAAAGGTACATTTTCTGGGTCTACAATATCAGATTTGAATTCATTGTAGATCCTTTTTTTATTTGAACTGACTTTTTTAAAACGTGTGAAAAGTAAATCTAAAAAATATAATCTTAGTGTTTTATTTTTATTTTGTGGCAGATATAATTCTAACTGAAAGTATTTGTCGATATAATTTTTGGAAAAACATGGATTATCTTCTTTTAGAGATTGTGTGATAAATTCTTTGTCGAAAGCAACTAAGAAGACTGTATTGGGAAAGTTGGCAGTATTACGAATGATACGTAACACTTCCAGTATTTCATCGGCTTTGAGGCGGTCAATATCATCAATTACAATAATGGGCTTCACTGGCAAACTTTTAATAATCTCAGAAATATCTTTATAAAGCTGATAAACTGGTCGATTGCGCGTTAAATAGTTGTCAGGAGAGAGTATTGTTTGGAAATCTCTTTTTTTATTGACCGTTGCTTCAACCAATTTCAAGGAGTAAGAAATCAGGGTTGATTTTAGGCGACCATCATATTTTTTTAAGCTTTCGATAAGAGTTGCAAAGAAATCATTAATGATTTGTTCTGGTGAATGATTGTAGGCGGGATAGAAAATGATTGGTTCTATTTTCTTATTACCATTATCATGATTTTCTGCTATTTGAATTACATGATTGATAAAAGAAGATTTACCAGCACCCCAAGGCCCTACAATCCCAACGGAAAATGCTTTACGAAAGGTTTGAGTAGTAAGTTTTGTTGCCAAATCAACAGCAATTTTCTCGTAAACGGGGTTAGATTGGATGTCTTTTTGGGGAGCGATAGGAGTGTCTTCAGAAAAAAAAGTTTTATTTGATTGATCATTTTTTTTAAGTTCTGTCTCAATATAGTCTGAAAGCCAAAAAAAAAGAAATAGCATATACATAAGAAGATATGCTCCTAAGATAAACATTAAACCATTTAAGAGAATATCGTTAAGATCAAAACCAATAATATCTTTAATTATACCATACATTAAAATCCACAATATATTTATTACAAAAAAATAAAATATATTATCAGAGGTAGGACCGATCTTTTCTAATAATCTTGTCTTGAGAAATTCAATAAATTTCCATACATAGCTCAAACTCTTGCGTAAGATTCTACTTTTATGGAAAGAGAATACCCAATAAATTAAATTAGAAGCAATTATAATATCCCATAAATATAGATCGGAATAAACCTTTAGTGTTGTGAACTGCCATCCTTTATGAGGATAAAATCGAAACATTAGCCATAAAACTATGGCGAAAAAAAAGTAAGAATTTTGAATATTAGAATATTGGTATTTTCTATAGAATAACCTTATTTGATTCGAACAACATATGAGTGATAAAATGAGAATTCCAAACTGAAAATATTGGTTTGAGTAATTCATTTCAGGGAAGTAATTCTGATCAAGCACCCAATTTACAAAATCACCTATTGGTCCGATACCTGCCGTAACAAATGTTAGTCCTACGAAAAATATTAAACCTTGTGGGGACCATACTTTAGAGAAATAACTATCTAATTTCTGAGTTCGTGAAAAAGTTTTTATTGCCATTCAGTTTTTATAATATATAACTATGTCTTACTCTTTAATAAAGCAACATTTTGCCACTTTAGAATTGAAAACAAAATTATAATTTTGTTTCAAGCAAATCAAGTACAACCAAACTTAACCTGATAGTTAAGAAATAAACAACAGCTAATTAATAAAAATCAGCAGTTTTTAAGTTTACAACATTGATCATTTACTTAGATTTTTAAATTGAAAGTAGAGAGAATGAGTTCAAAAGAATCTTTGTTCATGCATTGCTCTGAAATTTGGTTTGTAATACGATGGCATTTTTTGGTTAGGTTGGTTGGATAGGCTTGTTCGTAGACAATTTTTTGCAGGGTGTTACAAAAACCTTCTCTCCTATTTCTTCGGCTTTTGTTGAGGATATTTTGATATAGTGGTGGTAAAGCCTCAACGAGTTCGTTATTAGCGTTCAGCATCTCCTTTGCGATGTCGTTGGCATATACTATAAAGGTGTTTAGGACTGGTGAGAAGCGTCGGAAGTGCTTTTCTTGTGAATAGGACTGAACTAGCTTTTTAGGTGAATCAGACATGAAATATCGTGGATATTGTAACACTGTCTCAATAGCTTCGAATAAAGACACTTTCCTCTCGAGTTCAAACTTGAGGTCTAAAAGATCTTTTAGCTCCAATTGGGATTGATCAAGGATTCGGATGAGGCCTGGAGATAATAAAGTCTCGTTTTCCAGAAAGAAGCTGATTAGTATATTTATCTGTTGGGTAGGTTGTGGAGGTAGGTTTTCAAATTATTCATGATGTAAGAATTACGAATTAATAATTACGAATGACGATTATGAATTAACAATTACGAGTTAGGAATTACGAATAAGGGGTAAGAATTATGAGTTAGGAATGATTAATTATCGAGATGTCTGAAAGGTCTAAAAGTCGAAAGGTTAAAAGGTCTAAAAGTCAAACGGTCTGAAAGGTTGCACTTCGGCTCCGCTCAGTGACCAGTTATCGTCAAATCTATCGATTTGGGGATTTAAAGGAAAAAGCTGCTGGCGCAGTTTCCCTTTAAATCCCTTCTTTTATCGGGTCCACTTTTTTCCTTGCCTGAATATGCTTTTTCAAACTGGGTTTTGTACGCAAACATATATATGAGCTAATGGCGTTAGAAAGTTGGATTTTGACTTGGTTGTTATGAATAACCAATTGCCAAGCATCCTCATCGCCATAGATGCGACAAAACTCAAGTTCTTCAATAGGCAAGAACAAGGGTTTGTATCGGTGTTTCATTTTTATAAAACCTGCATCCCATGCTTTTTGTCGATAACGGACGATGGTAGATTTACCTAACTTCAGAACCTTAGCCAGATAATCTGCCGGAAGATCACGGTAGCGACAATTCGTAGTGGTACGCCCTTTTTTTCGTGCCGACTGCCTTGCTATCCTATCTTTGTAATGAAGGTAATAGGTAACCACCGCAGCATAGATGAATGGGCGGAAGTTTTTTAAATTCTGAAGCTCACAAACGGCTCCTGTGGCAGATTGAAAATTGAGTTTCTTTGCCAGAACTAAGTAACTCACCACTCTAAGGCATTCGCGTTTGGAATTCATACTCACCCAGCCATTCCGTAAAAGCCATGTGAGATTAGCTTCTATGGTTTTGGATGATTTCAGATTCAAGCCTGAAAGTATCTTTTCCTTTTGCTCAGTATCCCAAGAAACATAGCCCGAGCCCTGGCTTTTCAAATACAAGAAAAGGCGAAGGGGATTGACCTTCCGGTTGGAAAGGGCAAAGACCAAGAGCTCTATGGGGATGTTCATGGGTTTCATCGAAACAATTATGAATTAGGAATTAATAATTACGAGTTAGAAATTACAAATTACGATGAGTTGTAAGGTTAAAAAGGTCTAAAAGTCAAACGGTCTGAAAAGTCAAAAAGTGAGAATGGCTAAAAGAATTACGAGTTAATAATTACGAATTACGATGAGTTGTAAGGTTAAAAAGGACTAAAAGTCAAACGGTCTGAAAAGTGAAAGTGTCTGTAGACACAATTATGAATTAAAAATTATGAGTTATGAATTACACTTCGTCCTTCGATATTTCGACAGGCTCAATACACCGCTTCGCTCAGGAATCAGACACAATGGCCAAGTTGAGCTAAGAGTTTAGTGCGGGTTGGTAGTTCTTTTCCAATGCTTTTTTGATATCGCTGGTTTTATAGAGGGTTTTGCCTCCAAACTGGATAAAAGAGATTGTAGCCTCATCGCGGTACTTTTGAAGGGTGCGTTTGCAGATTTTGAGTAGGGTGCAAACCTCATCGGTATCCAAATAAGTATCGCCTAATGGGTTTCTTTCATTTAGTGAAATTTGCTTGAGTTGGTTCTCAACGGATTTCACTTTGTCGGTAAGTCCTAAGAAGACTTTGATTAATTCTTTTTCTTGTTGCATAGCGATCAAAGATTAATAGTTAAAAAGTCGAAAAGTCCAATAGTCTAAAGAACTCATTCGTCTTTGCCAAAGCTTCGAATGGCTACAACAAGTTTATGGAAGGAACATGATACTATTATGCAGGCTGCATAAATTATTATTCAGATATTTTATGGGGATTTTCTTCTAAACCTCTATATACATGAGCTTGCTTACTTTATGTTTTTTTGCTTCATGTTTGATTTTCATAAGTATACATCATTTTGCTTCGCTAAAATCAGAAGCACTAGCAGCTGCTATTGATTAACAGGTACTTATAATCAAAAATACAAATCATAACATTAAAAACACCAGGAGTATCTTATTCTGAATCTTTTAAGAAGTGATCACAATTCTCCTTTAATTGATCTAGAAACTGAGTTCTATTAGAACGGTTTTTTAATTTATTAATACGACTCGTGATATCGTTAATCGGATTAATTCCCAAAAATGATTCAAATTGTCTGAGCAGGTTTATACGTGTAATTGGTCTTTCATCATCATATACTATATTCTTAGACAAATCAAGAGATAGAACCAGCTCGACAAAATCTATTTTAGAACCCGTCCATTTTAATTGAAGCTTTGGTTTTTCATCAAGCTGCCTGCATGAGCTGACTATACCACTTAGACAATCTAAACAAGCTTCAAAATAAAAATTCAGAGGTGAATTGTAAAAATCATTTCCTGCTGCCAGATTTTCAGCAACAAGTTGTTCGCGCACTTTATGAATGTGTTTTATCTTATCAGATATAGACATAATTAAACTCAATTCCCCTTTCATCCGCATAAATACGGGATAAAAGTCTTTCATTCCACTCATCCATGATTTATCATTGGATCTATTACTTAATGCATATCTATTTTGCCAGCTTTGAATTTGCTTAATTGACTTATTGATGATTCTCTTCTGATACATAAATAAATCCCTTAATTCAGATAATTCCTCATCTGAACAATTAATACACGAACCCATATTATCATTGCAAATCAGATTGTTGTTTCGATGAAACTTCTCGTAATCCGACCTCTCATCAATTTGATCTTTGAATAATTCAAACATGCCAATAAGCATCTCCAAATGGGTAGTTATTTCGTTGTTGGTCTTAAAAAGAACGATATTCTCTCGTAATTCTTTACAAAATTTATAATGTAACTCTATAAGGTGGGTTTTGTAATACTGGAGGTTATCGTGTTCATTAAAATAAAACTTATAAGTGTCTGCTACCCTTTCAAATTTTACGGTAGCATCAATCAACTCATTTTTTAGTGCGAGAAAATCAACTTCTTTAATCATATTCAAAGTCATTTTCATCTAAAAATATACAAAGTTCATCACATAACAATACAATTATCACACTATCAGTATCAAAGGGTTATCATTCTATTGGCCGCATCGAGAACTTCATTTTCGAAACTATCCAGATAGATTTGAGTGGTTCTTTCAGTAGTGTGTCCTAATCCTTCAGAGATAACAGCTGTTGGTACTCCTGATCGTTTAGCAATAGTTGCCCATGAATGTCGAGCGACATATGGCGTGAGTGTTATAGGTAGATCTAAAAGCTTCCCAACCTGTATTAGCTTTGTACGATTCCTAGTAGCTCTTTTCGCATAGAGTTTATGCATTTCAGAATGATTGTGTTCTAATAAAGGAAACACATACTCGTTAAGATTTTTCAAATTAGAGTATTTTAGTATAATCTCTAAAGCGGGTTCCACTAATGCAATCGTATATTTTTGAGAGGTTTTTTGTCTCGAATAGTTTATACGCTCATTAAGAATATTCTTCACTTTTAAATGAGCTATATCAACAAATGATATACCCATACAATAGAAACTAAACATGAATAAGTCACGAGCTTGTTCATGACCAGGATCTGAACTTAGATCTATATCTCGAATTTGCTTGATCTGATCTTTTGTAAGAGCTCGTTTTTGAGTTTTCTCAGATTTGACTTTATAATGTAGAAATGGGTAGTTTTCCCTTTTTGCAAATCCCTCTTTTATGGCTCTATTATAAATTGCCCGGATGGTACGCATGTAACATGAAACCCCATTCGTTTTCATTCCATTGGAAATCATATGGGTTTCGAACTTCTTAATAAGCGTGTAATCTATTTCCTTAAAGGTAATCGATTCCTTACCCATAAACCGAATAAGTGCTAAAGATGCACTTCGATATGCACTAGCATTTCCCATCTTATCAATACTCTCGAGCTCTTGTATTAGATTTTCAGCATAAGTATTGAAGTCGAGTCCAGTTATGCCACTATATCGCTTTTCTATATCCTCAACTGTATACAAATGATTCGAAGAATCTAAATCGTTCACAATTCCCATTAGCTTAAGTTGGGATTTTCGAATTTCGAAATTTTTACGTTTATAGATTTTAGAAGAATCCTTGATTTTTACATTTAAGAGATTTTCTTTTTCATCCCAATGATCTTTAGGAACCGATATTTTCATTGAAAAATACTTCACTTTTCTCCTGTGTGTAACTCGAATCATCACAGGATAAGTTTCGTCCTTATATTGCCTAGATGTGAAAAGTAACACTTTGATTCTTGCCATGTCATTTCGCTTTAAATACCCGAAAGTTTAAACATAGTTTAAACATTTTACCCTTAAAGCTACGTTATTTTGCATTTTAAAACAAAAACAATAAAGCAGACAAAAGCACGAAACACCCAGTATTAGAGGGACACAGAGACTTAAAAACACAAAAGAGGATGCTAGCGAACCAGCATCCTCTTTTGCTCTGCGAGCATAAATAAAATTTAACTACAACTATGCTGTAGCTACCAAAGGTTCCTCAAGGCGCACAAGAGCTTCTTTTGCCGCCATTTGTTGAGCCTCCTTCTTAGACGCACCAACACCTTTTCCCAATAGGTTTTTCTCAACTTCAACTTCGGATACAAACACAGGTAACTTCATTACCTTATCCAATCCATCTTCACGAGTATCAAAAACAATATCTTTCTTATTCTTTTGAGCCCATTCAATAAGTTTACTCTTAAAATTTGTTTCTACAGTAACCACCTCTTCAATGTTTATGTAGTTGCGAAAGATTTTATCCTCGATAAAGGTTTTTGTTATAGTATATCCCTGATCCAGATAAATAGCTCCAATTAAAGCTTCGAATGCATCACCATAAATATGCTTATTGTTATTCAGGTTTACATTTGACATCACCTGTTTATCCAAGCCAATTGTAAGAGCCAATTTATTTAAAGATTCACGGCTAACAATTTTTGATCGAATCTGAGTAAGAAAACCCTCACTCTTGTTGGGAAAGTATTTGTATAGAATGTCAGCAATAATAGATCCTAAGATTGCATCTCCAAGGTATTCAAGACGCTCATTATTCATAGGAACTCCATCCTTACAAGGGATAGATGCTGATTTATGTACTAACGCAAGTTGGTACAAATCGTGTTTGATGGGTGTAAAACCCAAAAGATCAAAAGACAATCCATAAAACTCCCTCTTAGGTAAGAAACGAAGTTTTATGGATTGAATAATAGACTTAATCACAAATTACTCAGTAAATGATTTGAAAATTACTGAAGCATTGTGTCCACCAAAACCAAACGTGTTGCTTAAAGCAGCTCTGATAGGGCGCTCTTGAGCAGTGTGTAGAGTAAGGTTTAATTTCTCATCAATCTCAGGATCCTGTTCTCTGTGATTGATAGTTGGCGGTACAGTAGAGTTTTTAATTGCTAGAATACTAGCGATAGCTTCAACTGAACCGGCAGCTCCCAAGAGGTGACCTGTCATTGATTTTGTGGAACTAATGTTCACTTTGTATGCATGCTCACCTAAAACAGTCTTAACTGCTCTCAATTCAGGAATATCTCCTACAGGAGTAGATGTTCCGTGAACGTTGATGTAGTCTAGTTCATCAGGTTGCATATTAGCGTCGCTAATAGCCATTTTCATAGCGTTAATAGCACCGCGTCCTTCTGGATGTGTCGCTGTCAAGTGATAAGCATCACCAGACATCCCGCCACCAACAACTTCTGCATAAATCTTCGCACCACGAGTTTTAGCGTGTTCATATTCTTCAAGAATAAGAGCACCAGCTCCTTCTCCCATTACAAAACCATCACGGGTTTTACAAAATGGACGAGATGCTTGAGTGTATTCTTCGTTGTTAGTTGAAAGGGCCTGCATTGAGTTAAATCCTCCTAATCCCGCTTCATTGATAGAAGCTTCTGAACCACCTGATATAAAAATATCAGCTTTACCCAAACGGATATAGTTCATTGCGTCAATCATAGCGTGAGTGGAAGAAGCACATGCAGAAACTGTACCGTAGTTCGGTCCCTGGAAACCATATCTCATAGAAATATGACCGGCAGCAATATCAGAAATCATCTTAGGAATAAAGAAAGGAGAGAAACGAGGAGTTCCGTCCCCGTTTGCATATCCTGTAACTTCATCTAAGAAAGTCTTAATACCGCCAATTCCAGAACCCCAAATTACTCCGGCTCTTGTTAAATCTTCGGCCTCCAAATCGAAACCCGCATCCCCAATTGCTTCTTTAACAGCAATTAAAGCATACTGCGTATAAAGATCGAGTTTACGAACTTCTTTGCGATCGAAATGCGCTTTTGGATCGAAGTTTTTAACCTCGCAAGCGAACTGAGTCTTGAATTTTGAAGCATCGAATTGCTGAATCTTATCAGATCCGCTCTTTCCATTCTTCAAACTTTCCCAATATTCAGCAATATTATTACCGATTGGGTTAATGGTTCCAAGACCAGTTACTACTACTCTTCTAAGTTCCATAAAAAAGGTTCTGGGTTAATTAATTACTTAGCGTTTTCTTCGATATAAGAAATTGCGGCACCTACAGTCCCGATGTTCTCAGCTTGATCGTCTGGAATAGCAATGTTAAATTCCTTTTCGAATTCCATGATTAACTCAACTGTATCCAATGAATCAGCTCCTAGGTCATTAGTGAAGCTAGCTTCAACAGCAACTTCTGTTTCATCAACACCCAATTTGTCAACAATGATTGCTTTTACTCTAGATGCAATATCAGACATAACTTTAAAATTTTAGATTAATATTTAAAAAACTAATTAATTTCTAACTCTGCAAAGAAATAAATTTAGGATATAAAATCAAACTTATTTCCACATAGTTGGTCGCAAAGATAATCCTTTTTCTTTCTCATGAGAAAAGTTTTTCTATTAAATTCACCCCACCGACCCATTCACCACTGATAATCTGCAAGATAAGAACAAATCAAACTGTTATTAAGATGGTTTAAGATCAATATTTATTAAGGTAAAGCTCCTCAATTCCTGAATAAATAAGTAAAGTGACTTAGAAAACAAACAATAAGTGGTTAGATTAAAATAGATGATAATCAGAAGAGTAATAAATTTATTTATTAGCTAACTTTGCGGATATTAAATACGAAACAACCATCATGAAAAAAATAGCCATTTTTGCTTCTGGATCAGGAAGTAACGCTGAAAATATTGCCCATTATTTCAATTCGAACTCTGAAGTTGAGGTTTCTTTAATTCTGAGTAATAAAAAAAATGCTTTTGTTCTTGAAAGAGCTAAAAAACTTAATATTCCTACTCGAACGTTTACACGTGCCGATTTCTACGAGACAAACTCAATAGTAGATTTTCTTCAAAATAGTAAAATTGATCTTATCGTACTAGCTGGCTTTCTTTGGTTAGTTCCAGATTCTCTTATAGAAGCCTATCCCAATACGATTATAAACATTCACCCTGCACTTTTGCCAAATTATGGTGGGAAAGGTATGTATGGAATGCATGTTCATGAAGCTGTGATAGCAAATAAGGAGAAAGAAAGTGGTATTACGATTCATCTTGTTAATGAGAAATACGATGAAGGAGAGATAATTCAACAAGCCAAATGTCTGATTAATGCAGAGGATACAGCAGAAGATCTTGCCAATAAGATACATGAATTGGAATACGAACATTTTCCTCGTGCTGTAGAAAACTACTTGAATAAGATATAAAATTTAAAATCTCAAACAGAAAAAAGGGAAAGCGTAATAATACACTTTCCCTTTCTCAATATAATATCTCCAACTTTTTAATTTAGTTCTGGAATTGTAGGGTTAAAGGCGAATTCATCAACAGGCTTAATTTCTTCTCCACTAAGCTCCAATAGTAATTTGTCTTTAATTTGATTGTAGGCTTCTACATTTTGCTTCGAAACGGGTGCCACTGGAGGCGATTTCATCCTTAATGGATTGATTGCTTTTCCATTTTTATGAACTCTAAAATCTAAATGTGGTCCCGTAGCTAAACCTGTCGCACCAACATAACCTATAACTTGTCCTTGTTTTACTCTGGATCCAACACTTACATTTTTACCGAAACGCGAAAAATGCATGTAAGTCGTTGTATAGACTGAGTTGTGTTTAACCTTAAGATAACGTCCTCCTCCTCTTTTCTGGAATCCTCTCTTCACAATCACACCATCGCCAATGGTCATTACAGGCGTACCTGTTGGTGCAGCATAGTCGATTCCATGATGAGCACGATAACGTTTAAGAACCGGATGAAAACGTCTATTTGAAAACTTAGAACTTATGCGGGAAAAACGAAGTGGGGCCTTCAAGAATGCTTTCTGCAAACTCTTTCCTTCTTCATCAAAATAACCTCCTTTTTCTCCATCAGTAAAAGCAAAGGCATAATTATTCGATTTGTGGTGAACAAAGTTCGCTGCAATCACATCAATTTGATGAATAGATTCACCATCAATCATTTCTTCATCGTAAATCACATTAAATTCATCTCCCTTTCCAATTCCAAAGAAATCAATCGTCCAAGCATAAATATCTGACAATTCCATTGAGAGAACCGGATCTGCTCCTGCATCGACCATAGCATTCCACAGCGATGATTCAATTGTACCTTTTATTTGCTTTCGAACTTTAGTAATCTCTTTTTGTCCCTTATAAACTTGAATTGTATCGGTAAGATCAAAAACAATATATTCCTTAGGTGAATTTTCGTAAATAAAGTATTCTGCAGTCTTTAGGCTATCCTTAGTAAAAAGCATGGTATACTTTCTTCCTGACTTAATTTTTCGAACATTAAAAACTTTCTTTGCCTTTTGAGCAATTTCATAAATAAGTTTTGATGACACCCCTTGCTTGTCTAATATCACAGACAGCGTCTGATTACGTTTTACTTTGAACTCTTCAAGCTGAAAGTTATCAACTGGGAAACCATATTTATAATTGACTTCTTGATTCTGAACAGAATCAATTAATTCAGGTTTGGCTTTATCGGCTTTCGTTAACTCTACGCCAGTTTTATTTCTCAACAAATACAAGCCAACTAATACTAAAACAGGAATTATTAGGTATTGAACCTTAAGGAAACGCTTCATAAAATAATTAAATCTTCAAGTAGAACTTTGGTCGGATAATTAAAAATTGGCTACTCCATCCTCACATTTCATATATGCCAGCCAACTTCATCGCCGAAGTTAAGATATATTACATGCTGATACAAATTGCCGGGTAACAGAATGAACTATCCCCGGCAATTTTAACATTATTAAACCTATTGATTTTATTGCCTAAAAAACAGATTTATTTTATCTTATCGAATCCTTGTCCGTATACACCCATTACCGATCCCATAGATATGAAAGCGTCTGGGTCTACAATTTTTACCATTTTAAGTATAGCTTGCGAATCTTTCTTCTTTGCTAAAAGCATCAAAACTTTTACATCTTGTTGAGAGTAGCCACCTTTGGCCTCTAGAACCGTTAATCCTTGATCAAGATTTAAAACAACTTCATTACGAATTTCTTCATGCTTTTTGGTGAAAATAAAAATTTGAACAGATTGTTTAGCTCCTTCAATCGCCATATCAACACAATAAGCACTCACTCCCATAGCTACAAAACCATAGACTACTTGCTCAATGGAATTTGAGATAAAATATGATGAAGAGATAATAATCAGATCCAGAGTTAAAAGAAGTTGACCTGGGCTGTAATTTCGATATTTATTAATCATCATGGCAATGATATCGGTACCTCCGGTACTTCCACCTTGCGATAGTATAATACCAGCACTTGCTCCAGCCATAATACCACCAATTATAGCACACATAAACCTATCACTTACTAATGGTTCGGTAATAATCGATTGCAATATCCACAAAAAGAAGGATAACACTATTGTGGCAAATATGGTTTTAATTCCAAAGCCAAACCCTAACACTCTCATGCCTAGAATCAATAATAAACCATTTATAATAAAAACAGAATATCCAACCTTAAAACCGGTCACAAAATAGATAATCGTAGCCATACCAGTAACCCCACCACCTACAATTTCTGATGGAATTAAGAAACCTGTCCAACCAACAGATCCAATAAACAAACCTATTGCAATTATAAAGTAGGACTTAAATTGCTTGGTAAAATCTATAATACTTGTCATTATATAATTTTTATTTCCACTCCATAGCGGAGTATTTTTTCGGGCACAAAAGTAGTAAGAATTATCTTAGGCTCGTATCTCTTCGAAACCAAAACCATAAACCCCCATAACAGAGCCCATAGAAATAAATGCATCAGGATCGTGCTGCTTCACTATTCTGAATACCTGTGGGGTTTCATGTTTACGAACAACAACCATCAACATCTTTTTATTCTCTTTTGAGTACCATCCCATGGCATCAATAACAGAAATTCCTCTATTAATTTTCACTCCTATTTCATCAGCCAAAGTTTCATGATCCTTAGTAATGATAAACATTTGTGCAGATTGCTTATTTCCACTTATAGCCATATCAATAGCATAAGAAGCTACTCCCATAGACACGTAACCATAAACAATAGTTGGGACGTCGTTAAAAATAAAATAAGATGATGCTATAATAAAAACATCTATATATAGGATAATACGCCCCGGACTGATATTTCGGTATTTATTAACAATCATGGCTATAATATCAGTACCACCACTACTTCCTCCCTGAGAAATTGTAATTCCAACACCTGCACCACCTAGGATACCACCCAAAATTGTAGCCATAAATTTATCGTCGACCAAAGGAGCTGTAATAAATTTTTGCTGTACACTTAAAAATACGGCTCCTAAAATAATGGCATAAACTGTTTTGGCACCAAATTTAGGTCCCAATATTTTTAAGGCAATTATTATCAAAAAACAGTTGATAACAAAATAAGACAGTCCTACAGGAATCGCTTCTCCGGAGGCATAGTAAATTAATGTACCAATACCACTTACACCTCCTCCTATGATTTCAGAGGGGATCATAAAGGCTGTCCAGCCAAAACTATAAATTGCCAATCCTAGTGCTATAATTAAATAGGATTTCAATTCAGCAGTGTTCAATTTCATTTTTTTTGATGTGTTATTTTTGGTGGTTAAACGACCAATTGGTATAAAAAAGAAAAGCTTTAGTTTCATTGAGTAGTCAATGGAACTAAAGCTTTTCACTTATGAATTATTAGCTTTCTGTTTAGACTACTATGTTTACAATTTTCTTAGGAACAATAATTACCTTTCTAGGGGTTTTTCCATCTATCCATTTCTGGGCCTGTTCACAGGTCATCACAGCCTGTTCAATTTCATCTTTATTCAGACTTAATGGCAGTTCCAGCAAAAATCTCATTTTTCCATTAAACGAAACTGGATACGAATGAACATCTTCTACCAGATAAGCCTCATTTAAAACTGGAAACTTAGCATCAGTAATGCTATTGGCATTACCACAAAGTTTCCAAAGTTCTTCGGTAATATGAGGTGCAAATGGTGCTAAAAGAGCAAGTAATTCTTCTAAAATTGCTTTCTTATTACATTTCGCACTATTCAATTCGTTAACACAAATCATAAAGGCAGAAACAGAAGTATTGAATGAGAATCGCTCAATATCATCTTGAATCTTTTTGATAGACTTGTGAAGAATTTTATACTCTGCTTTAGTTGGTTCATCAGTTGAGATTGCAAACTCATTCTTGTCATTATGGAATAAACGCCACAATTTTTTTAAGAATTTATGAACTCCATCGATACCATTAGTATCCCAAGGTTTTGAAGCTTCCAATGGTCCTAAGAACATTTCGTATAAACGAAGTGTGTCAGCGCCATATTCTTCAACAATCACATCTGGATTAACCACATTAAACATCGACTTAGACATTTTCTCAACTGCCCAGCCACAAATATATTTTTCATCTTCCAATACAAATTCAGCATCAGCATACTCAGGCATCCAATTTTTGAAAGCTTCAGTATCTAATACATCATTCTTCACGATGTTAACATCAACGTGAATTTGAGTCGTCTCATAATCTTTTCTCAAACCATACGACACATACTTATTGGTATTCTTAATACGGTATACAAAGTTCGAGCGACCTTGAATCATACCTTGATTAATAAGCTTTTTGAAAGGCTCATCTTTACAAACCTTACCTATATCGTAAAGAAATTTATTCCAAAAACGTGAATAAATTAGGTGACCTGTAGCATGCTCTGTTCCACCAATATATAAATCCACATCTTGCCAGTACTCATTTACTTCCTCGGACACCAAGGCTTCGTTGTTACGAGGATCCATATAACGCAAGTAATAGGCAGATGAACCTGCAAAACCAGGCATTGTATTCAATTCAATAGGATGACCATCGTCAGTTGTCCAGTTTGTTGCACGTCCCAATGGCGGCTCTCCCGTTTCGGTAGGTAAATATTTATCAACCTCAGGTAACTCAAGAGGCAACTTATCCATATCCATCATTTTAGGCATACCATCCTTAAAATAAACTGGGAATGGCTCCCCCCAATAACGCTGACGTGAGAAAATAGCATCGCGCAAGCGGAAATTCACTTTTCGCTTACCTAATTTTCTTTCTTCAATTTCTTCGTTAGCTTTTACAATAGCATCTTTTACGTCCAATCCATTCATGAAGTCTGAATTGATCATTTCTCCAGCTTTTGCATCGTATGAGCCTTCACTTAAATCACCATCTGATACTACAGGAACAATTGGAAGATCAAATTTCTTAGCAAAAGCATAGTCACGGCTATCGTGTGCAGGAACAGCCATAATAGCACCTGTTCCGTAACCAGCCAAAACATAATCACTCACCCAAACCGGAATTGCTTCTCCTGAAAATGGATGTATAGCATATGAGCCTGTAAATTCACCACTAACCGTTTTAACATCGGCCATACGTTCTCGTTCAGTACGCTTTTTAGTAGCTGCAATATAAGCTGCAATTTTTTCTTTATATTCTGGAGTAGTCAATTGATCAACCAACTCACTTTCTGGAGCCAAAACCATAAAGCTAACACCAAAAATAGTATCAGGTCTCGTTGTAAAAACTGTCATTTCTACGTCTGAGTCCTTTACCTTAAAGTCCATTTCTGCACCTTCGGAACGTCCAATCCAGTTACGCTGAATTTCTTTCAATGAGTCAGTCCATTCCAACTTTTCCATATCCTCAAGTAAACGCTTTGCATAAGCAGATACTCTTAAAGACCATTGACGCATTTTCTTCTGCTCTACAGGATGACCACCTCGAACAGATAAACCGTCCTTAATTTCGTCATTAGCCAAAACTGTACCCAAAGCAGGACACCAGTTCACCATCGTATTGGCTAAATAAGCTAAACGGTAATTCAAAAGAATAGAATCTTGCTCTTTTTCAGATAAAACATTCCATTCCTCAGCAGTAAATACATCCTCTTGAGACGTACTTGCATCAACATTGGCGTTACCATTAGCACTAAACTCCTGAATCAAACTTGAAACAGATTCAGCTTTTTGTGTTTTATTATTAAAATAGTGATTGAACATTTCTACAAATGCCCACTGTGTCCACTTGTAATATTCAGGATCACAAGTACGAATTTCTCTATCCCAATCGTAAGAAAAACCAATTTTATCTAATTGCTGACGGTATCTCTTAATATTTACATCAGTTGTAATAGCTGGATGTTGCCCCGTTTGAATTGCATATTGCTCTGCAGGCAGACCATAGGCATCATACCCCATAGGATGCAAAACATTAAACCCTTTTAAACGCTTGTAGCGAGAATATATATCAGAAGCAATATAACCAAGTGGATGACCAACATGCAAACCAGCACCCGATGGGTATGGAAACATATCGAGCACATAAAATTTTGGTTTACTTGTATCAACATCAACTTTATAAGTCTTGTTATCTACCCAAAACTTCTGCCACTTCTTTTCTATTTCTTTAAAATTGTATTCCATGTTCAATAGCTATTAGATATGAAATCCCAATGAAACAAGACCACTCGCTAGCTTCATTCTATTCAATCTGATTGATAAATAAATAATATGGATTATGAATTCACAGATATTGTGAATAAAATCAAAAATCCAACTCTTCATTAAGCCGCAAAATTAGTAAAAGTTTGAAATAAATGAGGACTTTATTTTAGGAAAGCAAAATTATTATATTTTGTCTATTAGAGCTTTAGCTAATCACATGGTAATTTTAAGACTTACATCCAGAAGCAATAAGTCATTTTCAATAAATATTTGGATTAATTTTCTAATTTTGTTTGCAGATTGGCTCCGTAGTTCAGCTGAATAGAACGTCAGATTCCGGTTCTGAAGGCCATGGGTTTGAATCCCATCGGAGTCACAAAAAAAGCTCGAAGGATATACTTCGAGCTTTTCTGTTATTAGTCGTTAGACATTAAAATATGGTGCAAAAAAAAAGGAGTCCTATTGGACTCCTTTTTAATTATATATCGAATAATAAATTATTCTGCAGTTTGTCTAGTTGAGTAGTTCAACTTAAGTGAACTTGCTTTTCTAAGTTCCTGCTTAATATCAGTGATAATACCCATTTTAGTGTATTGATCAACTTTCAATGAAGTAGTCAACTTATTACGCAATTCTTCTTTTCTTGATTCACGTTCTGAAGCAATAAAAGCTTGAATATCTGCAACTGTAGCAAATTGATCGTTCAACTGGATACGAGGCTCAGTTCCGTAAGTTTTCGTAAACTTTCTCATAGGTACACCTACATAAATGTTACTTACAAGGTCCTTCTTCTCCAATTTAGTAATCTCCTTCGCTTCCGGAACCATTATATCTACATTTAAATCTACCTCTCTCATGGTTGTAGCAACCATAAAGAAGAAAAGTAACATAAATACAATATCAGGAAGAGAAGCTGTTGATATGGCCGGTAGATCTTTTTTACCGTCTTTTCTAAACTTTGACATTATTTACCTCCTGTGTTTCTTGGTTCTGCTTCAGAAATCTGAACTGGGATATATTTTCTAACCGCTGCTTTCTGATCATCATCAAGCTCGGCATATTTTTTACCCCATTTTTGTACCGACTTCTCATCCTTTAACTCTCGAGAAGCCGCTGCAAGTTCATCCTGAACGCGAATATAAGTTTCATATCTTGTTCCACGGTCATTCTGTAACGAAATCAAACCTTTTGAAACCATCACGTCACCAAAATATGGTACGTTTTTCAGAGCTTTCTCTGGAAGATTTTCAAGGTTTTGCGGGTTTAAGAAAAATTCTTTAGTCTTCTCACGTAAAGCAGAAATACTAAGAACTTCACCATTTACCAACAATTCATTGTTACGGTTCACCAATATGGAAAAAACATTACGTTTCTTAACCTTAACATCATCATTCAGTTGTTCATCTTCTGGAATAGGTGGCAACTTTTTGTAGATACCAGTATCTACGTCCATTGTAGTTGTCACCAAGAAGAAAATAAGCAACAAGAAAGCGATATCGGCCATCGAACTCGAATTTATCTCTGGTGTTTTTCTTGCCATAATATTATTTCTTAAGGTTTACGATTCGAATTTAATCGAATCATTGTCTTAGCGTAATTTTCTTAATGCTTCAGTCACTACGATAGAAGCGATAGCACCTACACCTAAAATATACATGGTGTAAAGAATGGTATCAGCAAACTTTAACGAGCTAGGATTATTGTCTTCTCCAGTATAACCAGGAAGATTCAATAATGTACCATCTGATAAAGAATATGCGATCAAGATAACTAGTCCAAGACCAGCAAGTCCAGCTAATCCCTTAATTGCCCCTTTAGGATTCGTTACTAATTGAATAATAGGGAACAAAATTGACAAGCCAACAGTGATATAGAATAATGCCTTAGCCCAATAGATCAACGAATCGGTGTGAACCGGAGTTGTATAAGCTGCGTTTGGCACTTCTCCACCAAAGTAAAACATGGCTACAAAAACAACTGTAAGACCAAGCATTACATAGGTAAGAATATTTAAATATTTACTCAATGTATTTGACATAGTCGGAAATTATTTTTTCAAGTTGTATTTTACTAAGATATCAAGAAGAGAAATAGATGCATCTTCCATGTTGTTAACGATACTGTCAATTTTAGCAGTACAGTAGTTATAGAATACCTGTAGGATCATCGCAACGATCAAACCAGATACTGTTGTAATCAAGGCAACCTTAATACCACCAGCTACAGCAGCAGGAGAAATAGTACCCATTGACTGAATAGAGTCAAATGCACCAATCATACCGATTACTGTACCCATGAAACCCAACATAGGAGCAAGACCAATCATCAATGAAATCCAAGAAAGACCTTTCTCTAAAAGACCCATCTGAACTGAACCGTAAGCGATTACTGATTTCTCAACAACCTCTACACCTTCATCGATACGATCAAGACCTTGATAGAAGATACTAGCGATAGGACCGCGAGTGTTTCTACAAACTTCTTTAGCAGCATCAACACCACCGTTGTTCAACGCTTCCTCTAGGCTAGCGATCAACTTCTTAGTATTTGTAGTTGACATGTTTAAGTAAATGATTCTTTCAATACAAAGAGCCAAACCTAAAATTAATGACAACAATACAAAACTCATAAACATCGCACCACCCTGGATGAATTGCTTCTTAACAATAGCGTGAAATGAAGTACTTTCTACTTCTTCTTCTACTACAGTTTCTTCAACTGCAACTTCTTCTGCAGCTTCATCCTGAGTATCTACGGTAGCTTCGGTAGTTTCAGCTGTCTCATCTTGAGCAACTGCATTGAATGATGCTCCAAAATTCAGCATCCCGATAACTGCTATAAATGCAAATAACTTTTTCATAGTCTGTTTTTCAAATTTTAATTAACGAAATTATTTTTTACAAAATTAAACGGTTACAATCTAAAAACTGATTAACAATAATCAGTTCATTTTTCTTTTTAAAGAACAAGCTAAAACCTCTTATATTATCTATATCTCACTCCTTTTCTTATGTAATACAAGTTGATTTTAACAGTGCACCAAATTACAAAAAAAAAGTGAAAAACAAATTTTCTATTGGCATAATTCACCTTTGATGGACTTATTTAAAAAGAATTTTATCTTATCTGAATCAAGCTCCTGCCCTAGTAAAAACATAAGTTTGGCAATAGCCGCTTCAGTTGTAATATCATGACCACTCACAACCCCAATATTTCTAAGCTCTACACTAGTTTCGTACAAGCCCATATCTACACTTCCAGAAGGACATTGAGTCACATTGTACACAATAACTCCTCTACCAATTGCTTCTTTAATTGAATCAACAAACCAAGCATCTGTCGGGGCATTACCAGCTCCATATGTTTCCATAACTACAGCACGCAATCCTTCAATATTCAAAATGGCATCCACTGTCTGCTTATTTATACCTGGGAATATTTTTAATATCGCAATATTCGTGTCTAAATTGGTGTTAATACTAAACATTCCTTCCGAGTGATTTCGAATGACAGCATGATTGTAGTGAATATTAATCCCCACCTTTGCAAGGTCAGGATAATTATAAGAATAAAAGGCATTAAAATATTCAGCATTGTGCTTGGTTGTGCGATTTCCTCTAAACAATTTGTTTTCGAAAAGCACACAAACTTCAGGAACAAGTGCTTTACCATTTTTATTGTCTGCTGCAATCTCAATAGCTGTAATTAAATTCTCTTTACCATCGGTACGTAACATACCAATTGGCAATTGCGATCCTGTTAAGACAACCGGCTTATCTAAATTCTCCAGCATGAAACTCAAAGCAGAGGCTGAGTAAGACATCGTATCAGTACCATGAAGAACTACAAAACCATCATATTTCTCATAGTTCTCTTTAATCAAACTTGCAATCTTGATCCAAACTTCTGGATTCAAATTTGAAGAATCGATAAGTGGATCAAAAGCAATAGACGACAATTCAAATCCAAAATCATTAAGTTCGGGAACCTGCTTTAAGATGTGATCAAAATCAAAAGGTTTTAAAGAACCATTATCCGGATCTTTAACCATTCCAATAGTTCCTCCGGTATAAATAATCAAAATTGAAGTCTTCATGTACTTATAAATTTCATGTTTTTGACATTCCGATTAAAATCGGCAAATATGTATTTTATATGATGCTCACTTATTCATTTACCCTATCAGGTTGAGCAAGCAATATTTTCTCGATATAAACAGTAGGCAAACTAAATTTTGAATAAACTTTGAGCATTTCTACTTGTTATTTCTGTCACCTCATCGATACTCAGGTCATGAATCTCGGCTAACTTCTTTGCAATAAAAGCAACGTAAGATGATTCATTCCTTTTTCCTCTTTTGGGTGTAGGTGCCAAATAAGGCGAATCGGTTTCCAAAATCAGATATTTTGTGTCAATTTCTTTGATCACTTTATCCAAGCCCGAGTTTTTAAAAGTAAGAATTCCATTTAATCCCAATAGAAACCCCATATCAATAGCTCTATTAGCTTGTTCAAGGTTTCCAGTAAAAGAATGAAAGACTCCTTTTAAGTTTTGAGATTTGAAAGATTCCAAAACTTCGAAAATTTCGGAAAAAGATTCACGAGCATGAATCACAACAGGCAAACTTCTACCGACAGCCCATTTCAACTGCTGATCGAAAACAAATTGCTGCTCCTTCAAAAAAGTTTTATCCCAATATAAATCGATACCTATTTCACCTACAGCAATAAAATCTTCTTTATTCAACCATTTTTCACAAATAGCTAATTCTTCTTCGTAATTCTCTTTTACCGAAGTTGGGTGCAAGCCCATCATTGGCAAGCAGAAATCCGGATAATCATTCACCAACTTAAACATTGGCTCTATTGATTCTGAATCAATATTAGGCAGAAGTATTTGTCCAACATTCGCATCTTTTGCTCGTTGAATCGCTTCGACAATATCTTCATCAAAAGCTTCGGAATATATATGTGAATGTGTATCGATTAACTTCATAGGAGAATAATCTTTCAAAAAATCTTTTTTGTAATAAAAAAGCCGGCTTAGGCCGGCTTTTTTTATATAAAGCGTTAGGAGATTATACGCATCCCTGAGCTACCATTGCTTCAGCTACTTTTACAAAGCCACCAATGTTTGCACCATTTACGTAGTTAATCTTACCATCCTTAGTACCAAATTTCACACAAGTATCGTGAATATCTTTCATGATACGAGAAAGTTTAGCGTCAACTTCTTCAGCAGTCCAGTTGAAACGTAGTGAGTTTTGTGACATTTCAAGACCTGAAACAGCAACTCCACCAGCATTAGCGGCCTTACCTGGAGCAAATGCGCAGTTATCAACTAAATAAAGCATTGCTTCTGCAGTACAACCCATGTTAGATGTCTCAACAACATACTTACATCCGTTAGTAACAAGAAGTTTTGCATCTTCTTCGTTCAACTCGTTTTGAATTGCACAAGGGAAAGCCATATCTACTTTTGCTTCCCAAGGTTTCTTACCTGCGAAAAATTCAGCACCGAATTTCTCAGCATAAGGAGCTACAACGTCGTTATTTGAAGCACGAAGATCCAACAAGTAATCAATCTTCTCAGCATCTAAACCTTCTTTATCGTAAACATATCCATCAGGACCAGAAACAGTAACAACCTTAGCACCAAGCTCAACTAATTTAAGAGCAGCACCCCAAGTTACATTACCGAAACCAGAAAGAGCAACAGTTTTACCTTCTAATGTTTCTTTGTTTTCAGCAACCATATGCTGAGCAAAATAAACAGCACCAAAACCAGTAGCTTCAGGACGGATCAAAGAACCACCAAACTCAAGTGGCTTACCAGTTAATACACCAGTAAACTCGTTACGAATTCTCTTGTATTGTCCAAAAAGGTATCCGATCTCACGACCACCTACTCCTATATCACCTGCAGGAACGTCAGTGTTAGGACCAATATGCTTACACAACTCAGTCATGAAGCTTTGGCAAAAACGCATGATTTCGTTATCTGATCTTCCCTTAGCGTTGAAGTCAGAACCACCTTTACCACCACCCATAGGTAGAGTAGTCAAAGAGTTCTTGAAAGTTTGTTCGAAACCTAAGAATTTAAGAGCACTTAGAGTTACAGATGGGTGAAAACGTAATCCACCTTTGTATGGTCCAATTGCTGAGTTAAATTCAACACGGTATCCGCGGTTGATTTCCACTTCACCATTATCGTTGATCCATGGTACACGGAACATTATTGTACGCTCCGGCTCACACATTTTCTCAAGAATCTTAGCATTTTTATACTTAGGGTTTGAATCGTAAGTTTCCCATACTGATTCAACTACTTCTTGAGCAGCTTGGTGAAATTCAGCTTCACCAGCAGTTCTAGCCTTAAGGGCTTCCATGAATTCATTAATCTTCGCTTCCATGTCCAAAATATGTTATGAAATTAAAATAAGATTGTTGTGATACAATTGTTAATATTTTGGTTCAAATGTATATAAATTTTAAGAACCTCAATTTTTTTTAGTAAAAAAATTCAAACGTTTTAAAAAAGAAAATAGTATTGATTTTCAGGCAATTATAAGTTTCAAAATCCTGCTCTACAACATCAGGTAAAAAAATCTAGTTTTTTCATGTGGTTAAAGAGTAGATTTTACCCGGAAGTGCTCTAATTAGTCCTTCAAATTCCATTTTCAGCAACAAACTCGAAACACGACTCATTGGCAAATTTGATTTTACTGAAAGCATATCTATTCCCAACTTTTTTTCTTTATTTAATAAAGAAATGAGCAACTCTTCTTCAGGAGAAAGTTCAACGAACATTTTTGCCTGGAATGCATCTTTTTTAGAATCATCATTTTCCCAACCGAGAATGTATTCCAAATCGGTAACTGATTCTATAAGGTGAGCCTGATTCGTTTTAATCAAATGATTGCATCCTTGAGAGTAAACATCGCCTACCCGACCAGGAAAGGCAAAAACATCTCTATTATAGGAGTTTGCAATTTCAGCTGTTGTTAAAGAACCACCTTTCCTAGCTGATTCCATAACCAAAGTTGCATCAGCCATGCCAGCAATTATTCTGTTTCGACGGACAAAATGACGAGGATCAATTATACTCTTTGAAGTAAACTCTGTAATAATGCCTCCACCACTTTGAATAATTTCTTCAGCATACTTACGATGCTGAGCGGGATACATCATATGAAAACCATGTCCAACTACAGCAAGGGTAGGTAAATTGTATTTCATTGCTGCTTTGTGTGCACATATATCAATACCATAAGCCAATCCACTTACAATAATTGTTTTCTCAACATGAGAGGCAAGAGCCTTAATAAGTTTGGTGCAATTTTCTTTGCCATACTCAGTTGCTTTTCGAGTACCAACAACACTTAATACACGTGATGCATTAAAATCAACATTACCTTTATAATAAAGTATGATCGGAGAATCAGGGCAATTTAATAAACGCTGTGGAAAGTTATCTTCCAAATAGAATGTAACCTTTATATTATTCTCTTCAATAAATATCAATTCATTCTCAGCTTCACGCAATGCAGAATCACGATCTAATTTTTGAATAATATGATTGCCAATTCCGGGAACTTTTAAAAGGTTCTGTTTTTTCTCTTTGAAGAAAGCTTCTATCCCACCAGAATAAGCAATCACCTTTCTTGCATTAATATTCCCAAGGCCATTCAAAAAGCTAAAAGCTACTTTATAAAGTGTTTCCATAGTTTGGATTTAGATCATCCAAATTAGAAATTTGTATCGGGAAATCAAAGAAAGATAAACACTTACATATCAAAGGCAAAACCTATGGTAACAAAACCTGCATTACCATATCCTAATTCTGAGAAGATATCAATATTCTCACTAATATTATATCTTCCTCCTATTAACACACCTAAATCAAACAAAAAATTATTCTCCTTGTTATTAATGCCATTCTCTGCCTTAATATGTTCCAAAGAAAATCCTGTTTTTAAAGAAGCATATAACTCAACTCCAATTTCAGGTGAAACATTAATAGCATCAAGCAAATCGTTCAAATCATATGAAACAACACCTCCAAATCTATAGTAAGTATGTGTAATTTCTGTAAACTCATTAAATAAGGATTCATTTTTCTGACCAGCAAAGCCTAAATAAGCACCTAATCTAAATCCATCTCGCCAAGGTTTATCAGCTTGAATATGAAAAGAAGGATACTGTGTATCGTTTCCATTCTTATAATCATGCTTGAATTTCCCATATTTTGCAAATGGCAAGCCAAATTGAATTCTTAACCCCTCTTCGGCTTTTTGAGAAAACAAAGACAAGGATATAAACGATAAAACAAGAAGCAGGAAATATTTTTTCATTTTCTAAGAATATTAAGTTTGGATATAATATTTAGTGTCTTATTTTTTTGAATATTTCGATAAAGAAGCCAGAATTTTGCTTCTCTGTTCTTTAGACAAAGCAGACAAACTTATTCCAGGGTATTTAGCTAAGCCTTTTGTACTTGATTGAAAAAGATAAAGATCTTCTCGCAACCCCAGACTCTTCTTTTCTAGTTTGAAATGCGAAAAACTCGCCTTGCTTATCTCAATAGATTTAAACTTATCATGAAATGGATGTAAGGGATAATAACGCATAATAATTTTATCGTCGGTGTCCTTATATATTATAAAATTATACTCCCTTGTCAGATTAAGTCCTACTAACATCACAAACCCAATAAACAAGCTCACCAAAATCGCGGTCATATATATTGGATTAATGTAAACTGTCAATACCGTTAAACTTAAATAAATGAATGTAACGATATAATAAAAGAGCTTTATGTGAGCTGCACGATTTTGGTTACTAATTGTCATATTAAATATCAGTATGAGATTATGGTATAATACTACAATAAATTATTAATAGAATGGCCTATAAATTTAAAATAGACAAGTTTGACTTCATTCTCTAAAATACTATATTTGACCAAAGTTAGAAACTATAAATAAGTTCGCAAATGAGTCCTCAATCTTACGATTTAATTTTTACAGAGAGTATTGAAAAAGAGCTTGGTAGAATTTTGGAATCTTATTCAAAATCCAAAATCTTTGTCCTTATAGATTCTGGTGCACAAGAGCATTGCTGGCACCTTCTATCAGGAATTAAAACATTACAATCTCTACCTAAGCTTATTATAGAATCTGGTGAGCAAAACAAATCTTTGGATTCCGTTGTAAAAGCGTGGCAATTTTTAGGTGACAATGGAGCTAACAGACATAGTCTTGTCATTAATATTGGTGGCGGTATGATGTCTGATCTTGGTGGTTTTATAGCTTCAACTTTTAAACGTGGCTGTAATTTTATCAATATCCCAACAACTTTACTTTCGCAAATCGATGCCTCAGTAGGTGGTAAAACTGGCTTTAACTTTAATGGCCTCAAAAACGAGATTGGCGTTATTAATCAACCAGATATGGTTGTTTTAAGTTCTGAGTTTTTAAAAACGCTTCCGATAAAGGAATTTAAGTCTGGTTTTGCTGAAATGTTGAAACATGCCATTATTTATAGCCAAAACTACTTAGATGAACTTGTCACATTCAACTTCGATGACATTAACTATTCCAAATTACTTAATCTGATTAGAAAATCAGTGGCGGTAAAACAGGAATTCGTAATGAAAGACCCGATGGAGAGAGATGTCCGTAAGGTTCTTAATTTCGGTCATACTATTGGTCATGCTTTCGAAAGTTATGCACATCGTCATAAGCTTGAACTTTACCACGGTGAGGCTGTAGCACTAGGCATGATAGGAGAACTTTATCTATCGGTCAAGAAAAAAGCATTTCCTCAAGATAAATATGAAGAGATAGTGAAATATATAACAGATATTTACTCAGACTTTTCTATTTTTGCCGAGGATTACCCCGAATTTTATCAATTGATGTTGCACGATAAGAAAAATAGTGACGAAGGTGTTAATTTCACACTTCTTCAAGATATTGGCTCTTATTCTATCAATAACATCTGTAACGAGGAAGAAATATTTGAAGCTCTTTCTCAGTATGAAAAACGTAAGTAAGATGAACGTAAAACTTCAAGAAGCAAAAGATTCAATTAGAGATATTGTTGATTTTCCTAAAGAGGGTATTGTATTTAAAGATATCACCACAATGTTGAAGGATGAAAAACACCTAAACACTTTGGTCGAATCTCTTTACGAGCAATACAAAGACAAAGGTATTACTAAAGTAGTGGGACTAGAAAGTCGCGGTTTTATTTTGGGTACTGTACTAGCCTATAAATTAGGTGCTGGTTTTGTTCCCGTACGTAAACCTGGAAAATTACCTGCTCCTACATTTTCAGAAAAATACTCACTAGAGTATGGCGAAGATGAAATGTTCATTCATCAGGATGCATTAGATACTGAAGATATTATTTTAGTACACGACGATTTGTTAGCAACAGGTGGAACAGCGAAAGCTTCGATTAACCTTATTAACAAATTCAATGTTAAGAATGTATTTATCAACTTTTTGGTTGAACTAGATTTCTTGAACGGTCGCGAAAAATTAGATACAAACTATCAAGTAGATTCACTTTTTAATTTCTAAACATTAGGAATTAAGGAATTACACCATACAGCCGTTGGGAAATTCATTTTTCTAACGGCTGATTTTTTATACAATCTTTTTTAAGATACAAAGCATGCATTACACTATATCTAAGCCAGAAAAAAACATTGAAGGGAAAGTAATAATTCCCTCATCGAAAAGTATTTCGAACCGTGTACAAATCATCAATGCTTTAAGTTATAGTTTTGAGCCAATCAAAAACCTATCAACTTGCGACGATTCCAAAGTAATGCAAGAGGTTTTATTTTCGAACACCAACGTTTTTGATGTAGGTCACGCTGGCACAAGCATGCGATTCTTAACGGCATATTTATCTAAAATTCTGGGAGAATGGACACTTACCGGTTCCGATAGAATGAAAGAACGTCCTATCTCGGTTTTAGTTGATGCTTTAAATTCTTTAGGTGCTCAAGTTTCATATCTTGAAAAAGAAGGTTACCCTCCTCTCAAAATATTAGGTTCGAACATTACAGGTAAAGAAGTTGAACTGGCAGGTGATACTAGCTCTCAATACATCTCGGCACTTCTTCTTATTGCACCTACTCTTGAAAGTGGTCTTCGCATCAAACTAAATGGTAAAATTGTGTCTCGATCTTATATCGAAATGACTCTAAATATCATGAAGGAATTTGGTATTGAATATGAATTTAAAGGGAATGAGATTTTTGTTGACAAACAAGCGTATAAAGTAATGCCTTACACGGTTGAAGGAGATTGGTCAGGCGCATCATACTGGTACGCATTTATGGCCTTAGCGCCAAAGGGAAAACTATTCCTGGATGGACTGAAAAAAAATAGTTTCCAAGGTGATTCTGGTTTAATCGAAGTTTTTGAAAAGCTAGGTGTTAAAACTAATTTTTCGAAACGAGGCATGTATATTGAGCAGAGCAATGAGGTTTGTAAAAAATTGATTTTCGATTTTATTGAGATGCCAGATTTAGCTCAAACATTTGCAGTTGTTTCAGCTTTAAAAAATATCCCATTTCACTTTAAAGGATTAGAAACTTTAAAAATTAAAGAGACTAATCGTATAGCTGCACTTATTGATGAACTAGCAAAATTAGGTTATGTATTACATGAACCTAAGGAAGGCGAACTGGCTTGGGATGGTGAAATGAAAGAAGTAACTGAAGAGATTATTATCAAAACCTATCACGATCATAGAATGGCTATGTCATTTGCTCCAATTGCGATGCTTCGCCCCGAGATTAAAATCGATGATCCTATGGTTGTAAATAAATCATATCCTAACTTCTGGGAACAACTTAAAGAAGTTGGATTCCATATTGAAGAAAGTTAACCCTCTTATTACAAAATATAAAAAAGCTCGATTCACCAATCGAGCTTTTCTATTTATACGGTTTCCTGTTATAAATACAGGCGATCAATACTAATCATGATCATGATTAGTAAAAAATAGAGATTCAATTGGAGAAACAATTTCCTAACAGATAACCTATCGTAATTTTTCAAGATTGGGAAACTGTAATAGATAATCCAAAGGGACAAAACCAATAAAATCCAGATTGATACCTGAGAACTTATCACATCGTAAACTGGTAATAGCAAGGCAACCATAATGGTCGAGAGCATCCATACTAAGGTTATATAATGAATCTGCTTTATACTAAACACATCTGTTAAAACCTTAAATCCACCCTTTTTATAATCCTCACCATAAAGTAGAAGTAAAAGCCAAAAATGTGGAATTTGGCCAATAAAAAAGAAAAAAGCCAAAGCTAGAATTGAAGAAGCCCAAATGTCACCACCTGCTGCCACATAACCAATCAAAGGTGGGAATGCACCACTCAAAGCACCTGGTACAACTGCAAAAGCAGAAATTTGTTTGAGAGGTGTGTACAATAAATTATACCATAAAATAGAAAATAAGGCAATATAAAAGCTCATCATATTTCCACCCCAAACCAACAAGCCACATCCAATAATTAGAAATAAAACACTCCACAGAACTGCCTCTACGGGACTAAGTTTACCCGATGGTATCGGTCTAAACTTCGTCCTATTCATTAAAGCATCCTTTTTATACTCTTGAACGTGATTAATGGCCGAAGCTCCCGCAACAATCAATAAAATTCCAAAGATAACAGCAGCCATTTCCACCGAGAAATTTGGAGAATAAAGTAAATATCCCGTGAAGCACGAAATCGCAATAGGAATGGCAATTTTTATTTTCCCCAATTCAAGCAAGCTGTTTATTTTTGATTTTATCGGCATATAGGTTCAATTTAGATAGAGTTTGGCGTACATATTCCTCCTTTAAGGTAGTGATTTTTGTTTTCGTTTATAGAATACCAACAAGAGTAGAATTAACAATCCCATAAAAATTGTGACACTTCCTGTTACGGCCGTAATATTAAACACATAAGTTCTTCCTACAGGATCATAAGAATAACAATACTCTAACACCTTCTTAATAGTAGGGCCTGTTTGTCCTTTATTGGATTCATTAATTGCCAACTGAAACTCATAAGGTAAAAAATAGGTTCCATTTAGGTAGCGCGTAATCGTACCATCGGGACTAATAATAATTACTGTGGCAGCATGCGTAAATTCCTTGCCAGCTTTGCTATACAAAAAACCAGTTGACTCGGTCGCTATAGCGATATTTAAACTATCAGCCGTATAAAATTTCCACCCCTCATCTGTATTCTGACCTTCGATAAGATTTTGATAATTCTCTTTTTTCTTCTTAGCTAATTCAGTCGTTTCGGTAGAATCAAAACTAATTGTAATCACCTGATAATCATCAGCCATTTTAAGCTCACTTGTGTTTATCAATCCACTTAATCCGTCGAGTAAAGGACTGCAAATCCCAGGGCATCGAAAATAAACAAAAACAAGAGCTGTGGGTTTATCTATCTGTTTAAGTAGATTAACGGTTTCTCCTTCTTCATTTATCAGATATATATCTTTCGAAATTTTTTCACCGAGATGCTCAACGACTCCAACATCAAAATCGGATTCATATTTCTTATCAGTTTGACTGAAAAGGGAAGTCGCAAGAAGGTTAATTAAAAAGCATAGACTTAATTTCAACTTCATAAATAATCCTCCATCATTTTAAACAGGGTAAGAAATAGGTATAATCACTCTTAAATGTTGCATGACTCCTACTAAAAATAGAAAATTATTCTGATGGCACTTAAAGAGATAAAGCTTTTTTTTATTGATATTGCTTATTTAGATTAAGCTAGAATCAATCCAAATAAGTTGAAATTCAAGCTATATAATGTTTACATGGAGGCCATAAACAAGCATATCATGATTTAAAATATCATCATTCAAAATAAGAGTTTTAAAATATCGGGCATAAAAAAAGAGCAAAACCCAAAACTTTGTTTTAAATATTCATCAATCAGATCCGACCAAAGGTGATTTAATGCAATTTTGTACAACGAAGTACCAAACAAAGTCTGTAGGGGGTTCTGCTCTATTCACCGACTAACTAAAACTTTAATAGTATAACAACTCAAATTCAAAAATGGGTGAGTGTTAGCCCGATTTTTTTCAATCTACTCTAAAAACTATAGATCTAATATTACATAAGATTTCTATGATCTTCCACTTAGGCTTTTTTCTTTACTCCTTTGTATCCAAATAAAATGCCTGCAAATGAAGAAATGAGTAATAAAAAGAATTTATTGTAACCAAAGAAGTACCAAATTATAAAAGCTAAAATCTGGCTTACTATTATTGAAATTAATAAGGTATAGATAAATGCTTTTCGCTCGGCCTTATCCTTAAAGTTTACTCTGCAATATATTTTCATGATTAATCCGTTTTTTCTCCAATTCCTCTTCTCCCGTTTTTATAAATATGTTTAAATTGAGAATATTTCATCACCAAGCCGCCAATTAACCAGATAGGGAGGCCATACAATTTTTCCCAGACTATTAACTCACCTTCCATTAAAGGCAAGAGAAAACTGATGATAAGGAACATGATCACTCCCCAAATTAAACCTGGGTAGATCCATGTTTTTAATCCAAAACTCGTATCGAACATTTTTTCTTTTTTTTAAAATTCTTAATGTTTCAAGGGAAAAGCCCCCTTGCCATTTGTACTTGAGAATACGCAGGTAGGAGGGCTTTCAGACACTAACTAATCATTCAGATTTAACAATTTTAATTAACCAGTGTTTTATACATCATCTTCATATGTTAATCCAAAGCACATATACATCTCAGGATCCTCATTGCTTACTAAGTAATAAGAAGAACCATACTCCTTAAGCTCTATAGGAACAATAGTCCATCCCTTATCACTTGTTACAATAGCTTTTATAGCCTGACCTTTTTCAGTAGCCATTAATCCCTCTATATAAGCCAAATCATCAAATGGTGCTGACCAACCTGTATCATAACCAAGAAATTCCATCACAACAACATCCTCAGTTTTCTTATTATAGTTAACCTTAATATCGAGAGAACTCCAATTTTCAAAATATAAATTGAAAGTACGAGGAAACCAGGAAGCCACATAAGTATCTGTAGATAAAAAATTAAGTCCAGAATCAGGATAGATACCATCAATTAAATTAAATAATTTCGGACTGATTATCTCTGCACTTCCACCAAATGTTCTAGGACCAAAAAGCTTATCAGTCAGCCCATCAATTTCAGCAGTATAATCCATTTCATATTTAAAAGCACCTGTAACACCAGCATCCATTACATCGAACTGATTCTTAGCTTCATCATATTTAAAAGATCTAACTCCAATACCATTCAATACTAAGGCATGATGAAATTCAAAACCTTCGTGGGTAAAGTTAATTGGCATCAACTCATGTTTTGATACTCCACCATCTTCATAGTTAAGAAATGCAATAAGCTTATCACCACTATATACCATATTTACTTTCGCATCCCAACCTTCAACAGATAAGTTGAAATAAAAAGGGACAACGACTTGTTCATTCGATCTCTCGATATGCTTCGTGTGTTTAACGTATTCTCTAAGCTGAACAGGAGTTTCAGCTGTCGCTTTAACCAGCACCATAGGATCGCCACTCACTCTCTCTGCAAGATACAAGGTATCCCCATCTGCTGATTTTTTTGTCATGCTAAACTCTAGTTCACCACCAAATCCCTGACCTGGTATACCAATTTCAGGATCAGTCATCTTTGAGAATTTACTGTAGGTATCGAAAATCAATACTGGCTTTTCAAACATCTTTACAGAATATTCCGACTCATCAGGAAAATCATAATAATCCCAATTCATACTTACAACGCCTGTTGCATCAAATTTTAGAAGGTAGCTAAATGATCCTAACTCAGTTGGATTAGGGTAATAATGCGTCAACCACCCATGCTCCGATGAGTTTAAAGCATCCTTGAATTCCTTAACAGCTATACCAGCTCTTTCGTCTGGTGCAAGATCAAACTCACTTTCAAAATCGTTGTCACATGCCGTAAACAAAACAAGCATGGAACATATTATATTTAAATATTTTTTTTTCATAACACTCTTGTTTTCTATGAATTAATTACCTAGTTCATCCAATACCTCAGCAATATCCGCCTGCAGTTTATAGATATCGATCTTCCAAATCTGAAGCATGTAATCAGCAATCATCTTCTCTTTCTGACGAATTTGGCCTCTGGCTTTTTCTGATGCTGCTTCATCTGTATTCCAGCTGTCATCATATATTTCGATCTTATCGATTATCTCATTCCATTCTTCATTACTACGGGTAAGAAATTCGGATAACATCTCCACAAAATCTTCATCCGGATTCAACAAAGAATAAGCTGTAATGAATCCCATTTTTCTGGCGTCACTGTCTGAAAAGTTCATCCAATTGGATGTGTAACCTATCGTCAACTTCTTGTATTCTACAGGATAAGCAATGGTCTGGTGCAATATATGACCAAACTCGTGGTGCATGGTTTTAAATACGCGAAGAATAGGCTCCATTGCCTTACGTCTCTCCCAATCGTTCATTCCTGACAAATCGAAATTGATGTAATTCAGGTCGAAAATGGTGATCTTTCTTCCTCCTTCGGCCTGCCCCAACACAATTGAACCATTATCATTGTAATTGTGACTCCCAACCAGTACAATTTGTTTGGGAATAAAGGCCTTCATAAAATCTGAACCTCCATTACTCGCATAAGGATCAACCCAAATTCCCTTCATTTTATCAAGGAAAGGAATCACCCTTTCCAAGGTCGTAGGTGTTAGAATTTTTGTATTATCCAACTCCGAATTATCCCATTTGTATTTCACTTCGACATTGTAGGGGTAGGTATAATTCTCTCTGATCCACTCATCAACATCATTTAACTCTGGTGTAGAAGTATCGATTAATGACTTTCCTAAGTCTTCTTCCTTATCACACGAGGCAAAAAGGATAGACATTGAAAAGAATAAAAATATTATCTTTTTCATATGATTATTATTTTAAATTTTGACCATATGGAAGTCGCATGAATCATCATTTCACTGTGTGCGAAGCCTTGTTCTCATGCTCGTTTCATATCTTTATTTTTATAATTATCGTGGGTTAGCCTGTAATCCAATTGCAACTGCTTGTTCAGGAATTTGAATCACTCTGCGATTATCGTCTTTTGGCAAACTAATAGGACTTCCCTCAAACACATTATGAGTAATTTCAAAATTGAATCGCTTCACATCAAACCATCTCATTCCTTCATGTACAAATTCACGACGACGCAAATCCAATAGATACCACAAGTAGTATTTCTGTCCTTCTTCAACCATGTAGTATGGCGCCAATAAAGGACCATCAGTCATTTCGTATTCCTTCTGTATTTCCTCAAGAGTAACTTTATTTTCCGGATTGTATGCTCTCTCTCTTTTCTGCAAATAACTATCCAAATCCTCCAATACAGATGCATAATCTTTTTTCATCGCATAGGCTTCAGCTCTGTTAAACAGAACTTCTTCAGTTGTAAAAAGTGGAGCAACCATATTGGAATAACCCTGGTCAGGATTGTTGTCGTGACTTTCTATTCTACCCTTTAATTTGGGGATAAATCCTAACAGTTGAGAACCCGCAGCATACAAAACTTTGTCGCCAATCGTCATTTCGAAACGCATTTCGTCGGTTATAGGATCTTTACCAAACAACTCACCAATCTTAGGAGCAGATAAAGAATATCGGAATACAACAGCACCATTCCCCCAATTGGTATAACCTCTTGCCAACATAATATTGGAAGCTTCTTCGGCTCTTGTATACTGCGCCCAAAGCTCCATAGCTTCATACGTAAGATATTTCCCATTCCAGTCTCTCAATTTACTTGACGGATCACTACCCAGAACAACATCAGAATGTTCAATTACTTTATCCCAATCGCCTTTAAACAAATAAAATCGCGATGCAAAAGCATGAAGAGCAGACTGTGTAAAGTGATATTTACCTACCATGTAACTATCATCTCGAATCAACTTAGCAGCTTCCTCAATATCAGTCTCAATTCTATCATAGATTGTTTTTACAGAAGCTCTTTTGTAATCTTTGAATACAACTTTCTCTGGTGCTTCAACAAAAGGCACTCCCAAATCACTCTCAGCAGTAGCTGGATTGTAGTGCTTACTGAACAAATTCACCAACATGAAATGCCCATAGGCACGTGCTGCCAAAGCCTCTCCCTTTTGAGCTGTATAATTTTCTTTATCCGAAACCTTTTCAATCGCATCCAAAGCATGATTGGCTGCAGCAATAGCTGCATAACAAGCATTCCAATAAAATGTAGGGGTATCATACGAATCGGAAGCAGCATCCTCCCAATAATAGGCATCTCCATTGGGGATATATTCTGCAACATATTGACCAACACCCTTATCTCCTGCATTATCAGACATCACTTCTGTAAACCCATGATAAAAAGCTTCAGGATAAGCAGACACCAATAATTCACTCACCGCTTCAGGTGAATCCAAAACAGTCCTGTTATCAGGTGTTTCATCTAAATAGTCATTACATGAAGATAACATGGTCATCCCCAAAAAGACTAAGGCTATATTTTTAATTTTCTTCATTGTCTTAATTTTTATTGATATACGATTGATTTCAATCACACAACAAATTAATCTTCTACACTATTTAAAAACCAAGCTTTACCGAGAAGGTATATTGCTTAGGAACAGGCATGGCCACACCACCAGAACCCATAAACTCAGGATCTTGTCCATTCAATTTTTTATCTGAATGTATCAGGAACAGGTTTGATCCCTGAAGTTTCAAAGTAGCGCTGTTAAAGCCAATTCCTGTTAAGAATTTCTTTGGTAACTTGTATGCCAACGAGATTTCTTTCATTCTTACAAATGAACCATCAGCTACACGTGCTGTAGATAAGTTATATGCATTATAAGCCTTGGTATAGTTCACATTGTACTGTCGTTGAGATAAAATTACAGGTATATCAGTAATGTCCTCATCTCCCTCAAGCATCCAACGATCGTAAAACTCCTTAGGCATGGCATCCAGGTCAGAATATTGTGCTTTAAACTGAGGACGTAATCTCACCTTATTTCCAAACTGGTAAGTCATGAACACATTTAGCTTCCAGTTTTTATAAGTGAAGTTATTACCGAAACCACCCGTAACCTTTGGATCAATAGAACCTTCATACTTCAGGTGCTCAATGTCATTTGACTGAAAATCCAGATCAGAAACGGTCGTTTCCCCATTCTCGTTAATGAATGTAGGCAGACCTTCATCATTCAATCCTTTGTATTTTATCGAGAATAAACTTCTCACATTATAGCCTTCCAATGGACCTCCAACATCTTTAACCAGATTGTAAATATTCTGGAAAGATTTCAACTTCGTAATCTCATTCTTATTGTAAGCAAAAGTTAAGTTGGTATTCCATTTAAAATCATCAGCCTTCACATTGTGTGTGGTTAAGGTAAATTCAATACCCTTCGATTCCATATCGGCATAGTTGGCAAATTTCCAGAATTCACCTCCAATACCGGAAGTTTTGATATAAGCAATCAAATCGAATCCTTTACGCTGATAAGCATCTACACTCAAGTTGATTCTGTTGCGGAATAAACCTAAATCCATTCCCACATTGGTTTCATACTGCTTTTCCCATGTTAACTCCGAATTCTCCAAGCCATCAATATACATTCTTGACTCCTGCTCAGAAAGATAAGGACGGTCAGTCACATCGTTCTTCAGTACCAAGGTTGAATTGGTAGCAGCACCCATACTTGCAGTCAAACCATAAGTCGCTCTAAATGACAAATGAGAAATAACTTCAGAATCTCTTAAGAAGTCTTCATCATGTGCATTCCAGGATCCACTCACGTTCCAAGTAGGTAACCAGCGAGCAGAAGATGATTGTCCCAATTGATTTGAACCATCGTAACGGAAAGTTCCATTAATCGTGTATTTTCCGGCATAAGAATAACTTCCTGTTGCAAAAAAGGCGGCGAAGCGGTCACGATATTCTTGCATACCATAATAAGAAATCCCATTCTGTAATTGATGTCTCACAAAATTTGGATCGATATAAGGCACTCCCCCTCTTTCCCACTGATAGCCAACACCATCAAAAGTACTATTTTGTCGATTGGAAGATTTAACCTCCATACCGCCCATAACATTCACGATATGAGTTTCATCGAATATTTTATTCCAGTTTGCAGTTCCTCTAAAATAATAATTCAATAAGCTGTTATCACTTCTGTTATAAAAACCTCCCTTAGGCAAAACAACCTGAGGCAATGAGTTTGGAACCTCATTATCTTTAAATAGGAACTTATTATTCTTTGCAATTTCGTAAGTATCAGCAGATCTATATGCAGATGCCATATTGGAATTCTCCAAAATTTTATGCTCCTGAGTAGATTTCACATACCTTATCGAACCCACAAAATTCAGATCCAATCCCTTTGAAAGTTCATAATCGATATTTGCCTGAAGTTTCAAATCCAACATATCAATATCCAAATAGTTATTCTTCATCTCGTTTATAATGTTGAAATCGGCATAATTCATTCGGTAGAATTCCAAATTCCCATTATCATCATAAGGACGCAACACTCTACTGGTATTCAAAGCATAAGAGAATGGATTGATATCAAAATCACGGCTATACTGACCATTAATAGGATCTTCTGTACGACTCACCGTCCCCGGAGCCTTTTGCTGTCGAAACGAACCTGCTGTTATAAAACCAACTTTCAGTTTATCATTCAATTTTACAGATGCATTTGCATTCACAGTGTAACGATCTACCTTATCAGCAATAGACCATCCTTTATCTCCATAATAACTTGTCGAGAAATAGAAGTTACTCTTCTCATTTCCGCCTGTTAAACTAACCGAATGGTTTTGAGTAATATTATTTGTAAACAATTCATCAAACCAATCGGTATTCGTCATTTCGTATTTCTGCAAAAATTTAGCCTTTGCTTCAGGGGTATTTTGCAAACCAAAACCCGTTGTAGGATCATAAGTATTTATCAAATCATACATCTTTTTATAAATACCGCCATTTTTCTGACGGGAGATTTCAGCATGATTCAACCATCCCTTAGCTTCCAATTCACGATAAACAGACATCTGTTCACGTGAATTCATAATGTTATAATTAGAATAGGAAGGTTTCATTCTCATGGTATATTCACCCGAATATGAAACAGAAGTTGAACCTTTTTTTCCACGTTTGGTCGTAATTACAATCACACCATTCATAGCTCGTGCACCATAAAGAGCGGTTGCCGAAGCATCTTTCAAAATCTGAAAGTTTTCAATATCATCGGAGTTCAAACCAGCAACTGCAGAACTGATTAAAGTAGAAGCATCACCAGATGACAAATCATCAGGAGAAACATCCACAACATCCTCCAATACAACACCATCAACTACCCACAAAGGTTTTTGATCACCATAAATAGACGAAGCACCACGTACACGAATCTTAGGTGCTGCACCAAAAGTTCCGGATACAGTTTGAACAGAAACTCCGGCAGCTTTTCCTTCCAACATTTGCCCCACATCAGTTATACCTGCCACTTTTGCATCTGCAGCCTTCACTGTGGTAGCCGAACCGGTAAACAAACGGCGATCGGTTTTACGGAATCCGTCAGATACGACAACAACTTCAGCTAATTGTTCAGCATCAGACAATAGTGTAATTTTCAACTCCTTTTGCCCCTTTACAAGAACTTCTTGAGATTCCATTCCTATAAAAGAAAAAACCAAAACGACTTTCCCGTTAGCAGGAATCTCTATTGTAAACTTTCCATCAAAATCGGTAGAAACCCCATTAGTGGTTCCCTTTTCCAAAACGGAAACACCAGGCAATGAAATTCCCAGATCATCCAAAACAACACCAGAAACCTTCTTGGTTTGTTGCTGTTGTGTCTTAACAGGAGATTTAGCCGGAGTTGAGGTCTTTCGTAAGGTTACAGCCTTACTCTTAAACTCATATTCCAAGCCACTATCTTCTAAACAACGATTCAAAACCGATTTTACGGTTTCTTCCTTAGCATCTACACTAAGTGCATTTACATCCTTTACATCAGAAGAACTGTAGAGAAAAACCAGACCAGTTTGTTCATGGATTTCCCACAACACCTGTTCCAACTCCGCTCCCTCCATGTTCAATGTCACTTTTGCGTCCTGAGCCAATGTATTCGCCGAAACGCTTAATACACTCGCAAGCAGGAAAATGGCAAGCATTTTCATAACTAGTAATCGTTTAAACAGCTTCCGATGTCGAAAGCCATTATTCAAACATTTTTTCATAACTTTGTTAAGATTTAGGTTACACTTAAATTTTATTTCTGTTACAGCAGAAATTTTCAGAGACAGGAAATGTTACAGCATTTCCTGTTTTATTTTTCATCTATTACAATGGTTTCACCATTCACTTTCACTTTCACTTTACGGGTCAACTCAAACATCTCCATTATAGAATCAATCTCGCTGCTGCGATTAAAATGTCCTCCAAAACGATATTCCTTTGCCAATGGATTCTTGTAAAACACTTTTAAATTGTACCACCTTGCCAATTCAATCATAATATCCTCCATTCGCTGATCCTTGAATAAGAAAACACCTTCTCTCCATGAGGTAAATAAAGCCACATCCACTTCACACATATCCATATCTCCTGTTTTTTCATCGACTATAGCCTGCTGACCAGGTTCCAAGAACATCGACTCAGCTTTAAAACCTGAGGATTGAACCTTCACGCGCCCTTCAACCAAAGTCGTCACAACTTCCTCATTCTCTTCGTAAGCTTTCACATTAAAAGAGGTTCCCAGCACTTCTACTTTTGTACCTAGAACATTTACAACAAAAGGATGTTTTGCATCTTTAGCCACATCAAAATAGGCTTCTCCACTCAACTCAACTTCCCTCGTTTTTCCAGTAAACTGAACAGGGAATTTCAATGAACTCATGGCATTCAGATGAACCTTTGTCCCATCAGCAAGAACCAACTCATACTCGCTTCCTCTGGGAATTTCTACAGTATTATACAATAGCTTCCCCTTTTCATTCCCTGCCTGATACTTTAAATTACCATCGCCTTTCTCAATTCGGGTTCCATCCTTTTCTTTTAATGCAGAAGTCTTCTTATTATCCAAGCTTACCCTCTGTCCATTTGCCAGAATCAACTGAGCTTTAGGTTTTGGTAATTCCAATTTTGCAAGCTGCTCTTGTTGATGAGACTGATTCATTAAATCGTTGTATAAATAATAACCCACACCCGATAAAAACAGAGGGACTAATATGACTGCTGCGTAACGGAGAATGGTCTGAAATGCGATAACAATTTTATTAGGATTTACAGCTTCATCAAATCGCTTCCACCCTTCCTCTACATCCACCTGATGAAAATTTTCATCCCAATCAAGAAAGCCCTCTTTATTACGAATTCGATCATAAACCTGCTTGTTCTCTTCTCTTCCGTCAATCCAAGAGTACAGCTCCTGTTTCTCCTTCTCATCCAAACCAAAATTTACTTCTTTGGCAATTAGTTGAGATATTTTTATATGTTGGTCAATTCTATTCACTAGAAATTTTTATTTATCCTCCTTTGCCCTATAAAACAAACTTGCTTGAGCATGGTTTTTTTATACAATAATATTCTGATCCGGACTATATCCTTCAAGGGATTATACTACTAAAACAACTCAAAAATAAAAGGGGGTGGGAGGGGTTCATTTTTTTTGAAAAAAATGTCAGAACCTAAATAAGTTCTGACATCACTTTATAATTACAACAAGATCTTAAATATGAAAACTATCATTATTGATACAACATCCTGCAAATGCAAACGAAGCAAACGATAAGCATTAGATTTTACAGATTTTACCGTATTGATGGAAATATTTAAACGAAGGGCAATCTCAGGATTTTTAATACCTTTCATACTCATCTGAACCACACGTTTCCCTTGCGACGGCAAGACTTCAATGGCTTTATGAACTTCATAATAGGTTTCTTCCTCTAAGATATTATCTCTAAAGAATAACTCTTTCTCCAAATTTTGGGCAGCGTAATCAGATACGACTTTATGGTGCTTAATATAGTTTAAACATGAGTTTCGGGTCACCATATACAAGTATCCTTTCATGGCATTTTCGCTATCAAATGCCTCCTTACCGTTCCATAATTTAATAAAAGCCTCCTGAGCCATGTCTGCTGCAACATCACTATCCTGAACATACTTTTTAGCAAACAGGCACAAACTGGAATAGAAGCTTTCAAAAAATGGTTTAAATTCTTTCCTCTTCACTGTGGCTAATCATTTTGGGTTAGAAAATTTTAAGCTTTTTCGGAAAGAATTAGGGACTTTCCAAATACAGTGCTAAAACTATCATAGCCAAAGAGAACAGCCGAATTTACTGGCAAGACAAAAGGGGTCACAGCCCTTTTCGCGACATAGACAAAAGGGGTCGCAGATGAAAAACATCTGGAATCATAGGCTTTTCAGCCTTATTAAAAAATAAAAAATCGTGGTAGATCTCAGATATCTTTTTAGTCGGATATCTTAAAATATAGATTTAATTTTAGAAATTACTCAGGAATTCGAAGAGGTTGTCAGAGGAATCTAAATCTAATTTTTTCCTTAATCTATAACGACGTTTTTCAATCGCATTTACAGAAATATTTAAGATTCTTGCTATTTCCTTAGCATCTAAATTCAACCTTAAGTAGGCACAGAATCTCAAATCATTTGTGTTTAAGTCAGTATATCTCTCAACCAATCTCTTAAAGAAATCCTGATGTACTTCCTCAAAGTGCATCTTAAATATCTCCCAGTCCTGATCGAGATTAATATTCCCCTCAATCTCCTGAATGAGTCTTTTTAGAGAACTCTGTATATCTTCTTTATCAGAAACTAGAACGGTTTCCACAGATCTCTTTAAACTTTCAAGAGTTTCATTTTTACTTACTACATGTAAGGCATTAGCAGCTAGCTCACGCTCCTTGTGCTTCAAATCTTCTTGGAATTTCAATTGCTCAAGACGATTAATCTCCTCATTTGCCAGCATTTCTTCATGCAGCCTCAAATTCTCTAAATCTTTCTCCCTTTTTTCAGAATTCATTTTTTCAAGAGCAAGCTTATCCATTAAACTAACTTGTTCAAGCAATAAATTCTTTCTCTTAAAATTAAGTTGCTTTAAATATAAAACCCTCAGAATTAGAAGTGAGATAACAATCAAACCAACTACAAGTATAATTTGATTTCTTCTTTGAGTCCTCATTCTTATTTGAAGTAACTCTATTTCTTCTTCTTTCTTTTCCGTTTCATATTTTATCTGAAGTTCACTAATTTGCTTTTGAGTCTGTTCATTGAAGATTTCATCCTTATGGGTCATAAACAGCTTGGTCATCTTCAAAGCTTCATGATAATTCCTCTGCAGAGTATACACTTTTGCCATTCCAGCATATGAATCTTTAATACTTGCTTTATCTAAATTCTCCAAAGAAATCTTTAGTGCTTTTTTAAAAAAGTTCAACGCTTTTTCAAATTCCTTTTCATTAAGATAAAACTCTCCCAAATTAACCGAAGAGGATACAATTCCATTATCGTAATTGTTTTTTTCTGAGATTTCAAGTGCCTGATGATAATCAGCAAGAGCTTCCTTCTTTTTATTCAACTTAAGGAAAATAACGCCACGATTATTCAAGGTAGAAGTAAGCATTAGGTTGTTCCCGGATTCTGTAAAAATGGGAACAGCGCTATTTAAATACTGAAAACCTTTCTCGTACTCACCAATCTCATCATAAATATTAGCAATATTTACAGAGGTTAGTGCAAAATGAAACAAATCCTTTTCATTTTCGTAGATTTCCAACAGCGAGTAAAATAACTCCAGAGCCTTTTCATGATCTTTATAAATGGAGTAGATAATGGCGATATTGTTCTTCATTCCGATCATCCGTTCCTTATAGTCTATTTCTTCTGCTTTTTTGAGAGCTTTAAAATAGAAGGACTGGGCCTCTTCGTAGCTGCTCATATTGAAATAGGTTATGCCAATTTCATTCCAGGAATCAACCAAACCTTTGTCATCCTTCTCGCAATCAGCAATATCTGCAGCCTCTTTAAAATGCTGCAAGCCTTCAAAATAGTTCCCAAAGTTAGAATCCTCTCTACCCAGAAAAATTAATGCCTTAACCTGAGCTTTGGGACGGTTTAACTTTTGTGATAACTCTAAAGCTTCTTCAGCATAAGCGATACATTTATCAGAATTCTTCTCTACAAGTTCTTTACAAAGTTTTAATAAGAGTTCAAGTTTATCATCACCATCAACTATCATTAACTTATTTTCAAGACTATCAACTTTTTCTTCATCGACAAAAGTCATGCTCTCCGCAAAGGATAAAACAGAAATTAAAACAAGTAAAAAGGATAGTAGAGTTCTCATAGGGGCTTAATATTAGGAACATCCCAAATATAAAACTTTAATTTACTTTTAAAAAAGTCCTGAGAATTATGGGTACAAAAAAAGGAGAAACTCCCCAAAGCTTCTCCTTTTAAAATGCAATCTTTTTAGATCTAAATTATTGCTTGATTGCAGTTTCCAAACCGATTGTAATCATTGTATTCAATGATGTTTGACGCTCTTCAGCGGTAGTTTCTTCTCCTGTTAAAATATGATCGCTAACAGTCAAAATTGCTAAAGCTTTAGCATTATGACGTGCTGCGATTGTATATAACGCAGTGGCTTCCATTTCTACAGCTAATACACCGTAGTCAGCCCAGATTTTAAATGGTTCTGGATTATTTTCTAAATCGTGATAGAAAATGTCAGAAGTTAAAGTTGATCCAACCTTGATATTTACACCTTTTTCTGTTGCAGCCTGATGTGCATCGCTCAACAAGCCAAAGTCAGCACATGGTGAATAATCCATTCCTCTGAAAAGGTTTCTGTTCATTGCTGAGTCAGTACATGATGTCATCGCAAGAATCACATCAAACACTTTTACATCGTGATTAAAAGAACCACAAGTTCCAATACGAATCACATTCTTAACGCCGTACTGAGTGATTAACTCGTGTGCATAGATACCAATTGAAGGCACACCCATACCTGTTCCTTGTACAGAAATACGTTTTCCTTTATAGGTTCCTGTGAAACCCAGCATATTTCTAACTTTATTATAACAAACAACATCCTCCAAGAAGTTATCTGCAATATACTTCGCTCTTAATGGATCACCTGGTAAAAGGATAGTTTCAGCAATATCGCCCATTTTGGCTTCGTTGTGTGCACTCATAGTATTTATTTTATTAATGTTTTAATAATAAAAAGGTGTTCTCCTAAAAACAAATTATTGCACAAGGATACACAAATCTATAAAAGATTTTAAACACTTTCAACAAAGAGAGATGGATGATATAAATGGTTGGATGTAGTAATCCTAAATCGGTAAAAAGGTTAAATTACCCCTAATAAAACCCCTGTTTACTCCTTTTTGGATTTTCAGACGGCTAAAATAAGACTTTTGATTGGGCTTTCAAAATTAGAAATCACAATTTCCATAGTCTTATCTTTTCCTCACAAAAAAGTTTTTTACCAAGCTTGCACTTTCTACTTCCAGAACACCTGTTACAACTGCGGTTCGTGGATGAAGTGGTGAAGGCGAAAAGGCTGTAAAACCTCTTTTTTTATCACTAGCTCCGTAAACAATTCGACTTATTTGAGACCAAGCTAAAGCTCCTGCACACATGTTACATGGCTCAAGTGTCACATATAAGGTACAATCCTTTAAATATTTTCCTCCCAAATAATTAGCTGCAGCTGTAATAGCCTGCATCTCTGCATGAGCCGTCACATCATTCAAACGTTCAGTTAAGTTGTGTGCTCTGGCAATAATCCTATTATTACAAACCACAATGGCTCCAACAGGAATCTCTTCCTCATCAAAGGCTTTATGAGCCTCTTCCAAAGCCTGTTTCATAAAATACTCGTCCGAAAATGGATTAATTGCGTCTTCCATGGAATTGTAGGTAAAAAATTATATCTGGTGAGTTATTCTCAATATTATAAACAAAATAGTGGCATTTCATCAGCACTTTTGATAGTAAACAAGATAAAATGCAAAAGCTTAGCCTATTTCAAAAAAAATTGATTCTAATTCACAAAAACTTAGTATTTTCGCAAAGTTAATAAAATAGGAATAAGATGTATAGAACTCATACTTGTGGTGAATTAAGAATTCAGAATGTAAAGGAAACTGTAACCCTTAGTGGTTGGGTGCAAAAAGCACGTGACTTAGGAGGAATGACCTTTGTCGATCTTCGAGATCGTTATGGTATTACTCAGTTTGTTTTCGACATGGAAACCAATCCAGAGCTATGTGCTCAGGCTAGAAAATTAGGTCGTGAATTTGTTGTTGCAATTACCGGAACCGTTAATGAACGTCAAAGTAAAAACTCAAAAATACCTACAGGTGACATTGAGATAATTGCTGAGAAGGTTGAAGTATTGAGCAAGTCTATAACACCTCCATTTACAATCGAAGAAAACACCGATGGTGGAGACGAACTGAGAATGAAATACCGTTACCTTGATTTACGTCGTAACAGTGTTCGTGAGAATCTGGTAATGCGTCATAAAATGGGTATCGAGATTCGTAATTTCCTTGATCAACTTAATTTTATTGAAACAGAAACACCAGTATTGATTAAGTCGACTCCAGAAGGAGCTCGTGACTTTATCGTTCCTTCGCGAATGAATCCAGGTGAGTTTTACGCTTTGCCACAATCTCCTCAGGTATTCAAACAATTGTTGATGATCTCTGGTTTCGACCGTTATTATCAAATTGTAAAATGTTTCCGCGACGAAGATCTTCGTGCTGACCGTCAGCCTGAATTTACTCAGATTGATTGCGAAATGGCATTCGTAGAGCAAGATGACATCTTAAATACTTTCGAAAGCTTAACGAAACACCTTTTCAAGAAATTGAAAAATGTTGAGCTAAATTTCGATTTCCCAAAGTTAGACTATGCTGATGCCATGAAATACTATGGTAACGATAAGCCTGACACTCGCTTCGAGATGAAATTTGTTGACTTAAGCGTTGTAGCTAAAGGAAATGATTTCAAAGTATTTGATGAAGCTGAATATATTGGAGCAATTTGTGCTACAGGTTGTGCTACTTACACACGTAAGCAATTAGATAAATTAACTGATTTTGTGAAGAAACCACAAATTGGAGCTAAAGGCCTAGTTTATGTGAAATATAACGAAGATGGTTCTTTCAAATCATCTGTAGATAAATTTTACTCTGCTGAACACCTACAAAAGTGGGCTGAAGCTTGTAATGCAAAACCAGGAGACTTAATCTTAGTTCTTGTTGGTGATCGCAACACAACACTTCCTCAACTTTCTGAATTGCGTCTTGAGATGGGGTCTCAACTTGGGTTGAGAGACAATGAGAAGTTCTCTCCACTTTGGGTTGTAGATTTTCCTCTATTGGAGTGGGATGAAGACAACAAGCGTTTTCACGCGATGCACCATCCATTTACATCTCCTAAAAAAGAAGATTTCCATTTATTGGATACAGATCCTGGAGCGGTTCGTGCAAATGCATATGACTTGGTTATTAATGGTGTTGAAATTGGTGGTGGTTCTATTCGTATTCACGATACAGAACAACAAGCTCAAATGTTCAAACACTTAGGTTTTACTGACGAAGAAGCTCAGGAGCAGTTTGGTTTCCTAATGGATGCTTTCCAATATGGTGCACCTCCACATGGTGGAATCGCCTTTGGATTTGACCGTTTAGCTTCTCTTTTTGCTGGTATCGAGTCTATTCGCGACGTGATTGCTTTCCCTAAAAATAATTCGGGACGCGATGTGATGATTGATTCACCTTCTACTGTAGCTGATGCGCAATTAGATGAATTAAACTTAGCTTTAAAAGCCATTGAGAAAAAATAAATCTCAAACTATTAAAATATATTATAAAGGCTGTCTCTAAGGAGATGGCCTTTCTTTTTACCAATCAATTCTATTTGCTCGTGAAGCAAAAAAAAACCAACGAAGCATATTCGTTGGTTTTTGAAATATTTTAGCGACTAGACTACCAGTCAAAATCGTCTTCTTCCTCTTTTTTATTAAGAAGGCCTTGCTCGCGCTTGATCATATCTTTATACATGCCACGCATAAACAAACAACCGTGTTTTACCGCTTCATCCTTACTTTGGAAATTAGCTTTAATCAAATGGTGCTCGCTCATTTCCAGCTCGGGATCATCGGTATAATAATAAATACTAACATTAGGTCTTCCACCTTTTTTCTTAATATCCAGTCCCATCCAGGTTTCAAAAACCTCACCGTCAACCTTTATATGTCGTTTAAACTTTATCATTTCTATTCTATTTCTTGATATAATAAACCCGGAGCTCTATTGATCTTGCTCTAAATCTTTTATTTTCTTTTCCACATTATTCACAAGAACCATTGTCAATGTTAAAACAAACATAACAACAACTTCAATGTAAATTCCTGTTTTATCTCCTGATTCACCGGTAGAATGCAAAAGATTAAATACACTTGCTACCATAATTAGGAAGGTAGACATGATCAAAAGAAATTTAATTAGTTTCATCCTTATCAATTATACATTATCTAAAACAAAATCTGGCTTTGTCAATTCAATCTGGTTTTTAACCGGATTGGCATAAATCTCAAAAAATATTTCTTTAAGTCTTTCAAGATCGCCTTCAACTGTACCCAATTTTTTATCCATATGTTTCAGGAATAATTCCTTCTCTTCATCGGTATATTTAGCTCGATATTCAGTTGAGTTATTCAAAATATCAAAGGCTATATAGTTATCAGGCCAAAGCTTGAAGTTCTTATGAATTTTATAATCGATCAAATCGGCCAAAGCCTTAAATTTATCACGACTATCATCCATTTCTTCAATTACATCAAGCATCTTCGAAATTGGCTTACCCACTCTAAAGTGAACACGTCCCTTTTCGTTAATCAGGCCCTTAAGCATGCTCAACAAATCATCCTTAGGTGTCTTTTTATAACCGTCATCAGTTTCTTTCAAGAAAAGCTCACGAGATTTTAAAGCATCACAAGGTTCGTATTCATACGAAATAGCAACAGGAACTATTCTTAAGGCTTTAAAATGCTCTGAGAAGGTTTTATTCCCACTCATTTGTAACATCTTTAACAAGCTCTGTTGTGTCCTATCATCACCATCTTTTGTTCTTCCCTCTCGTTGTGCTATCCAAACCGAAGAATTCTTTGTTCTTATGGCGTGCTCAATATATGATGATAAGTGATTTGAATTAACTAACATATCGCGCACCGATGAATTCCGCTTGACAACAAAACTTTTATTAAGCTTTACCAAGTCGCTAATCCATGGTTTAATCAACAGATTAGATCCAATCGCAATTTCGGTTGTTGAAAAATTATTTCGGTATAAGAGAATATTCAAAAGAGCAGAGTCCAGAATAATATCTCTGTGATCGGATATAAATAGATAACTCTTATTATTATCTAACTTATCTAATCCTTCGATACTGATTCCTTTAGTCGTATTTTTAATGATATTATTGGCCAAAGGTACAATGAACATCGATTGAAAATCATCAACAGTTTTTACTTGCGACAAGCTGCCTTCAATTTTTTCTCGAGATAAATCGGGAAATAATTGCAGTGCAAATTTTAAAAAATCGTCATTCTTAATTAATCGTTCTATTACTTCCGGAACTTCGGAGTCGCAATAAGGACGTATATCATCATATTCTGATTCAGAAATCATGTATCAAGTCGAATTGGTTGTAAGGAACTGCAAAAATAAGTAAATTAAATGGATTATCTAAATACTGTGATTGTACGCAAAGCCATTCAGCTCTGTTTCAAACACTAAAATACGAAAGCAGTTACTAAAAACTAAATTTAGTAACTGCATTCATGTATATATTCTATAATACGTAGGGCAAAGCAATAATTCTCTTACAGGCGGCTAAAATCAATTAGTTCTGCAGGATCAATATTCTTTCCATTCTTCTTAATCTCAAAGTGTAAATGTGGACCTGTTGAAATACCAGAAGTTCCAACATAACCAATAATATCTCCCCTATTCACCTTTTCTCCAAGTTTCACTGCATAACTGTTCATTTGAGAATACAAACTAGCTACACCTTTCTCATGTTCAATTATAAGGAAACGGCCATAAGCTTTCCCTTCAACATGATTATCTTGACGTTTCTTCACCAGACCATCAGCAATAGCATATATTGGTGTTCCTTTAGGCGCAGCAATGTCAATTCCCTTATGGAACAACATCTTTTTCTTAATTGGATGCATTCTTTTTCCGTAAGTTGAGGTAACTCTAACCTCAGCAGAAGGTTTTATTGGGGACATATAATTACTCTCAGTTACCAAAACCTCAGCCTCTGAATTATTAGGCTTTAACTCGGTATAATCAAAACTTAACATTGAGATAATTAAAACTGGAATTATAAGTATCAGCTTTAAATGTGCCAATACTGATGTATTTGATTTTTTAATCATTTTTATTCGTTTTAGTGTTAATGATGAATTAAATGCACTGGTCAAGTTTAAATTCATTTTGCTTTCCATGTGCTGCAATAAACACTGTTGATAGTCGATTTTATTTTGTTCTTTTTTAACGCAAGCTCTATCAGCACAATATTCGTGTACCTCTAGTAAATCTCTTTTAAAAAGGTAAATAATTGGGTTAAACCAGAAGATTGATTTTACTAATTCAATTATAAGCAAATCGATACTATGCAGCTGTTTTGAATGAATTGACTCGTGCAAAAGAATCTGCTTATTTTGTGTCTTTGAAAGAATTGACGGATTCAGAAAGACATAATTAAAAAATGAATATGGCGATTGTACTTCTTTAAGACAAACCAAGTTTAAATCACCATGTCTAATTACTTCATTGGCTTTAATAATTTTAAAAATTGAAATTAAATTATTTATTAATCGGCCTAAAACAAGACAAATACCCAAAGTATAAAATAAGATCAACCAAAAATTAAGATCAAGTATTAATGGTTTGGTTGAATTTGTATTTTCAACAATAAATTGTTCTTCAATAGAATTCTCAAACTCCCAAACAAATTGGCTTGCTTTTGCCATTTGTTCATGCTCGAAAGAAAAGCTAATAAGCGGCAATAAAATTGAAAACAAAACAGCAAAAAGAAGAAAAAAACGATTTCTTTTCACGTGGGTTTCCTTTGCCAATACGAGTTTATAAAACCCATAAAAGATAGTCAGGCATAAACCTGATTTTATCGAGTATAGTAAAAAATCAAACATCAAATCCCTCTTTTTTATTTTGAATTTGTTCTTCTATTAAAGCTTTCATCTCTTCAAGTTCGCTAAGCGATAAATCTTGTTCTCGAGTAAAAAATGAAGCAAAACTCTTTGTCGAGTTATTAAAGAAACTCTTTATCACACCTGATAAAAACTCTCGGGCATACACTCTTTTAGGCACTAAAGGATAATACTGATTGGTTTTCCCAAAAGTTTCAAAACCAATGAATCCTTTTCTTACAAGTACGCGAATTACTGTCGCAATAGTTGTATTCGCAGGCCTTGGTTCTGGAAACTGCATCACAATATCCTTTAAAAAAGCTTTTTCAAGCTTCCATAAGTATTGCATAATTTGTTCTTCTGCTTTTGTCAATTCTTTCATGCACCAAACATACAACTATTAAATTAGTCGTACAACTATTTTGATAGTTATATCATTATTAAAGTTTGTTAAAATACTTTTAGCTCTACATAATAAATACGATATTGATAACTCAAAAATCAACAAAACACGTATACAATGAAAAATCCAGGCCTCTTATTTATTTTAGCTTTATTAGCGAGTAGCTGTGCAAGCTCGTATGTTTCAGATCAAAATATTTCTAACCCGGACAAAGCCTACCATCACATTTTAGTTGTTAGCCTTTTTAACGATATAGATTTGAAAAAGTTTGATGAAGAAACTTATTACAATTCAATAAAAGATTATTTCTATAATCTGGACAGAATAGATAATCATCCTATTATTCAGAAAAGTCTAAGAGATATGATATCAAGCAATCGTACTAAGGTGATTCCTTCATACAAATTATTCAAGGTGAATCAAGACGTCTCTTACGAAGAATTTCTGGAAAGAATTGATAGGAAGAAGATCGATGCAATTCTGGTTATTAATCAAAAAGAATATTTCTACGAAAAGAGTGAACGTATTCGGGATGATGGTGAAATTAAAGTTACTGAATCACCTAAGGCAGTTTTCAACACTTATTTAATCGACCGAAAAGAATTGGAACCTGTTTGGGTGAGTCGAATATATTCAAGTGGAAGTTCGTGGGACACACATAGCAGCATGTACAATAGCATGGGGCGAAAGTTAAAGAAGAAGCTTATAAAATCAGGTTATATACGTCCTCCAATGAATACACATAGTGTACACCGATAAATATATTTTCCGGGAGTGAATCACTAAAAAAGGGCTGTCGATATTGAAATCGACAGCCCTTTTTAAATGTATATGAATTTAGAATTACATCATACCTGGCATACCACCACCCATTGGAGGCATTGCAGGAGCTGCAGCTTCTTCTTCTTTCTCTTCGATTAATACACACTCGGTTGTTAAGAACATACCAGCAATAGATGCGGCATTCTCCAGAGCAACACGAGACACTTTAGCAGGATCGATTACTCCAGCTTCAATCATGTTTTGGTACTCACCAATACGAGCATTGTATCCAAAGTCAGCTTCGCCAGCTTTAACTTTATCAACAACTACAGCTCCTTCGCCACCAGCATTAGCAACAATCTGACGCAACGGCTCTTCGATTGCACGTTTCACGATTTCGATACCTACAGTCTCATCTTCATTATCTCCTTTAAGTCCTTCCAAAGCAGCAATTGAGCGAATGTAAGCAACACCACCACCTGCAACAATACCTTCTTCAACTGCAGCGCGAGTTGCACTTAAAGCATCATCCACACGGTCTTTCTTCTCTTTCATTTCAATTTCAGAAGCAGCACCTACGTACAATACAGCAACACCACCAGCTAACTTAGCTAAACGCTCTTGAAGTTTTTCCTTATCGTAATCAGAAGTAGAATTCTCAATTAGAGTTCTAATTTGAGCAACACGTGTATCAATTACATCCTTAGATCCAATTCCATTTACAATTGTTGTGTTCTCTTTGTCAATTGTAATTTTCTCACACTGACCTAACATTTCAATTGTAGCTTGTTCAAGCTTTAGCCCTTTTTCTTCAGAAATAACAACACCACCTGTTAGAATAGCAAGGTCTTCAAGCATTTCTTTTCTTCTGTCACCAAAACCCGGAGCCTTAACAGCAGCAACTTTTAATGAACCTCTCAAACGGTTTACAACCAAAGTAGCCAATGCCTCACCTTCTACATCTTCAGCAATAATCATCAGTGGACGACCAGCTTGCGCAGCAGGCTCAAGAAGTGGCATCAACTCTTTCATCGTTGAAATCTTCTTGTCACATAACAGGATGTATGGATTCTCAATATCCGCTTCCATCTTATCACCATTCGTGATGAAATATGGAGAAATATAACCACGGTCGAACTGCATACCTTCAACTACTTTTACGTAAGTCTCCGTACCTTTTGCTTCTTCAACTGTAATAACACCTTCTTTCTTTACTTTTTCCATTGCTTCTGCAATAAGAGAACCAATTGTCTCATCATTGTTTGCAGAAATCTTAGCAACTTGCTTAATCTTATCGTAGTTGTCACCAACTTCGTTAGATTGAGATTTGATATTTGCTACAACGGCTTCAACAGCTTTGTCAATACCACGCTTCAAATCCATTGGGTTTGCACCAGCAGTTACGTTCTTTAAACCTACATTTACGATAGACTGAGCTAAAACAGTTGCAGTTGTTGTACCGTCACCGGCGTCATCAGCTGTTTTAGATGCAACTTCTTTTACCATTTGAGCACCCATATTAGCTCCCGGATCTGATAATTCGATCTCTTTTGCAACAGAAACACCATCTTTAGTAATTTGTGGTGCACCAAACTTACGATCGATTACCACATTTCTACCTTTAGGTCCTAAAGTTACTTTTACTGCATTTGCTAAAGCATCAACCCCTACTTTTAGTAGATCGCGAGCTTCTATATTGAATTTAATTTCTTTTGACATCTCTAATAATTAATGATTAAAACTAATTGGATTTAAAACTGCAATTAAGCAATGTAAAGAATATCTGCTTGCGACATCAATAGATAATCTTCATTATCAATATTCAATTCTGTACCTGCATATTTACCGTAGAAAACGGTATCACCAGCCTGTAGTTCCATAGGCTCGTCTTTCTTATCAGCACCTACCAATACAACTTTACCTTGTAATGGTTTTTCTTTTGCTGAATCAGGAATAATAATGCCACTAGCTGTTTTTTCTTCTATTGCCATTGGGACAACTAAAATTTTGCCCGCAAGAATCTTTCCTTTTAATTCTGCCATTTCTTTAAATATTTAGGTTTATTTTTTCTACTTAATTAGATCAATTAAGATCGGGTTGTTTTAAAAAAACAACATTGCTTTTCTTTCACAATCTGTGCCAAATAAAAAGCCTTGCCATTTTTTCAGTCTTCAATTTTATTCAAGCCTGAATTTACACCTTAACAAGCAATTAAACAAGATCAAAATTTGAATACTTAAAATCATCTTCAAGATAATCAGACTGATAGTTCAATTCTATTAAGAATATTTAAAGTATCCCCTTTTCTTGAATCAAAAAACAAAGCATAAAAAAAGTGTCAGTATGAATGACATACTGACACTTGAATATTTTGAAAAGTAAATTTATTACTCTGCCTTTTCAGTTTCTTCCTCTTTAGCCGGAGCTTCAGTTGGGAAAGCTGGAGTTTCAGGAGCAGTTTCAGTTTCCTGTAATTGCTGCTCAATAGCCGACTTAGGAGCACCGTTATTGCTACGATCAATAGTTGCAGCAGCACCCATACATAGTACAAAAAGAGCTATTGCTAGTGTCCAAGTTGCTTTCTCAAGAAAATCTGTAGTTTTCTTAACACCCATAATCTGGTTAGATGATGAGAAGTTAGAAGCTAATCCGCCTCCTTTTGAGTTTTGTACCAAAACGATTAAAACCATTAGTACACAAACAATAAGGATCAATACTGAAATAAAGGTAAACATACTTATCTATTTTTTTAATTTTTCTATTCTTTCCAATTGACTCGCAAAGTAAATATTTTTTTCGGGATTTTTCAACATTAATTTCTCATAAACAGATATCGCTTTATCAAAAAGCTTTTGTTTAATATAAATCTCTGCTAAAGTTTCGCTCATACACCCCACATCTTCTGTCAAACTCCCCTTTGATATATCGAGCTGTGTTTCAGATTTTTGATCTGGTTTAGAAATTCGTGGTTCGTTCTCAATAAAATTGGATATTAGATCAAAACCTTTCGTTTTTTTCTTCTTTTTGAGCGGTTTATTTTTTGGTTTTTCAGCTTCTATTTGGGTTGATTCTATCTCATGAGAAGCTAATTTTGTCATCCAATCTGAAAAAGAATGATTTTGCTTGGTTTCAACTTGCTCTTTTTCTTCCTTATCAACTGAATCTAAAACATATAAATTACCCCCAAAATCCATATCATAAACATCCGATTCCAGTTTTAAATATTCTGTTTTATCAGAAACCTGAATTTGAACCTCCGAATCAGTTTCCCCCTCTTTTTCATCAATAGATTTATTTTCTAAATCTCTAAAATTGATAGCATCTCCAACCAGTTCTATTGAATCTTCACCTTTCTGAATATTCTCATCAAGATCACTTTCAAGCGTTGTCAATATTAAAGCATCAGTTGCTTTATCATCAAGAACAAACACATCATTTTGTTCTGGTTTTTCAACAACAGGCTGCTTGACCAATGACGAATCTATTTGACTTACTGATGAAGTTGACAAGTCCAATTTATCATTCAAATACAAATACAGTTGACGACGATCGGGTACAAAAAGTGCCGAATTCTTAAGTTCTTGATTATATCGAATGCTCTTTTGTTGATTCAAAGTTTTCAATAACAAAAGGTATGGTGCTTGGTAAAATGGATACGCATCAATGAGAGCTTTCAACTCTTTATGACTGTTTCCATCCATCTTTCGAGGATCTTTTAACCAGGATTGCAACAACTCCTTGTCCATACTTTTATCAATATTTTACTTATATAAGCAAGAGAATAAAACTTATCCGTCTTATGTTTTTTTAGTTTAATGTTAAACTTAAGAAAAACAACTTAAATTAAGCCAATACTTACCAGTTAACTACAGATTGATTGTAAATATCGTCTACAATTTTTTCCAGAATTAAGTTTACAAGTCCTTCCTCAACCGTTGTTAATTGAGCTGTACTATCAAAATCTTCGAAAGCTGAGAAGCTCTTGTCGAAATCATTATCAGGCTCAATTTCGTTGGTAAACTTAACACGAATTGTAATTGTCAAACGGTTGGTTGCCGAAATGTCATTACTTGTAACATCCAAAGCTCTTGTTTGGTAACCTGTAATTTCACCTGTAAAATTCAAATGTCCTTCACCATCAACAATCTCATCAAGAGACGTGCGGTTACGAAATTTCTCCTTCAACTCTTCGGTAAACTGATTACTCAAATTCGGATTTACCAAGGGTGCTCTATTCTGAAAAAATTGCACTGAAAAAGTATGTACATCTGTTGACAATGTACCACCCGTAAAAGAATAACTAACCTTACATGCTGTAAAGGCTAACCCAATAATTATAATAAGTAAAGTTAATTTTATCCAATTCATAATTCTTTTGTTATATATTTCAAAATCTACTCTGGCAAATATACTCAAAGCAGCTTTCCTTTTCGATTAATTAATATCGTATTCCTTAATTTTTCTGTACAATGTTCGTTCTGAAATTCCCAAATCCTGTGCGGCATACTTACGCTTACCATTATGCTTTTCCAAAGCCTTACGAATAAGCTCCATCTCTTTATCAACAAGAGAAAGCGATTCTTCTACAAATTCTTCGGTATCTTGAATATGTGGCACATCAACATGAGAGACATTAACTTGGCTTGGTGTGTATCCTTGAGGTTGCACCACATCCATTTCCTGATCTTCGTAAAGCTTACGAATTAACATGGCATTTTTCTGTTGCAAATCATTCGAATCACCATCCTTTTGCATCAAATCGAAAACCAATTTTTTAAGATCCGTCATGTCTTTCTTCATGTCGAAAAGCACTTGATATAAAATTTCTCTTTCCGATGAAAAACTTTTCTCATCGCTTGAATCTTTTTTATAAATAGCCGGCAACATCTGTTCATCGTTAGCGGGCAAATAGTTTTGTAAGATATCAGCTGTAATCAAACGCTCTTTCTCTATAATAGAGATTTGCTCTGTAATATTTTTCAACTGACGAATGTTTCCTGGCCAACGATAAGCACTTAAAATTTGCTGTGCACCCTCGTTCAATCTTAAAGCAGGCATACGATATTTCTCTGCAAAATCCTGAGCAAATTTTCGGAATAACAAATAGATATCTTCACGACGCTTACGTAGTGCAGGCATGACGATAGGTACCGTATTTAATCTGTAAAATAAGTCCTCTCTAAACTTCCCTTCTTTTACAGCTTGAGGAATATTGATATTTGTAGCTGCAACAACTCTAACATTTGTTTTGAGAACTTTAGATGATCCTACTTTCATAAATTCACCTGTTTCCAAAACACGTAGCAATCTTACTTGAGTCGACAGAGGTAACTCCCCTATCTCATCAAGAAAAATAGTTCCATTATTAGCCACTTCGAAATACCCTTTACGATCGGACAAAGCTCCTGTAAACGCGCCTTTTTCATGACCAAAAAGCTCAGAATCAATCGTTCCTTCCGGAATGGCTCCACAATTCACCGGTATGTATGGGGCATGCTTACGGGCACTAAATTGATGTATAATTTGTGGAAAAACCTCTTTCCCCGTACCACTTTCTCCGGTAATCAGCACAGATAAATCTGTTGGTGACACCTGCACAGCAATATCTATTGCTCGGGTTAGGGCATAAGTATTCCCAATTATTCCAAATCGTAATTTTATTTGTTGTACATCCATTCTTTCAATATTGATAGAAATTTAACCCTCTAAAGAAATAAATGATCATTTACTCTTTAATAAGATGGTAAAAACCTGCAATTTTTTCCGATTGCCTGACAAAATTACTACTTTTTAGATAAATTTCTAAAAATGAAGCTCGCATTCTTTTTTAAATAATGTTAATCAGCCCTCGAATAAATTCAGGAAATACAGCTCATCATTTGTAAAATATCTAATGGAAATTTAAAAAAGCAAGGATCTTATTATCTTTACTCAATCAAAAAAATGAATCCTTCAATTACACAAAATCATAAACACATGAAAGTCATAGGTATAATCCCAGCCAGATATGCATCGACGCGTTTTCCAGGTAAACCCTTAGCCGATATTAATGGCAAGCCAATGATTCAACGTGTGTATGAACAAGTAAAAGTTGCTTTGGATGATGTTGTAGTTGCAACTGACGATATTAGAATTGAAGAAGCCGTTAAAGCTTTTGGTGGTGAAGTTGTGATGACATCAAGCGAACACCAATCTGGTACGGATCGAATTGCTGAAGCTATCGAAAAAATTGAAGCAGAACATAGCGAGAACTATCAGGTTATTATAAACATACAGGGTGACGAACCTTTTATTCAAGCAGAGCAAATTCTGGATCTTAAAAAATGTTTTAAAAACTCGGAAACTCAAATTGCCACTCTGGTTAAAGCTATTGAGAATTCAGACGAAATTTTCGACATGAACAAGGTGAAGGTTGTTGTCAATAAAGATCAGAGAGCTTTATACTTCAGCCGATCACCAATTCCATTTGTACGTGGCGAAGAGAAGGAAAATTGGATAAACAAACAAAGCTTTTTCAAGCATATTGGGATGTATGCTTACCGCCGAGATACGCTAAACGAAATAACCAAGCTTCCACAGAGTTCTCTGGAGCTAGCGGAATCGCTTGAACAATTGAGATGGTTAGAAAATGGCTACATCATTCAAACCGACACGACAAAACACGAATCAATTGGTATTGATACACCAGAAGATTTGGAGCGTGTAAAACAAATGGGTTTGTTGTAACAACAAACCAAAGGTTATTTCAAAAGTTTAAACCACAAATTTTAATTTAGAATTATATAAGGATCTAACTAAAAGGAACTGTTTTTAGCTAAGATAGATAAAAGGGTGTTTAAAATCCACCCGTTTATTTCTCCTCAAATAATTTTGTGAACCTTTCAGGTAATTCGTCTTTCAGGGATAGTGGCTCATTTGTAAATGGATGCTTAAATTCCAGCGAATAGGCATGCAGATACAAGCCTTTCCCATTTAGAATTAAACCTTCAATTCCATAATCCTTGTCTCCCAATATGGGGTTGCCAATACTTGACAGATGTATACGCAATTGATGTCTTCTGCCTGTTTCTGGTTCTAGCTGTAACAAATTGAGTTGACCAAAGCGTACCGATGGAACCGATTCGATACGTGTATAATTCGATTGCGATTTCTTACCATCAACCTCGGTGGTAACTCTTCCACTAGATTCCATTTCGCCAATAGCAACCGCATAATAGGTTTTCTGAGCCTCTTTATTCTCGAACAACTTATTTAGCGCACGAATGCTGCTGCTTGTTTTACCAACCAAAAGAATTCCCGTTGTGGCATAATCTAATCGATGGACGGGTTGTGGTGTTGCCACATCGGGCAAGGTGCTGCGTTTAAGGTTTTGAGGCAAAGCATTGGCAATGGTTTTGAAACTATTACCACTGACCAAGATACCTGCTGGTTTGTGAATCACAGCCAAGTATTCGTCTTCGAATAAAACCTTAAGCGGAAAAATGAGTTTTTTCTTTGGACTGACATCTTCGGGAATTGTAATACAAATGGTTTCACCACCTCGTATAAAAGTAGCCGTACTTGCAACTAGCCCGTCAACCTTGATATATTTCTTCTTCAAAGCTTTCTTCAAAGCAGACTTCGTTACTGTGGCATTAAAAATACCAACACCATATTCTTGCATTCGAATGGGTGATTCCAGTTGAGGGACGATATGTGTTTCGGTTTGGGTAGTCATATTTAATCCAAGTTGTCTATATGCATCAAGACTTAATTTTTGTAGCCTTATTAATTAGATTGTTCATTTTACTCTCTGCATTCAAAAAGCCAAAAGAATAAACTGCAGCTAATGTAATTAATCCTGCAAATATTGAAATAAGAAAATTACTCTCAACCATTAACCTCATAAAAAAGCCAATCAAAATTCCCATTAAAACAGACATGGTTTTCAAAGCATCTAGATTCACCTTGTAAGCAATCATTATTTTATTATTAGGGTAGTGCGATAAATTAATCTCGCCACGCCTTAAAACCTTCATTGCTTCATTCTTATTTTCTTTAGCATCAGTAGTTGATTTATAAACCTTCTTAAATTTAATTTTATCCGACTCAACAGAAGAGTTCAAACCCAAGTCTCCTAGCATTGATTTCAATTTTGAGAATATTTTCTTTGAATCAATTTCAAAATTCTCTTGAATCTCAACCTTTATTTCCTTTTCCAGGCTAGAAATCATTTCACTGTAATATTTGTTTTGTATTTTCCTTTATTCAATTTACTTCCTCTTAATAAGTTTCAAATACTCTAATTTAAAATAACATTTTTAGGATTCAACGAGGAGTGTTTAATAGAAATCTCATCCCCTATATTAAGTTTGTATCCAATCTTATCATTAAACTCATTCGGTTGTAATTCAATCGTTACTGAATAATCATTTCCGTTATACTGATAATCAATACCAATCCGATAAAAAGAAATTCGATTTTTAGATCTAGCATTATCAAAGTAGCTTACATATTTATAATAATTAACTGTGGCACTATTTTCAAATCCATGAACCTCAATATCTTTTTCTCTTCTTCTTTCAACAAAAATCAGAATTGAAAATGCTACTATTAACAATCCAATAATTTTAAAATAAGGTCTTCCCATATTATTAAATCTTGTGCTATTGGTATTTTTTTGAATTCATCTTTCTATAAATTTAATATTAATTTATAGAAAAAGTAAAGCTATTAAATTAAGCTTTATGTTCTACTCTCACTTCAACATTTCTCATATCCGTAAAGGTAAATTATCAATACTTTAACTTTTCCTTAAGTATAATTAGCTGTTTATTAAGGGGCAAAATATCTCCCAATTGTTAAATTTGTACGTAAGCCAAACTAATCAGCTCTATGAATAAAAAACTCATCGTCGGTTTAATCGTTCTCATGTCCATTTCATTAATCGGAATTATTGGGGTTCAAATTCTTTGGATTCAGAACAGTATTCGTATTGAAGAGAAACGATTTGACGAAAACATCAAAGACATTTTGAAAACAGTTGTTCTAAACTTGGAACAAGACGAGGATGTTCATATCATTGGTGAGGGCTTAAACTGGGTTAAAGAAACTCATGGCGATAAGAATGAGATCATTAAAATATCGGAATTCATAGATAATAAGTCAAATAAGAAGCATCAAAAAATTATCATTCATGGTGAACATGATTCTGTTTTAAAAGATAAAATTCACAAAACAAGAGCCAAGATATTGATTCATGCCAACGACGAAAATGTTGTCGTTAATACTGATTCTGATGAGAATCAAGATTCTGTTGTCGACATTGACATCAATCTTACTACTACCGATACCTTAATTCGAATAAAGAAGAAAGAACAACAGATTGGAAAATTATTCAACAAGGTAATTTACGAATACACCTTAAAGGACAACAAGCTTGAGGAAAGAATCGATCAAGAAGATATTGCAGAACAATTAAATTCAGCATTCAAGAACGAAGGTATAGATGTAAATTATCAGTTTGGCGTATCAAATAAAAAGAATGATAAGCTTATTTTTAGTTCCGATTCCATTCAAAATGCCATTATTCTAAACACGAAATACAAACAAAGCCTCTTTCCGGGCGATGTTTTTAAAAAGAACAATCAACTTTTAATTTCTATTAAAAACAAAGGCAGTATTATCTATAAGAGTATTCTCCCTTTATTAATTCTCTCGGGAATTTTCACCTTGTTTATTCTAGCCAGTTTTGTTGCTACAATTGTTTTCATCTTCAAGCAAAAGAAAATTAGCGATATCAAAACGGACTTCATTAATAATATGACTCATGAGTTTAAAACGCCTATTGCAACTATTGCTTTGGCGAGCGACTCAATTGTCAACCCCAAAGTCATCGGTTTACCCGAACGAATTAGATATTTCGCTTCCATCATTAAAGATGAGAATTATCGCATGAATACACAGGTTGAGAATATTATGCAGCTCTCCTTATATGGCAAGCACGAATTGGAAATTAATCCACAAGCTTTACATTTAAATGAGAGTATTCAGAAAGCAGCCGAACATATTAAACTTCAAATTGACGAGAAGAAGGGAAATTTAAATCTTAAGCTGGATGCCATAAACGATATTGTAAAAGTTGATGAAGTTCATTTTTTCAATGTTCTTTTTAACTTGCTCGATAATGCGATTAAATATTCCGACGATCAACCCGAAATTGAAATAGGTACTAAAAATACAGGTCGACAAATATGTGTTTGGATTAAAGATTCGGGAATGGGTATGAATCCCAAAACTCAAAAACGTATTTTCAAAAAATTCTATAGAGCTCAAACGGGAAATATCCATAAGGTAAAAGGCTTTGGACTTGGTTTAAGCTATGTGAAATTGATTGTTGACAGACATATGGGAACCATTAAAGTTGACAGCAAAGTAGGTAGCGGGACCTGCATAGAAATCAGTTTACCTTTAAATGCATAAGTATGGAAACTGCAATAAAAATATTACTTGTAGAGGATGAAGCGAATTTCGCAGCTGTGATGAAAAGCTATCTTGAGCTTTCTGACTTTTCTGTAGATCACTGTAAGGATGGGCAGGAAGGTTATGAGCATTTTATTAAAAATGAATACGATCTATGCCTTTTGGATGTGATGATGCCCGAAATAGATGGCTTTACTTTGGCAAAGAAAATTAAAAAGCTGAATCCCAGCATTCCTCTTATATTCCTTACTGCCAAGACACTTAAAGCCGATATTATTCAGGGGTACAAAATTGGTGCTGATGATTATATTACCAAACCCTTCGATTCGGAGCTTCTTATATATAAGATGAAAGCCATCCTAAATAGAAATTCCGGAGAAGAGAATGAATCTGATAAAAAAGAATTTGAAATTGGGACTTATAAATTCATTCCTCGTTTAAGAACCCTGACAAGCGGAACCAATGAGTACAAGCTTTCTCCTAAGGAATCGGACTTATTAAAACTGCTTTGCGAAAGTGGCGAAGAAGTTTTACCTCGAACCAAAGCTTTAAAAATAATTTGGGGCGATGATAATTTCTACACAACTCGAAGTATGGATGTTTATGTCACCAAGCTAAGAAAATACCTTAAAAAAGATGCATCAATCAAGATTGAGAATATACATGGTAGTGGCTTTCGCTTACTAATATCGAAGTAATAAACTCCTAATAGATGTAACACCCCTCTGTCCTTCAGACATCTCCCCTAAAAAGGGAGACTAATAACAACTGTAGATTTAAAACATGTTTTGAGCGGGCTTTGTCAGCCTGCCGTTAGGCGTAATTCTAATGTTACCACAAATAGCAACTAGGATCAGGCTGACTTGATTCTTTTACTCGTGGGTAAAATTATAAGGTACTCATGAGCCCTTCGGGCTTGTTTACTTTTCTCATTTAAGGAGAAAAGTAGAAGCCCAGCGGCTTGAGCGAAAATAAATAATTTACAAACCTCCTCCCCCTCGCTCACTCGGGCACTTCTTCTATACTAAGGTTGAGAAATTAATAACCGTAGCAATCCACACTTCGAAACCTTATCTTAACATTGAAGGCCTAAATTCTAATGTTTTATTAATATTCGTTTTAAACTGACTTAATGCTGCCAACGTATACTTGTAGTAAGATTTCAAGGGCACAAAATATGAATCACAAAGCTCTAAAGTCTAGATAAAACGAAGAAAATATAAATAAACAATAGAATGAAAAAGTTTCAATTACTACTAGTAGCTATCATTTCAATTTCCCTGATCACATCATGTGGGAATTCTGGAAAAAAACAGAATAGCGAGAAAAAAGCAAAAGCTTTAACAGGTGCGGGTGCAACTTTCCCACAACCTTTTTACAATACAATTTTTAAAACTTACACCAAGTCGAAAGGTCTTTTAGTAACCTACGGTGGAATTGGTTCAGGTGGTGGTATTCGCAGTTTAAAAGATAAAATTGTGGATTTTGGTGCAACAGATGCATTCCTATCAGATAAAAAATTGGCTGATATGCCAGGTAATGTTCTACATATTCCTTCATGTTTAGGTGCTGTAGTAGCAGCTTATAATCTTCCTGGAAAACCAGAGTTAAAATTCACACCTGAATTGATGGAAGGTATTTTCATGGGAAAAATCACGAAATGGAACGATGCGAAGATTGCAAAAATCAATCCCGATGCCAAACTTCCTGATTTAGCTATCACAGTTGTTTACCGTTCGGATGGAAGTGGAACAACTTTTATCTTTAGTGACTATATGAGTAAGGTTAGCTCAGAATGGAAAGAAAAAATCGGAGCTGGTAAAGCTTTACAATGGCCTGTTGGTATTGCAGCTAAAGGAAATCCTGGTGTTGCAGGAACAATAAGTTCAACCAAAGGTGCTATTGGATATATTGGATCTGAGTATGCATTTGCACAGGGTATTCCAATCGCTAGCATTCAAAATCAAGCAGGTAACTTTATTAAGCCATCGGTACAATCGGTAAGTGCTGCTGCAGCTGGTGATATTCCAAACGATACACGTGTAACATTAACAAATACAACTGCTGTAGATGGATATCCAATATCAAGTTTCACTTGGTTAATCGTATACAAAGAACAGTCATACAATGGTCGATCTAAAGATCAAGCTGAACAAACAAAGTTACTTTTAAAATGGGTGCTTGGTCAGGAAGCTCAATCTAAAACAAGCAAGGTACACTATGCGCCACTTCCTGAAAAGGCCGTAGTAAAAGCTCATAAAATCTTAGATCTAATGACTTATGATGGTCGAGGTTTATAAATCAACACTATAAAAAGGGGGCCAAGGCAATACATGTTTTTCTATTATAAGTTCGCAAATAAAAGCCTTTTGCTTTGGTCCTCTTTCCTTTTTCAAACAGAATTCGTTTGAACACTACTCAACTACAGTTGACTTGAACTCAATTTAAGCTCAATGCAACTGACCGACAGAATTACAGAATGAAAAGTGAAAGACTGTTTCAGTATTTTTTAAAATTAGGTGGCATCCTAATTCTTATGATGGCTGTAGGAATTTTAGCCACTCTTATTGTTGGATCAATTCCCACTTTCAAAGAATTTGGCTTTGGTTTTATTTTTTCCTCAGATTGGAATCCAACTGAAGGGCGAGAAAGTTATGGAGCTCTTCCATTTATTATAGGAACGATAGCCACATCCATATTGGCATTAGCATTTACATTTCCATTTGCATTTTCTATAGCTTTATTTTTAGGTGAATACTATAAAAAAGGACGAATGTCTTCCATTCTTAAGTCAATGATTGATTTATTAGCTGGAATACCATCCGTAGTTTATGGCTTATGGGGATTTTATACAATTAAACCTATCATCGTTGAATTGGGGTTGAATGCACAAGGCTTTGGAATATTTACATCGGCTTTTGTTTTAGCCATCATGATTATTCCATACGCATCTTCAATCAGTGCAGAAGTAATCAACATGGTTCCTTCAAACTTGAAAGAGGCAGCTTATTCATTGGGTGCTACTCGATTCGAAGTAGTTAAGAATGTTATTATACCCAATGCAGGTTCCGGGATTTTTGCTGGGTTTATTCTGGCGTTCGGTCGAGCAATTGGTGAAACAATGGCTGTAACCATGCTAATTGGTAACTCAAATAAAATCCCAACCAACCTATTCGACCTAGGTAACACCATGGCCAGTTTAATCGCAAACCAATTTGGAGAAGCTGAAGGATTAAAGTACACATCGCTTGTAGCAATGGGACTTCTACTATTTGTCATTACAGGTATCTTAAACCTGATTGGTAAGATGGTTATGAGAAAATTCACAGCCTAATCGTTCAAAACAAATGAATATTACAAATCCAATATCATCTCAAAAGCTAAAATGGCGCATCTTCAATGACAAGCTGTTTAGTATTGTCATGATAACATTCGCCTTTATATCGGCAATTCCATTATTATCAATCTTATATCAACTCGTCAAAAAAGGTTACAAACAAATTCGTTTAAGCTTTTTTACTGAAGTTGCCCCTGATACAATGGAGGCAATAATGGCTAAGGCCAATCATGAAATTATTCCTGGTGGTATCGCCAATGGTATTGTTGGTACAATTATAATTGTTGGGATGGCTTCACTTATTGCTATTCCTTTAGGTTTAATTACAGGTATATATTTATCAGAAGCATCAAAAGGAAAAATGACAAATATGGTTCGTTTTGTTGTTGATATGCTACAAGGTATTCCTTCAATTGTTTTGGGAGTTATTGCCTATATCTGGATTGTTAAGCCTGTCACTTCAGGATTTTCAGCTCTTGCGGGTAGTGTCGCTCTTTCAATCATGATGTTGCCATCAATTGTTCGCTCAACGGAAGAAACACTAAAAATGATCCCTTCAACTTTAAAGGAGGCGGCCTTATCATTAGGAGTACCATACTATAAAACTGTTTTGAAGGTATTGCTCCCAACAGGAATGAGCGGTATTTCTACCGGTATTATATTAGGTATATCTCGAATTGCTGGCGAAACGGCACCACTTATGCTAACAGCATTGGGTAGTTCCGCAATTAATTTGGATATAACACAACCAAGTAGCGCTATTCCACTACTCGTTTGGGAATTTTACAATGATCCAAACCTAATCGATTTGATATGGGGTGCATCATTAGTTCTTCTTCTTATTATCTTTCTTTTGAACTTACTAGCAAAAGCAATTTCTAAAAAATGGAAAGTACAGTATTAAATAAAACCGACGATAGAATCATTCAAATTGAATCTCCAATTCTAAACATTGATAACTTATCAGTTTCGTATGGAGGAGATAAATACTCAATTATGAATGTTTCAGCAGGCATTCAAAAAAATAAGATCACTGCAATTATGGGACCTTCAGGGTGTGGTAAAAGCACACTCTTAAGAGCAATCAATAGAATGCATGAACTTTATCCGGAAACCCATCATAAAGGTGGTATAACTCTCGGTGGTGAAGATATCTATAAGATTAATCCAATCGAACTTCGACGTAAAATTGGAATGGTATTTCAACGCCCTAATCCATTTCCTACTATGAGCATTTACGATAACGTAATCGCTGCTTATAAACTGAATGGTATTAAACTAAAGCGATCAGAAAAAGACGAAATTGTTGAAAGATCTCTGCAAGAAGTTGGTCTGTGGGATGAAACAAAAGATGCTTTACACAAACGAGGCACCTTCCTTTCGGGAGGACAGCAACAACGTTTATGCATTGCTCGGGCATTAGCATATAAACCTGAAATCATTCTTCTAGATGAACCAACATCAGCGCTGGATCCAATTGCTACAGCAAAAATTGAAGATCTGCTCGTAAAACTTAAAAAGAATTACACCATTATTTTAGTAACTCACAATATGGGACAAGCTGCTCGAATCTCAGATCATTCAATGTTTATGTATATAGGAGAGCTTGTTGAGTATGGAAAAACTAAAAAAATGTTTACAACGCCCAAAGATGAGCGAACTGAGGCCTACCTAACTGGTAAATTTGGTTGATAAATGCTGTAACTTTTAAATTCAAAAAAATGTCAATAAAAAAAGATAAAAGATTCGAGAGTATCAATAAAGATTTCCAGAAAATGAAATCGCTATTGTATGGACAATTCGAAACTCTGGAGAATGTTATTCTTAATGGATTGGATTCTGTGTCAAAAAAAGACCTTGACAATTTCTCTAAGAATGAAAAGAAGCTCGATCAAATGGAGCTAAAAATGAGTCACAATATTATCCTAACCATCGGGCTGGAACAACCCATGGCCGGAGAACTACGTCATCTAATTTCATCTTTACGAATGCTTTCCGATATGGAACGAATAGGGGATCAACTAAATAACATTCTCTACTTTTTTAAAAAGTTAACCCCAAAGGAATTACCCGAAAACCAAAAAGAGTCCATACACAATATGTATGATATGAGTCTAATCATGGTTCGTAAGGCTTTAGATTCCTTCGAAAATGAGGATCATGAAACAGCAATTTGGACAATTAAAAACGATGAAGTTGTTGATGATATGCAACGAAAACTAATCAGTAGAATGCTTAGGAAAAGCACACCACCTAATATGGCAATAGAAGATGCAGCCAACATTTTAAATTTCGGTAGCATTCTAAATAGCATAGAACGTATTGCCGATAATGCTACAAATATAGCTGAAGCTTCAATTTATTATCAAGATGGAACAGACCTTCGCCATACTGACCTATCTGAATCGATTGATTCGTAAAGATTATACAATATAATAATGTATCAAAGCACTTTTTCTTTTACAGACAAGGTGCTTTTTTATTTCAAGATAATAGTTCTGCAATTAGATTTATGAAGTCTTATTAGACTGAGAATAAAGAGACAAATCATGTTGCAGAATAAAAGCAAAACAGTTTATTATTTGTAAGAAATAATATAGTTTTGAGTTTCTATTAAAAACGAGTAAGTAATCTATATCACAAATATTTGATATAGACTTAAACCTAAGAAATAAACACTATGAGTCTTGAAAAGCAACAAGCACAGGAACTGATTGATTTTATAGATCGCAGTCCTAGCACATACCATGCAGTAAACAATGTCAGAGAAGAGCTTATCGAAGGTGGATTCCAGGAACTAGATCTTCGTGATGAGTGGACGATTAATAAAGGTGGTAAATATTTTACTGGAAAGAATGGTTCTGCAATTTTCGCTTTCACAATTGGAGAAGGTGAGATTGAAGAAGAAGGATTTCAATTAGTTTGTGCACACAGTGATGCTCCAGGTTTCAAGATTAAGCCTAATCCTGAAATTGAAGTTGAAGGAAACTACATTAAACTGAATACTGAAGTTTACGGTGCCCCAATTCTAAGTACATGGATGGATCGTCCATTATCAATTGCCGGACGTGTTTGTGTACAATCAAACGATCCTCTTAATCCGGAACATTTATACGTTAAGATCGATCGTCCATTGATGGTTATTCCTAACCTTGCTATTCATCTTAACCGTGAGGTTAACGAAGGTGTTGCTTTAAACAAGCAAAAGGATATGCTTCCTTTACTTTCTATGATCACTGATGAGATGGAAAAAGAGAACTGTCTTATCAACCTTATTGCTGAAGAGTTGAAAATAAATGCACAATCTATTGTTGATTTTGATGTGACTTTATTTGAAGTTGAGAAAGGAAATATCTTTGGCTTAAACGAAGAGTTCATTTCATCTCCAAAGCTAGATGATTTAGCAATGGCACATGCTGGACTAAAAGCATTGCTAGACTCAAAAGGAACTAAGAAAACACAAATGCTAGCTATCTTCGATAACGAAGAAGTTGGTAGTGTAACAAAACAAGGTGCTGGCTCTCCAGTATTACGTCACCTATTGCAACGTATCGTTTATAAGTTAGGAAAGAATATGGAAGAGTTCCAGAGAGCTATTTATAACTCGTTTATGATCTCTGCAGATATGGCTCACGCTGTTCACCCTAATATTTCAGAAAAGCATGATCCTACTAACCGTCCAGTGATTAACAAAGGGCCAGTTATTAAGATTCACGCGAACAATAAATACACAACTGATGGTGATTCAGGAACTGTATTTGAGACTCTATGCAAGAATGCAGAAGTACCATACCAAAAGTTTGTGAACCGTTCTGATCTTGTTGGAGGAAGTACCTTAGGAAACGTTTCTACTGGACAAGTTGATATTCGTACTGTAGATATAGGAAACCCAATGTTTGCGATGCACTCTGTTCGCGAAACAGGAGGTGTTAAAGACAATGCTTACATCCGTCAAGTATTCTCATATTTCTTCAGTTTGTAATCTATAGAATTAAATTCTAGATATTCAAATACAAAGTAGTCCTTATTTGCATTCAGCGAATAAGGACTTTTTTTGAATCAATTACAGCATCCTAAATATTTATCAGAAATTAAAGCATAAAAAAAACGTCTTACTCCGTATTGGAATAAGACGCTTAAAAATTGGCATCGACCTACTCTCCCACCTTTCGGCAGTACCATCGGCGCTAATAGGCTTAACTTCTCTGTTCGGGATGGGAAGAGGTGGAACCCTATTGCTATAGATACCTGAAATTGTCATCAACACAAGGGTTGATCTATATTGTCATATCAAAAGGAACCGAACTCCAGTTGATTTTAATTTGTAAAAAAAGCGTCTTACTCCTTGAT
>NZ_JAKJSD010000016.1 GCF_029029505.1 Ancylomarina sp. DW003 | reverse complement strand
ATTTTTATATTTATATACTTTTGAGATTATGCTCCCAAAGTAGCTACCATTACAGCTTTAATAGTATGTAAACGGTTCTCAGCTTCGTCAAATACGATAGATGCTGGAGATTCGAATACATCTTCAGTTACTTCTACACCATTAAGACCGAATTTCTGGAAAACTTCTTCTCCTACTTTAGTCTCTCTGTTGTGATAAGCAGGAAGACAGTGCATGAATTTACTTGAAGCGTTACCAGTTGCAGCCATTAATTCAGCATTAACCTGGAATGGCTTAAGAATTTCAATTCTTTCTTTCCAAACTTCGTCTGGTTCACCCATTGATACCCAAACATCAGTATAAAGGAAATCACATCCTTTAACACCTGCTTTAGCATCAGAAGTAATTGTAATTTTAGCACCAGTCTCTTTAGCAATTTCTTGACATTGAGCAACTAATTCTTCCTCAGGCTGAAGGTTTGCTGGTCCACAGATTCTTACATCCATACCCATTTTTGCAGCACCTACCATTAATGAATTAGCCATATTGTTACGAGCATCACCTAAGTAAGCAAAAGCAACTTGATTCAATGGCTTATCAGTGTGCTCCATCATAGTTAAGAAGTCAGCTAAAATTTGAGTTGGGTGGTACTCATCAGTTAAACCATTCCATACTGGTACACCTGCATATTTACCCAATTCTTCAACAATAGCCTGTCCGTATCCACGGTACTCAATACCATCGTACATACGACCCAATACACGTGCAGTATCAGCCATTGATTCTTTAACACCAATTTGAGAACCTGAAGGCCCTAAATAAGTTACGTGAGCTCCTTGATCGTAAGCAGCAGTTTCGAATGCACAACGCGTACGAGTTGAAGATTTTTCAAATATCAAAGCGATATTCTTACCCTTCATAGTCTGTACTTCAGTTCCGGCATATTTTGCTCTTTTAAGATCTCTTGCAAGATCTAACATGTATTGCATTTCCTTTGGAGTGAAATCCAATAACTTCAAAAAGTTTCTGTTTCTTAAATTAAAACTCATGCTATTTATTTTTTATTGATTACAATCACAAAAGTAAGTGTAATCGGAAATTTAAAAAAGTATTATCTAGTCAAATCCTAAAAAGGATTTAGTCTTCATATTCCATTGTAATCTTAGTACCGTAAGATTTATCTTCAAGCTTTGTTGCCTCAGTAATTACTGATTTCCCACCACCATTCTCGATAAAGCTTAAACAAGCACGAATCTTAGGAGCCATAGAACCTTCAGCAAAAGTACCATCTGCTAAATAACCCATTGTATCAGCATGATTCAAGAACTCTAACTTCTGCTCGTTTGGTCCTTTAAAATCTTTGTAAACAAATGATACATCAGTAAGAATATAGAATTCGTCAGCTTTAACACGAGCACCAATTAATGCAGATGCTAAATCTTTATCGATAACTGCTTCAACCGGGCAAAGGTTACCGTTTTCATCTTCTGAAACCGGAACACCACCACCACCAACAGTGATCACGATATTTCCCTGACGAGCCAGGTTCTCAATAACCTTCTCATTCATTACACGAATTGGCTTTGGCGAAGGAACAACACGTCTCCATCCTCCATCAGCTTTAACTTCTTCTTTGAAAATCCATCCCTTATCAGCGATCAACTTATCAGCTTCTTCTCTATTGTAGATTTTACCAACACGTTTAATTGGATCTGCAAAAGCTGGATCGTTCTTGTCAACAACAACCTGAGTAACCAAAGTCACGACATCTTTTTCAATGCCGTTTGCTTTCAACACGTTACGCAAGTTTCTTTCAATCATGTAACCAATTCCTCCTTGCGAGTCAGCTACATCGATATCTAAAGGCATTTGAGGAATGTTGTAAAGTTGTTCTCCTGCATCATTTCTCATTAATATGTTCCCTACTTGCGGGCCATTACCATGAGCAATAATAACATCATATCCTTCCTTTACAAGGAAAATTAGATTTTCAAGAGTATCAAGAGTGTTTTGGCTTTGTTCTTCAACCGTTCCTCTTTGATTACCTCTTAACAAGGCATTTCCACCTAATGCTACAACTGCTAATTTATTCATTTTAGGTATTATTTATGTTGTTTTAATAATTGAGCTACAAATCTAGAACTTTTATCAAGATTTCAATGGATTTTAATATTTTTTTAAAACATTTCTATTAGCTGTTTTTCAGCACATTAGATGATTGTGTTTTTACTGTAAAATATAAACAGAGCTAAAAAATTGAAATTCAACACACAGACTTTTTAAAAGAATACACTCGTTTGCATTTACAATAAATTTTTACTGTTATGTTCATACCACCTTATCCAATCAATTCTGATTATATTTTTCATATTTTTTATAATTATGAATAGAAAAAGATGTCAATTTTAATAATTTCACCCATAAAATTGAATCAAAATACACTTATGAGCGAAAAAATGAAATACAATTACTAAACCTAATAAGTGAATCCATAAAGTCAGTTTTAGATTTATATTATATGATGATATTAACAAAGTATTTAACTACTTTCACATAGAAATAAGATAAATTCATGTAAGAAACATTCTACATACTTGAATAATAGTAGCATTTATCTATTTTTATTAGACAATAAACAACATTTATGAAGCATACTACCCTTATAATAATCATCTTACATATTTTCATCTCTTGCTCGAACAAACCAGAGAAAAAGAAAGGAGATGCTGAAGGTATCATTACTTATAAAGTTAGCTACGAAGCCAACCAAGATGCTAACCCTATTGTTTCATTACTTCCAACTCAAGTTGAATATAAATTCAAAGACAATAATATATCCGTTTTATCTGAAGGCTACTTAGGTTTTTTCAGCACGAAATTTATTTCAAAAATAAATGAACCTAATAGTTCACTACTCTTTAAGATTCTTAATAACAAAATGAACTATCAATTTGCCAGTGATGAAGTTCCTTTTATATATAATCACAAACTGGCAACTAATATTAAATATCTCGAAACTGATAAAATTATTGCAGGTTATAAATGCAAGTTGGCCAGAGTTTATATAAAAGAACTTCCTGAACCAATAGACGTTTATTATACACAAGATATATACGTTGAAAATCCAAACAGAAACACACCTTTCAGTAAGATTGATGGTGTTCTTCTTGAGTTTGAAACAACTATGAACAAAATAAAAGCTAAATTTTCCGCACAAGAAGTTTGTATGACACCGGTACACACTGATGAATTCAAAATTCCAGCTGACTACGTTAAAACCGATGCGAAAACAATTCTGAAATACGTTCTAAATTTCAAATAATAAAGCCGATTCAAAGCTTAACACATCCACCCAAACCTTAACAATTGAATAAGGAGACTCGATAAAGTTGAATTACGACCTGCTTCCATTCCTTTTTTAACAAAAATTATTCTCTTTAATTTCTAAAGAGATAGAATAAACATGGAATATCTCCGTTTATAATCTTGTGGAATTACGCCCTATTTTTATTACTTTCACATCAGATTATACGCAGGAAAAACATATTCAATGGCAAAAAAAAAGAATACAAAAACGAAAAAGAAATGGTTTACAAAACCTTCTTTTTTAAGCGATGAGCGTTTTCGATTCATCCTTGGAATAAGCTCTAGTTTATTTACAATATATCTTGGGTTAGCATTTGTTTCATTCTTTTTCACAGGAGGAGCTGACCAATCAAAATTAGACATTCGCCTACTGGAACTTCTTGCCGATTCGGGTATTCGTGTCGAAAATTGGACAGGAAAAACAGGAGCTTTTCTTTCGAACCTATTAATAAACAAAGGTTTTGGCATTGCAGCTTGTTCAATATTATATATCCTCACTGTATTGTCGATTCGCTTATTCGGAATTAAAATACAATCCCTTAAAAAGAGCTTACTATATACATTATTATTTAGCATTTGGTGTTCTGTTCTCTTAGCATTCCTTTTTGTTGATTCAGCTAGTACTAGTTTTCTATATCTTGGTGGAGCTCATGGTTATTTCATTAGTGAATGGTTAATTTCTCTTATTGGAAATGTGGGAACACTATTTGTCATCATTATTTGTTTCTTTTCTTTAGTTGCTTTCGGATTTAACAATGCAGTTAGTCATATGAAAAAGCCATTTAAAAAGAAAGAGAAACCAGAAACAGATGACCTCGAACTTGATGAGGAGGATTATGAAAGTGACCTTATTGAAGAAAATTCCATTTCCAGAAATGAATTGATTGATGAGGAAGCCCATAACGTAGAAAACACAAATGATGACTTATCAATTGAATTGGAAGAAGAGTTTATTCCAGAACAAAAAACAGAACTCCCACAAGACGACACGAATGAAATTGAGTTAGATATAGACTCAACAACTCCTTCTGAAGATAAAAAACCTGATGATGAAGATGTTGAACTAACTATCGAAACAACTCGTATTAAAGAGGAGAGCGTGAAGATAAATCACACACCAATGGAAGATTTTGATCCCACCCTTGATTTATCCAACTATAAATACCCAACTCTTGATTTATTAGAGGATCACCATCTCCATAACTCGGAAGTTAGTAAAGAAGAATTAGAAAGTAATAAGATCAAAATTGTAGATACACTTCGTAACTACAAAATTGAGATTACACAAATAAAAGCAACAATTGGCCCTACAGTAACACTATATGAGATAGTACCAGCACCTGGTGTTCGTATCTCAAAAATTAAAAACCTGGAAGACGATATCGCTTTAAGTTTAGCGGCTCTGGGTATTCGTATTATTGCTCCAATTCCTGGTAGAGGAACTATTGGTATTGAGGTACCTAACAGAACTCCGGAAATTGTTTCAATGAAGAACATTATCGCATCAAAGAAGTTTCAGGAGTCGAAGTATGCCCTACCTGTAGCCATGGGTAAAACCATATCCAACGAAACTTATACGCTCGATCTTGCAAAAATGCCTCACTTGCTCGTTGCTGGTGCCACTGGTCAAGGTAAATCTGTTGGTTTAAATGCGATTATTACCTCGCTACTTTACAAGAAACATCCATCGCAACTTAAGTTTGTATTAATTGACCCTAAAAAGGTTGAACTAAACATCTATTCAACTATTGAGAAACATTTCTTAGCGAAACTCCCTGAAGAAGAAGAAGCAATTATTACAGATATTCATAAGGTAATTGCAACTTTAAATTCTCTTTGTGTTGAGATGGATGCACGTTACGATTTGCTCAAAAAAGCTCATGCACGTAACATCATAGAATACAATAAGAAATTTGTTACTCGTAAGTTGAATCCTGAAAATGGGCATCGCTACTTACCTTATATTGTTGTAATCATCGATGAGTTTGCCGATTTGATTATGACGGCCGGTAAGGAAGTTGAAACGCCAATTGCGCGTATCGCACAACTTGCTCGTGCTATTGGTATTCATATGATTATAGCCACTCAGCGTCCATCAACAAATATTATTACAGGTGTAATTAAAGCCAATTTCCCTGCACGTATAGCCTTTAAGGTTGCCTCAATGATTGACTCACGAACTATCCTTGATAGCCCTGGTGCTAACCAGCTTATTGGTCGAGGTGATATGCTGATATCAGTAGGTAGTGATCTGGTGCGTGTACAGTGTGCTTTTGTTGATACGCCAGAAGTCGAAATGCTTACCGAGTACATTCAAAAGCAGCAAGCTTATCCTACAGCCCTAATGCTACCTGAATTTGTTGCTGAAACCAGTGAAAATACCGCGGATATCGATTTACAAAAACGAGATGCATTATTTGAAGAAGCTGCACGCTTGGTTGTTGGATCTCAACAAGGTTCTACATCTGCTATTCAACGTCGTTTTTCTATTGGCTATAATCGTGCCGGTCGTATAGTCGATCAACTTGAAGCTGCTGGTATTGTTGGTCCATTCGAAGGAAGTAAGGCTCGTCAGGTTTTGGTATCAGATGAATATTCATTAGAAAAATTATTATCTGATATATTGGTTTAAATTGGCATAATAATTGAATAAGGAAAGACATTACAAAATATTTCGAATCCATTAAAAAGAATAAACATTAAGAATATGACAAAGTATATTTCACTATTAATCATCTCACTATTAAGTTTAAATCTTTCTGCTCAAGAAAATAAGGCAAAAGTAATTTTAGACAAGGTTTCTGCCATGAATAAAGAGCATTCCAGCGTAAAAGCTGAATTCACTTTTAATATGGACAATGCAGAGGAAGATGTTCATGAAAGTTCAGAGGGAAACATCATTCTAAAAGGCAACAAATACCGTTTATACTTAATGGATGTATACACTTATTTTGATGGTAAGACTATTTACCAACATTTAGTGGATGCTGAAGAAGTAAATATTAAAGAACCAGATGAAGAAGACGAAGAAGCTGGCTTAAATCCAACACAAATTTTCAATCTATACGAGACAGGTTTTAAGTTTAGCTATGTTGAAGAACAAAATACTCCAAAAGGAACTTTTCATGTTATTGATCTATTTCCTTTAGATGAAGAACGACCTTTTTCACGCATAAGGCTTCACATAGACACAAAGAGTTTAGAGATGAAATCATTGGTATCTATCGGAAAAGATGGTAACAATATCACCATTAAAATCAAAAAATTTGAACCTAATCTTGAATTTAGTGATTCTGATTTTGTATTCGATCAAACAGCAAATCCAAATGTAGAAGTTATTGATATGAGATAATACATAGCTTATTATAAATACCGGACTGCCCTATTCATAAAAAATAGGGCAGTTTTTATTTTATCAAATTCATATTGAATAAAAAGAATTGATCTTCTATTGTGTCTATTTAACACCCTAGCTACAAAAATCATTATCTTCGAGGAGAAATAATACAAAACTATGCGACACCTACTTATTCTTCTATTTTTTAATCTCACTCTTATCGGTTCGATAAGTCAAGTGCAAGCTCAGGAAGCTAATAATGAAATAAAAATTAGTATTCTTACTTGTTCCCCGGGATTAGATCTTTATTCGTTATTCGGACATTCTGCCATAAGATTACAAGATCCTTCGAGAAATATGGATGTGGTATTCAATTACGGCAACTTCGATTTTAACACACCTAATTTCTATTCTAAATTCGTACGTGGCAAACTAAAATACAACCTCACAGTCAATTACTTCAAGGATTTTAAAAAGGCATACAAAAGAGATAAACGCTGGGTTAAAGAACAAGAACTAAATTTAAGCTCAGAATCAAAACAAAAATTAATTAAGGCTCTTTGGGAAAACTACCGTCCTGAAAACCGATATTATTATTACGATTTTTTATTCAACAACTGCTCTACCCTTATTAGAGACATTCTTGAAAAAGAAATCGCAGGCCAAGTTGAATTTAAAGATGCTGATTTAGAAAATGAACGAAGTTTTCGCGATCTGCTTAACCTTTATATGAAAGAAACACCTTGGATTTATACGGGTATTCATTTAGCATTAAGCCAACCTTGCGATATTACAGCCACAAACTACCAGGAGATGTTTCTACCTGATTTCTTAAAATCAGGATTTGACAACACACTTATTACTCAAGATGGCAACACAAAAAAACTCGTAAGTAAAGAAAATGTGATTCTAAGCGAAATGGCTCAACAAAAGTCCACGCCATGGTACTTGCATCCTCTATTCATTTTTGGACTTATTGCTTTTATTGGCTTACTATTAACGATTAGTTCCTTAAAAAATAAAAAAAGATTTGCCTGGTTCGATATACTTGTCTTTGGAAGCTCATCCTCATTTGGTCTTGTTCTACTTTTTCTTTGGTTTTTCACCGACCATCAGGCCATGCGACCTAATTTTAATATTCTTTGGGCCTTACCAATTCATTTACCTTTAATCACAGTCCTTTTTAAAAAGAACCGACCAACTTGGGTTAAAAGCTATTTTAAATACCATTCAATTTTTATTCTATTATTAATAGCTACTTGGCCTATTTTACCACAAAATTTGCCCTATACGATTTTGCCTTTTGTAGTTTTAATTCTTATTCGATCGATTTTTAATGCAACTCGTTCTTAACAGAAAAATGAATTTAACATGACAGATTTAAGTAAACACAGTCAAGAATTCACAATAGGTTCGTTTGATAGCGATTGGCATGGAAATGCTAAACTCACAAGTATTTGCAATTACTTACAAGAGATTGCAGGTAATCATGTTGATAAAGTTGGACAAGGCTTGCATGATTTAAGCCAGAATAATCATGCCTGGGTTTTATCACGCATGAGAATTAAAATCATTCGTCCTGCCAAATGGAAAGAGACCATTCGAATTGAGACTTTTCCTACTGGGATTAAGGGTCTGTTTGGAGCAAGAGATTTTCGTATTTTCGATAAGGATGATCAAATTATTGCTTTAGCTAGTTCTTATTGGTTGGTAGTCGATTTAAAAACACACAGGCCTCTTCGACCTCACGACACAGTAAAACATATGCCTATTGGTCATCATACCGAGGTTTTCAACGAAGAATTAGAGAAATTAACTCCACTAACACAAGAGGCTGAACTTATTGAAGAAATAAAAATTCACTACAGTGATATTGATATCAATCGTCATGTAAACAATGTAAAGTATTTAAAATGGATGATTGATGCATTTCCTCACGAGATCTTAACCGAGAAACCAATTTCTGAAATAGAGCTTAATTTTCTCCACGAACTTAAACTTGGTGAGCAGATTCAAATCTATCAGGAATTGAGTGATGAAAATCACATGAACTGTAAAATCACAAGCAAAACAACAGGCAAGGAAAACTGCCGTGCCCGAATTATTTTTAATAACATTAACTCATAAGGCTAGTTTCTTAACTAAGCCACCCTCTCATTATCAAATAAAAATATGGATCAACTAATTTACAGCTTCGAAATCGCTTTCAGACACCTATGTCAATTTTCAGCAATTCATCAAATTCTATTTCTTATTATTATAGGAGCCTTTTTTAGTTTCAAAGATTGGAAAACTTATCTTCTTATTCTTTTAGCCCTTTGTTCCGGCTCACTATTAGGTCTATCCTTAGCGGTATTTAAAGCTGTTAGTCTTACTAAAGCTACGATTAATCTACTCGCAATTATCAGCCTAATAGTTGTATCACTAAATGGTATATTTAGTCATAAAATCAGCACAGTACACTACAATATTTTTGTTTTAATAGGCATTATGCAAGGCTTTGTGCTTAGTCTTCATTACAAAGCAGTACTTGGTACAAGTTTTAAATTTTTATCTTATCTAGGCTATAATTTGGGTAGTTTTTCGGCTTTCCTTATCATCAGCTTCTTAAGTCTACTTATCTGTACGCTTATGCTAAGCTTTTTCAAAACCGATAAACACAAAATATCATTGGTATTAGCAGGTCTTGGTTTGGGCGTTGCACTGATGATGTACTTCTAAAAGTCGAAGTCGGAGACTGCTTCTAAGAAATAGCTTAACAGATCGATTCGTTTCCATTTACGAATTACACGGAGAAGAATGAGAGTTAAAACATGAGACAGATTTATAAACCAAATACAAAAGGCTTTATAATATATGAAAGCCTTTCTGAATAGTTCTCAATACCAGGCACCCCACACTGTAACTTCATATTTCCTAATCTCCAGATGATCACCCTTACTATATGAGGGTGATCAAGTTAAATATGGCAGAGCACATTCACTAAGTAAACTTAATCAAATTGAAAGTGCAGACTTTTAAGATGTTGATATTTATTATTCCTCTCCTTCCAACATAAGTTTTCGCAGCATATTAAAACCTGCCATAGATGCCATTCTAATATTTCGACCACGTTCTTTGGAGAAGGTAAATTTTTCTGAAATGACTTTATCTTTAGAAGCAACGGCAATCCATACCGTTCCTACTGGTTTTTCTTCGGTACCACCGTCGGGACCAGCAATGCCTGAGGTTGCGATACCATAATCTGTTCCTATTGCTTTGATAACACCTGAAGCCATTTGCTCAACAACATCTTGGCTAACGGCTCCAAATTCTTCCAAACTGTTAGCACTAACACCTAAGACATTTGTTTTTACCTCGTTTGAATAAGCAACAACCGATCCTTTAAAATAGGCTGAACTACCTGCCATTGAAGTAAGCATGTGAGCCATATTCCCTCCAGTACACGATTCGGCTGTAGCCACCGTTTTCTTATTATCTAAAAGAAGGTTTGCAATCACCTGTTCAATTTTTTCATCATCAAAAGCAAAAATTCGCTCTCCTAAAATAGTTTTTAAGCCAATTAGCTGTTCTTCAACAATAGCTTTCAATTCTGCCTCACTATTCCCCATTAAGCTCATACGTAATCGCACGACTCCTGGCGATGGTAAATAAGCCAGCTTTACTACCTCGGGCAAAGCAGTTTCCCAGTCTTCAAGCATCTCAGCCAAAACAGATTCTCCTAAGCCCTGTACCATAACTGTTTGGTGCAAAACATGTGGGCAATCGAACTCTTCACTTAGTTTTGGTAAAACTTGATATTGCATAATATTCTTCATCTCGAAAGGAACCCCTGGCATTGAAATAACATGTTTTTCCTCTCTGGAAAACCACATACAGGGCGCAGATCCAAAATCATTAGGAATAATCCGAGCACCATTAGGAACTAAAGCTTGCTCACGATTAAATTTGTTCATCCCAATCTTATAACGAGATAAACGTTCTTCAATCTTTGCATAAAGTCCGTCATCTTGCACTAACTCACAAGCAAAATAGTCACTCAAAGTCTTCTTTGTAATATCATCATTGGTTGGACCTAATCCACCTGTCATCAACACCAGATCAACTCGTGACATTGCCTCTTCAACAGAAGAAATAATAGCATCTTTTGTATCCGAGATACTCGTGATGCGATTAACCGAAATACCAATTTCATTTAATTCCTTAGACATCCACGCTGAATTGGTATCAACAATTTGTCCAATCAATATTTCGTCTCCAATGGTTATAATTTCTGCTTGCATTATTTTAAATAAAATAGTCGGTTATAAATTTTCTTGTTTTTTAAGCTTTGCCGGGACAAGCTTACAGGTTATTCATCGCATTAATTCGTTGCAATAAAGTTGGGTGTGAATAATAGAAAAACACATAAGCCGGGTGAGGTGTCAGGTTACTCAATGAGCTAACCGATAATTTTTTCAGACCACCCATTAAAGCTTCTGAATTATAATGCTCAGCTGCATATGCATCAGCTTCATACTCATTCTTTCGGGATAAAACATTCATTCCTAAGCCCAGGAAAGTTGAAATTGGTGAGTATAAAATACCAAAAGCTATTAAACCCAAATGAAAGCTATGATTTGTCGTTCCTAAAGCTTCTGACAGGCTTGTATTTCCAATCAATAATGAAAAAATATAGAACATGATACCTGTTTGCAAAAGACCCAAAATAATTGAACTCAAAGTATGTTTCTTTTTATAATGGCCTATTTCGTGAGCCAAAACGGCAACAATCTCTTCGGTAGACAATTCATTTATCAAAGTATCGAATAAAACAATTCGTTTACGAGACCCCAAGCCTGAAAAATAGGCATTCCCTTTTGAAGAACGTTTGGATCCATCCATGACATAAATATTGTCGAGTTTAAATCCGACCTTATCGGCAAACTCACTAATTGCAGTATTCAACTCTCCTTCTTCCAAACGAGTCTGTTTGTTGAATAAGGGTACAATTAAAGATGAGTAGAACATACTCATAAATACCATAAAGAAAGCGATCAAAGCCCAAGCCATCCACCAAAAATTAGTGGTTGTCATGGTATAAATCCAAATAATAAGTGCCAAAAGACCGCCGCCTATAATTGCCGAAATAAAAACGCCTTTAAGTGTATCCAGTAAAAATAGTTTTAATGTACTTCGATTAAAACCATACCTTTCTTCAATAACAAAAGTTGAATAATATGAAAATGGAAAGCTAATTACACCTGATCCAAGCATGACAAAAGCAAAAAAGCTTAAAGCGATACTTATTGGATGAGAAAAATACAGGCGTACAAAATCGTCAACCCAGGCAAATCCACCTGCTGCTATCATTAAAATGGTTACAACAAAACTTAAAACAGATGATAAGAGTCCTATCCGATGCTTATCTTTTTCATAGGCCTGAGATTTGGCATACTTTTCTTCATCGTAAATTCCTTCAAGTGCCTTTGGTATTTGGGCCGTCCAATTCCTTCGATTTAAAATATCGAGGATACGCTCCAGAAGAAAATCTAAGCTCAGTATAACAAGAATAAGTATCAGGATAAGTTCTGTAGACATGATAATAAGTAAATGAATAAATTTCAGATTGAATAGCCAACAACTTATCATCACTTTGCTGCTGTTTTTAAAACCAAGTTTCTATTACAACCAGCATGAATTAGCCACTCCTACTCTTCTCCAAAGAATTGTTTTATTTTCTTTCCGTTAACCCAACGGGAGTTCAAAGCTAGTGCATAAGCTTCTATTTCTTTATACTCATCAGGTATATTTTTTATTTTTTTGTAAAAATAAATGGCTTTACGAATCCAACTTCTTGCCTCTTTCAATTCTCCCTTCATTTCATGCACAACGGCTAGATTATAAGCCGCACGACCTGCAAGTTTCATATTCTTTTCCTGAGTTATACTTTTCCACATATTAATTGCGGTATCAAACTCATTCTTATTCATAAAATAAAGCGCTGTTGATAAACGTTTGTCTCCTGAAACAAAATAACTCCGTTTTACATCCGTCCATTTAGGAGAAATCAAATCAACATAGCTTCTCCCTAATTCATATGAAGCATCATTTAATAATTCTTCTCGTTTTGGCAATTTCTCATTTACCAACTTTTCAACATTCGAATCTGAAGTTTCCAAAAATAGACTATCAACCAGAATTCTATCATCATAAATTTTTTGATATAAAGGGTCGTAAATTCGCCAAATACCATAGTATTGAATCTCGGTAAAAGCCCAATAAACATCTCCCTCTTCCATATTTTGCTTATTAAAAGCCTGAATATCTTCAAGTACAACTAAAACATCAGACTTCGTTTCTTTACAAAGACTATCTACAACATTCCAACTAAGCGGCGTAAAATGACGTATAGTATCAGGCATCATCTTATGAGGTAAGCGAACAAAAGGAATAGAGTCTTGGGGCCAAAACTCCGATATATTCTCGGTAAAACCTTGGTAGCAATTCAAGGACATATTTTGGGTATGATCAATAGAATCCTTTATTGAAACCCCTGTAACAAAATAATATTGAGCTATCGAATCTGCCGGAAAGGATAAATTTCTATCTACAAACGCGAGATTATTTACATCAGATGGAAGGACAATTTCAGGTGCTTCCAAAGTCTGAAACTGTACCTGAGATATTGTTTTACATGCAGAAGATGCAAAAACAAGTGCTATAATTGTTAGGTAAACAAACTTCACCGAGGTTGCTGTAAACTTCATAAATTAGTTATTTAGGTCGAATTTAGTTAGTGATTTTTAGAATCCAATAAAACAATTAGACTCCGAGCCAGTATTTTCTCAAAAACCATTCCAAAACCATCAGAATTATAATAAAACATAAAATCCACATAAAATTCAATGCAATACTGAAATTATTTTCAATAGACACACGAGATTTCACTTCATCATTTTTTAATAAAGTATCCAAGAATTGTGATAAGTCTGATAAGGATAAATGAGTCCCTCCGCTTAAGTCAGATAAGTTTTTCAAGAGAGTTGGACTGGCTTGTAAGTTTCTTGCTTCCAAATTATCAGAATTGATAACAAATTCTCCTTTTTTAATTAACTCCTGATCGGAAGCTTTCGTTTTTGCCTCAAACTGATATAATCCGGATGATAAATTTCTCAAATCCAATTCATACATATTCCCAACACGCTCAAACCGATATGAAAAAGATTCACCACCCGCATTCCTAAGTACAAATTCAATATCCGCCTTATTGGTGAGTTGATAACTCTTATTATACAATTGAGCTTCTATTCGAATTAAATCTCGCTCCTTATAAACCTTATCGTACTGCAACTCCATCTGATTTTTCTTAACGCGAAGTGCCAAATACTGAACAAGCTGATTAATTAATGTATTAAATTGATCATGAGAATTATTTTTCTTGTAATCTTGCAATTTCCATCTCCAAATACCTTCTCCCAACAAATAGCATTGTTTTTGCTTATCGCGCTGAGAAAATACGAATAAAGGCAATTCCGTTTCAATTCCTTTTATCCGTTGAAACCCTAAAATATTTGATTCCTGATTAAATTGAAATTTAGCCATTGGAGACAAAAGTGGCGGGAAACCTTTTAATTCTTCCTGCAAAGATTGATTTATTTCAAAAATTGAGAAATTTGGGTTTATCAATAGCCTTGCATTCTGATACAAGTTGTTATTCTGAATAACATTTAAACCCAAATTCAGTTGATTTAAAACCTGAATATCGGTTGCTCCACCAACTACCATAAGGAAAGGTAGGGATGAACTCTTTAGCTGATCAAAGAAAACATTTACGCCTCTTTTTTGCGATGGTAATTGATACAAGATCATCAGGTTAAAATCTGAGAAATCAACTTGTTTCTTTGAAACATCTATCAAGCTAATTGAAAAATTTGATTTTGTTTTTAGAGCTGACTGAAGAGCTGCTATATCCGGATGATAAGAATCGTAACAAATCGCTATTTTTCGTTTGCTATCTAATACATCAACAATAAATCCATGTACATTGTTTTTTAGGTTCGCTTCTCCATCTAAAGGTAAAACCTCTAACTCATATTTCTGTAAACCTGTGCGATTAGGTGTTATAAAAAAATTCTTTTCTATAAAGAAATCATCCGTTGATATGTGTATTGTATCCTGATATAAAGTCTCAGCTCTACTTCGAACACGCACGATAATATCTTCTCCCTTGCAATAATCTGCCTTATACCCCACTCGTACAGGAAGATTCGACTTTAAAAAGGCTAGCTTATTTGTTCTTAATGAAAGAATAGATAAATCCTTTCGGTTCTTATTATTACCTAAAGCAATTGAATGAATTGGACTTTTAACTTCCTGAACAGAAAACCGAGGATCATTCCCTTTGTTGTAAAGACCATCACCAGCAAGTATCACCTGAATTTGATCTTCTTGTGAAATATTATTCTTCAAATAGCTTATTAAGGCATTGTAGTCACTCGATTGATCTGACAAATCGAATTGATCTACAAGTTTTACGTCTTGCCCGAAACTTAACTTCTGAATCTCGTATTTACTGCTCAGTTTTTGTAGAAAACCATCAACTTTTTCTAAGTATTCACTTCGGTAATAGATTGAATCCTCCGAAAGTCTTATGGATTGTGAATTATCCTGTGCCCAAATTATAAGAGGCTTTTCAATTATCTTTTTACTGTATTTAATACTAGGTTTAAGTAAAAGAAACAGCAAACTAATATAAGCTACAGTTCTTAAGGTAGCCAGAATAATGGTTCTTAGCTTTGATAAATCGTTCTTATATTTATTCCTAAAAAAATACTGAAGGTAAACCAGAACAATAGCGCATAGAACTATTGGCAACAACCACCATAAAGAATGCTCTGTTAGAATTGAAATGTTCAAAAGAATATTTTTTAAGTTTCAACAAATTTAATAAACTCTTCGAGCTAATCCGTCAATCTTAATACTAAAGTGAACATTTTCTAAATACAAATCAATAGTTTCTAATTCCCTATTTTATTTGGCGTACCTTTGCCTGCCAAATTTGCTATTCGATTATAAATTAAAATCAACATAATGTCCTTTACATCTTTAGGTTTATCTCAAGTTTTATTAAAAGCTTTGGCTGATGAAAATTATTCCCAGCCCTACCCTATTCAAAAGGAGACTATTCCTGCTATTTTAAGAAACAAAGATGTATTGGGTATTGCCAAAACAGGATCGGGGAAAACAGCAAGTTACGTCCTTCCAATCCTAAATAATTTAAAGAGTAACACACCTCATAAGAATAGACATATAAAGGTTCTCGTTTTAGTTCCTACACGAGAACTAGCTAGCCAAGTTGAAGAGGTGTTTAGTACATTTGCCGAAACTTTACCAGATAGAGTTAAAACACTGGCTATTTTTGGTGGTGTATCTATCAATCCGCAAATGATGGCAATGAATGGAGTAAGCATTCTTGTTGCCACACCAGGTAGATTGATTGAGCTGGAAGAATCGAATGCTGTAAGCCTTTCAGATATTGACACCTTGGTTCTTGATGAGGCCGATAAGATGCTTAATCTGGGTTTTAAATATGAGATGGATCGTATTTTTGCACTCCTGCCTAAAAAGCGTCAAAACCTTCTATTCTCAGCAACTTTAAGTAAAGAAGTTGAAAATATCAAGGAGCTTCTTTTAAATAAGCCTGAGGTCATCAAAATTGAATCAAAGGAAGAAGAAACAGAGCTTATCGATCAGCTTGCCTATGCTGTTGAAGACAGCAGAAAAGGGCCGCTACTTCGATATTTAATCAAAAAGAATAATCTAAAACAAGTATTAGTCTTTGTATCCTCAGCTTTTAAAGCAGACGGTGTTGCCAATAAGCTTTGCCGTAATGGTATACATGCCGTCTCCACTCATGGAAAAAAAAGCATGAACTCTCGTTCAGAAAGTTTAAGACGATTTAAAACAGGTAAAATCAGGGTTCTTGTTACCACCGATCTTTTGGCTCGTGGTATCGATATTGAATTTCTGCCTTATGTGGTTAACTACGAATTGCCTCGTTCGCCTAAAGATTACGTTCACCGTATTGGTAGAACCGGACGAGCAGAATCTCCTGGTGAAGCTATTTCTTTTATTACGCCAGATGACGAACATCACTTTAAGGTGATTCAGAAGAAAATGAAAAAAGAAATCAAAATGGTTGATAGCTCTGATTTTGATCTACAAGGCTATTAATAAAAGAATCACACACCAACGAGGAAAAAACACAAATGCCCGGCTCAATTGTTTAAGCCGGGCATTTTGGTTTATTATAAATTAGATTAACATTCTCCTGGTTACCTTACAGTTACATGAATGCATTTTGTTTGTCTTTCAAGAAGAACGTAACATTTACCCTCATCCTGCAATTTGATTAGTTCACGTAGTAATATGTTTCGAAGACGATATGTATAAACAGGTGTGCTATTATCTCTTTCAAAATAGCGGGTTTGTACAATATCAAAAGTTCGTCCGTAATAATGTGATGAACTGTTTGGTGTAGCGTTAACATTGCTTTTGCGTAGCGACTTTTGATCTTCGAGGGTTCGTAATATGGATGATATTGAAAATCGATACTTTCTTAAGCCTGATTCTTCTAGTTGGTCACAAAACCTTTCGCCAAGTAGGTCTAAAAATTCTTTTGCTGATTCCTGAAGATAAGGTAATGAGTTTCTTAAATGGGGAATTTCGTAGTATTCGTTATCGGTAATCTCAACAAGATCATAGCGACTACAAAATGCTTTAACACTTGTTTTATCATCCTTTCTCGAATCCAAAGGCTCTTTTAGCCCCTTTACTCGAGCTACTTCAAGATGGTAGTCATTATTATAGCGGCGCAAAGCTCTCTTCTCATCTTTTGTGAGCACAGGAACGGAGAACTTATCTATGCTTTTACCTTTGGGTGTAGGGTTTAGAAGTTTAAAAATTAAAACTATAATAAGTGATAACACGACAGCTGCCACCAAAATTTTACGAACACTATATCTTTTCATTCTTCTATTTATATCAAAATTTTACTCGCGTAAAGGTAAAAAAAAGACATTCTCAACAAATCGGTCAGTAAAAGAATCTTGTCAAGGCAGTTTCAATTCCCCGGATGGAAATATCTTTTCAAGTTCTTTGGTCCTGAAATCAAAAATTTCGTTCAATTTATCTTTAATAAACAAAGTGTTAGCTAAACTCCCTATCCAGCCCAATGGTGGCTGATAACTCACAATATCTTTCATTAATACACCATCTCCTTTAGGCATAATAATGTGTTGATGGTGCCATATCTTATAGGGGCCAACCCTTTGTTCATCTACAAAATACGATTTATCCCTTATGTGTGTTATTTCTGTTACCCAGTTTGTGGGAATACCCCAAAGAGGACGAACCGTATAGCTAATAATCATACCCTCATATATTTTGTCGGGTAAATTGGGTGTGCGAATATCAAAGCCCATATGGGGAGGCGTAATTTTCTTTAAATTCTGTGGCGAACTTATAAAATCCCAAATATCCTCAAGGGAAGCTTTAATAAATTGTTCCTTTTGAAATTGATAAAATGCCATAATAGTTCTTTTTAAGGTGAAAGCTCCCGTCTATCTAACAAGCGACCTATATTCGTTCGATGCAAGAAAACAATCAGAATTGTGCAAACTAACAAATAATAAAATGTTGAGCTTAATCCGTGAATGATCAATTCAGTTAAGGGTAGTGTTATACTAAGAATAATAGATGCCAGCGAAACATATTTAAATCGCCATTTCACAATAAAATAAATGGCTCCTGAGATAAAGACAGAAAATGGAGCAATTAAAACCGAAGCTCCCAAAGTTGTGTTAACACCCTTTCCGCCTTTGAACTTTAAGAAGATACTGAAATCGTGACCAAGAATGGAGGCTAATGCAACACAGTAAATATAAAACTCTGAAACAATCTCTTCATTATTGGTAAGAAGCAAGCAAACAGCCACTGGTAAGAATCCTTTCAGCATATCTAAAAGTTGAGTCAAGACTGCTATCTTTTTCCCTGCAATTCTTTTCACATTGGTTGACCCCACATTACCACTACCCTTTTCCATAATATTTTCACCCGTATGGTATCGGGTTAAGATATAGCCAAAAGGGATTGCTCCCAATAGGTAGCCTAACAGTATAAAAGTAAGTTGTATCGTTATATTCATCTTAATTCCTGAAGAATACGTAAAGCTTCATCAACATGTTTTTCGGCTTGAATTTGGGAATTAAACAGGTACTCTATCTTTCCCTCCTTATTTACGACATAAGTTACTCTACCAGGAATTAAGCCGAAAAAACTGGAAGGAACGCCAAATAATTTGCGCACTTTATTACCTGTGTCACTTAATAGGGTATAATTTAAGCGATACTTTTCAGCAAACTCAAAATGACTTTCCTCTGATTGGGCACTAATTCCAATAATGATGGCATCGGCATCGGCAAATACCTCAAATTGATCACGAAACGAACAGGCTTCTTTTGTACACCCAGGACTATCATCTTTAGGGTAGAAATAAATCACCAGATTTTTTTTACCCAATACCTCACCAATCTTAAACAGTTCACCTCTCTGATCTTTTAATTCAAATAGTGGCACTTGACTTCCTACATCTATTTTTTTCATCTTTTCGGTTTTTGCATCAAAAATTAAATAAGCGATAAATAGCAACACATAAATAAGCAGATAAAACAGATAGAAATTTCTAAACTTTTTGTATTTGAGATTATCTGGGTAGATATTTCCAAAAAGCGCTCTAATTTCTTTCCGGAAAACGGGTTTGATATTTATCGTCCAGCTATCGGTTTGATAAACTATTTTTCGGAACTTACTTCTGTAATAGCCTAAAGGAAGCCCCCATAGTACAAAAAGTATAAACCATATATTTTTGCTAACAAAGTCCATTAGTTTTTATTTTTTAGGAAACCATGGTAAAAAAGAACTTGTTTTTTGAACATATTCCTCATATTCTGGCTTAGTCGTATTCAATGTTTTTTCGAGTAAAGCCACTCCCGATATCTTAATTATCAGTAAAGTCATAATAACAGAACCAATAATTTGCCAATAGCTACCAGCTGCTATACTAAAAATGGCATAGGCCCACCACACTGCTGAATCACCAAAATAATTCGGATGGCGCGTGTATTTCCAAAAGCCTGTATTTAAGACTTTCCCTTTATTTGCTGTATTACTTTTAAAGCGTGCCAACTGAAAATCGCCTCCAGCTTCAAAGGCAAAACCAATAAGCCACACCACAATTCCGATATAATCCAACAGATTAAGATCTCCCTTTGTCATACTGGATTGAACACCCAAAAGTGGTAAAGACACTATCATAATTAAGATTCCCTGCAGCAGAAAGGTTTGGAAAAAACTAAACCACCAGTAACGTTTCGGACCATAGTTTTTTCGGAATTCCTGATATCTAAAATCTTCTCCTTTTCCTATATTTCTCCAGGCAAGATAAAAGGCAAGCCTTAGCCCCCATATACTAACTAAAACTAAAAGCAATATCTTTCTGGTATTTAGTTCACCCGAATTAAATACATAAAAGGCATTAACCAGCACAAAGCCAAAGCCCCAAAAAATGTCGATAATACTTACATTCTTTATAAACACACTCCAAATCCATAAGAGAGTTACAAAGACGAAAATAATTAAGGATGCTTGTAGAAATAAGGTCATTATCGTAGAATATTAAGAATTAAATAGTAAGGAAACAGCGAGGGCACCATTACCGGCATGCATACCAATAACCGGAGAAATATTGACAACCGATACCGGATATTTTCCTGTAATCTCAAACATTTTTACCTCCACAAGTTGGGCGCCATCAGTATTGTTTGCGTGCAAAATAATGTAGTTCCATAAAGCTTTTTCCCGACCTATTTTTTTAATATGCCTAAATATTTTTTTCAAGCTGGCTTGCTGGCTAAAGGTTTTTCCAAACAATAGCGACTTTCCATTTTCATCCATCGAAATAACGGGATTTAAACCTAAAGTGCGAGCTATAATCCCTTTGGGCTTAGAGACCCTCCCTCCCCTAATCATCGATTGCAAGTCGTGAACACTTACAAATATTTTAGATTGGTTTACATCTTTCTTAAGGGTCTTTGTAATATATTCCACAGACTGTCCGGATTCGATATTTTTAGCCGCTTTTAATACAAGTAAACCTAAGGCTCCCGACAAATTTTTGGAATCGATAACATGAATCGGTTTGCCAAACTCTTTTGAAATGCGTTTGCTTGCTTTCACACTATTCGAATAAGTTCCACTAAACTCACTACTCAAATGCACAGCAATTATAGCATCGTAATGCGAAGCCAAATGCGAATATATATTTGTAAAAGCTTGTTCGTTTATTTGCGAGCTTTGAGGAAATTCAGCTTCAGTTTCCAGCATATTATAAAACTGACTGGGCTGAATTGTAAGCTTATCCAAATAATGGCTATCGCCAAAGTTCAAATTAATGGGTAGCACATTAATCTGATAATAATCAATTAATTCCTGCGACAAATCACAGGTTGAATCGGTTACCAGTGCAATATTCCATTTTCGTTTACTTATAACTTCCTGTTGTCGAACCATATCATCCACTTTTTGGAAAGTAACGGTTCCCATTTCTTTTAAATAATAAAAAAGTTCGGCTGGTTTATGGGTATGGACATGAATACGACAGAGACTTTCCGAACCAGCAACAACGACAGAATCGCCATTATGACTCAGAAAATTCTGAAGTTCCGATTGGCTGTGCTTTATATTTTTTACGATGGCCTCGGTACAATAACGGTAGGTAATTTCTTCTTCTGTTAGTTTATTAATATGAACAAGTGAAACGTTTTCAGAAGAATCAACGACCAAGTTCCGAATGTTTCTGTTTTTAATAAAACTGATAACCCCTTCGATAAACAATACAAAACCTTTTGCTCCTGCATCTACAAAATCTGATTTGCTCAATGCCTTCAATTTTGTATTCGTTTCTGCCAACGATTTTTCCAAAACTTCGAAAGAATCAATTATAACATTAGCAAAATCATAAATGGCATCCTTTTTACTATCCAAAAAATCAGACCACTCCTTTATAACCGTTAACATGGTTCCTTCAACAGGATTTGCAATGGCTTCGTACATATAGGGTATCGATTTCTTTACACTTTCAACAAATTCTCTTAAGGTAATAATAGGCTTGTTCAAAGTTTCCCGATTTAAACCATAGAGAAACTGTGCAAAAATAACACCTGAATTCCCTCGGGCTCCTATTAATGCTGCATCAGCAATGTTACCTACTGTTGTTTTATATGATTTGTGAGGTTTTATATTGTCGATAACCGAACGAACGGTCGAGGCGAGATTTGTTCCGGTATCTTTATCGTTAACCGGAAAAATATTTATTCTATTTATTTCGACCTGATTTCTTAATATTTGATTTCCTCCTGCAATAAAAGCATAATACAAGAGTTTTCCGTTAACAAAGGGTGTTTCCATATTTCTCATGCTCATTATTAATTAATACATTTACAGCATACAAAGCCTAATAAACAAGGGTTACATGTCGATTTGTATTCTATATCTACATTATATCCTGTATCTAAGATAATTGTATTTATGCAAAATAACTAACAAGATTGAGTCATATCAATTTTTATTTGTGTGCATGATTTATGTTATTTATTAACCAACTTATTTATTTCTTCATCATATAGTTTTCACTATCGGATGGTTTATAATTCAAACAAGGTTTTAAACGTAAAACATCTTCTATCGCTAGAAGTAGGGTAATTGTACACAATGGTCTAATAAATTTCAAAGAATCAATTTGTCAAGACGTCAGATTTACTGGTATTTATTAATTGAGCTTTAGAGATCAAAATAAACATCGATGCCTGTAAAACTTAGTTTTTGTTAGCAACCGTACTTTATTTTACTGATTTATATTCAAGCTTCCTTTTTGTTAAATCTAGTATTTTCTCATAGTCTGAAATATGCTCTGGGACTTTCTCAAAGACAAACGAGTCAACAATTGAATTATTAACAAATAGAACGAGATATTCCTTATATATTGAATAATTGGTAAGTACTGACCATTTTAATTCTAGTTTCTTTTCTTTGTCCGAATACTTTATACAGTCTTCTGAAAATTCATAAATACAATCCATTTTTTTTGATTCAAATTTCTCTGAAATTTCATAAATATTTTTGTAATATTTTTTCTTAGCAAATCGTCTTATTGAGGTTAAGAATATCACTAAAAGCCCAAATGCTAAAGCTAGAATAACATATATATTTACTGGCTCTTCTTTTGTGACCGATAAGGTGGAAAGAATCACAAATGCAACTGCTGTAATTGAAAAGTTTCTAATTTGCTTAAGGTTTTTGAGCCAATATATTTTCCATTTAATTTTATTGACTCTTAGAAAATCTTTTTTGTTATAAGTGCTTTCTACTGTAAACTTTGTCATGCTTAAATAACTCTTGCTAGTTATGGTTTGAAGATGAATATTTGTATGGTTGTCAACATTCCGTATAAGAATAATAGCCGAATGCGTGACACTTTCTTGTCAAATTAAACGAAAATTGAAGCGAACTGTAACTCTTTAATTTACTACTATCTCAGCTATTATTTTATACCTTATTGTGTTTTCGTACGTTATTTGTTCTTACTAATTATTGCTATCATCTCTTTAGTATTGTTATAGTATGGTTTTAAATACCATATATTTCCAGCATTATTTTCAAGAGATTTATTTAAATGTATCAAAGCTTGTTCAAAATCCTTATTCTGAAAATAAGCCTTACCCAAATAAAATTCATAATACCAATCATTATCAAATGAATCGGAATACTTGTTTAAAAAATCAATGGCTTCTTTATTTTCACTATAGAAGACCAAATTCTGGGCAATAGAAACCAATTCTTCACTTTTAAACTGTCCAACTGTGTAGTTTTGCAAATTTACTTTTTCATAAAACTGCATGAACTTATTTTTGAATTTTATATTGGTTGCAAGAATATCAAACATCAAGGGCATGGATGCTGTGGCATTCTTTTTCAGCTCTCCTGTTGTAACTATTATTAAATCAAACTCTTTAATGATAAAAATATTTTGTCCTGCAAACCCATCTGCATACAATATTGTTTCTAAGTCAAATAAGGGGGTATAAAGCCACCATTGGTAGCCATAATTACGATATTTCTTTGCGGTATTTGCATCTATTCTTGGAGAAGTTGATCTCTCTATCCACTTTTTTGAAATAATCTGTTTGCCATTCCAAGCTCCATTATTATAGACCATTGAGCCAATTTTTGCCATATCAATAGGTCTTAGATATAAACCACCTCCACAATGAGCTAAACCGTTTCTGTCCTTATCCCAAATTACAGAATTATGCCAGTCATACTTTATCTCCAATGGGTTGAATAAATATTTTTCCGCAAACGCTTCAAGTTCTATTGAACTTTTTCTTTGCAAAATAGCTCCCAATGTCATTGATAACCCACTATTATATTCAAACACTTTCCCTGGTTCATAAATTAATGGTTGATTGAAAAAATACTGAACATAATCTTGTTTCTGTCTGTATATATGGTAAAGACTACTTCTCTTGTCCATTGAAGGGAATTTTTCAGACCATTCGAATCCGGCAGACATTGTCAGATAGTGTTCTATAGATAGTGAATCTTTTCTTGAATCCATTTTTTCAGTTCTTAGTTCAGGAAGAATATCAACTATTCTTTCATCTACAGAACTGATTTCTCCGAGCTCAATAGCTTTTCCAATTAATAAGGAGGTTATACTTTTAGAAATGGATTGGATAGAGTGAACTGAATCTTTTTTCCAGCCATTAAAATATCGTTCAGTAATTAGTTTATTGTCTGATATAACGATTACGCTTGTTAGTGCACCATAATCATCTTTCTCAACTTTCCCAATTACCTTATCAAATAAGAGTTTATCAAAACCTTCCTTTTCTGGAATGGAAATAACAAAACCAGAATCATTGTCAATTGTTTTTTTCTTGTTTGTAGTGCACGCTTGAAGCAAAAAAGCAAAACTTAATGTAATGTAAAGTATTTTTCTCATTATATTCTTTTAGTATAGTAGGAGTTTTCTTTGCTTGTATATACAGGGAAATAGTTAATACAAGTCACATGGTTTACACTATATGTCCTGAACATGTGTCAACTATATGCTTCGACCGTACCGGTTGTGCAACGGTTAATTTTGTTAGCCATAGTACCGTTTTCAATTATATTTCAATCCAAGCCCTTCAAAATCAATTTTTGGGTCAAATTTTCTAAATTTTAATTCATAGCTATTTCCATTCCTGTATGCTGTAAATAATGAACATTGTCCATTGAATTTTTGATTAACTATAGAGGCAATAGTTCTCTTATCAATAGAGGACATAAGCATTCCAAAATAGATCGCTGTAATATTCCCCGGAGGATAGTTCATATTTTGTTTTTCTACTATAATCCGTTTTTCTTTTTCATATTTCCATAATTCATGCTTAATCCAATTACTTTTATTCATATGGTTCAAAAATTCTTCTTCCTTTCCTTCTGCCTTACTTGCTTTCCATTGTTCTATTAATTTAATATCATCAGATGGAAAACTAGAAATGTACTCTTCAATTTGCTGATTATTCCAATATTCGACATCTACTGCATTTCTCAAAATTGCAAGTTTTTCATTTGGAGTTTCCATTGGAAATACTCCTTTCTTTTTCAATAATTCGAGTTCTTGATCCGTATAATCAGTATATTCTACACAATAACCATAATGTGAATTGGCATAGTGAGCCCATAATAAAAGATTATCATTCTCCTTAGATAAACAAAGAACTTTTTGTGAATTCAGAAAATGAGTACGCATATAATCATTCGAGATTAAAGTTCCATCAAAAGGGTCATTGAAATAACTTGGTTTGCTAAACCAAGAGTAATGATTGACCAAAGATCCAGTAGACTGAGTATTGTGGGTTAAATATTTGTAAAGTTTCATTCCATTTATTTTGTATTATGGCTAACCTTGTTTGTAACAACCATATGTTTGTTGTTTCTTATGTATCGTATTAAAAGGTGTTGTTATAACTCCATATAGGAGGGCTAAGAACACCTAATTATGATTCGTTTTAAATATCATGCATTAACAGGATACTTAAATTTTTACTAAAGTATAAAATCTAGACTAAGATTCATATTGTAAAATTTAGATGCTTTGTAGAGGATATGTTGGTTTGAGAGATCACCCAAATTGTTTGGACTATACTACCCAAGTCGTTTAGATTATACTACCCAAGCCATTGGGGCTACACTAGCCTAGTCGTTTGAGTGCTACCACGCAAGTTGTTTGCGCTATAGAGCGCAAGTTTCAGTTCTAATTTTAGTATTGTTTCGTGTTTCCATAAAGTACTAATTATCAAGTCTTATTATAAGTTATAAAAAACATAGTGATGTTTTAAAAAAACAACACTATGTTTTGAGTAAAATGTACTTATGTTTTTGCAAAAACATAAGTACGTTTTATAGAACATCTAAGGAGATCTCTTTTTAAGTCTGGAATCTACCTTCATACTGGATAAAAAAATCTCCTTAGCCTAAACATTTAAGACTAAGGAGATTATTTTTGAATTTATTTTAAGAGAAGGTGTTTCTACATAAATCCACCGCCACCTTGTGTTTCACGATTATCTCTATGCTTTCTTCTTTTGGCTTTGTTTTTTCCACTACCAAATCGGTACGAAAAGCCTAAATAGGCCGTTCTGCTTTCCCAATGGAATTCGCCACCCTGCTTATAAGGCACTTCTGACTTAAATTTAAATTTCATGCCTTCAAATATATCATTCACTCTAAAGGTTACTCTTCCTTTTCCTTTCAGTACAGCATAACTTACGCCTGTGTTAATCATCCACATTGGATCCACTTCGAACTGAAGATCTTCTCCTCCGCCACGATACATGGCAAACAATTGGAATCTCAATTTTTTAGTTGCTGTAAAGCTATTCGATACTCGAACGTTAAAGGAATTGTTTGTGATCTCCAGATTATCTCCATTCGATACCCCTGTCTCTTTCTGGATATACAAATCGGAGCTGGCATTCATCGACCACCACTTAACGAATCGGTAATTTGCCGACAACTCAACACCGTAACGATCGTTGCTATCGGTATTATAAAAGGACATTTCCACTTTTTCAACATCCAAAGGGTCTTTGTTCAATACTCTCGAAATATTACCATTTACTCTTCGGTAGAACACCCCAACTGTAGCAGAACCTTTCTTTAAGCCTTTTGTATAATTTAATTCGAAGGAGTTCGTGAACTGAGGATCCAGGTTTGGATTACCAAATGAACTAATCAAAGGCGTACTCCACTCTCTAATCGGATTGACCTGCTGAATAGAAGGTCTGTCTACTCTCCTGCTGTAACTCAACTGAAATTGATTTTTCTCACTCGGATTAAAAGTGAAAAATGCAGAAGGATACACCGTAAAACGGTCATCGGTATACTTAGCTCTTTCAGCTCCTTTGGCAAAGCTTCCGTCTACCTTGTAATGCTCAAATCGAGCACCTATCTGCATCGAAAACTTATCTATTTTGTGATTTAAATTCACATATCCCGAATAGATGCTTCTGTCGTATGTAAAAGCAGAATTAGGTTTCTGTGCCGTTTGATACCAGCCATTATCCGGAATTCTTTTTCCCTCATCAGTGTAAACAAAATCGTGCTGATTGGTTACTCTTGAATTCTCAGTATCATTCGTTCTATACTCCAACCCTAATTCCAACTTTGTATTTTCCGACAATGGGTTTGTGTAATCCAGATTTAGAAGTGTATTCGCGTAATCATTATTAATATCATCTATATAATTCGAAGTCAGGTCAATTGGATTAAGTAATTCGGTATAAGTTGCATCTTCAGGAGAATCACTTTTACTGTAAGTTGCTTCAAACTCCAAGTTGTGTCCTTCTTTTTCAAAGTCAATTTTATAGTTAATATTATAAGTACCTGTAGAATTATCCGTTTCCGATTTCATTAAACTATGATAATCCAACATTGCTCCTCTGTAAATCTTTGTTGTACCATCAAATACACCATCGCGCAAATTCTGTGTGGTATAAAAGGAAAGTGTATTCTTTTTATTTAAATAGATATCGGCACCTACCTTTAGCAACTGGGAATTATTATCGCTTAGGAAACTAAATTTCTGTAAAATATCATTATCAAGAACAACATCGCCATTCGCAGCTTGAGAGCTTCTTAACACATCACCATAATTGTCTCTTTTTCCTCCATTAGCACCAAAGTTCATGAAAAAATTCACCTTACCAGTTTTGTAGTTCATGTCTAAAGAACCATTCATACGTGTGTTTTCACCTCGTGTTATACCCACATTCACATTACCGTTAAATCCGATATTCGCATTCTTATTTAGCACGATATTAATAATCCCGCTCATCCCCTCAGGGTTGTACTTTGCAGATGGATTGGTAATTAGTTCGATACTTTTAATAGAGGTGGATGGTATTTGCTGTAGCAATTGTGCCGCACTAATATTAGTCGGTTTACCGTCAACCAAAATCCTAACGTTCTCGTTTCCTCTTAAACTAACCGTTCCTGTTTGGCTATCGACACTTACCGACTGCACATTGTTCAAAACCTCTGAAGCTGTGGAACCAGCTGCGGTCAGGTCTTTACCCACATTAACCACTTTTCGGTCTATCTTTTGAGTTACTGTCGATAATTCAGCTCTTACGGTTACTTCACCAAGAACTTCAGCATCTTCCTCAAGACGAATAGTACCAAGCTTAAAAGTTGAATTTTTAGCTGTGAAATTAAGCTCTCTCACAAAAGGCTTGTAACCTATATACTGAATTTCAATAACATTCTTTCCTTTCGCAATTTTCTTTATACTAAACTTTCCTTTATCATCGGTAATCCCTCCGGTTAATATTTGGTTGTTTGCATCTCTAATTACAATATTCACATAGGGTAGTGCCTCATTTGTTTTATTATCGATAATTAGTCCGGAGACAGAACCAAGCTTGCTACTGATCGCCTTTGGTGTTTCTTCTGCATAATTGACAAAACTATACAACATCAAAATTGCCATAAATAGAACTCTTCTCATAATCACTTTTTTTAGGTCGGTTAAAAAATCTAACTATTGGACACCATGTCCACGTTTTTAGTTACAAATCAAGTTTAGAATTAACGTTTATTAATGATTGAGAAATCGAAATTCGATATACAGCCATATATATAACATCACAAAAAACAAGCGGTCGACGAAACTCTCTTCATTTTTCGTACCGAAAATCATATAACACACAAAGTCAAGGCGAAAGAAATTAGCATCTTATTTCACACAGTACGATATCGAACACCTCATGTCCGATTATGAGTTCAGAACAAAAGAGAGATTTAAAAGCAAAAAACATAGAAATAAGAACCTGACAATCACACATTAACAAGCAAAAATCATTGAATTATGGTTAAATTATAGTAAGTTTATATATACTTGTACAATCAGATTATTAAAAACAAACAATTTAATACGATGGATCAGGCTATAGAACAGGAACTCAACTTTCATCTAATGCTAAATGCATCACCGAGCCCTTTGGTTTTGGTGAACAAGCAAGGTAAAATTGTCTACATTAACCGATCAGTTGAGAGCCTTTTTCAATACACAGAGAATGAGCTTATTGAAAAACCTCTTGAAACACTTCTTCCTCCGAGGTATAAAAACCTACATGTACACCTGATTCAGGGCTTCTTCAAAAATCCTGTCTCCAGACAGATGGGACAAAGCAAAGAGCTCTACGGTATAAAAAAAGATGGCTCTGAATTTCCCGTTGAAATTGGACTAAACACAATAACGACCAAAGCTGAAACATATGTAATGGCAGCTATCATTGATATTTCGGAAAGGAAAAGAAGGGATCAACAATTCCGTTTGATTGTTGAATCCGTTCCCAATGCCATTATTCTGGTCGACTCTACCGGAAAAATAAGTACAATTAACCGACAAACCGAAAAATTATTTGGATACACAAGAGAAGAACTCATTGGTTTAAAACCCGAACAGTTAATTCCAAACCGTTTTAACAAGCACCATGATAAACTTCGTGAACAATTCTTCGAAAAACCTGAGTTCAGACAAATGGGAAGTGGCCGTGATCTTTTTGCAATTAAAAAAGATGGTCATGAGTTTCCTGTTGAAATTGGACTCAATCCGATAAAAAGCCAGAATGGTACTCAAATTTTGGTTTCAATTATAGACATCACACAAAGGAAAGCATTCGAAGAAGAAGAAAAAAGATACACAAGAGATATTGAACTCAAAAACCTGGAGTTAGAACGCACGAAAAAAAAGCTAAACGATTTAAATGCAACAAAAGACAAACTATTTTCAATTATAGGACACGACTTAAGAGGGCCTATAGGAGCCTCAAAGTCATTAATAGACCTGATACTTTCCGATTTCGATTTATCTGACACAGAATATCTCACTCAAACACTGGAAACCCTTCAATCGGCATCAAGCAGCACCTATGATTTATTGGAAATACTTTTAGAATGGGCAAAAAGTCAACAAAATGAAGTTTCATTTACACCAGAAAAGATCTCACTAAAAACCCTTGTAGATACCACAATAAATTTACTCAGTGAAGCTGCTGGTAAAAAGTCAATTCAAATTCACAATAACATTCCGGAAAACCAATTTGTATACGCCGATAAGAATATGCTCAGCACAACAATTCGCAATCTGGTTTCAAATGCCATTAAGTTTACCCTCGAAAATAAAAATATCAGAATATCAATAAACGAAAATGAAAACCTTTGGACAATAAGTATTGAAGACGAAGGCATTGGCATTGATAAAGAAAATCTACATAAACTTTTTAAAGCTAACGAGAGTTTTACAACATATGGCACGGCAAACGAAAAAGGAAGTGGCTTAGGACTCTTGCTATGTAAAGAATTTGTAATCAGACATGACGGCCAAATTTGGGCAGAAAGTGAAGTTGGCAAAGGCAGTAACTTCACCTTTACACTCCCCAAACAAAAAATTTAAATAAAGGTTTCACATAACCTGACAATTCAAATAATCAGCTCTCGAAACCGCATACAAAAACATCCCAACTCATTAAAGATGAATTGGGATGTTTTTTATTGCAGTAAGCAGAGCTTGTTCATAAAATAACCAATCATTAACCCCCCCTCTGTCCTTCGGACATCTCCCCTAGAAAGGGAGAGTAAAACAAAACTTTGAATTAATATTCTATGTCCTGTACCTAAATCTTTCCCTTTTAGGGTACCGTAGATTGTGAACACCTTTAAAATAATTTAGAAGTGAACGAAGTATCGGCAGACGAAAGGGTGTATTTGAAATAGATAACAACAAAGCTTATGCATTTTTCCATTGGGAATTTTTATGAACAACCCCTGTTGCAGTAAGTTAATGGGGAGCAAAACTATTGGAGACGTGCAATGAATTCTTCCTCTGAAATGGTTTTGATTTCAAACTTCTCAACCTTGGCCAACTTACTTGGTCCTACCTTCTCTCCTGCCAAAAACAAATCGGTTTTCTTCGAAATAGAACTGGTGTTTTTTCCTCCATGTTGTTCTATCAAAGCTTTCAACTCATCTCTTGAATGTGATTTAAAACTACCTGAGATCACAATAGATAAGCCTTCCAACTTATTGGTCTGCTTATCGAGTTCTTCCTGATTTAGCTCAAACTGCAAACCATGTGCAATGAGTTCATTTACAATTTCGTTTTGAGCTTCGTCTTCAAAAAAGAGAATAATACTCTTCGCAATCTTATCACCAATCTCATCAACTTCAACCAATTCTTCTAAGCTTGCTGCCTTTAAAGCTTGAATAGAACCCAAGCTTTTAGCGAGTTTCTTAGCTACCGTTTGGCCAACATGACGAATCCCTAATGCAAACAAGACTTTCTCAAAAGGAACATCTAAAGATTCTTTGATACTTCCCAGTATGCGATCTGCCGATTTCTCCCCCATACGATCAAGAGGAAGTAGATCTTCTTTCTTTAATTTGTACAGATCTGATATATTCTTCACCAAACTTTGCTGATACAAAAGCTCAATGGTTTCTTCTCCTAAGCCATCAATATCCATAGCCTTACGGCCAATAAAATGCTCTATGCGACCCGTAATTTGTGGTGGACAAAGTAGACTATTAGGACAATAATGATTGGCTTCGCCTTCAATGCGAATCAGCTCGGTACCACATTCAGGACAATTCTCAATAAATTCTATCTTTTCAGCATTAGAATCTCTCTGCTCCACATCAACACCTACTATCTTAGGAATAATCTCCCCTCCTTTTTCTACAAAAACACTATCGTTTAAATGTAAATCCAAATTTTCGATAATATCTGCATTATGAAGAGAAGCTCTTTTAACAACTGTTCCTGCCAACTGCACAGCATCCAAATTAGCAACTGGAGTAATAGAGCCAGTACGCCCAACCTGATAAGTCACAGAATTCAAACGAGTCGCTACCCGCTCTGCTTTAAATTTGTAGGAAATAGCCCAACGTGGTGACTTTGCCGTATACCCTAACTCGTCTTGCTGATCAAGTGAGTTGACTTTTATAACGATACCATCAATTGGCACAGGAAGCTCCTCACGCTGCTTATCCCAATACTTTATATAGTCCAGCACCTCGTCGATTGATTGACACAGCTTACTGTCATCTGATATTTTAAATCCCCACGATTTTGCTAGTTCTAAATTTTCATAGTGATTCTTACCTGGTAGTTGTTTACCTAACAAATAGTATAGATAGCAATCTAGCTGACGCTTTGCAACAACTGAAGAGTTCTGCATTTTTAAACTTCCCGAAGCGGCATTTCTGGGGTTTGCAAAAGGACTTTCATCTTGCTCTTCGCGCTCAACATTTAACTGATTGAAGACCTCAAAAGGCATCATGATTTCACCTCGAATCTCAAATTCACCAGGATAGCCCTCTCCTTGTAAACTTAAAGGAATTGCTTTAATCGTTTTCACATTTGCAGTTACATCATCCCCCTGCACACCATCGCCACGAGTTAAGGCTTGTGCCAATTTCCCATTCTTGTACTTAAGACTAATGGATGTACCATCGTATTTTAGCTCACAAACATATTCGATTTTTTCTTCGGTGAGTTTCGAAATTCGCGTTTCAAAATCACGAACATCTTCCTCTGAATATGTATTTCCCAAAGATAACATTGGGTATTCATGAGTCACCTGTTTAAATTCCAAGTTAATATCGCTTCCAACTCGTTGACTAGGAGAATTTTCATCGGCATACTCCGGAAATTTATTCTCCAGTGCAATCAAATCGTTCATCATCATATCAAATTCAAAATCGTTGATAGTTGGTTGTGAAAGAACGTAATAGTTGTGGTTATGTGTATGGAGTTGTGCGCGCAATTCGTTTATACGCTGCAAAGCTTCAATCTTATTCATATTTCTGTTGGTATTTTTATAATCCAGTGCATAAAAATAGTAATAGACTTCCTATTTATATCTAAATCTAAACAAAATAATCGAACCCGACTGACAGTCAGACATATTGGTTTCGCTTATATTCGAATGAAAATATTATCTTGCTGGCAATTAATTTTTCCAATTTCCTAATATCTAATTTCACCGATAATAATCAGTATCTAACCGATTTGCTTTCGTAAAATCCTTATGTCTTTAGTACTTTAGCAAGTATAATTTAAAATCCCCCTTATGTATAAAGATAGAAAACCTTTGTTTGTTGGCTTAGTTTTAATATTAATTGGAATTGCCATTTTCTTAAGCAACTTTGATTTCTTACCTCGAAACATTCACCATTATATTTTTAGGTGGGAAAGTTTCTTGATTTTAATCGGGCTTCTTATGGTCTTTATTCGAGGAAAAATTATTGGAGGTTTAATCGTTTTTTCGATTGGTGCCTACTTCTTAGCCGATGATCTCTTTTTGTTACCGGCAAATTGGGACATCTGGTTTTGGCCATCGATTCTAATCCTTATGGGCGTTGGTTACATCATTCGCCCCAATACTTGTAAAAAGTTTAATAATGACTAAAATAGTTCACGTATCAACCAGAATATAAAAATTAACCTTATGTATAAAGATCATAGAAATAGACCTGATTTTGATAAAGGAAAGAAAGGTTCCATTTTTGGCGTTTTATTAATCTTATTTGGAGGTGCTTTAATCCTCAACAACTTAGATCTTATTCCTGATGAACTACACAAAATCGTTTTCTCATGGCCAATGATCCTTGTCGTGATTGGTAGCTTATTAGCTTTTGTAAAAGACGACAGAACTACGGGATTTACGTTAATGCTAATTGGAGGCGTATTTCTGCTGCCTCGAATGTTTGATTGGCATTATGATCTTTATCGCTTTTTTTGGCCGGTAATTTTAATCGTATTAGGTGTTATGGTTATTCGCAAGCGCAATTTTTGTCAAAATAGCATGTCTTGCAAGACCGACGATTCAGCAGATTACATTAACGAATTGAATATATTTGGTGGAGGCGAAAGAATCGTTAATACAAAAAACTTTAAAGGAGGCAGAATCACGTGTATGTTTGGTGGTGGCGAAGTTGATTTAAGCTATGCTCAATTGGCTGAAGGTACAAATACAATTGAGCTGTTTGCTATGTTTGGCGGATCGTCAATTATTGTACCTCCAGATTGGGATGTAAAAGTTGATATTTCAGCTGTTTTAGGCGGTGTTGCTGACAAAAGAGTACCATCACCTAATTACATTGTTGAACCTAAAAAGGAACTCATTATTAAAGGATTTGTAGCCCTTGGTGGTTGCGAAATAAAATCAACGAAATACGCTCAATCTAAATAAATCCATATACAAGATTAGAATATTATGGAGCACCCTATTCTTTCGCATCGGTACGGTATTTACATTTTCCTAGGAGCTTGGTTTGGTTTTACCAGCTTACTTTTCGTCATCGATTGGTATTTTCAAGGACAAATAGCTGAGAATGCGATTATTTCATCATTAAGTATTTCCTTACCTCTTTTGATTATTGCACCATCAATATGGTACATTGTCAAATATATCGATATTGATAAAATAGGACTTATTTCTTTTCTCTTACATCATCTATCTGCAGCAATCATATCTGTCACGATTTGGATGTCATTAACACATCTGATTCACTCTTCGTTTTACGACGATTATAAGAGCAGTGCTCACCCCAGTATATTAATGCCCAATTACTGGTTGGCATTTATGTTATTCGCCTTGTACGATTACATCATAATGGTGTATTATGCTTTTATTTATTACAGAAATTTTAAATCAAAAATCGAAAATGAAGCCGATTTAAAAGGCCTCATTAGAGAAGCTGAAATTAACGCATTAAAATCGCAGATAAATCCACATTTCTTATTCAACAGCTTAAACTCAGTCAGTTCGCTTACTCTGGTTCGCCCAGAGCAATCAAGAGAAATGCTAGTTAAGCTTTCCACCTTTTTAAGATACTCCCTTGATCAGGATCTTAAAGAATTAAATACGCTTGAGAATGAAATGAAAAATAGTCGTTTATACCTTGAAATAGAAAAGGTGCGATTTGGAGATCGTTTACTCTTAGATTTTGATATTGATGATACTATTTGTACTCAGAAAATTCCCAATTTAATTCTGCAACCTATATACGAAAATGCAATTAAGCATGGAGTTAACGAGAGCTTAGAGCCTGTTGAGATTAAAACTAAAGCACTAATGAAAGGTAGTAATCTTCATCTCCAAATCTCAAATAACTTTGATAAAGATGCTATTTCCACAAAAGGGCAAGGCATTGGCTTAAAAAACATACAGGAAAGACTTAATCTTATATATGGCAGTACCAATTTGCTATATATAACAAAAAAAGAAACGAAATTCATCGTAAATCTGGAGTTTCCACAAGCAATTTAATTCATTTAAAGAATTCAGCATATAGCTTCTAAAGAGTCAGAGAATACAAGCAACCCATATTATGAAGAAAATTAAAACTATAATCATCGACGATGAATCCTTAGCCAGAGATCTTATAAAATCTTATTTAGCTGATAATAATCAAATTGAAATTCTCGGCGAATATTCTAATGGATTTCAAGGACTAAAGGCTATTAATGAACTGCATCCTGATTTAATTTTCCTTGATGTTCAGATGCCTAAATTAACAGGCTTTGAGTTGTTAGAACTATTGGATAAGCCTTACAATATTGTATTTACCACTGCCTATAACGAATATGCAATAAAAGCCTTTGAGCACAATGCTGTTGATTATCTTCTAAAACCATTCTCTAAGGAAAGATTTGAAGATGCCATTGCAAAAGCAATTCATAGAACACAAAGTCAGGTAGAAGAATCGGATACAATTGAGAAGCTTAAAAATCACGATGACAAAAACAAAGACAAGCTAAATCGAGTTGTTGTAAAGTCCCGAAACAAAATTGATATCATACCTGTTGATGAAATCAGATATTTTGAAGCACAGGATGACTATGTAATGATTTATACACATGATGGACATTACCTTAAACAGAAAACAATGAAATATTTCGAAACTCACCTTAATCCTAAAGAGTTTTGCCGTATTCATCGCTCCTATCTAATTCGAATAGAAGAAATTTCAAAATTGGAACCTTACGAAAAAGACAGTTGGATGCTCGTTCTTAAATCAGGTGAAAAACTGAAAGTGAGTAAAAATGGCTACAAACTTTTAAAGCAACAATTGGGTTTTTAGCCTAGCGATATTTCTGACATAGAGGGCGCATCATGTCCTCTAGTCCGTTTAATTTAATTTCATAAACAACACCTAACATTTCGCCAAGTTTTCCCGCAGGAAAGCCTTTTTGATGGTACCAAACAATATAGCGCTCCGGTAAATCTAAAATATACCAGCCTTTATATTTGCCATAAGGCATTCGCATCTGGATAATTTTAATCAGCTCATCACCATTTGAAAATATATTTTGTGTATTTGTTGTCATATCTGTTTATATTTTTACAAAAAAAAGGATCAAGAATCTAAATGATTCTGGGATTAAAAACACCCCTCTGTCCTTCGGACATCTCCCCTTTAATGGGAGAAATTTCAAATTATATCTCGAATGAAAACTTTAAGTTTTTTTAATAGTCTTTCCCTCTCAGGGAAAGTGTCGCCAGACGATAGGGTGTTAAATTATCTAATCACTATTCGGCAAAACCGCCACCAATTAATTTATTTCCAATATAAAAGGCAACTGGTTGCCCCGGAGCAATTGCCCATGCCGGATTTTCAAGTTTTACGCTAATCTGTCTTTCATTTAAAATAGTTAGCATAGAAAAACCTTCTGGATTCAAGCCCAAACCGCGCACTACAGTTGTGATATTTAAAAGATTAATGTCTTCCTTATTATTCAAATAATAATGGCTTATCGTGAACTCTGTTCTATTAAGCTGCTCTCTTTTTTCAAGAATCAAGGTGTTGTTTTCAGCATCAATTCGACTAACCATCAAGCCCGTTTTCTCTTTTAGATCGAGGCCTCGTTTTTGGCCTATTGTATAATAAGGATAGCCTTCGTGCCAACCTAGCTCTTTCCCTTCAGTATCTACAATCTTCCCCTGCCCTATTTTCTCATCAACATCTACAATTTCCTTTTTCAGGAAATCGCGATAATCCATTCCATCCAGAAAACAGATTCCCATACTTTCCTTCTTAGTCGCTACTTTTTTGTAGCCAAAATTTGTCGCCATTTCACGTACTTCTGTTTTTGTATAGGCTCCAAGAGGCGTTAAAGTCCTGGACAAAATTTCTTGACTCAAATTCCATAGAAAATAGGATTGATCTTTTGCAGGATCATCTCCCTTATGAATATAAAACGTTCCTTCTTCTTCAACTATTTGAATATAATGCCCGGTGGCAATATAATTTGCTCCTAACTGATCAGCTTTATCTAAAAGTAAACGCCATTTTAAATTGGGGTTACAATGAATACAAGGGCTCGGAGTTCGTCCATTCAGATACTCTTGCAAAAACTGACCTATAACAACATCTTTAAACTCATCTCGAGCATCAATCACATGATGTTCAATACCAAGTTTGGTAGCCAAATTCCGGGCATCAACAATAAAACCCGGTAAGTCAGAAGTGTTTGAATTCTCTTTAGGAGAATTCCAAAACCATAAGGATACGCCAATTACTTCATACCCTTTTTGCTGAAGTAACATAGCGGTTACCGATGAGTCGGTTCCACCACTCATTCCCAACACCACCTTATTCATATCCCTTGCAATTACTGACATATTTAGAAACTGTTTAAAATTTATCCTTCAGTTTTTTTATATGGAGAAATGAAGTCTAACTTCGTTAAATTCCACTTAAAGTAGAACCACTATTAGCATAAAATTTGCCTTGTTATCCTTCATTTTTCATCGATAAAAAACTCTAAAAACAAATTTAAAGCTTTTCTAATCCGGCTACAAATCTAGAAAAAAACAAAGAATCTTTGTGTTTGACCAATACATATTCAATAAATCTTCCAAAAGAGAGCACTTATCGAAAAAACATGAGTTTTAAACATTGGTTATGTACATTTGTCATTCTAACATAAATTTTAACAAAATAATCAAATATGAACTTAAAAAAAACTAGCCGAACTATTCTTAGCTTGGGCTTGGCAGTAAGCATTCTATCAGGATGTACGCAAGAGAAAGGCCTTGGACACGGCATTCTTAAAAAAGAAGACATGAATCTTGAGGCAAACCCCGGGGTTGATTTCTTTGAATATGCTAATGGAACCTGGATGAAAAACACACCAATTCCGGCTGATAAAAGTCGTTATGGTGCATTTGATATTCTTGGCGAAAAAGCAAACGAAGCAGTTCATAATATCTTAGAAGAAGCTGCAAAAACCGAAAATGCAGCTGAAGGAAGTAACTTAAAAAAGATTCAGGATTTCTATGCAACCGCTATGGATGTAAAGAAAATTGATGAAGTGGGAATTAAACCCCTATTGCCTGAATTTGAAAAAATTGCTGCTATCAAAAATGCTACGGATCTACGTAACGAGTTAATTCATCTTCACAAGATGGGAGTCAGCGCTTTATTTGGTGCCGGCGTTGATCAGGATATGAAAAATACAACGGTTAACCGCATGTATCTTTCTGAAGACGGTTTATCATTGTCCGATCGCGATTACTATGTTACTGACAACGAAACAAGTGAGAACATCCGTAAGGAATTCGTTAAGCACGTTGCCAAAATGTTCGAATTGATTGGTGATGATGCTAAAGTTGCTGAGAAAAATGCAAGTGATATCATGAGATTTGAAACTCGCATGGCTAAAAAGTTCAATACACTTTTAGAGAATAGGAACTACCCTGCGATGTACAACCCTAAAACGGTTGAAAATCTAATGGATGAGTATCCTAATTTCGATTGGGCAACTTATTTCAAGGAGATGGGTGCGGACATTAAAGAGTATGTCATTACAACTCACCCTCGTTATATGAAAGAGTTGAATATGATGTTCAAAGATGAAAAAATGGCCGACATCAAATTGTACCTAAAATGGAAAGTCCTTGATGATGCAGCTGGCTCAGTAGGAACTGATCTGGAAAATCAAAACTTTGCTTTCTATGGAACAGTTTTAACTGGAGCTACTGAACAGACACCTCGTTGGAGACGTATGTCAAAATCAACTGGAAATGTAATGGGTGAAGCAGTTGGACAACTATACGTTGAAAAATATTTCCCACCTGAAGCTAAAGTTAGAATGGACGAGTTAGTTACTAACCTGAAAGTTGCTTTACGCGGGAGAATTGAAAAACTGGAATGGATGAGCGAGGCAACTAGAAAAGAAGCTTTAGCTAAACTTGATGCATTCGGTGTAAAAATTGGATATCCTGAAAAATGGGAAGATTACTCAAAGCTTGAAGTTGGGACCGAGTCTTTCATCGAGAATCTATGGAATGCTGCTCGTTTTGGCGTTAAAAAGAATTTTGCAAAACTAGGAAAACCTGTTGATACTAAGAAGTGGGGTATGACTCCACAAACAGTAAATGCATACTACCATCCTCTTTTGAATGAAGTTGTATTCCCTGCTGCTATTCTTCAGCCTCCTTTCTTCTATTTAGATGGTGATGATGCTGTTAATTATGGTGCAATTGGTGTTGTTATTGGTCACGAAATGACTCATGGGTTTGATGATTCAGGACGTCGTTTTGACAAAGAAGGAAATATGAGAGATTGGTGGACACCTGAAGACACTGAGAAATTCAACGCAAGAGCTCAAAAGTTAGTTGATCAATTTAATGGATTCCAAGCTTTTGAAGACCTACATGTTGATGGTAAATTAACTCTAGGTGAAAACATTGCTGATTATGGTGGATTAACAGTTGCTTTGGAAGCTTATAAAATGGCTTTAAATGGTGAAAAACCTGCCGACATTGATGGCTTCAACAATATGCAACGATTCTTCCTTGCTTATTCAAAAGTTTGGAGAGGAAACGTGAGAGACAAATACTTGAGAAAACTAATCAAGGAAGATGTTCACTCTCCAGGAAAATATCGTGTTAATGGAGGATTATTCAACATTCCTGAATTCTATCAAGCATTCGAAATTGATGAAACTGCTCCACTTTACCGTAATATGGAACAAAGAGCTCAAATTTGGTAAAGAATTATAACCACATAAAATCAAAAGCGATGAGTTTCCTCATCGCTTTTTTTATGCCGCGACGTAATACACTTCCAATTTACTAAACAGTTAGTTTATAGTCAAACCAAGCAACTTGTAACTTTTTCATTTATAAAAGGTTGAAATCCCGAATCTTAAAATAAACTAAATTCTCTTAGCTAATGTGAATCACATGATTGTTTTATAAACTTTGTTTCTTATTTTTGTTAATGTTCTTATCAAACACCAAAACTCTGAAAAATAATTAGTTAATGAGATATTTCATCCAAAAACTTATCATTCTTTTACTCCTTTCGGGATCTTTTTTCGATGCTAATTCACAAACTAACGAAATTGTACGATCGAATGAAAAGGTCGTAGTAGCTGGTAAATTTTACTATCTACATATTGTTCGTGAAAAGCAAACCATGTTTTCTATTTGCAAAGCTTATGGTGCCGATATTAAAGAGGTCATGAGAATTAATCGAAAAAGAAATCACAGTCTTGATTTAAACGAAATTCTTAGAATACCATTTGTACAAAGCCAAAATGTAAGACAAGTTACAAACAAGGTGAAAAGGGAAAGTTCTAATTATTTCTATCATGTTGTTCAGAAAGGCAACACTTTATATTCTCTGTCAAAACAGTTCAATCAGAGTATTGAGAATTTAAAGGCCGACAATCCTGAAATTGGTGAAGATGGAAGACTTGCTGTTGGTACTGTTATCAAAATTCAAAAACAAGGTAGTATTCAAAAAACTGAAAAAAAGAAAAACACATACAAAGTAAAAGCTAGTGATTCTGAAGCGGATATTCTTCTTAAGTTCGGTATTAAAAGAAGAATCTTTCGCAAACTAAATCCTCATATCAGATCATTTAGAAATATCAGATCAGGAACAATTGTGAATCTTCCTAAGAATGCAAAACCAATTCAGCCTACCGAAAATATCCCAACACAGTCGGATGAATTATTGGGGCAAATAACGGATTACAATCAGATTTTCAAAGATTATTCGAGAGATACAACCGTTCAGTCTAAAATTGATATTGCTCTATTTTTACCATTATATGCTGCATTAAGCGATTCTTTGAATTGGGAAATTACTTATCAGGACACACTTCAGGTTCTGAATCGTAAAGATCCTGAGACGATATACCCAAAGTCACGTGATTTTATCCGATTGTATCAGGGTGTTTTATTGGCTGTTGAAGACTTAAAAAAGGAAGGTTTAGAAATTAATCTACATGTATTCGATACCGAAAAAAGTCAAGCGACAGTACGTGAAACTCTAGAGAAACTAGACACACAAGTGATAGATCTTATTTTAGGACCTGTATACAGCAACACCTTCGAACTTGTTGCAGAATTTGCTCAAGCCAGACAAATACCAATTGTCTCGCCTCTTTCATCTAAAAATGCTCAATTACACAACAACCCTTTTGTGTTTCAGTTAAACACATCTATTCAATCCTTGTGTGACAATATTTTTAATCATTTAATGGCTGACAAAGAGGATAAGAATATTGTAATCGTTCATAGTAAGAATTATAAAGAACTTAAAGAATATAAATTGGTCTCAGATATTGAACAACGCTTATTTGAAAATGGCAAATACTGGCAATATCCAAACTTAAATTACAGTAAGATATCCTTTGAAGATTACGGCAATTTAGGTTTAGAATATCTTCTTAGCAAAACTCAAGAAAACATTATTGTTATTCCATCATCGAAACCAGCAGTTGTGGAGAGTTTCCTGACGAATCTAAGGGTATTGAGTAAATCATATCCTATTCAACTCATTGGTTTTCCATCGTGGCAACGATATAGTAGTATGGATCCAAGTAATTTGTTTGAATTAAATGCATTAATTCTATCGCCTTACTTTATCGATTATGAATCTGAACAAGTTATCAATTTCGTTGACCGATTTAGATATGAATTCAGCTGCGAGCCGAATGATTATTCTTTTAGAGCTTATGATTTCACAAAATACTTTTCAATTGCAATAAAGCGATATGGTTCTCAGTTCTTCGATCACATGAATGAGATTAAAGACATTGATCTACTACAATCAAATTTTAATATTGAAAATGTTAATGCTTGGGGAGGGTTCGAAAATAGAGGTCTTCACGTTATCAACTATATGACTAACTTTAAAATAAAATCATATAAGTTTGAACCAATCATCGATGTTCATCAGAATATTGAAATGCCTAAAGAAGCTATAAACCCTTATTAGAGCTAAAAATCTTAATCACAAAAGTAAAAGGCTACCTAATGGGTAGCCTTCTCTATTTTATTGTGGGTAATTCAGATTCTCTTCGGTGAGTTGACTTAAAACTTCCTTATGAAATTTCTTCGCCTCTTCCCTAGCTCCGGCTAAATCGTGACTTTTGTAATTACCACACTCAATTTTATCTGCTCCGGGAATTTCTTCATTAAAATCGGACATAAATAGAAACATCTCCTGAATAACTTCAACGACGTCTTTAGATACTAAATCGCCATGAAAAATCATATAGAAACCTGTACAGCATCCCATAGGTCCAAAATAAACCGTTTTCTTAGCCCAATCTTCATGATTTCTCAAAAAAGTTGCGCATAAATGTTCCATAGTATGCATGGCTTCAATCTCCATAGCAGGTTCAATATTTGGCAACTTAGTTCTAATATCAAAGCTTGTTAGAATTTCGTTACCTACTGTATCTTTACGAGAAACATACACACCTCTTTTCAATCTATCATGATCAACTTCAAAACTATCTATCTTCTTCATACTATCTGTGTTTAAACATTTTCGATCGAATTAGATTTATCCCAACTCCTTTATCATTTCCATTACCATATTTCCCGAATTAACGGCAGCAGTTTCAACAAACTCCTCATACTGAATGGCGTTCTCTTGACCTGCAATATCCGAAATAGAACGAATAATTACAAATGGTACATCAAAACGGTGACAAGTTTGAGCAATTGCCGCTCCTTCCATTTCTACTGCATCGGCCTCAGGAATCAATTCTTTAACACGTTTCGTTGCCTCAGGATCATTCATAAATTGATCACCTGTCACAATTGTTCCACATTTGGTCGTCAAATTAGTAAGCTTGTGAATTGAGTTATCTGCCAATTCGATCAATTTACTATTTGCAACAAAACTTGGAGGCATACCAGGAACCTGTCCATGCTTATAACCAAATACTGTACAATCAAAATCATGATGAATAGCTTCTTTCGAAATTACGATATCACCAACTTTCAGATCCGAAATAAATCCACCTGCACAGCCCGTATTAATTACAAAGTTCGGCGTAAAATTATCAATTAGAACAGCTGCTCCAATACCAGCATTCACCTTCCCTATTCCCGATTGTAACAAAACAATATCAACACCATGAATTTGCCCTTTATAAAAAGTAAATCCTGCCTTATTAATCTCTTCCTTATTTTTTAGCTCATCACGAAGTCTTGTAACTTCAACTTCCATGGCCCCTATTATTCCTATAATCATTTCTTTGTTTTATTAAACGTCAATTATTTAAACTATTCCTTTCTGATTAAAGTCGTGCAAAATTAGTAAAGGAAATTGGTTTCTTAAATTCATCACATAAATATAATATAAAAGGTCTCCTCTTTACCATAGTATTCCTCAATAAACTTTGATTTTCATCAGCAATAATTGTATTTTGAAGCTCAATTAGAATTTATAAACAAAAGATCGACTATACCATGCTGAATAACTCTATATATCAATATTTACTCGACCTGAGAGAAAACAACAATCGTGATTGGTTTCATGCCAATAAAGCTCAATACAATAAGGCGAAAAAAGATTTTGAACTGTTTGTAGAACTTAGCATTGAACAGATTAAAGCAATTGATCCATCAGTTGCTGGTAATAATGCCAAAGATTGTATTTTCAGAATCTTTAGAGATGTTCGGTTTTCTAACGATAAACGTCCATACAAAACAAATTTTGGTGCTTTTATAGCAAGGGGCGGTCGTAAATCTAAATATGGTGGTTATTATATCCACATCGAACCGGAACAATGCTTTCTTGGAGGTGGTTGCTATATGCCAGAATCAAAAACCTTAAAAGCTATAAGAGAAGAGATTTTTCATCATCCGGAAGAATTTAAAGCTATTGTTGAAAATGCAGAATTCAAGAAGCACTACCCTGAATTATATGGCGATAAACTTAAAACAGCACCTCGTGGCTATCCTAAGGATTTTGAATACATTCAGTTTCTCAATCATAAACACTATGCCGTTAGTAAATCTATATCGGACGAAACTGTCACATCAGACAAATTTCCAATTGCAATTCAAGAGGCATTTGAAGTCTTACATCCTCTCAACCAATTCTTAAATGATATAGTTGAAGATTTATAATTTTTAAATAAAACCAGTTGGAATTAGTCAGGATATAAAAGATATTCGCAGAATAAATCAAAATGGAATTATGAGTCAGAAAAACAACAGACTTAGTGGAGAAGAATTACACGAATTAGGCATTAAGTGGGTATACAAACATATAAAAGACGAATTCGAAATACTATCTGTAAATATTGAATTTGAAAAAAATCCTCAGATTCTTGCTCGTAAAGATGAAGACATGTATTTCATTGTTGTGAAAACAAGTACTTACCCGGATCTAGGTTCCCTTACACCAATTGCTGCCGAAGAAATTATTAAACATGCCGATAAGCATAAAGCTAAAATCCTATTTGCACATGTTGGTGTCGCAAATGCTGATGCAAAAGATGATTCTGGTATGGCTTTCCCAGAAAAAGGAGGACAATACTATATCAATTATGAAGGTTTAAGTATAGAACCCAATATACTCATGCAACCTTAAAACACGTTTGCCATGAATGATGATATACAAAAAAAGCGACACGAGTACTCTCTTAAAGAATTGAATGAACACGATGTGAATCCAGATCCATTTGTTCAGTTCGATACTTGGTTTAAAATAGCACTAGACGCAGATTTACCTGATGCCAATGCAATGACATTAGCAACTGTAAACTCTGATGGCAAACCTACTGCAAGAATTCTCTTACTTAAAGATTATTCTAAAGATGGCTACTGTTTTTTTACAAATTACAGGAGCAAAAAAGGAGAGGATATTGAATTAAATCCTTTTGGAGCCATGGTATTCTTTTGGCCTCAATTAGAGAAACAAATTAGAATTGAAGGTCGAATTGAGAAATTAAATCCCGAACACTCTAGCGTGTATTTTATGGCACGCCCTGTTGGTAGTCGTCGTGCTGCTGCTGTATCACCGCAATCGACTATACTCACCAGTAGAGCTGAATTAGAAAATGCAATTGAAAAATTCAAAAATGAGTATGGTGATGAATTTAACCGACCTGACTACTGGGGAGGATATAAATTGATTCCAAATAAATTTGAGTTTTGGCAAGGAAGAGAAAGTCGCTTGAATGATAGAATAGAATTTGTCATTGAAAAGGAAAATTGGAGATTCCATCGCCTAGCACCTTGATTTACAATTGAACTAGAAAATGCCTTTTAATTAAGTTTTTTTTCAGCTCATGAAACTTAAAAAATCATTATATTGTGCCTGATTTTCACCCTAATAGAAGGCTATCCAAGTTGAAAATCTAACAAATTATATTAATTATAAAAAAGACTACTTAGCTAAATATGAGCATTTTCAAAAATACGGCTGAAAAAATTGCCCGAAAAATTCTCAACAATCTGTTAAAAAAACAGACAAGACGTGTGGAATTTCACAATATGACCAGTGCCAAACACATAGGTATACTATTCGATACAAATCAAAAAGAGAATCCGAAAATTGTAAGTGACTTTTTTAAAGATTTAAAAGCCCAGGGGTATAAAGTAAATGCCGCGGGCTGGCATATCGGTGAAGATACACCGCAGAAGCCTTTAAACACTTTAGACTTCATTTATTTCTCAGAAACTGACAGTAACTGGAAAGGCATTCCATTAACTCATGAAATTTCTGAATTCTCTAAACAGGAATTTGATATCTTATTTGTGTTAACTCAATCAGAAGAGTTGCCTGTTCAATACATCTTATCATTATCTCCGGCAGCCTTTAAAGTTGGTGCTAAGTCGAGTAATGTAACGCATTTAGATTTTATGATTGAATCAAAAGAACAAGCTTCAATCAAAAATTTAATTCAAGACACAATTAATTATTTATCGGAAATTAAGAAAAACTAAAATTATAATGTCACATCAATTTACAGGAACCGGAGTTGCCATCGTCACCCCATTCCACACTGACGGGAGCATCGATTACAACTCTCTAACTAACTTAGTAGAATTCCAAATTACCAGTGGGATCAATTATCTTGTTGTAATGGGAACAACGGGTGAGTCGGCAACACTCAACAAACAGGAAAAAAAAGACGTAGTCGATCATATTATTAAAATCAATAATAAAAGAGTTCCTCTTGTAGTTGGCATTGGTGGTAACAACACAAATGAGATTGTAGAAAGTGTGAAAGATTTCCATGCTTACAATGATATTGCTGGTATTCTTTCCGTAGCACCCTACTATAACAAACCAAGTCAGGAAGGCTTATATCAACATTATAAGATGATTGCCGAAGCTAGCCCTGCTTCTGTTATACTTTATAATGTTCCTGGAAGATCAGCAGTTAATATTTCAGCTGAAACAACACTTCGCTTAGCTAATGATTTCAAAAATATCGTTGCAGTCAAAGAGGCTTCGGGAGATATGGAACAAATTATGACCATTATCAACAACAAACCAACAGATTTTGCTGTTATTTCTGGTGATGATGCACTAACTTTTCCGATGATTTGCATTGGTGCTGAAGGGGTAATTTCTGTTATTGCAAATGCATTCCCAAAAGAATTCAGCGATATGGTTAATTCTGCTCTTAATTCTGAAATTGAAGAAGCAAAAACTTTACACTTCAAACTATTCGAGATCATACAAAACTTATTCACAGAAGGTAATCCAGCTGGAATCAAAGCCATACTTCATATTAAGAAACTGATTGAAAACAACTTTAGATTACCAATGATTGGGGTGAGTCAAAAACACTATTCAAAACTTGAAAATTTAGTTCGTAAAGTCAAGTAATGTGGCATGATAATTGACTGTCATCAGAAACATTACAGTTAAGTAATAAATTCGTATATTTTCACTTTGGAAATATTGAAAATAACAATCTAATTAGAGTACATTAAAACACACATTATGAATTATTCATTGCGCTTATTAGTTCTTGCACTAGTTTTACTTGCCGGTGCTTCTTGTTCACGTCAAATTACACGAGTTTCTCCTGATCAGCAAATCGACTTAAGTGGTCGCTGGAATGATACAGATTCTCAACTGGCAGCTCAGGCATTAACACAACAAGTGTTAAGTCAAAGCTGGATTGAAAATTTTCAAAAAGAATTCAATAGAAAACCAGTTGTTATTGTAGGTTTAATTTATAATAAAAGCTCTGAACATATTGAAGCTGACACTTATATCAAAGACATTGAGAAATCAATTCTTAATGACGGTCGTGTTCGTTTAGTTCAAGCTGGTTCAAAACGTGAAGATCTTCGTCAAGAGAGAGCCGATCAACAAGACTTCGCTTCAAAAGCTACAATTAAAAAATGGGGACAAGAACTAGGTGCTGACTTTATTCTTCAAGGTGATATCAATTCTATAATTGATAGTCATAAAAAAGAAAAAGTACGTTATTATCAGCTTAGTTTAGAACTAACAAACATTGAAACTAGTGAGCTGGTTTGGATGGGAGATAAGAAAATTAAGAAATACGTCAACCGATAAATAGGTTTAATCGTATCAACTGACAATTTCTAAAATACTTGCAGGAATTTAAAGCCTGCAAGTATTTTGATTTCTTGACTAAAATCTAAAGTCAAATATTCAACTCTCCTCATAGTATGATGCTCTCTATTCACAAACTATTTAGATGTCTTCTTATAATAATTGCTCCGCTCCTATTTGCGAGCTGTGCAACTTATTATCAGCAAAATGCTGCCTTCAATCAGAGTTTTGCTTCCGGGGACATTCAAGCTGCCGATAAGCATTTAGATTCAAATAAGAAATTACAGGCCAATCGAAATAGAGTTCTCTATCTTGTTAATAAAGGCACTTTGGCATGGATGCAGCAAGATTATACACTTGCTAACACTTATTTTAATGAGGCAGATTTATTTATTGAAGACCAACGAAAAAACTGGGGGTCTGAAGCATTAGCAATCGTATCCAATCCGAGTGTTAAACCTTACAAGCCCGAAGATTTCGAAAATGTACTAATTAACTACTACAAAGCAATTAGTTACCTGCAATTGGGCAAAAATGACGAGGCACTTGTCGAATGTCGTCGAGTAAATGAGAAGCTCTATGCTCTAAATGACAAATATCCCCGCAACCACAAAAATAGATATAGCGATGATGCTTTTGCTCATAATCTAATGGGTATGATTTACGATGCATCTAAGGATTACAACAATGCTTTTATTGCGTACCGAAATGCCTATAATATCTATAAAGAGAATTATACTGAAAACTTCGGAACGGAGTGTCCTCAGCAATTAAAAAAGGATATTTTAAGAACTGCCAAACGAATTGGATTCCAACAAGAATACAACTTCTACAGTAAAGAATTTGGTATAAACCACATAAACGGTTCAAAAGACGAAGGAGAAATCATTTTTATCTGGATGAATGGATTAGGTCCGGTTAAAGATGAGTGGAGTATTAATTTTGCTGCTAACAGAGGTGGCGGAGGCATGTTTACTCTTGCCAATAATGAGGAAGGCATCAGCTTTCCTTTCAACACAAGCAATTTTAGTAGTAATGAACGTGCAGCATTCAACAATCTTGATTTTGTACGAATTGCCTTTCCAAAGTATAGAGAAAGAATACCCTTATTTCACCAAGCTTCGATTGAACTTGACGGGCTGAGTGACTATAACTTGGAGAAAGCTGAAGACGTAAATGCCATTGCTTTCAAATGTTTAAAAGACAGAATGGTTCGTGAATTAGCAAATTCGATTCTACGCCTAGCTACTAAAAAAGCTATGGAAGAAGCTGCTCGTAGCAAAGACAAAACTTTAGGAACCCTATTGAGTATTGCCAATGCTTTGACAGAAAAAGCAGATACACGTAATTGGCAGACACTACCTCATAGTATTTATTACACCAGAATAAAAGTTAAAGCTGGAAATCATAAACTGAAGTTGAATCTTAAAAGCGGCATAAATGGTGGTCATAGCCAAGAGTTTGATTTTAATGTAAAAGCTGGTCAAACTCAATTTTTCACGTTTCAAAATTTGGAAACGAGATAGACCATTAATAGTCGCATTTTCAAGAAACACGACTAACTGATATTCCACTGACTCACATTTCTATTTTTATATGAAATCAACATTACCCCAAAATACAATTCACTTTTGCCCTAAATGTGGCAGTAATGAATTTACTTTTCATGAAGATCAATCATTCTTGTGTGATAAGTGTCAATTTCACTTATATATAAATTCTTCTGCTGCCGTTGCTGCTCTTATAATCAATGATAAAGATGAAATTCTATTAACAAAACGAGCTGTAAATCCTCATAAAGGCATGCTTGATCTCCCAGGAGGTTTTGTTGATATTATGGAAACAGCAGAAAATGCGCTTATTAGGGAAATAAAAGAAGAATTGAATCTCGACATAGACAAATTTGACTATTTTATGTCTTCTCCCAACGAATATATTTTTGGTGGATTATCTGTTTTCACGCTCGATTTAGCTTACATCTGTACTGTCAAAAATTTTAATAATATGCATGCGAAAGATGATATTAGTGAATTCCGTTTTTGCAAGCTATCAGATCTCGTATTTGAAAACATTTGTACAGGTTCAATATCCAAAATCATTCAAACATTTGTAAATAAAAAAGGAGAGCAATAGCCCTCCTTTTCTAACAATTATTTTGAACCTATGACTTTTTACTTAGGGCTTTCTTTGCTTTTCTTTTACGCACAGATTCATTATGACTCATAGTTAACTCTAACATTTGTTCAAACACATAATCTTCATCAGCATTCCACAGTTTGGCGTACTCTTTTGCCATAACTTTTACCATTTCTTCATTAGAGCCTAGTCTGTAGAAATTTTTAATACCCAAATTCATGTCAATTGAAGTGAATTTGGTGCGATTAAGATCTACCAAATAAAAATTGAAACCAGATTCTTTCTCTTTAATCAGTGTATTCCCGGGAGAGTGATCAATGAAATAAATTCCTTGCTTATGGAAATTATAGGTAAATCGAGTGAATTCTATCAATACCTCTGTTATGTCTTCAATTTTTTGACCAATTAATTCTCTGAATGTATAATCATATTCTGCATGTATTGAGATGTAATAACTTCTGGTCAATCCTCCTCGCTTAGAGTATTCTATATAAGCTACAGGCGTCGGGGTTGAAACACCTGAATTCAATAGTTTGCATCCATATAAAAAAGATCTTTTAGCTTTAGATTCTCTCAAGTAACGATAAGCATATTTATTGACTAAATTTGGAACCTTAAAAGACTTGACATTAAGCTTTAAGCCTTCAATTTCTATTGATTTAATTAAATTCCGACCACTTTGAATAATATCTCCTTCACTTTCAAATATTCTTGGAATATCGAGAATTCCCTTCTCAAGTTTAAGAAATTTTGGATTTATTTTATAGTCCATTACTTAAATCGTTTTAAGGATTTTCTTCTACGAAAAAAGCCTAATTCTCTCTTTTGAGGCACACCGTATTCTTCAATATAGTTTCTTGCAGCATCCAACATTCTTTTGCACGACTTTCCATCAAAATATGGATCAAAATATTGAATTGCAGCCTTTCTTTTCTCAGCAAATTCATCTGATGTCATTTCTTTTTCAAACGCCTCAGCTAGTAATAGCGGATCGTTTATATCTCTCCAATATTTTTCAGGAGATGCATTCTTATAGGTTATTACGGGTTTGTCCAAAAACAGAAATTCAAAAACAACAGAAGATGAATCACTAATCATCACATCAGAAATCAGAAGGAATTTATTGATGTCAACATCCGCCATCCAAAGCATGCTTTTATTTGAAGTAGCAATTTCTTTATACTCCTTCATCCATTTTGGATCGGTTAGTGGGTGAAACTTTAAAATCAATAGAACATCATCTCTCTCCTCAACAAATCGCTGAATCCCTTCTTGCAAATAGGGTAATGAGGTAATTGAGGGTGGGAAGGTTGGTGCATATAAAACAACTTTCTTCTTGCCATATTCACGTAGAAGCTCCTCTTTATAAGTATCATATTTATTAAGATCTCTTAAAATGATATCCCTTCTTGACCATCCGGTTTCAACAACCTCAGCTTTTCTTCTATTCTTCAAAGATTTCTTATACCCTTCAGTGAAATAAGGCCCTTGTGTTAAGTAAAGGTCAAAATAGTCTCGAATTCTAAAGTACCTTTTCTCACCACATTCATAACCATGTGAAATTTGAATTTTTACACCTGGTAAATTGTAAGGAACTACATTACAAGGAACAAAAATTACATCGGGAGAAAATTGATAAACATCATCAATATTATTAGTCCAGGGTACATCAAGGTTAAACTCAGGAATATTTGGTTTGTGTATATACCATAAAATTTCGTGTATTCCTTCATTTACAGCCTCGTCGTATATTGGTTCGACCATGGTAATGGTGTACTTCTGCTCGCAGAATAAAACAATTCTCATTGAATATTTTTTTAATCAATTTTATAAAGCGAGTATCTCTGCCAAAGTTTAAAACAGAATTCTTACTCGCTACAATAGTAATCTTTATACCAAATCTTGTGGTGAATAGAAGAGATGTTTCTCCAAATGCAAAGAAACGAAAAATAGTATTCTAATTCAATTTTGATACAGCAATTAAACAAAATTAGATACGAACTAAACCGTTTATAAAACACCTTCTTTTATGAAAAACCAAAATTATAATACTTATCTTTGTTCGCTTGATTTTAAAAGAAAACATATGAATTTAAGGGTAAGTTTATTTATAACTTTGATGTTTACGAGTATAATTCTATTTGCTCAGAAAAAGACAAATTATGAAATTGGTATCTCCTCAGCCATAGGCAAAGATAATACGCTTCCATTTTGGTTACATTCAAATAAAGACGGTATCATTCCAAGTCATGGATTTGCTATGAGCGATATTTCTCTGGGAATGAATTTCGAAGAAAAGCAAAGCAACTCTTTTGATTTTATGTGGAAAGCATCAGGGCTTGGCTATGTTGGAAACGAATCTAAACTTTTACTGAATCAAGCCTATCTTGGGCTTCGTTGGAAATTCATTAATCTTTATTTAGGTCAAAAAAATCACGCCTCAAGATATGATGGTTTATCATCTACCAATGGTGATTTACTGTATTCTAATAATTCAAGAGCATACCCTCAATATGAGATAAGTGTTCCGGAGTGGACAGACATTCCATTTACAAAAGGATTTATCGCCTTTAAAGGACTTTTGTCAGATGGTATAACAACTGATAACCGCTATATTGATAATGCCAGAATTCATCATAAGAATCTGTACCTACGAATTTTTAAAGATTATAAACTAAGCGCAAGTGCAGGGCTTGAGCATTATGCCTTATGGGCAGGGACACACCCTACCAAAGGAGATATTTCGGGTTCACTAAGTAAATACATAAAAATTTTCAGGATTGAAGGTGATGATGCGGGCTCTTTTGGTAATGATGAGTATCGCTTAGGAAACCATCTCGGAAGTTATCGATTTGATATTTATTACAATGATAAAAAATTCCATTTAAACGCCTATTATCAAACTATATTTGAGGATGGTTCGGGAACACGAATGAATAATAAGCCCGATGGCTTGTATGGTATTTTCTATAAAAATAGAAAAAGAAACGATGCCATAATTCAATCGGTCGTAATGGAATATTACCACACATCTTATCAAGGTGGATCGATTTTTAAAGAAGGTGATCATATCATTGGAGGTAGAGATAGTTATTTTAATCATGGAGAGTATCGCTCAGGCTGGACTCACCATAACAGAACTATAGGTTCTCCATTATTTACAACTGGCACGATTGGTATTGCAAACAATAGGTTTAAAGGCTTTCATGTTGGAATAGGCGGTCAATTATTTGGTTTTCCTTACAAAACTTACCTGACTTATACTCACAACTACGGAACCTATGCTACGCCATATACTTCAACACTCAACCAGTTTTCTGGACTTGTTGAAGTGAATATACCTCTTAAACAACTCCCATTTAAATTAGATGTAGCATGTGCTTTAGATAAGGGAGAGTTGTTAGGAGATAACATCGGATTATGGTTAAGAATATCTAAAAGAGGTGTTTTTAGTTCTAAAAAATCGCATAAATAAGTCGTTCGTTATGACAGAAACAAGAGATACATACTTTGCCTTATTTTATCTGGAAAATAATTACTTCCTACCTCATTTTATTTCAGTAATGGATGAATTAAAGGCCAATGAACTCTCATTTGCAATTGTAATTCCAGACGAAAAATCAAGAAATTTAGAAGAACAGAATAAAACGACTATAGCATATTGTATTGAACATGATATTGAATATCAATCTTTACAAACCAAAGGGCTCTCTTGTAATTTCTTAATATTTGGGAATGCTATACAGCCAACAAATATCACTTTTCAAAAAACAGTATCCATTTTTCATGGATGTTGGGGAGGAAAGAATGTTTATCTAAGAGATGAACTTACTGCTTTCGATATTCGATTTGTTGAAACAGAATTTATTCGGGATAATATTCTTCGTGCGCATCCAGAAAAAAAGGATAATACAGTTGTTGTTGGGTATTCAAAATTGGATTCTATGCTTTATATAGATGAAAATATAATCCATGAATCAAGGCTAAAGTATAAGTTAAACCCGAAAAAGAAAACTATTCTTTATGCACCAACTTTTTATCCTTCTTCAATTGGAAAAATCCCTAAGAATTTACCAGAAATACTTTCGGACTATAATATTATAATTAAACCTCATTTTTACATTTATATGAGGAAGAAGTATGCCAAAGAGCTACAGTTAATTCAAAAATGGAATCAACACAAAAATGTATATTTTGCAGACTTATCAGAAAACTCACTAATCCCGTTTATGCAAGTGGCAGACATTTTGGTATCTGATTTTTCAGCTGCAATCTACGAGTTTGCAGCTATGGGAAAACCTGTTGTTGTAAATCGATTTGTAAAATCAAGATGGTATTATAAATTAATACCTAATAAGCTAAATAAGAGATTAGATATCATTAATTTTGAGTTGTGGAATGTAGGTGACAATGCATACAACTATAAGCAGATGGTTAATCTGTTGAAAGACAATTTAGAAAATAGCAACAAAAACATCAATCGAAGAAAAGATTTAGTAAAAAAAGTAGTTGGAGATGTAGATGGAAATGTTGCCCGTAGAATAGTAAAACATTTAAAAAATAATATATCATGAGCAAGAATGTATACATTGGCATGAGTGCAGATATCATTCATCCTGGACATTTAAACATTATTAAAGAAGGTGCTAAATTGGGTAGCGTAACTGTTGGGGTACTAACAGACAAAGCCATTGCAAGCTACAAGCGACTACCTTATCTAGATTACGAGCAAAGAAAAATGATCGTAGAAAATCTAAAAGGAGTTGAAAAAGTAATCCCTCAGGACACGCTTGATTATGTACCTAACCTGATGAATGTGAAGCCCGATTTTGTGGTTCATGGTGACGATTGGAAAGAGGGAATTCAGCAAGAAACAAGACAACGTGTAATTGACACCATTAAAGAATGGAATGGTAAGGTTATCGATGTACCATATACACAAGGAATCTCTTCTTCAAAATTAAACGAGAAGGTTAAATCTATTGGGACGACTCCTGAAATTAGAATGAAACGCCTTCGTAGGCTAATTCAAGCTAAACCAGTTGTGCGTATTTTGGAATCACATAGTGGTTTAACAGGATTAATTGCTGAGAATGCTAAGGTGAGTGTAAACGGTATGAATCAGGAATTTGATGGCATGTGGTCGAGTAGTTTAACTGATTCTACGTCTAAAGGTAAGCCAGATATCGAAGCGGTTGATATCACAACACGTATGCATGGTTTAAATGATACTTTGGAATGTACAACCAAGCCAATTATTTACGATGGTGATACCGGAGGAAAAGTAGAGCATTTCGTATTTACGGTAAGAACATTGGAGCGTCATGGTGTATCTGCTGTTATCATCGAAGATAAAACAGGTCTTAAAAAGAACTCATTATTCGGTACTGCAGTTCCACAAACTCAAGATACAATTGAAGATTTTTCTGCTAAAATTAAAGCTGGGAAAATGGCTCAGGTTACTGAGGATTTCATGGTTATCGCTCGTGTAGAGTCTTTAATTTTAGGAAAATCTGTTGAAGATGCTTTAGAAAGAGCACATGCCTATGTTAAAGCTGGTGCTGATGGTGTCATGATTCACAGTAAAGAGAAAACGGGTGAAGATATTATTGAATTCTGTGAACGATTCAGAAAAGATAATAAAAACACACCTATTGTAGTTGTACCATCAACATTCAACCACATTACAGAAGAAGAATTTAGTAAAGTTGGAGTTAATGTGGTGATCTATGCAAATCACATGCTACGTGCTTCATATCCAGCAATGATGGATGTTGCAAAATCGATTTTAGCTAATGGACGCTCGTCGGATGCAAATGATAAATGCATGCCAATTAAGGAAATTCTAGAACTAATACCTGGTACTAAATAAGATTAGAATGATAGAATTAAAATCATTTTTTAAAAATCTGGAGAGCAATGATGTGAACTTCTATACAGGAGTTCCGGATTCTCTTTTGGCTTCGCTCTCTGCTTATATGTTCGATAATTATCCTGCAGATAAGCATATTATCGCTTCAAATGAAGGAGCTTCTGTAGGATTAGCAAGTGGTTATCATTTGGCAACAGGATTAGTTCCTGCTGTATATATGCAGAACTCAGGAATTGGTAATGCTGTAAACCCTTTATTGTCTTTGGCAGATGAGGATGTGTACAAAATTCCAATGATTCTTTTTGTTGGATGGCGTGGAGAACCTGGAAAGAAAGATGAGCCTCAGCATGTAAAGCAAGGGAAAGTTTCGAAAGACCTTTTTGATGCGATGCAGATTCCTAGTGAAGTATTGAGTGCAGATACAGCAGAGGCAAATGAACAAGTGAAAAAAGCACTTGCAACTTGTAAGGAGAATTCAAGTCCATATGTATTTTTAGTTAAAAAGGGAACTTTTGAAACTTATAAACTTGCAGCAAAGGATGCTGTAAATACTTATCCGGAAAGAGAAGAAGCCATCGAAAAAGTGGTTGAGATGATAGAAGAAGATTCTGTTGTTGTTTCTACTACAGGCAAGATATCAAGAGAATTATTTGAGATAAGAGAAAAGCATAATACCGGACACGAGAAAGATTTTCTTACTGTGGGGTCAATGGGACACGCTTCTCAAATTGCCATGGGTGTAGCTATGCATTCTTCTAAAAACGTCTATTGTTTTGATGGCGATGGAGCGATCATTATGCATACAGGTTCTTTTGGAATTATTGCAGCTGCAGATTGCAAGAATCTAAAGCATATTGTTTTCAACAATGGATCTCATGATTCAGTAGGAGGTCAGCCAACTATTGGATTCGATATTGACTTCGGTCAAATCGCTAAGGGTTTTGGATATAAAGAAGCCTTTTTTGCTGATTCAATTGAATCTATAGAATCTGTATTTCCTAAATTACTGGCAAGCGACGGGCCTTCAATTTTGGAAATTCGAGTGAAAAAAGGAGCTAGAAATGATTTGGGACGACCAACGACAACTCCTGTTGAGAATAAGGAAAACTTGATGGATTTCTTGAAATAATGATTGAGAATATATACATAGGTAAGAATAGTGTCTCCAATTTATCGGAGATATTAAAATTACATTCGGGCAAAAAGGTATTTCTGGTAACAGGTAAATCCTCTTACGAAAAATCCGGAGCTCAAAAAATAATGGAGTCCCTTTTAAAAGGGACTCCATATTTTAGGTTTTCCGATTTTGAGGAGAATCCCAAGCTGGAAGATGTTGAAAAGGGAATTGAGCTGTTTAAGCGTGAGAATTGTGAATTAACAATTGCCATTGGTGGTGGAAGTGCCATTGATATTGCAAAACTAATTAATAGTTTATCACAGGTTCAGGAAAATCTGGTAGAAACCATTAAGGCAAATAGATTGGATCAAAAACCTTTCCCGTTTGTTGCTATACCAACAACAGCTGGAACAGGAAGTGAGGCGACTCATTTTGCGGTGATGTATATTGATGGAGAAAAATACTCTTTTGCACACAAATACATTTTACCTGAATATGTTATTGTAGATTCTCAATTTACATATTCTACACCAGCTTATTTAACTGCCTGTACAGGAGCCGATGCTCTTTGTCAGGCAATCGAGTCTATGTGGGCGACAGGAGGAAATGTAGAATCAAAAGAATACGCAGAGAAAGCGATTAGCTTGGTTTGGAATAACCTTGAGGAAGCTGTTGTCGATAATGATTATAATGCCAAGGATAAAGTCAGTGAAGGTGCTTATTGGGCTGGAAAAGCCATAAATATTTCCAAGACCACAGCAAGTCATGCACTATCCTATAAGATGACATCTTTTTTTGATGTGCCACACGGACATGCGGTTGCAATAACTTTAGTTCATATCATGCAGGCTAATTACGAATATGCTAAAGAAGATATCCAAAAGATATTAAACCTGATAAATGCAGATAGCCTATCTGATGGTGTTGTGAAAATCGAAAGATTTTGGAATCAAATAGGTTTGAGTACGAAATTAAGCCAGTTGGGAATTGAAGCTGAGCAGATTTCAAAATTATCCGACTGCAATTTGGAAAGATTGAAGAATAACCCAGCCTTGCTGACAAAAGAATACATCGAAAATTTATTTAAGAAAATTCTCTGAGTTTGATAAATATTCATATATTGAATTTGATTCTTATGTAAGAGAACAGATCGAAATTATCGTCATTAATCAAAAATCCAAACAATAACTATTCTTAGATTTTTGATCTGAGAAGACTTCTATATCAACTAATTGCTTTATGAAACGAATACTTGTTACTGGAGGTGCCGGATTTATAGGATCACACTTATGTGATAGACTTATAAAAGATGGACACGATGTCATTTGTCTCGATAATTATTTCACGGGTAGCAAGCGCAACATTGAACACCTCCTACCTCACCCTTACTTTGAGTTGGTTCGTCATGATGTAATTCAACCTTATTTTGCCGAAGTTGATCAGATTTATAATTTGGCTTGCCCGGCCTCTCCTGTTCATTACCAGTACAATCCCATTAAAACGACAAAAACGTCAGTTATGGGTGCTATTAATATGCTAGGATTAGCTAAAAGAATAAAGGCTCGTATATTACAAGCTTCAACAAGTGAAGTTTATGGCGATCCTGAAATTCATCCTCAGACTGAAGAATATTGGGGGAATGTGAATCCTATTGGAATCCGCTCATGCTACGACGAAGGTAAACGATGTGCTGAAACCTTGTTTATGGATTACCATAAGCAGAACCAGGTCGACATTAAAATCATGCGTATTTTCAACACCTATGGTCCCAATATGCATCCCAATGATGGTCGTGTCGTTTCAAATTTCATCATGCAAGCTCTAAAAAATCAAGACATTACAATTTATGGTGATGGATCGCAAAGCAGAAGCTTTCAATATGTCGACGATTTAGTAGAAGGTGCCATTAGAATGATGAATTCTCCAAAAGATTTTATAGGTCCTGTTAATATTGGTAATCCCAACGAGTTTACAATATTAGAATTAGCTCAGGAAGTTATTAGATTGACTCAATCTAAATCAAAGATTATATTTGAAAAGCTACCTATGGATGATCCCATGCAACGTCAGCCTGACATCAGCTTAGCTAAAGAGAGACTTAACAATTGGACTCCCAATATTCAGCTTGAAGAAGGCTTAATCAAGACAATTACCTATTTTGATAATTTTATTAGAGATATAAAATAATCAAACAAGTTATAATTATCAGAAACAAAAAGGAAGCTAATGCTTCCTATATAAATTATAATTCAAAATAACTTAAGTTCTATTTGTCCTCTTTTGGCTTATACGCCCAAAATGCATTTAGAATCTTCCACTCACCTTTAAATTTCCCAATATGCAAATAATCAACAAATGCATATTGGTTTGTCGACACCTTAACTGTAGCAGCATTCCCAACAATGTCATATATTTCCACTTTTGATTCTATTGGACCATCAGGCTTAGCAGCGTGACGATTCGTGTTGGTTCCTGCTCGCATAACCATATAGGACGCACTCAAATTAATAACGAATTCTGTTCCATCTTTAGCTTTCTGAATACTACGTTTAACTAATTCAGGATGCAAGGCCTTCTCCATTCTTGCAGCATCCTTATGAAAGTAGCCCTCAATGTAGTTTAAGGTCGTTTCCTTAATAGCCAAAGTATCCTTAGCCGTTTGTGCAAAACTTGTGCAGCTAATAAGAGTTAGGGCAATAAATAAAATAGATCGTTTTAAAGTTTTCATGATTTTGTTTGTTTGAAATCGTTAAATATGATAATCTAATTACATTAATTTTCAGAACCTTAAAAAGATAAATAAAATATCTATTCTAAGGTTTGTTGTTTTTTATCCACTCATAAACAGGATCAACACCATTCATATAGTCTTCGAAATTTGTTTCGATACGCACATCCGGAACTATAGTCTTAATATCTTCATCAGTTTCTTTAAAATATTTTGTAGAATAAGTGATATTTAGTTTTGAGTGTGGTAGGTCGAATGATCTAATCTCGCCAAAATGATTTGGTTTGCCGCTAGTCTCCTCTCCTATCAGAATTGCTTCGGTCTTATTTCTAAAATCCATAGAATTTATGATAGCCGATGAGAATGTTTTTCTTCCTATCACTACGTAAAGTTTACCTTTTGAGTTGATCTCATCAATAAGAACTAGCTTTTCCACAAAGTCAGTCCCTTGAGCAGAACTACCTCCGCCATTAAAACGCATATCGAAAACAAATTGCTTAATTGGTTTCTCTTTTATGGTATGGAATATTGCATTCTCAAATTCGGTAAACGATGGGTAATTTTTAGCCTTTTCTTCGCGCCCGAACATGATCATCAATTCACGGCTTATACATTTATTATACAAAATGTAATAAATACTATCCTTTTCTATATAATTCTGACTAAAAACTTTACGTCGATTTTGCAAACAATATGGCTTTGAATTAGGTGTCAGTGCTATCTGATTCTCTTTTGTTATTTTCCCTACCTGAATTGTTGCTTTCGAGAACAAAGCTTTTTCATCCTCCAAACCCAATTCATAAACACCATTCTTTACAAATCCGAAATACTCCAACAAGCCTCCATTATTCAAAAGCTTTGGTACAAACATCTTCGACATAGCTCTATTATCAACCGTAAATAACCTTTCTAAGCTATCGCAAACCTGACCGATAGGGTAATCATTTATACTCACTAGTTTCTTTCCTAATATTGATTTGTTCTTTTGCGATGTAGCTAAAATGTATATACCATTCTTAAACCAATATAATTTTAAAGGCAAACCCTTTTCCTGATCAAATAGTTTAGAGAATTCAATATGAGTATGTGAATCGCCAAAACTCGCTATTACTTGCTGAATAGATAAGATAATTTCAAAGTCTTTTAACTGATCGGTTTTTGAAGCTATTTTATTTAAATCGACCTCGAATTCCTTCTGGTTTCGAACCGTGAAAAAATCTTTATGCTTTTTAGGCAGTTCATTTTTTAAAAATTCAATATCTGCTTTCCAATCAATCTTAGATTTTTGAGAATATGCCAAAATTGACACAAGCACGAATAGGATGGTAATGTACTTCTTCATTTAAATGTGTGTTCTAATTTTAAGTAGGAAGAAATCCCACTCCTTATTTCATTAATTTTTTCTTTCGTTTATATCTTCTCCATACTACAATAAGAATAAAACAAATAATCCATGCAGGCCATATCTTTACTAAAAAGAGAAAGAAAGCAACAATTCCGAACCAGCCATTAGTTAATGATTCTTTCAATCGTTCCGAGAATTTATCCTTCTTACTTGGTTCAAATCGTTTATCCTTTTCCATAATAATGGATAGGTTTAGTGTGCTATAAGCAACCTGTTTGTCTAAGTATTTTAACTGCCCCTCAACACTCTCTATTTCTTCAACCAAATCACGGACTTTCTCTTCAACCTCAAGTATGTCTTTAATCGATTTTGCCTTCTTCAGTAAATCTTGATATCGCAACAAATACAGGCGTTTATTCTTTTGTCTGGTTTTTAAGTCGTAGTATCTCTCAGATACATCTTTTGCATTAATATCCTTAGATAAAAGCTCAACTTTCCCATTGTCGACACCTGAAATGAAAGCTTCAAAATAATTATTAGGTATGCGAATCGTTAAATGGTAAAAAGATCGATAATGTGAATTCTTAAAAGTCTCATTACCATAATAGGCATCAAATTTCTTTACTAAGGAATCTACATTGGATTTTGCTTGCTCAAGTTTTTTTACTTTAATCTCAATTCTTCCATCTTTAATAATCTTCTTTTCCATTACCTCATCACCCTGCATATCGTGTAAACCCAGAGGAGGTGGTGGTTTCACGGCTTCTTGTCTTGTTATTGGAACCATCTCATCTTCGGCATAGATTTCTGACTCCAAAGCAAGAGTTTCTTTCGTTCCAACAGAATTGCTATGCTTCGATTCACAAGAAGTGAATAAAGCGAATAGAATTAATAATTTAAATATAGATTTCATAGTTTTCTTTTTAAGATAAAAAATATCTAAAACAAAATAGTGAACACAATGATTACACAAGCTACCAGCATCATAAAGATAAAGACATCTCGTTGTGATTTTCTAAAATAATCTGCCACCAATAAACCACTTAATAAAAGTAGGCTATCGTCGGTCGTTGAATTGATATAACCTTTGTTCGAGGATGAAGAATAAGCAATATATTCGCCTCCAGTTCCCGATAGGTGCCAAGAGTTTTGTAGAAGGCTATCGAACTTAAAGTATAGTACTTTATCACCAACAGATAAAATTGCTCTTGAACGCAACTCGTCGTAGTTTATTACGGTCAAACTCTTACCGGTTAATCCATCATAAACAATGGTGTTTTTCTTTATAAAACCTGATGTTTTAAAAGAATATAACTCCCCATTTATCTCACCATTAGCAGATTGAGATAAGAAATCCCTTTTGAGATAACCACACAATTTTTGAGAATCGAATAAGGTGTAATTTCTAGAGAAGGTATCCTTCTCCCAGCTAAGTTCTGTATTCATGTGCTTAGTTTTTCTTTAGTCTGAAGAACTCTCTTACGAAATTGAAAAGACCAATTACAAAAGCAAAGGCTGCAACAAATGACACCAATTCATCATTTAGCTCAATTGGACTATCCTTCATTGAGAAATACAATAGAGTTGATGTTAAGAGTAATAATAATGAAATGAATATTGATTTTACTTTTGTCATGATATATCGTTTTTGTGTAAGATACTATTTACTAAATCATATTTGTAAATACTATGCTCATCCATTTATTTAACTTTCAAACGACTCACAACCGCCTATGAAATTTAGCTTTTATTCGCGATTGCTTTTTATGTCATCCAATAGTCTTTTAACCTGTAAATCTCCAAAACCATAAATGCTTTCTCTATTGCAAAATTCCTTAAAGATTGGTTCAAATTCTTCGGTTTTAAGTTCATCCATTATTTGTAACAGTGATCGACTTGGCCTTCCTGGATTCCCTTCTATTGGAATTCGCTCGAGATGTGCCTTTACAGCTGGAAGAATACATGGATATTTGTTTTCTAAATCTCTTGCCGTTTCCAACAATTTTTCTCTGTCATCATTTTGATACGACAACCAAAGCGCAGCGAGTTTGTCAAGATTCGTTAGCAATAGTCTGTTCGTATAAATTGATCTCAATTCAGATTCATTCAAACCACCAAAACCATACTGACTGTTTGTTATTGGTCGGACAAGAAAAATCAGATTACTCTTATACGATTTAGCTAAGAGGTTAATAACAAACCAGAAATTTACTTGACAAAACAAGTCATCCTCAAACCAAAGGTTTATCTCTGACTCCTGTGGTATCGCTTGAATCTTTTGAAATTCGGTAACCGTTTTATTATAATAATCTTGCTTGGTAAAGCCCTCGTAGTTATCACTAATAAATTTTGCTCTTGTAGCAAAAAAGTTATCTAAGCTTTTCCCTTCAACATTTCCATCTATCAAACATTCACGGGCAACAATCAATTCACCCTGTATATTTGCCGGGAACATTTCTTTTAAGGAATCACCATTTAAAATATGAAATTGTTTTCTCATTAGATGTTTTTTAATAATTGCTAAGGCTCTTACTAGATTTCTTGAGTAACTTGAATTGCCGCCTTATCAAGTCGAGCGTCAACACCCATTAATTTTAACTTTTGTTACATGGCGTTTTACAAATCATTTTTATCAATTATACCTCCCCAATCTTCCGAATATACGTATTGTCCTTTCTCAAGGTCTTTCACGTATTTATTCACCCAGTCAAGAAAAGACTCTGCTATCAATCCTCTTTCAGGTGAATCGCGCCACATCCTAATGATCTATCCACTAACCCATTAGATGTAGGAGCAAGATCAATACAATAATGGTTCCCGTGACCATCATATGTAATCGGGATGCATTTTTGTACAACCATTTTTCAAAACGATTCCATACATATGGAATATCCGTTGATTGCTTTTTTAGGAATGAAAACATTCTCAATGATAATATTAGTATTAAAAATATTTTTTTCATGCTGTATTATATGCCCTGTAACGGTCAGCTGTAAAAGTCGTTTTAATGCCTTTTTACAGCATGTTGGCAACAGTTTTTCAATCAGTACAATTTACCTTATCTGGTATCCAATCAATGACAAAGCTATTTATTAAAGCTATAATAAATTTTGAAACTAGTACACCACGAATTATTGTATCTAGTTCTGGCACTTTAAAATATTCAGAAAATATTACTCCAAGAGTAATTTCAAATGTCATAATAAAGAATCTGACAAAATAGAGATAATTTCTAAAAAATACTCCTCTAATTCTTTGCGAATTCTTCAAATGTTTGTAGATCAAAAGTATTTTATTAGTTATTTCATAGCTTTTGTTGGTTGCGATCTTAATCACAATCTAAGTAGTTAGATTTTCCAGAATGGTTCAATTGGTTTAATAATAACATATTTATTTCCAGCCCCCTTTTGCAGCTAAAGCTGCATTTGTGTTTTACTAAGGCACAATTACCAGGCTGTGCTTCGTAATAGAATTTTCAGCTAATAATTTGTTTATGTGTCAAATTTAAATCTTCTTTTATTTATATACATATTGGAATATTCATTCCAATATGTATCTTTATGGTATGAAAAAAAGAGAAGCCATATTAAATGCTGCGATTGAACTTCTTGTAGAAAAAGGAATTCATAATACCCCCATGTCAGAAATTGCAAAAGCTGCAGGTACAGGCATGGGAACCATCTATAACTACTTCCCTAACAAGGAAGTACTGATTAACGAGATTTACGTCAAAATTAGAAAACAGGAAGAAACTTTGTTTTTGGAGCTGAGAACTGATCTGCCCATTAAAACACAATTTGATATATACCTGACTGCCATAATTGAGTTTTTTATTAATCATCCATCATATTTCAACATTATTCAGCAACTAGAAGCTTCACCAATTATCACACATGAAAATAAGGAAATGGGTAGAAAACCGATAGAAATGATGGCTAAGCTTGTGCAAATTGCTCAGCAGAACAGAATTGTAAAAAACGTTGATATAGATGAAATACTAATATTTATTAGCGGGGCTATTTTATCTTACCTAAATCGATATTGTACTCCATATGAAAAGAAACATTCATCGCTGAAAAACCATATTCGTATGGTTTGGGATGGAATTAAGGAGTAAAATTTTTTACTCGAAAATTGGAATGAACATTCATTCCATGAAATGTTTTGTATGATAAGTTTAATAGAATCATTGACAAATCAATTATAACGCTTGTTGATAATTCTAAATCGAGAATAGTTTCAAAATGTAATATTAATTTAAAATTATTGAATTATGTATGAATTAACAAAAGAAGACATCCAAAACCTTGTGAACTATAGAGAGTATTTGAAGTCGGTAAGGGAAAGCTCTAATGACAAGACTTATAGGATGTTACTAACTAACAGTATTGAATTATTAGAAGGTGATATCTCTTCACAAACAATGATTAAGTATTTGGAATTAGTAAAAAGTAATAAAGGCGCTAAAGCTGAATTTAGTGAAGAAGCTGTGGCAATGAATAAGGCAGTTATAAAGAAGGCTGATGAGCATCAACTTCACGCGATCATTAATAAAATAATGATAAGCATAAAGAAATAATCTACAATAACTTATTTTTATGAATAATGTATTAAGGATTGTTAAAAGCAACAGTCCTTTTTACTTTAAGACACTTTCCCGTAAAGTGTGTAACATCATATTGATGTTATATCACTTATCTGTTCATTTTTATATTTCACTATTAATAAGCCTATTACAGACTATAATATTGTAAAAAAGGCTATTGTCTCTTGCAAAACATTAACTCTTTATAGATTTATATTTCAATTAACCAAATCTACTTTTCCTTCCCCACCCTTCATATTTGAATTGATTCTCTTCCCAAGTCTATAAAATTATACATATTATCATCATTTCAACAGTAATCATGTTAAATAAAAGCTGGAATAATTATAAATTATGATGAGCATAAAAAAGCCAACACAGATAAACTGAGCTGGCTTTCTAAATGACACAAACAAAAAAATCCGATTCACTTTCGTGAATCGGATTTTTTAAATATGATAGAGTTGGGTTTAGTTCAAACCTCTCTTATTTAATAATGGCTCGATACTTGGCTCAGCACCTCTAAAGCGCTTGTAAAGTACCATCGGATCTTCAGTACCACCTCTTGAGATTACATTATCGCGGAATGACTTAGCAGTAGCTTGGTCAAATAAAGATGTCTCTTTAAATGCCTGGAAAGCATCAGAATCAAGTACACCAGCCCAAATGTAAGCGTAGTAACCCGCAGAGTAACCTACAGGACTAGAGAAGATATGGTTGAAATAAGTAGAACGGTATCTTGAATAGATCTCCGGAATTAATCCCATTCCCTCAAGGTAGTTCTTCTCAAAAGTCATCACATCTTCAGTTAATGGCTCAGTTAAAGTATGGTATTTCATATCAAGTAATGAAGCAGCAAGATACTCAAGAGTTGCAAATCCCTGGTTGAATTTACCAGCAGCTTGAATCTTCTTAACCAATTCAGCAGGAATAACCTCACCTGTTTTGTAATGCTTTGCATAAAGCGCTAACATTTCCGGCTCGAAACACCAATTTTCCATTACCTGAGATGGTAACTCAACAAAGTCGCGAGATACCGAAGTACCGGACAATGTGTTGTAACGACACTTAGATAAGAATCCGTGAAGTGCGTGACCAAACTCGTGGAATAAAGTTTCAACCTCATCAGCACTAATTAGAGCTGGTCCGTCGCCTACTGGCTTCGTAAAGTTACAGATGTTCATTACAATTGGCGTAATTTCCTTATCTGTTCCTGTACCCGACTGCTTACGGAATGAATCCATCCAAGCACCTGGACGCTTAGATGCACGTGGGTGATAATCTAAATAGAAAATACCAATATGTGTTCCATCAGCTTCTTGAAGCTCCCAAGTTTGACATTCTTCATGAAACTTAGCAATATCCTTACGCTCGATGAATTTGATACCATATAACTTTGTTGCCAAAGCAAAAGCACCATCACGTACGTTGTTAATTTCGAAATAAGGACGTAGTTCATTCTCGTCAAGAGCATACTTTGCTTTCTTCACTTTATCAGAATAGTACCACCAGTCCCAAGAAGCTAACTTAAATTTGCCACCTTCTTTGTTAATCATTTTTTGCAATTCAACAGCTTCTTTCTTAGCATTTGGCAAAGTTTTATTCCAAAGCTTGTTCAATAACTCAAGAGCTTTCTCCGGAGTCTTAGCCATATTCTTATCAAGAACATAAGCTGCGTGATTTTTAAAGCCGAATAATTTAGCTCTCTCGATTCTTAAGTTTGCAATTTCCTGAGCAATCTTCTTATTATCAAATTCGTTATTGTTGTTACCACGATTTGTGTAGCCCATGTACAATTTCTCTCTCAAGTCACGCTTATCAGAGTATTGTAGGAAAGGAAGCATCGATGGCTTATCTAAACCAAACATCCACTTACCTTCTTTACCAGCAGCAGTTGCTTTTTCAGCAGCAGCACCAATAACAGATTCAGGTAAACCAGCAAGGTCTTCTTTCTTGTCGATAACCAACTCGAAAGCATTTGTTTCTTTCAATACATTATCGCCAAACTGCATGGTTAGTAAAGCTAATTTACCATCAATCTCACGCAATTTTGTTTTTTTGTCAGCATCAAGATTAGCACCACTACGAACAAAGCCTTGGTACATTTTCTCTAGTAAAGTATTCTGCTCAACAGTCAACTTCAAATCAGCTTTCTTATCGTAAACTGTTTTAATTCTCTTAAATAGGTTTTCGTTAAGGCTAATGTCAGCACCATGCTTAGTGAATAGCGGAGACATTTCTTTTGCTAATGCTGCAATAGAATCGTTGTTGTTGAATCCTTTTTGTGCGTAAAACACATTACTCACTTTAGATAACAAAGCTCCTGTTTTCTCAAACGCCTCAATGGTATTCTCAAAAGTAGGCTCATCCTTACTGTTAGCGATAGCCAAAACTTCAGCTTGTTCCTGCTTCATTCCTTCAAGGAAAGCTGGCTTGTAATGTTCAAATTTGATTTGATCAAACGGCGCTGTTTGATGTGGTGTGTTATACTCAGAAAAAAACGGGTTACCGTTTGCCTCTGTTTTTACACCTTTGTCTGAATTGCATGAGCTTAATAAAACACTCGCTGCAAGTAATGAAAGAAATGTTCTTTTCACCTTGTGTAAGTTTTATGTTAGTAATCTATATTTTCCAGTTTGCTAAAATACAAAAAAGCCAAGTTTAAACCTTATCAAAGCTCAATTACTAAACATGTTTTATACAGCATGTTTTCTATTTAGAACATCTATTCTGCTTTAGGAAAATAACTTAAAACGAACAATTGGCAAGGAGATTAACTTAAAGTCCCACAGAAAGCCCTACTTTAAAATACATATCGTTATCCAAATTGTAATCTAATACAGAATCTTTTCTTCCCAAAAATTCAAACTTGCGATAAAAAGTATAGCCGGAGTTCAGCTTCAGTTTCAGATGTTTGGTGAGTTTTTGTGTCAGGCTAAGACCACCGCCCAAGTTCATAATTCGAATATTATCAATTTTCTGATCGGTATAGAAAAGATCTTGTGTAAGCGTAAAGTTATCACCTACCATAAACAAATCGGCACTCAGTTTTGTTTTGGGTGTAAAGGCATACTTCACGCCAAACCTGGGAAAACCAACATTTACTTCCCACTTAGGGGCAGGTTTCCACATCATACTAAAAACAGGTAAAGGGAGTGGAACACCCGTAGTAGTTCCATACATAATTCCCAAACTAAGTCTAAGTGTAGGTTTAATTGGCTTTGTAAACATTACAAGCCCTCGTAATTGTAAATCTTCCCACTCCAATGAGGATCTAAAGTTTGAAGAAATTTGAGGCGTTACCATCGCAATCAAAGACCAATTGTTCTTAATGGGTTTACGAAAGCCCAAGGTGTAGGATACCGTATGAAATCTTTCCAAATCTTTCAGTATACTAGGTCCTGATGAATAATCGATACTCGTTTTGGCATATTCAAATTTATTAAGCAGTAAGCTTCCCTTGTCATTAAGACGCTTTGGAATGGTTAATCTAAAGCTGAATTTCTGAAATTTAACGCTGTTCTTCGAATTCTCGTCACCAAGTCGGACATAATCGACACCAGCTAATTCTTTTTCGAACTGTGCAAAGGCCGGCATGCAAAAACACAAAACAAGAATGATTAATATATATTTTTTAAGCATTTATAAATTTTCTATTCGTTTATATTTATACCAAGATATTAAAAAATCATCACTTCAATAGTGAACCACTAATCTTCTTAATATTGATTTCGGATCGCTTGGCCTGATAGCGAGCAGCTGATCTTTTATTTTGAGCTTCAACATAATTCAACTGAGCTTCGCGATAAGTTGTAGAGCTGATCTGTCCAAGATGATAATATTCCCTGCTCTGTTCAAAGTTCAGTTTCGAAGCTTCCAAAGCATCTTCTTCCAAAGATAACAGTTGTAAGTTGTATTCATAGGACGCTAAGGCATGGACAATATCCTTTTCCAATTGCAAACGCTGTTCTTGTTCTTGGAAAACGCTTATTTGTTTCTCTATCTTGGCATTGGCAATGGTGATTCTCTTCTTCTTCCCATCGAAAATATTCATGCTTAAACTTAAACCGCCTGATAGTTGAGAATTCGAGTTGGTCCCCGCAATCTTATTCTCATAATAATTATAATTCGATGTCAGTTTAAGAGATGGTAACTGACTTGATTTTGCTTTCTTTTCACTAATCTCACTTGCCTCCAACTGACTACGCTTAATCAAATAATCAGCATTATTATTCAGAGCCTCATCCTTAAGTTGATTCAAATCAAAAACTCTAAAATCAGATGCATCAGGAATTATTTGCAACTCGGTTTCTACCGATCGTCCCAACAAAACATTAAGTTCTCTGGCAGCTTCATCGTAATTCTGTTGTGCTTTTAAATAACTGGAACTGTCTCTATTAAAATCAACCTTGGCATTTAAAACCTCTAGTTTATTGATGTTTCCATATTCGTACTTAGCTTCATTTCTTTTCAAACGATCTTTCGAAATGGCTAAATTGTCCCCGGCAACCAATAAATCATCACTCTTCTCGCTGATATCATAGAAACCAGTAATCACATTAGCTATAGTAAATTCTATTTGATATCGAGCCGATAGGTCAGCCTGATCTTTCTGAAGGTTCAACAACTTATAACTATACTGTCCGCCAAAGCCATCGAATAAAGTATAAGAGAAGTTTAGACTTCCCGAAGAGCTCAGTTCGTCGCTGGCATGTTCCGAATAGTTGGTATTTATTCCTGCTCCCAAAGTTGGTAAAAGGCCAGCATTTCCTCTGCTTGCTTTATTCGATGTGATCTCAGCATCGGAACGTGCTACTTTTATATTCAAATTGTTTTCCAAAGCTATGGCCACAGCATGATCTAAAGTCAATGCTTCTTGTGAAAACAAAGAGCTTGAGAGAAGGAGGAAACCTATTAATATTTTTATCTTTTTCATTTCTTATATATTAAGATACAAGTTTCACATTTCGATATTATGGATGGTGATTTTATCCTGAACCAAGAATTTAGCGTCTTTAAACTTAGGAGGTCCAAAACGTCCTTTAGCATTATTAGACGCAGCAATTCTCTCTTTAGGTCGACCAAAAGCACTAAAATCTAATTTTTTGTTCTCATTTTCGTCGTGAAAACACATTATGGCATAAGTTCCTGCTTCAATATTTTCGAAACTGACAGAGGCTGTATTCTTCTTTATCAAAGCAGTTTTACGAATCGTAGGTTTTTTAGGAAAACTTTCTGCGCTCTTATAAAGAGACACTATTACTTTTCCTTTATCGGAATCTAAGCCCAATATATTAACTGTTACTGTTTTATTATTTTCTTGAGCCAATATTGAGCCTGCAAACATTAAACTGCTCATTATTATTAAAAACATTCTCATCATAATCATTTCTATTTTAATTATTCAAACTTTAAATCACTTACTAAGTTCTAAAGCAAACTCTTTCCCATTCTTAACTGCTGGCTCTACACTTTCACGAGAAGGCATCACTCCTGTTCTTAGATACTGCCAACGACATCGTAAGGAATTCACAACTATTAATAAAACAGGTAATAGTAGCAGATTTAAAAAAGTTGCGACTGCCATACCATAAGCCATCGATACAGCCATAGGAATGACCATTCCTGCTTCCGGATCGTTAGAGACAATCAATGGAGCCAAACCAACTATGGTTGTGATGGATGTCAGAACAATTGGGCGAAAACGTGAAACTGCTGTATCATAAATCGCACTTAAATATTCTTCACCTGATTTTAGCTTTTCGTTGAGTGTGCTTATCAAAACTATGGAATCGTTGACCATAACCCCCATAAGGGCAACCATACCCAAGTATGAGGAAATATCAAGCGGGATACCATGTAACCAATGCCCCCATCCTACTCCAATAAATCCGAAAGGAATTAGAGTGAAAATCAAGATGGTTTGGGAAACTGACTTAAAAGTGAAAATCACAATTGAAAAAATGAGGATCAGAAAAACCGGTGCAATCAATATGGCCGATTTACCCGCTTTTGCCATTTCTTCTGTTTTTCCTTGGTATCGGTGTTTTAATCCCGGATACTTTGATTCTAAAGCCGGAAGAATATTTTCATTCAACTCTGAATTTATCTGTCCCAAATTTACATTCGCTCCTGTTACATCCGCTTCAATACTAATTTCACGCTGTCCATTAAGGTGGTTAATTTTCACCAGGTTTCTCTCAAATGAAATATTGGCAATATCTTTCAAAAAATACTCCCCGCCTGCGGCTGTTCTGATACGCATATTCTCAAGTTGTCCTATTGAGGATCGTTCTGACTTTTCGTAACGTACCCAAACTCTCACTTCATCAATACCTCTCTGTAAGCGTTGCACCTCTTTTCCATAAAAACCTGTACGAACCTGAGCTGTAACAGCATTTAAGTTCAGACCTAATTTATAGGCATTGTCCTTTAAGCTCAGCTTTACTTCACGCATACCGAGTTGATCGTTATCTATAACATTCTTCAGCCCTTCTATTTTTGACAGAGTTGATTTTAATTCTTCCTTAGCAAGATTCAAATCATCGAGATTACTCGACTGAAGTGATACTGAAATCGGTTTACCAAAATGACTTTCTTGTACAAAATTCAATCGCTCTGCCTGAGGAATATCTCCCACATTTTTACTTATAGCATTAGAGAACTCCCCGGATAAAAAATCTCTCTTCTCTGAACCAATAATATAAACGGTAATTTTTCCAACCGAAGTTGAAGTCAAATCTGTTTTTATATTGAGGATGACCGGCTCCCCCGTTAAACTCTTATCCTGAAATTCTTTTCCTGTTTTTATAGCAGCCTCCTCAATAAACGTCAGGTATTTTAGAGTTTCGCTCTCTGGTGTTCCTGCTGGCATCTCCAACTCAACGTTGGTATAATTGGTATCGTCGATAGACGAATCGCCGCTAATAATGATTCCTCCTGTTAGAGCTCCAAAGGTAAGAGCCAATACACCGAAGGCTATTGCCGCAGTTATCGTTTTATTATTGATACTGAAACGGCTGATGGGCTCAAAGCCCTTTCGTCGAACCCACAACACAGCATTCGTTGTTGTTTGTTCTAGCTTAGACACTTTCTTATCGCGCTTCAAGGCCTTAGAATGCATCACATGCGATGGCAATATAAAAAAAGCTTCAACCAATGAGAATATCAGGGCAAAAATCACAACAAATGCCAATTCAACAAAAAACTGTCCCAATCTTCCTTCAATAAAAAAGAATGCTGTAAAGGCAACTATGGTTGTTAAAACTGCCGAGAAAACAGCAGGCATGACCTCCATTGTTCCATCAATTGCAGCTTGCAAGGCTGATTTTCCCCTTTCATAATGTTGAAAGATATTTTCACAAATAACAATACCATCATCCACCAAAATACCTACTACAAGTATCATCCCGAATAGAGATATTTTATTCAACGTTACTCCATAAGCAGCTGCTACCATAAACATTCCCATAAAGGAAATTGGAATACCAAGTGCCACCCAAAAGGAAAGACGATGATTCAGAAATAAGGATAAAAACAAAAGCACCAACATAAACCCCATTAGCCCATTGCTCAATAAAATATCTAACATCACACGTACCGATGATGAATTATCGAATAAAACATCCAAGCTCACTGCATCATGCTTTGCATTAAATGTCTTTGCGTATGCATGTAAGTTTTCCGATATGGAAAGAATATCTTCGCGTGAAGTGTGACGAACTGAAATACTAATTGCTGGCTTACCATCCACATAAGCTCTATTGGGTGTTTCCGACCATTTGTCTTTAATTTGGCAAACATCCATTAATCGAATCGTTCCTCCTTCTTTTTTCGATCGGATAACAATATCTTTCAGTTGTTCAGCATAATAATCTTTTTCGCGAATACGAATTTTTAATTCTTCATCTTCTCCTTTTATAGAACCACCAGTCAGTTCAATATTTTCATTAGCAACCGCGGTATATATTTCATCAAAGGTCAGATTATAAGCTTTTAATGCCTCTTCATTAATACTAATTTCAATCTCTTCATCAGGAAATCCTGATAGACTCACTTTAGAAATACCATCAATACCTCTTAAATCATTTTCAATTTGTCTGGCATAGGTTTTTAGAGTTTTTAAACTCAAATCACCATTCAAAGTCATATCCAATGCCAAAATCTCAAACTCATTCTTCTTTACACTAATTGACTCAACACCTACTGGAAACGAACTAATTCCATCAACAGCATTTTTCACATCCTGCAGTGCCAAATTACCATCGTAACCCGATTCCAAACTTACTTTTATGCTTACAGTATTTTCTTTTGACGAAGAGGTGATTTTATCTACACCACTAATACCTTTTAGATTATCCTCTATTTTTAAGCTAACCCCCTTCTCAACTTCTTCGGGTGATGCTCCTGGATAACTTGCTGTAATTGTTATCACACCTGGATCAATTTGTGGCATCACAGTTGAATTCAGTTGGGAAATGCCAATCCAACCCAAAAGGAAGAATACCACAGCCAACAAGTTTCCTGCAAAGGGATATTTTATAAAATATGTAATTAAAGCTCTCATTATTCTAATTTTTGGTTTTAGGTTTCAGTTCTTTCGCGAATTACTGGAAACCTAGCTTAACATGTTGTTTTGCTCTATAGTTTTTACAATACAGCTTTTCCAACAATACCTTTATGTATACCCGATGTTTTTAAAATCAATAAACTTCCGTCGTTCAAACTATTTGTGATAACAGAATTCTCTTTGGAATGAATGATATCGATTTTTACTTTCTCAACAATTTCATTTTTCAGGATGTACACGTAAGAATCTTCTATTAAGAGTTTACGAGGTATTTCAATACCATTTACATTTAATTCCATCGCGATGTCAGCAGATAAAAACATGCCTTCCTTTAAATCATCTCCCGAAACTGAGATATAAACATTTACCATTTGAGTTTGTTCATCAATCTTACTTCCAATTCGAGAAACTCGCCCTTGCCATTCTCCATTTATATTTTCAGAGTATAAATTGACAGTATTGCCAACTTTAATATGCTTTAGATTATTCAAATCTACGCCTACGAGCAAATCGTAAGTAGATGTATTTATAAATTCACCCAGTTTTTGGCCTGTTCGAACCACAGTTCCAGCTTTTATATTCGACTCAGAAACCTGTCCATTATAGGGTGCAACTATGGTATATTTTATTAATTGTTCTTCTTCTGATTTTATATCGTAGTAGGTTTTATAAATATTCTTCCCTGCTAAGAAGTATTTTTCCTGATCGTTCTTCGCTTGTGGTATTGACGCTATGGGTTTTTCCACATCAAAAGCACTTAAGTAGATCTTCCAATCCTCATAACTTTCCGGATAATCAAATTTTAAATCAGGTAGCAAACTTGCAATGGAGGTCATTAACCCACTTTTTTTAGCGTATAAACTCGTACGCATTTTAGCATCATTAATTTGTAACAAGATTTCTCCCTTATCGTAATTTAATCCTTCTAGAAAAGGCTTCTCTACACGTTCCAGAATTCCGCTAACTTCGGCAAACACCTCAACTTTTTCATGAGCCTGAAGGGTTCCTATTACTGAATGCTTAAGCTCCAGATATGAGTTCTCGATTTTTTGAACTGGTATTTGTAAAGTTTTAACCACCAGCTTTTTTTCGTGTGGAGGCTCTTTCATTCCTGCCACAACAATAGCTGCTACAAACAAGCCAATTCCAATTACGATTCCTACCAGGGTACTTTTCTTTTTAAACATGCCAATCAAATTTTATTATTTGCTGCAATAATACAAGACACAACACTTTAAGATAAATTTTATCGACCTACTCGACACATTTATCTGCCAACCATTTAAAACTGTAGATTGCTTTAGTTAAATTTGATTTTGATAGCGTTGCCCATCGAAATTGTCCTGTATGTCGACAAATAGTTGAAATGACAGATAGTTTTCGTTGCTTCGCTCTATCAATATTTAAACATTTAGTTTCAATTATGAATTTAAGCGAAAGATTATATCATCTTTTCTCAATACGTTGGGTTCAACACATCTCTTTCTGGTTAGTGTTCTTGCTATTATTAGCGACTCGCTATTTCCACATGGAAGAAGAAAAAATAGCACAAGAGCTTCTAATTGATTTGGTTCAATTCTCCATAATTGCTTGTCTTGTCTACTTTAATCTTCTCGTACTACTTCCCCGCTTATGGAACAAAGGAGAATATAAAAAATACCTTCTTGCTATCTTTTCTAGCGAGTTAGTTATCATTTCTATTTTGATAACTATATTCTATGTTGTTCCAAATCATGAATTTAAACCAAGGATGTTAAAGTCTCCTTTAATGGTTTTAATAATTTCCTTTTTCAAAACCAATATTTTTATCTTTTCAACCAGCTTATTCCATTTTGCAAAAGAATGGATGAAACTGAAAGATGAAAACTTAAAATATACTGAGAAAGCACAAGAACAACTGGAAGCAGAGATAAGCATATTAAAAGCACAAGTCAACCCACACTTTCTTTTCAACACCTTGAATAATATTTATTCGATGAGTTTGTATGACTCGAACAAAACACCTGAAATGATTCTTAAACTGAGTCAGCTTATTAGCTATATGCTTTATGAGTGTAAAGACGAAGAAGTCAGTTTAGAGAAAGAAATTCAATTCATCAAAAATTATATCGATCTGGAATCTGTTAGAGTTGAAGATATTGCTAAAATTAACTTAAATATAAGTGGAGAAGACCCCGGACATAAGGTGCCTCCACTTCTTTTTATTCCTTTAATTGAAAATGCCTTTAAACATGGTATATCTACCGAGCAGTCATCCTCTGAGATAAACATCAACTTAGCTATTTCAGAAAATAAAATCGATTTGGAGATTAATAACCCTATAGACAGTTTAGAGGAGGAAAAGGATAAAGAAATAGGCGGGCTTGGAATTGAAAATGTAAAAAAACGACTCAAACTATTGTTTCCTGATCATCACATTTTTGATATTTCACAAAATAAAATGCTATATACGACTAAGCTAAGTTTAATACTTTCATAAAATTAAGACCCAATGGATATTAAATGCATCATCGTTGACGACGAAATTCACGCGAGAAAAGTCATTGAAAAATACATTCAGGACCTGCCACATTTAAAACTTGTGAAATCTTGCAAAAATGCCATAGAAGCTATGCAGGTTCTTCGAAGCGAAAGCATTGATCTAATGTTTTTAGATATTAATATGCCTAAGCTCACCGGACTCAATTTTCTTGCTAGTCTTTCCCATTCTCCTTTGGTTGTGATTACAACTGCCTATAGAGAATACGCACTTGACGCTTTCGAATTGGACGTGATTGATTACTTGCACAAACCAATACCTTTCCCACGATTTATTCGTGCGATAGCCAAGGTTGAAGAAAAGCTACAAACTTCGGTACCTCAAACTCAATCTATTCAAGCTAATGCGTCACAGAAAACAGAAGAATTTATCTTTATTAAGGCTGACAAGAAGAGTATCAAGCTCAAATTTTCAGATATTGTTTATATAGAAGGTTTAAGTGATTACATTAAGATACACACACTTGATAAATCAATAGTTCCAAAACTTACCGTTAAGAGTATGGAAGAAATTCTGCCTAAAAAACAATTCCCAAGAATCCACAAATCCTATATTGTTTCGCTTCAGCACATTGATGCGATTAATGGCAATCAGGTTGAAATTGCAGATAAAAAATTACCTATAGGACAAAGCTATAGACAAGCTTTCATGGAGATCATTCAATCTTTCATGAAGAAATAATTTCTTTATCAACCTTACTACATCCACTTTTTCTTTGTGACTTCAATCTTATAAAGGATTTGGTCTTTCATTCGTATTGCTTCGTCATAACTTAGGTATTCAATTCTAACGACTGAACCTGCCATACCCAAATCGAGACTTGCTGTGCCATTTCTTCTTTGAAAGATTGTACGCTTTATATGCACTGTTTGCACCTTATAAACTTCAATAATAGAAAAATCTTTGGCTATTAATCCTGAATTTATTTTTAGGAAATCAGAACTAAGATGATAAGATCGTCGGTAATAGCTTAAGTATGCAATACCTGCTGCTAAAAAAGGAACCAGAATTTCCAAATACCACATCCAATTGAATTTTAAACTCAATGCAAATACTGGTACAGACATAAAAATAAATAAAAAGATAAAAGATCGCCTCAAAAATACTTTTTGTGGTTTGGTATCGTAAGTTGGCTGAGAAAAAGGATTATCATAGACCTTGTCGCACAGTTCTTTGAATTTTTCATCATCACAACCTGGAACTGCAACCTTGTCTTTTTCTTTACTTACCTCTATGCTATTGGCTTGAACCAACTGTATATTCGAAATATTCAACCATTTCTGAATCGGATTTATCGAACGTTTCAGCCTCTGAATTTTTGAAAAAGGTATGGTGATATTCTTACGTTTTATCAAGCCTGATTGTAAACTGAAAGCATTGGCAAAAGATTTCATATTAAAATCGTAGTAGCGTAAAAAGACATCTGCCATCGAAATAATCAAACTAAGCAGAAGAACAAATATAACTACCCCTGCTAAAGCCAAAGTACTTGAATGCTCTAGAAAACTTTCTGTTTTATCAGCCGCCAAATTAACTTCACTTTCAAATAAATCCTTTAACTGATAATAGATATTATTCCCAAATGCAAGGATGATTAACAAGCCTCTTAGGTGATTCTTAGCAATGCTAATTCGAAATAAATCCTTTAAGGACAACTGGAGTATCGTTTCCTGTTCTACTATATTTTCTTCAGCGATTAAACTATCTTCTGAGTCAGAACTATCCTTTTTATAACTTGCCAGTTGTTCTTTTAAGGCCTCTGCAATTTCTCTACTAATGGCATAAATCGCAACTTCTTTCTTTTTTGAACCAGCTGAATCAACTTCCAATTGAACGACTCCTAAAACCTGCTGGATAAGACCTTGTTTCAAGTTTATAGATACAATCTTCTCAAAAGGAATAGCAATAACCACACGTTTTAAATAACCTTTACGAAGAACAAACTCCTTGTCTTTGATTAAAAAATAGAAGTTATACCAAGTCAAAATTGAATGGGCAATTAAAATTAGTATTAAAAACAATAAGCCAATAAGCCACTTAGGCTCCATCATTTTCGATGCATTCCCCTTAAACACGTAAAGCAAAAGCAACGGCCAAAACATTCGAATCACCTTTTGAACACTCATTAATAGAAAAAAGAGCGTACCGGTAACCGATTGTCGTCGTGGTGTATCAAAAGAATCTTTAAGCATCCTGAGTTACCTTTGATGTTATAATCTGTTTAATTTCTTCTGCCGTTTCCAGAGAAATACCTTTTAACGATAAATCGTGAGCAGAATTACCTGCTGTATATATCTTCAAAACGGCAAGATCCAGCATTTTAGAAATAAAACCTTGTCTAATCTCAACATGCTGAATTCGATTAAAAGGCACACTTATCGTTTTATGAGTCAAATACCCCGTTTTATAGTGCAAATCCTTTTGGCGAATAGCATAGCCTTTATTTGGGAAACCTAGTTGAATGAATGAAAATTTAATTAATAAAAAAATAAGCCACAGTGTGAAAGCTACACCAAACCATACCAATCCTATTTCTTCGAAATTGAAATAGGCAACTATTAAGGCAATAATCAGCAGAGCAAAAAATGTGGTCCATTGAATATTTAAAAGTCGCTTGTATTTTGGTAATAAGCTTGTAAACTCAATAGATTCACCTTTAGGAATATCTGAAAGCCAAATTTGATTATTTTCCAATTCTGTAGTCATTTTAATATACGTATAATGGGTTGGTATTGCCTGTTCTAATTCGAATCGAAAGATAATGTTTTTTCTCATGCCATTATTGTTAAGTCAGAAGAATGATGAGAATAGTAGATAAATTCAAATCGCCATTAAAAGGATTAAAACTTAACAGTTTGGATACAATAAGGTAATTGAATCATCATCTGGCATAAGCAAAATTGCTATCTTTGTTTCCGCTATTACCAAATTTATTAAACCACAGCTGGATTCTATCCAGATTATACAAACGATTATCCCTATGAACACATACGGAAGAATTTTCAAAATCAGCATATTCGGAGAATCTCACGGTAAAGGTGTTGGCATCACAATTGATGGTTGCCCTTCCGGAATTTCTCTTACTGAAGAAGATTTATTACCTGATTTGAGTCGCCGTAAATCGGGCGCTAAAGGAACAACGCCGCGTATCGAGAAAGATTTACCAAACATTCTAAGCGGAACTTTTAAAGGTAAAACCACAGGTGCACCTATTATTATTCTATTTCATAATACCAATACGCAATCCAAGGATTATAGCAATTTGCTAGATACACCTCGCCCTGGTCATGCCGATTTTGTTGCTCAGCACAAGTTTGGCAAAAACAATGATTATACAGGTGGTGGTCATTTCTCCGGACGTATTACTCTAGGATTAGTAGTAGCCGGAACGGTTGCCAAAAAGATTCTTGGAGACGTTAAAATCGAAGCAAATTTAACTGAGATTGGTGGTTCTAAAGATTTTGACGCAGCTCTTGACAAGGCTATTAAAAACCATGATTCTATTGGTGGTATTGTAGAATGTAAAGCTAACAATCTTCCTATTGGATTAGGAGAACCATTTTTCGATTCGGTTGAGTCTATGATCTCTCATCTTGTGTTTGCAATTCCTGCAACCAAAGGAATTGAGTTCGGTTCAGGCTTTGATGCAGCTAAAATGACCGGATCGGAGCATAACGATAACATTCTATCGGCTGATGGAAAAACAGAAACCAATCACGCAGCAGGAATCAATGGTGGTATTACTAATGGAAACGAGATTGTGTTTAGAGTAGCTATTAAACCAACTTCTTCGATTGGTGTGAGTCAGAAAACTATGAATATCTCAACTTCTGAAATGGAAGATCTATTGATTGAAGGACGTCACGATGCATGTATTGCTCTTCGGGTTCCTGTTATTGTAGAAGCTGTAACAGCCATTGCCTTAGCAGATCTTAAGATGCTTGATAAGGCTAGACGATAGCATTATCTTTCTATGATAAGATGAAAAATTGAATTCAAGCATTTCTAAATCCACATAATGACATAATTTTCAGAATCGACAGATAAAAAATATCTTAATTTGATCATTATGGAAATTTTGTAAATACCTTAGAATAAAAAGAAAATTTTATAATAGAAAAGAGGATGCCAAAACCATTTGGACATCCTCTTTCTTTTATTCAAAAATCTCAAATCTGCAATCACAGATCTTAAATCTTTATTCGTTTAGTTCATGCAACACTGTTTGAATTTTTTGCCTGATCCACAAACACACGGGTCATTTCTTCCGACTTTTTTATTCGCTTGAATTGGAGCTTCTGATTGTGAAAATATAGCTTCCATTTGTTGGTAATGGTTCTTCCATTCAGCATCGCGCATTTCGCAGAAAGCTACACCTTTCTGAAAATCAGACACACGTCCTTCCATCACGTCGATATAGTATTGCAACTCTACAGCCGTATGCTTCCCTTCAAATTTTGGTAACATTGCCTTAAATTTCTCAAGCGTTCCTTCATACTGAATATCACCAAGAATACGGATATAATGATCTAACCATTGGAAATTATCCAAATCCAGAATAGCGAATATGCGATCGAATTGCTCATCTGTTGCATAATACAAAGCTTCAAAACTAAAGATGTAAGGCGTTTTGCTTTCCTTATCAATATTACCTTCAATGTATTCCAATACCTTATTAACAAACTCTGTAGGATACTTTTTTGCCATCTGTCCTACCACATAAACAGCTTGCTCATTCATCAAGTCCCAATCTTCTTCAACACTGAACAGGTTCAACAAATCGTCAGCATAATCCATATGCAAATGCTTTTCAGCGATTACAGCATACCATAAAGGTGCCGGAAGCATAATTCTTAGTTCGTCAGAATAATATACTTTTCCATTATAAGCATTCTCAAAAGCATATTTCAATTTCTTGATAATACTGTCATTGGAATCTAAGTTTCTAAGATGATCGATAGCTTCATAAGGGATTCCTTGTGCTTTAGTATCGATTGTATTATAAGCTTGTTCAGTAGATCTAATCATAATTTGATATTTGCCACAAAGATATATTAATTGAGTAGAATATAGAGGATAATATTTCCAGAATCCATAAAATCATGATAAACTACATTATGATACAAAGCCTCTATTTCTAATGGTTCTAAGAAGATTTCCTTTCGTTTATCGCTTTTGCTTTTCTATATTTACCACCCCCTAAAAAAAGAACAAATGACGCAAATTTTATATTACCTGATAATAAAGCCACTCTCATTACTGCCTCTTAAAGTCTTATATCTGATTTCAGATCTCTTATACATAGTCTGCTACTATTTATTATCGTACAGAAAATCTATTGTATTATCGAACTTAAACGCTTCTTTTCCAGAAAAAAGCAAAACTGAAATCAAGCAAATCACGAAGACTTTTTATCGCTTTTTCTGCGATTTTGTTGTAGAGAGTCTTAAATGTTTTAGTATAAGTGAAGAGCAAGCCTTGGAGCGTTGCAAAATCAAAAATCCTGAGATTCTTGATGATCTTTACACCAAGAATAAAAGTATTATAATGGCATCTGGTCACTATAATAATTGGGAAATGGCAGCTGCCTGCTTAAACCTCACTCTCAAACATCAGGGTGCAGCCTTATACAAACCTCTAAGCAACAAATTCTTCAATAAAAAATTCATAGAATCAAGATCAAAATTTGGAATTGAACTCATCCCCAAAAAAGAAGGGAAAGATTATTTTAAGAATAATGCTGATCGAAACCTGATAATAGGTTTCGGTTGTGATCAATGCCCAAAAAAATCAAATAATAATTTATTTTGGACAACATTCCTAAATCAAGATACTGCCATCATGTTCGGGACAGAAAAATATGCAGTTGAGTTTGATTATGCTGTCATTTTTATGAATCTGACACGAGTTAAACGTGGCTATTATGAAATCGATTTTGAAATTATAGAAGAAAATCCTCTTTCAACAAATTATGGCGATATCAGTAAAAAACATACACAGCTTCTCGAAAAACAAATCAAGCGTGATCCGGCCTATTGGTTATGGACCCATAAGCGCTGGAAACTCAAAAGGGATCCTGGTGAAAGACTTCATTAAAATCAAAAAAGGCTATCAGAATTAAATCTGATAGCCTTTTTTATTCGTTTATAGATGTACTATGCTGGTAGCTTATAAAAAATCTTATTTACCATTTTCCAGTTCCCGTCAAACTTATAAAGTGAAATATAATCGATATAAGTTAACTTCTCTCCCACGTAGAATTCAATTTTTGCAACAGCTGCTGTTCCGGTAATATCAATAGACAAAAACTTAACTGTGACAGGCTTTTCTTTTCGTGGTAATTTACCCTCTTTCAATTTTTTCTCCGTCTTTTCTTTCCATTTATCTATTGGCAATTTCCACATATTCTCTCCTTCTCCTATTCCCAATAGTAAAAAATCAGGATGAATACCTTGATCTATTTTCTCTAGATTCCCCTCATTTTGCAAACCTTCTACATAAGAAGTTTGAATCACATTCTTAATAGCTTTCTTCTCTTCTTCTATGTCTTGCGCAAATGCAGTATTCAGAACAAAAAGCATTACAAATAAGAAAGTAAGTTTTTTCATCGGTCAGATTTTAAGTTAATAATGATCTAATATACAATAATGCTAAATTAGAATCAAAGAAAAAAACAATGAGTTATAGAAAAAGAAAAGGCTACCTCAATGAGATAGCCTTTCGTAATATATCTTTAAGCTTATTAAAGTGCAGAAACAATACGTTGCGTATCATTAGCAATTACTAATTCTTCGTTAGTAGTCACAATCATACACTTCACTTTAGAATCTTCAGTTGAGATAACCGTATCTTTTCCACGAAGACCTTCATTTTTCTTGAAATCGAAGTTCATCCCCAGGTAATCAAACTTACCAGCTACTTTTTCGCGAGTTACAGCGTCATTCTCACCGATACCTCCTGTGAAAAGAATCAAATCAACACCACCCATAGAAGCAGTATATGAACCAACAAAACGTTTTACACGATATGCGAACATATCTAAAGCCAATTGAGCTCTTTCGTTTCCTTCAGCTGCAGCATCTTCAAGATCTCTCATATCAGAAGAGATACCAGAAATACCTGCTAATCCTGATTCTTTATTAATCAAGTTATTAGTTTCCTGAATAGAAAGATCTTTCTTTTCAGCAATATATAGTAAAGCACCCAGGTCAAGGTTACCTGTACGAGTACCCATCAAAAGACCTTCGTTAGGCGTAAATCCCATTGAAGTTTCGATAGACTTACCACCATCGATAGCACATACAGAAGCACCATTACCAAGATGACAAGAAACGATTTTCTTATCTTCGATATTCCATCCTAGTATTTCACACGCTTTGTTAGCAACAAATTTGTGAGAAGTTCCGTGGAAACCATATTTACGAACTTTCAAAGTTTCGTAGCAATCGTAAGGTAAACCATACATGAAAGCTTCCTTTGGAAGTGTTTGGTGGAAAGATGTATCAAACACAGCAACTTGAGGTAAACCTGGTAACAATTTCTCAATTGCTAAGATACCTTCAAGGTTAGCCGGGTTGTGAAGTGGAGCCAATTCGCAACATGCTTTGATATTCGCTTTCGCTTCTTCAGTAACAAAAGCACTATCCTGGAAATATTCGCCACCATGAGCCACACGATGACCCGCTGCGTTAATTTCTTTGATGTCAGAGATTACACCATGATCAGCGTTAACCAATGCTGCAAGAACTAAATTAATACCTACAGAATGATTAGGAATATCCTGAATCGTTTTGAACTTATCTTTTCCCTCAGGTTTGTGAGTTAAAACACCATTTTCAAGACCAATACGCTCAACAAGACCAGAAGCTAAAAGAGTCGCCTCTTCGCCCATGTTCAAAATTTGATACTTCAATGAAGAACTTCCGCAATTTAAAACTAAAACGTTCATTAGATTTTGTTATTATTTGTTTGATTAAGATTCTATTTCTGATTTCTCAGCTTACATTCCTGCAGTCTGATTTGCTGTAATAGCTACTAAGTTCACAATATCGCTAACTGAACAACCTCTGGATAGGTCGTTGATTGGAGCAGCCATACCCTGTAATACCGGTCCTACAGCTTCAGCACCAGCTAAACGCTGTACTAATTTGTAAGCAATATTTCCTACTTCAAGAGTTGGGAATACCAATACGTTTGCTCTACCTGCAACTTCTGAATTTGGAGCCTTGCTAGCACCAATTGCTTCAACAATAGCAGCATCAGCTTGCATCTCACCGTCAATTAGGAATTCCGGAGCCGCTTCTTTAGCCAAACGAGTAGCCTCAACAACCTTATCAACCATTTCGTGCTTAGCCGATCCCATAGTAGAAAAACTCAACATAGCAACACGTGGTTCCATATTAGCAATAGCCTTTGTTGTTTTTGCAGTAGCAACTGCAATCTCAGCTAACTCACTAGCAGTTGGGTTTGGATGAACAGCACAGTCAGCAACAACCAACATACCATTATCGCCAAATGTTTTATCCTTCAAAATCAAGATAAAAGCACCAGAAACAACTGAGCAACCAGGCATTGTTTTCACAATCTGGAAAGCTGGACGCAATACGTCTCCTGTAGCATTCAATGCTCCGGCAACTTCTCCATCAGCATCACCCGCTTTAATCATTAAGGTAGCCAAATAAAGAGGATCTTTAACAAGTCCCATAGCTTTCTCCATGGTCATCCCTTTCTTCTTACGAAGTTCAACCAAAATCTCTGCATAAGCTTCCATTTTATCATGATTTTCCGGATCGATGATAATTGCTTTAGAGATATGCTCTAAATTCAACCTGTTAGCTTCTGATTTGATTGTCTCAGGATTTCCAATCAAAATAATTTGTGCAATTTTTTCATTCAAAAGGATGTCTGCAGCTTGCAATGTTCTCTCTTCAGTTCCCTCTGGAAGAACAATTTTTTTGTTATGCAGCTTTGCATTCTCCTTAATCTTTTGCAGTAAGTTCATTGTGAATCAGTAATTTATGTATTTTTGTAATCTCGACATTGCGAAATTAGATATAAATGCCCAAAATGCATTTCGAAAGCGTCTTTTTTAACACATTTTAATCTGTATTAATATTCATTCTTGATAAGAATAAATTTTAATATCTTAGTGGGAGTTTAGCCGGAATATCTATATCGTTAAACATTGTCTCAGGTATCGTTTGAAGCTAGACCAATAAAGACATTCACATCTTTTAAACTTGATATATATTCATGCAAACATCAGATAAATTTCTATCCTTTTCAGAAACATTCGAAGGTGAATTTCACAGAGATAAGAGCACTCGATTAATCTATGCAACTGATGCATCTGCGTACAAAGTAATGCCCCTTGCAGTTGCCTATCCCAAAAATGAGTCGGATATCAAGAAACTTATTCTTTTTGCTAATCAGGAAAAACTATCTCTCATTCCAAGAGCAGCCGGAACATCTCTGGCCGGACAAGTCGTTGGAGATGGTATCGTTGTAGATGTATCAAGGCACTTCACTCAAATAATAGAGTTTAACAAAGATGAAAAATGGGTTCGTGTTCAACCTGGAGTTATTCTCGATGAACTTAACCTGTATCTAAAAGAATTTGATTTATTTTTTGGTCCGGAAACTTCAACGGCCTCCCGATGCATGATGGGTGGTATGTTGGGGAATAATTCCTGCGGATCGCACTCCTTAATATATGGTAGTACCAGAGATCATACTTTAGAGATAAAAACGATATTAAGTGATGGTTCCGAGGCTAGTTTTTCAGCTTTAAGCAATGAAGAGTTTCATGAAAAATGCCGCTCAAAAAGAATTAAACCTAATCTAGAAACAAAAATTTACCAACACATTCGTGAGACACTTGAAAATACAAATATTCAAGAAGAGATTCGTCACGAATTTCCTGACACAAAAAACCACAGACGAAATACGGGTTATGCCTTAGATCTTCTATTAGATAGCTCACCCTTTTCAGCAAGTAATAAAAGTTTCGACCTTTGTAAGCTTTTGGCTGGCTCAGAAGGAACCTTGGCTTTTACAACTGAAATTAAACTGAATCTTGTTCCTGCTCCTCCAAAGGAAGTCGCCTTAATCTGTGCGCATTTTGAATCTTTGGAAGAAGCCATGCAAGGCAATTTGATTGCTTTAAAATACAAACCCGGTGCGGTCGAACTGATGGATGACACCATTCTAAAACTATCCGAAGGAAATCCCTTACAAGCCAAAAATCGGTTCTTTATTAAAGATCAACCCGGTGCTTTACTTATTATCGAATTTGCACGCGAAACCCAAAATGAAATTGAAGGATTGGCTCAAAAAATGGAAGCTGAGTTCAAACAAAATAGTTTAGGCTATCACTTCCCTATTGTAACTGGTACTGATAAAATTAAACGCGTTTGGGACCTGAGAAAATCGGCTCTTGGTGTGCTTTCTAATTTACAAGGTGATGCCAAACCTGTATCTGTAATTGAGGATACTTCCGTTTTACCTGAGGTTCTACCTGAATACATAGCAGAATTCAAATCTTTACTAAAAAAACATGATCTATCCTGTGTCTTTCACGCTCATATCGGAAGTGGAGAAATTCATCTAAGGCCCATCTTAAATCTAAAGGCCGAAAATGATAGAGAAAAATTTCATGCTATTGCATTAGATTCGGCTAAACTGGTAAAAAAATACAAAGGATCGCTAAGTGGTGAGCATGGTGACGGTCGTCTGAGAGGCGAATTTATTCCACTTATGCTTGGCGAAACTATCTACAATATCTTTAAAGAGATAAAACAGGTTTGGGATCCAAATAATATTTTCAATCCAGAAAAGATTGTTAATACACCAAAGATGAATACTCATCTGCGTTACAAGAATAATCAAACAAATAAGGAACTTAAAACCTACTTCGATTTTTCGAATGATGATGGAATCATCAAATCAGCTGAACGTTGCAATGGTTCCGGAGATTGCAGGAACACACATCTTACAGGCAAAGCTATGTGTCCAAGCTATCAGGCAAGTCTTGATGAAAAAAACACAACGCGTGCACGTGCTAACCTTCTCAGAGAATTTTTAAGCTACTCCGAAAAGAAGAACCCATTTAATAGCCGGGAACTCTATGACATTCTGGATTTATGTCTTTCATGTAAAGCATGCAAATCAGAATGCCCGTCAAATGTGGATATGGCTAAACTTAAGGCCGAATTCTTACAACATTATTACGAAGGCAATGGTATTCCGTTAAGAACACGCTTAATTGCAAATATCAGCAAGATAAATCAACTGGGTGGTATGGCTCCCAAGCTATATAACTACGCCAACCAACACCCAAAACTAGGAAACCTTATAAAAAAGCAATTGGGCTTTGCTCAGGAAAGAAGCATCCCAAAACTGCATCAAACAACATTAAAAAAATGGTATAAAAAGGAAGGAAAAAGGATAACGGATAAAGCGAAAAAGGTGTACTTCTTTGCTGATGAGTTTACCAATTTTAATGACACAGATACCGGAATAAAAGCCATTCAACTGCTTCGAAAGCTGGGCTACGAGGTTATTATTCCCAAACATATGGAGAGTGGCAGAACCTATCTTTCAAAAGGTCTGGTTAAAAAAGCACAAGCTATTGCCAACAAAAACATTATCCTATTAAAGGGTATTGTCAGTAATGAAACACCTTTAATTGGAATTGAACCTTCGGCCCTGCTAACCTTCAGAGATGAATATAAAGATTTAGCGAGCAAAGAACTAAAAGCATCCGCTAATGAACTAGCGGAGAATTGCTTGATGATAGAAGAATTCCTTTGGCAAGAAATGCAGGCTGGTAGAATTAATAAAGAACAGTTTACTGATGAAACAAAAGAAGTTAGTTTCCATGGACATTGCTACCAAAAATCACTGGCCTCTACCCTGCCTGTAAAGGAAGTTTTATCCTTCCCGGAAAACTATACAGCTAGTGAGATTGACTCAGGTTGTTGTGGTATGGCGGGCTCATTCGGTTATGAAGCTGAACATTATCAGCTCAGTATGCAGATAGCAGAGCTTAAACTCTTACCTGCAATTCGGGATACCAAACCAACAACCTTATTAGCAGCTTCAGGGACTTCCTGTCGTCATCAAATAAAGGATGGTAGTCAAAGGGAAGCACAGCATCCTGTAGAAATCTTGTTTGATGCACTAATGTGGTGATACGAGCAAAGTGGAAATGCAATGTTCTGAAGGGAAGTCGAAATATGGTAATGTGATGATTTGATAATGTGTTAATTAAAACTGCAATTTCAATTTCGTCATTAGATTCTTCCTATTTATTATTTCATAGACTCCTAAATATTATTTTCACCGGAATGCTCTTTATCATATCATCTGTGCAGCTTATCGGAATTATCTTGTAGTTTTGGCTTGCTAAAAGTTTCTTTAACATATGAAATTTTTAAAACAATAAACTATGAAACTAAGATTAACGCTTTTACTGCTCCACCTGTTTTTATACAGTACAAATTCTTTCTGCCAGCTAGATTCTATTGATCCAAGCATGGAACATACTTACTGGAATTTTCTGCGTGCTAAAATTTTACCTCCAAATGCATATGCTGCAAGGTTTGAAACAGATATTAAGGTGCAATTAGTTGGTGATTTCACCCATCTAGATTCATTATCTATTAATAATAATATTAAAGAAATACGTCAACTCATAAAAACTGTAAATATTGAACTAACTGATTCATTAGGAAATATCATTTTAACACTTGCGAACTCAAATGATAATAGTAAGACACTAATTCATAAAACCTATGATAGTCAATCGAATAAATCTATTGTATTGCAAGAATACAGATTCACTTTATATTCTTCAATGAGTCAAAAAAACAGAAATAAAAATCTCCGTTATTATTTATTTCGAGCCTTAACTAAAGTGCAACAAAATCCTAATGGGGACACGGTACTTTATTCAAGTATCTTTCAGGAAAAAGAACCTGAAAACTCAGATATAATCGAAGTAGATAAGTTTATAATACAAAAGTTATACTCTCCTGATTTCTACGATCAATTTAAATCAAATTTTCATGGATCAAAATACGACTACATCTATTATCGATATGAAAACAACATTAAGCTTATATTGAAAGCCTTAGGTTTATTAATTGGTTTTATTGTTCTTCTTCTTTTATTGAAATATAAACTCACTAGTATTAAAAATAATAATTGGAGTTCCTATATAAAGCAAGGATTACTTATTATCAACTTTATCTTTATCTTTAATTTAATCTCTCAGAACATTAGTGGTTATTACTGGCTTGCATTAGTGCTAAACCTCAAATTACTCGTTTCGGTTGAACTTTTACTTATTATTCTCTTATCTTGTCTTTACTACATAGAGAATTTAGTATCTAACGAAGGGATTTCAATCAGATTAATAGTTCAGATTATAACTACTACCCTATTCACATATGTCTTATTTATTAGTTTGCAATACGTATTGACTCAATCATCAACGAATATATTTAAAACTCCATGGAGCTGGAGCATACAGCTTAAACAAATCATTGCTATAATTTCGACTGTATGTATTAGACTCATTTTCAACTTTGTTAATTTCAAAAATATTCAGGAATTAAGAATTCGAGATTTGGAACTTACTCAGATTAAAGGATTAAAAACCAAAGCCGAGCTTCAAGCCTTACATTCACGAATTAATCCACATTTTTTATACAATTCCTTAAATTCCATAGCTGCTCTAGCTCATATCAATCCTGCAAAAACCGAACACATGGCATTGGCTTTATCAGACTTTTTCAGATATGCCATCAACCATAAAGATCAAGATATGATAGAAGTTGAGAAAGAGGTTGATATCGCAAGAACTTACCTACAAATTGAGAAAGCACGCTTTGAAGATGATCTGGAATTCACTATTGAAATTGACAATTCTATACAAACAACATTGATTCCTCGATTCCTGATTCAACCTTTAATCGAGAATGCAGTAAAGCATGGTGTTTCTGTTATTCAGGAAAAGGGCATCATCCAATTAGAAATCTCGAAGCAGGAAGAAAATCTGCTTGTAAGAGTATTCGATAATGGTCCGGATTTCCCAAATATGCCAATTTCGGGATACGGTTTACAAAGCTTATATGAAAAGCTTGAACTCCTATATGGTGAATCAGCTAAGATCTCTTGGGAGAATCAGCCTGACAAAAACATCTGTATCAGACTTCCATTCACACCTAAATCAGTCTAAAAATGACATCAACATATAAAACACTACTTATAGACGATGAAGCTCTTGCCAGAAAGCGTTTAAGAAAAATGCTACTGCCCTATGCTGATAAAATAGAACTAATTGGAGAAGCTCGAAATGGAAATCAAGCCATTGAAATGATTGGGAATTTAAAACCCGATTTAATTTTTTTAGACATCCAAATGCCAGGTAAATCAGGCTTTGAAGTTCTGCAGGAAAGTCATCATCAACCTGTTGTTATTTTCTGTACCGCTCACGATGAATATGCTTTGCAAGCCTTTGAAACAAGCAGTATCGATTACCTTCTGAAACCTGTTAAAGAAGATCGCCTGGCAAAATCCATTGAGAAACTTCATTCGCTTAAATCAGAGAATAATCAAAGTGAATTGGAACATTTTCTTGCTCAACAAGTCAAACAGATTTCAAAGAAAGAAATAAGCTCTATACCTGTTAAAATTGCTGATCGGGTTATTTTTGTAGACTTAAATGATATTTCACATTTTACAGCCGAAGATAAATACGTCAGCATACACACATCTTCAGGTAAAGAATATGTGATTGATCACAGCTTACAATACCTGTCTGATAAGCTAGATGAGAAGTTTGTCAGAATACAACGATCCTGTATTGTAAATGTCTCCTATATCAAAGAAATAAAAAGATATATGGGCGGCCGCTATATTCTAAAATTGAACAATCAGAAAATTTCTAAAGTAATCAGTGGTCGAAACTATCAGGAACAAATCAAAAATTTAATGATCTTTTAAAACAATTAAACAAAAAATCCCTGCTTCAACGGAAACAGGGATTTTATATATTTTCAAACCAAGTCCTAGTTAAAGAATTTCAGGTCAAGTATCTCTTTCATGTCTTTCAGTTCGAACAACTTTTCATGCTCTACTGGCTCAGCTACATGTTCATGATCCCAAGTGTATTTATAAGGCACATAGGCACCATAACCTCCAATATTAAGAACCGGTAGAATATCTGATTTCATCGAATTTCCAACCATTAAGAAGTTTTCAGGCTTAATATTTTTCCCCTGAATAATTTGCTGGTATGCCTCATCGTCTTTTTCACTCACAACAATCACATCTGAGAAGTACCGCGCTAAACCCGATTTTTTCATCTTTCTGTTCTGATCCAATAAATCACCTTTGGTAATGGTTATTAAATCGTGGTTCTGAGATAGATTCTCAAGAACATGCTGAACATGATTCATAGGTTGAACCGGTTCAGTTAACATTTTTGCTCCTAATGCTAAAATTTTTGCAACTAATTCACCTGGTATCTCCCTAAATGATAAACTCAGTGCAGCCTCTATCATCGAAAGCGTATATGATTTTATACCATATCCATACAACTTCAGATTCTTTATTTCAGTAGAATGTAAACGTTCCAAAACCGCCTCTTTACACCCATAATCACTTAGTATTTGAGCATATTCATTCTGGGTCTGATAAAAGTAGTTTTCGTTACCCCAAAGTGTATCATCTGCATCAAATGCAATTAAATCAATCATTTCTTACGTTCTATTATTCTAATTTGTAAGGTAATTTATCCTTACCAGATCAATATTTTCTGCAAAAATAGATGAATTAAGCAATATAAAAAGTGACTCATTCATATTATCGAAAATATAGAGGTTTTCTAGATAAAACTGATTCAAATTTCAGCTCTGCAATTAGGAACGATTTAATTTATATAGAAAAAACAATCAAATCCTCTTTGAAATGAGAATATTCTCAATATATTTGTAGTGAGAATATTCTCATTTCAAATTTATATTGCCTTATGCCCAGAAGAACGAGACTCAGAAAAGTAGTAGCCCCGCCAGAGTTTAAAGGTTATAAACCATATGGAATAAATAAAATTTCAAGTGAGCATATTGAACTCTTATACGAAGAATATGAAGCAATTAAGTTAGCAGATTATGATCTAATGAATCACAAAGAGGCATCCGGCTTAATGGGTGTTTCGAGGGCAACATTTGCAAGAATATATGAAAATGCCCGACGAAAAATTGCTTTGGCATTTGTTGAGACAAAGGAGATTAGAACCGTATATGGGAATACTCAAATGGATGAAACCTGGTTTTTGTGTAATGATTGTCATGCAAGATTTACCATACCAAAAACTATGAAACAAGATATCTGCCCGATTTGTTCTTCGGGTCAAATTGAATCATTAAGCCAACAAAAATAAAAGACATGAGTAATATTGTTATCACATCATCAGGAAATGAATTGACATCACAATTTGATAAACGCTTTGGTAGAGCTGAATGGTTTTACCTACTGGATAGTGAAAGTATGAAGGGGCGCTTTATCAAAAATGAATTTATCGATTCAAACCATGGTGCAGGAACCAAAGTTGCAGAACTGATGATCGAATTAAAGGTTGATAAAATCATTTCAGGTGATTTTGGTCCCAAAGCAAAAGAATTATTAGAAAAGGTCAACATACAAATGGTCATTATTCAAGACTCAACAAACATTAAAGAAATTGTTGACCGAATTGTTGTTTAATCGTTAAAAAAAGGAGGTTTTATGCCAAGATTTAATGGAATGGGACCTGAAGGAAAAGGTTCACAAACTGGAAGAGGTTTAGGGAAATGCAATGCTGCTAATAAAAATGTGGTTAAGCGTACCGAAGATCAAAACAAAGATGAATTTAAGAATTCAGGAAATGGTAAAGGAAGACAAAACAGAAGACGAGGTAAATGCTAAGTCTTTAAGTATCTATACCTTTAATTTGGTATAACAAAGAAAGAGGTTGTCTGAAAAACAAGGACAACTGATTATTCTTTTAAATACACGAGAGATTAGGTTTGGAAAATTGTCTTATGTGTATTTACTACAGAATGATATGAATATTTTGGACATCCTCTTTTTATAAACCTTCAATACAAGAACAGATTACCCCAAATAAAAATAAACATATGAAGCGAGCCATTAGCAAAGCCCAAAAACGAAAGGCTTGGTTATTTAGGTGACTTCCATATGACCTTTAAAAAACAAATATTTAGACAGATGAATAAAAAAATTGCAATACCTGTAGACACGCAAAATATGCTAGATGCCCATTTTGGACACTGTAGTTATTTTGCAATTCTTAATATTGAGAATGAAAAATTAGTTTCTGAAGAAAGGTTGACTCCTCCTCCGCACGAACCTGGTTTACTTCCTATGTGGTTAGCAGAAAAAGGTGTTAGCGACATTATAGCTGGTGGGATGGGACAAAAAGCCATTCAACTTTTTAATCAGAATGGCGTTAATGTATTTGTAGGAGCTCCTAAATTATCAGCCATAGAATTAACAAATTCCTTTCTTAAAAACAGCTTGGCATTTTCAGCCAATTACTGCGATCATTAAAAAATGTTCCGTCAATAAATTACAGTAATCGGTGTTCACAATACACCGATTATATTTTAATATCAAAAATATATGTCATTTAAAATTGCCATCGCCAGTGGAAAAGGTGGTACTGGCAAAACAAGTGTTTCGGTTTGTTTACAACACTTTATAAAAAAAAGAATTACAGATAAAATTCAACTTGTAGATTGCGATGTTGAAGAACCAAACGATTTACTTTTCTTCCCCAAAGCTCAAAAGAAGAAAGCACACAAGCTTAGTCAACAGATACCTGTAATAGACAAAAATGAATGCAATTTCTGCAAAAAGTGTGCTGAATACTGTGAGTTTAATGCCATAAGTATCATTCCATCAGCATCACTTGCACAAGTTAATTCCAGTCTTTGCCACTCCTGTGGAGCTTGCCTTGTTGCATGCGAACAGAGTGCTATAGAGGAAACAGAACTACCCATTGGTCAAATCAACTTTTATCAAGAGGAAGGTCGAATTAATCTAATTGAAGGAGAGCTTAAAATTGGTTCTGCCATGCAAACATTGGTGATTAAAGAGCTAAAAAAACAGGTTGACAAAGCAAATCACATTACACTTTACGATGCACCTCCGGGAACATCATGCCCCGTGGTAGAAACCATTGGTGATGTTGACTATGTTATCCTTGTTTCTGAACCCACTCCTTTTGGATTACACGATTTAAAATTGATGGTTGAACTGGTAAAAGAATTACATAAACCTTTCTCTGTCATCATAAATAAAGTTGGCCTGGGAAATCAAGCTATATACGACTACCTCCAACTAGAACAAATTGATATTCTTGGGGAGATTCCTTTCACGCAAAATTTTGCATCACAATATGCCAAAGGTGAATTATTAAATATCATTCCTACAGCTATTTCAAATGAGTTTGAAAAAATAACAGAACAATTGAAAAAGAAGATCTACGCATGATGGAATTAACAGTTTTAAGTGGAAAAGGAGGAACAGGTAAAACATCAATAACTGCAGCATTGGCAAGTTTATCAAAATCCTCAGTACTAGCTGACAATGATGTTGACGCTGCAGATTTACATCTGATTCTTCATCCAACAATCAAAGAGCAACACACTTTTTCCAGTGGATGGAAAGCGAGTATCGATACATCAAAATGCACACAATGTGGCATGTGTTTAAGTCATTGCCGCTTCGATGCCATACACGAAGACAAGAACGAACAACTCAAAATTAATCCTTTTCAATGTGAAGGTTGTCGATTGTGCGAACGTATTTGTCCTCAACAAGCTATCCATTCAGACTTAAACACCAATAATTACTGGTATGTTTCTGATACTCGATTTGGTCCTATGGTACATGCTAAAATGGGACCTGGTGAAGAAAACTCAGGAAAGCTAGTTACGCAAGTTCGTAAAAAAGCCAAAGAAATAGCTCAAGTCAGCAGTGCTGAGTGGATTATTAACGATGGGCCTCCGGGCATAGGTTGTGCCGCAATTGCCTCTTTAACGGGAACTGATCGTGCGCTCATCATCATCGAGCCAAGCATGTCAAGTCTTCACGATGCTGACAGACTAATCAAGCTCATTAAATCATTCAACATTCAATGTTTTGCCCTTATAAATAAATACGACCTTAACCTTGAAATAAGTCAACAAATTGAATCCTATTTGAAATGCCAAAATGTTCCTCTGCTAACCAAACTGCCTTTCGATAAAAATATGGTTGAGGCCATGATTAACGGAAAAACAGTTATTGAATATGCTCCGGAATCAAAGCTCTCAACAGAACTAAAAAGACTTTGGCATAAAATACAACTAAGTGTACAAACAATAGATTTACATCAAGCAATATGATACAAGATAAAATGCAATTAAGGCCCCGTTATGGTGAAGTCGACCAGATGGGCTATGTCTATCATGCCAACTATGTGAGTTACTGCCATCAGGCCAGAACAGAACTTTTACGAAAACTCGATTTGAATGACAAATATCTTGAAGACAGGAATATCATGCTGCCTGTTATTTCTTTTAATATCAATTACAAAAAACCTGCTCATTACGATGAACTCATTAATATTACAACGACAATAAAAGAAATGCCCAAAACTCGTTTCTATTTTGAATTTCTAATACGTAACGAAGAAGGACAGGTTCTCAGTAAAGCCAACTCAACGGTTGTTTTTGCAGACAGCAGCTCTCGTTTACCTGGTCTTGTTCCCGATTTTATCGCAAAGCAACTGTTACCACACTTTGAAATACAATCTGAAGCACTACATTTACAATGTAAATAAAATTGCTAAAGATTAATGAAAAAAGCAGGGATCATCCGTTGTCAGCTTACCGAAGATAAGTGCCCGGGAACAAACGATTTTAGAGTGGCTGCAAATGGACAAAAAGCCTTTGAGAGTATTGGAAATTGCGAAGTTATTGGCTTTATCAGTTGTGGCGGCTGCCCGGGAACAAAAGTAGGTAATCGTGTTCAACTTTTAGAAGCCAAAGGTGCTGAAGTTATCGCTATTTCATCCTGTATTACCCAAGGCAGTCCATTTAAGGAAACGTGCCATAATTGGGATAAAATGAAAATTGAAATAGAAAATCATATCAATGAAAACACGATTCTACTAGACTATACTCACTAAACCTTCCATTTATTTTCTAAATAAATTCGACTTTAATAGACCTCCCTAACCGTTTCAGTTAGCATTGCCTAAACCAAGAGCAACTCAGAATAACGCCCCGATTTGTCTTCATATGTTTTTTGCAATAAAATAAGAGATAAAAACATCCTTATTTCAGATTACTCAAAAAATCAAATATACTGCATCCCATATCATTAAGGTAATACACCTCATACTAATGAACACATGTTCAAAAACATATTGTATAATATACTACAAAAAACGCATTTCATAGTTTGAATGTCAAATGAAACATTACATTTGCACCCTACATATGTGAATATGTAGATATAGAGATAGTAATACTAAGCATTAATTGTAATATCATGGCAAAATATTTAATCGTTGGAGGTGTGGCTGGTGGTGCAACAACGGCTGCGCGTTTAAGAAGAATAGACGAATCAGCAGAAATCATCATGTTCGAAAGAGGAGAGCATATTTCCTATGCTAACTGTGGCTTACCCTACTACGTAGGTGGAGTGATTACAGAAAGACAGAACTTATTGCTTCAGACACCCGAAAGCTTTAAAGCCCGATTGAATGTTGAAGTTCGCATTAACAATGAAGTTATTAGTATTAAAACTGATGATAAAACCGTTGAAGTAAAAGATATAGCAAACAATACAAGCTATACAGAATCATACGATAAGCTTATCGTTTCGCCAGGTGCTGAGCCTATTAAACCACCAATCCCGGGTATTAATGATGAAGCCATTTTCACCGTTCGCAATGTAAAAGACACGGATAAGATTAAAGGCTTTTACGATGAGAAAAAACCTAAGAAGGCCGTTGTAGTTGGCGCAGGGTTTATTGGTCTCGAAATGGCAGAGAATCTTCATCATATGGGTATGATGGTAACTATAGTTGAAATGGCTGACCAGGTGATGACACCTCTTGATTATGAAATGGCAGCTGAGGTACACATGCATCTTAAAACTAAAAACGTTGAGTTTTATTTAAAAGATGGCGTATCTGAATTTAATCGCGAAGGTGATAAACTAAACATCCATTTACAGTCGGGTCGTAAGATAGATGCTGATATGGTTATTCTGTCCATTGGTGTGCGTCCGGAAACCAAACTAATTAAAGAAGCTGGCCTTGAATTGGCACCAAACGGTGGAATTAAGGTAAACGAATATTTACAAACGAGTAACGAGCATGTTTATGCACTTGGCGATGCAATGGCATTCCCTCACCCGTTAACGGGCAAGTATACCAATGCTTACCTTGCCGGACCTGCCAACAAACAGGCACGTATGCTAGCCGACAACCTGGTAAACGGACATACAAAAAAATACAAAGGCTCTATTGCAACGGCTATTGCTAAAGTATTTGATATTACTGTAGCCTCAACCGGACTTGCTGAGAAAGTTCTTAAAAAAGAAGGCATTAAGTATATTTCAAATATTACACATGGTGCATCGAATGCCGGCTATTATCCGGGAGCCATGCCTACTACCATCAAAATCATGTTCGATCCTGAAACAGGCAAATTGTTTGGTGGACAAATCATTGGTTATGTAGGTGTTGATAAGCGTATCGATTTAATTGCAACCGTACTCAAAAATAAGGGTAGCATTTACGATCTTCAGGAGATTGAGCATGCCTATGCCCCACCATTCTCATCTGCAAAAGATCCGGTGAACCAAGCAGGTTTTACCGCAGGTAATATTATTGAAGGCTTAGTCAATATTATTCATTGGGATGAATTGCACCAACTACACGCACCCAATAACTTTATTTTGGATGTGAGAACGCCGGATGAGTTTGAGCTTGGACAAATTGAAGGTGCCGTAAATATTGAAGTCGATAAAATTCGTGAACGTATAGACGAAATTCCCAAGGACAAAAAGATTATCATTTATTGCGGTGTTGGGCTACGTGGTTACTTTGCTGCCAGAATTCTGATGCAAAGAGGCTTTAAGGATGTTGTAAACCTAAGTGGTGGTTACAAAACTTACGAGCATGCTACTTGCAAACAAAGCAACGAAGATATTTTTGAGTCGAGTTATATTGCTAACGATGGTCATATCTACCGTGGGAAAGATAAGGATGCCGAAGACGAGAAAGATATCAAAACCATTGAGATTGATGCTTGTGGTTTGCAATGTCCCGGACCAATTATCAAACTGAAAAAAGAAATTGATAAACTTGAAGATGGTCAACGTCTTCGTCAGAAGGTGACTGATGCCGGCTTTACAAAAGATGTGGCATCCTGGTGTAAAATGACAGGAAACAAGCTGATTTCTTGTGATTCAGAAAAAGGCATTATCTCGGCTGTTATCGAAAAGCAAAGGAAAAATGGTGCAACGACCAATACCAATATCGAATTACCAAAGAACAAAACCATGGTCGTTTTCTCCGATGATCTGGATCGTGCTTTGGCTTCACTGGTTATTGCAAACGGTGCAGCAGCTACGGGTAGCAAAGTCACCCTGTTCTTCACCTTTTGGGGACTTAACGTAATTAAGAAAACGGACAAACCTCGTGTTGAGAAAGATCTTATGGGTAAAATGTTCGGTAAAATGATGGCTAGCGATGCTGGTAATCTTAAGCTATCGAAGATGAACATGATGGGCATGGGTTCTAAGATGATGAAGAAGAGAATGCTTTCGAAAAAGGTTGATTCTCTTGAGGATCTATTGAAAACTGCTATGGACAATGGAGTTGAGATGATCGCCTGCCAAATGTCGATGGATGTGATGGGCGTTGATGCTGCTGAATTGCTTGAAGGTGTAGAAATTGGCGGTGTTGCCACTTACCTTGAAGAAGCTGAACAATCAAACGTTAACCTATTTATTTAAAACCAATCGCGTCCTAAACGTTTTTGTTTACATCGTGTATTTCATTATTAATGGAACATTTAAGCTTTAAGGGGTTCTTCTTAATCTTCTCGAAAAAGGGCATTTCTTTTAAATAGTTTTCGTTTTACGAAAGCTTTAGAAAGACCGGGAATTGAGCTTGCGAAATCGACGAAGTCAACATCCGAGCTTGCCGAGGAAATCACCTGGCCGCACTTAAGCATGAGGCAGATAAGAAAGGTATTTAAAAAGCAGCCTTGATTTTTTTTGCTTCGTTTTTTGGATCAAGCCAACAATTGGAGCAAAGCGGAAATCATGAATACAAATAAAAGTAGGCTTTAATGAATAAATGAAGTCGGGTTTATTCGTAAAGCTCATGAGCTCGCAAGCTCGGTTGGGCGAAGCGCCAATTTATTAGGACAGAATTTATTTAAGACAACACACAACTAAATAATCAAAATTAGGACTGCCCTTTGGGTAGTC
>NZ_JAKJSD010000015.1 GCF_029029505.1 Ancylomarina sp. DW003 | reverse complement strand
TTTGGTATATAGTAGTTTTAATCTTCTTATAATTTCGAACCGAAAGCTAAATCTCCGGCATCACCACAACCAGGAATGATGTATGATTTAGAGTTTAATTCAGGATCAACTGCACCCATCCATAAAGTAATATTTTCTCCGGCAAGTTTTTCCTTTACAAATTCAACACCTTCTGTACTGGCAATAATAGAAACAATGTGAACATGCTTTGGTGTTCCTTTTGTAAGTATAGCTTTATATGCTAACTCCATAGATGAACCTGTTGCAAGCATCGGATCTGCTAAAATTACAACTTTACCATCAATAGAAGGAGACGCAATGTATTCGAATTTAATTTCGAATTCACCATCTTCGTTATAATTACGGTAAGCAGAAATGAATGCATTCTCAGAACGATCGAAGTAGTTTAATAAACCATTGTGCAATGGTAAACCAGCTCTAAGAATAGAAGCAACAACAACCTCATCTTCAGCAAGATTTGTTTTTGCAATTCCAAGCGGAGTTTGAACGTCTTTTTCAGAGTAATTAAAAGTTTTGCTGATTTCATAAGCAAAGATTTCACCCACTCTTTCTAGGTTTCTTCTGAATCGTAAAGGATCATTTTGAACATTTACGTCGCGAATTTCAGCTATAAATTGGTTGAAAAGGGAATTGTTGTCCCCAATAGTATGCACCATGATGTCGTATTTAAAAATTAGCTGAGCGCAAATGTAAGTATATCTAGAGAAATATTCTCTATGTTCTTTAGCTGTTTTTTATAAGTAATTGATATTTTGAAGCTTTAAAATGCTCGAAATTGCTCATTAAGCACTAAACTTTGTGTCGTATATTTTGTAGGAATAAGATTTGTGTTTTCTCATTATATTATTGAGTTTATAAATGATCTGTATGTTTCTTAATTGAATCTATTGGATTATTTATGAACTTAATTTGATTGAAAATTACGGATATAAAAAAGAGATGCTTATTCCGGCATCTCTAATTAATCTGAATATAAATTTTAAAACCTTCTATTTATTGATGATTTTATGAGCTAAATCTTTAAGATTAACACCTGAGAAGTTACCTGAACTCATCAAGAGTAAATTGCTATTTTCAAAGCTTAAGTTCATTAAATCCCTGATTAAAATATCAGAATCGGTATATACCTTTAAGTTATCTCCACCAAAAGCATTCTTCACCTGTTGTGAAGTTATTGCTTTTAGCTTTTTGTGTTCTACCGTTTTAGGATTAAAGTAAACCATTGCAACATCGGCTAATGCCATACTATCTTTGTATTCGGGAAGAAACTCCTCCTTTAAACTGCTAAAAGTGTGAAGCTCCATGCATGCAACCAGTTTTCTGTCAGGAAACTGATTTTTTACAGCCTTTGTAGTTGCTTCAAGTTTAGAAGGTGAATGTGCAAAGTCTTGATAAACAATTGTGTCATCATTTTCAGCAAGAGTTTGTAGGCGTTTGGCAGCCCCACCAAAATTCTGAATTGCAGAATAAAATTGATCATCACTTAAACCTAATTCTTTGCATATCAGATGAGCACCTTTCAGGTTTTGAAGGTTGTGTTCTCCAAAAATAGAAAGCTCAATCTTGCCCTTGTCTGTGATTAATGAACTGATGCCACTATTAACTTCATGTGGGTGAGAACTGTATGGTAAATATGAAATATCATCTCTCTTATTTTCGACCATTTTAGCAATGTGCTGATCTTCTTGAAAATAAATTAAACTCCCTTGTGGCTTGATATAGCCAATGAATTTCTCAAATTGACTTAAATAGTTTTCGAAAGTCGGAAAAACATTAATATGATCCCATGCAATTCCTGTTAGTAAAGCGATGTGTGGATGGTACAAATGAAATTTTGGGCGTGGATCTATGGGAGAGGCAAGGTATTCATCACCTTCAAAAACTGCTATTTTTGCATCCTCACTTAACTTTACCATTGTGTCGAATCCCTCAATTTGAGCACCAACCATATAGTCAAAATCGATATTATTGCATTTTAAAACATGCATAATCATCGAAGTTGTTGTTGTTTTGCCGTGTGAACCACCAATTACCACCCGAGTTTTATCTTTTGTCTGCTCGTATATGTATTCAGGATAAGAGTAGATCTTTAAGCCTAGTTCTTTTGCTTTTAAAAGCTCCGGATTATCTATTCTAGCATGCATACCAAGAATAATAGCATCTATGTCTGAGGTGATTTTATCAGGAAACCATCCCCATTTTTCAGGTAAGAGACCGTATTGTTCCAATCGACTTTTCGAAGGATCGAATATCTCATCATCCGAACCAGTAATATGAAACCCTTTTTTGTGTAAAGCTAAAGCTAAATTGTGCATCGCAGCACCACCAATGGCTATAAAATGTACTCTCATCTATTTTGTTTTAATAGTCGTTGATTTACAGCTTTTAAAAGCTTATTATATATCCCAATACTTAAAATATAAAACTTAGGATTTATATAGTTTTAATCAGAAACCAAGCCAACAAATCGAACTGTAAACTAATAAGAGATAAATATAATCAAAACCTTAATGATTGGCAGTATTCTTTTTTCTTTCTTACTTTGAATTCTAATTAGAAATTTAAAGCTAAAGGAATTAGAACTAGTAGAATTCAATTTACTGGATAAAAAGGAAGTATATGCAGATTTATTCGATAGAAACAGGTGTCTTAAAATGTGATGGTGGAGCCATGTTTGGTGTTGTTCCAAAATTTATGTGGAGTAAAAAATACCCATCAGATGAAAATAACCTTTGCGATTGTGCTTTACGAAGTATGTTAATTGTTGATGGCGGTCGTCGTATTTTAATTGATAATGGAGTGGGTGAGAAGCTAACAGAGTCTCAGGCTTGTCATCACAATTATATTGCAGATACAAACCTTAGAGGTTCTCTTAATAAATTGGGATATACTTTTGAAGATATAACTGATGTTGTTTATACGCATCTTCATTTCGACCATTGTGGAGGAGGAACTCAATATAAAGAGGGTACCAATGAATTGGAGCTCGCATTCCCTAATGCTACTCATTGGGTGAGTAAGGCGCAATGGGAAAACTACCTGAATCCTAATGTTCGTGAAAAGGATAGTTTTTATCCAGAAAATATGATGCCGGTTTTTGAATCTGGAAAGCTAAAATTCGTTGAAGAAGAGGGAGAGTTGTTTCCTAATATTGAAGTTCGAATTTTTAATGGGCACACCACAGGACTGATGGCAGTTTTAGTCAGAAATAAAAAGAAAACTATTGCATTTACATCTGATTTTATCCCAACAATGGCTAATGTAAATGTGAAATGGGTAGCTGCATATGATTTATTTCCGACAATTGTTCTGGATGAAAAACAGGCATTTTTGAAAGAAGCAGTTGAGAAAAACTACATTCTATTTTTTCAGCATGACATTGATGTTGAATGTTGCTCATTACAATTAACTGACAGAGGCGTGAAACCTAAGGATAATTTTGAATTGAAATCTCTATTTTAGATTTTAACATTACGCTTTTAAAAAACATATTAAGCCTTCTTTTTGAAGACTTATTTATTCAGGATTCTTTTAATTCAGAATTTTTCATCTATTGCACTAATTCTGGATTTAAATTTCTTTAATTCATTATATTTGTCTGATTAAATATCAGACCGATACCATAAGATTATGAAGACCAATATATCTCCTGATTTTCTAAGAATTAATCCTCAACTTGCTTTGGATTCAACATTGGTCAAAACTGATTCACTTAATTCTCAAGCAGACTCAATCACAGAGAAAGATTCTACTTATATAGCCGTAGATTCTCTTGTAACTGTAGATACGATTCAACATGTAATTGAGAAACCTGTGCCTAAATTCGGAGGGGAAGAGATTTCTCGATTTCAGAATATTGGTTTGGGCAATGATTGGTTTGTTGGTGTTATACTCTTTTCCTTATTTCTTTTGGCTTCAACTAAGTTCTTATTTAGTAAGTATTTGTCAAAGCTTATTGAATCGATTTTTAATTCTCACACAGCCAATAATCTTTTTCTCGAGAAGAATATTAATATGGTTAAGGGGTCTGTCTTGGTTAATCTTCTATTTGTTGTAAATATTTCTTTGTTTGCAATAAATGTTATGAATCACTTTTCAGTTTCGATAGATAATGAAAATGGCTTCCAGGAATTTCTTCTGGTTTTTGTAGCAGTTCTTTGTCTTTATATAGGGAAAGTGATTGTAGTTAGGAGTTTAGGTTATATTTTTAACGGGAATAATGAGAGTAAAGAGTACCTTTTTACCACCTTTTTATACAATAAAAACTTGGGATTATTCCTTTTCCCAGTAATAATTGCCTTGCCATTTATCCAGCCTCATGCTGTAATATGGCTTATAAACATTGGTCTTTTCATGCTTTTGTTCTTTTATATTTTAAGAATTGCCAGAGGTCTGAAAATATTATTCCGCAAACATGTTTCTATATTTTATATGATTTTGTATCTTTGCGCTCTGGAAATATTCCCTTTACTGATGATTTACAAATTATTAGTAGGATAGGAGTAATAGAGTGGAAAATAATGTTTTAATTAAACAATATCGCCTTGAAAATCAAAACAATATTAGTTTCGCAACCGAAGCCCCAAACGGAAAAATCGCCTTATTTCGATCTGGCAGAAAAGTACAACTTAAAAATTGATTTTCGCCCTTTCATTCAAGTTGAAGGTATAAGTGCTAAAGAATTTAGACAAGAGAGAATCAATATTCTTGATCATACTGCTGTTATTTTTACCAGTAGAACGGCTATTGACCATTTCTTTAGAATTGCAGAAGAAATGCGAGTAACGATTCCGGATGATATGAAATACTTCTGTATTTCAGAATCGACAGCTTTCTATCTTCAGAAGTATATTGTATACCGTAAGAGAAAGATTTTCTTTGGAGTTCGTGTTTTCGAAGATCTAATTGATACTATCGTTAAGCATAAAAAAGAGAAATTCTTATTACCTCTTTCAGACATTCATAAGCAATCAATTCCTGCTTTGTTGAATAAGAGCAAAATCAAGTACACTAAGGCTATTCTTTACAAAACAGTAAGCAGTGATTTATCTGACTTAGCTGATGTAAACTACGATATCCTTGCTTTTTATAGCCCTTCAGGAATCAAATCTTTAATGCAAAACTTCCCTGAATTTTCTCAGGATGGTACTGTAATTGCCGCATTTGGTCCTTCAACTTCAAAGGCTGTAAAAGATGCAGACCTTCGTCTTGATATTCAGGCACCAATGCCACAGGCACCTTCTATGACTATGGCTTTGGACCAGTATATTAAAGCGTATAACAAAGAGAACAAAGACAAGTAAAATATTATAAGTTGATCTTTAAATAAGATCTCTTCAAAACAAATTGGGGAAAGTTGCTTTCCCCTTTTTTATTATCCCCCTATCAACACTCATGACCGATTTGATAAAATATAGCTTTACAAAAGATGAACGCCTTTGTCATAGAAAGCGCATCAGTAGCTTATTTGAAGACGGTATGGGGTTTACTTGCTACCCTTTTCGCATTGTGTGGAAAAGTACACCATTGGATGTTGATTTTCCTGCACAAGTTGCTATTACGGTTACCAAAAGAAGCTTCAAGCAAGCTGTTAAGCGTAATCTTTTGAAACGAAGAATTCGCGAAATTTACAGATTAAATAAGCATCTGCTTTATAAGGATTTGAACGAAAGAGAGGCTCAAATATCATTTATGATTGTATATTTGCCTAAAACCATTCTGAAATCAGCCGAGATGGATACGAAACTCGTAAAAGCTCTAAGGCGAATTGGAACCGAATATGACAAGTATACTGCGAGCATTAAGAAAAGGGATTCTCTTCATCATGATACTACCGATTAGGTTTTACCAGATGTTTATTTCTCCGATGACGCCGTCGGCTTGCCGTTACACACCTACTTGTTCGACTTATGCCATGCAGGCATTAAAGACTCACGGACCTTTTAAGGGGAGCTACCTTGCCATAAAACGTATCTTATCTTGTAATCCTTGGGGCGGACATGGACACGATCCTGTACCATAAATCGATTTTATTTCGCTCAAGCCCCTAAGCTCTTACTTTCTACTTTGATCTTTACCCTTTATCCTTATCACTTCTGAGTTGAATTTTGTTAACTTTGATTTCGATTATAAAATGACATTCACATGATAACAAATGACCAGCTAAAAGATTTAGCGGAGCGCACGATAGCGTTGAGGAGGTATCTTTGACATTGATGCTAAATTAATTCAGATACAAGAAGAAGATTTACGAACTCAGGCACCAGGTTTTTGGGATAATCCAAAGGAAGCTGAGTTGCAGATGAAGAAGATAAAAGTTTTAAAATCGTGGGTTGAATCTTACGATGAAGTTAAGGCTGCTGAAGAGGACCTACAGGTTCTTTATGAATTTGCAAAAGAGGGGGAAGCTGAATCCGAAGATGTAGATGAGCAATATGCTTTGGGTAAAAAGCTGCTTGAAGAACTGGAGTTAAAAAATATGCTTCGCAAGGAAGAAGATCAAATGGGAGCTATACTAAAGATCAATTCCGGAGCGGGTGGAACAGAAAGTCTTGATTGGGCTGGTATGCTTTATCGCATGTACTTACGTTACGGAGAAGCTAGTGGTTATAAAGTCCGCCAATTGGAATACCAGGAAGGTGACGAGGCTGGAATTAAGTCTGCAACTTTGGAGTTTGAAGGTGATTTTGCCTATGGATTCTTAAAAGCAGAGACTGGTGTGCACCGTTTGGTACGCTTATCACCTTTTAATGCAGCTAATAAGCGGATGACAACCTTTGCTTCGGTATACGTTTATCCTGCTATTGACGATTCTATCGAGATTAAAGTTAATCCGGCAGATATTACCTGGGATACATTCCGATCGGGCGGAGCAGGAGGACAGAATGTGAATAAGGTTGAGACAGGCGTTCGCTTGCGACATGCACCCACTGGCATCATCATAGAGAACACCGAAACGCGTTCGCAACTCGGAAACCGAGAGAACGCTATGCGCTTGCTTAAATCGCAGCTATACGAGCTTGAATTACGTAAGCGTCAGGAAGAAATAGATAAGATTGAAGGATCTAAGAAAAAGATAGAGTGGGGGTCACAAATCCGCTCATACGTAATGCAGCCCTACAAAATGGTAAAAGATGTGCGTACAGGCCACGAAACCTCAAATGTACAAGCTGTTTTAGATGGCGACTTGGATGCTTTTATCAAAGCTTATTTGATGGAGTTTGGTGGAGAGAATAAGGACGATTGAAACGCTTTCTTGAAATAGATATTTGAAGAGCAGAGCCTTATGGGGTTCTGCTTTTTTTTATAATTGCTTATAGTTTAACTCCATTATCGAGAATCTTATTCGTTCATTATCGTTATTCCATTCTGATTTTATGAAAAGATATATTTGATTACTAATGGTAAATTAAGAGTAAAGTTGATTAGCATATGTAATATTACTCCATAAAGAAACCCATATTTTAGACGAGTGAACGATAAAATATAGCCCATAAGAATTTGTGGAGCTGTTAGAATAGGAAATATAAAATACATCCAAAACTCTACATCAATAAAGTTGAAGATATGCATAAACGCAAATAATATAACTGAAATATGAACTATCAGTTTTAATTGTTTTGTTGTGTTGAAAGATTTATCTTTAAAAATGTAGTGAGCTAAACCAAAGGTAGGTAGTGCCAATAAATACAACTCATATCCGTAGTTTGTTCCCCAAATAGATTTACCAATTGCGATAATAAATATGGATAGACTAAAGCTAATATATTTATATCTTGGGATAAGAGGTAACCTAAAGGCTAGCTCTTCTATTATAGGGGCAAATATTATTACGGATAATATGTATTTTAATGAAACATCAGATCTTTGTGAGATGTGTTCAGGAATAAGGTCGAATGCATTAAGTAGTATAAGAGGAAACGTTATTGGAATAGCAAAAATTAAATAGGTAAATAACAAGAGAAATAAACTCTGTGCTTTGGGTTTGCTCTTCACAAATTCACCTGTTCGTATAAAACTAAATAATTCCATTAATAAGGATTTTAATAGGTTGAAGTTGAGTTGAATAAGTGTCGGTGTCGGAAGGTTTGCACGTTAAGGAAAATTAAGCAAGTGACTCTATTAACTTCAAAGACTCTTGTATTTCATTTATTAAGCCAATTCGTTTCATATCGAAAGTTTTACTTTCTGTTTCTGCTTTTTTTAAACTTTGTAGTGACTTTAGATAGAGCTCCTTTGCTTTTATAGTGTCACCTAACTTATAATTTATATCAGCCTCATGCTTTAATAATTCTCCATACGTATTGATTTTGAGATGATTGCTTTCAGTTTCAATATGCATTAAATCGAAGTGTTCTGAATAGTACTGCTCAAGTTCTTCCAGAGCTTTTGTGTACTGACCTTTTTCTTTTAAACCAATTATCTTAGCTATTCCTCTGCTTATTGCTTCAATCAGTTTAAGAATGTAATCTTTATTTTGTATCATAATCAGGATGAGTTTATTCAAAGATATATTGATTACTTAATAGATTTGTATGTCAAATCTGCCAAGTTATTTCATCTTATTCACATATGCCAAACTGAAAACCTCTGTTTCGAAGCTCATCAATCAGTTTAGGTAGGGCATAACGCATGTTCGTTTCTGATTTCACGTGGTTATGGAAAAGGATGATGGAGCCGGGACGAATATTTTTGAGAACGGCAGAATAACATTCTTCCGGAGTGATATCTTGACGGTAATCTTCACTTAAAACATCCCACATGACGATTTTGTAATCCTGTAGGAGTTTTTTAGTTTGTGAACGTTTTATCATACCATAAGGAGGACGGAATAGCTTAGAATGGATATATTGGCTAGCTAACTTTACATTATCAACATAGTTTCGAGTTTGACTGGTAAATCCTCTCAAATGATTGTGAGTGTGATTACCCACTGCATGACCTTCGTTTAATATTTCTTGGTAGATTTCCGGGTATTTTCTCACATTATCACCCACGCAAAAGAAAGTGGCTTTTACATTTTTTGACTTAAGTAATTTAAGTGTCCACTCGGTAGATTCAGGAATTGGACCATCATCAAAAGTGATGTAAACCACCTTTTTACCTGTGTTGTAATCCCAGATTAAACCAGGAAATAGCTTTTTAAGAAATTGTGGTACGCCAACAAATCGCATGAATGAAAATTTTGTGTTTCAAAAGTAATGGTCTTGAATAAGAAAGTCAATTCATTTTGTGAGAATTTGATTGTTTATGGAAAATGCCGAATCGTATTAATGATTCGGCATTTTTCTAAATTAATCTCTTGCTTTAGTTTTTGTCTTTATCGTAGAGTTCAATAATACGTTTCATCTCACCAAGTAAGGCTTGGTTTCTTCTACCTGACCGGACGAAATCTGATAAACCTGTTGGTTTTAAACTATTGTAATATTTCAGTTCCTGACTCAATCGGGAGTGAATTTGTCCCATCATTTTCATTGCAATATCTCTCTTACCAAGCTTCAGGTAATTTTCAGCCATTAGCATAGCAATATAGTCGTACGAGTTAACTTCATTTGGGAATAAATCTCGACTTTTATCCAAAACTTCGATGGCTTCATCAGTTCTATTTTGCTCGATTAATTTGTTAGATAAACTCAGGAAGTTGTTCCTTAAATTCAGGCACATTCGCTTCATGCCTTCATCAATGTAAATGCCTTCTTTGTTGATATTGCCCCATTTGAATTTTGTCATCATATTCTTGAATAGGATATCAGAATCGACACGACCAACACTGCCATTCTCACCCTTGGTTTTAACAGGAATCAGTCTATAAGCTAAACCTTCCAGTTGGAAATAATCCTGAAGGCCGTAATAACCGGATTTTGGCACCGTTTGAGAAAAATAGACAGGACGTTTCCAATTGTTGGTTAAGAGTATGTCATAAAGAGCTAAGCCTGCTTTTTCTATAACATTTTGTTCAAGTTGCCATTCCATTTGAGGTACGATGTTGGCAGAATCTCTTATACTGACCGTTTGTGTCGATATGACTTGTTGTTTGTCTATCGGTAGTCGGAAATTTCGAGCTGGTATATGGTCAATTTTCTGATCGTAACCATAAATCTTTTTTGTGCTTTCCTTATCCGAAAGAACATACTCTAAAGCGTCTTTCAAATTCAAGCCTTTGTTTTTCTTTACCCAAGCTTCAAACCGGGGATCATCTACAATGTAAACAACATCACGATTCCCCATCAAATATTTTTCCTTTTCCATTGAGATAGGAAGTCGATATGAATCATAATTGTCCTTTTTCATTTGATCGATATACCAATCGGTAGAAAGATAGCTTAAGTTACAAACACGAACATCAGTTCGAATACCTTCAACTTCCTGCAAATACCAAAGGGGAAAAGTGTCGTTATCACCCATGGTAAATAGAATCGCATTGGGAGCACAGGAGTTTAGGTAATTGTAAGCCAGGTCGTGAGCAAAATAGCGATCCGACCTATCGTGATCGTCCCAGTTTTGTTGAATAAGCAGAACAGGAACAGTAAGAAAACAAGCAGATGAAGCCAGAATAAGGCTCATTTTGGGGTTTAAGTATTTTTCAAGCCAATTAATTGCTGCCATTACACCTAATCCGATCCAAATAGCAAAGGCGTAGAACGATCCTGCATAAGCATAATCTCGTTCACGAGGTTGTAATGGTGGTTGATTTAAGTATAGAACAATGGCCAGGCCTGTAAACAAGAAAAGTAAGAGAATAACATAAAAATCATTCTTCCCTTTTTTACTGTGCTTGTATTGATAAATCATACCGATCAAACCAAGAATCAATGGCAAAAAGAAGTAGGTGTTATTAGCCTTATTTGATTTCATATTATCCGATCGCAGCGATTGATCACCCAACCTGAGATTATCAATAAATGGAATGCCCGATATCCATGCTCCATTTGTTTTATCGCCGTAGGATTGTACATCGTTCTGTCGTCCTGCAAAATTCCACATGAAATAACGGATATACATGTGGTTAACCTGATATGAAAAGAAAAAGTTTAGATTCTGTGCAAAGCTAGGTTTTTCCTTCTGTTCCGGATTTAATCCTGTCCATTTGGCATATTCAGCTGGATTGCGGCCAGACATGCCTTTGGAGTACATGCGCGGGAAAAGAGTTTTGTGGCTCGAACTGAAATTATTTTTTTCAAGCTCATACGAAAGTTCGTATTTCCCATTTCTTTTGATATAAACCTTTTTTGAAACAGAAGTAGGGTTTTCTTCATCAACAGGTGCATTGAAATATTGTCCATAGATTAATGGGTTTGATCCATATTGTTCTCTGTTCAAGTAGGAAAGAAGAGAGAATACATCTTCCGGGTTATTCTGATTTAAAGCTGGACTAGCCGCGGCTCGAATCATGATTAAACTGTAGGAAGAGTAGCCGATTAGTATGACACTAACTACGGTAAGTATGGTATTTAAAAGAATTTTCTGATGTTTTATACTGTATCGAATAGCTAAAATTAAACCTATAAGTAAAAGCAGTAAATAGAATAATAGTCCTGAGTTGTAGGGAAGAGAAAAGCCGTTTACAAAAGCAAATTCAAACCAAATTCCGATTTTTACGACACCTGGAATGATGAGATACATGATGCTGGCTAGAAAAAGAATGGCCGCTGACAATGCTATAATTATACCTTTCCTGGTAACAGGATATTTTTTGAAATAAAAAAGAATAACAATAGCTGGAATTGCTAATAAGTTTAGAAGGTGGACGCCAATAGACAGACCCATTAAATAGGCAATTAGGATCAACCAGCGATTGGCATGTGGTGAATCAGATTCACTTTCCCATTTCAAAATTGCCCAAAACACAACAGCAGTAAACAGGGATGATAAGGCATAAACTTCGGCTTCAACAGCTGAGAACCAGAAAGTATCTGAAAAAGCGTAGGCCATTGATCCAATGAAACCAGTACTTATAATCTTCCATATTTGTATAGATGTGAATGTTTCAGATTTAAGTTTAACCAGTTTTCGAGCCATATGGGTAATGCTCCAAAAAAGAAACATGATGGTTGCAGCAGAGGCTAAGCCAGAAAGGGCATTTAGCATTAATGCAACTTGAGATTCTTCCGATGCAAAAAGCGAAAATAAACGACCTAATAGCATGAAAACAGGAGCCCCGGGAGGATGTCCAATTTCCAATTTATAGGCTGCCGTAATAAATTCTCCACAATCCCAGAAACTTACAGATGGTTCAAGCGTAAGAAGATAAACAAGTGCTGAGATTGCAAAAACAAACCAGCCTCCAATCGTATTGATTTTTTGAAATTTAGACATCTGTGATAGGGTTTGGGATTATGTCAACGAATTTAAGGAAATAAATATCAAGAATTAATTCTGATTATGTGAAAAGATCTAAAAATATAGGTTTTCAATTTAATCTGGGAAATTAGATTGGTAGGCCAATGTTTTATTTAAGAATGATTCTAAATTTTAGTTTTAATAAAGTTTTTTTTGAAATCGACCACTGTTATTGAGCATATCCAATTGGGACTTATGATCACACACTGTGTGAAATACAAAATGAAGTGTTTAAATATTAACAGTGAGTTTGTTTTTGATACGGTTTTCGAAAAGGTTTTCGATTCTATTTAGAATGATTTTAAGCAATGTGAATAAGTTAGAATTATTCCTAATAAGGAAAGTTAGTTTGCAGATTAACAGGGCTTTTTAAGCATGAGAAATAAGCCTATATTTGTTGAGTGATTTTACGCTAAGGAAGTGTAAATGACTGTTGAGAAATGCTTTGCAATTAATTTAAAACGAATTTTGTAATGAACAAGATAATTTCATTTGAAGAGGCTGTTGCCAAGGTTAAAGATGGTATGACTATCATGATTGGTGGCTTTTTAACGGTTGGAACTGCCAATAAAATAGTTGATGGTATTGTTGAATCGAATGTTAAAAATTTAACAATTGTTTGTAACGATACAGCATTTGCCGATAAGGGTTTAGGTAAATTGATTGCAAATAAGCAAGTTGATAAGGTTATCACTTCATACATTGGAGCTAATACTGCTTCAATTGAGCAAATGAATAATGGTGAATTAATTGTTGAGTTTAGTCCTCAGGGAACTTTAGCTGAACGTGTGCGTGCTGGCGGAGCTGGTTTAGGCGGTGTTTTAACACCAACTGGCCTTGGAACTGTTGTTGCAGAAGGAAAAGACATCATTACTGTTGATGGAAAAGAGTTTATTCTTGAAAAACCACTTCGTGCTGATGTTTCTTTAATTGGAGCAAGCATGAGTGATACCCATGGTAATCTAACTTACCGCGGAACGTCTCAAAATTTCAATCCATTGATGGCTACTGCTGCTGATATTGTCATTGTTGAAGCAGAAACTCTTGTTGAGACAGGAACGTTTAAGCCTGAAGAGGTGAAGACACCATCTATCTATGTTGACTTTATCGTAAAGGCAAACTAATTCGTTATTTAAGAAACTTAAAATACAAACATATAACTATTATGGAACAAGCAATTATTAGAGTACGCATGAGTTCACACGATGCTCATTATGGTGGAAATCTTGTTGATGGTGCTAAAATGCTTCAGCTTTTTGGTGATGTAGCTACTGAGCTATTGATTCGTCGTGATGGCGATGAGGGTTTGTTTGCAGGATACGAAAGCGTTGAATTTTTAGCTCCTGTTTATGCTGGCGATTACATTGAGGCAGTAGGTGAGATTATCAAAGAAGGTAACTCTAGCCGTAAGATGAAATTTGAAGCTCGTAAGGTTATCGTTCCTAGAACAGATATTTCTGATTCTGCTTGTGATTTGCTGGAAGAGCCAATCGTAACATGTCGTGCTATCGGAACTTGTGTGACGCCAAAAGCTAGCCAACGTAAATAATATTTGATTTTATTGATGTGAGTCAAGAGTGTTGACCAAAAGAAATACCGACTAACTAAATTTTTTTTTCACTCTTGACTCATATTTTAAATACTTAAGCCATGGAAAAGTTAATTATCACAGCCGCAATTAGTGGCGCCGAAGTAACAAAAGAGCATAACCCTGCTGTTCCATATACAGTTGAAGAATGTGTTCGCGAAGCCGGATCAGCAATTAAAGCTGGTGCAAGTATCATTCACCTTCATGTTCGTCATGACGATGGTACACCGACTCAGGATAAAGATCGTTTTAAGCTAGTAATGGATGCTATCCATGCTCAATATCCTGATGTAATTATTCAGCCATCAACAGGTGGTGCAGTTGGTATGACCAACGACGAAAGACTTCAGCCTACTGAGTTGAATCCGGAAATGGCAACTCTTGACTGTGGTACATTAAACTTTGGTGGTGATGAGATTTTCGAAAACACTGAGAATACGATCAAGTATTTCGGTGAAAAAATGATTGAAAGAGGAATTAAGCCTGAATTGGAAGTTTTCGATAAGTCGATGATTGACATGGCACTTCGCCTTCACAAGAAAGGTTTTATTAAGTCACCAATGCACTTCGATTTTGTAATGGGAGTAAACGGTGGAATCTCCGGAACACTTCGCGATTTTGTATTCATGCGTGGTAGTATTCCTGCTGATGCAACTTATACAGTAGCAGGTATCGGACGATTTGAATTCCCATTAGCTGCAGCTGCTATTATCGATGGTGGTCATGTTCGTGTTGGATTCGAAGATAACACAATGATTTCAAGAGGTGTTGTTGCAGAATCGAATGGTCAATTAGTTGAGAAAGTAGTTCGTTTGGCTAATGAGTTTGGTCGCGAAATTGCAACTCCAGCTGAGGCAAGAGAAATTTTAGGTTTAAAAGCAAGATAATAACGATGTGTGAATAGCGATTGGTTCTCAACTAATCGTTAATCATTAATTATATACAGTGATGAAAGCAGGAAACAAATACGGAACTCACAGAGTCCTTGAGCCAAAAGGAACTCTTCCACAGCCAGCTCAAAAGTTGGATAATACAATGTCAATCTACGATAATGAAGTTTTGATTGATGTACAGACACTTAATATCGACTCAGCAAGTTTTACTCAAGTAAAAGGTGCTTGCAATGCTGATACGGCTAAGATGGAAGAAATGATTCTTTCTATTGTTGGCGAACGTGGTAAAATGCAAAATCCGGTAACGGGTTCCGGAGGAATGTTAATTGGTACAATTAAAGAAGTTGGACCAAATTTTCCAAATCAAAATCTTAAAGTAGGCGATAAGGTAGCAACTTTAGTTTCTCTATCTCTTACACCTCTTAATATCGATAAGATCACGAATATTAACCTATCTAATGATCAGGTTGATATTGATGGACAAGCGATTCTTTTCGCTTCAGGTCTTTACGCTGTTCTTCCATCTGACCTACCGGAGAAATTAGCTTTAGCTGCTCTTGATGTAGCGGGTGCTCCTGCTCAGGTTGATCGTTTGGTTAAGGAAGGCGACACAGTTTGCATCATCGGTGGTGGTGGAAAATCAGGTGTACTTTGTTGCTATCAGGCAATGAAAAAGGTAGGTCCTAAAGGAAAAGTAATTGTTGTTGAGTATTCTGAAGAGAACGCACAGCGAATTAAAGAATTAGGATTAGCTCACGACGTATTGATCGGTGATGCAACTGACGTCATGGATATTTACACGCGTGTAACTGAAATCACTGGCGAAGAAGGATGTGATGTGGTAATCAACAATGTAAATGTTGCTTCTACTGAGATGTCTTCAATCTTGATTACTAAAGATCGTGGTTGTGTTTATTTCTTCTCTATGGCGACTTCTTTCTCTAAAGCAGCTTTAGGTGCTGAAGGTGTTGGTAAAGACGTTGATATGATTGTTGGAAACGGTTATGCAATTGGACATGCCGACCTAACACTTGAAATCGTTAGAGAGTCAAAAGGAATTAGAGAGTTATTTGAAAAATTATACGTGTAGATTATAGAATTGAGATAAGAGTATCGAGTATCAAGACATAATTTTTGATACAACAGAGAATTTCTCCTTGATACTTGATTCTAAATCTTGATACTAAAACAAAATATGATGATTGAAAATAAGGGACGTAAGAAAATGTTTCCTCAGGTTACAGACGAGCAGTGGAACGATTGGAGATGGCAGGTAAGAAACCGTATTGAAACTTTAGAGGATCTTAAGAAATACATTAACCTTACTGCTGATGAAGAAGAAGGTGTTAAGAAGTCGTTAGCAACATTACGTATGGCGATTACACCATATTATTTATCTCTTGTAGATGTTGATAATGCAGAATGTCCTGTTCGTAAGCAGGCTATTCCTACAGGATTGGAAGTTCACCATGCTGATGCTGATCTTTTAGATCCATTACACGAGGATGAGGATTCTCCGGTTCCTGGATTAACTCACCGTTATCCGGATCGTGTATTATTCTTGATTACTGATATGTGTTCGATGTATTGTCGTCACTGTACACGTCGTCGTTTTGCGGGTCAGTCTGATGCTTCAACACCAAAGGACAATATCAACAAAGCAATTGAGTACATCAGAAACACACCTCAAGTAAGAGATGTTGTTCTTTCTGGTGGTGACGCTCTTTTGATTGGTGATGATCAGTTAGAATATATCATTAGTTCATTACGCGATATTCCTCACGTTGAGATTATCCGTATCGGAACTCGTACACCTGTTGTATTGCCACAGCGTATTACTGAAGGATTGGTGAATATGCTTAAGAAATACCATCCGGTTTGGGTTAATACGCATTTCAACCATTCTGACGAGATGACTGGAGAAGCTAAAGAAGCTGTTGCTCGTTTAGCTAATGCAGGTGTACCATTGGGTAACCAGTCGGTACTATTGAAAGGTGTTAACGACTGTGTACACGTCATGAAGAAATTGGTTCACAACTTGGTAATGAACCGTATTCGTCCTTACTATATCTATCAGTGTGACCTATCTATGGGACTTTCACATTTTAGAACACCTGTTTCTAAGGGTATCGAGATTATCGAGAGTCTTCGTGGTCATACGTCTGGTTTTGCAGTTCCAACTTTTGTAGTTGATGCTCCAGGTGGAGGTGGTAAAATTCCGGTTATGCCTCAGTATGTTGTTTCACAAAGTCCAACTAAAGTGATTTTGCGTAACTTCGAGGGTGTAATTACAACTTATACCGAACCCCAAGGTTATATCGAAGATTGTCACTGTCCGGAATGTTCTGATCATAGACAACCTGAAGGTGTAGCATCTCTTCTTGAAGGTAGCAGGTTGGCAATTGAGCCATCTCTATTGCAACGTAAAGAGAGAAATAAGAAAAAATAATGCCTTTTATAAAGGAAATAGAAAAATACAAGAGTTTATCGATTGTTGGACTCGAAAAAAATACCGGGAAAACCGAGTGTTTGAATTATGTGCTGTCGCGATTGAGCGGCAGCACTAAACAAATTGCACTCACTTCTATAGGTGTTGATGGAGAGAATACCGATGCAGTGACTCAAACTCACAAGCCTGAAATTGAGGTTTATGAAGGGATGATTTTTGTTACTTCCGAATTGCATTATCAAAAGAAAAAAGGTGTTGCCGAAGTTTTGGATGTGAGCACACAATCGACCTCGTTGGGAAGATTGGTAACAGCCAAAGCAAAATCAAGTGATAAGGTGATGATCTCTGGTCCGGCTAACAATGCAGCCATAAGAGATCTGATATCACAAATGAATAGGTTTAACGTTGATATTACCCTTGTTGATGGGGCTTTGTCACGCAAGAGTTTAGGATCGCCAGCTGTGACTGATGCTATGATATTAGCAACTGGAGCGGCACTTTCTGCAAATATTCCACAATTGGTTTATAAAACCAATTACACCTACGATCTTATAAGTATGAAGGCCGTGGATGAGGAAACAAAGGAGCGTTTATTACCAATTCAAAAAGGAATTTGGGCAATAGACGATGAAGAGAATTTAATCGATTTGGGAATTGAATCGGTTTTGTTAATTGAAAAAGCGAAAGATAAACTCTTTAAAAAGGGGAATCGTATTTTTGTAAATGGTGCGATTACTGATAAGTTTTTGAACTTTCTAAAAGTGCAAAAACAAATCAAAGACATTGAAATAATTATTCGGGATTTTACACGCGTTTTTGCTACACCCGAAACATATTACGCTTTCATAAAGCGAGGAGGACAAATTAAAGTCCTTCAGAAAACCAAGTTGATAGCGGTTTGTATTAATCCGGTATCGCCCGATGGGTATTGTCTGAATTCAGACGAACTAAAACAAGCAATGGAAGATAAACTGAAATTGCCGGTTTATAATGTAAGAGAATTAGTATAGATGAAATTACGTTCAGCCATATCTCAAGTTAAAGGTCTTCAGTACATAGTTGAGAGCTTGCAACTGCAATCCAGCTTAGGAAAGCGCTACTTGCTTGATATGCCTATGATGTATCAGGCTAATGAGGTTAATACTGAGCTTGATTTAGTCAACTTCGTTTACTCAGTTATAGGAGGAAGAAAGTCAGGGTTAATTAGTAAAATTCAGACCAAACTCATGCAGGTGCGTGATATCAAGGGGAGCGTAAAGAATCTTAAATCAAATTCGATTCTGGATGATATTGAGCTTTTTGAGATCAAATCTTTCGCACTAATATCACAGGAGATATTGAATCTTCAAAATGAGTTTGAAGTGAGCTTGATTGAAATTCCAAATTTGAATCAGTTGATTTCTATCGTAGATCCTGAAAATAATAGAATACCATCCTTTTATATTTACGATGCTTATTCATCAGAATTGGCAAGTGTTAGAAAGGAAATAAAAGAATTAAAGGCTTCAATTAAGCTTGACCCGGAAATGGATTTGGATTCAAGCTTGGAAGCATTAGAAAATAAATCAGAAGAAATAGAGAGTGAAGTAAGAGCTCAAATTTGTGAGAAGCTTTATTTGCATGCAAATGATCTTGAAAAAGCACTGAATCAGATAGCACATCTCGATGTGATTGTTGCCAAAGCGCTACTTGCTGATCATATGGCTTTCACCAGAGCTCAAATATCAGATTCAGGAATAGAATATAAAGCCATGTTTCATCCTCAGATAAAGGAAACACTGGCTTTATCAAAAAGAAATTTCCAAGCCATTGATATTAAATTGAGTCAAGAGGTTTGTTTTATTACTGGTGCTAATATGGCAGGTAAAACCGTTATTTTAAAAACCTTAGCACTTTGTCAGTATTTGTTGCAGTTTGGTTTTTTTGTACCAGCGCAATCGGCAAGTATCAGCTTAGTCGATCGAGTTTTAGTTTCGGTTGGCGATGATCAGTCAGAGCAAAATGGTTTGTCATCTTTCGCATCCGAAATGGTGAAGATTAACGAGATGGTTGAGGCATCGTTTAAGCGAGAAAATATATTGGTTTTGGTTGATGAATTGGCTAGAACAACCAACCCAACAGAGGGGAGAGCTATTGTGAATGCTGTAGCTGATATTTTTAATGAGAATCAAACTTTATCGGTTATCACGACACATTACAGTGGATTGAATAAAGCTTGTCGTAAGTTGAGAGTGAAAGGCCTGGATAAGGAAATCAAGCAAGGAGAGATTAATAAGAATAATATAAACGATTATATGGATTATTCCCTGATAGAAGACGATGCAACAAAGGTCCCTCATGAGGCTCTTCGCATTGCAGGAATATTAGGAATAAACCAACAAATTATTGAGAAAGCGAACAAGAATTTGCTGAATTAGATAAAACCTGACAGGTTAATTTCTGTTGGGAAAGCCAAACCTGTCAGGTTTGAATAGGAAGAAGAAAGAAACAAAACTATATATCTAAACATAGAACAAAAATGCAAAGGAGTAAACTAGGTCTTGACTTTGATAAAGTTAACTACGCAAAGGGCGTTTCGAGAAAAATTGCTGACAACGTTCAGGAGTTTGTGGATAGCTATACAACGGTATCTGTAGAACGTACTTTGTGTCGTCTTTTGGGGATTGATGGTGTTGACAATAACGAGGTACCACTTCCAAATGTTGTAGTGGATGAGATTAAGGACAAAGGTGTTCTTAACCAAGGGGTGATGTATTTTTTAGGAAATGCAATTATTGAAGCTGGATTAAATCCACAACAAGCTGCTGAGAAAATTGCTGCAGGCGAGTTGGATATCACTCAATTGCCATCTCATTCAGTTGAAGAGGCTCACAAAGCTCTTAAGCCATATATCAACGAGTGTATTGATAAAATTAAGGCTCGTAAAGCTAAGAGAGATAACTATATTGAAACGATTGGTGAAGGCCCTAAACCATACTTATACGTAATTGTAGCAACAGGTAACATCTACGAAGATGTTGTTCAGGCTGAGGCTGCAGCTCGTCAGGGTGCCGATATTATTGCTGTAATTCGTACAACAGGTCAGTCGTTACTTGACTATGTACCTTACGGTGCAACGACTGAAGGTTTTGGTGGAACTGTTGCGACTCAGGAGAACTTCCGAATTATGCGTACTCACCTTGATAAGATTGGTGAGGAAGAAGGTAAATACATTCGCCTTTGTAACTATTGTTCTGGTCTATGTATGCCTGAGATTGCTGCTATGGGTGCTCTTGAAGGATTAGATGTGATGTTGAATGATGCACTTTACGGAATCCTTTTCCGTGATATCAATATGCAACGTACATTGGTTGACCAATACTTCTCAAGAGTATTGAATGGTTTTGCTGGTGTAATCATCAATACAGGTGAAGATAACTACCTAACGACTGCTGATGCATTCGACGAAGCACATACTGTTTTGGCTTCTGACTTTATTAATGAGCAGTTAGCGGTAATTGCTGATCTTCCGGAAGAGCAAATGGGATTAGGTCATGCTTTCGAGATGGAGCCAGGACTAGAGAATGGTTTCCTTTATGAGTTAGCACAAGCTCAAATGACTCGTGAGATCTTCCCTAAGGCACCACTTAAGTATATGCCTCCTACAAAATTCATGACAGGTAATATCTTCAAAGGAAACGTACAAGATGCTTTGTTTAATCAGATTTCAATCTGGACAGGACAAGGAATCCAACTTTTGGGTATGTTGACGGAAGCAATTCACACGCCTTTCATGTCTGACCGTTACCTTTCTCTTGAGAATGCAAAATACATTTTCAATAATATGAAGAATATTGGTGATGAGGTTGAATTTAAAGAAGGAGGTTTAATTCGTACAAGAGCTCAAAAGATTCTTGCAGATTCAATTGAATTGCTAGAAAAGATTGAAAAAGAGGGAATGTTTACTGCACTTGAGAAAGGAATTTTCGCTGATATTAAGCGTCCAATCAATGGTGGTAAAGGTCTTGATGGAGTTGTGGAAAAAGGAAGCAACTACTTCAATCCGTTTGTAGCTTTAATGAAGAAAAACTAGTTATTGATAATGATTAAGAGTCAAGAGCTAACAACTGTTGACTCACATAAAATATAGGAGATAAGCAAAATGAGTGGAGGACTTTATTCTACCAGTTCGAATGAATTCGACAAGACCTTAGATCTAACAAAAATTAAGCCTTACGGTGATACCATGAACGATGGTAAAACTCAGGTAAGTTTCACATTGCCTGTAGCTAAAGGCGAAGAGGCGATTGAGGCTGCTAAGCAGATGATGAAAAAAATGGGTTTCGAAGATGTACAAGTTGTATTTGTACAGGAACTTATGGAAGGTTTTACCTTTTTCAACTGTTACGGTAGCTCAATTCATACAGTAGATTTTACAAGTATCGTTGTACCAAAAGTAGAGTCAACGACAATGGACATGCACGAAACAGATGATTTCATCAAAGAGCATATTGGACGTGAAGTTGTCGTTGTAGGAGCAAGTACAGGTACAGATGCACACACAGTGGGTATCGATGCGATAATGAACATGAAAGGTTTTGCTGGTCACTATGGTTTGGAGCGTTACGAGATGATCGAAGCTTTAAATATGGGATCTCAGGTACCTAACGAAGAATTCATCGCTAAAGCTATCGAAATGAAAGCTGATGTTCTTTTAGTATCTCAGACTGTAACACAAAAAGATGTTCACATTCAAAACCTTGTTGAACTGGTAGAAATGCTGGAGGCAGAAGGCTTGCGTGATAAGGTTATCTTAATATGTGGCGGACCACGTTTATCGCATGAATTAGCAAAAGAATTGGGTTACGATGCAGGTTTCGGTATGAACAAATATGCTGATGATGTTGCTTCGTACCTGGCTCAAGAACTTGATAGAAGAATCAACCAATAGACTTATAATTTTGGTACAGACACAACATGCTGTGTCTGTACTAAAATGTAAACAAAACAACATACCACAATGGATAAAAAAGAAATCAGAGAGATCATCGCGAAGCGTTCTGCTCTCGAATTACAAGATGGTGATGTAGTAAACTTAGGAATTGGTTTGCCTACATTTATTCCTAATTATGTCCCTGATAATGTAAACGTAATTCTTCAATCGGAGAATGGTTTGCTTGGCATGGGTGCTGTCCCAGCTGAGGGTGAAGAAGATAAGGATTTTGTAAATGCTGGTGGCGGACATATTACTTATAAGGAAGGCGCAAGTAGTTTCGATTCTGCAGCTTCTTTTGCTATTATCCGTGGCGGACATGTTGATGTTACTTTTTTAGGAGCTCTTCAGGCTGATGAAAAAGGGAATCTTGCTAACTGGATGATTCCAGGTAAGAAAACGCCAGGTATGGGTGGTGCAATGGACCTTATTGTAGGTGCAAAGCGTGTTATCCTGTCAATGGAACACACAGCCAGAGGTAATCACAAGATTATGACACTTTGTGATTTGCCATTAACTGCTGCAGAGCAAGTGGAAATGATTATCACAGAAATGGGAGTAATGAAAATTACGCCTGAGGGAATTCTTTTAACTGAGATTAACCCAATGTTTACTGTTGAGCAAGTACAAGAAGCTACCGATGCAAAATTGATTATTGCAGAGGATCTGGCTGAAATGAAACAAGCCTAATATAGAATATGAGATTTGTGATTGTATTTACAAATCGTATTATTCAACCCATTTACTTTTAAATTAATAATTGCTAATCACTAATTGTCAATTACAAACATCATGAGTAAAGTATATATCGTTGCAGCCAAAAGAACGGCTATAGGAAAATTTTTAGGAACACTAACTCCGGTTGCCGCTGCTGATTTAGCTGCAGGAGTTATCAAAAATATTATTGAAGAAACTAAGATCGACGCATCTAAACTTGATGAAGTTGTTGTAGGAAATATCCTAATGGCAGGTCAAAAGCAAGGTATTGCACGTCAGGCTTCAATTAAAGCAGGTGTGCCTCAAGAGGTACCAGCTTATGGAATTAACATGATTTGTGGTTCTGGTATGAAGACAATCAATTTGGCTTATGCTAATATTAAATCAGGCGAAGCTAACATGATTATTGCCGGTGGTACTGAGAATATGTCTGCTGCAGGTTTTGTAATGCCAGGTGGCGTTCGTACAGGACATAAAATGATGGATATTAAAACTGTTGACCATATGGTATGCGATGGTTTAACAGATGCATTCGAAGGTTACCACATGGGTATTACTGCTGAGAATATTGCAGCAAAATATAGCCTGACTCGCGAAGATCAAGACGCTTTTGCATTTGCATCTCAGCAAAAAGCGATGGCCGCACAGGATGCAGGTCATTTTAAGAATGAGATTGTTCCTGTTGAAATCAAATCACGTAGAGAAACAATTGTTTTCGATGCTGATGAGTTCATCAACCGTAGAACAAGCGAAGAGAAATTAACTGGTTTACGTCCTGCTTTCAAAAAGGATGGAACGGTAACAGCTGGTAACGCTTCTGGTATTAATGATGGTGCTGCTTTTGTATTGGTTGCTTCTGAAGAGGCTGTAAAAGAGCATAATTTGACTCCACTTGCAGAGATTGTTGCTACTGGTCAGGGTGGTGTAGATCCGGCTATTATGGGTATGGGACCAGTTCCTGCTATTGCAAGCGCTTTAAAAAAGGCTGATATGAAATTAACTGACATGGAAGTGTTGGAATTGAATGAAGCTTTTGCAGCACAATCATTAGGTGTGGTTAAGCAATTATGCGAAGATCACGGTGTAGCTCCGGAATTTTTCCAGGAGAGAAATAATGTGAATGGTGGAGCTATTGCATTAGGTCACCCAATTGGGGCATCAGGAACACGTATTACTGTAAGTTTAATTCACGAGATGAAACGTACAAATAAGCAATTCGGTTTAGCATCACTTTGTATTGGTGGTGGTATGGGTACTGCTTTGATTCTTAAGAACGTTTAAGCTATTTTTAGTAGGAATAAGGCTAATTGTTTTTAGTCTTTCTCTAAAATATAATCGGCTGTTGGTTTGTAAAAACCAGCAGTCGATTTTTTTTGTTTTAAAGGAATAATTATCTAATCAAATATTTTTATCGATAGAGTTATAAGTTTAATATTTAGTTAAATATTAAACAATTTGTATCGTTTGCGTTGAAAAATTCTAATTTCCTGATATATAACATATCAACATGTATCGAAAATCATTTTTACTGAGCTTTCTTTGTCGTGAAAACTAGCAATTAAAGAAATTTTTCCGGATTAAGTTAGGGACTTGATTCGAAACTTAATTTGTAACTATATATTAATGGACTTTAGCCTAACAAAAGAACAGGAATTGTTCCAGCAAATGATTAGAGATTTTGCTGAAAATGAAGTAAAGCCACTTGCTGCAGAAGTTGATGAGCAAGAGCGTTTTCCAATCGAAACGGTTGAGAAAATGGCAAAAATTGGTATCATGGGAATTCCAATTCCAAAGCAATATGGTGGTGCAGGTGGAAATAACCTAATGTATTCTATGGCTGTTGAAGAACTTTCAGCGGTATGTGGTACAACTGGCGTTATTGTTTCAGCTCACACATCTTTGTGTGCAGCTCCTATTTTAGAGCACGGAACCGAAGAGCAAAAGCAAAAATATTTGCCAAAGCTTGCTTCTGGTGAGTGGATTGGAGCTTTTGGTTTAACTGAGCCTAATGCGGGTACTGATGCTGCTGGTCAGCAAACAACAGCTGTTGAAGATGGCGATAACTATATCATCAATGGTTCTAAAATCTTTATTACCAATGCTGAATATGCACATGTATATGTGATTTTTGCTATGACTGATAAGTCTAAGGGAACTCGTGGTATCACAGCTTTCATTATTGAAAAAGACACACCTGGTTTCTCTATCGGTAAGAAAGAGAAGAAGATGGGGATTAAAGGTTCTGCAACTTGCGAATTGATTTTTGAAAACTGTGTATTGCCTAAAACTAATATGTTAGGGAAATTGAGCAAAGGTTTTGGTATCGCTATGAAAACCCTTGATGGTGGTCGTATTGGTATTGCTGCTCAGGCTTTAGGTTTAGCTCAGGGTGCAATTAATGAGACTGTGAAATATGTGAAAGAAAGAAAACAGTTTGGTCGTGCCATTTCTGCTTTCCAAAACACACAGTTCCAGTTGGCTGACATGAACACAAAAACAGAAGCTTCTCGTATGTTGGTTCGCAAAGCGGCTTACAAAAAAGATCAAAAGAAAGTTTATTCTGTTGATGCAGCTATGGCTAAGCTTTATGCAGCCGAAACAGCTATGGAGGTAACAAACAAAGCCGTTCAATTGCACGGTGGTTATGGTTACACTCGCGAATACCCGGTTGAGCGTATGATGCGTGATGCTAAAATTACTGAGATCTACGAAGGAACTTCTGAAGTTCAGAGAATGGTGATTTCAGCTAATATGCTTAAGTAAGCATTGGTTTAATAGCTATTAGTTACGAGAATCTAAAAGAATAAGAAAATGAAAATAGTTGTCTGTATAAAGCAGGTTCCTGATACTACCGAGATTAAAATCGATCCAAAAACAGGAACTCTAATCAGAGAAGGCGTACCAAGTATTATCAACCCTGATGATAAGGGTGGTTTGGAAATGGCGCTACAGTTAAAAGAAGAAAAGGGTGCTCACATTACTGTGATTACGATGGGACCTCCACAAGCGGATTTAATTCTTCGTGAAGCATTTGCAATGGGAGCTGATAGAGCCATCCATTTAACAGATAGAAAGTTTGCTGGAGCTGATACTCTTGCAACATCATACGCACTTGCAGGAGCGCTTAAAAAGCTTGATTTCGACCTTTTGATTACCGGTCGTCAGGCGATTGATGGTGATACTGCACAGGTAGGTCCCCAGATTGCTGAGCATCTTGATTTACCTCAGGTATCTTATCTTGAAGATTTGAAATTTGATGGTGAGAAAACATTCACAATGAAACGTCATATCGAAGAAGGTTACCAAATTTTAGAGGTGGAAGCACCTTGTGTGGTGACTGTTCTTGCTTCAGCTAACAATCCTCGTTACATGAGTGTTGGTGGTATTGTTGATGCTTACCAAAAAGAAGTTGAGGTTTGGGGTAAAGATCAGATTGAAGTTGATGAAACACTTTTGGGTCTTAAGGGATCACCAACAAGTGTACACAAAGCATTTGCTCGTGGTTTAAAACCAGCTGGCGAACTTTATGAGGTAGATACTGACGAGGCTGTTGGAATCATTATTAACAAGATGAAAGAAAAATTCATTCTATAAATCGTTGAGACTATGAATTTAGAAGATTACAAAGGCATATATGTTTTTATTGAGCAGCGCGAAGGCTTTGTTCAGAATGTGGCATTGGAACTTTTGGGACAAGCACGACGATTGGCAGATGAGTTAAACGATAAGGTTTATGCTATGCTTTTAGGGCATAACATCGCTGCTAAGGCACAAGGGCTTATTGCTGCTGGTGCTGATGAGGTTTTAGTTGTTGATGCGCCAGAATTGGCTGATTATACAACTGAGCCATACACTCAGGCTATTTGCAAAATTATCAACGACAGAAAGCCAGATTCAGTATTAATCGGAGCAACGACTTTAGGTCGTGATTTGGGACCACGTGTTTCAGCTCGTGTTAAAACAGGTTTAACGGCTGACTGTACGAAGATTGAAGTGGGAGCGAACCGTGAGTTGTTGATGACTCGTCCGGCTTTTGGTGGTAACCTAATGGCAACTATCGTTTGTAAAAATCACCGTCCTCAAATGGGAACCGTTCGTCCGGGCGTTTTGTTCGCTATCGATGCTGATACAAGTCGTGAAGGAATTATTACTGACTATAAAGTTGAATTCGATTCTTCGAAGATCAAAGTAAAGTTGGTTAAAACCGTTAAGGAAGAAACGGATCTAATCGATATTACTGAAGCACGTATCTTGGTTTCAGGTGGTCGTGGTATTGGTAATCAGGAAGGTTTCGATGCCATGGATTCATTAGCTACTACGCTTGATGCTGAAGTTTCAGCTTCTCGTGCTATGGTTGATGCCGGTTATATCGGACACGAGCGCCAGGTAGGGCAGACAGGTAAAACGGTTCGTCCGGACCTTTACTTTGCTTTCGGTATCTCAGGTGCGATTCAGCATGTTGCAGGTATGGAAGATTCAGATTTGATTATCGCGGTAAACAAAGACAAGGACGCACCTATTTTCCAGGTGTCAGACCTTGGTATTGTTGGTGACGCTAAGCAAATCATCAAAAAACTAAACGAAAGATTGAATAAGTAATCTTATCGTTTTTAGATATAGAAAATGGCCAACAAGTAATTGTTGGCCATTTTTGCTTTTATTGTACTTGAAGAATTCTGAATTATTTTTTCAATTTCTTTTTTAAGCTTTGGTAGTAACCACAAGCATCTTCAGAACCACCCAAGTCACAAGCTTTTTTAAAATCGGTGTAAGCTTCTTCATATTTACCAAGTGAATTATATGCCATGCCTCTGTTATAGTAAGAAACGCTTGATTTTGAATATATTTTAATGGATGCATTCAGATACTTAATAGCCTTATCGTATTTCCCCTGTTTCGAGAAGATTAAAGCAATATTATTGTACAAGCTCGAATTGTTAGGGTTTAGCTTTAAACCTTCTCTAAAATCAAGAATTGCACCAACAGGATTGTTTAATCTATTATTACAGTGCCCTCTAATGGTATAAACACTTTCAGTTCTATAGTTCGGATCTATTTTTTGTGTTTTATTGCAATACTTCGCAGATCGACTAAAATCTTTAAGTTTAAAATATGCCGAAGCTAAATTATAGAGTGTTTCTTTATGTTTTGAATCGTACTTAATAGCTTTATTCAGTTTTTGAACAGCATCTTTATATCGTTTTTGAAGGAGATCGATACGAGCTAAACCATTTAATGCTTTTACAGCTTTGGGGTGCCTTGCTAATATTGCTCGGTAGATTTCTTTAGATCCATTGATATCTTTCATCCACATTAAAGCTTTTGCTTTAACACATAATGCTTTAATATTATCAGCTTGATAATCCAGTGCCCGGTTTGCATTTAATATAGCAGTCCTGTATTGTCTTTTAGCAATTGAAATATTAGCCTTGCCAATATAGGCTTTATAATAGGTTGAATCAGATTCAAGAATGAAATCGAGAATGGTATTGGCTTGTTCAAATTGCTTAGCCTGATATTTTTCAAAACTTGATTGGAACATCTTGTCCAAATTAGGTTTTTGTTGAGCTATGGTAGTCAGTTGCAATAGAATTGCAAATAAGAAGAGGTTAAGTTTCAGTGACATTATTGCTTTTTTATGTATTACAACCTGCAAATGTAAAAGAAAAAAGATAGATGTTTGTTAATTATAATAATTCTTAAGGTTTGGTCTTGCATTTGTTAGGTCTTACATCAAAATAAAATGTTAAGGGGCTATTTTCATTCTAAATTTCTCTTTGCTAGGGATAATTCGCATCTTTGTGACTTAATTATTCGGAATAAAAGAAGATATGTTTTTAAAGAAACTCGACGAACAGCTTTTGATTGCCCTTGAACAAGAGGGGTTCGAAAAGCCAACGCCTATACAGAAAAAGACAATTGGTAAGATGAAAAGCGGGCGGGATGGTCTGTTTATTGCACCTGAGGAATCGGGAAAGACATCAGCCATTGTTATTACCGTTATTCAGCAACTTAAAGAGGCTTTTAAGGATGTTCCCAGAGCTTTGATCGTAGTTGAAGACAGAGCAAAGGCTGAAGCTATGAAAGAGCAGTTTGATATTCTGGCAGAGCACACCGACTTACGTGTTATGGCGGTTTATCAAGGCGAAAATATACTAAAGCAACGCGATAGAGTGTATGCAGGATGTGATGTACTTATAGGCCCTGCAAAATTCCTTAATGAGTTTTATTCGAATTCAGGCATGAACCTGAATCGATTGAGAATGTATATTATCGATGACGCACAAGCTGTATTCAAGCATGAGATTACCTCTCAAATTGATCGTTTGACGACTAATGTTCCGGAATGTCAGCGAATTGTTTTCACAACAGAAATGAATGTGAGAATCAAAGACTATGTGGAATATTATATGATTGCTCCGGAGATTGTGAAGATTAAGGAAGAGCCTGAAGAAGAAGAAAATCAGTAAAATGAATTTCTGAAAAATATAAAGCCATCGTTCTATTAAAGAACGATGGCTTTCTGTATTGTATGTGTTTCGATTAATCGAACATGAACTTATCAGTAAAAGCAGGTTCAAGATCACTTAACCAAAGCGCTTTCTCATTAAACTTAGCAAAGAAAGGTTGTCCTACCCATTTGGGGTTACGTCCTTGTAAGAAGTTAAGAGCATATTGCTTCTCGCCATTTATTTCAGTAATACCTAATACCTGTACTTTACCAGGATTAGCCGACATAACTGGTCCACGAACCGTACGGCAAATACCACTCACTTGAGAATAAGCATCGCGGAAAATGTTCCAGGCTTCTTCTAAAGTTAATCCAAAGTATTCCTGAGCACCTGTTTCACGAGCCATAAACATATAGTAAGGAATCATACCCATATCAACTTGTTTACGCCACATGTTTGCCCACATATCTGCATCATCGTTAAGATGCTTCAAAAGTGGAGATTGAGTACGGATAGCAGCACCAGTTTCACGAATAGCTTTGGTTGCTTTTGCAACAGCAGCAGTTTTAAGTTCGCTAATGTGATTGAAGTGAGCCATAAATGACAGGCTAAGTCCGGCATCAGTAATTGATCTGAAAACATCCAGAAGCTCCTGAGCATCGTTATCATGCGTATAACGGTATGGCCAGTACGCCAGTGTTTTTGAACCAATACGTATTGTCTTTAAGTTTGGTATATCAGCTTCAAGTATCGCATCAATATAGGCTTTGAACACCTTAGTTTTCATTACCATTGGGTCACCTCCTGTAATCAACAAATCGGTCACCTCCGGATGGTTTTGCATATAAGCAATCACAAGTTCAATCTCCTTCATGGCGAACTTTAAGCCTTCCAATCCGGTAAACTGTGGCCAACGGAAACAGAACGTACAGTAGGCATGACAAGTTTGTCCTTGAGTAGGGAAAAACAACATGGTTTCCTTGTATTTGTGTTGAGCTCCAACTAGCTTTTCACCATTCAACTCAGGAACATTATGTGCTTGCCCTGATGGGTTAGGGTTTAAAGTTAGTCTGATTTCGTTTGATGCTTTTGTAATATCTTTTTGAGGAGCTTCGGCTTGGATTAGCTGAGCCATTTTGTCGAAATATTTTGTCGAAAGCATACCTTTCTGGGGAAAGGTCAGACGAAAAATAGGATCTTTGCTAAAGTTATCCCAATCTATCAACTCATCAATCACATAGTTGTTTACCTTAAAAGGGAAGATTTCCCCCAAAACCTCAATGTCAAATATCTGTGCAGCCGTCAATTTCTGAATCTGTGGGATATTTTTAAAGGTTTTTTGTGTATACACTTTATACTTCATCGAAAAAAATATGTTTTTAGTTGTAAACGTATTCAATTATTCGTCAGACAATCGTTTGCTACTTCCAATCGCTTTAGCTTGGATATCTGAAGCTATATATGTCAGATTGTCTTATGTATAAACGATTTGAAGAGTAGGAGGAAAGCTTTCTCTTTTAAAAATAAAAGGCCAAAGTTCCACTGTCTCAAGAATCGTTTCCCGAAAACAACCTTAAAAGCTATCAGTAAAAAACAATAGTGAAGATACATGTCCTATACTAGTGGACGAATATATTTCAATAAGGTTCCGTTATCTCGCACGGAAGTGGGGTTATTTCCTATAATAAACTTCAACGAATGTGAATAAGGAAGATGATAATCCCGTGAATCAATAATAGCTGACGGCGAAAGTACAATATTTGTGAGCTTTAAGCAAATATAGCAGTGAGCTTTACGTGAAAATAAAAGACTCGTCTTTCTTTTAATATATTGCATGAGTGCCTGATAAAGATTACTTTTGCTGAAAATCAGTATTTCAGCACCATTTAGTCTATCTAATTTTGCCTTGAGGTATCTGATATCGATTAATAAACTTTAACAAAGGTATTGATGAAATGCAGATTTCTCGTGATTACCTTTCCACAACATATCAAGAATAAAATCTGATAGTTCATCTTAATAGAATCATGAAGCGTACAGATATAGAATTAATGGCACCCGTTGGATCATACGAATCCTTAATGGCTGCTATTCAAGGAGGAGCTAATTCCATTTATTTTGGCATTGAGCAATTGAACATGCGTGCCCGATCGTCAAACAATTTTACTAAGGATGACCTTCGGGAGATCGTTAAAATCTGTAAGGAACATCAAGTGAAGACCTACTTGACAGTCAATACGGTTTTGTACGACAATGAGATCAATTTGATGCACGAAGTGATTGATTCGGCGAAGGAGAATGGCGTGACAGCTATTATTGCAGCCGATGTATCCGCTATTCTTTATGCGCGATCTATCGATGTAGAGGTACATATTTCAACCCAATGTAACATCACCAATATCGAAGCGGTTAAGTTTTATTCTCAATTTGCCGATGTTGTTGTGTTAGCTCGAGAATTGAATTTGGATCAGGTGGCAAATATTTACCATCAAATTGTCAAGCAAGATATCAAAGGGCCTAAAGGAGAACTGGTTCAGATTGAGATGTTTGCTCATGGGGCTTTGTGCATGGCTGTTTCAGGTAAATGTTATTTGAGTTTGCATGAGAAATCATCTTCTGCGAATCGTGGAGCTTGTATGCAAACCTGCCGAAAAGCTTATACGGTTACCGAAAAGGAGTCGGGTAATGAGTTGGAGATTGATAACCAATATATCATGTCGCCTAAAGACTTGTGTACAATTGGTTTTGTAAATAAATTAATTGATGCCGGGGTTCGTGTACTTAAATTTGAAGGCAGAGCTCGCTCTCCTGAATATGTAAAAACTGTTCTTGCTTGTTATAACGAAGCAGTTGATGCCTATTTGGATGGTAGCTATGGAGAAGAGAAAATAGCCGTTTGGAAGGAGCAATTATCTACTGTGTTTAATCGTGGTTTCTGGGATGGTTATTATATGGGACAAAAGCTTGGTGAGTGGAGCTCGGAATACGGAAATCGTGCGACTAAGCGTAAAATGTTGATTGGAAAAGGAACCAACTATTTTAATAAGATTAAGGTGGCTGAATTCCTATTGGAGTCACAAGAGTTAAATATAGGGGATAAAATTCTGATTACAGGTCCGACCACTGGTGTTGTAGAAACGACCATTGAAGAAATGAGGGTTGATTTAAAGCCAGTTGAAAAAGCAGTGAAAGGTGATAGCTTCTCAATAGCATTGGATACAGTTATTCGCCGATCAGATAAATTATATAAGATTGTTGATGTAACCGACGATTTGCTTCAATAAGAAATAAACTGACCAATAAATTAATAAAGATCCGACCAATGAAGAGATTGACATTATTATTACTGGCCTTAGTTTTCACAACAAGTTTGTGGGCTGATGGAACCGAAGGAGATAGAACTAAAGAAGGACAAAAAGCACCAAATTTTACAGTGAAAACTCTGGATGGGAAAGAATTTAAACTTTCCGATATGAAAGGGAAAGTTGTTCTGGTTAACTTTTTTGCCACATGGTGTGGTCCTTGTATGAAAGAGCTTCCGGAATTGGAGAAGCAATTATGGCCACGATTTAAGAATGAGAACTTTGAGCTGATTTCTATAGGACGAGAGCACACAAGAGCGGAATTGAAAAAATTTCAAGCGAAGAAGAAATTTTCTTTTCCTATTGCAGCAGATCCTCAACGCCATATTTATGGCAGATATGCTGAGAAATTTATCCCTAGAAATTATATTATAGACAAAACAGGGAAGATTATTTTTCAAGCGCAAGGATTTTCTCAGAAAGAGCTTGATAAGATGATGTCAATTATTGAAAAGGCACTAAAAGAATAGATATTTAAGAATTAATTTTTCGAATAAATTCAAGGAAATGATATACAAAGGGAACTTACTTAAAATGCGAACTCAACTAAAGGATGTGATTACTTATGAGCTTCCTATTGGTGATGATTTTGTTGATATGAATGAGCTTATTGGAAAAAAGCTGACTTGGAATTATCAGCATCAAATCAATTGTGTGCATTGCGGTAAGAAAACCAAGACATCGTTTTCACAAGGGCATTGTTACACTTGTTTTACAAGTTTGCCACAAACCGATGCGAGTATCATGAATCCTGAATTGGATGAATCTCATTTGGGAATATCACGCGACATGGAATGGTCTAAAGAACACGCTTTAAAACCTCATTACGTTTATTTGGCTTTCTCGAGCAATTTAAAGGTTGGTGTAACGCGTGAATCGCAAATTCCAACCCGATGGATAGATCAAGGGGCGGTAGGAGCTATAAAGCTTGCCAAAACGCCCAATCGACATATTGCTGGTGTTATCGAGGTGGCTTTGAAAGCGCATTTTGCGGATAAAACCAACTGGAGAGCTATGCTAAAAAATGAAGGAGAAGTTTCTGTCGATTTGAAAGCTGAAAAAGCTAAGGCGACAGAATTGCTGCATCCTGAATTACGACAATATGTTTGTGCTGAGGACGAAGCTTATGAACTAAACTTCCCTGTAGAACAGTATCCTGATAAAATTACCAGTCTTAGTTTTGATAAGCTTGATTCATACGAGGGAGAGCTAAAAGGAATCAAGGGACAATACTTAATTTTCGACGGGGGAAAAGTTATGAATATTCGAAAACACAACGGATATCTTGTTGAATTGAAAGTAGATTGATTAAAAATCAGATAAATTGTAGGCAAAAAGATAAATTTTCTTGATACATTTGTATTGTGCATTAAATACTTGCATAAAACAATAACACTAATCGCTAAATTCAGAATTGAAAATGGAAAATATTGACTGGTCTAAATTTGGTTTCGGTTATACCAAAACTGATTACAATGTTCGTTGTAACTACCGTGATGGAAAATGGGGAGAATTAGAAGTATCTTCATCTGATCAGGTAAATGTTCATATCGCTGCCACAGGTTTACACTATGGCCAGCAAGCATTTGAAGGCTTAAAAGCATTTAAGGGTCCTGATGGAAAAGTAAGAGTATTTCGTATCGATGAGAATGGAAAACGTCTTCAGAATTCATCAAATGGTATCATGATGGCTGAAATGCCTCTTGAATTGTTTGAAGAAGCTGTAGTCAAAGCAATCAAATTGAATGAAAGATGGATTCCACCATACGAGTCAGGTGCTTCTCTTTATATTCGTCCAGTTCTTTTTGGTAATGGAGCTCAAGTTGGTGTAAGTCCGGCTGCTGAATATACATTTGCTGTATTCGTAATGCCAGTAGGACCATATTTCAAAGAAGGTTTCAAGCCAACTGACTATGTTGTTTACCGCGAATACGATCGTGCAGCTCCTCAGGGAACAGGTACAATCAAAGTAGGTGGGAACTATGCTGCTTCCTTAAGAGGAGGTTCTCGTGCACACGATGAAGGTTTTTCTGCAGTATTGTTCTTAGATGCTAAAGAGAAGAAATATATCGACGAGTGTGGACCAGCTAACTTCTTCGGAATTAAAAACAATTCATATGTAACTCCTAAGTCTAATTCAATTCTTCCATCTATTACAAACAAGAGTTTGTGTCAGATTGCTGAAGATATGGGTATGACTGTTGAACGCCGTCCAATTGAGGTTACTGAATTAGCAGACTTTACTGAGGCTGGTGCTTGTGGTACTGCTGCTGTAATTTCTCCAATTCGTAAGATTGTTGATGCAGATAATAATATTGATTATTTCTTTGGTGATGAAGCTGGTAAAACAAGTTTCAAATTATATGAAACACTTCGTGGAATTCAATACGGAACGGTTGAAGATAAGCATAACTGGAATACAATTATCGAATTTTAATTCGACTGAAATATAAAATAGGAGAGGAAGTTCATTTGAACTTCCTCTTTTTTATTTAAGTTGTTTTAGAAATAGTCCTACGGCTAACCAGTATTCTTCACCTCCAACTTGATTGATCCATAGGGCCCTTGAACCGTGATGCCCATTCCCCTCAGGAATAAATTGCTCCTGATTTCCGACTAGTTTATGCTTAGCTAATAGCTTAGTCACCGCTTTGGCTTCGAATTTTGAACTTGTTAAAAACATCGGCTTTTTGAAATCAGCTAAGACATCAGTTAAATCACCTTTCTTGTCAGCCATATAATTCCCTGGGCTGAAAGAAAGAACAGCACCAACTTCATCCATTTCGGCAGCTAAATACAAAGCTAATGTTGATGAATAGGAACTTCCCCACAGAATTACTTTAGAATTGAATTTCTTATTCAGATAAAGAATGGCAGCCTTTATGTCTGGCTCAGCATCAATATAATCGAGGCTCTTATTTAGTTTTCGTCCCCTTAGATAAGTGAGGTTTTGTTTATCGCCAATTGGACCTCCTGAACGCTGATCTATTGCCATACAGTTATAGCCCATTTTGTTTAAGCGCTCTGCAATTCCTGCATATTCAAATTTATTGAAGCGAGCTTGATGGCAAAGTAAAATAATAGGTGAACTATCATCAATTTGATATAAATGAGCAGAAACTTTAAGAGAATCTAATGATTTAAATTCAATAAACTCAGGGCAATTTTTCTTTTTGTCCTTGCAATTGGCGTCGTTTACTTTTTCAACTTTTGAAGAACAAGACGTGTTTAATATGAAGCACGTCAAGAGTACTGATATTAATCGAATCATGAGGATTTAATTTAGGATAAATATGATCTATTCTGACTCCTTACTTCTTAAATCAATGATGGAAATGTGTTGGGTCCAGTTGTTTCAATTTAGATATTGAGTCGTCCATTTACATCTTACCATTAACAGTCGAACAATTATCGATCCATCTCAACATCCTTCAACAGCACATTTCCACTTTGTTGTTCAAAATTTATTTTGTACTCATCTATTAGATGAGTAATAGTATCAAAAACCTTACCCTTTTTTACAGGAATTTCATCAGAACCATATTTCTCCAATGAATTTATTACCTTATTTAGACTCATATCTGCAATGTCGAAAGCAGGGGCATAAGCCATTTCTTTATCTCGACCTGTTGTTAATTCTGAGACTAGTCCACAATTTACTAAATTAAATAATATTTCCCGTGTTAAACGGATAGGTAATTCCAGTTCTTGAGAAATATCCTTGGAACGATGAGGTTTATTGTCTTGTGTAAAATTATGAACGATCTTATGAACAATAATTAAACTCAACAATCTACGAAAGTTGTATGAAATTTGAGTTGACTCAGCTTCGAACTCATAACTTTCAACATTTTGTTCGGCAAATGAAATTTCAGCCCCAAATAAAACGACTAACCAACTTAATTGCAACCACATTAAAAATAACGGGAGAGCAGCAAAACTACCGTAAACAGCATTGTAAGAGGTCACATGTCCCTGAAATTCAATATAAGCAACTTGTAGAAGTTGATAAATTGTACCAGCTACAATACCCGCTAACATAGCAGATTTGAATTTCACGCGAGTATTGGGCATGAAGGCATAAATACCTGTGAAAAGAATCCAAACCAGAAAATAAGGAATGAGGTTGATGAGGAAAAATATAACCGGACCAACAGCTTCTAATAGAGTGTTTCCAACGATAAGATCACTTATTATCGATTTGATGAATACTGTTGCTGCACTGGAGCCAATAAGAAGTATCGGACCAAAAATCATGATAGAAGTGTAGTCAGAGAATTTTCGTCCCCAGCTTCTACATTTACCTATTTGCCATACATCGTTAAATGCTTCTTCTATATTGCTAAGGACTTTAATGACAGACCAAAATAAAATTGCAAAACCTAAACCTGCAATTAGTGTCCCTTTGGTATTTTCGAGCATTTTATTTGCAAACTCAATCAGCCAGGTCAGCACCTCTTCTTGCCCGGCAAGGCTTTTGGTCAATTCTTTTTCCAAAAGTTTTTCCATTCCAAAGCCTTTGGCAATTCCAAAGAACATGGCCAAAACGGGCACAACTGAAAGCAGAGAATAAAAGGTGAGGGCAGAAGCTCTCAACTGGCATTTATCTTCGTAAAACCCTTTAATCGCTAATAAGTAGATTCTTAGTTGTCTCATTAGAAAATAACGAGATCCAGATAAATCTTTCAGTCGCATACTCCAAACACCTTGACTAAGAAAGTTCATCAGGTCATTGAAATGGGTTTTAATTTTGTCGATCATTATGGGGAAGTTTTAGATAACAATTGTCTGTTGCTATGTAAAGCTACAAAATTAGATTGCTTTTGAAAACATATTACTATCGCCGGATTTGGCATTTCTTAATCTGTTGTCAAATAGCTTACAGATGTTTCTTAAAAATGTCATACCCAGATCTGATACTTCGAGTTTTTCCGAATCAAAACTTAAGATACCTTCTTCAGCCATTACTTGTAATTCACTTTCTATCGTTTTAGCTAAATAGGGTTTTAACTCATCAGAAAAAATCAATTCTCGTCTACATGAAATGTCAAGAATTGCTTTCTTAACCTGAAGATCTTCATCGGTTAGGTAACATGCTTTTACCAAATCAAGTTCTCCTTTTTCTGAAGCATCTTTATATAAATGTATTTCTTTTGGATTTTGTGCGTAAGCATATTTCGCATCAGAAATGGATGATGCGCCTAAGCCAATTAGTAATTCCGTATGAGATGTATTATATCCCATAAAATTCCGGTGTAAACGCTTTTCAATTTTAGCCTGATACAAATTGTCGTGTGGTAATGAGAAATGATCCATTCCGACATCATCGTATCCCAATACAGCAAGTCTTTCTTTCCCTAAATCGTATAAGGCTCTTTTACCCGCACTATCCGGAATATCTTCTTCTGTAAATAAACGTTGCCCTTTACTTTTCCAAGGTACATGAGCATATGAGTAATAGGCAATTCTATCTGGCTTAAGCTCAGCAACTTTTTCAAAAGTATCTTTTACAGAACTGATTTTTTGTTTTGGTAAGCCGTAGATTAAATCGTAATTCACAGAATGATAACCGATTGCTCTAGCTATTTCAGTAACCTCTTTTACAGTTTCGTATGATTGGAGCCTGTTGATAACTCGTTGAACTTCAGGGTCAAAATCCTGAACACCAAAACTTACTCTTCTAAACCCAACCTCGTATAGAGCTTGCATATGTTCACGTGTGGTATTGTTTGGGTGCCCTTCGAAACTAAACTCGTATTCAGGGTGCAAATCGGCATGCAGCTTAATTCCATTAATTAGTCGCTTCAAATTCTCAGGACTAAAGAATGTTGGCGTTCCTCCGCCTAAATGCAATTCTCTAAGAATTGGTTTTTCATCAAACTGATTAAGGTAAATTTGCCATTCCTGAAGTAAAGCATCAATATAAGAATCTTCAACTTTATGCTCTCGGGTTATAACCTTGGTGCAGGCACAATAGGTACAAAGTCTTTCGCAATAAGGTAAATGAATGTAAATACTGATTCCTTTTGTTTTATTGGATTCATTGAAACAACGTTTTACAAGTTTGAACCACTTATCAACATCTGGTTTTTCATTCCCCCAAAAGGGAACAGTTGGATAACTTGTGTATCTGGGAACCGGAACGTTATATTTATCTATCAGTGTTTCTTTATCCATAATTTTATTACTTGACTCCTATTCAAACTCATTTCAATAAATACAAAGATATCTTTTTTTATTAATGTTCAAACACGCCTACAATTCTGTTGTTTAGCGTTTTTTTGCACTCAGTTTTATTTGTGAAAACCAACTTGTTAAAATTTTAGGATGCAATTGTCTTTTATTTCATGATTATTGAATAACTTGCGTATCAAATTAAAAAAAACATAAAATGAAAGCACTCGGTTTTTGCACAATAATCTTGGCAGTTTTATTTACACTGCCATTACAGGCTCAAGATAAATTCTTCGATTTTAAATTAAAATCTCTCACAGGACAAGAGGTTCCAATGAGTACATATAAAGGTAAAGTGGTACTTGTTGTGAACACTGCCAGTAAATGTGGGTTGACTCCTCAGTATGAAGGATTGGAAGCTATATATAAAAAGTATAAAGATCAGGGGTTTGTGATTTTAGGAATGCCATGTAATCAGTTTTTGGAGCAGGAGCCAGGTTCTTCTTCTGAAATTGCAGAGTTTTGTCAGAAAAATTATGGCGTTAGCTTCCCGATGTTTGAAAAAATTGAGGTGAGAGGTGAAAATGCACATCCTTTATATAAGATGATGACGTCGGAGAAACCTTTTAAGGGCTTTGATGATTCTGCTTCGGGGCAAAAATTCAAATCTTTTTTAAGTGGCAAATTTCCGGAAATTTACAATGGAGATGGTGTTAAATGGAATTTCACAAAATTTGTATTTGATAGAAGCGGAAAACTCGTTCGTCGAATAGAACCCAATATTGCTCCTAAAGATTTTGAAATTGAAATTGCTACGATGTTAAGTGATTTATAAGATTTGATTAGACTCAATATTTTAGTAAAAATGCTCTTTTTTTAGGAGTATTTTTTTTTGATCCAAACTCAATAAAGTATCACTTAGTACGTTAGTGTTATGAGTTGAAATTAAGCAATATGTTTTATTTATTAGAGCATAGGGATGATAAAGCATCTGGTAAAAATTAAAAAAAGCTAAAAAAAGAGGTTGGTCTGCATGCTTTTTTTATATTTGTGGAGCTAGAAAATTGGATGCTATATTTTGATTAACAAACACTAGTATAGGGTAAGTGTTCTATTTTTATGTGATTAGATTCTTCCTTAACTAAGATTTGTCTTGGTTAAAAGCTTGTAAAGTTGAATCAATAAAAAGGTTACTAAAATGTTTAAAAGCGATAATAAAATGAGCAGAAATAACGAAGTACAAACAACAGCAGTAAATTTGGTTTGTGATGGAACATCTATCAATGGAGATATCGAAGCTTCAAGAGATATACGAATTGATGGTTTTGTAAAAGGAAAGATCATTGTAAAAGGTAAAGTTGTTGTTGGTCCTACCGGGAAAGTTGAAGGAGATATTACATGCCAAACGATTGATGTTTCTGGTCGTATAGAAGGGAATGTTCATGTAAGCGAGTTAATAAGCCTTAAGTCATCAGCTTTGGTTTTAGGTAACATTAATACAGCTAAAATTTCGGTTGAGCCAGGTGCTAAGTTTACAGGAACGTGTAAAATGGGAAATGAAGCAGCTGTAAAAGATGAAAAAAAAGCAGTCAAGTAAGCTAGACTCTGAAAAGAAAAAAAGACAATTAAGAGAAGTTGCTAAGTATTCTGGCTTAGCATTTCAAATGATTGCCATTATATTGTTAGTATTGTTCGCGGGTATGCAAGCTGATAAATATCTGGAAAATGATTTTCCGGGCTTTACAGTTTTTTGTGCATTTCTGGGGGTGATACTTTCTTTGTATATAGCCCTAAAGGATTTTCTCAAGAAGGATAGCTGATATTTGAAGACTTTCTGTATTTTCATGAAGATTTTGAGAAATCGAATCGCTGCTTAAAATTAAAACTAGAAAAACATGAAAAAACATATTTCCCAGCTAGGGCTTCTATCTTTTATTCTGGCAATTCTTACAGCAGGATTGTTTTATGAGATACTCAACCCCTGGTTCAATCCAATTTTTCCATTCATTATTCTTTACTTCTTCGTTTTTAATCTATTTCAGCATTCTGCTTTGTTAAAGAAGAAAGATCAAAGCCCTATGGCTTTTAATACAAGTTTTATGGTATGGTTTGCCATTAAACTTTTCTTAAACCTGACGATTATAATAGCCTTTGTTCTTTTGAACAGACCCGAAGCCTTAAGTTTTATATTATATTTTGCCAGTTGTTACATTTTTTATACAGTATTCGAAGTCACATCTTTAGTGCGGAGTTTGAAATCAAAGTGAGATAAATAAAGACAAATTGGTATCTTATGTCTTTTTTTATTAGATTTGGAGGGCTTAAAAGAAGGCGTTTTAGGGAGAGAAACACTTGATTTTTCACCAACTGTTCCTTGTTGATTTTTAAGTCACTTTTGGTTGCGTCTTGTGTCATTAGCAAGTAAACTACCGTTTTATTAATCTGATATTTTCGAATGGAATGAAGCACATTCATCGACTTTTACTTATCGCATTCTTTTTTACCTGCCTAACTCCTGCTTTTGCTTCAGTTAGCAAAGAGCATCATTCCGAGACTCATCAGGAGAGCCACTATAAGGAAAAATTTGAAACTGGTCCCTTTATAATGGATCATATTGCCGATGCTTACGATTGGCATGTATTCTCATATGGTGATTTTCATTTTAAGGCTCATTTACCTGTTATTGTTTATTCTCAGCATTCAGGCTTTCATATCTTCATGTCGAGTAAGTTTCATCACGGTCATTCATCTTATAATGGTTTTGAATTAGCTAAAGAAGGTGAATACAGAGGTAAAGTAGTCGAAATGGTAAATGGACAGCAAGTGCGTCCTTTTGATATTTCTATGACTAAGAATGTTTCGGCTATGCTGATCTCTATGATATTCCTACTTTGGATTTTCTTATCGGTAGCAAAAACTTATACTCGAAGAAAAGGATTGGAGCCAAAAGGTCTTCAGGCATACTTGGAGCCGATCATTGTTTTTGTAGTTGACGAAATTGCAAAACCCGCAATTGGAGAAAAAAAATATAAAAAATTCGTTCCATTCCTGTTGACCATTTTTTTCTTTATCTGGTTAAATAATCTTATGGGACTTATGCCATTTATTCCTGGAGGAGCTAATGTAACCGGTAATATTACTATTACAATGGTACTTGCTCTGTTCACGTTCATTATTACCTTAGTGAATGGGAATAAGAATTACTGGAAACATATTTTTAACACTCCTGGGGTACCTTGGTGGTTGAAGTATCCTGTGCCTTTGATGCCATTGGTTGAACTAATGGGTATGATGACAAAACCATTTGTATTGATGGTTCGACTTTTTGCAAATATCACTGCGGGGCACATTATTGTATTGTCATTCATTTCTTTAATTTTCATTTTTGGAGAAATGAGCTCTACACTTGGACTGGGATCATCTGTTATTTCTGTAGGCTTCGTTATTTTTATGAATGTGCTTGAACTTCTAGTTGCCTTAATTCAAGCTTATGTATTTACGTTCTTATCTGCTCTTTATTTTGGAATGGCAGTAGAAGAAGATCATTAAGAAATAGGCCTTTGGGCTTTGAACCTGAATCAAACTCCTTATGGAGACATTATAGTTTTTACATTTTAAACTAAATTAGCATGATTACATTATCAATTATTCTTCAGGCCGTTGCAACTGCAGGTCTTGCAAAGTTTGGTGCTGCTATTGGCGCTGGTATTGCTGCTATTGCCGCTGCTTTTGGTATTGGTAAGATTGGTGCATCTGCTCTTGAGAGTATCGCCCGTCAACCCGAAGCTGCTGGAGATATTCGTTCTAACATGATTGTTGCTGCTGCCCTTATTGAAGGGGTTGCTTTATTTGCAATTATCATTTGTTTGTTGATTGTACTTTAAAGGTACTATCCCACAATTTGTTCAATGAGGTTGTCGGCGACAAATTGTGGGTCCCAACATTTCAATTTTAAATCATTAATTACAAATTGTAATTATTAATATAGAATACTATGGGCTTAGTAACTCCCGAATTGGGAACTTTCATATGGATGTTTATTGCTTTTGCAAGTGTGTTTTTTCTTTTGAAGAAATTTGCATGGCCTTCGATTGTTGATGCAATTGAAGAGCGTAATGATTCTATTAAGGAGGCGCTTCTTTCTGCAGAAAGTGCAAAAGAAGAGATGGCTAAACTACAGGCTGATAATCAAAAGATTTTGAAGGAAGCCAGACGTGAGAGAGAGAATATGATTAAGGAGGCTAAAGAATTGGGTGAGCAAATTGTTCGTGAAGCCAAAACTAAAGCAATTGAAGAAGCTGAGAAGGTAGTTGAGTCTGCTCGTCAGGCAATTGAAAGTGATAAAGCTGCTGCTTTAAGTGAAATTAAAACTCAAGTGGCTACACTATCAGTGGAAATCGCTGAGAAGGTTTTACGTCGCCAGTTTGATGAAGATCAGAAACAAAAGGATTATTTCCAGGAGTTGATGAAGGAAGTCAATATCAATTAATTCATTGAAGGTCGAACGTCTATCCCCTTAAGGATTGCAATTAATAAGAAGATATGAACGAAAGTAAAATCTCGGTTCGATATGCAAAAGCTCTTTTTCAGTTAGGAAAAGAAAAGAACGTATTAGACACAATTGTGACTGATATGAAGCTTGTTGATGAGCTTTGCAATACAGTGAAGGATTTCTGGCTGATGGTGGAAAGTCCGGTCATTAAAACATCTCAAAAAAGGCAGACTGTAAAAAAGGTTTTAGCTGATAAGTTGGATGCTATTAGTCTGAATTTTTTAGATATGGTTTTTGAAAATAGTCGTGAAATTTTCATTAAAGATATGGTTCGTAACTTTTTGGACTTGTGCCGAAAAGATAAAGGAGTTGTATCTGCGAAATTAACAACTGCAAGTGTGATCGATAAAGAAGGCAAAGCAAATTTAAGTGAAATGCTTAAGAAAGCTTTCGATTCAAAAATAGAGCTAGAAGAAGTTCTGGATAAGGATATCATTGGTGGTTTTGTACTTCGTGTTGATGATCAGGAATTAGATATGAGTGTGTCTACACAGTTGAATCAAATAAAGAGAACATTAGTACAATAAACTATACACATTAGGGTCTAGTTTTTAGTTAGAATATTGAAATTCAAGATAAGGGGCTAAAGCCTTTATTCTATAGTAAATCTAGGTCTTGAATCTCATATATAAGTATTGAATCGTAACAAAAGCAAAAAAAAATATGGCTAGTATTAAACCTGCTGAAGTTTCGGAAATTCTAAAACAACAATTAGAAGGTCTTAAAACCGAAGCACAACTTGAAGAAGTTGGAACCGTACTACAAGTGGGTGATGGAATTGCCCGTATTTACGGTTTGTCACACGTTGGATCAAACGAGCTTATCGAATTTCAGAACGGAGTTCTAGGTATCGTTCTCAACCTTGAAGAGGATAATGTTGGAGCTGTATTGCTTGGCGAATCTCAGGGTATTAAAGAAGGAGATACAGTAAAACGAACAAAACGTATTGCTTCCATTAATGTGGGAGAAGGTATGTTAGGGCGTGTGATCAATACCATTGGTGAACCAGTTGATGGTAAGGGTGAGATACAAGGTAAAACTTATGAGATGCCTTTGGAACGTAAAGCACCTGGTGTTTTGTATCGTCAGCCAGTTACTGAGCCTCTTCAAACAGGTTTAAAATCGGTTGATGCCATGATTCCTATTGGCCGTGGACAGCGTGAGTTGATTATTGGTGACCGTCAGACAGGTAAAACTGCCATTGCGATTGATACCATTATCAACCAGAAGGAATTTTACGACAAAGGAGAGCCGGTTTATTGTATCTATGTTGCAATTGGGCAGAAAGGTTCTACGGTAGCAAATATTGCTAAAACATTAGAAGATCATGGCGCAATGGCTTACACAACTATTGTGATGGCAACTGCATCTGATCCTGCTGCACTCCAATTTTATGCACCATTTGCAGGGGCTTCTATTGGTGAATTTTTCCGTGATACAGGTCGTCCTGCTTTGATTATTTATGATGATTTATCGAAACAAGCGGTTTCGTATCGTGAGGTTTCTCTACTACTTCGTCGTCCACCAGGGCGTGAGGCATATCCAGGTGATGTATTTTACCTTCACTCAAGATTATTAGAGCGTGCGGCAAAAATTATCGATTCTGACGATATTGCTCGTCAGATGAATGATTTACCAAAAAGTTTAGTTGAGGCTAAGGATGAGAATGGAGAATCAATTATTAAAGGTGGCGGTTCTTTAACTGCACTTCCAATTATTGAAACTCAGGCAGGTGATGTATCCGCTTATATACCAACCAATGTAATTTCGATTACAGATGGACAGATTTTCCTTGAGTCAGATTTATTTAATGCAGGTATTCGTCCGGCTATTAACGTAGGTATTTCGGTATCGCGTGTGGGGGGTAATGCTCAGATTAAATCGATGAAGAAGGTGGCAGGTACTTTGAAACTTGATCAGGCACAATATCGTGAACTTGAGGCTTTTGCCAAGTTCGGCTCTGATATGGATGCGGCAACATTATCTGTACTAAACAAAGGTGCTAAAAATGTTGAGATTCTTAAGCAAGGTCAATATTCACCTTATTCTGTTGAAAGACAAGTTGCTATATTATTTTGTGGTAGTCAAGGTTTATTGCGTGACGTACCCGTTGAAAAGACAAATGAGTTTGAGAAAGATTTCTTGGATTTGATGGACTTGAAGCACAAAGATGTTTTAAGCGAGTTGGGAGCAGGAAAATATACAGATCAAGCACAAGATACAATGCGCAAAGTTGCTGCTGAGGTATCGGAGAAATATAAAAACTAGCTTTAGTAAATCACCATTGACTTCTATGTGTTTAGGAGTCAATGGTTATTACAAAAGCCATTTAATTTGATTATAAAATGGCCAATTTAAAGGAAATACGTACCCGAATATCATCTGTAGAGAAAACCAAACAGGTTACTGCTGCAATGAAAATGGTATCGGCTGCCAAACTGAAGAAAGCTCAGGATGCAATTGTTCAAATTCGTCCCTATGCTGATAAATTGCAAGAAATTCTTGGAAGTTTATCAGGTAGTTTAAGCGATTCTGAAGAAAATATTTATGGCGGAGAGCGTAAGACTGATAAAGTTTTATTAGTTGCTATAACATCGAATAAAGGTTTGTGTGGTGCTTTTAATTCTAATGTATTTAAGCGCGTTAACGAACTTGCGAGAGGTGTGTATTCTAAGCAAAAATCTGCAGGTAACTTAAAGGTACTTGCTATTGGTAAGCAGGGATTTAAAGATTTATCTAAAGTTCAGGATGTTATTGGCCATCACAATGAGCTTTTTGATGATATGAACTTTGAAAACACATCTGCAATTGTTAATTCTATAATGGAGGAATATGTAGCAGGTGCTTACGACAGAGTTGAACTGGTTTATAACCGATTTAAAAATGCTGGTGTTCAGATCTTAACCAATGAGCAATTTTTACCAATTCTTACTGAGGAAGCTGATGATTCAAAAGCTCAGGCTGATTATATCTTTGAGCCTGGAAAAGAAGCAATTGTTGGTGAGTTGATTCCTAAATCTCTGAAAACACAATTCTTTGGAGCTATATTGGACTCTATAGCATCAGAACACGGCGCTCGAATGACATCGATGCATAAAGCGACCGATAATGCTAGTGACTTGATTCAAGACCTTAAATTGCATTATAATCAAGCTCGTCAGGCTGCTATTACAAATGAAATACTTGAGATTGTGTCCGGAGCGAACGCTTTGGCACAATAGATTATTTAAAATAATTCGAAATGAATCCTCACTATTGGTGAGGATTTTTTTGTATTCACCAATTTCTATTACTAGTAAGCCATGAAATTTTTAATTAGGATCAATTCATTCTAATTAAAGGTTTAAAAGCGAAGATCTTTTTATATATTGTTCGCCCAAAACCGACCATTTATTATGCTAGTGAAGAAATTAATCATTATAAGTATATTCCTTCTGGGGCTGATGACTTTGTCATCAGAAGCTCAGCAGTTCAACCCTTTTTATTCTCATTATTCTAAATTTAATCCGGAAGCGAAGGATAATTTGTATTTCAGATTTGAGAACTTAAATTTTGTAAAGAATAATGAATACAATGGGGATTTTGTAAAAGGTGTAACACATATCGGCTATATTGCCAGCCCAAAATTGATTTATTATCCAACTTCTGATTTTAGAATTGAGGCTGGAGTTCGTTTGCAAAAATACTCCGGACGTACTAATTTTTCTGAAAGTGAACCTATATTTTCAGTTCACTATCAGGCTAATAAAAATTTATCTCTTATTTTAGGAAGTCTGAATCAGGAGGATAACCATCATCTGCATGAAGCTATCTTTGAACCGGAAAGATATTTTACTGATAATGCTGAAAATGGTATTCAAGCAATTTACAATAGTAAGTCGTTAAATGTTGATACTTGGATTAACTGGGAGCAATTTATTTTTCAAGACGACCCGTTTAATGAGGTTTTTACTTTTGGCTTGACTGCTGATATGCAGTTAAATAATACAGATTCTGATTTTTCTCTAAAATTACCGGTTCAGGTTTTATTTTCACATAGAGGAGGGGAGATAGATGCATCAGATAAGAACAAGCAAACAATTCGAAATTTAGTGACAGGCTTGTCTCTTACCAAGAAATTGCACAATTCACGATTTAAGAGCTATCAATTAGAGGCCTTAAGTCTTCAATTTAAAGATAACTCTTCATCTGGTGAGTTTGGGTATAACAGTGGAAGTGCTCTTCATTTTAGATTAGGTGCAAATACAAAACACTCGGATATAAAGATTGGTTATTGGGCAGGAAATAAATTTAACTCTTCAAGAGGTTCTGCTTTATTCCAATCTAGCTCAGTTTTCGATGAGAAGATTCTTGTTAGCCATATAAATATGTTTACTGCTAAATATAGAATTCAAAAATCTATAAGTAAGGGTATTTTGGTAGGAGGGCAAGTAGACGCTTATCTTGATGTCAGTTTTATTACTGACTTATCTTATGCAGCTTCTGTTTTTGTGAGAATAAATGGTGAATTCTTTTTGAAGAAACTAAAGTGGAATTAATTGTATACTTCCTTTTATTTATCGATGTTTTCATAGCATGTGCGAAATAATTTCATGTGTATTTTATCCTTCCAACTCAGTCAGGATAAAATAATTAGAAAAATAAAGTTTCTATCCCAAATAAATTTTATACTTTTGCAGAGCATTTATGCAATATGGCTATTAATAGCTCTGAATTTTCATCTTAAAGGATTGATTTTACTACCCTTAGCAAGTAATTGAGTCAATTTGTATAGAGGTACATGAATTTGATTTATTGGGATAACTTAGAAAATCCATTTTGCCCCCGATTATCCACACAGGGTTTAAGTTATTCATAAATAAATTGTTGAAAAATTGGTGTATTTATTGGAAACAGATACTTTTGCAGGCCAAATTGAATAATTGTATTGAAGTATTAATTATTAAAACTTTATAAAGTGGATACATTAAGTTACAAAACAGTTTCTGCCAATAAAGCAACCGTTTCTAAAGAGTGGGTTGTTATTGATGCAGAAAACGAAGTGTTGGGACGTCTTGCTTCTAAGGTAGCATTGTTACTAAGAGGTAAGTTGAAGCCAAACTACACTCCTCATGTTGATTGTGGAGATAACGTGATTATTATCAATGCTGAGAAAATCCGTTTGACAGGTAAGAAAATGACTGATAAGCAGTATGTTCGTTACACTGGATACCCAGGGGGACAGCGTTTTGCAAATCCGGAGATTGTTCTTGCTAAACACCCAGAGAGAGTGGTTGAGATGGCTGTTAAAGGTATGCTTCCTAAGAATCGTTTAGGTAGTCAACTTTACAGAAACCTTAACGTTTATGTAGGTCCTGAGCACAAGCACGAAGCTCAGCAGCCTAAGAAATTAGATTTAAACACTATTAAATAATAGGTATGGAAGTTATTAATGCTATTGGACGTAGAAAAGCAGCAGTTGCTCGTGTATACGTTAGCGAAGGTAAAGGTCAGATTACCATCAATAAAAAAGAGCTTAAAGAGTACTTTACTACCGGGACTCTTCAGTATGTTGTACTACAGCCATTAAACCTTCTTGAGGTTGCTGATAAGTATGATATCAAGGTTAACCTTGATGGAGGTGGAGTTACAGGTCAAGCAGAAGCACTTCGTTTGGCTATCTCTAGAGCTCTAGTTAAAATCGATGCTGAATCTAAATCAGCTTTAAGAGTAGCTGGATTCATGACACGTGATCCTCGTGAGGTTGAGCGTAAGAAACCAGGTCAACCAAAAGCTCGTAAGAAATTTCAATTTAGCAAGCGTTAATATTTTTGTGGCAGGTTTAGTATCAAAATTGTTAAGACTTCTATCAGTTTTCAACTATAGGACTACCTAGCAATTGCCATTAAGATGAATGTAAACAATTTTAAAAAAAACAAAATGTCTAATACTACATTTGAAGAATTATTAGAAGCAGGTTGTCACTTTGGTCACTTGACCAGAAAATGGAATCCAAAAATGGCTCCGTATATTTTTATGGAACGTAACGGTATTCACATTATCGACTTGCACAAAACCGCCGTTAAAGTAGACGATGCTGCTGCAGCATTGAAACAAATTGCAAAATCAGGAAGAAAGATTTTATTCGTTGCTACTAAGAAACAAGCTAAAGGTATTGTTTCTGAAAAAGTAAACAACGTTAACATGCCATATGTAACTGAGCGTTGGCCAGGTGGAATGTTAACAAACTTCCCTACTATCAGAAAGGCAGTGAAAAAGATGTCAACTATTGACAAAATGGACGCTGATGGTACTTTGAACCACCTTTCAAAAAGAGAAAGACTACAAGTATCTCGTCAGAGAGCTAAGTTAGAGAAAAACTTAGGTAGCATTGCTGATCTGACCAGATTGCCAGCAGCTTTGTTTGTAGTTGACGTAATGAAAGAATATATCGCTGTTAAAGAAGCTAACCGTTTGGGAATTCCTGTATTTGCTATGGTAGATACAAATTCAAGCCCGGAAGGTGTGGAATTTGTTATTCCAGCTAATGACGATGCTTCTAATTCAATCTCTATTATTTTAGACAAAGTTACCGGAGCAATTCAGGAAGGTTTATCTGAAAGAAAGAACGAGAAAGAAAAAGAAGCAGCTGATAAGAAATCAGCTAAGGCTAAAAAAGCTCCTAAAACTGAAGCCCCTAAGGCTGAAGCAGCTCCAGCAGCACCAGCTACTGAAGAAGTAAAAAAAGATAAGGAGTAATAATTAACTTTAAAATTTCTATTGAGATGTCTATAAAAGCAGCAGATGTAGCCAAATTGCGTAAAGCAATGGGCGCAGGAATGATGGATTGTAAAAATGCTCTTGTTGAAGCCGAAGGTGACTTTGACAAAGCTGTTGAGATAATCCGTAAAAAAGGAATGGCTATTGCTAACAAACGTGCTGACAGAGAAGCTACTGAAGGTGTTGTTTTAGCAAAAGTTTCTGAAAACGGAAAACTAGGTGCAATGATTAGCCTAAATTGTGAAACAGACTTCGTTGCTAAGAACGATAGTTTTGTTGCATTTGCAGGTAAAATCCTTGACGTAGCTATCGCAAACAATCCAGCTGATCTTGAAGCTTTGAAAGCTATGGATCTAGAAGGAAGAAAAATTGAAGAGCACGTTACTGAACAAACTGGTGTAATCGGTGAAAAAATCGATTTAAGTTATTTCGGTAAAATTGAAGCAGAAGCTGCAGTTGCATATATCCACGCTGGAAACAAATTAGCTACGCTAATTGGTTTCAACAAAGAGGTTGATATACAAATGGGTCGTGATGTTGCTATGCAAGCAGCAGCTATGGCTCCTATTGCTGTCGATAAAGATGGTGTTGCAGAAGATGTTATTGCAAAAGAATTGGAGATTGGTAAAGAGAAAGCTCGCCTTGAAGGTAAGCCAGAAGCTATGCTTGACAAAATTGCTCAAGGTCGCTTAGGTAAATTCTTCAAAGAGACTACTTTATTGAACCAAGATTTTGTAAAAGATAACAAAATGAGCGTTAAGCAATATTTAGCAAGTGCTGATAAAGACTTAACAGCAACTTCAATGATGCGTTTCACTTTGAATGCTTAATACAATTATTATTACATATAAAAAGAGTTCCTTTTAGGGACTCTTTTTTTTGGACTTATATTTTTCTGACCTATCTAAAAGTATAAAGATTAGTCTTTTAATTCTTATCTTGAGCATTGCTTTTAAATAGAGTTAATTTCTCCGATGTTTATCGGTCGCTATATTTCATATCTATAAAATACTTTAATAAAAATGTTACAATATAAACGTGTCTTACTAAAACTTAGCGGAGAGTCGCTAATGGGAGAGCAACAATACGGTATCGATTCTCAAAGATTAAATGACTATGCAGAGCAGATTAAAGAAATTGTAGCCCAAGGGGTTCAAGTTGGTATTGTGATTGGCGGAGGAAATATTTTCCGTGGACTAAGTGGTGCTTCTAAAGGTTTTGATCGTGTTAAGGGGGACTCAATGGGAATGCTTGCTACTGTAATAAATAGTTTAGCACTAAACTCAGCACTTGAAGCTATTGGTTGTAAGTCCAGAGTACTTACTGCAATACGTATGGAGCCAATAGGAGAGTTCTATTCAAAGCAAAAGGCGGTTGACTATCTATCTGACGGATATGTGGCAATCTTCTCTGCAGGGACAGGAAATCCATATTTTACAACGGATACAGGTTCGTCTTTACGTGGTATTGAAATTGAGGCTGATGTGATGTTGAAGGGGACACGTGTTGACGGCGTGTATACAGCTGATCCTGAAAAAGATCCTACTGCGAAAAAGTATGATAAAATCAGTTTCGATGAAATTTATCACAAAGACTTGCGTGTTATGGATTTAACGGCCACGACTATGTGTAAAGAGAATAATTTACCAATCGTCGTTTTTGATATGGATACCAAAGGTAACTTACTGAAAGTTATAAATGGAGAAAATATTGGAACCTTGGTTCACGTGTAGGTTTTATGCCTCATTAATACGAAATAAGCTGATATAGATTTTTTTATTATTTTTGTGTGAGGTCTTCTTGGCTGACATAAGAAATGTAATCTATATAAAAACAAAATACTTAAACTCTTTCTCCTATGAATGAAGAAGTTCAAATGTATCTAGAGGATGCAAAGGAAAAGATGGATGCAGCAATCGTGCATCTTGATGCAGAATTAGTGAAAGTTCGTGCAGGAAAAGCGAACGTAAATATGATCGCAGGCGTGTCTGTTGATTATTATGGAAGTATGGTTCCATTGACACAAGTTGCCAATGTGAGTGTTCCAGATCCTAGAACACTAGCAGTTCAGCCATGGGAAAGAGCTATGATCGTTCCTATCGAAAAGGCTATTATGAACTCTAATTTGGGTTTGAACCCAGATAATAATGGTGAGATTATTCGTATTAATATTCCAGCTCTAACTGAAGAACGTCGTAGCGATTTAGCAAAACAAGCTAAGGCGGAGTGTGAGAATGCTAAGGTAAGTGTTCGAAATGCACGTCGTGATACAATCGTTGAGCTTAAGAAATTAATTAAGGAAGGTTTATCTGAAGATGCTGAGAAAGATGCTGAGGGTGAGGTTCAGAAATTAACAGATGCTTTTGGCAAGAAGATTGATGACTTATTCCAAGCTAAAGAAAAAGATATCATGACTATCTAATAGGTAGTAATATCATATATTGGATTGCCTCTTGGGGTATTTGTAATATGAAAAGCCTCACAGAATTTACTTATTCTGTGAGGCTTTTTTTTACAATAGATTATTGTAATCTAAATTTAACTTTCATTTGAATCGTTTTTCCTAACATCCTTTGATCTGAAATAGAAGGTAATTTTTTTAACAATCTAGCGACCTCTTTTTCTAGTATTATATTTCGACTATTGATCTCTTGTTTGATACTACCTTTCTTAAGAGCCGTTACAACTACTTCGTCTATAATGAACACTTTGTTTCCTTGAGCTGGCCCCATAGTGATAGAGCTAGATTTACCTTTTTTATTTACTGAAAAATGAACTGTTATATCAGCTTGCATACCATTCTTTTGAGCTTCTAAAGGATACTTAATGCTTCTGGCGATAAAATTTCTAAAATCCATATCATTGGCAATAGTTTCTTTAGCCTTATCCTTCGTTTTATTTTCACTAGATAAGTCTGGATTGGTAAATGCCATTAAAATTAAGGCTAAAAATGGCACAACGATTAATCCTTTTAACCAACCTGTAATATTCTTAGTATTTGAGATATTCATCATAATAATCCGTTTTTTAGTAAGACTTTTATTAAAATTATTAACTAACTGATTTTGTTTTTGGTTAGATAACAAATTGACTAATAAATATTGATAATCCTTTGGTTGTTCAATTTGCTTTATCACCGCGTTGTCAACACAAAATTCATGATTTTGGGCAATTAATTTTCGCGCCCACCAAGCAAAAGGATTCCACCATTGGAAAATTAATAAGCATTCTGCCAAAGCGAGATCAATTGAATGCAATTCGACACAATGTTTTCTTTCATGTTCTAATATTAGATCTTTGTCACCTCTTTTTTCCATTTCTTTAGGTATATAAATGGTGCGGAAAAATGAGAATGGACTTGCGTTTACATCCGAAAAAACTGCTAATGAAAGACCTTTATAGATTTTATGATTGGATTGTCTTTTTAGCTGAATGATTGAACGATAGCCCCACATAAGCCTTATCAAGAAAATAAAACTGACGAAGGAATATAGAGCCAATCCTAACATTTCCCATGAAAAAGAATTTTGAGAAGAGATGGTAACAGGCGCTTGCCCCATTGCATAATTCAAAATCGAAGTACTAAATTGAACAGCTGTTTCTCCACTTGTAAACAATAATTCTTTAATCCAAACAGGCATGGTTAATAGAGGTATTATCCATGGTAAAATAAGGCTACCAATCAGCCACAGCCTATTTAATTTAAAAAAAACATCGTTTGATAATACAAGTACATATACAAGCACTGAAATCGCTAAAATACTTCCACTTTTTATCAGAAACTCTAGAAATTCTACTACCATAATTTACTTTTTATCATTTTTCTTTTCGATCAAATCAATAAGTTCCTTAAGGTCATCAACATCTAATTTCTCTTCGTTTAAGAAAAAAGAGACCACATTTTTATATGAAGAACCAAAATAATCATAAACAACATTTTTTATAAATAGTTTTCGGTATACTTCTTTAGTGATCACAGGATAATATTCATGAGTATTGCCATATGAATTGTGTGCCACATACCCTTTCTCTTCTAAGCCTCGAATAATTGTACTAAAAGTATTGTAATGAGGTTTAGGTTCAGGATGTTGTGTCATTAAATCTTTAACAAACCCTTTTCCCGCTTCCCACAATATTTTCATTACATCTTCTTCTCGTTTTGTTAATCGTTTTGTTATCATCACTTTGCCTTTTTATATACCATGAATAATGTTGACAAAACAAATATAACTAATTATTTCGTCACTGCAACTAAAAAATTAGTTAATCAACGAAAAAGTTAGTTTTGAATTAATTATTTATTAATGATCTCCTATCTATATAATTAATAGATTTAATACATAAAGGACAGTATTTGTGCGACCTTTTGTTGTTTGACAAGGCACAAAAAAAGCTGCCTTTTTGAGGCAGCTTAGTATTGTATATTATTCTGAGTTATTTGTTACGAATAAGATAAACGTATACTGGGAAGTGATCGGAATAACCACCTTCACGTCGTTTAGGGTAACCTTTATAACGGCCCTCTTGCTGAATCATAAACTTCTTCTTGAATATCTTAGATGTAAGGAACTTGTATCCTGTAGTTTTCTTGTCAACAAGTGGATTCGATAATAATATTTGATCAAAAAGATTCCATGTATCTCTATATGCAAGAGTTCCATAACCTTTAGCTAAAATATTCTCCCAAGGATTATAAAAATTCTCAGTACCCATTTTTGAGATTTTAGCTTTGGTGTTCATGTATTTTTTCACAGAATCATTAAATGGATCGTCATTTAAGTCACCCATAACAAGAATTTTTGCTGAAGGATCTGCTTTACTTATAGAGTCACAAATAGAACGACTAAGTTGAGCAGCCTTATTTCTACTTGGACGGCTCACTTTTTCTCCGCCACTTCTCGATGGCCAGTGATTTACGATTACATGTACTTTTTCTTTATCAAGTAATCCTGTCACTAACAATTGATCTCTGGTAAATAAAGTATCTCCATCATTTCTAAAAGCATTTAATCTAAAGCTTTTCGATTCGATTAGCTCAAAGCGCTTAGGGTTATAAAGAAGCCCAACATCAATACCACGCTTATCAGGAGAACTGTGGTGAACAATTTGAAGGTTACGATTTACTAATGCTGGTTCGGCAACCAAATCTTCAAGAACTTTACGGTTTTCAACTTCACATACACCCAGAATTGATAGACCATCCTTGCTACCTTCTTTTCCAATCAAAGAAATAACATGAGCCATATTGAAAAGTTTGGCTTTGTATTTACTCTCAGTCCATTTATTCTTGCCCCCTGGTAAATAATCTTCGTCTCTTTTTTCAGGGTCGTCAATGGTATCGAACAAATTTTCAAGATTATAAAAACCGATACAAGAAATTTCTTTCTCTTTTTTCTGAGCAGATACACCATTTACATTTAAAAGGAAACATGCTAACAGAATGAATAGACCTAAATGTTTGAATTTAAAATTCTTCATGTGTTTATTTTTCTATTGTAAACCTTGTTATAAGCCAATATCATTAAAGATTTTCACAATATATATTGTCTTATATCAAATTTGATTTTACGACTAATAAGTTCAAAAATTACAAAATGTATATTTTTATAATGATACAGAATTTTGCAAAGTTTGTTTTGAAATTTGTCTTCGCTGGGAGTGGAAAGGAAATGAGGCATTATAATTCGGGGGGATCGAATAATGATTTGCCTTTTTTGCTAAAAATGATTGTTTTCCGTTGGCGAAATTAAAACAATTTCTGAGAATTGCCTAATTCTTTTATTATCAGGATTATTTTTTTAGCTAGATTGAATCTATATTACTGAAAGTCTTTAAGTTGTTGAATAATCGATTTTTATATGCTCACCTAAGGTCATTTTGAAAAAATATATTACTTTTGCCAGTCCTAGACACCATTTTATCCTGTTCAATTCTAGAATAGGCTGTATAACTGTTTCTACAGATCAATAGTATTCGTACCGCTTATTAGTATTTAGCGAGTTATTCTAAGAAATGCTATTCTCCACCTTCATTTTTAAAGTAAAATTTCAACTGTCATTGTATTTGCAATCGATTGTGTTTCGGGGGAAACATAAACATGATTGACTGATTTCTGTCATTGACTATTTATATCAAACTTTAATAATTCTTATGAAGAAGATTTTTCTGTTCCTAATGCTAGGAGCTCTGATGTCTTTTACCTTGCAAGCTCAAACGGGTTCTGTAAGTGGAAAAGTGAAAAGTGCTAAGGATGGACATTTTCTTGAACATGTTCAAGTTCAGGTTCTAGGTACAAGTAATATTGTGTTTACTGATGCAAATGGTCAATTTTCGATTGCAGATGTTCCAACAGGAAAGCACTTAATAGAAGTAAATCTAGAAGGTTTTATCAGTTTAACTGAAACCATTGATGTGGTTGAGAGTAGAAATACTTCAGTTGGAACTTTAGTTCTGGAAATCAATAAATTCTTGCCGTCACTTGACGAATTAGATGTGACTTCGATTTCAGATGATGAGATTGATGCTGATTTAGGTGATATGGCTGTTTCTGGTATTTTGAGTTCTTCAAAAGATCCATTTAATGCGGCAGCTGCCTATACGTTTAGTTCTGCTCGTTTTCGTCGTCGTGGTTATGGTTCTGAGGAATCAGGTTTGTTTTTCAATGGTATTCAAATGAATAATATGGAAAACGGTAGAGCGTACTGGTATTTGTGGGGCGGTCTTAACGACGTCACTCGTGATCAGGAAGTGACTGATGGTTTAACTCCTACGAATCATGGTTTTGGTTTATTCGGTGGAAACACAAACATTAATACTAAAGCTGATGCTTACCGAAAGGGAACGAAAATTGTTTATTCACGATCGAACCGTTCTTACAGTAATCGTACTATGATTACGCACTCTACAGGTATGATGGAGAATGGATGGGCATTGACTGTTTCTGGATCTAAACGATGGGGCGATGAAGGCTATATTGAAGGAACCTCATATGATGCATATGGTTACTTTCTTTCTGCTCTTAAGAAGATTAATGAAAAACACTCTATTGGCTTAACTGTATTTGGTGCACCTAGTGAAAGAGGGGGATTAGGAGCTTCTTCTCAAGAGGCGAATGATCTTGTTGGATCTAACTATTACAATCCTAATTGGGGATGGCAAGATGGCAAAAAGCGTAATGCGAAAATGCAAAAAACGCATATGCCTATGGCTATATTGAAGCATTACTGGGATTTGAATTCAAAAACAAAGATTGAGACTAGTTTTGCTTATATGAATGGCGAAAGTGGACGTACTGCTTTAAATTGGGTAAATGCTCCGGATCCTCGTCCTGATTACTATCGTAACCTTCCTGGTTATTCTGGTAATCTGAATAATCCTAATGCTGCAGAAGATTTTAAAAATAACTCTCAGATTGATTGGGATAAAATGTATGAGGCTAACTTATATAACAACCCAACAGGAGAGGCTAGATATTTTCTTGAAGATAGAAGAAGAGATGTGGAGCAAATTATTGCAAATATCAATATCAAACATGAGTTGAATAAGAATATTGAACTTGTTGGTGGTGCAAATTATAACTCATATACAGCTCACACTTATACGCTTGTAGATGATTTGTTAGGTGCTGACTTTGTTGAAAATACAGACAAGTTTGCGGATAGAATGGATCCTAAATATGTTTATACAGATCAGGAATTTGCTGAGAGAATTCAAAATGATTTGGATTATTACCGCGCTAATGGTAAAGCTCAAACGTTGAAAGAGGGAGATAAATATGGACATAACTACGATGCTCATGTTGATAAAATTTCTGGATTTGCACAAGCAAATTTTTCATATGAGAATTTTGATTATTACGCATCACTTGGGGTAACTCAAACAACGATGTGGAGAGACTCTAAAGTGAGAAAAGGATTATTTCCAAATGGGAATGACTCTTATGGTGAAAGTCAGAAGTTGGATTACTTTAACTATGGTATAAAGGCAGGAGCAACTTATAAAATGGATGGTAAGAACTATTTCTCTGCAAATGCAGGTTATATGACAAAAGCACCAGCTTTCCGCAATGTGTTTCTATCACCACGTACTCGTAATCTAACTTTAGCTGATAAAGGACAAAATGATGATGAGAAAATCATGACTGTTGATTTTGGATATCAATATCGTTCGCCAAACTTCAAATTGAAAGCGAATGCATATTATACCAAGTTTGTAGATCAGATTAAAACCATGGGGCTTTATAATGATACTGAGAAGACATTTGTTAATCAAATTCAATCAGGTATTGACAAACAGCATGTTGGAGTTGAATTAGGATTCGACTATAAACTTCTTGATGAGCTTTCGTTGATTGGTGCTATTGCAGTTGGAGAACATACAATTGAATCAAGACCATTAGTTAGCATGTATGCTGATAACAGAGATGAAGCTTATATGGAAAATGAACCAGTTTACGTGAAAGGATTTAAAGAAACAGGTTATCCACAGCAAGCTTATACAGTAGGTCTAAAGTATTCTAGCGACAAATATTGGTGGGTTGGATTAAATGCCAATTACTATAGAGAGATGTATTTGAGTTACAATCCTCTTAGAAGAATACAAGATGTATTCAATACTTTCCAGTCAGATCCTGAGGGATATGATAAGGTTATTGCTCAACAAGGACTTGATGATCAATTTACAATGGACTTCAATATTGGAAAATCATGGAGAATAGATTACAAGTACTATATCAATGTCAACCTTTCAATATCTAATATTCTTGATAATACAGACTTTGTAACTGGTGGATATGAACAATCTAGAGTTGATTATGGTGGTAATAAAGAAGAGATGCTACAAAGTGTAGATAATTTTACTCCAAAGCAATATTATGCTTACGGAAGAAACTTCTTTTTAAACGTGAGTTTTAGATTTTAATACATTGATGTAAAAGAAAATAAGATGAAAAAAATATCATTATATATAATTGTTTCATTATTCGGCTTACTATTTTTAAATAGTTGTGTCGATGATGATTATGCAGAACCAGTATTCGAAGTACCTTCTTTTCAAGTACCAGAAGGTGGTGTTGTAAAGACAATCACTGAGCTTAAAAAGATTTATAGAGATGCTAACCCTACTGCCTCGAATCCAATTAAGAATTCGGATTTGTTTCTAGTAGTTGAAGAAGATATCTATGTATCAGGTTATGTTGTTTCCAATGATGAGTTTGGTAACTTTTATAAAAATATTGTAATACAAGGCGAACTTAATGGTTCATCTGAAGGTATTAATATCTCTATAGGAGAATCTGATTTGAATGCAAAATTTGCGATAGGACAGAAAGTTTTTGTGAAGTGTAAAGGTTTAACCTTAGGGCTTTATGGAAACAATATTCAAATTGGTGGCGGTAATTACTGGTATAAATTCAAGGAATTCCGTTTATCGCCAATTTTGTCTCCTGCTATTTCGTCTCACATCTTTAAAGATGGAGCTATACAGGTTGTTCCTGCGAAAACTGTAAGCATTGATAATTTGACTGCGGATGATCGTTTTACACTTGTTACATTGGAAAATGTGCAGTTTAAAGGAGCAGATGCTGGTACAACCTGGGGAAATGTTTTAGGAGATCATTCTGAGGTTTTCCCTTTTAAATCAACAATTATTGAAGATGCTAATGGAGAAACATTAACTGTTTTTACATCTAATTATTCTGATTTTGGATCCAAATTAACTCCAACTGGTAGTGGAACTATTACAGGTGTGTTGAGTGCTCATAATGGAGAGTCACAACTTGTAATCAATAGCTTGTCAGATGTTGATATGGATGAAGATAGATTTGGAGCTAGTTCAGGAAAAAATGATTACGTTGACTCTAACGCTCCAACAGTTACAAAAACAATTGCTGATTTAAATTCACTATATAGTGGTTCAATAGGAACTATTTCTTCAAATTTTGTAATTGAAGGTACGGTTATTTCTAATCAGGGAGAGTCAGGAAACTTCTATAATCAAGTTTATATTCAGGATGCTACTGGTGGAATCCAATTAAGATCATACAAGTCTAAATTTTTAGATGGTTTGGCACTTGGACAGAAAGTTGTTATCAATGCTAGCAACATGAAGATAGGGGAATATAAAGGTGTGACTCAGATTGGAGTCGATTTTAATGGTGGTGTTGGTGGACTTGGCGATACAGATGCAAAAGCAAAAGTGTTCCGTAATGGTGCAAATAACAATCTTGCAGCTAACACAATTAAAATTTCAGAGGTTAATAATGCTGCAATAAGTACTTTGGTTCGTTTTGACGAAATTCAATTTATCGATGCCGATACAGGTAAAACTCTTGCTAATAAATCAGGTGATTTCAAGTTTAGTGAGAATCGTACTATTACAGATAAGGATGGAAATACAATTGTTGTTCGAACAGCTAACACTTCAAGCTTTGCTGATTTTACTATATCGAATAAGAGTGGTTCAATAACTGGTGTTTTGTCAAAGTTTGATTCAACATGGCAGCTTCTAATCAGAAAAACATCTGATATTGAATTAGCTTCAACTAGATTTTAATACTATTTAAGCAGGTTATTTAAATGGCCTGCTATTCTATTTTTTATAATCCATTACTAACTCACAAAAAATTGTAAAATGAGAAAATTACATTATTTAGTGTTCGCTTTGATTTTGGGACTTTCAGTTTCATTTACATCATGTAGCAGTGACGACGATGACGCACCAGTTGTACCAGGTGTAGAATTTCCAGAAGTGAAAAGTACACTTGCAGCTTTAAAGGCATTAGCAACAGGAAATGACGGTGTAGGTGTAGAAATTTCAGATGAAATTGTCCTTGAAGGAACAGTAGTAACTGACCCTGCTACGATGAATTTACCTAAAAGTCTATTTATTCAAGTTGGTGATGCAGCCATAAAATTAAGTGTTGATGATTCAGGAGCAACATTTAAGTCATTACAAGTGGGGCAGAGAGTATTTTTAAAAGCTCAAGGTCTTTATATTGGTGTTAGCTATGACGTTCCGGTAATTGGAGCGAGTGCTGATGATAAATACAAAGTAGGGTTGATTAGTGATGAGAAGTTAAAAGAAGTATTGACTATTGATACTGAAACTGTCAAAGAAGTAACACCTAAGGTAGTAACTATTGCTGATGTTGCATCTCCACTTGCTATGGTTGGAACAGTTGTAAGTATTGAAGGTGTTCAGTTTGCTAAAGCAGATCAAGCTAAATCATACTATTTTGGTGAGAACTCATACGCAACAACTAACCTGATTGATGCAGAAGGAAATAAGATTGCTATTAGCACTTATAAGACTGCAACTTTTGGTTCTGAAGCTGTTAAAGGTGCAAATAGTGGTACAGTAACAGCTGTTTTAAGTATTTATAGCGGAAAACCTCAATTGGTTTTACGTTCTGTAGCTGATCTTAATTTTACGGCAACTTTATTCGAAGAAGCTGGGGAGCCTGATGCAACAACTGATTCTAAAGTATACTTTTCAGAATACACTGAAGGTTCTTCAAATAATAAGTTTGTAGAGATTTATAATGCTTCTGGTGCTGAAATTGACTTAGCTAATTATACAATTCGTTCAGGATCGAATGGTGGCGATTGGAGTGATGCAATTGAATTGACCGGTAAATTAGCTGATAAAGCTATTTATGTAATTGGAACTGATCAATTAGATGCTTCAATTCTTGAAAAGGCAGACTTAAAACTAGCTTACCCTTCTCCAGCTCACTTTAACGGTAACGATGCTGTAGGTCTATTTAAAAAAGTAGGTGAAAAGTGGAGTCTTTGTGACGTTGTTGGTGTACAAGGTGAAGATCCTGGTAAAGATAAAGGGTGGACTGTTGCAACAGTAGAAAATGCTACAATGGATCATACTTTAATTAGAAAAGAAGCAACTACTGTTGGTAATCCTGATTGGACTACGGCTGCTACTGAGTGGGTGGTTAAAGATAAAGACTACTGGGGAAGTATTGGTATTCGTGGTGAAGGTGAAGATAATGGAGGTAATGAAGGAGGCAATGAAGAAGCTACTGGAATAAATGCTGGTGATACTAATGCTTCAGGAGCTTCTGATCTATTCATTTCAGAGTATGTTGAAGGTGGATCAAGCAATAAGTATCTTGAAATTTTCAATGGTACAGGTGCTGACGTAGATTTATCAGGATATTCAATTATCTTAGGTGTTAATGGTAAAGCATTTTCAGAAGGAACACCTTTAGCTTTAAGCGGAACTTTACCTAATGGAGCAACTTTTTTAATTGCAAATTCATCTGCAGCTTTAACTTTGCCAGAAGGTAAAACAGCAAATGTTGAATTATCTAAAGCTACTTGGTTCAATGGTGATGATGCAATTGGTTTATTCAAAGGTGATGCTTTAATTGATATTTTTGGTGTAGTAGGTGAAGATCCAGGAAAAGGCTGGGAAGTTAATGGTACTGCTAATGCAACAGTTGATCATACTTTTGTTAGAAAAGCTACAGTGACAAGTCCTGTTACGACATGGGATACTGCTGAATGGGAAATTTTAGATAAAGAAGTTATAACCAACCTTGGTTCTCATACAATGAACTAATTGAAGTGAAATTTTCAAAATATTTAAAAAAGCATCCTTTCGGGGATGCTTTTTTTGTATCACTGCTTTAAATATTCAATTAATAGTCCGATTACTTGAAAATCAGGTGATTTTCTTTATTTTTGTCACACCATTTTATAAGCGATGTCTACAAGCCTGTATGACATTTCTCTCCCGACGAAATTTATTAATTGAAATTTGTGTCATTTTGATTCAATCAAGATGCATATTACTCATCTCATATTGGGATCTAGATACTTATAAAATGAAGAAAGCACTTTATCTATTATTTTTCCTATCCATTTTTATTTATGCCTGCGATTCAGGAAATAATCCTACGGTTGATACTGAACAACCAGATGGTGGTGATAATAATGGCGATAATACAGGTGGTACGACAAATGGGGATCATGATAATTTCATAACAGGAGAGGTAGATTCAGAAGGTAAAATTATTGTGAAGCTTACCCCAAAAGAATATGTGGGAACGGTAGAGCTAGGACAGCATATGAATTCTGTTAGAATTCCAGCTAATTACTATACCTCAGCTTCCACCTTATCGGGAACTGAGTTGAGAAATAAATTAAAGTTGATCATTTCTGAAGGAGCTAAGAAGTTACCTTATTCAAGCTCATCATCTGATGTTTGGGATATGTGTGAATCAGGAGATCAAAATCCTGATAATGCTTCGCAAGTATGGCAAATATATAAAGAGCAAGGTATAAGTAAATCAGCTCATGTTAGTGGCAACACAGGCTGGAATCGTGAACACGTATGGGCAAAATCACATGGCGACTTTGGAACTTCTAAAGGTCCTGGAACTGATGGGCACCATTTAAGAGCTTCTGATGCGAAAGAAAATGGAAACAGAGGGAATCTAGACATGGCTGATGTAAATGGGCCTAGAACGAAGAATGGATCATTTTATGAGCCTCCATTGAGTGCTAAAGGTGATGTTGCTCGTTCTATCTTTTATATGGCCGTACGTTATGGTTTCACAGTAAATGAAACTGGTGGGAGTGGATCTATAGCTTATCATGGAAGATTATCTGATCTTTTGGAATGGAATGAGCTAGATCCTGTAGATCCTTATGAAATAAGAAGAAACAATGTGATATATAGTTTCCAAAATAACCGTAATCCATTTATCGATCATCCAGAGTTAGTGAAATATATTTTTGGAGATAAAAAAACGGCTATTTGGAAAAACTAAGTCAACCACTTTAGTTAGCTAATTATAATTCGAAATTACGAATCATCAATTATTAAAAAAAATATGCGTAAAATATTATTACTCCTGATAATTGCCACATTTACATTCTCATGTAGCGATAGTGATAGCAATTCAGATAAGAAACCAAGTGAGTTTGAAACTGCCTATAGTGGCTATTACAAAGCTGTGAAGAGTTATGAACAAGTAGATTTAAAAACGGTTCTTCATAATATTATTAAAGGGCATACCAGAATAGAGTATACTGACAATAGTTCGGATATGGATGTGTGGCGTGCTTTGGAAAAAACGGATGAAGATCCGAATAATCCTGACAATGTGATTTTGCTTTATTTAGGAAAATCGATTCCAAAAGCCAATAAAGCAAAGAATAATCAAGGAGATTATTGGAATCGTGAACATGTTTGGGCTAAATCGAGAGGCGATTTTGGAACTTCTTTAGGTGCTGGGACAGATTTGCACCACTTACGTCCTTCCGATGCTACAGTAAACTCTGCACGCGGAAACAAATGGTTCGATAATGGAGGAAATTTTCATGCTGAAGCTAAAGAATGTAAAACGGACTCAGATTCATGGGAGCCTCGTGATGCTGTAAAAGGTGATGTAGCTCGTATGTTATTTTATATGGCAGTTCGATATGAATCTGAAGGAGGTTTAGATTTGGAATTGACCAATAATCCACAAGATAATAAAGATCCGGAGCATGGTGTATTATCTACATTAATGGCCTGGCATAAAGCTGACCCTGTTGATGCTTTCGAAACTAAACGTAACGAAACGATATACTCAATACAAGGTAATCGTAACCCATTTATCGACTTCCCAGATTTTGCTAATTATATTTTTGTTGGCCAATAAGTAAAATAGACCAATTATGCGTAGATCCTTATATCTTGTTTTAATCGTATTATTTTCTTTTTCTTGCTCAACGGGTAATGACGCACCATCTGAGCCGAAGCCAGGCAAATCTGGAACAATAGAGATTGAGAATAGATCAGCTTATAATTCTTATTATGAGTTTATCGATGGCATATCGTCTGATGAACTGAAAGCTGAGCTTCATGATTTGATTGATGGTAATAAGGTTTTACCCTACACAGCTTCAAGTTTTGATGTTTGGGATGCTTTAGACGAGACAGACGAAGATCCTGATAATTCGAACAATGTTATTTTGTTGTATACAGGACGTTCTCAGGCAAAGTCCTATAAAGATCATGGTCAAAATGATAATAATGCTTGGAATCGAGAGCACGTTTGGGCAAAATCTCGTGGATTCGGTGGTTATCCGAGTACATCTAAACCAGCTTCAACAGATATTCATCACTTACGTCCAGCCGATCGTTCAGTGAACACATCTCGCTCAGCTAAGGCTTTTGATGAGGGCGGGAATACACATTCTGAAGCAACTGATTGTAGATACACTTCTAGTACTTGGGAGCCACGTGATGCCGTTAAAGGTGATGTGGCACGAATGATGTTTTATATGGCCGTGCGCTACGAGGGTGAAAATGGAAATCCAGATTTGGAGTTGGCTGAAAGTACATCGAGTAATGGCCCTTTTATAGGCAAGTTATCAACATTAATTGAATGGCATAAACAAGATCCTGTTGATGCCTTCGAGAAGAATCGTAATCAGACGATATTTGAAATTCAGGGGAACCGAAATCCATTTATCGATCATCCCGAATTTGTAGATTATATCTGGTAAAAATATAGCCCTGATGCTTATTGATAGCAATCAGGGCATTTTTTTGAATTAGACACATACGTTATTCGTGCATAGCCTTATTTTTTAAACCACACAGCTATATTTGCTATGTTCCAAGCTTTTATAACACTTTAGGTGGCTATGATAATTCATCGTTATTGCTTTTTAGCTGAATATTTGAATTAAGGCAAGGGTAACTATTCATTATGAGATATCCATACCTTCGGATTTCTGTTCTAGATTCAAAGGGCAGCTACAAATATAAAGTTTGTAACTGCCCTTAGTTATTACTCACATACTTTTTAAAAGCACAGAGTTAAGTGATCTTTTTTTCTCAAAAGATTAATTTGAACAAAGTGGTTGTGTACCATCTGCGCAGTATTGATCACATGGTATCATTACCGGGCTTCCAAAGCAAACTCCCATATTTGTTGAAGTTCCACCACCTCCGTCGCCATCCTGACCAGCAATTGGATCTGGGGTAGCGCCCCAATGTTTTCCGCCCATAATATTTTTTTGATCTAATTTGCTAAGTTTTTTAGCACCCTTTAAAGCTGATAGTTTTGTCATAATTTCAGGTCTTAATTATATTTGTTAGGGCTTGATATTGATAGGCTATCAAGCTTTAGCCTTTTCCTCTTATGAGATGAATTTAAAGTTTCTTTACTTTTTCAAATTACTTCTTATTTTTTGCGTTTTATCTTTCGAATCGATTTGTACACTCCATTATTTATTATGATTCAAAATTTATGGATTTAGAGCATCCTAAATTTATGATAAAAAAATGTGTTTATCAACTGTTTTGATTAAGTTCATAAGTTGTCGATATTGAATAAACTAAAATATGAATGAGAGAATCCTATTTTCACAAAATGTTTAAAATCAGTTCTTGATTTATAGACCTGAAGAATTTTTATTGTAATTTTGATTCGGATTGAGAATCCTTATACTTAATTCCAATCCATTCCCGATAAGCTTCGGGGTTTGTTATTTCAATCTATACAACAAATACTTATGTACGGAAAATTCAAAGACTATTTGGCTGGTGAGATCGAATCTATTAAAGAATCGGGCTTGTACAAAAACGAGAGAATTATTACTTCTCCTCAAGGTGCTGAAATTAAAGTATCAACTGGTGATGAGGTATTAAATTTTTGTGCCAACAATTATTTGGGATTATCATCTCATCCAAGAGTAATCGAAGGTGCTAAGAAAGCCTTAGATACTCACGGTTATGGTATGTCTTCGGTTCGTTTCATTTGCGGAACAACTGATATTCATAAAGAATTGGAAGGTAAAATTGCCAAGTTTTTTGGTACTGAAGATACCATTCTTTACGCTGCTGCATTTGATGCAAATGGCGGGGTTTTCGAACCACTTTTCTCTAAAGAAGATGCCATTATTTCTGATGAATTGAATCACGCTTCAATTATCGATGGTGTTCGTTTGTGTAAATCGGCTCGTTACCGCTACAAGCATGCTGATATGGCTGATTTGGAAGCACAATTGAAAGTTGCACAAGCTCAACGTTACAGAATTATCGTTACTGATGGTGTATTCTCTATGGACGGTGATATTGCTAAGTTAAACGAAATTTGTGATCTGGCAGATAAGTATAATGCTTTAGTCATGGTTGACGATTCTCACTCTTCAGGATTTATTGGAGAAACAGGTCGTGGAACTCACGAGTATCATAACTGCATGGATCGTGTTGATATTATCACAAGCACTTTGGGTAAAGCTCTAGGTGGCGGATTAGGTGGATTCACAACAGGAAAGAAAGAGATTATCGACATGTTACGTCAGCGTTCTCGTCCATACTTATTCTCAAATTCATTATCACCAGCAATCGTCGGTGCTTCTATCGCAGTATTTGATATGTTAAGTGAGTCAACTGAGTTGAGAGATAAGGTGATCTGGAATGCAAAATACTTCAGTACACAATTGCGTGAAGCTGGCTTCGATGTGAAACCTTCTGATTCTGCAATTAACGCATTGATGCTTTATGATGCAGTTTTATCTCAGCAGTTTGCTGCAAAATTACTGGAAGAAGGCATTTATGTAATTGGTTTCTTCTTCCCGGTTGTTCCAAAGGAGCAGGCTCGTATTAGAATTCAATTATCTGCTGCTCATACTAAAGAGCATCTTGACAAAGCTTTAGCTGCTTTCATTAAAGTAGGTAAAGAACTTAAAGTGATTAAGTAATTCTTATTATAAAAGCCTGACAGGTTCTCAATGAACTTGTCAGGCTTTCTTTTTTACATCATGAGAACTCTATTTCTAATATTTTTTGCCCTTCTTTTTACAAGTTCCTTATCTGCTCAGTATTCCAATAAAGATGATCGGTTTATTGTTGGTTTAAACGCAGGTGTCGTAAACCCTATGGGTGATTTTGCCGATGAGAGCAAATTAGGTACTGAAATAAGTTTGAATGCTAAAATGCTTTTGAACCCCAAACTAGCTGTTGGTCTTTCTGTGGGCTATATGGATTTTGCTCAGAATGATGATTTATGGGCAGGAGATAGTCGTGTTAAGAATGATGTCAATTATCAAATAATTCCTATTGTTTTAACGGGAACCTATTTTATACAAGCCTACGATTTAGATTTCAGACCCTATGCATCACTCGGGTTTGGTTATTTTCTTTATAGAAACCATGTAGAGTCAATACCAACGAACACCTATACTCCAGTTAAATCAGAATATACAGTCTCTACAGGTAAAGTTGGTTTAATTCCTAACGTGGGTTTCATGTACAACTTGAGTAAGAAGTTAGCTGTAGATGTCAATCTTAAGTTGACTTATATTCCAAATTTCGATGAAAAACTGGAAAAGAAGAAGATTAAGCCACGTCTGGAAGAGGGTGCTGAGTTGAGTGATCTTCAAAAATACAGATACCTTGGCTTTGATAAAATTACATCAGCCTCACTTACTGTTGGTATGTATTATCGCTTCTAAACAATTAATACTAATTGTTAATCATCTATTACAAAAGTCCTTCATCTGCAAAACTATAATAGCCATGATCTGCTATAATGAGATGATCTAGCACCTCGATGCTCATTAGTTTTCCAGCCTCATGAGTTTTGTAGGTTAAATCTTTATCAGCTTCCGAGGGGGTTAAATTTCCTGATGGGTGGTTATGGCATAAAATGATATTGGTAGACTCTAAAAGAATAGCATCTTTGAAAACCAAGCGCATATCGAATATAGTTCCTGTAATTCCACCCGATGAGATATTTTTTATTTCAAGAATTTTATTCCCGCGATTCAGATATACTACCCAAAACTCTTCGCGATTCAGATTTTCGACATAGGGTTGAAGCCTTTCGTAGGCATCCATACTACTTGTAATTTTTAATTTCTGTTTTGCAGAGAATGATTTTTGCCGACTACCTAGTTCTAATACAGCAAGAATACTAATCGCTTTGGCAGATCCAATACCAGGTGTTTTCATCAAATCACGAATGGATTTTTTAGCCAGTTCGTTTAAGTTATTTTGATTTTCGGCTAGAAGCATTTTGGCCACTTCTACGGCAGATTGTTTTCGATTACCACTACCAATTATGATAGCAAGTAATTCGGCTGTAGAAAGGCTTTTAGAACCCTTAGACATCATTTTCTCACGTGGACGGTCTTCTAATGCCCAATCTTTTATACTAAGGCTTTTGTAATCACTCATGCTAGAACTGAATTAGTTATTTTGATTGTAATGAGACAATTAAAATTAATGTTTTTTAATTAAAGAACACGACTTCCCAATTAGTTATGGAGTTGAATTGAATAATAAAAAATGTGAAAACACTAAAATAATAGAGTTACTAGGTATTAAATTATTATCTTGCATGTGATAATTTATACACTAGCAAATTTGTTGGGCATTTTGAATTACATTCAAAAAAGAAGCATATGCTGAGACTTTTACTCGTAAAAAAACATCTCTATCTATTACTTGTTCTGCTTTTAATCTCTACGGTTAATATAAAGGCAAATAAGAATGTGCACCCTGAATTGTCAAGTAGTGATTACTCCGAATGGGTTTTATCGGTTGATGGTATTCAAGAACAAACGAATCCAATTAGTAAGAAAGAACCTGGTTTTTATCCTAATCCGGTTCGCGATGTTATTTATCTAACACATCAGGAAAATGTTGTTAGAGTTCGTGTTATTAGTTTAACAGGAAAAACACTTTTAGATATCAAAACAAAAGAAAAAAGCATCAACCTTAGCCATCTTTCCAAGGGAATGTATCTTATTAATTTTGATTTGAAAGATGGGAAGCGAGTAGCAAGGAAGATTGTTAAGAAATAAATATCAATTTGATAAAATAGAAAAGAGCCATTGACTAATCAATGGCTCTTTTTATATCTAAACATGAGGTTTTACTATGCTTTACCAGCTCTTTTACGATCCGTTTCTTTCAACATGACTTTTCTTAAGCGAATGTTATTAGGTGTTACCTCAACATACTCATCACTTTGAATATACTCCAAAGCTTCCTCAAGAGAGTGAATAATTGGAGGAGCTAATCTTACCTTATCATCAGTACCTGAAGTACGCATGTTAGTTAATTTTTTGGTCTTAGTTACATTTAGTACCAAGTCTCCAGCACGGTTATTTTCACCAATAACCTGTCCTTCGTAAATTTCAGTTGTTGGAGCAACAAAGAAGGTTCCTCTATCCTGAAGTTTATTTAATGCATAAGCAAAAGTAAGACCAGTTTCCATAGCAATTAATGAACCGTTAATACGTCCAGGAATATCTCCTTTATGTGGCATGTATTCGTGGAAACGATGTGACATCACAGCTTCACCAGCAGTAGCGGTCAAGATCTGGTTTCTTAATCCAATAATACCACGTGATGGAATTTGGAATTCAAGATGAATACGGTCATTCTTACGTTCCATAGTCAACATCTCACCTTTACGCTGAGTTACCAACTCAATGGCTTTACCTGATACTTCTTCCGGAAGATCGATGAATAGAAGTTCGATAGGCTCGCATTTCTCACCACCAATGTTTTTGATAATAACCTGAGGTTGACCAACCTGTAATTCGTAACCTTCACGACGCATGGTTTCAATCAATACAGACAAGTGAAGTACACCACGTCCGAATACGTTATAAGAATCAGCTGAATCAGTAGCCTCAACTCTAAGAGCAAGGTTTTTCTCCAATTCTTTATTTAATCGATCTATTAAGTGACGAGAAGTTACATATTTACCATCCTGTCCGTAAAAAGGAGAGTTATTAATCGTAAATAACATACTCATTGTTGGTTCATCAATTGCGATAGGATCTAGTGCTTCTGGTTCCTCAAGATCACAAATTGAATCTCCAATATCAAAACCTTCGATACCTACTAAGGCACAAAGTTCACCTGAAGATACAGACTGTACTCTTTCTTTACCAAGACCTGTAAAGACATGTAGTTCTTTAATTCGTTGTTTTTTGATACTACCATCAGGCTTAACCAAATTCACATCCATACCTTCTCTTAGTTCGCCACGGTGAACACGACCTACAGCAATACGACCAACATATGCGGAGAAATCTAAGGATGTGATCAACATTTGAGGTGTTCCTTCCAGCATTTTTGGTTCAGGAATAAATTCGATTACCGCATCAAGAATAGCTGTGATATCTGTAGTTGGTTTTTGCCAGTCAGTTGACATCCAGCCTTGTTTAGCCGAACCATAAATAGTTGGGAAATCAAGTTGTTCTTCAGTCGCTTCAAGGTTAAACATCAAGTCAAACACTTGTTCTTGTACTTCTTCAGGACGACAATTAGGTTTGTCAACCTTATTGACAACAACAACAGGTTTAAGACCTAAATTCAATGCTTTTTGCAATACAAAACGCGTTTGAGGCATAGTTCCTTCAAAGGCATCTACTAGAAGAAGCACGCCATCAGCCATGTTTAACACACGCTCTACCTCACCACCAAAGTCGGAGTGACCAGGTGTGTCAATAATATTAATTTTAACACCTTTATATTCTAAAGAAACGTTTTTCGATAGAATTGTAATGCCTCTTTCACGCTCCAAATCGTTGTTGTCTAGAATTAACTCACCTGGAGTTTCATTCTTTCTGAAAATGTCGCTATGCATTATCATTTTATCAACCAATGTTGTTTTCCCATGGTCTACGTGGGCGATAATGGCAATGTTTCTTAGTTTTCTCATGTTCTTATTAGCTTAACTAAGGAGATAATCACAAATTTCAGATCTTAATTACAACTTATCTCCAAGATGATGTTTAATACAAATTGCAAAAAGTGAATATTTCGAATGCTTTCGGAATAAATTTACAATCAATATTGGACATTTGTAACAACCAATAACTTCATTAAAACCATTGTTTTATAATTGATTGCCTTGCTTTAAATGCGGCTGCAAAAGTACAGTTTATTTTTTGGAATACATCAGATCTGTGAAATTAAATTTGACGGAAACCTTTTCTATTTAATTTCTTAAGATTGATTTAACCTATAAACCTGATTAATTCTATTGTTTTGTAATGAAAAGTTCTGAAAATATAAGTTGAAATAGAAATAATAGAATTGGGAATTGATGAATAGGGTGTTCTGAAAGATAAAAACAAATTCTGAACGCAAATACATATTTAGACGCTTTAAAAAAAAGGCCATGTAAGCCGATTTTAAAAGCCATGTAGAAGAAGATTCGTTTAAGTGATATCGGTATGATCCTCTTTAAATCAAAATGATACACTTATGTTGATTGAAAAATACTATATTCAAAGACCCAATTTAAGAATTTTGTTTTGTGAGTTGTCAATTCCTTGTTGTCAATTTGTAAATCGGAGAGAAAAGTCTTTAAATAGATGGTTGAATCACATTTTTTTCGATGAACATCTGAAAAAAAGCGATGAATGCTCGAAAATAGAATTCTTAATTTTTGTTAAATCGTATTTAACTAACCATTTTTGTGAACGAATTCCAAGCGTGAAAACGATTGAATTCAACAACCATTTTGTGATCCGAAACTCTCAGTGAGGGTGAAACGTTTTTCTGTGGATTAATCGCCACAAAATTACTAATCTAACAATTCATTTTATGAAAAAAGCGATGAGAAGTATTTTGTCAATGGCAGCGCTTATGATGTTGTCTGTTGCAGCTATTGCTCAAACCACTGTGAAAGGGGTGGTTGTAGATGGTAGTACCAATGAAACTTTACCTGGTGCTTCTATTATTATTCCTGGTACAGCAACAGGAACTGTTACTGGTTTTGATGGAGCCTTTGTATTAGAGGTGCCAGATGGAACTGAAACACTTTTAGTGAGTTTTGTGGGTTTCCTTGATAAGGAACTTGCATTAAATGGAACACAAGATTTCGGTACAATTAAGTTAGAGTCAGACGCTGTTGGTCTTAACGAGGTAAGTGTAATGGCTTCGGTAGCTATTCAACGTAAGACACCAGTTGCTGTTTCATCAATTTCTCCTGAAATTATTGAGGAAAAATTAGGAACACAAGAATTTCCTGAAGTTTTAAAGTCAACTCCTGGAGTATATGCTTCTAAGCGAGGTGGTGGGTTTGGAGACTCTCGTATAAATATGCGTGGTTTTGCTTCTGAGAATATCGCCGTAATGATTAACGGTATTCCTGTAAATGATATGGAATGGGGCGGAATTTACTGGTCGAATTGGGCTGGTTTATCTGATGTTACTCGTTCTATGCAAACACAACGTGGCTTGGGAGCAGCTAAAATTGCAGCTCCATCTGTAGGAGGATCTATCAATATCTTAACCAAGACTACCGATATGAAAAAAGGTGGTTCTGTATTTTCTGGAGTAGGTAATGATGGTTATAAAAAGACTGCTGTTACTCTTTCTACTGGTTTAATGGATAATGGTTATGCAATTACTTTTTCTGGTTCAAAGACTGAAGGTGATGGGTATGTTCAGGGAACACCATTTGAAGGTTATTCATATTTCTTAAATGTATCAAAGCAAATTAATGATAATCATCAATTATCTTTTACTGCATTTGGAGCGCCTCAATGGCACGACCAACGTAGTCGTTACGATGCTCGTAAAATAGAAGAGTGGAGAGATTTTAAAGATGGTTATAAGTTCAATGCTACATATGGTTTCGATGTTAATGGAGAATATATGAATGTATCTCATAACTTCTATCATAAACCACAAATTTCATTAAATCACTTTTGGACTATAGATGATAAAACTTCTGTGTCTACTGCTGTGTATGCATCTATTGCAACAGGTGGAGGATGGAGTGCTCGTGGGAATGAAAGAAGTCGCTTGTATGGATCTGATACAGAGTATAGAACTATTGAAGGTTATAAAGATTACGCAAGAATTCAGCAAGAAAATGCGGCAGATCCGAATGGATCACAAGCGATAATTGGTGTATCAAATAATAATCACCAATGGTTTGGCTTACTTTCTTCTATTAATAAAGATTTAACAGATGAACTTAATCTTTCTGCTGGTATAGATATGCGTTACTATATTGGTGAGCATACAAGAACAGTTGAGGATTTATTAGGCGGAGCATTTTTTATTGACCCAGACAGAGAAGATTCTGATGTCTTGGCAAATGATGAAAAGCTTAAAGAGGGTGATGTGATAAGTAGAGATTATGATGGTATTGTTTTATCTAGTGGTGTTTTTGGCCAATTGGAGTATACTACAGGTAATTTAAGTTCATTTGTATCTGGTGCTGTATCTAACACTAATTACAAACGTAGAGATCGTTTTTACTATGATGACAAAACGTCTGATTCTCATAATTTCTTAGGAGGAACATTAAAAGGTGGTGCCAACTATAATATCAATGAATATCATAACGTTTTTGCTAATGTAGGTGTTATTTCTAGAGCGCCTTATTTTAGTAATGTATATACCGCGAAAGATTTTAGTAATGTGGCTAATGAAGATGCTGTAAATGAGAAAATTTACTCATTTGAAGTAGGTTATGGTTTAAAAACTTCAGTTTTGTCAGCAAATGTAAATGCTTATTATACTATGTGGAATGATAAGGCAGTAACTGGTTTGGTTGATAGTACTGATCCGGACGCTGGTAGTTATAATATGACAGGTGTTAATGCTTTGCATAAAGGTATTGAAGTTGATTTAAAAGCTAAGCCAGTTGAAGGTTTGTCTATCTATGCCATGTTATCTATAGGTGATTGGAAATGGAAAGATGACGCAGAAGCTTTAATTTTTAATCGTGATGGCAAGCCAGTTGACGAAAATGGTAATGTTGTTGAGGCAGGATCTGATAAGCAGAATAAAGTAAATGCAAATATTGCTAACGTAAGCGTTGGTGATGCTGCTCAAACGACAGCTGCTATTGGAGCAAACTATATGTTAACAAAGGATCTTAAGATTGGTGCTGACTATAACTATTTTGCACGTTTATTTTCTAATCCTATAAATGTTACAGACCTAACAGGAACTAATACTTGGGAAGCACCTGATTATGGTGTTGTAGATGCTAACGTGAAGTATACATTTGCAGTAGGTCCATTTACAGCAATTGCTTCAGCCAAGGTTATGAACTTATTCGATGCAGAATATATTGCAGACTCTTATGCTACGACTAACAAATGGCAGGATGCAACTGTATTTTATGGCTTCGGTAGAACTTGGACAGCTAGTTTAAAATTCAAATTTTAAGGATTTCGGGTTCCAGAGTTATTGAAAACGAAATACGTAAAATATAAAATTGAAAATATGAAATACTCAAAAATATTATTAGGAGCCTTCATTTTCTTCGGACTTGGTGTTTTTTCATCATGTGATGTAAATGATGAGTTCTACGATGAATTGGACGCCGCAAAAACGGGGACCGAGAATGCACAAGCTTTAGAACGTACATTATCTGCAGAAGATTATTCAGCGATTAGCAAATTAGCTCTGAAGAGCGCAAAAATTGAAGCTGATTCGACAAAGGCTAAGGCTATTGCTTCATTGTTAAGTTTTAGTGATGACAGACCAGCAGCAAACTACATTCCTGCTTTTTTAAATGATACTTATAAGAATTTTGATAAAACTTCATCTGCAAATGTAACTTTTAGTTATGATACCAGAGATGCAGAGTATTTATTGAAGTATACAGATTCAGAGTATTTCAAATTAGGAAAGGATGAATATGCTTCAGTGGATGCTACTACTGGTGAAGCTGGATTTTTTACACCAAATTTTCCTGCTGAGGATTATTTGAATGATATCTTGAAAGCTAAGTACACTGAGGCAGTAGATGGTGATGTTGTGTTAGTAAGCTATGATTCAAGAGAAACAAATTACGATCCTAGTGAAGTTGATGTTGTAACTGTATTTGAAGCTGATTTTTCAGATAATATAGATCAGTTTGAAACTCGTTCGGTTGTAGGTGATCAAGAATGGTATCAATCTTCATATAGTGGAGCTGGATATGCTAAGATGAGTGGATATAGTAGTGGGGCTCGACATGATAATGAAGATTGGTTAATTACTGCTGAAATTGATTTAACTGAAACGCCTGATGCAATTCTTAACTTCTCTCAAGCACAAAACTTTTTGTCAGGTGATTGGCAACAGACTTTTATTTATGTAAGAGAAGGATATACTGCGGGCGATGCTCTTGATGTAGCTGATTGGACTGAAATTGTATTAGCTGATGAAAATAAACCAGCTGGTGACAGTTATTCTTACGTTGAATCTGGTGATATTTCGTTATCTGCTTACAATGGTAAGAAAATTCATATTGCCTTTGTATATAAATCAGCAGCTCCAGATGATGCATCTACTTGGCAAATTTCTCAGCTAAGTGTTAAAGGTTATGGTCGTCCAGAAGGTGAAACTTTTAAGGTATTCTATGCTTTTGATGGTAGTGATTGGGAAATGCCTGAGAATGTGTATAACCTGCAGAGAGGTGATTATACTGAAATGGGCTCAGGTCCTGGGAAATATGGTAACTTTTCAAGTAGTGTAGCACCTGAGGATTACTTGCCAATTTTCTTAATGAATAAATACCCATATGCCCAGGAAGGTGATATGATGGTTATGGTATATAAGTATTACTCAGGAGGAACTAAGACTATTGCATCTGAATATACATATAAGGAAGGTGCTTGGTCAACAATGCCTGAAAAATCTGAACAGTACATTTATGCAGCTGGCGAATTAGGATGGGTATTTGATCCTACAGTGAGCTTTAAAATGTCAAAGGAAGATTATCATTCGATTGTTGTTTATTCAATTGCTGAGCATGGCGAAACTTCGAAATATAGTACATCAGAATATTATTATGGATCTAGTTCAAATTACGATAATTTTGACTTGAGAATTAAGAATAGAAGAGACCCTGTTTATAAAATTGATGGATATGATGGGTTATCTGATGAGGAAACCATTGCGTTGATGGATGAAAGAATGTCTGAAGGGGTTGAAATAATGCTAGGGAAGAAATATCCTGAAGCAACAACTCAAGTTAATGGAATTGATGTTTTCTATAATGTAACTGTTATTACTTTTGAAGAAGGTGATGGTGGGTATGTAGATGGAGAATATACACTTAAATTCCAGTGTACTAAATCTGGACCATCTCCTGAATTTACTTATATTGAAGGATTACCTGAAAGATAATAATCTCAGATAAAATTATTTAAAAGCTGCCCATATGGGCAGCTTTTTTTGTTTTAGTTTATACTAATCTACAGTTGAAATAGAAATAAATGCGATTCATAAAATGATATTATGTGATATACGAATGGCTTTAGCTTGTCTTTGATATTTTGTATCTTCGTAATAGACAACCCTAAATACACTTGATATGCCATACCGTAGACTGCCTAATACTGATTTAGCTCGAATAAGAGCATTGCGTTCTGCTCAAGATATGGGCGAGTTACTTTCTTCTTCAGAACTGGGTTTTTCATTTATTCTTTTAAGAAAATTGCACGATTTCTTGCCCCATTTTGAATTGGCGATTAAAAATCATCGTCAGGCAGTATCTGAACAATCTGTAAAAAGTAAGGAATATAACGAGAGGCAAAAGAAAGCACGCTTGTATGTATCGCATTTTATCCAGGTGTTAAATTTTACAATAGCACGCGAAGAATTGAAGCCAGAGGTTAGGGAGTTTTATGGTTTGAATATCAATTCTCAAAAGATACCTTCTTTAGTTAAGGATGTGAAACTAATCGAGTGGGGTAAAAAGTTAATTGAAGGGGAGCGATTAAGAGTTGGTGCAGGTGGTAACCCAATCTATAGTCCCTCTATTGCATTGGTTCGAGTGAATTGTGATAAGTTTAAGGATGCATATAACTATCAAAAAACATTGCAGAGTAATACACAACGTTTTTCAGAGCAAGTTGCTGAGAGACGTCATCAGGCGGACCAACTGATATTAGATATCTGGAACGAAGTTGAAGCAAACTATAAGGATAAGCCAGAAACTGAACGAAGAGAGATTTGTTCTCGTTATGGTTTGGTTTATGTATGGAGGAAATCCGAGCTTGAGCGTCAAAAACAATTGGAATCAGCCCAGCATTCAACCCTCAATTTGCCTTTTTCTAGTTCGGAATAGTTGATAGGTTAGCATAGAAAAAAGAATAAGTGATAAGATACTTGATTCCCACATTAAATTTGTTGAACCAATATTATCAGCGTTTTCAGGAAGTTGCCCTTCACTTATAAAGTATTGAGCTGTAACAGCCATACCATTATTAGCAAAATGAGCTATGATTGGCACCCATAAAGAACCTGTCCAAACGAAAAGGTAACCAAATAACATTCCTAGAAAAAGGCGAGGAAAGAAGCCAAAAAATTGCATATGTAAGGCTGAGAAAAGAACTGCAGAGATGAAAATTCCCCAATGGATACTTCCTGTCCATTTAGCTAGTTGTTTCTGTAAAACACCCCTAAATAGTAATTCTTCACCTAAAGCAGGAATGACAGCAATCAGTATCAGGTTCACAAATAAATCTCCAAGGTTTTCCATGTTTAGAAACTTCTGAGTGACCAAGGCGGCTTGTTCTTCTGATTCTCTCATCCACTGTTCGGTTCCTTTTAAGAACTCAGGAAAATGAATTTGGGAATTAAGTTCCCCCATAAAATTGATAAGAGGAAGCGAAACAAGAATAAGCAGGAAAGCTTGAATAAATTTGGACAATTGTGCAGATTGATTGATTCTGAGATATTTTTTCACATGATCCGAAAGCAAAAAGGCAATCATGAAAGGAGGAAGAACAAACATGCCTATTGAGTAAATGGCTTGATAAAATTTAAGCGCAGAAATATTCGGATTTGTTCCGTTAATATCGAGAGCTTGTGTGTCGGTCATGATATTGACACCAAAAAACAAGTAGCAAAGTATAGAGCCTATAAAAAGAAGGATAAAAGTTGAGCCAACAACAAGGCTCAGGCTTAGTAATACCTGATTAAAATTAGATAATTGAGAAAATCTTCCTTTTAGCATATCCTAAAACTTTGTTTTGTGTCAAGCAAAAATAGGTATTTTTGAATCTTTAAGTACTTAGAGTTAAAAGTATTTATGAGTACTTATAGTTTTAATTTTGGAATGTGCTTGGTAGCAATGGTTATTTATTTGAAGCAATCTGTCTCTTTTATAAGTCATTGAAAATATTTGAGAAAGCTATTTTATATCAAAAATAAACATGTATCTTTGTCGCGCTTAATAAAAGCAATTTTATAACAATTTATATTAAAAAAAGCTATGGCAACAAAGATTAGATTAGCCCGACATGGTCGCAAAGGTAGACCATTTTACCACATTGTGGTAGCAGATAGCAGAGCGCCACGTGATGGTAAGTACATTGAGCGTATTGGATCTTACAATCCTAATACAAACCCAGCTACTATTAACTTGGACTTTGATAAAGCATTGACTTGGTTAAATACAGGAGCACAACCAACTGACACTGCAAGAGCAATTTTATCTTACGAAGGTGTAATGATGAAGAAGCACTTACAAGGTGGTGTTAAAAAAGGAGCTTTCGACGAGGCTGCTGCAGAAGTAAAATTCGAAGCTTGGAAGAAAGAGAAAGAAGCTAAAATCAACGCTAAGAAAGAAGGTCTTTCTACTGCTGCGTCTGATTCAGCTAAAGCTCGTTTAGAAGCAGAAACTAAGGTTTCTACTGATAGAGCAGAAGCTATTGCAAAGAAAGCTGCAGATGCTGCCGCTGAACTTGCTGCTGCTGAAGCTGCTAAAAATGCTCCGGAAGAAGCTGCAAACGAAGAAGGAACAGAATCTACTGAAGCTTAATTCAAATTGCATGTTTAAGAAGGAGGATTGTTTTTTTGTAGGGAGTTTCGTCAAAACTCACGGAGTAAAAGGTGAACTTGTAGCAAAAAAATCTAGCGATCTTCTCGAAAAATATAAATTGGAATCAGTCCTTGTCGATATCGACGGAGGACTGGTTCCTTTTTTCATTACCCCTAATGGTTTAACCCCAAGAAACCATGCCACGGTTCGTATTCTTCTCGAGGATATGGATAGCGAAGCAAAAGCAACCCGATTTATTGGTTGCGAAATTTATGTTCCTTTTAAGGATGCTCCAGACTATTTTGAAGATAAAGAAGAGATTGAAGCAAGTGCTTTAATTGGTTTCTCCTATATTGATGAAGAAAGAGGCGAAATAGGAACGATTGAAGACATTCAGGATTATTCAGGCAATATTGTATTGGTTCTTGAACTGAATGGGCAAGAAGTCTTAATTCCATTTGCTGATGAGAACTTCATTGAAATAAATGAGGAAGAAAAATCTATCATCATGGAAACTCCGGAAGGTTTAATCGATCTTTACCTGGAAGACTAAGCTAAGCATCAACCTCGATTAACCTTATCAACTTGTTTTCTTAATCTAAAGAAGTTTAGATTGATTTTGTGTACCCCAATATTAGTAGCCTAAAGCTGGAATTATATCTGCAAATTTGCTTTAATACCAATTTAATTTCAAAATCATCTTTAAATAAGATGAAATGATTTTTAGCTATATCGAGGCAAAAAAGTAAAAGATAGCCAAGTTACCTTGCATCTTTTTTAACGAAGATATAGGTAAAAAGAAACATTTTATAAGATAGGTTTTGATTTTAATTTGGTATAACATGGTTTGTAACTAAACAGTTTAGTAAAATCTTGCCTGATAGATATATTTTGCCGACATTTGCCGCAATCGTTTGAAATAGGTGTTTGAGCTATTAAGTTTAAATATTTAGACATTTACAACCATTTTTGATAAAGATTAATTTCAGAAAAATGATTAAAAGTCCGTTGCAGAAGGCAAGAGCTAAGTATACTCCCAAATTACCAAAATCATTAGAAGAAAATGTCAAGTTAATTATTGGCGAAGAAAGTGAGGCTGTCGCTGACAAGGATGCGATAAAAAGTATGTTTCCTAATACATATGGTATGCCCTTGGTGACTTTTGAATCAGGAGATACTGCCAATAATCAAATTTTAAATGTCGGCGTTGTACTTTCAGGTGGACAAGCACCAGGAGGGCATAATGTTATTTCAGGTTTGTTTGATGCACTAACAAAACTAAATTCTCGAAGTAAATTGTTCGGTTTTATTGGTGGTCCTGATGGTTTGCTAAATAATTCGTTTATTGAACTAGATTCCGCAATCGTTAGCGAATATAGAAATACAGGTGGGTTCGATATTATTGGTTCTGGTAGAACAAAGATTGAAGATGAGGCTTCATATGATAAGGTGATTTTGAATTGCCTAAAAAATAATATCAATGCCCTGGTTATTGTTGGAGGTGATGATTCTAATACTAATGCTTGTGTATTAGCTGAGTATTTCAAAGAAAAGAAAACGGGAATTCAGGTTATAGGCTGTCCTAAAACCATTGATGGGGATTTAAAAAATGATTTTATTGAAACATCTTTTGGTTTTGATACGGCTTGTAAAGTATATAGCGAGCTGATTGGTAATATTCAGAGAGATGCAAATTCTGCAAAAAAATATTGGCACTTTATTAAACTAATGGGCCGTTCAGCATCTCATATTAGTCTTGAGTGTGCACTTAAAACACAACCGAATATTGCTATTATCTCAGAAGAGATTGAGAAATATAAACTGACCTTAAATAAGATTGTTGGCCAGATTGCTGAGATCGTAAAAAAGCGAGCAAATAATGGTGAAAACTTTGGAACCGTTCTTATTCCAGAAGGCTTGGTTGAGTTTATGCCTTCAATTAAAAAATTAATATCTGAGCTAAATGATATTCTGGCTACTAAGACAGAATATTATGAATTAACAACCAGTCAGGAAAAAAGAAATTTTATTACTGAACTCTTGAGTGAGGAATCTGCAAAAGTTTATTCAAGCCTCCCGGCTTCATTTGCGAAGCAGCTAACTTTGGATAGAGATCCGCATGGTAATGTTCAGGTATCTAAAATCGAAACAGAGAAGCTTTTGATTGATATGGTGGCAGACCGATTGGCCAAAGATAAATCATTCCATGGTAAATTTAATGCACAAAACCATTTCTTTGGCTATGAGGGACGTTGTGCAGCTCCGTCGAATTTCGATGCAGACTATTGTTATTCTCTAGGGTATACGGCTGCTTTGTTAATCAATTCCGGAAGGACAGGCTATATGGCTTTTATTAAAAATACATCACAAAGTTCAGATCAATGGCTAGCTGGTGGCGTACCAATTACCATGATGATGAATATGGAAAAACGTCATGGACATATGAAACCTGTGATTCAAAAAGCTTTGGTTGATCTGAAAGGTAATCCTTTTTTAACCTTCCGTTCTAAAAGGAAAGAGTGGGCTACGAATACAGATTATATCTACCCAGGACCAATTCAATACTTTGGACCTAGTGAGGTTTGTGATTCTCCGTCAGAAACTCTATTGTTGGAACGAGAATCTAAAATTCAGATAGAACTGACTAAGGTGTAGTTCTAAAAAAAGCGCTAATCTTATTTAAAGATTAGCGCTTTTTTTATATTTCAACTTGAAATTTTATCCAATTGTGGCTTCTTCAAATTCTCTAATTCTAATTTTCAAGGTTTCAGGAACTTCAATACTTTCTCCAAACTTCTGACTATAAGCAACCATGACTTGATTTGTTCTGGTCTTGATTTCACCAGTAGCTATATCTACAATATTCTGTGTCATACTAACACTCTTGGTCCCAATTTTGTGAATGCAGGTGTGCACTTCAATCTTATCTTTTAAAAGGATGGGAGATAAGTAATCAATTTCAAGGTGAGCGACAATAAGTGCTGCATCATTCCAATCGATGGTTTGTCCGTAAACCTGTTCGAAATAATCTAATCGTCCTAAATCCAAATAACTTAATTGCACGCCATTATTAACGTGTCCCATGATATCGATATCGCCAAAGCGAATTTGTATTCTCTTTTTGTGATTGAAGTCCATATTTCTGTTTTAAGAAAACAAATCTAAGCATTATTAGCAAATGACAAGGTGAATTCAGACTTGAAAGTATTTACTCCTTCTTTTTAGGTTTGAATAAGCCTCCCACCAGAATACCCAAAACAAGTCCATAAGGAATCATAGAGTACCAGTTAGCTTGAATAGGACAAGTGCCGCTAATACAACCCACGTATTTCCAATAGAGGTAACCACCAATTATCCCTGGGAGTCCACCAATTATTTCAAATTTCCTTTTTTTTATCAATCGCATCATACTTACATATCTATATATTTAATGATTCAAATTTAGTAAAGAAAACCGAATACGAGTGTTAAGATGAAGTTAACTGATTGGATTTAACTCTTCATTTCATCTTTTCAATGTTACAGCTGCTCATAATCCAATTTTAGACAACAAAATACTGAAAATGAATTTTGATATACTGACATTAAGACTTCAAAGTATTTATTTCTCAAGCGAATCTTTATTCTTAACTTTGTTATTCGCTGGGGCAATAAGCTTTTGCGACAAATTATAAACCAACACTCTCAGTTCTGAGATCTAAAATTATTTTATAGAATGTTAAAAATTTACCACAACCCACGTTGCTCAAAATCACGTGCAGCACTTGCTTACCTTGAAGAAAAAGGATTAAAACCAGAGATTCGTTTGTATTTAAAAGAGCCCTATACGGTTGAAGAAATGGAAGATGTGTTGAAGCGAATGCATAAGGAGCCTCAAGAAATTGTCCGTACTCACGAAAAGTTATTTAAAACGAATTATAAAGATAAGATCTTTAATCACGATGAGTGGATTAAGATTCTGTTAGAATCGCCACAGCTTATTCAACGTCCTATTATTGTGAATAAGCACAAAGCTATTTTTGCAGTCCCAGCCGAAGAAATGGATTCGATTTTATAATACCGAGTTGTTGCTTTTGTTTTCTGAATTAGATTATCAACCGAAATACCTAAGACATGAAATATAGGTTTGAGTATGATATGCTTGGAGAAGTTAAAGTTCCTGAAGACAAATACTGGGGAGCTCAAACTCAAAGGTCCCTTGAAAATTTTCGAATAGGACCCGGTGCTTCTATGCCTATTGACTTGATAAGAGCCTATGGAATTATAAAGAAAGCTGCTGCATATACCAATCATCAATTGGGTGTATTATCTGTCGAAAAAAGAGAGGTTATTTCTCAAGTTTGTGATGAAATAATTAGGGGGGACCTCGATGAGCATTTCCCACTGGTTGTTTGGCAAACCGGTTCTGGTACCCAAACCAATATGAATGTTAACGAGGTGATTGCTAATAGAGCTCATGTTTTGAAAGGATGCGAGCTGGGAAAAGGGGATAGGTTTATTCATCCCAATGATGATGTTAATAAATCCCAATCATCGAATGATACTTTTCCTACTGCGATGAATATTTCTGCCTATAAAAAAATAGTCACTCATACTATTCCGAATATTGAGAATTTAAAAAATGCTCTTGCTGATAGAGCTAAGGATATGGCTGATATTGTTAAAATTGGAAGAACTCATCTAATGGATGCAACACCTTTAAGCTTAGAACAAGAGTTTTCGGGATATGTTGCCCAATTGAACCATGCTTTAAAGGCGATTCACAACAGTCTTTCTCATCTAAGAGAAATTGCCTTGGGGGGGACTGCAGTTGGAACAGGGCTTAATTCGCCAGTTAATTATGCTAGACTTGTTGCAGAATATATCTCAAAATTTACAGAATTTCCTTTTAAATCGGCTAAAAATAAATTTGAGGCAATGGCAAGCCACGATGCTCTTGTCGAAACGCATGGTACATTAAAACAAGCGGCAGTGTCCCTTTTAAAAATTGCCAATGATATTCGCATGATGGCGTCAGGACCGCGTTCGGGAATAGGTGAATTGATTCTTCCTACTAATGAGCCCGGATCGTCTATTATGCCCGGAAAAGTTAATCCCACTCAAGTTGAAGCCTTAAGTATGGTTTGCTCTCAAGTTATTGGGAATGACACAACGATAACTATTGCAGGATCTAGCGGCCAGTTTGAGTTGAATGTTTTTAAACCGGTTATCATTTACAATTTCCTACAATCAGCTCAATTGCTTGGTGATGTATGTGCCTCCTTTGCCAAAAACTGTATAGAGGGGATTCGTCCTGATAAAACGAGAATAAAGTTGCATCTTGATAATTCTTTGATGTTGGTTACGGCATTAAACACACACATTGGCTATGCTAAATCAGCAGAAATAGCCAAAAAGGCTTATGTTGAAAATAAAAGTCTTAGAGAGGCAGCCCTTGAATTGGGTTATGTCAGTCAAGCTGACTTTGACAAATGGGTAGATCCTTCTAAGATGATTGATCTTGAGAAAAAATAATCATCAGACAAAAACTTTAAAATTCATGTTGATGTTAACGAAGAGTATTAATATGAGGACTTTAGCAAAAATACATTTAGTCATTCTGTCTTTTTTGTCAGCTGCATGTGATCCTTTCGGGACGAAGATAGGGGATGAGGTGAGTTATTTTGAAGCTGCAGAACCTGAAACCGTTTCATTTCCAGATACACTCAAAGTGATGACCTGGAATGTGAAGTTTGGTGGGGGACGAATTGATTTCTTTTTTGATTGCCATGGGGATAGGGTAATTATGAAAAAGGAAGAGGTGGAACAAAATATGAATTTATTGGTAGAGAAGATTCGTGAAGTGAATCCGGATATCCTTTTTTTGCAGGAAGTGGATATCAATGCCAAGCGTTCGGCTTTAATGAATCAGGTTCAGTTTTTATTGGATAAAACAGAACTTAATTTTGGGGTGTATGCTTCTCAATGGAAGGCGAAATATATTCCCAGCGATGGTATAGGGAGAATGAATTCTGGTAATGCAATTTTAAGTAAATGGCAACTTAATGATGCAAAACGAATTGGACTTCCATTAATTGCAGAGCAAAATGCGATTGTTCGCTACTTTTATTTGAAACGAAACCTCTTACATGCTAAATTGAAAAGTTCAAATGGGGAACTGAATTTAGTCAATACACATGCTTCAGCTTATGCTAAGGACAACACAAAGAAACAGCAACTCGAAATTATTAAGCACTATGCTGATTCTTTAAACTCTCAAGGATTGCCATTTATTTTGGCAGGAGATTTTAATGCTTTGCCTCCAAATACCAAACAGACTCAGAATTTTGGCGATTCTGTTTGTGAGGATGGAGATTTTGATGCAGATGATTACAGTACAGAAACGGATTGGATGTTGCCTTATTACGAAAGTTATCAATCTGCAATTTGCTTGGGAGAATATTCGAATAATAATTTGAAACATTTCACTCACACAACTGATAAAAATGGCTTTTGGAACCGTAAAACAGACTACATTTTTACAAATAAGGCTTTTGTTTCTGGTTCTGGACAAACCATTCAAGATTGGATGGAGGCCTCAGATCATGCACCAATTGTTGTAATGTGGTAATTTGATGATGTTAAGATTAGAGAATGTGATGGTTCGATGATTTAGATTTAAACATTATAATAGGGATAGTGTGCAAATTCTGATCTAATTAACACATCAATTTATCCTCAAATTAACGTATCCTTAAACATGATGCAAAACATTAAAATTTTAATTCCCTAAGTGATAAAAAGGCCTTATTTTTAGGCTCTAATTTTAAAACAGTTACATTAACAGTTACAGTTATGGCAGATAATAAACTTTTTAGTGACTTTGCTCCTCAATCAACTCAAGAGTGGATTGACAAAATCACTAAAGATCTTAAAGGGGCTGACTACGATAGAAAGTTAGTTTGGAGAACGAATGAAGGATTCAATGTACAGCCTTTCTACAGACTGGAGAACATGGATGACAAAGCCTTCATGAATACTTATCCTGGAGATTTTCCATATGTTCGTGGAAACAAGAAGGATAACAATGATTGGTTAGTTCGCCAGGATATTATTGTTGAAGATGTAAAAGCAGCTAACGAAAAAGCGTTGGACATCTTAAACAAAGGTATCGATTCAGTAGGATTCGTTCTTAACTGGAAATCTATCAGCAAAGAAGAATTAGCTACTTTATTAGAAGGTATCTATATGGATTGTGTTGAGATTAACTTCGAAAAGACACATTCTTCTGTTGAGCTTCTTCAAAACCTACAAGCATTAGCTACTGAAAAAGGTATTGCTTTAGACAAGGTTCAAGGTGGTGTTGCTATCGATGTTATTAAAGGGTTCAGTACAGTAGGTAACTATTGTGGAACTGAAGAGAGCGCTTTCGCATATGTGAAAGAAGCTGTTGAAGCTGCTAAGGCTCTTCCTAACTACAAAGTTATTGCAGTTACAGGTAGTGTATTCAACAACTCCGGATCTTCAATTGTTGAAGAATTAGGTTTCTCTTTAGCATCGGGTGCTGAGTATTTAGGAAAAATGATCGAAGCTGGTCTTTCAGTGGACGAAGTTGCTCCTAAAATGCGTTTCAACTTTGCAACAAGCTCTAAGTATTTCATGGAGATTGCTAAGTTAAGAGCTGGTCGTATGCTATGGGCAAACATCGTTAAAGCATTTGGTGCTTCAAACGAAACTGTTTGTAAAATGTTTGTACATGGTGAAACTTCAGAGTGGAACAAGTCTGTTTATGATCCTTATGTGAACATGTTGCGTACTCAAACTGAATCTATGTCTGCTGTTTTAGGTGGTTTGGATTCATTCACAGTGAAACCTTTCGATTCTGTTTATGCTGAATCTTCAGTATTCTCCGAAAGAATTGCTCGTAACCAACAATTATTATTAAAAGAAGAATCGCACTTGGGTAAGATTGCTGACCCTGCTGCTGGTTCATACTATATTGAGTCATTAACTGAATCAATCGCTGATGAGGCTTGGAAATTATTCTTAGCTGTTGAAGACAAAGGTGGATACCTTGCTGCTTTCAAAGCTGGATTCATTCAGGAAACAATTAAGGCTACTGCTCAGAAGAGAGATTTAGCTATTGCGACTCGTAAAGAAAACTTCTTAGGAACAAATCAATTCCCTAACTTCGGTGAGGTTCTTGAAACCATTCCAGAAGCAACTCTTTCTCCAGAAGATAAAACTGCTGACAACGCAGTTTGCGAAACATTGAAGCCATACCGTGGTGCTCAGGCTTTCGAAACTCTTCGTAACAAAACTGATATTTACGCTAAGGAAAATGGTCGTCCTAAGGTGATGATGTTCCCTATCGGAAACTTGAATATGCGTAAGGCTCGTGCACAGTTTGCATGTAACTTCTTCGCTTGTGCTGGATTCGATGTTGAAGACCACAATGGTTTTACTTCGGTTGAAGAAGGTGTGAAATTCGTAACAGAGAAGAACGCTAAGATTGTTGTTATTTGTTCATCAGATGATGAGTACGCAACTATCGCTCCTGAGCTTTTCGAAGCACTTAAAGGAAGCGCAACTCTTGTTGTAGCAGGTGCTCCTGCATGTGCTGACGAGTTAAAAGCTAAAGGTATCGAGAACTTCGTTAACGTGAAATCTAACGTTCTTGAAACTTTAAAAGCTTACCAAGCTAATCTTGGAATTTAATTAGAGATGTTGCACGGTAAAGACGTAGCATGCTACGTCTCTACAGGATAAAAACAGAAAAAATGAAACCAAATTTTAAAGATATAAATATCAAGTCATCTCAAAGAGCTGCTGCTACTTCTCAGGAATGGGAAAAGGAAAACGGCATTGAAAAATCTTGGATGACACCAGAGCAAATTCCGGTTAAAACAGCTTTTAACAAGGAAGATTTAGAAGGTATGGAGCACTTGAACTATGTTTCAGGTTTACCACCATTCCTACGTGGACCTTATTCAGCTATGTATCCTTTGCGTCCTTGGACAGTTCGTCAGTACGCAGGTTTCTCTACTGCTGAAGAATCAAATGCATTCTACCGTCGTAACCTTGCTGCTGGTCAGAAAGGTCTTTCTGTAGCATTTGACTTGGCTACACACCGTGGTTATGATTCAGATCACGCTCGTGTAGTTGGTGATGTTGGTAAAGCAGGTGTTGCTATTGACTCTATTCTTGATATGGAGATCCTTTTCGATCAAATTCCATTGAATAAGATGTCTGTTTCTATGACTATGAATGGTGCTGTACTTCCAGTATTGGCTTTCTATATTGTTGCAGGTTTGGAGCAAGGAGCTAAGTTGGAAGAACTTTCAGGAACCATCCAAAATGATATCCTTAAGGAATTCATGGTGCGTAATACTTACATTTACCCACCAGAGTTTTCAATGAAAATTATTGCTGACATCTTCGAATTTACTTCTCAGAAGATGCCTAAGTTTAACTCTATTTCTATCTCAGGTTACCACATGCAAGAAGCAGGTGCAACCGCAGATATCGAGTTAGCTTACACTCTTGCTGATGGTCTTGAGTACTTGAAGAAAGGTGTTGCTGCAGGTATGGACGTTGATGCTTTTGCTCCTCGTTTGTCTTTCTTCTGGGCGATTGGAATGAATCACTTTATGGAGATTGCTAAGATGCGTGCTGGTCGTTTACTTTGGTCTAAGATTGTAAAACAATTCAATCCTAAGAACCCTAAGTCAATGGCATTGCGTACTCACTCACAGACTTCAGGTTGGTCATTAACTGAGCAGGATCCTTTCAACAACGTTGGACGTACTTGTATCGAGGCTATGGCTGCTGCATTGGGTCACACTCAGTCGTTGCATACAAATGCATTGGATGAGGCGATTGCATTGCCAACTGACTTCTCTGCACGTATTGCTCGTAATACTCAAATTTATATTCAAGATGAGACTACAATCTGTAAGGCTGTAGATCCTTGGGCTGGTTCATACTACGTTGAGTCATTGACTCAGGAGTTGGTAGACAAAGCTTGGGCTCATATCGAAGAGGTTGAGAAATTAGGTGGTATGTCTAAAGCAATTGAGTCTGGTATTCCAAAACTTCGTATCGAAGAAGCGGCTGCTCGTACTCAAGCTAAGATTGACGCTAATACTCAAACTATTGTAGGAACTAACAAGTACCGTCTGGAGAAAGAAGATCCATTGGATATTCTTGAAGTAGATAATACTGCTGTACGTACTGCTCAAATCGAAAGATTGAATAAGCTTCGTGCTAACCGTGATGAGGCTGCTGTTAAAGCTGCTCTTAAAGCGATTACTGCATGTGCAAATGGTGGCGAAGGTAACCTATTGGATCTTGCTGTTAAGGCTGCACAATTACGTGCTTCGTTAGGTGAGATTTCAGATGCATGTGAAGAAGTATGTGGAAGATATAAAGCTGTAATTAGAACTGTATCAGGCGTGTATTCATCAGAATCAAAACAAGATGCTGACTTCGCTAAAGCGAAAGAGTTAGCTGATAAATTTGCAGAATTGTCAGGACGTCGTCCTCGTATCATGGTTGCAAAAATGGGTCAGGACGGTCACGACCGTGGTGGTAAAGTTGTTGCTACTGGTTTTGCTGATATAGGATTTGACGTTGATATGGGACCACTGTTCCAAACTCCGGAAGAGTCTGCTAAGCAAGCTGTAGAGAATGATGTACACATCGTTGGTGTTTCTTCATTGGCTGCTGGTCACAAGACTTTGGTTCCTGCTATTATCGAGGAATTGAAGAAATTGGGTCGTGAAGATATCATGGTTACTGCAGGTGGTGTTATTCCAGCTCAGGATTACGATTTCTTATACGAAGCTGGTGTTGTTGGTGTATTTGGTCCTGGTACCAAAGTATCAAAATGTGCTATCCAGATGTTGGATCTTTTGATTGAAAACAATCAGGAATAAATAAGATATATGATGATTGAGCCCTGAGCGGAGTCGAAGGGTAATTTCAGAAATGTATATAAATATTAGAAACCTGTCAGTTTACTGGCAGGTTTTTTTTATACATAAACTCTTGAATCCATAGATTAATTACAAACACTCTGTTTACATTAAAATGTCTTTATGAGTGATAAAATGTTAAAATTCTTACACTAGTGGATATTTAAATAGGAATACTTTAACTTTGTTTTTTAAGTAAAAAATAAAAAAAAGATTATGAGTTTTAAGTTTAAATACAGCTTGTGGGTATTCTTTATTACTGTTTCTATGTCTTTTATAGCTTGTAGCAAGGATGAAGAGTCAGTAATTATTGAAGAGGAAGAAGTTAATTATCCAATTTATGTCTCGGAGGCAGAACAAGGAGATTATAAGAATGTTTATTCGTACGAAAGAGTTAATGATAAGATTCGTTTAAAACAGATTGATCTATACAAATTTGGATTTAAAAAATACGATCTTAAGATGAAGTATGATGAACAGAACCGTTTAATTCAATGTAAACGTTCTGTCTTGCTTTCAGATAGTAAATATCATGAAAATGTCATATTGAATGATTTGCTTCCATCAGATTATACCATTCAATATGGTACGAATAAACTAACTGTGACTGATAATGACGATATATCTAATACCAGAGTTTATAGTATGGGGCGTGATGGTTGCGTGAATGATGTTAGCTGGAATGTTGGAAATCAGTTGCATATGATGAATTTTAAAAGATCAGGTAATAGTTTTGTTAGTATGGATTACACTTTAAGCGAGGGAGATAATTCGACAATTCAAAAATCTTTATATGATTACGATGATAAAAATTCGGTAGATTACCTTAGAGTCATGTTGCCTTGTTTATTTTCAGAACACAACATTTTGAGAACTACAGTTTCGGATGATAATCATGAAATAAGCAAAACAACTTATGCTTACACTTACAGAACTTATAATTATCCTGTAATCATGGTAAAGAATGAAATTACATATAATGGTGGGCAAGAAGTATCGCACCGAACCACAACGAATTTAAAATATATCAATGCTGATCGTATTTAGTTGAAATGTGAATATTTTAAACCTGCTAGTTTTCTGGCAGGTTTTTTTTATGGAATTAATTATCTTGCAGTCGACCAATTACTGATAATTAAAATTCTCAAAATGAAAACTCTAATTTTAGCTCTTGTTATAATTTTACTATCTGTGAGTGCTAAATCTCAAGATATAAATCAAACTAAAGTTGATGATCGTATTAGGCGTTCTATTTTATTTGGAAAAGTGACTCTTGATGGCTTAAATGACACACTTTGTTCTGATTGGTTTAAGCCGGAATTTAAAGACTATAAAGTTGATGTGGATATTCTTTCGCAATTGAAGAAAAAGGATCTATCAGGGCTTAAAATGACCCTTGTTTTGGGAACTTGGTGCCACGATAGTCATATGCAAGTACCAAGAATGATTAAGTTGCTAAAAGCGGTGAAATTTCCTATGTCGGGTTTAGAGATTTTTGCCATGGATACCAACAAACAAGCACCTGATATTGATGTAAAAGCTATCGATGTTAAACGGGTGCCAACCCTTATCATTTATAGGGGGAAAGAAGAATTGGGGCGAATTATAGAAACACCTAAAGTGAGCCTCGAAGCTGATTTACTTGAGATCTTAAGATAATACCAAATTAACATCAAAACCAATCTTATAAAATGGTTCTTTTCAGCTATATCTTCGTTAAAAAAGATGCGAGGTAACTCTGCTATCTCTTGCTTTTTTGTCTTGATCTAGCTAAAAACTATTCCATTTTAATTAAAGCTCATTTTGAAATTAAATAGGTATAGAAGGTGAGAGTAAGCCTGCTAGTTCTTTATAAGTTTTTAAGGGTACTTTAGAATAATAAATTGTGAGATATCAGATTCTGGACATGAGATTTATGGCTCTATGCCGAATGTAGTGGGTGAAGTACTATTTGTTAGATCACACTGTTTTTTATAACTGTAATCATTGAACATTGATTTAAGAGATCTTATAAACCCAATGGATGATTAGTAAAACCGGGAATTGAGTTTGCGAAATCGACGAAGTCAACATCCGAGCTTGTCGAGGAAATCACCCGGCCGCACTTAAGCATGAGGCACATTGGAGCGTAGCGGAAATCATGAATGCCCTATAGAGAAGACACTTATGAGCTAATAAGAAAGATATTTAAAAAGTAGCCTTGATTTTTTTTGCTTCGTTTTTTGGATCAAGCTAAAAAATGAAGTCTGGTTTATTCGTAAAGCTCATGAGCTCGCAAGCTCGGTTGGGCGAAGCGCCAATTTATTTAGGATGTTATTGTTATGGTATATAACATTTAACTCGTGATAATCGCTAATAATTGTAAGGTTTATTTACAAACGGTTGGGACTGATCACAATTTAATTTTCCAAAGCAAATCGAAGCCGGATTTGTTGCCTTCATTGGATGCTTGCAGCAAAAGAGAACGAATGATATGATACTCTATGATTAAACGGTAAGGTACCAACTGCTTATTTTCACTATCAATAGAAAAAAGCTGAGAGTAGCTCATATACAAGTCATTTGTAATATATTTACCAAAGGTTACGGCACCTGTTTCCCAATTGTCTTCACCACTAACCTCTATGGTATCTAAACCGAGACTTTGGGCAATCAACTTTTGAAAAAGGTTCGATACCTGAGAGTATACCAGTGATTTTGCCTGATCGCTTCTACTTGTAATCTGGCCTTGTTCACTTGTACCTAACTCGTCCATTTTTTTACCAAAAACAAGATAAGAGATAGCATCCTTTTCTTCAATGTATTCGTTATCCAAACGAAAGGTGTAGGATGGTTTTTTTATTGTTCCGTTTAGCTTTAGTTCCAGAGATTTTGTTTTTTTATTTGAATCTCTAAATTTATAAACCATAGCAATATCTATATTGGGATTAATCTCATTTCCACCTCGTAGGTTGATATCACCTTTGTTTATCTTAAATTTTCGTCCCGATATTTCAATATAGCCTCTTACCAATGAAATGTTGCCAAAAAATTCGGGCTCGTCTTTTGTTTTAATCATTCGTATTAGTCCCGATAACTCAAGTTGCATATTTGAGCCTGTAACCCAAGTATTCTTAGGAATATCAATATTAAACTCACCCCGAAGGTTTTTAAAAAAGTTATTCTGAACAGATAGGCTAGAGTCTATTTCAATATTGAGACTATCGGTATTTAATGCCATGTTTTTTTCTTCTTCCAAAGCTGCGATTAAAAGAGGTGTGTCCAATGTTTTTACGGATGTGTTTTCGACAAACGGATCGATATTGATTTTGCTTCTTACGAGGGTTAATCCGCCCGAAATAATAGGTTTCTTAAGACTCCCTTTTAGTCGTGAGTCAGCATCAAGAATCAACTGAGCATAGTACGATTTTAGAGCTGTAAAGTTTTGTGCCTGAATATGAAAATCGATATCGTGTATCACTTCATTCATATTTTTAGGTAGTTTGGCATTTCCTTTTAACGCCAGGTAGCCTTTTTTTCCTGAAGCTATGTAAAGAGAATCCAAATTCAGTTGATCCTTATTGAGAGAAAGAGAAAGCGCTATGTTTTCATAATCTACGCCTTGCTCAGGTATTTTCAAGGCACCTGCATTTAAACGGAATTTGCCATCGAAGTCGATGTCTTTGTTTTCAATTTGAGCCTCTATCTGTGTGTTAAATTTACCTGCTATGCTTACGCCTTTATCTTGAAGCATCTCATTAAACTGTGATAAGTCCAGATCGTTTGTACGAAGTCGCAGGTAATTCCCTTTTTCAGCATCAACAAGATATATCGAATCTGTTAGTGAAAGGTGAATGGGTAAATAAACTTCTGTATCGATAAGGGTATCCCTGTTTGAAATTAGAACACCTTCGTGTTGTAAGGTTTCGTTTCTATAATCGAACTTGAAAAAAAGAGAGTCTAAATTAAATTCTCCAATTCGTCCCTTTTTAAGCGATAGGTGACTTAAAATTTCAGGTTCCGAAGCTTTCCCATTAAGAGCCAAACTTCCATTTATTTCGCCGGCTATTGGGTAGGGAATAAGTCGATTTAGTTCAGGAATATGACCTAGCTGAATGTTCGAAAGTTCAAGTTTAAGATCTTCTTGTCCCTTAAACGAATAAATACCATTTAGGCGAATATATTGATCTCTGGAAGAAAAATTCACGTCGGTAAATTTTAGCTCCTTGGGCGTAAAAATGAATTGAACCGTATCTTTTTCGTTTTGCCAATGTTGTGAGAATGCTCTCAGTGAAAATTGTGATAGCTGAATGAGGATATCATTTTTTTTGCTGACACGAAGGTGGGTATTGAGTTCGATAGAATCGCCTGACTGTACTTTATACCTACCACTAAACACATTGTCCTTTATGCTCTGCTTGCTTTTAAACAGGTTTAGATTGAATTTCTTACCTGCTTCAATATCATGAATCTCGATATCGGAATTTCCATTTAGAAGGTTGTTGATAAAAGATAATTGAGCTTCACCACTGAGCTTCTTTATTTTCAGTGTGTCGTAATAAAAATCCGAAAGTTGAAGTTTTGATTTCAAAAATAAACTGTCCTGTTTGCCTGATATTTGTCCTTCTAATTGCCCCTTACCATTTATAGCGGGTAGTTTAATAAAAGATGACAATGAATTTAGGGATTTAACTTGCAGTTTGTAAAGCCAATTGTGCTTGTTGTCGATATGCCCCTTGCCACCAGCTTCAATATCAAGATCGTTACTTTTAAAAAGAAGCATGTCTACATGGTAATTGCCTTGAGACAGGTGTCCTGATACTTCAGCTTTGTCTATTTTTAAACCGTTAATGTTTGAAGGCTTTATTCTCAGCTTAAGCTGACTTGTCATTTCCCTTAGTTCTTTCCCGGCGCCTTCAAGATTTACTTGAGCATTTATATTTGTCTGTAAGCTGCCCTGTTGAATGATGCGACCCAGATCTACGCCTTGTAAATTGGAGTTTAGTTGGTAGGTAATACGGTCGAAAAGCTGTGTTGCATTTGCATTTAAGTTCATCTGACCTAATAAGCTTGAGAGTTCCATACTTACTAAGATCGAATCTCTTTGTTTATTAATAGCCATATTCAGAGAGTCCAAAGGGTAGGCATCCATTTGGCTTCCTTTAAATTGAGAGACAAGCTTAAAACGGCTTTGTTCCGGATCTAGATTCTGACCTTCAATATCTAATTGACCATTTATATTCGTTTGCAAATTTTCATTATCGACCCAATATCCAAGATTAAATTGCTTGCTATTTAAGCTAGCTTTGTAACGTGCATTTGTATCTAAACGGTTAATATTACCTGTAACACTTATATTTTGTAAGTGTTCATTTACTTCGATATCGAAATTAGCCTCTTGGTTTTTGTTGTAAATTTTGAGTTCTATTTCGGGTGAACCTTGAATCTTTTGATCGATAAAGGGTTGAAATTCATTTAAGCTAAGCGGGCTAAATGAAATCTCCGCTTTTCCTTTTATAATATTATCAAAAGGAATGTCTGCCTTGGCCGATAAGTTAGATTGTTTGGTCTTAAGCTTCATATTATTGAGCTTAAGATGTGTTGGTGTAAACAGAAGATCAGTTGTAAGAGCTAATACTTCAAAGTTCGGATTTTTACACTTCAAATTGAACTCTTGTAGTTTTAGGGTACTCGTATCGGCCTTTATTTTTGCTGATAACTGACTATTAAAGTGTATGGTTTTGGGAATTTTTGTAGAGTCAGGAAAGTCTAAAAAAGTGGAAGAACGTTCTATTTTAAATTCCCTGAGATCAATATTTATGGGAAGAGCTTTACCGGATGTTTCTTCATCCTTTTTCTGTTGTTCTTCTTCTTTTATTAGCTTTTGGATAGAAAGAGAGCCATCCTTTTCCTGAGAAACATAAAGGTTTAACGAATCGATTTTGATTTCTTTCAGCAATAAAGTTTTGTGAATTAGCTTTTTAAGATCCCATCTGGCTTTAAAATAATGAAGGTAAACAGCAAGATTATTCATACTGTCTCTTACCTCAAACTTATGCAGCTCTAAGCCTGTAAAAATATTACCATCCAGAGAAGCGATATTGATATTGCCATGTATAGCCTGACTACCATAGTACTCAATCCCCGTTTTCAGATTGTTTCTGAAGCTATTGCTTTGGGTATAAAGTAATACTGACCCAATTATGAGTAAAATAAGAATCAAAAAAATATGTCTTTTTTTTCTTTTCTTCATAAATCTACTTTCTGTATTTTCCGACATTCAATGCTTAGAAAGCATGGCCAAAAGTTATATATAATTGCATTTTAAAGCTGTCCCAAACAGGAGCTGAAGCATCTATACGAATAGGGCCAATGGGCGTATTGTAACGCAAGCCTAAGCCAAACCCATATTTGAGATCATTTAAACGGTATTGTCCGGATTTTGCCCATACATTACCAGCATCGGCCAGTAAAGCACCTTCCAAGGCGTTATAAATAGGAAACCGAGCTTCCATACTCATTTCTAACATACTGTTACCACCAATAATTTCCGAGCCCTTATCATTGGCACTTATCGAATTTCTTTGGTAAGCTCTTATCGAATTTCCTCCTCCCAAAAGAAACCGATCCTCAATGGGTGTTAAGTGATTCGAATTTGTCGATCTGATATAACCCATATGCAATCGGGCGGCGAATACCCATTGCCTCCAAAAGGGACGATAGGTTCTTCCGTCTAAAAGAAGCTTGAAATAGGAATAGTCTGTTTTAATACCCAAACCATTGTAGCTTGTTAAACTTTGTGCATACCAACCTTTAGTTGGGTTAAAATAATGATCGACACTGCGATATTGATACCCCCAGGTAATTCCTGATTTCTGTTTGGAACCTTCTACGATTTCTGAATTCTGATCATTACTTTCTCCTTTCTTAGTAACATCTGAGTTCTCGATATTATAAGCTAGAAAAGTTGAAGCCTTGCTGTTTAATTTTTTTTCAATCGTGAAATTGGCTCCGAGTCGTTCAACATTATAACTCAGTTCTCGTTCCCGACTGTAGTAGGGATTCCAAATAAAATCGACTTTATCGGCAAACAAATTAGGCTGACGAAATTTGAGATAGATATTTATAGGTTCGAAATAAGAGGTCTTAATTCCCAAATCGAATTGCCTGATACCTCCTAAAAACGCACGCTTTGTGAGGAGTACTTGAGCTCTTATTCTGTCTTCAGTCCCATACCCTAAACCAAGGTTGAGATCCCATTGATTTAATTCCTCCAGCTTAACTTTATAATTGATAAGCTGATTTTGTATTGAGTCTTTTTCGGGTTTGATTGTGATATATTTAAACAATTGCATATTAAAGGCACGACTTTGGGCTTCGTTGAGTTTTTTTGCTGAAAAAACATCGCCTGAGTTTAAATTTAACCTTTTTAAAAGAAGTTTTTCAGGCACTTTTTTCAGGCCTTCAAAATAAATTTCACCATTGGTGTATTTATTCCCCTGTTTAAGCTTGAGGGTAATGTCAACTGTTTTTCTAACTGTATCGATATGAAAAGAGGGGCTGGTTTTAGCATAGACATAGCCTTGATTCATTAAGGAATTTTGAGCACGTTCCATCAAATTATAAACGGCTTTATCTGTAAAGATATCATTGGTGTTGATGAGCTTTTGCTTAGGCAATATCTCTAAGATGGTTTCTTTAACCTCTTGGTTCGATTTTGCCACCTCCCAGGCAAAAGATTTAACCCGTGTAGGCGTATTCTCTTCGATTAAATAATAAACTCGAATATGCATTTTTTCCTCGTCAATGGCGAGGCTATCTTTTACGTTTACATCAATATAACCTTGCGATTGATAAATTTTATGCAAGTTTCCCAAATCTTTGATTAGTAATTCTTTTTGGAAGGGTGGTGCTTTTTTCCAAAACTGTAACCTATTGAATAAACTTTTTGCACGTAAAGAAGTAACGCTTTCAAGTTCATTGGATTTTATTTCACTATTCCCTTTAAAATCAACTTTTTTAAGTTTATATCCTTCTTGAGCATTAGAGGAAAGAGAAAGAAACAGACATATAATAAGGATGATATTTTTAATCATATTTTCAATATGCTTTCAATATTGGAGCTTTATAAAATGAAAATTTTGCATTCTTTATGTTATTGTATTGATAAATGTAACAACTATTTTTTATCAAAGCAGAAAGACATGTTTTTTGAGCCAGAAAAACGTGTGTTGTTCTGAACTATAAATATATAAAGAAATGTTACTGAGGATTAACTTTTCTACTGAAACAGAATGCTGTAAAATATTTCTAAGATAATGAACTAATGTCTGATGTTAACTTCGTTTCAAAATAGCTTGATAAATTTTATCTGGATTGAGACTCTGGAATTTCTCACAAACCTATAATAACTATTCGTAGGAATAGATCTCTAAATAAACTCTTCGATTGAAAGCACGGCTCTTTTCATTTGTGTTTTCAACCAAAGGAGAATTTTCTCCGTGTGGAAGAATCAAAATTCGACTCTCAGGAATAACGTTTTGAATGAGATAATCGTGTATTGTGTTCAGACGTTTATATGCAAGCTCTCTATTGAGTTTCTCTGAACCAATATCATCGGTATGCCCATGAAGTTTCAAGACGTAATTTTCATGCTCATGCATGATTTCAATGATCTTGTCAGCCTTCTCCTTTGATAACTCGGTTAGGTTAGCTTTGCCAAATTCAAAGAACAAATTTTGTAATTTTTTGTCTAAGGCAATTCGTTTTTCAGTAAGCTCAGGGCAACCATCATTATTAATGCTTCCAACTTTTTCCGGACACATATCCTCACTATCTACAATGCCATCACCATCGGTATCTAACGAACAGCCTCTTTCATCAACTCTATAGAAAGGCGGTGTGTTTGGACAGGCGTCCATATCGTCAGTTACGCCATCTCTATCCTGATCATTCAAACGACTGTCAGTGGCATATTTCTCCAGCTCTTCTTCAAGTTTATTAATTCTATTGTATTTATTTTCAAGAATATCTTTGAGATATTTTAATTCTTCAGACTGATCAACTTTCTCTTTATGCGTTTTTTTATTGAACGAATATCCGATAAGAAATTCGTGATTGGTTGCTGAAATATGTGCTGAATTTTGAGTGTTGACATTATATGAATAACCAACTTTAAAATTCTTTAATGCATGAACACCAATGTTTAAACCAATCGCATACTTATTCCTGTAATTTACGCTGAACCAACCTTTATTTTTAAGTTTTAGTAAGGCATTAATGTCATATTGTAAAGGTGTGTTTTTAATAAATCGCATCATAAAATTGGGAACAAATGAGAGATCTTTTATACTGCGAATAGGTAGTTCATAACTTCCCGATAAAAGATAGTGGCGAGTTTGTCTGTACAAATCCTTACCATCGTATTTTGCGAGCTTAGATTTATTGATAAGCTGTGGAATTGCAAAACCAATAGTTAACTGTTTATTCGTGTAATAGGCTCCAAAGTTGGCTACAAATTCGGTATTGTTGTAATGACTTGCTTGCAACAATTCGTCATTCATATCTGCATTGGTTTTACTAAGATTCAAACGAAAATCTGAGATTCCTGCAGATAGACCTAAACGAAGAAACTGTTCCTTATTTATTTTGATTCGATAGGCGTAAGCAAAATCAGCTTGTGTGGTATTAAATATTCCAACATTATTGTTTGAGAGATTTATTCCTACTCCATATTTACCTTCTCGCAAACCAGCATCCAGAGTAAAAGCATGATAGGTTTGCCCGCCATCAAAATCTCTAAATTTTTCATTTCTTATAAGGTAAGCTTGGAATAAATCGTTGTATCCAACAACTGCAGGATTATAAATACTTGGGTTGATATAATATTGATCGACCAATGAAACTTGTTGTGCTTTAGTTTTAGACATACAACACACAAGAAGCACAAGGCTAAGTGTAAAGAATCGAAAGAAAGAGGAAGTGGTATAGCGTTTTCTCATAGATGAGGTCTTGTGTTTAATCCTAATTATTTGATTTTAATTGCCTAGAATAGATAGAATACCTTTTATTGGACGTACTTCATCACGGTTAAATTCGATGAGATAAAAATAAGACCCATTGGGTAGTTTTGCTCCATTAAAAGTTCCTTTCCAATCGTTTTTATAGGAATGTGTATGATAGACTTTCTGTCCATAAATATTAAATATAGTTACTTCCGGGGCATCCCATTCTGGCTTGTAACTAATTGTCCAATTATCGTTTCTGCCATCTCCATTAGGTGTTAAAACACCATTTACAGCGTAATCTTTAGAGTTGTTAAACCCAATTTGGAATTCGTGCCCGTTAAGTGTCGATTTGCAAGAATTAGCATCCACAACAGCCAGCTTGTAATCACCCGCTTTCAATTCACTTATTTCTATTAGATGATTGTCACTTACGATTGTTTTAAGATTTTCGAGAATATAAGTGTAAGGCGCTTTGCCTCCATGAATGAGTACACTAACTTTTCCATCTGAACCATCAACTTCATCTGCTGTAATGAGATCAGCATGAGGTGTTGAGTGTATCTCTAGTTTTGGTTCTGCAGCAACAATTTCATCTACACAATTTTCGATTAATATCTTGTATTTAGAATCAAGTTCTGCTGAAAGATTTTCAAAAACGAGTTGGCCTCCATCGCTTGTTATACTTTCAACACTTACATTATTATCATACAAATGGTAAGTGACATTGTTCTCAGTTATAGGTAGTTCAATATCAAAGGTTTCACCAAGGCAAATTTCTCCGGGTGTTGCAAAATTGTCAATTGGAAACTCAGAGGTTTTAATTAATTTCAGGTCAACCTGATCGTTTAACTTCAGTTTATTAGGACAAATCATTTCTCTTGCATAAACAAAGTAACTTGTTGTAGCTTCAGGATAAATTTCAGGAAAACTTACAAGTTTGTTATTCCCAATAATTTGAGGGTCGAGAAAATTATCTCCATCATGTAATTGGTAAACAACTTCTTCCTGGCTGTCCTCTACGCTAATAATAAAAGCTTCACCTTCACAAACTTCAGTTTTGTTACTAACTAATTCTCTATTTGTGCTTGCCGGGTGATGAACATCTACTTTGAAGGTAAAATCAACCTTTACAGGATCAATACAATAATGCCCCTTTGCATTAACAGAATAAGTTGTGGTAATAAGAGGATTTACGGTTTCAAAATCGATGAAACCACTATTACCTGTAATCGCATTTCCAATAGGTGTAATGCCATCAGTTAGTTGATAATCAGCATCGGGGTCAGATGGTGAAAGGGAAAGTGTGACATCTTCACCTTCACAAATAGTTCTTTTATCAGAGAATATATGTAGCTGTGTTTCTGGTGGAAGGCGCACATCAAGATGAAACTGTTGATCTAAAGAAACTTCTGTTTGGCAAGCCTCTCTAATTGCATTCACCTTGTAGGTTGCACTTCTAAATGGTTCAAAATTATCAATTACAAGCTCAGTTCCATTTCCCGGAAAGGAATTCTCACTGGTATTGGCACCTCCATTAATCTGATACCTGACATCTGTTTCACTATTATTGATTGTAATACTTGTTTGTTCGCCAACGCAAATTGAATTGTGTGTTGGTGTTATGTCTAAATTCGTGTTAGGAAGATTAACAACTTCGATATTAATAGCAGGAGTGAGATCGATAGATTCAGAACTGGCAATATGAGTTGCAACAACTGTATAACTTGTATTTTCGATGGGTGAAATTTGATTAAAACTAGCTGCTGAACCGTTTCCAACAATTGTATTTGAAGTAAAAAGTCCGGTATTGTTATTCTTAAGTTGATATTGCACCCCAGATTCAGTTGTATTAAGTGAAATGATACAAGTTTCTCCTTTGCACAGTTTGGAATCGTTTGTTGAAACTTCAACGGAAGTATCTGGTGTTACTTGGGAAGCAATACTTATTTGCGCAAGTAGAATGAATGAAAGGAGTATGATGTAAAATTTATAGAAATACTTTGAATGGGTATAGTGGGGCATATATCAATCAATTTTATTTTCCCCTTAAATATCTTATTCGAATTTGTAGACCCAAAGATGGTTATACCTTGTGAAAGAATATAGGGGATGAGTTTCGTTCTAAGAAAAGTGTTTTTTTTGATCTTTGTTTGGCTAATATACTAAAATCATCTAAAAATGAATCGACTAAATTCCCTTTTTATTGACACATTTCAATTGATTTTACTTATGATATAAAAATGATTAATAGAATTAAAATCCAAATTCTTCTCAAACGGGTTAAATGTGGCTTATTTCATCTCTTATTTGGAACATTTCTGAAATAAATAAGAAACTTGATGCAAATTAGATTCAGTGAGCTCTATTTTTTTCTATTTTTGTTTAATACCTACTAAATAAACCAATAACATGCAGGAGATTTTAAGTACAGAACTTTTGGAAAAGCAAGAGAAGCTTGATTGTAGATACTTGAGAATGGCTATTGTATGGGCCGAAAATTCATATTGCATTCGTCGTCAGGTTGGAGCACTAATAGTGAAAGATAAGATGATTATTTCTGATGGTTATAATGGAACACCATCGGGTTTTGAAAACATATGCGAAGATGATGATAATAAGACCAAACCTTATGTGTTACATGCTGAAGCCAATGCAATTACCAAAGTGGCAAAGTCTAGTAATAGTAGTGAGGGAGCAACTCTTTATGTGACAGCAACACCATGTATCGAATGTGCAAAATTGATAATTCAAGCAGGAATTAATCGAGTTGTTTATTCTGAACCTTATCATTGCAATGATGGTAAAGATCTACTGATAAGAGCAGGTATAGAGGTTAAATTTATTGATAGTAAGAATTTATAAAATCATATAGGATGAATAACAAAACTAAGATGTTTCTTCCCGTTTTATTAGCCTTGGCTATTATTTTGGGTATGTTTATTAATTCGTTTTTTCAACCAAATTCAAACTTAGGTGTTTTTAAAGCACCAGCAATATCAGCAAGTCATAAGCTTGATGCAGTATTGGATATGATTGTGGAAGATTATGTAGATACGGTTTCTGCTTCCAGATTAGTTGAGCAGGCTATTCCCGCTATCCTCAAAGATCTTGATCCTCATACAGTTTATATACCTGCTGAAGATTTACAGCGTTTCAATGAAGATTTGAAAGGAAATTTTGGTGGAATTGGAGTACAATATATTACCTACCGTGATACAGTTACTGTTGTTAGAGCAGTTGAAGGAGGGCCATCTGAACATGCTGGAATACTTGCCGGAGATAGAATTGTAAAAGTTGATAGTATACCCATAATAGGTTCTGATTTAACGACTGAGTTCATTCAAGGAAAACTTAAAGGGCCTAAAGGAACAGGGGTTAAGGTACAAGTTGTTCGTCGTGGAGTTAAAGATTTATTAGAATTTGATATTATTCGTGGTTCTATTCCGGTAGCAAGTGTCGATGTTGCCTACATGATAAATAAAGAATTGGGCTATATCAAAGTGAGTCGTTTTGGTGCTACAACTTTTCATGAGTTTTCGAAAGGTTTAGAAAAGCTTAAAAATGAAGGTTTAAAAAGGTTGGTAGTTGATCTTAGAGGTAACACGGGTGGTTATATGTCAGCTGCAACCAATATGATTAACGAATTCTTGCCAGAGGGTAAGATGATTGTTTACACAGAAGGAAAATCACAGGCAAAAACCGATTATGTTTCTACTGGTAGAGGGGACTGTCAAGACCTTCCAATTACGATTCTGATTGATGAACTTTCAGCATCGGCAAGCGAGATTTTTGCAGGAGCTATTCAGGATAATGATAGAGGTAAGGTTGTTGGTCGTCGATCATTTGGTAAAGGTTTGGTTCAGGAACAACGTATGTTACCTGATGGATCGGCAATGCGATTAACAGTTGCTCGCTATTATACTCCAACAGGCCGTTGTATTCAGAAATCATACTCAAATGGAAAAGAGGCTTACAATAACGATATTAACATGCGATATGTTCATGGAGAATTTGAGAAAAGGGATTCAATTCATTTTGCAGATTCGTTAAAATTCAAAACCGCTGGAGGAAATATTGTGTATGGTGGTGGAGGTATTATGCCAGATGTTTTCATCCCTGTTGATACAACTGGTTATTCAAATTATTTCAGAGAATTGAGTCGTAAAGGCTTGATCTACAGATTTGCATTTTACTATGTAGATGAGCATAGAGATGAGATGAAAGATTTCACCAAGGTGGAAGAAATTCTAGCCTATTTAAAGAATAAACCACTGATAAAGGATCTTACAAATTATTGTCAGAAAGCAGGTGTTAAAACAAATAAAAAAGGTTTAAAACACTCACTAAAAATAATTGAGACACAAACAAAAGCATATATCGCTCGCGATTTAATTGATGATGAGGGATTTTATCCAATTATTAGACATCTGGATAAAACGATTGATTATGTGATAGATATGAAGGAGTAATTTAAATCTCTTTTCGATAAAATTGAAA
>NZ_JAKJSD010000014.1 GCF_029029505.1 Ancylomarina sp. DW003 | reverse complement strand
TTTAGTCATCAAAATCAATCGTATCGTGAGAGCCATCGCAAAATGGTTTATTTTTAGATGTTCCACATCTGCAAAAGAAAATCTCTCCAATTCTAACCTCTCTTTTTCCATCAGTATTGGTCAAAGTTATAGGTCCTTCTACTAACAATGGTCCTTTACTCAAAACCTGAACTTTTAAACCAGACTCCAAAGCTATAGGCTGTTCCTTTTCTTCCTTATCAGCCATATTCACATAAAATGACAAAGCTTTTGTTGGACATTTTTGTACCTGCTGCATAATTTCTTCCTTACTTGCCCCATCCATCTTTACCCAAGGCTGCGATCCTGGTTGAAAAACAGATGCAAGTCCTCTTGAGCACTCTCCTGAATGAATACATAAATCAGTTTCATACACAACAGTAATTTCTCCATTACTGTACTCCTTTTTAGTATTTTTCATCTCAATAATATTAAAACAATTACCAATAAAAACCACTTACCCTTAATTTAACACTTTTAAGTGAAAGATGTATTAAAAAAAATTAAGACTTAATAAATCAAACTAAATATCTCATTTCTATAATAGTAGGAATAATGGGCTTTTCAGAAGAACAAAAACTTTTTAATTCTTTACAAAAAGCACTTGCAGGTATCAGAAATTGTTCTACTTTTGTCGCCAGACAAGGCAAAAAAAGTACAGTTTGACTTGTTGACAGACGGGTGTAGCTCAGTTGGCAGAGCACTGGTCTCCAAAACCAGGTGTCGGGAGTTCGAGTCTCTCCACCCGTGCAAAAAAAAGCCTTTTGAAGATATCTTCAAAAGGCTTTTTTCTATTTATAATTTTCTATAAATTATTCTATAAACATATTGTGAAACGCTTCGGCACATCTTTCGCCATCCATAGCTGCCGACACAATTCCACCAGCATAACCTGCTCCTTCTCCACATGGAAATAAACCAGCTACCTGAACATGTTGCAAGCTCTTATTATCTCTGGGAATTCTCACCGGAGAAGACGTTCTCGATTCCACACCAAGAATTACAGCTTCGTTCGTTAAAAAGCCCTTAGATTTCCTCCCAAAGGCCTTAAACCCTTCCTGAAGCCTGAAGCTTATATGTTTCGGCAACCACTCATGTAAATCGGAACTTTTCAGACCTGGTTGATAAGATGAAGCAGGCAAATTCGTACTATGAATTCCCTTTACAAAATCATACATTCTTTGTGCTGGTGCTGTTAAATCTTCTCCCCCCTTTTCAAAGCTTAGTTTCTCTAGCTTTTCTTGAAATTTTAATCCAGCTAATGCTCCATACTTTTCATACTCTTTTAAATCATCTTCCATCACCTCAACAGCCATTCCTGAATTAGCAAAGGCTGTGTTTCTTCTTGATGATGACATACCATTAACAACCTGCTCATTTTTTCCAGTTGCTGCCGGCACAATGACACCTCCAGGACACATACAGAAAGAATAAACGCCTCTACCTTCAACTTGCTGCACAAAACTATAACTCGCTGCGGGTAAATACTCTCCTCTCCCTTGTGGATTATGATATTGAATTTGATCAATTAAATGTTGTGGATGCTCAACACGAACCCCTACGGCAAAAGTCTTTGCCTCAATTTCAATTTTTTGAGAATCCAATAAGTAATAGATATCACGAGCCGAGTGCCCTGTTGCTAAAATAACAGCTTCAGCCATTAGTTCATCTCCTGATTCAAGCCCTACACCTTTTATTTGGTTTGCATCCACGATTAAACGATCAACCCTGGTTGAAAAATGAACTTCACCACCGGCCTTAAGAATATTCTCACGAATTCTAACAATAACTTTGGGCAAAACATCAGTCCCTATATGTGGATGAGCATCAATCAAAATATCTTCTTGAGCACCATGGAAATGAAGCACTTCAAGAATCTTCTTTAGATTACCTCTTTTCTTAGAACGGGTATACAGTTTACCATCGGAGAAAGTACCTGCCCCACCTTCGCCAAAACTATAATTAGAATCAGAATCTATCACACGATTCTTGTGAATAGCTGCTAAGTCTTTCTTTCTGTCTTCAACTCGCTTCCCTCTCTCAATAACAATCGGGCAATAACCTAATTCTATCAGTCTTAATGCAGCAAATAATCCAGCAGGTCCAGCACCTACAACTATAACTTTCTTTTTACCCGATACATTCTGGTATGAAAAATCTGATAAAATCAATTGAGGAAAAGCTTCATCGAAAGCAACACGAAAACGCATATTTATTTTCACATTTCGTTGGCGTGCATCTATAGAACGGCGCAGTATTTGAATCCCGGTAATTCTATTGGATTCAATTTTTAGATTTTTAGCTACAAGAAACTTATAGAATTTTTCGTCTGAAGCATCACGCGGGCTTAAAACCAAATTTATTTCGGTAATCATAATTGGTCTATAAAATGAAATTTATTCAAAATGGAATGACAAAGTCACCACCTTAGAATTCATCCTGTTGATTGAATGTGTATAATAATGTGCATCTGGATTTTCCGGATCAAGCTTATGATTCAAAATATCCTGCAAACCAAGAGAGAATTTAAGTTCTGTGGCAAACTTAAAATAAGGTAAATAGAAATCGATACCAGCACCAATTTCCAAACAGAAGTAATTAGGCTTTATACTCACCATCACATTATCTTCTACATCAAGATGACTTGGTGCCTGAACATCCATTTTATAACTAAAACCACCAACTAAATAGGGGCGGTAATTATCAAGTCGTTTAGCTCTATATTTCAATAAAAACGGCAGGTTAATAACAACACTCTCGAGAGTCGTTCCACTAGCTGGTGTTAGTCTATCTTCATCATCAGAATACAGTATTCTACGTTCTCCAAACTCTAAACCTGGCTGAAAACGTAAAGAAAAATTCTCATGCAACTTTAAATCAGATATAATTCCAACTGAAAAGCCAGGAGAAAATGTCACTTGTTCTGCTCTATGATTATCCTTAGATGAATTACGAATACCATAATCCATTGCATTTATGCCCAAAGTAAACCCAAAATGAATCCATTTTTGATCAACCTTTTGATTGTTTAAGATACGACCAGACCGATAGATTCTTTGTGAATAGAGAGAACTAAACGATAGTGAAAGGAGTAGTATAATAAGTAGCTTCTTCAAACTGTGATATATTGTTTCAATAAATAACCTAATTATTCAGATATTATTGTTCTATTTGGTACCAATATAAATCGATGCAATACCAAAACTCAATCTTTGCTCTTCAACTGTTGCAAAACCTGAAGCCTTACAAATATCTAAGAACTTTTCTCCATCAGGAAAATTTTCAACCGATTCCGGTAAATAAGTATATGCGGAAACATCTTTGGAAACAATTCGTCCCCAGAAAGGAAGTATTTTGAAAAAGTAAAAATTATACAACTGCTTAACAGGAAATCTACGTGGTTTTGAAAATTCCAACACAACGAGTTTTCCACCTTTATCCAACACACGGTGCATTTCGCTAATTCCTTTTTCCAGGTTCTCGAAATTACGAACACCAAAAGCTACTGTTATGGCGTCAAATGAATTATTATCAAATTGAATATTTTCAGAGTCACCCTCAAAAAGTTGTATTTTATGCTCTAGCCCTTTTTTCGCAATTTTTTCACGACCAACAGCTAACATCTCAGTTGAAATATCAATTCCTACCACAGAATCCGGATTTAACTTTAAAGCAGCAATTGCAAAATCACCAGTCCCTGTAGCAATATCAAGCATCCTCTTTGGTTGATGTGATCGCAACAACTTTATAGCCTTTTTACGCCACAATTTATCAATTCCAAGAGAGAGAAAATGATTTAAGAAATCATATTTTCTAGCAATATTATTGAACATCAGGGCAACCTGTGCTTTTTTTCCTTTATCTAAGTCTTTATATGGGTTGACCACGAAATATATTTTCTGAACGTTAATAAATTTGATAATTGAATCATCTCAAAATATAAAAATTGAGAAACCGAACGCAAATATATTAATTGTCGAGACAAGCCGATTACAAAAATCCTATTATTTACATGATTCTTAATGAAAAGGAGAACTCAGCTGGAAATCGGTTTTATAATCATCGATAAAACCAAAAGGGATATCATCAATTCTCAACTCACCTTTAGTCACATGTCCTAAAGTAGAAAAAGACAAACCATACTCCATCATAGCATCTATAAAGTCATCCTCATTTTCCATCGAAACAGAAACGACAACTCTTGATTGAGATTCACCAAATAAGAAAGCATCTTTTCTAACTTCGGCAGGTGATGTAATGTCGAAACCAAAACCTAATGGCATGGCTGAAGATACAAGGTTGAAAAACAAACCACCTTCGTCAACACTATGAGCCGAAACGATTAACTTTTGTTTGATTAATTTTTGCACACAATCATTCACCTTCTTCTCTTCCTTTAATGAGAAATAAGGTAATCCTTCAGGCGAACCATGTCTAATACATTGTAAATATTGAGACCCTGCAATATCATTTTTAGATTGACCAATTAGGAAGATCATATCTCCTTTTTGTCTGAAAATGTAAGACGTGTGATCTTGAGGAGAATCTAACATTCCCATCATTGCAATCACAGGAGTTGGTTGAATTGGTATTCGATGCCCTTCCACAGTACTCTCGTTATAAAAACTTACGTTTCCACCCAAAACAGGAATATTATAAAACTTACAAGCATCTGCCAATCCTTCTACAGATTCTACAAGTTGGGCATATACCTTTTCGTCAAGTAAACTTCCAAAGTTTAAACAATCATTAATGGCAATTGCCTTTCCTCCCGAACACGTAATTCTTCGAACAGCCATAGCCATGTTAATTTGAGTACCAACATAGGTATTAGAATTACAATAGTTTGAATTTCCAGAAATGGTAAAACACAACGGATTGGCGTTTTTATCATACAAAACAATGGCATCAGATGGAGAATGATCTTCTTCTACCTGATTGTGCAATTGAATATGAGATTTCGCTCCAATATTTTTATTCTTCAACATGTGTCGAATAAGCTTCCAATAGTCATCAGGTTCAGCAATGGTTTCTAAGAAATCTCTCTGCTGGCTCTCTTCCGAAGGCTTATATTCTCTTTTTTCCTGAGGTGCAGCATGTCCCATTACAAGATCTTCCGGAAAAAATTCAGCAACAACATCGTTTCCATCAAAAAATGTCAAAGTTTTATTTTCAACAATAGAACCTATTTGTGTACAAAGAACTTCGGATCTATTAAAAACATTCTTGACTTCTTCTACATTAGCTTGATCAACCACAAGCATCATTCTTTCCTGCGTTCTGGAAAGTAATATTTGATCAATTGACAATTTTTCTTTTTCCAGCGGAATCTTATTCAATTCAATATCGAGTCCGAATTCAGTTTTAGCACCTATTGCAGAACATGCACTAACTAAACCTGCAATATCCATATTCTCAACATGCAATAATGCTTTTTCTTCTGTCAATTCTAATATACACTTTATAATAGAACTCGATAAATCAGGATTACTTTTAGCTATAGCAGATGCTTTATCAATAGAAACACCATCATCACTCGTTGTATTACCAACCATAAACACAGCATTCCCAACATTAATCTTTTTATTCGCTATTAAATGATCTTTATTGACAAGGCCAGCAACCAAAACATTTACTAATGGATTACAGTCGTAACACGAGTTGAAACGAATTTCACTATTAATATTTTTCACATACTGCAATGAAGAATAGTCATAAACACCTTTCTTAACTTCATCCATCAACCATTTGGTCCTATCTAAATTTAGATTTCCAAACCGGAAAGAATTCAAAGAAATAATTGGCTTTGCTCCTAGTGATGCGACATCACGAATTACATCTCCAACACATGTAGCCGCTCCTTCGTAAGGATCAATTCCTGAAGGATGATTGTGACTTCCCATTTTGAAAACACAACACAAATCGTTACCAATATCAACAGCTCCAGAGTTTGCAACTCCGGCCCCCACAATAACACGATCGCCATCAGAAGGAAGAGATTTTACCCATTGATAAGAACTTTTATAAGAAATAGTTTCAGCCCACATAGCAGAATATACAAGCAACTCCAACTCATTAAGTTCCCGTCCTAACTTCAATGATATCGAATCCAAAACGTCTTTATAACCTTCTAAATCTTCTGTAATCTTTAAAGTATTCTCCTTGTTTTTCATGTGTTTATAATTTTCATATTAATAGCACATGGAAGTCACCAAATCAACTCTTAGTTAATAATGGGTCGTTTCATCTGATTTCCATTTATTAATTATCTACAACTACATTTTACCCGGAATATCTATTCATTAATATCTCAGTTTCAGTATCCAACTACCAATCCTAACAGAACATCATTTATTGAACACTTGATGATTAACTAAATTTATAAAAAAATTATGAACCTTAACGCCAATTAGATACTTTGTTTCTAAATTTAGGGCTGAAAAAACCTTCTTCTAAACTTAATGATATTAGAACAGTAAATTTTTCATAAACTCAACAAAACACACAATATGAACAAAATAGCTTTAGTAACTGGTGCTTCAGCAGGAATTGGAGAAGCTTGTGCTCTAAAACTAGCTGAAAATGGATTTGACTTAATTATTGCTGGTAGACGCAAAAAAAATCTGGATAATCTAGCGGGTAAAATTAAAGACACTCATAAAACAGAAGTATTATCACTATGTCTGGATGTCAGAAACTTCGAAGAAGTTGAAAAAACGATAGATTCTCTACCCTCAGAATGGAAAAATATTGACCTCTTGGTAAATAATGCTGGTTTAGCTGTTGGTGTTTCACCTATTGAACAGGGAGTTGTGGATGATTGGGATAGAATGATTGATACAAATGTAAAAGGTTTGCTATATGTAACTCGCTGCATTAGCCCATTAATGGCTGAACGTAAAAAAGGATTAATTGTAAATATTTCATCTATTGCCGGAAAAGAGGCTTACCCTGGAGGTAATGTTTATTGTGGAACCAAGCATGCAGTTGAAGCTATTACAAAAGGAATGAGAATTGATCTGTTGCCTCACAATATTAGAGTGAGTTCAATTGCTCCAGGAATGGTTGAAACTGAATTTTCAATTGTACGTTTTAAAGGTGATGAAGACAAAGCAGAGAAAGTTTACGAAGGCTTTGAACCTTTAAAAGCTGAAGATATAGCAGATAGTTTATTATTTATTGCAACTCGGCCGGAGCACGTTTCAATAAATGATATCTTAATTATGCCATCAGCCCAAGCATCAGCGAGAGACGTAAACAGAAAATAATCAGCAGATCTATATATTTTAAGTATCTTTCGTCATCAACAAAATTGCATTATGGAAAAATTGAGCACTTGCAATATCAAGCGTAATAAAAAACTCCTCGTTTCAGACATTATCAAGTTTTATGAAACAAGAGGCTATACGCTTATCGATGCGAATGCATATGGTATGACACTGAAAAAGGGATCAAGATGGGGGAATTTTACCTCACTTAATCCCTTAAAATGGGAAACAATTGTAAGACTGGATGTCGTTAAAGTCGAGAAAATGGATTATGATCTCATTGCTCAATATAAATTCAGTTCGTGGGGACAATTTTTAGCAGAAAAAACAAAACTCTATTTTTCAAAAGAAGCAGAAGCTTTTACTGAAGCTATGATTCACTTCAAGGTTGATATTGAAGGTATAGAGCAAATCGCTAAAGAAGCCGGAATAGAAAATTCAAAGAAAATTTACAAATCGGTTCTTATGGGTGTTCTTATCGCAATTTTACTAATTATTGCTTTAAAAATATATTTACCTTCTGAATTACCAATTTGGGCAAATTCTATACTTACTTTTGCAAGCATCGTTTTTTGCAATTATGTACTCAACCGACCAAACAAAACCAAAAACTAACAAAATCGAAAACAGCACTTTCGATTACCAACTAACACAAGAATGAAATTTATTAAACACTTTATCGTACTAAGCCTCCTTTTAGGATTTGCTTATACATCTTCTATGGCCTGTACAACAGCTGTTATTTCAGGTAAATCGACTAAAGATGGACGTCCTATTTTATGGAAACATCGTGATTCTGAAAGCTATCAGAACAAACTTCGTCTTTTCAACGACGGAGCTTTTACATATGTTGGATTAATCAATTCAGACGACACTAATGGTGATCAAATTTGGGGAGGTAATAATGAATTTGGTTTTGCAATCATGAACTCTGCTTCTTTCAATCTTAGAGAAGATAAGGATGCAAAATTTAAAGATCAGGAAGGTGTTATCATGAAAAAAGCTCTTCAATCATGTAAAACACTCGGGGATTTTGAAAAATTACTTTCGAGCTTACCTAAACCAATGGGACTGGAAGCTAACTTTGGAGTTATAGATGCTAATGGCGGTGCAGCATATTTCGAAACTAATGATGAAGGATTTGTAAAATTTGATGCTAACGATAAAAAAGTGGCTCCTAATGGCTATATCATTAGAGCTAACTACTCTTTTACCGGAAGAGAGAATGAAGGCTATGGTTATATTCGCTACATGAATGCAGAAAAGGAGTTTTTCGCAGCTGCCGGAACGAATCAATTGGATCCAACTTTTATTCTTAAAAATCAATGTCGATCACTTGAAAACTTCTTAACCGAAGAAGATGTAAAATCGTTCCAAAATCTTTCGGAAAATCAGAATAACTTTATTGTTGTTAAAGATTGTATCAACCGCTACATTTCAACATCCTCATTTGTAATTCAAGGTGTAAAAGATAAGGAAGATCCTAAGCTAACAACAATGTGGACTCTTTTAGGTTTTCCACTTGCTTCTGTTGCTGTTCCTACATGGAGTTTTAATATTGATCTTCCCGAGACAGTGCGTGCTGAAAAAGATAAAAATGCAGACTTATGTATTAAAACACTCGAATTAAAGAAGAAATTTTTTCCTGTTTCACGCGGGGCTGGTGAGGATTACATGAACACAACTGCTGCATACAACAAAGAAGAAACTGGTATTGTTCAAAAATTAGAAAAAACCGAAAATCAAATTCTTGAATTAAGTCAGAAAAATCTAAATAACTGGAGAAAAAATGGTCTTAACAAAAAAGAACTTAAGGCTTTTTACTCACAAGTAGATGAAATTATAAAAAATAATTACGAAACTCTTTTTGCATTATAAAAGATTCAAATCAAGTTCAAAGGAAGAACTAATACCGAAGCACTCACTTTTAAAGTGGGTGTTTTTTGTTTGCAGATAAATTAGAATATTAATGAAACAAGAAGAAAGTTAAAGCCTACCAACCTTAATATAGATGCAAATATAGGATAATTTCAAACGTTTGCGCTATGTTTAAGAACTTATTTCCAAGGTCTAACAAACTGCAAACTTATCACTAGTTTTGACTAGTTGATTTTTAATCAAAGTACTGATAAAATCGCGACTAATAATTTGAAGTTTGATGTTTAAAATGGCTGTTCACCAAGGTGTACAGCCATTTTTAATTATCGATATTTTCAAAATTTCGCAACAAAACCAAAATGAATCTTGGCCGATTTTAAATCTGTAGTTTCGTTCCCTTGCCTACCCAATGCATAATTCAAACTAAACAAACCTGATCCAGCGGAAAAATTAAATCCAAACCCGTATCCCATTAAATGATCAGATGTTTTCAAACTTTGGATTTCTTGTTCGTACCAAGCCCAATCGTAAAAAAGATATAACTTCGTATTTCGACTCGAAACAAAGCCAAACTCCTCTTTTGCTATAAGGTATTTCGATGCTCTAAATGCATCTTCGTTAAATCCACGAATACTTTTCAAGCCTCCCAAACGGTAAAGTTCATTTTCAAAATAATTTACTCGTTCCATCAAAGCTCCAACAACTTGCCAGTTATAAACCCATTTCGATCTTATTGGAATAAAGTTTTTAAGATTAATCTTCCCTTCAAATATCTTTGTTTTTAAATCTATCCCCCTATACAATTCATCCTGAAAATTAGAATTTTTATCAATTTCATTCTCACCACCAGCTATTTCCAGCTTTAAGTTCCAACCCTTTCTAGAATTATGCAGTCTATCTAGATTCACATAATTGTACTGAAAGCCTAGTAGGTTCGATTTTGAATCTGCAAAATCAGGAAGAACAGTTGCTCCTGCGTACTGTTTGGTTGAAATTAAATTAGATGATTTTAAATGATAAAACAATTTCAAACTACTATTCTTTTTTTGCTTAAAACTAAGTCCCAGCTTCAAATTAGTATTCAAATAGCTGCTATCTTGTTTTAACAGATGAAAATTAAAATTAAGCCCCACTTTTGTATTAAAAAGATAAGGGTACTGGAATCTTACTTGTAGATTCTGACTGTTTTCTTCAAGCTTTTTCCAATTAATTAAAATTCGCTCTCCCCTCCTAAATGAATTAATTAAGGCTAAATTCACCTCACCTGTCAATTCTAATTTGTCAGTCTTTTTATTATTCTGAAAACCAACAATACCATCAAAACGGTTAGCTGCTTGTTTCTTAAAATAATGATGGATTTTTGCTAAACTATCAAAAAACTCTACTTCTGAAGGCTTTATTTCAGATACAAAATCCAAATTTTCAATTAAGGTCGAAATCTCTTCAAATTTATTTTCACTATAGGCTTGTCCAGGTTTAATATCCAAATAAGTTTGAATAAAACCATCATGAAGTTGTATATCACCTTTTATAATCATACTATCCCAAACAATTTTCTGATTGGATTGTAATGAACAAATGCCATCTAATTCGCCACCATTTATCTTTAAATCTGAAATAGAAATTGCTGCAAAAGGATAACCGTTATTTAGATAGCTATCTAAAACTAAGAACTGTTTTTCAACTCCCTCGGTAAATGAATAAGCATTAGGCTTGTTAATTTTTAAATTATTCCTATCAAGTCTCTTATCAACCCTAACTTCCAGATTCTTCCATTGATACTTCTTTCCTAAATGAAAAATTGCAAACAAAGTATCTTTTAAAATGTAAGTACTATCAATATTTGCTTCGAGAAAGCCTTTTTCAACAAAGTATGATTTTAAGCTCTCCAGTTTTAAATCTATTTTTTCCATATCCTCGAAATGAAAACGTTCAGTTTTTCGAGATTGTTTCGCAAATAGTTGTACATCGCTACCAGACAATTTCAAATAATGAACTTCATTTTGAGCAAGTAACAAAGACGTACCTGACGTCAAGAAAATTGCTATAAAACAAATCCTCTGCGTTAAAAACGTATAAAGTTTAGCTCTAAGAATAGAATGAATCAAGGCTATTAGGTTTTATATTCCAAGTATTTAAAATTCAATTCAAAAATGAATGATAATTTCTGTAGTTACAAGAATATCACTATCTTTTACAAATTATTGCATAAAATCGTTCTATTTTTCAATAATAATTCATGAGTCTAGCCTATAAATATTAAATTTGAAATCTGATTCGAAAAAAATAACACTATGAAAAAACTACTTTATGCACTTTGCCTGCTTCTTTTGGTAGGAACTGTTTTAAGCTCATGTGCTACTGACAAAAAATGTCCTGCTTATTCAAAAGTTGAAACGCAGAAAACATCAAAAACAGTATAAGAATTAAAAAATCTCATTAAAATGAGATTTTTTTTTGCCTTATTTTCACTCAATTGCAATCGTTACAGATTTCGATAACACATTGACAAACAAACACAAAACTCTTACTCCTGATCAAAAACCATAAGTTTTTTTTTCGCTTTTTCCTCTAGTTTTCTTATTTATTTCTCTACTTTTGCCATTCAAGAAACAAAGGGTTTATAAATTAAAACTTTATACACAATGTCAAAGATTAAAATTGGTATCAACGGATTTGGCCGTATCGGACGTTTCGTATTCCGTCAAGCTGTTGCTCAAGGCAACATCGAAGTAGTAGCTATTAACGACCTTATTGATGTAGACTATATGGCCTACATGCTTAAATATGATTCAACTCATGGTAAATTCGACGGTGACGTTGAAGTTAAAGATGGTCAGTTGATCGTAAACGGTGCTACTGTACGTGTTACTGCTGAGAGAAATCCAGCTGACATTAACTGGGGTGCTGTAAATGCAGAGTATGTGGTTGAATCTACAGGTCTTTTCTTGACTAAAGAAACTGCTCAAGGTCACATCGATGCGGGTGCTAAAAAAGTTGTTATGTCTGCTCCTTCTAAGGATGACACTCCTATGTTTGTTATGGGTGTAAACAACAAAGAATACACTAACGATATGACTTTCGTATCTAACGCATCTTGTACTACAAACTGTTTAGCTCCTGTAGCTAAAGTATTGAATGATAAGTACGGAATTATCGAAGGTTTAATGACTACTGTTCACGCAACTACTGCAACTCAAAAAACAGTTGACGGTCCTTCTATGAAAGACTGGAGAGGTGGACGTGGTGCTGGTCAAAACATCATTCCTTCTTCTACTGGTGCTGCTAAAGCTGTAGGTAAAGTAATTCCTTCATTAAACGGTAAATTGACTGGTATGTCTTTCCGTGTTCCTACTCCTGATGTATCTGTAGTTGACTTAACAGTTCGTTTAGAGAAAGGTGCTGATTACGCAGATATTTGTGCTGCAATGAAAGAAGCTTCAGAAAACGAATTCAAAGGTATCTTAGGTTATACTGAAGATGCTGTTGTATCTAACGACTTTATCGGTGATACTCGTACTTCTATTTTCGATGCTACTGCTGGTATTCAATTATCTCCAAACTTCGTAAAAGTTGTAACTTGGTACGATAATGAAATGGGATATTCTGCAAAAGTATGTGAGTTGATTACATATATGAATTCAGTAAAATAATTTACTGATTACGATATTTCAAAAAAGACTGTCTTAATAGACGGTCTTTTTTTTGCCCTTAAATTCACTACATGATTGGATATAAAAAAAGCTTGTAGAAATTTATCTACAAGCTCAATATCTTAAAAATCGAAATATCTTACTTCACTTCCAGTTCCGTAAGATTCTCCATTTTTTTCGTTTCAAGAAATTCTGAGATACCACACAAGTGCTCTTTTACTTTTTTGTTTCCGAACTCATATACTTTACTTACCAGGCCATTCAAGAAATCTCTATCATGAGATACAAGTATTAAGGTCCCATCGAAGGCCATTAAGGCTTCTTTTAAAATATCCTTAGTTTTTAGATCCAAGTGATTGGTTGGCTCATCGAGAATTAGCAAGTTTACTGGTTCTAATAGAAGCTTTATCATCGCTAAACGAGTACGCTCACCTCCTGATAGAACTTTTACTTTCTTAGTTGAATTATCACCTCCAAACATGAAGGCTCCCAACATATCTTTAATCTTAGTTCTAATATCCCCTACTGCAACATCATCAATTGTTTGAAAAACAGTTAAGTTTTCATCCAACAATGAAGCCTGGTTTTGAGCGAAGTAACCAATCATTGTATTATGCCCTAAGGTCAATTCTCCATCATAATCGATCTCATCCATTATAGCTTTCACCAAAGTCGATTTTCCTTCACCGTTTCGACCAACAAAGGCTACTTTCTCTCCACGTTCAATCGTAAATTTAGCATCAGAAAAAACTAAATTATCACTATACGTTTTGCCTAAACCATCAGCAATAACAGGGTAATTACCAGATCGAGGTGATGGTGGGAATTTCAAACGTAAAGCTGATGTATCTTCTTCATCAATCTCAACGATTTCCATTTTTTCTAGCATTTTCTCTCGAGAAGAAACTTGATTGGTTTTAGAATATGTCCCCTTAAAACGGTCAATGAAAGCTTGATTGTCTGCTATTATTTTTTGCTGCTCTTCGTATGCTTTTTGCTGATGAAGACGTCTGTCTTTTCTTAATTCCAGATACTCTGAATATTTTGCCTTATAATCGTAAATACGCCCCATAGTCACTTCTATGGTTCGTGTTGTAATATTATCTACAAAGGCACGGTCGTGGGAAATAACGATAACCGCCTTACCTGAATTCATTAGAAAGTTTTCAAGCCATTGAATAGATTCAATATCCAAATGGTTGGTAGGCTCATCGAGAAGAATTAGGTCTGGTTGACGTAATAGAATTTTTGCTAATTCGATACGCATTCTCCAACCTCCACTAAACTCAGAAGTTGGACGAGTAAAATCCTCGCGTTTAAATCCAAGTCCTAAAAGTGTTTTCTCAACCTCAGCATCGTAGTTAATCTCCTCTATGGAATAAAACACTTCACTTAAAGCCGAAACACGTTCTATCAACTGATAATACTCTTCAGATTCGTAATCAGTTCGTGAAGCCATCTCCAAATTGATCTCCTCAATCTCTTTCTCCATTTCAAAGATCTTTGAAAAAGCCTGAGAAGCCTCCTCAAATACGGTACGAGTATTATCGGTCATCAAATGCTGAGGTAGGTAAGCAATTACAGCATCTTTAGGAGCTCCAATTCGTCCACGAGTAGGTTTATCTGCCCCTGCAATAATCTTCAGCAAAGTTGATTTACCAGCACCATTTTTACCCATAAGGGCAATCCTGTCCTTCTCGTTTATTACAAAGGAAATATCTTTAAATAAGGTAGTGCCACCAAACTCTACCGCCAAACCATCAACTGAAATCATTTTTTTTCTTTTTCTACCTCACGCAAATATCTAATTGCGAATGATAAGTCCTACTTATTTTCAAGCTGCAAAGATATAAGAGATAGTCAAAAACTATTACTCTTAAGAAAGTTTTTATATAGAAGATTGAGTAACAGGAACAAGGCACATATTCATTAAACACAAAACTATTTTCTTTCAAATCTAATTTTGTAAAGCCATTTTTTCTTCTACTTTTGTTCTCATAATACTGGAGAGGTGACAGAGTGGTCGATTGTGCGCGCCTGGAAAGCTCGTGTACCGCAAGGTACCGGGGGTTCGAATCCCTTCCTCTCCGCTAAAAAACAAACAAACAAACCTCTTGATTATCAAGAGGTTTTGTTTTTCAGGGGAAAATAGAGGGGAAAGTAAACCTATATCAAAACATCATATGTATGCACAGGCAGATAGCTAGATCATATGGTTTGCTCGCGTTTGTTCTTACACTTAACTTTCAAATAATTCACCACCATCCATAAAATTTAGCTTTTGTGGCTGTTATGCATCTTATAAAATACTGAAAAACATATAACACCTCTTCAAATTTCACTACATATTCTTTGTTCCATGCAAGAAAGCAACGAAAATAAAATTAAAATATAGAACAATATTTTCAAATGTAGTTTCATATAAAATATTGCTTATGGGTAGTGGTATGATTAGTAAGGAAGTGCAAACTTTTTAACTATCAAAGTACAAAAAAATCTGAAACGGGGTACTACATTCCAAAAGCATTGAACCCCGTATTAACCATACCGAGTGTTAGCAAAAGTTATTTAAAACAACGAATAAACTGTATATCAACTGAAATTATTTTTGGAAATTCAATGCTTGAAGGAGTTAATAGTTCCTGCTCTTTATATAAAAGAACTTTTTCTCCTGATTCGATATTTTCAATGGTATAGAAATTCAATAATTCTCTAAAACACTTCCTGACATTCTTTATTTTCATCATTTCTTCAATAAATAAATTTAAAGAGTAGTGTGTAGAGCTTTGAAGATTAGGCGTCAAATAAAAAACACAAGCTAACCAAATTGGAGAAATAGAAAAATCTGGCTTTTCTAAAAATAATCTATATAAAAACTCTAATAAATCTTTTGAGGAAACATTTTCTTTATCAATTTTATCGAAAACTAATGATGCAAAGTAGTCATTTGGATCAGAAGATAAAGATACAGCCACCGCAAATTCATTTTTAAAGTTTGAGAATTTGATGTTTCTGGGAATATTTGACAAATGAATAATATAATTTGCTGCAAGATATTCTTGCAACGATTTATGAGAAAACTCATACCAATAATATCCTGATTGAACAATTAATCCATTATGGCTTTCTATTTCCGAAATAACATTTTCTTTCTCTTTTGCCAACAAGCCAAAATCTTTATATATATGCCTATACGCCAAATATAATTCCGGAGTTCGGTACTTTTTTTGAGTAAACAATATATTTAATTGAAATGCTAATCGAGAAAGAAAATCAATTTTCTGATCTAATTGAAATTTTGAATAGGTAGAAGTACGGATAATCCCACGTTTAAGATCCCACTCTTCAATCAACAATTGAATAAGCCTCTTATAAACAGATTTGGGTTTGTCTGGTATATATCTAATCTTTGAATATAGTGTACAAAGCTGAGCCAATAATAGAGGTCTAATTGCAGCATCATAATACGGATTTTTTTTTAATTCAATTAAAAAAAAATCAGCATCATTTTCATTATTAAACCAGTTTTTTGTAAAACCTTCAATTTTATTTTCCCCAAGAGGACATAATTCAAATACTTCACAATTAGGCATAAAAGAATTAAATGCTCCTGATCTGCAAGTCATTATCGCAATTGAAGAATTTAAATGTAAAACTAACTCTTTAAATTCTCTTAAAATCTCATCAGCCCTGTAATCAACTTCGTCAAGACCATCTATCAATAATAGTACATTAAAAGTATTTAAATAGTCATAAACTGTGTTTTTAACAATCTCAAAATAATATTGATCATTTACAGAATTTTCAAATTCTACAAAAATCCCCATTTTCTTTTGAAGATAAGAAATTAAAGTTTCTGAATCACTTAGAGACCTTAATTCTATCAGAATGGGAAAATGAAAACCATCTAGCTCTTCGAGATTTTTATGTAATAGATTTGTGCATATATATTTTAATGTGGTAGTTTTTCCTGCTCCTGGATCACCTAATATTATAAGGTTGTCTCCATTAATTAAATCAAGTATTGATCCAACAATAACGGGTTTTTCATCATCTTCTAGATATTTTTTTGCAGTCAAGCTTATATCTAAATCAACATAATGCTTATTTATTGATTTGCTACTGTTTAAATCATAAAAAAAAACATCTTTTGACCAATTATCGATATAAATTTGATGATTTTTAATAGCGTTAAAGAAATCTATAGGTTCAGATATAGCTTTGTATTTCTTGCCTTTAATTTTAGTTTTAAATGCAGAATATACTTCATCAATTAATTTTCCAATAATAATCTCTTGCAGCATATATTTTTTTTAAATTTTTGCTAACGAATGGCACTATGTAACATTAATGTCTTAGTTGATTTATGTTCCAAGTTTCATAAAAAGGCAAGATTGTCATCATAGGATTAAACTTAACCATAACAATTCTAAAACAGCTAGCTTGCCGTTGCTCATTAAAAGCATGAAACCTTCATACCCCCTATACCCGCCTATGTTATATTAGCGCGTGTTAGCACAAGTTTTTTCTATTCTACTTAAATGAAAAAAGTTTATCAATTTCCACTATACTCTTAAATTCGCACTAAAATATCAAATTTCAATTAAGATTCATATTGTCAAACTTGTCAACTTGTCAATACAGAAAATCACACTCTTATATTAGAGTAATTTAAATGGCTAATGGACGTCTAAGTAAGTTAAATTAGGTAGATAGTTTAAAAACTGGAAATAATGGCTTGATAGTAAAAATTCCCATTTCACCAGAGGAAACAGGCTTTACAGAGAGTTGGTAACTGATGCTTATAGTCGAAAAATTATGGGCTATAAAATAAGCAAAAATATGAGTGCTCAGAATGTTGTACAAGCGCTCAAAATGGCCATAAAAGAAAGGAAAAACACTTTGCCTCTGATACATCATTCTGATCGAGGACTTCAGTATAGTACCTCGATTTATCAAGATGTATTGAATTCAAATACAATTACTTCATCAATGACTGATGGGTATGATTGTTACCAAAATGCTTTAGCTGAAAGAATGAATGGAATCTTAAAACAAGAGTTTTTGATTGAAAGGTGTAATACGGGAAAGGAATTGAAAAAGATGATTAAACAATCAGTATAGATTTATAACAACAGGAGGCCTCATTTGAGTTTAGGATATAAAACTCCTAATTTTATACATGAAAAATCCAGTGAGGCTAGTCACTGGATTAAATATTAATTTCTAAAAAGTGTCAACCTATTTCAGGACGACTCACATATCACCTTGAATATCCTCTTTCTCAAACACGGATTACATCTAATCATCTTCGGGAGCATCTTGTAATGAAGCTATAAACTCCCAATCATTAGCACTAGCACCTTTACCATTCGTAACTGCCCAAACAATATCTTGAATCCGCTTACATTTCGCTTCATAGTCGCTCATCTGATCCTCATCATAATGACTAACATCAATTTTCTTATACTGCAGAGCATTACAGAGCTTCATCATACGTTCAGATTTCGTCACACCCCTTAAATAATAACCAATACCTGCTTTACTTCCACTTCTTCCTTTGTTTATACAATAAAGGAAAAGTTTAATTCTCTTTTGAATCTTTTTAGCAATTTTAAAACGAACTTTCCTTAGACATATAGCATGCTGGTAGTCTTTCTCTTTACACTCGAAAACACAGCCTCTATTAAAAGTGAAGTATGTATCTGTATCATTATCATTTCGTAGTAAAATATCTAAGATTACCCATTGCCCACCTGAACCTCTAGAAAAATAGCCTGTTTTAGCATCTTTCAATGTTGGATTCTCCAAAAGTGAAATACTTCCTTCAACAGCTTCTACACCATCACCAAAACCACTTATCTCACCCACAATAGACACTCCTTCTGGAAGAACAAATGGTTTCTCCACTTCTAACTTCCCACCAGCTTCACCCATTCCTGGAATATTACCAGGATCATCGTTACTTTTTGAATCACTTTTGTCACATGAAATGGCAATTCCAGACAAGAACATCACTGCAATAAGTATAAATTTTATTTTTCTCATAATAACAAATATTAAAGATTTTGGTATTTATAATTAAATCAATTTAGCCAAAGAAGAAGCCTTTGTCAAAAACTATTTGACAAACAAATCCAACAACAGCCTTTATAATAGCTAATTAAAAGCAAAACATTCATTATAATAAAGCCTCAACAGTGTTTATTAAATGAATTGAAGAGAAAATGGCTTTTGATATACTGAAGATAATCTTACATAAGCAAATGGAGATACAACACCAACTACCTCACAACTAGTCATATTAGTTGTTTTTTTTAACAACTCAATTACTAAGCCCTTTAGTGAACATCAAGTTATATTGTTTAAAAAATAGCACTAGAGAAATAAATGATAAATAATTACAGAAACTATTATTCTTTATCGGTAGAACTGCTTTTAACTACTCCCTCTTGTTGTATATACACACCAAATTCCATACTGGTATGCTTTGGAATACTGGGAACACTTTTAACTGGCGGTGAAGTCGATACTAGATCTAACGGAATAATAACTGTAGTATCAATATCATCAACAACAACAATAGGCTTTGAAAATAAATTTTCAACATCATAAATTTCAGGATTTCGTACTTCAGGAACGAGCGGAATTTCTCCACCACCATTCCCATTTCCGTTTTTTTCAGTACAACAAAACATCAGATAACCTAAAAATAATATATAGAATAAATTTTTCATGATTAATAAATGAAGTGTTAATCGTTAGTTTCTTACGTAATTTTTTAATACTTATTAATACTCCAAAGAGCTAGATTCAAGATTCTTTTCTTCAACACCTATTTCTTTTATGAAAGCTTTTTTGGTATCAGTTAAATATTGATTCTTATCTTGATTAATTGTATTACTTTTTATTAGATAAACCCCAAATTCCAAGCCAGTATGGTTAAAGGCTGTTGGAACATTTCCAATTGGCTGCACTGTTTTAGTCAGATTCATAGGAATACTAACACTACCTCCATCGTATTTACCTGCTAATAATGGTTCATGGCCTAGATATTCTATATCAAAAATCTCATAGCTTGCTCCTTCCTCTATTAAATCAGATAAGTCGACATCAACAGAATTTTTTAAATCCCAATTATATACAGTTATATAAGAACGTCCTGCTTCGTATTTATTAGGTCGTACAAAAACTTTTGTTCCTACCGGAGCCAACGTGGTATATTGACTATTAGCATCAATTGAGTATGTTTGTTTCCATTGATCAAAATTTAGGGAAATATGGTTATAGGGTTTATCATGGGTCCCGGCATAATACATATTATTATCCCAGTTATACGATGAAGTTTGGACTCCTGAAGGTACTTCCAAATAAACTAATTTACCAAACCCAAGAATTGTATTTCCACTTAATTCAACTGAATTCCAATTGTTTATTCTTAATACAGGAAAACCTCCCATCATATAATTATCTTTAACAATAATATCTCCATTAGCAACATCATATCCAAAACGAACATTATCTGCAATTATTGATGAATTGTGAAAAGTATAGTTATCTCTATATACTAATCTATCAGCAGGTTGACTTCCCCCAACAAGTGCATTAGCGGTTAACTTAGTATCTCCTGAAATTATTCCATTATTAAAACACGAATTACCTTCAATATGGAAACCTTGTATTGAGCCATTCTCTGTATAAACATGTAGCCCCATGCTGAAATTATTAAACATGAGATTATCCATTACTACCTTAGTCCCATCTAGATTCTGAGAATAAAAAGCATGACCATGACCTCTATCAGGCCCCTGCCACCCATTATGATAAATTATGCACCCATAAATTTCAGTATCAATAGACTGTTTCCAAGCTGCTATACCATTACCTGGGGCATCGTGCACAATGATATTAATAAGTTTTATATGGTGTCCCATAACATTTAAACCTGTAGCATTAGGAATATCTGATGGAAAACTTCCAGATATTTGTGATCGACGTTGAGTATTAGAATCAGTAATTGTAAACCCCCAATAACTAGTATATTCTCCTTTTATAGTTAAAATACCAGAACCTGTTCGCCCAACCCCATCAATTATAGCTCTTTCTCCAGGATATTGACGTACTACAATATTTGCGTCTTTAGAACCAACTAAATCACTTGAAAAATGTCCTTTATATGTACCGGAATGTAACCAAATGGTATCTCCAGGCATTACACTTGAAGGGTGTGAAAGGGCCGTTCTAAGATCCCAAGGACTGAATTCAGTTCCATCCCCATTAGCAGTTCCATCTTCTGTAACATGAAAAGAAGTTGCATAAGACTGGCATGTGAAGAATATTAATAAGAAATGTAATTTAATAATCGTCTGAAATACTCCGGACAATCTATTTGAAAAAATAGTGATGGGCTTCATTTTAAATTTCCTTTTAATACTGAAACAGTTAGTTCACAAGTTATTTCGAACAAGAGAGAATAGTCAATATTAAAGTTCATGACTAAATACTGACGATATATACATAAGGGGGTATACGATAAAAAAATTCAATAGTTTCAAAAAGGATGAAAATTATTTTATAAATAAAACATCACCCTCCCTCAACATTTTATATTAAGGAACACTTATTTTACATTAAAAAAAATATTTGAAATTATTTAGCCTGAATTTTATTCATTAATCATTTTAATTTAATCAGTATAGTTCAGTATCAACACTAAAGAGAGTTATATGTTTTCACTTTACTTTTGGGTGATTCAACTTTTACTAATTTCGATTTCCCACTTCTATCTTTCTCAATTTTTGACGTCTTAAATCCATCTGCTTTCTTTAAAGAATCGACCTTTGATTTTTTAGAATGAAATAATAATAACTCATCATTTGTCATTTTAGCCTGATCATCCAATAGCTCATATGTAGAATTCTTTGATATAAACTCCGGTACCAAATTCTTCATTCGAGCTACAAGCATTTCGTTATTTTCAACATTCAAATAATTTAAAATCTCAGTTATAGCTGTATTAATCACCTCAAAATCATGAGATCGAACTTGTCCAATCATAATTTTATCATTATGAGTAGGAAGTGTATTTTCATTTCTTGCCAACAGCTCTTCATACAGTTTTTCTCCAGGTCTCAGCCCTGTAAAACTAATATGGATATCAACATTCAATTTTAGTCCTGCTAATTGAATCATTTTTTTCGCTAAATCCAGAATTTTAACTGGTTTCCCCATATCAAAAACAAAGATCTCTCCTCCTTTGCCCATACAGCCAGCTTCTAATACCAATTGGCAGGCCTCTGGGATAGTCATAAAATAGCGAGTTATATCGGGATGAGTAACTTTAACTGGTCCTCCCTGTTCTATTTGCCTTTTAAATAGGGGAACAACCGAGCCATTCGAGCCAAGTACATTTCCAAATCGAGTCGTTATAAAAGACGTATTTATGTCTACTCTTTGAGCCAATGATTGAATATATATTTCACAAATACGTTTAGATGCCCCCATCACATTGGTAGGGTTTACAGCTTTGTCAGTAGAAATCATGACAAATTTTTCAACCCCAAATTCGACGGATAAATCTGCTAATATTCTTGTTCCTCCAACATTTACTCTTAAAGCTTCATATGGATTATCTTCCATCAAAGGCACATGCTTATATGCAGCAGCATTGAAAACTATTTCAGGATTAAAATGTTCAAAAACTTTTCGCATTCTAGATGAATTTGAGACGTCAGCAATCACAAGCTCAAATGAAGCTTTTTTATATTTCGAATTAATTTCTTGCTGTAAATCATACAAAGCTGATTCGGCTTGATCAAGAAGAACTAATTTTCCTATTGGGTATTTCAACAACTGACGAACAATCTCTGAACCAATAGATCCAGCAGCTCCAGTTACTAATATAGTTCTACCTACCAAATTTTGATGAATTCGTTGCAAATTCAATCGAATCTCATCTCTCCCTAACAAATCTTCTATTTTAACATCCCTGACACTTTTAACCGGCATCTTCCCATCGATCCAATCATCAAATGCAGGTAAAACTTTTACTTCCCAATTATTTTCCAAGCAAATTTCTGTGATTTCACTAATTTTCTCCTTTCGCATTTTAGATATAGCTAGAACGACCATGCTAACTCCTTTTTTCAAGCCAGTAGACAAAGCTTTTGGAAAACCACTTACTTGAATATCTCTTAAATGTGTCGCCCACTTATTCTTGTCATCATCAACAAATCCAACTACTTGATAATTCTCTTTACGCTCCTTATTAAGTATTTCCAGAGCTAATAGACCTAAATCTCCAGCTCCATAAATTAATGTTTTCTTTGTTTTCTCAACTTTTGACAAATACGAAAAGATCTCTCTTACGAATAATCTGAATCCAGTCAGAAAAAATAAGGTAAATACAGCTTGAAGAACCAATACCAAATAAGGTACATGTATTACTCCTAATTCAAAGAATTGATTCAAGAAATCCAATCCAAAAAGCACAACGACAGCACTAAAGTTTGTATAAATTAATCGAATTAATTCCCTCAGTTCCGTGTGACGAATTACACCTTTATATGAACTAAAAAATAAAAAACTAGCTGCATATACCCCAACACATATTCCTCCTGCAATTAGAAACTCAAAAACACTTATAGTGGGAAGTTTGAAGTTTAATCGTACCACATAAGCAATTATAAAAGCTATAGATGTTAAAATTAAATCAATCAAAAATATCCACCACGGGGATAGAATCCTTGCATTTAGAAGCTTCAGCAATCGCACTTTCAAAAATTTAATCATTTTAAAAAACAACATATCTGTGTATAATTGAAAGAAAATTAAAAAGGAATAAACAAGAGAACTGCATGTCTCTTGTTCTTACCATATGCTCCTAAAGTCATTTCACTGACAAACCATCATTCACATAAAATAGTTTACCAATACCATAACTTTGAATAAATCAACTCTGCTTATTACTTAGCTTGCATTTTTATATGCAAATTATAAAGCTTTCTTTTAATGAAGAAATAAGCTATTGATAAAAGAATAACGATAGAAAATAAATAATAGTAACGAATCATCATATCTTGATCCATTAGGAAGAAATAACCAATAAATATGATTATTTGTAAGAATGCATACCCACAAGCTACTTTTACATGAGAAATTCGAGCTTCATTTGCTAGTATTTGATAAAGATGTTTTCTATGCGCTTCGAATATATTCTCTCTTAATATTAGACGATGAACAATGGTCAATATTGAATCGATACCGTATACAACCAGAAGAATAAAAAAACTTAGGTCTCCACTTACAATTACTAATTTCCAAAGTAAGAAAAGTAAAATAAATGCAACACTTACTGCTCCAACATCTCCTGCAAAACACTTAGCTCTAATGCGAATATTATAATACAGAAATACTAATAAGGACAGCCCAAGGACGTAAATAAAATGATTCTGAATAAAACTTGTAACGTAATTATTGACAAACCATAAACAAGTTAAAACAGCAAAACTATATAAGCCAGTAATGCCATTAATACCATCCATAAAATTAAAAGTATTTATAGCTCCAATACTAATAATTACACCTACAAAAAGGTAAATGATTGAACTGGAAAAAACATTCAGTTGAACGCAGATTAATAATATCGAAATTAAATGTACCAATAGTCTAAGCCAATTAGATAATGATAAAATATCATCTAGAAAACTGATTAAAGAAATTGCTGTCAATCCCAAATAAAACCATGAATATTCAAATCCAGATTGGAAAAACCAAAGTAAAGCAGCCAAATAAAATATTACTCCCCCACCACGAATCACAGTGTTAGAATGAGAACTTCTTATATTAGGTTTGTCAACAATCTTAAATTTATTTGCGATTGCAAAATATACATTAAGTCCTCCCAATAAGATTATGAAATAATAGATATAAGTCAAAAACATGTCAGTTTTAATAAGAACTATTTTGCCAGTATTTATTTTCAGATTGAAGAGTTATAAGTAATATCGTACAAAACCGTTTATCATCCACAAAACGGTATACTTAATCGCTTGATGTGTCCTCATTCTTTGAGTTTCTTTCAAAAATAAGAAGTGCTTTCCTACTAGCTTAAATTTATTGCTGGTTGCTGAGCCTACTCGCTGTCTGTAGAAAGCTAATTCTTCATCAAGACCATACGATTTCGTACCTGTTTTAAGTATTGAGAGCCATAAAGCATAATCCTGCTTTCTTCTATGTTCGGACATATAAAATTTCCCCAAAATCTCCGCATCATATATCGCTGTTAAGCAACTGATTTCAGTGCGTTTTAATAGATCTTTATATGAAACAGGATTCTTACTTATACGAAAAGTATTTTTAATCACATTTCCTTTTTCATCTAGATATCCGTATGAAGTATGAGAAAAAAGAGCCTTTTTTTCTATCATAAAAGCAATGTGTTTCTCTAATTTTTTAGAATGCCAAATATCATCACTGTCTAAGAATGCAATATATTTTCCCTTAGCCTTTCTTATGGCATTATTACGAGTTATCCCTGAACCTGAATTAACTTCATTACAAAATATTTTAACACGATCATCTTCACGACTAAGTTCAGAAAGAACATGCCATGAATCATCAGTCGATTTATCATCTATTAAGATCCATTCCCAATTTTTGTAGCCTTGACAAAAAACACTTTCCGCCGTATCCTTTAAAAATAAAGATGAATTATAAACCGGAGTAATTATTGATACCAATGGTTGATCCATAATACACTTAATCTATCGTTGTAATAAAATCTCTAAGCTTTCCCGATTTTTGGCGGAAATTCGTTCTATGCAAAATGTTTAAGTCAATATCAGTCTCAAAATATTTATAGGCTTCAAGCAATATCAGATCTTTCATTTTTTCTGAAACATCCTCTTTTAACCAGATATCTAATTTCCCTTTTTCTGTTTGATGAGCCTGATAGTTAATCTGCACTTTATGCTTCAAATAAATATTCTTGAATACGTAGTAAAGAGTTAAACTCGGATATTTTTTATTCTCTCCTAAAATACTTTTCCCAATTCTCCCATTAATTTCCTCAATAATAGGATGCTGTAATCCACATTTACACTTTTTATCTCCAGGGGCCAATATCACAGAATCTCCTAGTTTATACCTAATAATTGGAAAAGAATAAGAATGGAAATTTGTTACAATAATTTCATTATTTTCATCGGTCTCAACATATACACCTTCCATATTAATGTGCATATTTCCCTCTGCACATTCAAAAGCAATTATTCCTGTTTCGGCAGCTCCATACTCACTTACGATTTTATGTCCAAATACTTTTTTTACGACGTCTTGATAATGGGGATATATTTTCTCTGAAGTTCCTTTTATCATCTTCAGATTCTTAGGGTTTATTCCTCTTTTTTCCATTAGCTTGGCCAATTCATAAATTACAGAACTGTAACCTTCTATGTATTTAACTTTTGGAAGTTTTTTCTCCAGACTAAACAAACTTTTTTCATCATAGTCAAACATCCGATATCGATTCAATAAAAAATCCAAAAATCTTATTTTTCTTCTTTCTGACACATCGGTATTGTATCCCCAAAAATAAAGATTCGATTCCCAAGGCTTTACCCCATGCCATGAATAGCCTCTCAACATGGAAGCTCGATTAAAAGAATCCCAAGATTCATTCCGATAAAAAGTTAAGACCTCGCCGCTTGTACCTGATGTCTCACACAAAAATTCTTTTTCAGATTTCTTTTCCTGATAACTCTCAGACTTTCTACTAAGTAATTCACTCTTAGAAATTACGGGTATATTAAAAAAATCTTTTAATGTGATAGTTTTAGGGTTTATACCTAACTTTTGAAATAGGTCCTTATAATAGACAGAAGTCTCTCCTACATATGACAGGTACTTCCTTAAATGAAATTCCTGATACGCTTTCAATTCTTCAAATGAATACTTTTCAGTTTTCTTCAATTCGGAATAATGATTCCACAAGGAAGGATTCCTATACTTAGCACCAATCCGAAATAAAATTTTCGATAGATTCATATACATTAATTAGATAACAAGCTTAGCCATTGATTTCGAACCAAATTCCAATCCCATTCACTAGCTTTATTTCTTGCTGCAATACTAATTTCCATTGCTCTTTCTGAGTGATTTTTTAGCTCGTTAATAGCCGATACAATTTTTTCACTATTGTTAGGTTCTACCATTATACCTTCTTTCTTATCTTCAAATAGATAAGGTATACCACCAACATTAGTTGTTATTACCGGGAATCCAAGAGACATAGCTTCCATCACACTAACAGGCGTATTATCAATATTTGTCGTATTTAAGAAGATATTATAATCTCTGGATAAAGCGATCCACTCTTTTTGCGAAATCTTTCCTGTAAAACTTACAAAATCACTTAGACCAAGTTCTTTAACTAATTTTTTAACCATTTTTAAAGAGCCGTCCTTATTGGGTCCAACCATACACAGTTTTGCTTGAATGAACCCATTCTCATGTAATTTATGCAATACTTTAATTGCTAATTGGGGATTATATATAGAGTGAAATGAGCGAACCCACAATAAACTAATGTCCTTATCTTCTTCAATCCTCTTTACCTCAAAAGAGTAATTCTCTAAATCAATGAAGTTGGGAATAACCACATAATTTCCTCCAACAGCCTTCTCCATCTCAACTTTTAAGTAAGCTGATGGACAAACAACCTCATAAGCTTTACTTAAAAATTGCTCCATTAATTTTGGTGACTTTTTAGCTCTTAAGGGCAAATTACCACCGTGAAGTATAGGGATATATTTCAGTTGAAATAGTCTAGATAATATTGCAGAACTCCATGCGAATAAAAAAGATGAAGTACTGTATGTATCAATCAATAAATAATCAGAATTTCTATTTCGAATTACCAACCACCACATATGAATCAAACGGAACAACTTATTTTGTTTATCTGATCCTTGAACAACTTCAAAGTCATCTTTTAAACGCTCACCCAAGGTTTCAACTAAAGTTGGTGTCAAACCATATTTCGAAAGTTGATTCCCAATATAAACTAGCTTACACTTTTTCATAAATTGGTTTTACGAATAGTCAAAAAATATTGTTCTCTTTTATAAATAATGATAGATAGGTATGGTTAGAGCTAAATTTCGAGACCTTAAATAACCAGTTTGAGGTACTGATCTAAAAATGAATTTGCTCCATATTTATTTAACACTCGTTTCTTTAGATTTAGAGCTTTAACTTTAGCATCATCGCTATCTGATATAACATGAAGTAAAGTCTTAGAAAATGCATCAGTATTCTCAGATTCAACCACCCAACCTGATTTACCATAATCAAGTACTTCAGGGCATTGTCCAACAGATGTCGAGATAACAGGCAGTTCTGCTAAACCATATTCCAATAAACTTACAGGTAAGCCTTCGAAAGTCGAACAAATAACTGCGATATCAGCATTCAACAAATATTTTGAAGGATCAGAGACAGAACCTATAAAATTAAAAACTGATTTTAAATCATATTCTTCAATCAGAGAAACTAAACTTTTATAATAACTATCATTTGTGTATGCCCCTACTAAAGAAACAGACAAGTTGACATTTATTAATTTTGATTGTAGCTTGTTAATCGATTCGACAAGTAATTGATGATTTTTAGGCTTCTTTAAATTGGCTAAATATATTATTTGAACAGCATTCGTTTGCTCCTCGTGATCAATATTTAAATTCAAATGAGGGAAGTTTTTTAAATACACAATCTTCTTATCTGATAGTAAGAGATGTTTCTTTGCCCAAATTTCTAAACTATGATTTACAACAATTACACGATCAAATAATAATGAAAATAATATATAGAATAAATTTCTACGGCTATCATTTTCCCTATTGCCAAAATGATCATGCCAGATTAATTTAACTCCAGGTTTAAAAATCTTAATTAAACCGCCAAAAAAAATAGATGAGGAATGCGCATGAATAATGTCAATTTCATTTTTATACACAAATCTCAACAATCGAAATAAAGCCCTTATATCAAGCATCCCTTTTTTATTTAAAAAAAGAGTCTGAATGCCATTCAAAATATGCTTACTTAAACCTCCTGTATTTCTTGTAACACATAAAAATGATTCATTCTTTGCTTCATATAGAACATTAGCGATATTTACCGCCATACGCTCTGCACCACCTGGACTCAGATTATCGATTAATTGAAGTATACGCATAAACAGTTCATTTTAACAAACAACTTCCCTTAAATTATTCAACTCTTATAATTTATCTGATGAATCTAAGACATGAATTAACTTCTGCTGAAATTTCTCCAAAGTCATACTTTTATTAGCATGATCTCCCAGCTGAATAAAATGATCAATTTTATCTTTCTTTAATTCGCGAGCCCTTTGAATAATTTGAGAAAATCCATTTGCATGAGCCTCAAAAAATAAGCCTGGAGATCCCATAAGCTTTAAAACATTAGCTCCATTTCCTTTATTAACAACAATTGGAATACATTTAGCTGCTAGCGCTTCATTTATAACTTTCCCCCAACCTTCATTAACACCAGGCATAATCAGAAAATTTGCCGTTTTAAGTTCGTTTAATACTTCCTTAAATGCCAGACTACCCATGAATTTGAGGTTCTTAATTATTTTCAAATCACTGGCTAAGCTTTCTAGTTTTGATCGTAATGGGCCATCACCAATAAGTTCAATGATTATATTATTATCTCCTGTTTGATCTATATATGTTTTGAGTCCATACAAAATCAATTCTATATTTTTATCCGGATGCAAGCGACCAACGCAAACGAAACGATATTTCGAAGTATCTGACCAATTCGTTTTGTCAGTAAAAGAACTTATTTCTTGTAGCTCACTATTAGTAAACAATGCGGGAAAAAAAGTGTGAAAATTAATTTTCGATATACTATTATAACTCATGACCTGAGTATTATAGCCCGATTTCAAGATTAATTTAGCCTCCCAATTTGAAATTTTCCCCATCGCTTTCTGCGGAGGGAAACTTGTTGCCCACTTCACAATTACTTTTCTTTTCAAAAAATAGTTAATCAGATTAGCAAAAAAAGTCGTATAACCAGGCGATCTAAAATGAAGATACTCTGCTTTCTTGATAATCTTATATAGCTTAAAAGGCAAAACTGTAGTTTGAAAAAACCGCTTCAAACGCGAGACCTTATCTCCACCACCACTTATTCCTAAATCGTGAACAGTAATATTTGAAGGCAATGGTAATATGGCAAATGATGGAGTCGTTTGTACAACTTCTGTATATAGATCAATAGATTCAAACAGTTCTGCCCATAACTTGACCTCTCTTACATATGGCTCATACGAATGAAATTGTCCTTCAATTGAGATATGAGGTAAATGTGCAATTAATGTTAATCGATCTCTTTTAGCCATTTTTTAATTTCTCAGGTTAAATTCCATAGCACCCAAAAATCCTCGAATCCTTTTATTAAACTTATCAAATTTGTAGATTCATTTTAGGGGTTAATAACTTCTATTTTCCTTGTTGAATATTCCTGTTTTTTCGTTTAAAATCATCAATATTTAACAAGAATATGGCAATGAACATTCCAGGAACAACACCTAGACCCGAGGTTGAGCTTATGTAAAGAACATAAGCAAACAAGGCTAATATTGGCAGTTTGAAATTCAATTTTGTAAATATTGAATAGGCTTTGACAAAGCGCCTTATTAAAAATATCAGGAAGCAAACAAATGCAATAAGACCAAATTCAATCAACACATTAAGATATAGAGAATGTAATTGATAAGAACCGCCTGCCATAGATGCAATAGCATTTATTCGTGTTGAGTATATCTGGCTAAAAATCGGTCCTTTACCCGGACCAAAACCACTTAAAACATTTCCAATGGGTTCATTTACCAGATAAACACCTGCCATTTTCCACTGATCAGCACGACCAGTTGTTGCAGCCGAAATTCCCCTGTCATTATTAAATGTTTTATTAAACCAATGTTCTGCAATATCTGAATATTCTGTATTACTAATGAAAACGAAACTTAAACTAACAACTAAGATTATAGGTAGCATCTGTTTAAGATTAAATCTACTTAAAATCAAAAATAACAAATAGCTTCCTGCAAAAGTGAAAAAACCAATTCGTGATGTTGTTAATATGGTTAATACAACAATAAAAGCAAGTAGTGGATATTTCATTCTCTGCAACCACTCTTGACTCATTTGAGAGATCCAAACTTTTTTATCTGCGATTATAAAAAAGGCTGATAAAACTAATGCAATACTATATGCACTAGGGTCAGCTTTGTGAACAGCATTACTGGTCTCAAAAATAAACCGTGTTTCAATATGTTGTAAAAGACCTAGTATTATCAGTGATGAACTTGCAATAAAGTAAATAGTATACTTTCTCACATAACGAACTGATTTCAAAGCCATGCTAAAAACTAGCAAAGCCAAAGTCGTTTCAATAAATTTCATGAATCGTTCTACGGGAATTCCCAGGAGTGCACCGTAACCTACAAAGAGAAATACAAAAAGAATAATACCAATTCTTACTTTGCAAGTTATGATTTCCAAAAATACCTGTCTATTGTTTATAAACCATAAAGCAAGAGCTGCAAATAATATCAATGATATTCCATTGTAAGAAATCACATATTGCCTTAAAAAGGCTAGAAAAGGTGCATAAATAAAAATTATCATTGAGAAAAAAGGAGCCGTGTCTCTTTGGAAGACACTATATAAGAATGCAAGTCCAATAGTCAATGTTAAGACATAACCAGCAAATGCTATCTGGTTTTTCAGTATTAAACCAGTTATAGCAGCAGCTGTAAGTATGTAAAAATAGATAAAAGGACTAAATCCTCTAGACTGCAACCTGCTTCTCATCAATACAAATATTTATCATCCTGTCTATAAAAGCATCTTCTGTAAAATTTAAGATATGCTCATGCATTTCTTGTCTCAGTTGATTCAAATCTCTATTCTTAAGATTCAGTAAGTCTGAGAATTTTTCGGTAAAATTACTATCGCTGAATCTCAATGAATTGAAGGGAACAATTTCTTTCTGACCTCCCGAATCGTGAACAAAAGGAATACAACCTTTTAATACAGCTTCCACTGTCGTGATTCCAAAATGCTCATTAATTGCAGGAAAAACATAAAATAATGTCTTTTTTAAAATTTGATCTATGTCATTCCTAGAGGCATTGGGGTAAAAAGATAGATTAGATAAATTTTGCTCGACAACCTTCGCTTTTAAACTCTCTAAATAATCTATTCTATTTTTTGATACTCCTCCCATAATAACAAACTTCAAATCGGGATACTGCCCTGCAAGTTTTATCAAAAACTCAGGTCGTTTATAATCTACAATTCGACTAAAAAAAGTAACTGTATCTCTAAATGGTAAATCGTTTTCCTGAAGGTTTTCAAATTTTAATTGATTTGATGGGTAAACCACTTCGAGCTTTCTATTATGGGCTTCCTCAAATAATTGAGCCGTAAATTTTGAATTAATTACATAATTCCCTTTTTCCTGAGGTTCATAGGCTGGATAAAAAGGACGTATAAAAATCTTATATAAAAACTTTGCCACTTTGAACCGAATAGACTTCGACTCTAATTGAGGTAATAAGGGTGGGCCTGAAAGGTAAAATAAATGTGAACGAGGTTGATCTACCCGGATATTGACCGTAAAAGAATAAACATGATCATAATCTAAAGGAATCTTACTAATTCTCACCATATTAAATGGCCACAGTAAATATCTAAACAAATTTGGCAAGGTTTTAATCCATGATGGTGCAATTGGAAAACTAAGCTTGATATAATCAGCTTTTACGCCAGCTTCTTCCAATAATTCATTGTTAGGAGCCTCATCCCAGAATATTACTGGCTTAATACCTCTCTTATTTAATCCTTTTATAAGTGATAAAACACAAGTTTGGACTCCGCCAGCCTCAGTTAAATCGTAAATGATTGCTACTTTCATAATGAAGAATATTATTTTAAAATCAACCTTAGAGTATTAAAAAAGTGTTTCGTTTGTTCTTTGGGGCCAAATGTTTCTTTAATAAAATTTAAACTATTCGTCACTATTTCGTTATAAAGTTGCTTGTCTTTAGATAAACGAATAATCTGTTTAGCCAACTTTACTGAATTCTCATCACTGCTAACATCAAAGTGAAGCCCAGTGATATTATCCTTTACCATCTCCTTACATCCTCCCGTATTTGAGCAAACAACTGGAGTTCCTGCAAGCATTGATTCCAAAATTGTACGTGGGAAAGGTTCTCTATCTGATGTTAAACACAAAACATCGAAATCCTTCATAAGTTCTATTGAATCACTCCGATAGCCCCAAAATGTCACATAAGAATCTATTTTCAAATCCTTTACTAAGCGTTTCAAATCCAACTCATAATTAGCTTCCTGGCTAACAGCTTTCCCTACAATATGAACATGAATGTTTGGTATTTCTTTAATGATGTCTGGTATAGCACGAATAACGAGATCTGGTTGTTTGTATCGAGTTATGCGACCAATAAAACCAATATTAAACACAGCTTCTTTAAGAAGAGATTGTTTATGATTTATTACACGTTTATTTATCACATCAATATCAATAGTGTCATGACAAACATTAACATTGGAGTGCATGCCTCCATAATAATCTTTCACATCTTCGGATACTGCAATTATCGAACTTGCTCGTTTAACTTGATTTAGATTGACTTGCTTTTTCTTCGAAAAATATTCACGAGTATAAATGGCAATTTTAATTCCTGCCCATTTAGCTCCTAAGGACATCCGAAAACTTGCTGCAAACGTATTACACAATATCAAATCAAACTTTTGCTTTTTTAACCACCTCATTAGTAAAAATGAATTCACTTGATACAAACCCGGGTATTTTCTTCTAGGACCACTAAACTTTCGCACATGCACCTTGAACCCACACCCTTCAAGATAATTTGACAATGGCCCCGAACCTGGAGTCATCATTTCAAATTCAAGATCAGACGGAAGCGTATTCAGCATATCGGTGATTGCGTATTCAGCACCACTTATAATATCGTTTCGTGTATGAACTATGAGTATTTTCATAAAAATGGAATGCTATGTTTTAATTTCTTAAGAAAAGTATAGAATGGTATCGAATTCAAACGTCTCTCTAAATTGCTCAACTTGTTTTCCAAAACTCTTATGGTGCCCTCTGCAGCAGATAATTTCAACTCCAGCTCCCTCCTTTTCAATTTCTCTAACCCCGATAAATCCGGATAATAAGTACCAATTCCTGATGAAATTTGATAAGTTGGTGTATAGTTATTATCTAGAATCGCTGCAGGTAAGTTCTCTGTATTGTTTTTATATTTCAACATATTTTCGATCAGATCCAAAAGCCTCTTGGTAGCATCATCATGGTTGAATAATTGATCATTCAATAAAAACTCTTGATAATCTAATTTCACAACTGGGGGATTCATTAATTCTTCAAAAACGATAGGAATATGCGATTTTGAAGAAATACACCAGGCTGAGTCGAAATAGTGAGGTAAATTGTGATAATCAAGTAATGCAACAGGTACTTTGAGTACCATCGACTCTAATAAGGTTGTTGATGGTGTAGTAATAACTGAATCAACTTCTTGAATTATCTTATGGATTTCCAAACCATTTAGATCAGTCAATGTGTTTTTTATATTCAACACTTCAGATAAATCTCCTGATAAGCGCCAAACAACTTCAATATCATTCTTTTCTTTAAAAAAATCTCTTAAATCTCTTAATGAATCAATTGTTATTCTTTTTTGTTTCTTTGTAAACGCAGGTGTCTTTGCTGTACAAATCAATATTTTACCTTTTTTCTTATCCAAATGAGAATAATCAGTTTGTAAACCTTGGATATTTTTTAAACGTGGCATACCTACAATCTCACACTTACCACGATTTCCCCAACTTTCGAGTATTCTAAAATCCTTGTACCCTAAACAGGCTATTTTATGAGCAAAGGCTGGCTGATTCAAAGGATTCAATATTCCATTTACTCTATGACCGTTAGCTCCATAATCCCAAGTTCTTCTCCACTCTAAAATACCATCCATCAATTGCAGAGTAAGAATACCATGAGCTTTACATGTAGCAACAATATTGCCTAGTTCGCACCAATGTTCATCAGGAACAATTACCAAATCAGGCTTCTCTTCAATTATCCTGTTAGGCTGATAATTATCAAAATAAATAAAATTTGCCCCTAAGGAATTTTCTACAGATTTGAAATGTCTTCCAATATATTTAGAGGGTCCAATAACAAATATCTTATTCATTTTTTGTTAAAATAAGTTGACATTAAAAAATACATATAAAGAACTCATAAGATTAAACGGTCGGTTTCTTGATTTTCAAATTGAAAAATGAACTTAGTTTACGAGCCAAATTAAAGACTCCGGCTTTAAAAGCAAGTAGAATTTTCTTTACTTCATTTATCTTTTTTGTATCATTTATTGAATTAATGTGTCGCAAATACAAGTATAAGCCACTTATAATTTCTCCTTTTTTTATCTTGATAAATGCTTTCTCAATAAAACAATAATTCAATCTCTTCTTTATAGTAGCTCTCACATTAGTGTCAGAGAAATATTCGTACAACAGATAAAAAAAATTAATATCTTCTTTATTGCGATATTCATGGTCATTACCAGACCAAACTCCCCCTTCATGGACTCGATAAACCGACATAACATCAGGTAAATATTTACCAAGTCCTTTCTCAGCCAATAGAATAACCAAGCAGTAATCTCCTTTCTTGGTTCTAAAACTCCAACCTGGAGTAGAGTTTCTGTCCAAAACGTTTCTATGTAATATCGAGGCAGTTGGCATATTGTTTTGTTTTATAGCCGACACCAAATCAACTGTTTCGTCTATTACACGTTTACCTACTCGCAATTGTCTGGAACCAGAATTTTGATTCAAAATTTCGCAATCATGAAAAATGAATGAATATTCGGGATTACCTTCCATAAAATTGACTTGCTTTTGTAATTTATACGGATCAATCCAATAATCATCTCCTTCGCAATGAGCAATATATTTCCCTTGACAACGAGGCATTACAATATCAAAACCTGGTTTTACTCCTTGTGAATATTGATTCTCTGATTGTAACAGAGGAACAATTAGGTTTGGATATTTATCAGCATATTCTCGAATAATGTTTGCCGTTTTATCTGTTGATGCGTCATCACAAATCACAATTTCAATAGGAAAATTTGTTTTCTGAAGAAGAAAACCTTCTAATGCCTGAGCAATATAATTTTCGTGATTATACGTTATACAGTGTATGCTTACAAGGGGTTTAGTCATATCAATACAATTAATTTACTGAAGCTTCTTTTTTCTCTCGAAATAATCTTCTTTTAATATGCTGAATAAATATTGGTTCTGAAATGTCCCATTTTTAAATAAAGAATGCCTTAATAGGCCTTCAATTTTAAAACCAACTCTTTCCATTATTTTCTTCATTACTAAGTGATCTTCCAAGCAAATCGAGGTACACCGTTCCATACCTAATTGTTCGAATACATATCTCAATATCAAAATAAACGCCTGAATGCCATAACCTTTCTTTGAGAATTCCAGATCTAACTTTATGCCACTTAATAAACAGGATTTATTAAAATGATCAATTTCAGAAATTGATAGGTAACCTATAATATCTTTACTTCCATTCTCACAAATGGCTAAATGAATTTTATCCTTATAATCTCCATAAATAATATCTTCTATCCATTTACGCTCTCTTGCAAGAGATACAAAACGTTTATTACCACCTATTCGGCTCTCCATATCTTCATTATCACGCAAAGCATTAATAAACTCGGCGTCTTCAATTTCAAATGCTCTAAAAAAGATGTTCATATGATTTTAAATTTTCAATGAAATATTTGGTTGGTTTGCAAGTAATTCTTAATATTTACTTAGACTTATCACAAACAATTACACTTTACTTTAGATATTAGTACTACTATTTCAATTCAAAGGAATTCAGATACTCCTTGACCTTATCTACCGAATTAAACATTAACACATCAATAATCGAAAGGTTTTTCTCAAATGGTTTATCAAATTGATTATAAATCACTTCATTAGCCTCAAGAAACTGTAGACTTATCCCAGATTTCTTAAAATAATCTTTGGAATACAATTCAATACCTCCGATAGAATTAATGTAATTAGAAGCCTTTTCTTGTTTGCAAATAGAAATTATCCTCTCTTTTCTGCCAAAGTCAATAGAAATAGCATTACACTTTGAGCTAAATTCAAACTCCGTTTCAATACCCAAATAATCTGCAACCATTACAACAGAGTCTGCTGCCATTTCTGCTATCGTTAGGCTTGGCTTATTTAAGCATGCTTCTATAATAGGGTAAACATCACTAAAAAAAGGAGCTTTGGAATACACATGCCTTATTGTTCTTAATTTCTTTGTAGAATTATTATTAATCTTAATTTCTTTAATGAGTTTGTTTTGACTCACTTGAATCAAATCAACACCAAAATACTGCAATGAATTCGTATTAGAAATTATTCTATTTCTAGCAATCCAACCATTTTTAATGAAGTTTACATCATCATAAAAGATAAATTTATCAACCAGATTAACCAGTTGCATATAACCCAAATATGGGAAGAAGTAAGGTTGCATTATTGCTAATTTCATTTTATCGCACTTGTATTTTCATATTTGATATAGAGGTAATTTTATAAGTGAATAGAGTATACTTTTGTTCGCCACAAACAGATACACTTTATCGAAACACATAGAGGCAAGCAACTTATACTAATTCCACATTCACATATTCACTCATATTGGATGATATTTGAATCATTTCTTCAAGTGAAGCATATTTTAATATTAGAATTCCCAAAGTTGCATCGGAACCATTAAATACTTTAACCTCATCACCAGCCGATTTAAACACATGTTTTTCAATAATATTCTTATTCAAAAATTCTGCTATTTCTATTTTTTCCAATATCCCATTCTTATCACTATGAATAGCATAATATGAATGATATAAATTCAATTTAGTACAATCATGATTCTTAATTTGATTCCCCAATGCAACTTCAACGCTTGATTTAATTATATCAAAACATGTTGCATATCTAATTACTTCCGGAATACAATTTCCACCACTTCTAGGGCCAAGCTCCATTAAATAAATATTATCCTGAGAATCAAACATCACTTCAATATTGATTGCTCCTTGTTTAAAATCCAAAAGAGATAAAGCTCGTTGTATTTCCTTATGTATTTTCGTTTTCTTTATAGGATCTGCCGAAGATGGAAAAACCATTCCAATAGGTACAAATGGATTACAATTCAAATCATTCAACTGATCTCCCAGACATAGGAATATCAGCTCTCCATTCACAACAAATCCGTCTCCACCAATTTGAGCTCCTTTTTTCTCAATAAACTCTTCTACAACGATTCTCTTAGAGCGAGAATATGTCAATGCATATTCAAAAGCATTTTTTAAATCGATAATTTCCTTGACTCTCATCACCCCTTTACTTCCAGATGAATCAACAGGTTTAACCATTAATGGAAAATCAAACCTACCTATATCTGCCAGTAATTTCTCGTAATTATCATACCCCTTTGATAATGGTGTATTAAAATCATTACTCCTCAGAAAATCTCTATATAGATCTTTCTCTGTAAGCACCTTAACACTTTCATAAGAATTACCTGACAAATTAAGTTGCTCTGATACATAAGCAGCTGTGGGTGCTGCCGGATCGGAAGCATAAGCTACGATACCATTTATATTCACTCTTTTTGCTAAATCCAGAACTCCATCTAAATCTGTCGTGCTTAAGTTATGCCATTCATTCGCATGCATATGCCCTGGATTATCTGGTAAATAATCACAAGTAATAACATAATATCCAGCATCTCTGGCATATTTAATTGCAGGTATCTGAAAATAAGATCCCCCTAGCATTAAGATTCTTTTCTTCACAACAAGCTCATGAACCATATTGATCTATAATTACAGCTATTTCTCTTATTTTAGCTTCGGATAAGTCAGGAAAGATTGGTAAACAAATTACCTGCAAAGCTATCGCTTCAGCAACAGGTAAGTTCTCCGCAGATGCAGAAAGAAGTTTGTTATATGTAGGGAACTGTGATATTAATGGGTAAAAATATCTACGACCATAAATATTATGCTTTTGTAATTCCTCATATAAATCATCTCGCGATGTACCATATTCTGACTCATCAACGAATATTGGGAAATAGGAATAGTTGTGCTTTACACCTTTCATATCATTTAAGAAACTAATTCCCTTAACATCCTTTAGTAAGTCTCGATATAAATCCGTAATGTTTTTTCTTTGATTTATTGCTTCATCTATTCTTTTTAATTGTAGTAATCCATAAGCTGCTTGCAACTCATTCATTTTTGCATTAATTCCAGGCGCAATAACTTTTGTTTCACCTGCAAATCCGAAATTTTTCAAATAATCAATGCGTTTTTTAGTTGCTTCATCTCTACAGATAATCGCTCCCCCCTCAATCGTGTTAAATACCTTTGTAGCATGAAAACTTAATATAGACACGTCTCCATAATTCAATACGGAATGTCCGTTAATATCGACATTGAAGGCATGAGCCGCATCATAAATTACTTTCAAACCATAAGTATCTGCAATATCTTGAATCGCCTGTACATCACATGGATTTCCATACACATGTACTGGCATAATAGCTGTAGTTCTAGATGTAATAGCAGCTTCTATTTTTTGAGGATCTAAGTTTAATGAAACAGGGTCTATGTCTGCAAAAACAGGAGCAATTCCATTCCAATGTAAAGCATGAGAAGAAGCGACAAAACTGTATGGTGTAGTGATAACTTCCCCTGTTATTTTGAAACATTGTAAAGCTGTTATAAGAGCCAATGTCCCATTGGAAAATATCGAAATATGCGGCACACCAAGATATCTAGCCAAAGCATCTTCAAATTCTCTGTGATATTTTCCATTATTCGTAAGCCACTTGCTTTCCCAGATATCCTCCAACATTGGGATAAATTCCTCTAGAGGAGGAAGTACTGGTGAAGTGACATTAACCATTTTTTCCATGAGTCCTTTAATAGCTAAATTTTTGCCATTTTGTTCATACGATTTATTCAATTTCGAAGTATCCATTGAAGATAAATTTCATGTTTAATGAGTAATACTAAATCATAGAATAGCAACAGAACTAATTTTGTTGCATAAGTGAAAGCGCATATAAATCAATAATCTAAATGGGTTTGTTAGACTAGAGCATTTATTAAAATAAAGAAGATTATTAATTCGTTGCTTAATCTAAAATGCTCAAGGTGGTTAATCAAAACTCAAAGTAAGCCATTAAGCTTTTTTTATTGGTACGTATGAAGTTAGAATTGAGCTTTAAATATTTTTCAATTTTAGAAAATAATAATTTTATAAACTCTTCTTTAGAGCTGCTTCACACTACTCCTCATAAAAGACTTAGCGTCCCAATAGTTCTTACAGTAAAAAATCGGACATGTTATGTCTACTTAAAAATGAATCAGTGCAACCTTCAGCTTAAAACCCCTTAAAATTGACTTTTCGAAAGTATTTATGAAAGATTGATTTAATCTCCATGTATTCATTGAGTTTTAAAATCTCTAAAATAAAAATTAGTAAAAGTCCCCCCACAATCAACTGAACTAAGAATTGTTGCATAACTGACAACATTAATAATTCTACAGACCACATGGCTAAACAAGTTGCAATACCAACTAAAAATGATGGTGTGATGTCTTTAAGTTGCTGAAATGTTGAATACTCAATTAGACGTCCGGTATAATAACTATTCAATATGTAGGCAATACATCCGTTAAAAATCATTGCTATTAACATAGCTTTTATACCAAAATAAATTCCAATTATTATTACTGGTATAGAAATGCATTTTTTAATAATCTCCAATCTTAAAAAAAGATCAGACCTCCCTTTTACCTTTAAAATATTTAGGTTAATTGCATGAAGAGGATATAACATTTGAGAAAAACAGAGTAATTGTAGATAAGGAATACATGGTGCCCATTTTTCTCCAATCAGGATTATAACGAGAGATTCAGAACAAGCCGCTAAGCCCATCATTGCAACAAATGAAATTAATATTGATGATTTTAGTATTTTTTTATATCCCCTTGTCAAAGCATCCGGATTATCCTGAATAGACGAAAGCACTGGATAACTAACTCGTTCAATTATTCCTGTTAAATTGCTCGAAAATAAATTTGAATAACCTTGTGCACGCGTGTAATAACCTAACTGAGCTGCTGCAAAATACTTCCCAATTACCAAATAATATAGGTTATTGAAAGTTGTATCGATTAGAGCTGAAGCCAATAATTTAGAACCAAAGCCAAACAGCTCTTTAAAGCTTTGTACTGAAAACTCCCACTTCGGTTTCCATGTATTGTAATACCACAATAGAGTGGTTCCTAAAAATCCGCCAACTAACTGTTGAGCTACAAGACTCCAAATACCAAAGCCTCTATATGCCATTACTATACCAACTGTTCCACTAAAAACTGTTCTCGTTATTGATATCTTACTTTGTGTTTTGAAATCTATCCGCTTCGTCATTAACGAATGTTGAACGATAGAAGCTGCATTAATCAAAAGCCCTATTCCCAATACTCGTATGATCAGCTTCAAACTAGGTTCTTCAAAAAAAGAAGCAATAAAAGGAGATGTAAAGAATAGTATACAGTAAAAAAATAATGAGACTCCCAAATTAAAAATAAAAGTGGTGTTACAATCCGCATCCTTTAGGTCTGTTTTTCTAATTAATGCTGTACCAAATCCTGAACTTATAAAAACATTGGAAATAGCCATAAAAATTACGATCATCCCTAATATTCCATAAACTGAAGGGTCTAATAACCTAGCTAGAATTATTCCAATAACGAAAGATATTGATTGCTTTCCAAAATTATCGAAGAAGCTCCAAAAAAATCCATTCAAAGTTTTGTCTTTTAAACTTCCCATTACTTTCTATTTCATTGAAAAATAACAATCATTTAGGTAAAATATTTTTTATAAGGTTTACAAACTTCAAATCGATCGATGAATAATTTATATCCTGTTTTTTTATTTTTCTCCAAACAAATACAAATACGGTAGCTATTAAAAAGGCGAACAAAGCCAATTTTAGTTGATTGTCAGTGACAAAATTAATTATGAGTGGAATAATCAACATAAATAAAATTAGAGCCAATTTAGCCCAAGCCATTTCTTTAAAAAATTGTCCTGTAAAAATATTTAAGACAATATTCGAGAAAACAAGAGAACTTATTAGACCGGCAAAAATTATCCCTTCAATACCCCAATAGTATAATAATGCAATACTTGCCAATAATTTTATTACCCCCTCTACAAATCGTATGATATTATGTGACACAATTTTAAAGAAAGTTGTCGCAAGAATAATTCTATTTGGAAGTACCGATGCCTGGAGTATGAAATTAAGGCATAACAACATATTTATAGTATCACCAAGATAAAAATCAGGACCTACCCATAAATTAACAAACCATTTATTTAGTAAATAAATACAAATACCAATCCCAAAAGCTGCTGCAAATGACGAATAGAAAGTAATATTATACATCTTCGAAAGAGATTTCATATCCTTTCGTCCAAACATCTGAGCAAAAAATGGTCGAGTTGTATTAAAAAATTGTTGATGAAAAGTGTCTGCTATTTGATACAATTTTATTGTTATTACATAACTCGCTACTGTAGATAATGAGATGTATTTACCGATTAGAAAAGAATCCATTCTTAGAATCAGAATACCTGCTATTCCTCCAAGACTAAACCAAACTCCTTTTTTCAATAAAAATGTAAAACGATCATACTTCCATAAATTCAATCTTATCTTAACCTCAGGCAATGATTTCTTAACTCTAATCCAGGTTACTACTGTAATGATAATAGTTGCCACAAAACTGCTTATTGCAAGTGATAAAAGTTTAAAACCATTCATTAATAGAATTACAGTCAAACTTGTTTTAATAATCAGCAAGCCAAACTTGAGGTAATTATCAATATGAATTTGTTTGCTGGCAATTAGCATCGAATTCATTGGTTGAAAAATGAAACTTAAAGTGTAACCACTTACGAGTAAAACAACAACTAGTTCTATATTATCTGCATTTACGTCACTACCAAAAAGTAATTCTGGGTTTATTGTAACAAATACACCTACTATTAATATGACTGTTGCACTTAGTAATTGTGTAAAGAAGGTTGTACTCGCGACTACATTTAGTTCTTTAATATCTTTAGAACCTAGTAAATGAGCTCCTTTTGAATTAAATGCAGCACTAATTCCTAGGTTTGCTAAAGAAAGCCAAGCCAATAAGTCAGTAGCTATAGCAAAAATTCCATATTCAGGTCTTGTTAAAAATTTCAAGACAAATGGAATAAGCCATAGATTCACTAGTAAACTAACGATCATAACAAGGTAACCAGATGTAACTCCTTTTAAAAACTTCCTTGCGTCTGAACTCATTTAAATTTCTATAGCTATTTATTATTCCAATTAGGTTTCAATTCACATTATCCAACTGATACATAATGGAAAATACCCCTGCCCTTTAATTATAAAATAATGACTTACTGATATCGTTTTCATTTAGAGTAAATAGTTATAGCTTATATCTTTCTCAATTTGTTTCAAATAATTCCCATATACATTACCGTCGTAACGAGCTATTGCTTCATTCAAAGTCTCTATCGTTATCCAATGTTTCTTGTATGCAATCTCTTCTAAACATGCTACTTTAAGACCTTGTCGAGCTTCTATCGTTTGAATAAAGCTACCTGCTTCAAGCAGTGATTCGTGAGTCCCTGTATCTAACCATGCAAATCCACGTCCCATTCTATTTAACTTCAATCTTTTTTCTTTCAAGTAAACCTGATTTAAGCATGTAATTTCCAATTCTCCTCTCTCGGAAGGTTTTATATTCTCAGATTTTTGGATTACATCATTGGGATAAAAGTATAAGCCAACAACTGCATAATTCGACTTAGGATTTTCTGGTTTTTCCTCAATACTAACAACTTCTCCATCCTTATTAAATTCTGCAACACCATAGCGTTCCGGATCACTCACGTAGTAACCCAATAAACAAGCTTTTTTTTCAAAAGAAACTGTAATTAGAGCATCTTTCAATAATGGAGTCAACCCATCACCATAAAAAATATTGTCTCCAAGAATTAAACAGACATCATCTTCACCAATAAACTCTTTCCCAATAAGAAAGGCCTTAGCAATACCATCTGGTGTAAACTGTACTTTGTATGAAAGAGAAACTCCCCATTGAGAACCATCACCTAATAGTCGAATAAAAGCCGGCTGATCCTCTTCCGTTGTTATTATCAATATTTCACGAATACCTGCCAACATTAACACAGATAAAGGATAATAAATCATAGGCTTATCATATATGGGTAGTAACTGTTTTGATATACCTTGTGTAATAGGGTACAAACGAGAACCAGCGCCTCCGGCTAATATAATTCCTTTCATAAAAAATAGTTTATTACAGTTTTATAATCTAACCTAGTATTGTTGTTTTCCTTACCTCTTCAACAAAATTCATCTTTGTAATTGCAGTTGAACTCAATCCTACAATCTACAATCAACAACTTCCTTTGGAAGAACTCCTTTAATATCATAAATAACAGCACTTCCACCATTTTTTAATGCCACATAATCTAAACCTTCAAATTCGGAGTGGGCAACTGCTAATACAATAGAATCATATTTATCTCCATTAATTCTGCTGAGTAATTCTATCCCATATTTATCCATTACTTCTTTCTTATCTGCCCAAGGATCATAGACATCAACATGACACCCAAATTCATTGAATTCATGAATGAGAGCTATAACTTTTGAATTTCGAACATCTGGACAATTCTCCTTAAAAGTTAATCCCAGAACCAATATTTTCGATTCAGAAATTCGATGCTTTTTCTTAATCATTTCCTTTATCACCATAGAAGCTACAAAGACAGGCATTCTATCATTCAGCCTACGCCCAGCTAACATAATTTCGGGATTATATCCAAGCTCCTGAGCCTTTTGTGTTAAGTAGTATGGATCAACTCCAATACAATGTCCTCCGACTAATCCAGGCTTAAATGGCAAGAAATTCCATTTAGTACCAGCTGCCTCGAGAACTTCGTGAGTATCGATTCCAATACGACTAAAAATAACTGACAATTCATTGACAAAAGCTATATTAATATCACGTTGGGAATTTTCAATCACTTTTGCTGCTTCTGCCACTTTAATAGAAGATGCTTTATAAGTTCCTGCTGTTATAATTGAAGAATATAATTGATCAACAAAATCTGCAACTTCTGGAGTGGAACCTGATGTTACCTTTTGAATCTTTGTTACAGTATGCACTTTATCTCCGGGGTTTATTCTTTCTGGAGAATATCCGCAAAAGAAATCTTCATTATACTTCAGCCCACTAAGCTTTTCTAATACAGGAACACAATCCTCTTCAGTAGCTCCAGGATAAACTGTAGATTCATAAATAACAACATCTCCCTTTTTCAAAGCCTTTCCTACTGTTTCCGAAGCTTTAATCAAAGGTCTTAAATCGGGACGTTTATTCTTATCAATTGGAGTTGGAACAGTTACTACAAATACATCAAATTGTTTAAGAAATTCTTCATCATTAGTATAAACAAGTAATTCGGATGCTGCTAAATCTCCCTTGCTGACTTCCAACGTTCTATCATTGCCAGATTCTAGTTCCGATATCCGAGTTGTATTTATATCAAAGCCAACAGTTATATATTTTTTTCCAAACTCAACAGCAAGAGGCAGGCCAACATAGCCAAGACCTATAACAGCAATCTTACGATTATTTATATCCATGATTCAGAATTATTTAGATGTGATTATTAAAAACGAATTAATTTACTCTGTGAGAAGAAATACTTTTATTAATTATTGCTACACTTTTGATTCACTATAATTATAGCCATATCCATATTTATATACATACCCATATTTTTGGGACTTTATACCATTCATCACAATACTTACATTTTTTATATTAGACTCTTTCAGCATTTTTATATTCTGTTCTAAAAATAACTTGTGAGTGAACTGGTGTCTAACAACAAAAATGTTTGTTGTTGCAAAAGGTGTTAATAGCAAAGCATCAGTTACCATTCCAACAGGACTTGTATCTATTACAATGTAATCGTATTGTTTTTTTAGCTCTTCGAATAAAGTAGCTGTTGTTTTAGAATCTACTAATTCAGCTGGATTTGGAGGTATAGGACCAGCAATAATACAATCTAAATTTTCATATTCGGTATGGGAAATAACTTCCTCAAGGGTGTTTTTACCGATTAAAAAGGTAGAGATTCCTTTTTCTTCAGGAACATTTATGTATTTCTTTAGTTTGGGTTTTCTTAGGTCAAACCCCAATATAATTGTTTTTCTTCCTGCAAGAGCCAAAATACCAGCAATATTAACAGCGCAAAATGACTTCCCCTCCCCTGATGTAGATGAGGTCACTAATATCGTTTGTTTATCACTTCCATTTTTAAGGTAGTCTAAGCGAGTTCTTAATGACCTAAAAGCTTCCGTAATTGGCGAACTTGGTTGTTCTTGTGTCAAAACTTCATTATCATTCTTACTGAATGCAATATTCCCAATAATAGGAGAAGAAGTAATTCTTTCCAGATCTTCTTGTGTTTGTATCTTATTATTAAAAAGATCCTTTAAAAACATAAATATTGCAGGAATCATAAAACCTAACAAACAATATATGATATAGACAAACATAGTTTTAGGCTGTAACATCGCAGCAAAATATGCAGGCTCAATTATCTCATTATCTGGTAAATTTGAAGCTTTTTGAATTTGTGCCTCCACTCTTCTTTCTAGAAGTAAAGTATATAAATCATTGGTCAGATCGTAATTTCGTTGAATATTCAAATATTGCTGTTCCTTGCGTGGTAATAAATTTTGTTCACGAGAAATTCTAGCTTTCTGTTTCTTCAATTCTTCCTCTTGATGATTTATATAGTCTTCTTGAGAATTAATATTTTCATAGAGAGATGCAAGTATTGTTGACTCCTGACGTTGTAACCTTTCTAAATATGGATTATTTAATTTTTCCTTTCCCTTATATTGAAAAAGAGCAGATCTCACTTCTCCTAATTGAGTGATATACTCGGATAAAACACTTTGTTCTAAACCTACAGAAGCAGGCGAAATTAGTTTATTGTAATCTTCCCTCTTATTCAAATATCCTCTTAACCTTCTTAAATATGAAGATTGCGTTTGTAATTCCAGAATTTCCAGATCTATCTCTTGTAATCTGATATAAGCTGCCTCTACTTGAACAGTTGGCACCACAACCTTATTAGAAGTTCTAAAGTTTTGAAGTTTTGCTCCCATTCTCCCTAAGGTGTCACCTAAACCATATAATTGCTGGTCAATAAATGAGATCGTATTATTTGCAATTTGATTTTTCTGATCCAAACTATTCTGAATCCAAACCTCCATCAACATATTTAAAAACGCCTTCGTTTTCTGGAGACAAGTTCCCTTTGTTGACATATTCGCAATAGATGCCCCCTGGGCAGCAAATGAAACTTCTATATCTTTAAACTCATTAACCATTCGTCTATTATTACGAATGAAGAAATAAATATCATTATTGCTTAACTCTTCATCTAAATTGATGTACTCCGAAATAATCGTGAATGAATAATGCTCACTAACAATTCTCTTCCCTATTTCTACAGGTTCATCAACTTCAAAAGATAATAAGTTTCCAATATCTTGTTTATTCAAGAAATCATGAAGAATAATATTCTCTCCTTTAGCAACTATATGTAGTTTTCCATCACTTTTTCTTTCGAGATAGAATTTAAGACCAATGGGTTGAACATGAGTTTTATCTATTATAACCTGGAATGGCTTATTTAAATACAATTCTTCTTCTCTGTATTTTCCTTTTGAGAAGAAAGCTTGATTAAGAGTCTGAATAATTTTTAAAGAATTACTTTCATTAGTATTCAACTTATCTTTTGAATAGTAACTCACATTAAAATCAAGCTGCTCTAACGTCTTAAGAATCAGAGATTCCGTTTTTAATAGAATTGTTTGATTCTGAAAGTTTTGCATCTCAGGTGTAGAAAACCCACTCATCATAGCCAAATCTTCCGGCATATTTGTTTGATTTTCGCTTTTTATGAGAACTGTCGCATCTACTTTATAAACCGGAGTCGTATACCTATTTACAAAATAAGCCACCGATAAACCCAGAAAAATAAATATAACAAACCAATACCACTTACTCAGGAATAAATAAAACCATTTCAGAACATCAGGCTTATCTGTTTTATATTCATTTTCAAGACTGAATATATCATCATTTATATGAGAAGTGTTATTATTGGAATGATACATAATCTTAGTTTATAAATATGAGGATTAATAAAATGGATTTGAAATAAAATATAAGCTTATCGAGAAAATTAGAACTTACTATCTTAATGAATTAGCTAGTAAGAAAAAGCTTATTAAACTTGTGATTAAACTCAAAGAGAATGTTTCACCAAACCCAAACATCTGGGCTTTAATTGGTTCTACATATATCAAGTCATTAGGCTGGATAAAATAATTCTGGCTATCAATAAGATTTAAATCTGTCAGATCTACAGTAATTGTTTTTGTTCCCTCATTAGAAGGCCTCACAATTCTCACTTTTTTTCTCTTTCCATAGATGGTTAAATCTCCAGCTTGCGATATTGCTTCGAAAACAGTAATCTGATCCTTACTCATATTATACTGACCAGGATTATTCACTTCTCCCAATACGGTGAACTGTGTATTGGTCAATTGAACCTGAAGCGTAAAAGTATCGATATGTTTTTTAAGAATATCTTGCATCTTTGCTTTCACTTCCTTTACAGTCAACCCAGTAACTTTAACCTCTCCAACATATGGGAAATCAATCGAACCTTCATCACCAACCTGATAACTCTGAAATCTTAAACTACTTGGGTCTCCCGTGCCATTCATATTCATCTGACCAACATTAAGATTATAAAGACTAGCAACAGCTTCGTCAGGAGTTAAAACTCTAATGTAAATATAATCCCCCCTCAGAATAGTATATGCTTCAGTAACTTCAATAGCTTTTGTATATAGGTTTATATACTCTTTTTTCCCGCTTACATCTCTCATGTAAATTGTTTTCTTCTGAGGTATACATGAAACAACTGAAAGCATGAGAAGAAAAATAATCAATTTATTAAATCTCATATGTGTATAGTTTGATTTTATAGTTTTACCTTATTCAATAATCTTTTAAGTTTACACCTAATTTATATTATTGAATGAGGTTTTATTTTTTTTCCTGAAGAACTAACTTGTATCTTTTCTTCAAAACATATTAGTTGTGGAACCTTATAGATTTGAAGCTTTTTATAACACTCTTCTAAAATTTGCTTTTTGATTTGTTTTTCTTCGCAGTCATCTACTAAAACGACACTTGCTTTAATAGCCTCGCCTAACAAATCATCATGAAAGCCAGTAATTGTACAGTCTACAACTTCATTTACGGAAACAATAACCTCTTCAATTTCTTTTGGACTTACTCGTTTACCGCCAACTTTTATAATTTCTTTTTTTCTGCTCTCTAAAAAAATATAACCATCCTCATCAATCCAGCCAATATCACCTGTATACAACCATCCATTTTTTAAAACGGCTTTTGTTGCTTCTTCATCCTCGTAATAACCAAGCATTATATTATCGCCCTTTGCTACTATTTCTCCAAGTCCACCTGTTTCTACAGATTCACAAGACTCATTTAATACTTTCAAAAAAACATCAGGTATTGGTTTCCCTATAGATCCAATCTTTTCTTTTAGCTTCTCAGGAGGCAAATACGATAAGCGCGCAGTGGCTTCTGTTTGACCATACATCACAAAAAATTCAATACTTGGAAAAATATTAATAAACTCCTCTATAAAATTATTATGAAGTTTTCCTCCTGCTTGAGTAACATACCTTAAGTGAGGAAAATTGGTGTTCTTGAAAGATTCTGACTTCTTCAATAAAATTTGGAAATGGCTAGGAACTCCAGCAAAACCAGTACATTTATAATTCTTAATATTATTTATTACCGTAGGCAAAAAGATGAAATTATTAATCAGAACTAAAGAAGCTCCAACTTTTAAGTGCGTATGTAATAATGATAAACCATAACAGTAATAAAAGGGCAAAACAACTCCCATAATATCATCTGAATTTAATTTCAGATAACCAATTATTGAATTTGTATTTGCGATAATATTCTTATGGCTGATAACTACCCCCTTAGGTTTACCCGTTGATCCTGATGTATATAGAATTTCCGCTATCCTATTGGAATCAAATTCATCTGAAAAACCAGCAATCCCTAGATCTGGATTCTTTATGATATCGTGAAATTCATTTTCATTAATCTGGTGATCTATCGATTTAGATATTGTTTTGGTAAATTTATTCGAAAAGACAAGACATTTACTTTTAGTTGTTTTGACTATATATTCAAAATTACCTTGCTCAATTAATGGATCAATAGGAATACAAAAGTTACCAGATTTAATTATAGCCAAATACGCTACTATAGAAAAAATAGAATTCTCACAGGCTAATAGTATACCTTCTTTCTCACCTACCAGATTTTTTAAATAGCTGGCAAGCATCATACTATCCTTATAAACCTGTTTATAAGTTATCGTTTCATTAGGCCCGATAACAAAATCCTTATCGAGGCACTCCGATTCTAAAAATAGGTAATCAACTACATTCATACTAATTCACTATTGCTTAATAATTAATCAAATTAGAAAATAGGAGGTAATCGAAGGTATTCTGTTGTTTTCTTCTTTCTTTCAAAATTTTTGAAGATATTCTGAATTTCACTCGTCTCTTTATTTAAGACCATAGCAACTTCATCTATCTGATAATCATTCTCCCACGCATACCATAAAAGATCCATCTCATAAAATGGCATTTGGTAAAAGAATTCTTCCTGAGTTTGCTCTGCACTATATGTATCAGTTGTTGGTGTTCGATCAATAATTTCTTGAGGAACTCCTAAATGTTCTGCTAGTTGGTATACCTGTGTTTTATAAAGATGTCCTATTGGCATAACATCCGCTCCACCATCGCCATACTTTACAAAAAAACCTTGCTCAACCTCATGTTTATTAGGTGTACCTACAACAGAATAATGAAGACTTTCAGCATAATAGTACAACATTGACATTCTGCTACGTTGCTTAAAATTCGTAGATGCTACAATTTGCAAGTATTCTTTGGAAGGCAATAATCTACTGATATGAGTCCCATTGGGTTTAACAATAGTCAATGAAAATACATTCGGTATATTTTGAGAAATCGTTTGTTTAATTTCGATCTTCGCTTTATCCTGTATAGGATCAAAATCTGGAAAAACATTGGTTACTGCCTCATCTCTGCGTTTATAACAACCAAATCCTTCAAGAGCTTGAGAAATGTCTTCAACAAAAGTTTTAACGCCAAATTTATGAGCTAATTTCTGTGCAAGCATCAAACTATCAGGACTTGAATCCCTTTCTGGCAACAAAATTCCAACTACATTCTCTTTACCCAAGGCACGAGTAGCAAGAGCGAGAACAACAGATGAATCAATACCACCACTAATACCTACAATTGCTCCTCTACGTTTTAGTTCTGTTTTAATATTTAACCGAAGCTTTTGGCAAATTTCATCGCAAACCAATTCTATATTTTCGAGTTTTAATATTTCTTTTGAAAATGATTTAGTTCTCTCTTCCATATTAAGATTTTTTAATTCAATAGGGTTAATTTACAATCAATCAAATCAGATTCTTTTAAATCGATTCTATGTTTTTTAACAAATAAATCATCTAAAATTTGAGTTGATAAAATTCCCATATAAGCCATTTTATCTACTTCCGATATATTATTATTGGATTCCAATTTGCATGCAAGCTTTTTAACCATTTCGTAATTAAAAATACCTGTTGATGTTATTGATTTTTCCGATATCATATTTTTGATGTAAGCTGAATTCAAATTATTTATAGTTGGAGATCTATAAGCTTGCTTAGGTCTGTTTAGAATTGTTTTTGGTAATTCCCCCACCATCATTTTTTTTAGTAACACTTTTTCATTCAAGAACTTAATTTTATAATCCGAAGGTAGTTTCATACAAAATTCAATCACCCGATGGTCTAAAAATGGATATCTGCCTTCTACTGAATTTGCCATTGCCATTCTATCTCCTTGAGATGACAATAAATAACCTGACATAAACAAATTAATTTCGAGCCATTGTGCTCGCAACAGTAAATCAACATCCTTAAATTTATCGCCTATTTTTTTTTCTAAGTCATCAATAGGTTTGTAACCATTTAACTCATTCTTTATATCATCAGAAAGATATTTTTTAATTCGGGATGTGTTGTTCCATCTTAATAAATGAGAGTACAAAAATGAATCTGTTTCGGTTAGTTTGTAAGAGAAAAATAGATTTAAAGGTCGTGTTCCATTCAATTGTGACATATAGGGATATAATCGCTTCAATAATAAAGGGCGAAATTTGGATTTAGGGTCTTTAGCCCAAAATTGTCTAATTAAAGCTTCCTTAAAAATGTTGTATCCTCCCAATAATTCATCAGCACCTTCTCCTGTTATTACAACTTTTATATCATTCTTTCTAACCAAATTAGACAACATAGCCATTGGAGACGGTGAACTTCTTAATATAGGTGTTTCTAAATGCCAAATAATATTCGAAAATATATTTGCTATATCATTGTCCTCACACGTTATACTATTGTGATTTGTTTGAAAATATTCAACAGCCTCATTTTGAAAATCAGATTCATCAAATTCCTTATCGGTGAATCCTAAAGAAAATGTTTGTAAGCGTTCTTGTTTATTTTTTTTGATAAATGAAGTTGTGATACTAGAATCAAGACCTCCACTCAAGTAAGCTCCAACCGGAACATCTGCCCGCAATCTTATCTTAACAGCATCTGAAAAAAGCTCGCGAAATTCTTCGACTGCTTCGTTCATAGTTATATTTCGATATTCATTTTGTTTACAAAGAGGCAATTCCCAATATTTCTTCTCAACGATCTCTTTTGAATTTGCCAAAATATAATGACCGGGTTGAACCTCTAAAATTCCCTTAAAAATTGTTTGTGGTGATAATGTTGTCCAAAAAGTAAAAATTTGTGCTAAAGCCAAAGATGAAATTTGAGCTTCAATCTTTGGATGTTCAAATAACGCTTTCATTTCTGAAGCGAACACAAGTCCATCATTTACTTTTGAATAGAATAAAGGTCTTATTCCAACTCTATCTCTTGCAAGGAATAACTCTTTCTTTAATGTATCCCATATTGCAATAGCAAACTGTCCATTTAACTTACTCAATGAATCAACCCCATATTCTTCATACAAATGCAAAACAACTTCAGTATCAGTTGTCGTTTTAAAAATATGCCCTTTCGTTTCAAGATCCTTTCTTAATTCAAGATGATTAAATATCTCTCCATTAAAAACAATCCATTTAGAATCATCTTCGTTAGACAAGGGCATGCGTCCATTATCAAGATCTAAGATACTTAAACGAACACTCCCTAAACCAATGTTATTGGTTAATAGAATACCACTTTGATCTGGACCTCTGTGTTTTATACGAGTCAACATACTCCTTAAAACTTTCACAGATTTTTCCCTTTCGAAACATGGATAAAAGCCAGCTATACCGCACATATTATTTATGTATAATGATCATTTTTTTAGGCTCTTTTAATTCAAGTTTATTTAGGATAAAAGCTGCAATGCTATTTATCGAAGAAAAATTTTCAACAACTAATTCATCATCCTTAGTTTCAACTTTAAACTCATCTCTTATAAAATCAATAAGAAATAATAAGCCCATTGAATCAAACAAGCCTTCATCAAAAAGTAAAGTATTATCCTTAATGTCATTTTCAATTGAAGAAGTCGCTTCCAGAATGTATTGAAGAATTTTCATCTTCACGTCTTGAATTTCTTTCATATCTTTTCTATTTAAATAAAACAGTCAAATTTTTAGTTTTAAAATTTATTGCAAAACACATTGTCCACCAACTTTTATATACTGCATATTTTTATATCCAAAGTTGAACAATACTCCAATCGGAGCCTTGACATCTCTCAAACTATTCATAAACGTATTTTCTTGTTCCTCTGACAAAAATGAATGAGTATCTAAGCCCACGAATATTTTATCAAAACACAGGAATTTTTCTTTTCCAGTAAATCTTTTATGACTCTCAAATTTTGTTCGTGTATACGGAATGTTCCTTAATTCCAATTCCAATTCCAGAACTTCTTTATAAATACTTTCCTTACATCCATGTCCTAATTGTTTATAAATGTAATTTCCAACCTCAACTAACTTATTTATTTCTTCTATATATGAATTTTTCTCCATGGTAAGTATCCGTTAATAGTTTGATATCATTTATCTCTCTCATCGTTTTTGATCAAAACTTACTTTCATTTTAGGTACAATCAATCCATTCACTTTTCGATGCTAATTGCAAGCTAGGGTTCCAAAAGAAACAGAATAAATATGAAAAAGTATACTGCTTCAAATCCAGTAAAAAGAATTCATGTTTCCTTGTTACATCACAAGGTAATTCGTGAACTACAAGATCTAAATTCATTCCGAACATTTTGAATTGATTAGTTTCACTGGTTTTTTTATCTCGAGAATTATTATCCCAGATAAAACGAATAATGGTTTCGTCAACCATCTCTAACCTCAAGTTGTTTATCTCTCCCAAATTTCCCGTTGTAAACTTCAACTTAGTAATATCAGGATCCCCATCAGAATTAAAAGCATGAGTATTGAGCTTGCAAAACAAATTCTGACCACTCATAGAGTTTCTTCTTCCCTCTGGATTCCAATAAGGTCGTATCAATGTATCTAGATTACGACTAACAAACTGTGTTGCTGCCTTAAATTTACCACGCTGATTTATCTGTCCAGGTGTTCGAGGATTTTTCACTTTGCTAGGTTTGCTTCGAATATAAGTTTTACCATAGCGATGAGAAATGATCACAGGTCCTACAAGCCCTGACAATAATTTATCTTTTATACTTGCCATCGTTGTATCTACATATAAGTAAAATCAAACAAGCTCAAATTGAGCCACAAAATTCATGAAGATTTATTCTTCAGGTAAGAGAAATAGTAGATGGTGAGTTTCTATTTTATTCGATAGGTTCTTTTGATTATAACTTTAATCTCCTTTTATCACCTTTGGCTTTATCCAAGTATGATCCATAGTGGAACAAGGCTTGTTCCAGCTTTGTTTTCTTTTAAAAACAAAAAAAATCAAATTAACTTTCGATGTACTTTAAATCAATTGGAACTGACAGACGCTTCACTTCTTCCATAGAAATATCGGCATGTACACAACAACCTAAACTAACAAATCGAAGTACTATGCGATTCTTGCCTCGTAATTGCAACAGTTCTCCTCTAACTCCCTTTAAGGGCCCAATTGTAACTTCTAAGTGATCCCCCTTTCTCAAGCTTCTTGGAGTTAACTCAACATTTCGTTTCGTATCCTCAAGAAAAAGTTTTAACGATTCAATTTGAGAATCAGGAATAGGTACAGCAACCCCACCAAAACAAACATATCGAACAGCCCAAGTAGAACTTATCGCATCGTAGTATTCACGTTCACTTACTCTAACAAAAACATAGGAAGTAAACAACGGACTTTCAACCCATTTTTTTCGATCGCTCCAAACTCGCATCTCTTTCTTAAGGGGCAAATAACATTCAACACCTTTTTCTAAAAGTTCAGTATATAACTTTTTTTCCGATCTTGATCGAGTATATATAGCGTACCACTTATAATTTCGTTTGAGTATTTTCAAAGCGTTCAAATTAATAATTAAAATAATCTTGAAAATAATTTAGAGATAGTACCATTTCTTAATGGCTTGACACAGCTTCGCTCTTTCAGTCCCATTTTCTCTGAAAATAAGACCTACTTGTAGTCACTTCTTAAATTTCTCTAATACGAAATTTAAGCTTGAACGAATAAAATTATTGTACCTAACAAAAAAGTTCAATACCCGAAAAACGGTATTTTGAATACAATTGCCCTAAAATGCCTTATTTATAATCGCACTTTAAATCGAACAATATATTTGTTTGTAAAATTGGAAACACATATGTTTCCGCAGAGGATTTCCATCTTAATTTAGTCTAAATAAGATGATCGGTCGGAAGATTAGCAAGTTTAAGCTAATTTAGAAGATTCCAATTTTGCCTGCCATAAAAGCAAGACAAGCGGTATTTTTCACTTTTAATTTATTAATGATATTCTTTCTATGAGTATCAGCAGTATAATAACTGATATTTAAGGCTATTCCTATTTCCTTATCTGTATAACCTCGAACAATAAGTTTTGTAATCTCTTTCTCTCGTTTAGATAATGTTGAAATCAATTCTAACTCAGAATTAGAACTCTTTTTATTTTCCTGCCTACTATTAAACTGCTCAGTTAAGTCAATTACACAAGCCCAAAGTTGCTCTGGAAAATTACTCGGATATCGGGTTCCAACCACAATATTCAAATAGATATCCTTCCATAAACCATTACGACCTCTCAGTTTAATTAGTTCTGAAAAAGTAAAATCTTTTTCTTGCTGAACTAAAGACAAGTATGTTTCAATTTTAGAAAGATCATTTTCATGAATATTCTCTATTAAATATTCAAAGAAATTACACTTATCAATCAAAACAGAATTCAGGTTCAATATTTCTTTACACTTTTTACTAGCATAAATAAAATTTAAACTACTTGCATCAACTTTAAAGTAAGTTGCATCAAAATCAACTTTGATATTTCCTGTAAAATAAGATTTAATTGACATCCCAGATTTGGTGATATTCTTTTCTGAATCTGTTTCCCAGTACTTCTCTTTTCTTCGCCTCATCATCAAAAATTCTGAAAAAAAAGTAAAATCAACAAAAGCTCCTTTAGGAGGGTGAGAGGATTATAGGATCGTATTATGAATTAAGATATCTATATCTTAATAGTATCATTTCATAATCACATGTGAGTTCTAGTAGCTTTGGATTATTAAATTTATGCCCTTTTATTTAAATTTGAATAATATATTTTACCCCCATTTGATGAATATTATATCTTGCTGGACAAACTAACGAATTAACCTGATTGATTTCAATGCCATATTGTTAAGGTGTTTTAACCTAAAACTTCAGTAACTATTGAATGTTTAGATACCAATAAAAAATTCACAAACATTTTATACTGTTAATAAAGATCAGATTCATCTTCAAAATCAAATGTTTAGAAAGATTCTAAACAACCAATATAATCAATAATTACAGCTGAACTCTAATTAGATAAGAATTAAAATTATCTTTAACTAAATAAGACTTTACTTTGAAGAATATTCTGATAATTTAACATTTATTTTTGCTAGAATTTTCGTAATATAGTACGGACAAGAAAATTGGTATCATAAAGGTCAATTCTGCCTAAAATCGAAATATTCATAAAGCCATTTAACAAATTCAATCTTTAAAAGATGAGTATAATCTTTTACTTGATATGAAGGCTTAGAATCCTTTCAAAGCATATTTAATTAAGAATAATAAACCAAAATTATATTCAGATGAAAGAACTCATAGAAAAAGGCATTTCTATTTTTGGAACCAAAGCTAAGTTTATAGAATGGATTGAAACCGAGAATGAGCATATTGGTAATGTAACTCCTGATTCTCTTCTTGATTCAACACAAGGGACATCTATTGTTTATGATTTATTGATGAAACTCGAAAAAAGCATAGCTCATTAGTTTTTTGGTTTTATTATATATTAATTGAACTTATAAAAAAGGAAAGTTAGAATAATTAAGTTCACGTCTAAATAAATCAGAATATGGTATTTCACCCAATTTACTCTTAGTAAAAAATTGGGTGGAACTTTATATTGGCTAAATACGTTTAGTTAATTTAAAATCAAGCATGTTATTCGTTTCTTTTGATCACAAAGAGAATTGAATTTAACAGTCGAAAATTATTCCTTTTTAGTTAAGTATGTAAGATCTCACCCTCCCAATCTATTTTTCTCTCCTAAATAATCACATCAATATTTTATTATATTTGCTCTATCTCAAAATAAACGAGCTTTAGAGATAGCTCACTAAATATCAAACTAATGAAGTATACATTACTTATTTTAATAATTGCACTTTTCGCATCATGTGACTCAGACGTACCAGAAGAAAGAATAATAGATTACACAGCCGAAAATGAAGCTGAAATAAAGCAATATATCGAAGATAATGATTTAGATGCCGAAAAAAGTGCGTCTGGATTATATTATGTGATTGAAGAACAAGGAACTGGAGAGCAACCTACAGCAAGCTCTAATGTTACAGTTGCTTATAAAGGCTATTTTACAAACAGCAATACACCTTTTGATCAATCAGAAGGTTATACAACTAGTTTACAAAAAGTAATACCAGGATGGACTGAAGGCATTACTTACTTTAAGGAAGGCGGTAAAGGGAAACTATTAATTCCATCACATCTGGCATATGGCTCATTCACTCAAAATGGAATACCTGGTGGTTCTGTACTGATATTCGACATTCACCTTATAAAAGTTAATCAGGATTAAACAAATCCTGTTAAAAAATAAAAAGGCTTGCCTTAAAGTTTCCACTTTATAGCAAGCCTTGTTTATTTGACCTTCTATTAAGATTTAGATTATACTAAACACCATATTTCTCATGTAAAGGCTGATTAATAACCTCATGGAGTTTAGCTTGTAAAGCGTCAGCGTCTTTCTTAGTATACCCTTCGGTAGATATCGGAGGATGTATAACCACCTCGGCAACACCAGGGCAAGCATTCCCCTTAAACAAACTAGCACGCTGAAGTCTTCTCCAATTGGTAGTTTGAGTAACTGGTATTATAGGAATTCCCATTTGAATTGCTATAGAAACTGCTCCTGACTTAAACTCTCCTAATTTTGGTGCATGCGATGGAATAGTTCCTTCTGGCAAAATTACTAAAGGGTGACCTTCTTTTACTACATCCACCATAGCTTTAAAACTCTTTAAAGCTCCTAGTCTGTTGTGTCTATCAACCAATATATTCATACCTGAAGTATAAAAGATATGGAAAAGAGGCCATTTTTCAATTTCCTTTTTACCTGTAAATACAAAGTGCTGATCGAAAATTGCATACAAAGGAGCAGGATCGAGAAATGAACTGTGATTAGAGCAAATTAGGAATGGTTGATCCCTCAAAATATTCTCTTTCCCTTTAACTCTTAAATAAATTCCTGATCCCCAGAGCCAAACTCTTGAGTAAACTCTTATGATTTTAAAAGCTGTTGGAAACCGCTCTTTCTTTGACAAGAAAAATTTAAATAATGGATAAAATAAAACTAAAGTCAATACAAAATATAGCAAGAAGTATATTTTATAAATTAGTTTGAAAGGAAATAAAATAATATTCATTTGTGAATGTGGCTTTTACTTTGTCAATCTAAAGATCAATTTATCTAAATCTTCAAATACATATAGAAGAGAAGATTTTGTTATTCGCACAAAATTAAGATATCCTTAAAAATATCCATCATAATTTTACAAAATATCATTTTACCACTCTTTATTCCATATTCGATTGACATTTGAAACGAATGAGTTTATGACATTAAGCATATTTCCAAACCGAGATATTCCTTATCTTGTGGCTCTAAACAAACACCTAGAAAAACTCAAATACTATGAAAAGATTTTTTGTATTTGCCTTAATGCTTGTGGGCATTTCGCTTTTTGCAAAGGCACAATATGCTGATTATTTTACTTCAGCAACCATGCGATTGGACTACAATCATGTTGGAAATTCAGGAGAAGAACATTTTGCATTCGATCAAATGGTGAACGATGGCGAATGGGCAGGTAGTAAAACAGTCTTGATTGATGAACTTAAATTAGGAAAGTATTTTTTCGAAGTGAAAGATGCAAAATCTGGCGAACTACTATATTCACGTGGATTTGCAAGTATTTACGGCGAATGGGAAACAACTCCTGAAGCTGATAAAGAATGGGCTAGTTTCCACGAATCACTTCGTTTTCCATGGCCCAAAGCTGAGGTTAATGTCACTATTTCAAAACGTAATATCAAGAATGGCTTCGATCCTGTTTGGACATACAAAGTAAATCCAAAACACCACCGAGCATTTATTAGTCCAGTTAAAGATCATTATAATACGATTGATATTGTTGTAAACGGAAAACCTGAGAAACAAGTTGATATTGTGGTTCTTGGTGAAGGTTACGCCAAAGAAGATATGGGCAAATTCAAAAAGGATGCTCAACGATTCGCAGAGGTTCTTTTAAACACAGAGCCATATGCTTCTTTTAAGAACAAGTTTTCAATCAGAGCAGTTGAAACGCCATCACCCGATTCAGGGGTAAATCACCCACATCAGGATATTCACACACGTTCTGCACTATCTGTTACTTACGGTGCTTTCGATTCTGAGCGTTATGCATTAGGTTACGACAACAAGACAATTCGTAATGCTGCCGCTGCTGTTCCTTACGAATTTACTGCTATTTTAATGAATGACTCTATTTATGGCGGAGGCGGTATTTACAACCTTTATATTACTGCTGCGGTTAATAATGCTTTTCAGGAATACTTATTTGTTCATGAATTCGGACATCATTTTGCTGACTTAGCTGATGAATATTATACTTCTGCTACCTCATATGAAATGGATGCAGAACACATGGAACCATGGGAGTTAAATGTAACAGCTAATCCTGATCCAGAAACCATCAAGTGGAAAGATATTGTAACTGAAGGCACACCTATCCCAACACCTTGGGAAAAAGAAAAGTATGATGAGCACAGTATTGCTATTCAGAAAAAACGTGTAGAAATGCGTAAAGCCAAAGTTGAAGAGAAAGTTATGGAAGAATTCTTTATCAAAAAAAGAACGTGGGATGATAAGCTTTTATCAAACATGAAACATAGTGGTGAAGTTGGTGCATTCGAAGGTGCGCAGTATAAGGCAACCGGCTTATACAGAAGTGCTGCCAATTGTATCATGTTTACACGTCACGATGAATTTTGTCCAGCTTGTCAACGTGCTATCAAACTCATTATCGATCAATATTCGAACTAGAATAATATTCTTCAAAATATCAAAGCGATTCATACAAATGAATCGCTTTTTTTAATCTTATCTATGGCGTATAGAAAATTAAAGATATCTTAGTCTTGAATTTTAGACAAAAAAAATGCTTAATCAACAACTTATACAATCTCCCGTTTTTAGAGGCATTGATGCTAACGAAATGGAAAATTTGCTTCAAAAAATACAATATCGTATTAGAAAATATCAAAAAGGTGATATGGTTGCCTTTCGCGAAGACAGATGCGAAAACCTTATGATTGTTCTAAAAGGAAGCGTGAAAGGAGAAATGCTTGACCCATCAGGAAAAACAATTAAAATTGAAGATATTATGGCACCCTACCCTATTGCTTCAGCTTTCCTTTTTGGTCAGAAAAATCAGTTCCCTGTGAATGTAACAGCTAATGCGGATGTTGAAATTTTCTTTATTGATAAGCAATCGGTCATTGAATTATTTCAAGAGAATAAAACTTTCTTGGTTAATTATTTAAATTCAATATCAAACCGATCACAATTTTTGGCTCAGAAATTACTTTTCTTAAGCTTTAAAACAATAAAAGGCAAACTTGCTAATTTCATTTTAAAACAAGCTGCTCCCGACAAAGAGAAAATTGAGCTTCCAAAGTCACAGGCTGAAATGGCACAATTCTTTGGCGTAACTCGTCCTTCATTTGCTCGTAGTCTCAAAGAAATGGAGCAAGAAGGTATGATAGAAATCAATCGGAGAGAAATAAAAATCCTCAATCGCCCAGCTTTACTTCGACTGATGCAACAATAGCCTAATTCATTCAGCTTATAAATAAGATAAGACTACAGGCATAACTTTCTTCAGAAACTGAAAAACAAGCAAATACAAACCTTTCAATTCATTTTCGATTTGATAAAAGACATTTTTATCCTTTTCAGGAAAAAAAATAATATTACTTTTGTGCTCTGAAACAAAGTGTGAATTATAGGGTCATTTAATAATGATTTGAAGCGCTGTTTCACAACAGAAAGAATAACAATATTCAAAACATATAAATCTTTAAGCATGCACAACAGAGTTAACATTAGCGATAAAATTTATTGGGTCGGATGTAACGATAGAAGAACTCATCTTTTCGAAAATTACTGGCCTATTCCAAAGGGAGTCGCATACAATTCATATGTAATTGTTGACGAAAAAATAGCAATTGTTGATACCGTTGAAAAAGGAGCTATGGATGAATATCTTGATAATATCGAAGCGGTATTAGACGGACGTCAGGCTGACTATTTAATTGTGAATCATATGGAACCTGATCATTCAGGATCTATTCGATCATTAACAGAGCGCTATCCAAACATGCAAATTGTTGGGAACAAGAAAACATTCCCAATGTTGAAAGGTTTTTATGGCATCTCTCAAAACTTATTAGAGGTTAAAGAAGGTGACTCTATCGATTTAGGTGAGCACAAGCTGAACTTTGCAATGGTTCCAATGTTGCACTGGCCAGAAACTATGGTAACATTCGAATCAACAAAAGGAATTTTGTTCTCGGGTGATGCTTTTGGTGCTTTTGGTACTTTAGATGGTAGTATTTTCGATGATGAGTTAGATCTAGAATATCTTGAAGAAGAAATCAGCCGTTACTACTCAAATATTGTAGGAAAATATGGTAGCCCAACACAGCAAGCGCTTAAGAAATTAGGTGGTCTGGATATTAAAATGATTTGTGCAACTCACGGTCCTATCTGGAGAACACATATTGCTGAAATTATTGCAAAATATGACAAGTGGAGTAAGTATGAAACTGACGAAGGTGTTGTAATTGTTTTCTCTTCGATGTATGGAAATACAGAAAAGATGGCTGACAATATTGCTCGCCAATTGGTTAAGCGTGGCATCAAAAAGATCAGAATTCACGATGCTTCAAAAACACATCCTTCTTATATCATTAACGATATTTTCCGTTTCCGTGGTGTTATTTTAGGATCATGTGCTTATAATGGAGGTCTTTTCCCAGCTATGGAAACTCTTGTTCATGAGTTACAAAACATGGCAGTTAAAAACCACGTATTGGCTCTTTTCGGATCGAAAGCCTGGGGTGGCGGTGGTGTTCGCACACTAAACAAATTTGCTGAAGCAATTAAGTGGGAAGTTGTTGCTGATCCTGCTGAAGCACTTTGCGCTCCTGCTAATAAAGACTACGACCAATGCGAAGTTATTGCTGAAAGCATGGCGAATCGTTTGAAAGAATTATATAGCGAGAATCAGTAAGCAATTACTGCTTAAATATAGAACTAACGCCTTCGAGAAATCGGAGGCGTTTTTTATACAAAAAAATCCCAACAGCACATGACATACTGTTGGGATAAAAAACGAACGAGTTTTTAAAGGTCTATTACTTAATTTCAATTAAAGAGATTGCTGCACCTCCACCTGCTGCAAGATGCAAGTCAAGTATTGAATTTATATCTACAGTTTTCTTTTCAATTTTATAATCGGTTGGATTCTTATCCCAATGTGCTTTCTCACCATCTAAATAAAGAATAGCTTGATATTTCTTTCCTTCCGGAAGAAAATCAAATTTAATACTCATATCTCTGGCATTCTCATCACTAATAGCTCCCACAAACCAATTATCTGAAGCTCTGTCCTGACGGGCAATTGTTACAAAGTCACCAATCTCACCATTTAGAACTTTTGTTTGTTCCCAATTAACCACAACATCTCGGATAAACTGAAAAGCAGGATGTCCTTTATAATTCTCTATTAAATCGGGAACCATTTGAATTGGAGAATTCAATACCACATATAAGGCCAGTTGATGAGCCAAAGTTGTATTCACTTGGTTATTGGCTTTATGAGGCTTTAGTTTAATATTGAAAACACCAGGCGTATAATCAATAGGTCCTGCTAACATACGAGTGAAAGCTACTATCGGCAGATGTTCTGCTGGATTTCCTCCATCGCTCGACCATGCATTAAATTCTTGTCCGCGCAAGCCTTCACGGGAAATTGCATTCGGGTAAGTACGACGCAAACCTGTTGCCTTTATCGGTTCGTGAGCATTTATTGCAACTTTATACTTTGCACCCATTTCCAAAGCTCGGCGATAATGGTTTACCATCCATTGTCCGTGATGATATTCTCCTTTAGGAATTAACTTCCCCACATAGCCGGTCTTCACTGAATGAATCCCCAACTTATTCATCAGATGGTAAGCTGTATCCAATTGTTGGTCGTATGTACGTGGTGCTGCTGAAGTTTCATGATGCATAATCAACTCAACACCTTTTTCTTTTCCGTAACGAACCACTTCTGGTAAATTATAATCATCGTAAGCTGTTACAAAATCGAATACGCCCTCACGATCTTCAAAACCAATCCAGTGTTCCCAACCTGTATTCCATCCTTCCACCAATATTCCACCAATATTATTTTCCGATGCAAAGTCGATCAGCTCTTTAGCATACTCTGTGGTTGCCCCATGTTTACCACTTGCCTTATCCCATGTCTTGGTACCCAAATGCATATCCCACCAAATACCTACATACTTCATTGGTTTGAAATACGAAACATCACCAATCTTATTGGGTTCATTTAGATTTACGATTAAATCTGATTGAATTAGATCACCCGCTTTCTCAGCAATTTGGATTGTTCTCCAAGGCGTATGAAATGGCAAAGAACGCTTCACCTTATATTTTGTCCTTTCAGATCCCACCAAAGTTGAAACCATTTTCATATTCGTTGTATCCACTTTAAGTGTCATACCTGAATAATCCGTCAGATTGGCCTCATGAAAACTTAGGTAAATCCCCTCTTCAGTTTTCATACTTACCGGTGTATTTACGGCATTATTAGGAATTGAAGTTTGAGCCAGACTAGCATGTCCCCGCAACTTCGTCGCATCAATCTCAGAAAACTTGGTTGTATGATAAAGATGCTCATAAATATCCCAATCTCCCGGAATCCACCATACCTTATGATCTCCGGTTAAATTAAATTCGGTGTTTTCCTCAGCAATCAAAAGCTCTTTCATTGCTTCTTGCTCAGGGAACTCATATCTAAAACCTATTCCATCATTATAAGCTTTAAACACCAAATTCATTTTTCTATTGGGTGCTTGTTTTTCAACTAAAGCCACGATTAGTTGGTTAAAGTTATCTTCAACTACACGCTTTTCCCCCCAAGGCATTTCCCATTTAGAGTTATTATTGGTTTGCTTTACTGATACAATTTCCCATCCCGCTTTAATGGCAGGCATATTGGTAAAATCAAAACCCAAAGTTGATGACTTTATAACTGATTTTCCATTAAAGTTAACATGATAAGCAGGCTGATCATTTTCAATATTAATCGTTATTGCAATTTTACCATCAGGAGATTTAAGTTCTTGTTCTTGCATATTACCATTACAAGAAACCAAGGCTGTTGCCAAAAGCATAAAGGCTAATAATCGTCTTTTAATATTCATGAATTTGTAGTTTGATTTTAATTGTCTTTCGATTATCAAAATAAGAGTATTCACTTACCAATAACTAAAATATAAACTAACATATAGATAAACCACAGCAACAAGACAACACAACAGCCTATAAACATGACGATTAACATTAAATATCAGTTTCATAAATATAGATTAGATACAAATATATTATGTCGTAAAAATAGATGATTTAGAGTTGATTCTACTCATTCAATTATTCAAACCATTAGTAAAACATCTTATATATCACAAAAGCACTGCATCATAATAAAAATATTAAATACTTATCAATGGCATAAGTTTTGTTATTTGAAACGTCAAATAATTATCAATAAAATATTTACAAAATGAAAAAAACATTTATTCTTCTAATCGCACTAGCAATTTCAACACTTGCAATTGGACAAGAAAAAAAAACAGAGCAGATAAGAGAAGCTGGTCTAACATTCAGAAATTTGGATAATTTCGGATTTAGCTACAAAATCGGAACAAAACAGTCTTTATGGAGATTTAATGCCGTTTCCATTTCAGGGAATAAGGAAAATAAAGATTTCTCAGGAGGTGATAGAGATTCTAATCATTTTGGAGTTGGTTTAAGTGTTGGAAAAGAATCTAGAAAACCAATTGCAAAAAACTTAGAATACCGATTTGGATTTGATTTTTCCTTCAATTATAATCATTCAAAAAGAACTCAGCCAACATACTACAACTCTTCTTATATAGATACAGAAGTAAAAACAGATTTTTACACGCCAGGTGTTAATATGGTTTTAGGTTTAAATTACATTGTGAATGAGCACTTTGTATTTGGGGCAGAAATTATGCCTTTTATTAACTATACGATAGGCAGAACAAGAACTGGCGAAGATAATAATAAAGAAACGACTGATCATACTAACTTCAGCTATGGTCTTGACAGTTCTTCAGTCTTATTATCCTTGGCTTATCGCTTTTAAATTCTCATCTAAAATAATTTTAGGATATGAAAAAGGTAATCATTACTTTAATTGCACTTACATTATCAACATTTATAATGGCTCAAGAAAAAGCTAAAATAAAAGAGATTGGTCTTACTTTTAGAAATTTAGATCAATTTGGCTTCAGTTATAAAGTTGGTACAGAACAATCATTATGGAGATTCAACGCAGTTTCAATGTTAGGAATGAATGAAGATAGAAGTTCCGACAAAGAATCTGAAGATAGAGATTCTAATAATTTTGGATTAGGTTTTAGTGCTGGAAAAGAATATCGAAAACCGATTGCACAAAATTTTGAATACAGATATGGCTTTGATTTATCATTTAGATATGATCACTTAAAAGAAAACAATGGATCTACCACTGATCCAAGAAAAAGAAAAGAGAACTTATTTACACCTGGAATTAATTTAGTGTTTGGCTTAAATTATATAATTGGGGATCATTTAATTATAGGTGCAGAAATTATGCCTTATCTCAGGTATACATTTGGACAAATATCAGAAGAAAGAGCGATTCAAGAGTATAGTAATAAAGTAGATCATTCCGATATTAGATATGGTTTTGACAGTTCTTCTGTCTTATTGTCTCTAGCATACCAGTTCTAATTATGAGATTTAAATATTTTAAATAGAAATAATGCCCAAATATCTTTATAAGCTATTTGGGCATTTTCCTTATTTGAAAATAGGTATCTTATTAAACCGATTTAATCGCCATCACCTTTAAATCAAACTCTTCGTTAGGAAAAATAGAGCGATTACGGATCTTGGTTTTATAGGTGTAGATGGTATTAACCGAAAGGTTGAGAATACCGGCAATCTTCTCACTATCTGCAACACCTATTCGAATCAGTGCAAAAATTCTCAGGTCCGTATTTAGAGATAAATCATCTTTTAAATGTATTCTATCCTTTTCATCAAAAAGCTGATTAAACTTCTCCACAAAATCTGGAAACAGTTTCAGAAAAATTCTATCGAAATCCTCAAATAAACGTTTCCGTTCTTTCTTGGAATTGTATTTCTTTAATTCCTGTTCAATATTATCGTAAGATTTAGTGATCATTTGTCGGGAAATACTCTTTTTAAAATCTTCTAACTTATCGATGTATTGCGAACTAAAGTTGAAATAATAGCCAATATACTCTTCTTTAATCTGACTGGCTTCTCTGAGTAATTCATTTACACGAGTTAAATTCTCATTACTATTTTCAATTTCCTTTCGTGCTTGCCTCAACTTTTGTAGCTGACGAAGAATAACCAATGAAAAAGCCAGCACCAACAAACTGATAATCGTTATCATCTTTTTCTGTTTATTCTCTTTCTGGAAACGAGCTGATTCAATTAAAGGCAAGGTGTATGAAATTTCAAATTTACGTTGTTCTGAACCATAAAAGTCTGCATCGGCCTTAGCCAAAAGAATGTACTGATATGCTTTATCAATTTCGCCCTCTCTATAAAACAGTTCTGCCAAAGAACGACAAGCCGTGGTTTCCTTTGTTGCAGATTTTATATCAGCAATACTAGCTTGCATCAAATATTCTTTTGCCTTTTCTGTATCCCCTCTATCGGAATATATAAAACCCAGGCCCGATGTTACGATTGCTGTTTCATGATCATTTAGTTTAAATCTATTCAGTAAATCAAGATAATAGTCTTCAGCCTGATGTAGTTTGCCATTCACCATACTTTGCAAGGCAAGGCCTAATAGCTTCTCAAAAGATGGCTCTTCAAATTCATTAATCAGTTTCTGACTGTAGAAATTCCCTAATTTCTTGTAAGCTTCGCTATAGTGTTTATCTCTGGAATAGCCCGACAAATCATAATATGCCCGGTAGGCAGTACTATAAAATTCCTTTCTCTTTTCCTTAGATAAAAATTCATATTCAACAGTTTTTAAGGTATCAATAGACGAAGTATACAAGCCCTTAAGTAGCATTATCAAACTTAACTTCGATTTCGATTCCGCAATTTTTGCCTTATCCTTCAATCGATAAGCCAATCGGTTGGCAGCTTGACCATATTTAAAGGCTGAATCGTAAACAAAATACTCGTAAGCCTTAACCATCTGCATTAGTGCAGCAAATTCTTTATCAGTATTCTTTTCTTCTCTTACAGATTGAAAATCGTTTAGGAGAATTCCAATCGTTTCTTTTTTTGCAGCATCTATTTCATCACGTTTCGATATGTTTTGATCCAATTGCTCCTGCCAACCAGATTGAGCATTGCTAACCTGACATAGAATAAATAAAGAAAGTACTAGTGAAAAAAATACTCTTAGCATATTTAGTCAATATAAAGATGAATTGAGGAAGATATAAAAGTAATCTAATTTGGAATTGAAAAAAAACTTATGTGCAATCAATAAAAACTCACTGTTAAATTCATGGCTAACTATTTGAAATGTATTTCATTTAGATTATTATAAAACGCCTTAATAAACTTTATTTTTATTAACCAATACAATAATATTGTTATTTTTGGCACCGTAAAACAAATAATTTATTTTATATCATGAAGAAAATTTTAACTCTAATAATCGCAATTACAATCTCCATTATTGCTGTTTCACAAGAAAAAGAAGAAACAACTTCAAAGAAGGAATTTGGACTTACATTTAGAAATTTAGATGAGTTTGGCTTTAGTTATAAATTTGGTAAGAACCAGACTTTTTGGAGATTCAACACTGTTTTTTTATCTGGGAACAGTGAAAATAAAGATTTTGAACGTGATGATGATATAAACACTAGTAATTTTGGAATTGGTGTTAGTTTTGGAAAAGAAACTAGAAAAATGATTTCTGATGATTTGGAATATCGATTTGGAGCAGACTTTTCCTTCAATTACAATTATTCTAAAAGTGCTGTTCAAAACGCATCATACAGTTCATATTACAACAACAGTAATGGTTACGAACAAACAAAAAGTAATTTTTTCACCCCTGGTTTAAATTTAGTTTTCGGTTTAAACTACATTATAAAAGAACATTTAGTTTTAGGGATAGAATTAATGCCATACATTAGTCACACTTTTGGTAAAACATCTATTGGTGAAAGTTATGACAAGCAAACAACTGAGCATTCCAATTTCAAATACGGTATCAGCAGTTCTTCTGTACTACTATCCATAGCATATCGTATCTAAAATTGTATAGCATTTACTTTTAAGGTCGTTATATAAAAAATGCTCAGAGAATAATCCCTGAGCATTTTAACTCATCTTGTAAGCAAGGGTAACCACACCCTCTTAACAAGATTAACTACAAACTATATTTCTTTACAAAGTCAGCCAACCAGTCTCCAACTTCCGAAGTGGAATAAGCTTTCCCTCCTTCAGCCAAATCTTCGGTGACTACATTTTCATCTATCGATTTTTCTACTGCCGTACGAATCAATTCTGCTTCTTTTTTCATTCCAAAAGCATGATCCAACATCATAGCGGCTGAAAGAACGGTTGCACATGGATTCGCTATATTTTGTCCTGCAACCTGTGGATATGAGCCGTGAATTGGTTCGAATACCGAAGTGTGCACACCTATTGAAGCTGATGGCAACATACCCAATGAACCAGAAATAACACTTGCCTCATCGGTCAAGATATCACCAAACATATTCTCTGTAACCATCACATCGAAACGTTTAGGCCAAGTGATAATCTGCATGGCGGCATTATCAACAAACATGTATTCAACCTCAATTTCTGGATATTCAGGCTCCATTTTCTGAGCAATTTCTCGCCACAAACGTGAGGTTGCCAAAACATTTGCCTTATCGACTACAGTCAGCTTTTTTCTACGCTTTCCTGCAAATTCGAAACCTAAACGTACAATACGTTCAACTTCTTCCTTTGTATAAACACATGAGTCGAATGCTGTATTCCCATCCTCTGATCTTCCTTGAGGACGTCCAAAATAAATACCACCAGTCAACTCACGAATACACAAAAAGTCAACACCTTCAAGCAATTCAGTTTTCAGTGGTGACTTGTGCAATAGTGACTTAAAGGGCTCTAATGGGCGAAGGTTTGCGTATAAGCCTAGCTTCTGACGCATTTTCAATAAGCCTTGCTCCGGACGCACCTTTGCATTCGGATCATTATCATATTTTGGATCTCCAATAGCTCCAAACAAAACAGCATCTGAATTCATACAAAGCTCGTGCGTTTCATCCGGATAAGGATTTCCGACAGCATCAATAGCTGAAGCCCCAATCAAAGCCTCGGTATAATCAAATTGATGATTGAATTTTTCTGCTACAGCATCGATGACTTTACGAGCCTGTGCAACGATTTCCGGACCGATTCCATCACCGGCTAATACTGCAATTTTATGTGACATATTTGTTGTTGATTTATTGATTTGATAATGTGTTGATATGTGAATTTGTAAAAGTCTACTACGACTCCGATCAGAAAGTTTTACTTTTCAAAGTCTTGTATCTTCTCCTTTTTGTTTATCAGATAATCGATATCATCAAAACCATTTAAAAGGCAATCTTTTTTATAAGGATTGATTTCAAAACTGCAAGATTCATTATTATAAGTCAATTCTTGTTTTTCAAGATCGACAATTACTTTTTGAGCATTGTCTTTTTCAATTGCGTTGAATAGACTACTCAAGAAATCTGCAGAAACTTGGATTGGCAAAACACCATTGTTCAAAGCATTGTTTCTAAAAATATCAGCAAAGAAACTACTGACAACTACTTTGAAACCATAATCATGAATGGCCCATGCAGCATGCTCTCTTGATGAACCTGAACCAAAATTCTTTCCAGCTACAAGAACCTTCCCAGAATACTCAGCTTGATTTAATACGAAATCTTTAATTGGCTCTCCAGATGATGAGAAACGCCAGTCACGAAATAGGTTCTCCCCGAATCCTTCACGGCTAGTTGCTTTAAGAAAACGAGCAGGTATAATTTGATCAGTATCCACATTCTCGTTGGGAAGTGGCACACATGATGTTTTTAATAATGTAAATTTATCTACGGACATGATGTTAATTTTAATAGGTAATTGAAAACTTATCAGTATTACAAGAAATCCCTTGGATCGGTTACAACTCCCGTAATTGCGGCTGCTGCAGCTGTAAGAGGACTCGCCAATAAAGTACGAGATCCTGGGCCTTGTCTACCTTCAAAATTTCTGTTAGATGTCGATACACTGTATTTACCAGCTGGTACTTTATCTTCATTCATAGCTAAACAAGCAGAACAACCAGGTTGTCTTAATTCAAAACCTGATGCTTCTAATACCTCTACTAGTCCTTCTTCAATTGCTTGTTTCTCTACCTTTTTGGAACCAGGTACAATCCATGCTGTAATTGCATCTACCTTTTTATGTCCTTTCACTAAAGAAGCAAATGCTCGGATATCTTCAATTCTACCATTGGTACAAGAACCTAAAAAAACATAGTCAACCTTCTTACCAAGAATCTGGCTTCCCAACTGATAATCCATATAAGCCAATGACTGTTTTATAGATGGAAGTTCTGAAACCGGAATATCAGCTTCAGCAGGAATACTTTGAGTAATTCCCATTCCCATACCTGGATTCGTTCCGTAGGTAATCATAGGTTCAATATCTTCAGCCTTAAAACTATATTCCTTATCAAACTCAGCACCATCATCTGACTTCAGCGTTTTCCAATATGCTAGTTTCTCTTCCCATGCCTCACCCTTAGGTGCATGAGTTCTACCTTTCATATATTCAAAAGTCGTCTCATCTGGAGCAATCATACCCCCACGAGCACCCATCTCGATACTCATATTACAAACGGTCATTCTGCCTTCCATAGTCAAAGAGCGAACAGCTGAACCAGCATATTCAACGAAATAGCCTGTAGCTCCTCCTGTTCCCAGTTGTGCAATCACATAAAGCGTCAAGTCCTTTGCCGAAACACCTTTACTAAGCTCGCCATCAACCGTAATTCTCATTTTCATAGGCTTAGATTGCATAATACATTGCGTTGCAAACACCATCTCAACTTCCGATGTTCCAATTCCGAAAGCAACCGCACCAAATGCTCCATGTGTCGAAGTATGACTATCACCACAAACCATTGTCATTCCTGGTTGCGTGTGGCCTTGTTCTGGCCCTACAACATGCACAATTCCATTGTTTGGGTGATTCAAACCATACATCTCAATCTTATTCTTCTCGCAATTGGCTTTCAAAGTTTCCACCTGCGTACGTGATTGTTCATCGGATATTGGCAAATGCTGATTCACTGTTGGCACGTTGTGATCAGGTGTTGCAATCGTTCTTTCTGGTCTAAAGACTTTTAAGCCTCTCGCCTCAAGTCCTGAAAAAGCCTGAGGACTTGTTACCTCATGAATCAAATGTTTGTCGATATATACGATATCAGGACCACCTTCAACATGCTCTACCACATGTGCGTCCCAGACCTTATCAAATAATGTTGTTGCTTTCAATGTTGTATATTTTGTGAATTCAATCTTCGAATTCCTGAGTTTGTAATAAATATATAAAGTCAAATAGTCGGAAAGTCTTAAAAGTCAAAATATCTTCTCCTCTAATAATTATCATCGGAACCTTTAGACCTTTTCTCTTACACGACTTTAGCCAAGGCATCAACCAATGCTTCTACTGAAGCTGTAACAATATCAATATTAGCACCGAATCCATAGTACATTTTACCTTTATGCTCCAGCTGAACGTGAACTTTACCAAGGTCATCACTACCACGAGTCAAAGCTTGAACAAGGAACTCCTCCAAGGAAAATTGCTGCTTAATCAATTTCTTTACCGCGTTAAAACAAGCATCAATTGGCCCGTTACCTTCTGCAGTTGCTGCACAAGATTCACCTCTAATTTTAAGATGAACAGTCGCCATAGGAATAGTCGATTTACCGGCTACCACTTGTAGCAACTCCAACTCAACAGATTTGGTTTCAGATTCATGATCGCCCATCAACTCAGACAAATCGTTCTCATTCACATTCTTTCTTTCATCAGCCATCACCAGGAAACGAGTGTAGGCATCATCCAACTCTTCCTTATTCAACTTATAGCCCATCTCTTCAAGATGATGATTCAAAGCAGCACGTCCACTTCTTGCCGACAAAATGATAGCAGATTCTTTGATACCCACATCAGCTGGATCGATAATCTCGTAATTCTCACGATTCTTCAATACACCATCCTGATGAATACCCGATGAGTGAGCAAATGCATTACGTCCTACAATAGCCTTATTGGCCTGTACGGGCATATTCATCAATGAAGATACCAAACGACTGGCTTCGTAAATACCTTTGGAATTAATTTCGGTATGAAATGGCAAATCATGGTGCGTTTTTACAGCCATCACAACTTCCTCCAGGGATGTATTTCCGGCACGCTCGCCAATACCATTCAGGGTTACTTCAACCTGACGTGCTCCATTCGCAATACCACTTAATGAGTTAGCTGTTGCCATACCCAAATCGTTATGACAGTGAGTTGACAGAATTGCTTTGTGTACATTCGATACATTCTCCATCAGGTAATTGATCTTTTCTCCATATTCACTTGGCAAACAATAACCTGTCGTATCCGGAATATTAATTACTGTTGCTCCGGCTTTAATCACAGCCTCAACAACTCTGGCCAAATACGCATTATCCGAACGCCCTGCATCTTCGCAATAGAACTCAACATCCTCAACGTAGCGTTTTGCATATTTTACAGCTCTAACGGCTCTTTCTATAATTTCATCATGATTAGAATTCAATTTATTAAAGATATGATATGGTGATGTTCCAATTCCTGTATGAATACGTCCTCTTTTAGCAAACTTCAAAGCTTCAGCGGCAACATCAATATCTTTTTCTACTGCTCTGGTCAAAGCACAGACTGTTGGATTACTTACAGCTTTCGCAATCTCTACAACTGACTGGAAGTCTCCTGGACTAGAAACAGGAAAACCTGCTTCAATCACATCAACTCCCAAAGCTTCAAGTGTTCTAGCGACTTCAATTTTCTCAATGGTATTCAATTGGCAACCTGGAACTTGTTCCCCATCGCGCAAAGTCGTGTCGAAAATAAATATTCTATCACTCATCTTTTTTAATATTTGTGGTTAAGTTTTTATTCAGTTAACAGCATAAAAAAAGTCCTTCCTCATTGGAAGAACTTCGTATAATGATCATTCATATTGATTCAAATTATAGCACAGTCTTCCCTATCAACCTTCTGAAGTAAGAGCTCGAGTGTGAGAATTAAACCAATAAGAATCGTATTCGTATTCATGACATTCTTCCTTTACTGTGATACATTCGAATCAAGATATCTTCTCAATTGCTGAACAAACCTAAAAACAATTAATACTGAGTAAAAACAATTAATCTTTACAAACTACGATCTCCAAATCATATTTTCTATTTTCAAGAACAATACAACAAATTCAAATTCAATAAAATACAACACACCCAACAACTAACATATCATGGGTTATCCAAGAGTGTTTTTCTCAAAACAGTTCACAAAAAAAACAATCTTCACAAAACACCCCTCTCCCTGCCGGGATCTCCCCTGAAAAGGGAGACTAGTAAATATCCAACTAAGTATTAAAACTTAATTTCAATAAATAATAATTTCCAATATGCATCGAGCGTGCTCCGTCAGTCTGCCGTGAGGCGTGCTACAGTTTAAACCACAAAGAGTATACAAGGATCAGACTGACTTGATTTTTTGCTTACTTTTTGATCTAAGCAAAAAGTAAGAGCCATGCGGCTTGAGCAAAAAAAACAGGAAGTCACCATTAAAGCAATTTCCTGTTTTCTAGATTTTAACTGTTGGTTAATAGTTAAACGATGAACTGAAACAAATCAGTCTTATCATTAAGGTATTCAAAGATGAAATTTCGATCTTTCATTCTTTCTTTTAATCGTTTTAGTCCTTCTGATTTCTGAACTTCTATACCAATTACAGCAGGTCCTTTCTCACGACTACTTTTCTTATAATATTCGAAATGGGTTATATCATCTCCTGTATCAAGTACATCGGTCACAAATTCTTTAAGAGCTCCTGATCTTTGTGGAAAACGAACTATGAAATAGTGCTTCAAGCCTTCATATAGAAGACTTCGCTCTTTTATTTCTTCCATTCGGGTAATATCGTTGTTGCTGCCACTTAGAACACAAACCACGTTTTTACCCTCTAGCTTATCACTCATCAATTCCAAAGCAGCAATAGACATCACACCAGCAGGTTCAGCTACTATTGCATCTTCGTTATATAAACGCAATATGGTTGAGCAGATTAAGCCTTCTGGTACAACTAAAATATCATCTAAAACCTTTTCACAAACCTTCCATGTGTAATCACCAACCTTTTGAACAGCGGCACCATCAACAAAACGATCAATATTTTCAAGAGCCAGATTACACTTATTATCCAAAGCCAATTTCATAGATGGAGCACCTTCTGGCTCTACACCAATAATCTTAGTATTCGGACTAAATTCTTTAAACCAAGCTCCTACTCCTGAAGCTAGTCCACCTCCACCAATAGGCAGAACTAAATAGTCAATCGGCTCGCTATATTGTTGCAATATTTCTAAACCAATCGTACCCTGTCCTTCTATCGTTTTTGGATCGTCAAATGGATGAATAAAGGTTTTTCCTGATTCTTTGGCATCAGCAATGGCTTTAGATGAAGCATCATCGAAAGTATCTCCGGTAAGGAAAACTTCAACAAACTCACCACCAAACATTTTTACTTGTTTAATTTTCTGACGTGGTGTTGTTTCTGGCATATAAATACTTCCGAAACACTTCAGTTTTTGGCAAGAGTATGCCACTCCTTGAGCATGATTTCCAGCACTAGCACATACAATTCCCTTTGCCAGGTTTTCCTTAGTCAGACTTGATATTTTATTAAAGGCTCCTCTAATCTTATAAGAACGCACCAATTGCAAATCTTCCCTCTTAAGATGAATATTTGACTGGTAACGTTTAGATAAATTAAGATTCTTAAGCAGAGGTGTAGCAACAGCCACATCCTGTACTTTTTGATTTGCCTTGACTATCTCCGACATTTTCGGATAATATTCTTTCTTATTTTCTGACACGGTTTCCCTTTTTAAGTTCAAAGAATTTAGAATCATATATGCTACATTCTTTTATATAAACAATAGCTGTTTACATGGTAACTATTAGTACCCCAAATGAGTTCAGAGCACTAATAGTTGATTGCAAATTAACAATTGTGCAAACGTATATTCACACATCACAACTAGAATTCACTCTCTAGTTATTTTCCGGACGAAGCTTACGAACCGCAGTTCCAGCTTGCCACATTTCGCTTTCGCGTAATTCTTCCAATTCAGCATCTAATTTCACTCGATAATCATCCTGAGAGTTAGAGTCGATAGAACGTTGAGCTTCCTCACCTGCTGCTACGTTTTTGTATAGTTTTTCGAAAACTGGCTTAGTCGCATCACGGAAAGGCTTCCACCAATCAAGAGCACCACGCTGTGCAGTTGTAGACGTATTTGCATACATCCAGTCCATACCGTTCTCTGCTACAAGAGGCATCAAACTCTGAGTCAATTCCTCAACAGTCTCATTAAAAGCTTCAGATGGTGAGTGACCATTAGCACGCAATACATCGTACTGAGCTGCAAAAATTCCTTGGATACATCCCATCAATGTTCCACGCTCGCCAGTAAGATCAGAATATACCTCACGCTTGAAAGTTGTTTCAAAAAGATATCCTGATCCTACACCGATTCCCAAAGCAACTACACGATCGAAAGCACGACCTGTTGCATCCTGGAAGATAGCGTATGATGAATTCAATCCACGTCCCTCAAGGAACATACGACGTAAACTTGTTCCAGATCCCTTAGGAGCAACAAGGATTACATCAACATCAGCTGGAGGAACAATACCAGTTCTTTCCTTATAAGTGATACCAAAACCGTGCGAGAAATATAGTGCCTTGCCTGGCTTCAAATATTTCTGAACAGTTGGCCAAACAGCTATCTGACCAGCATCTGACAATAAGTATTGGATAACAGTAGCTCTATCTAAAGCTTCTTCAATCTCGAAAAGATCTTTACCTGGTGTCCAACCATCGGCTACAGCCTTATCCCATGTTTTAGAATTTTTACGCTGTCCAACAATTACGTTAAAACCATTATCTTTTAGGTTTAGTGACTGACCTGGACCTTGTACACCATAACCAATTACAGCAATGGTTTCGTCTTTCATTACCTCACGTGCTTTTTCCAATGAAAATTCTTCACGTGTTACTACTTGTTCTTCTGTTCCACCAAAATTTATTGTTGCCATCTTTTTTAATTTGTGATTTAGGATTTTAGATCTGTGATTTGGGAAAACCCAGCTCATTCTTCTTTCGTCCTATTCTATTTTAATAATTATTTTTTTTCTTTTGTTCAATCCGTTAAGCTTCAACTATATTATTCATTCCTAATTCAGAAATCATAATTTAATATTTAGCTTGCCTCTGCCAATTCTTTTAGATAGGTTGTAAAGTCTTTCTGTAATGTCGAAACAGCTACACGACCCGATCGTGCAAACTGTAAAACACCATACTGCTCTAACTCATGAAACAGTTCTTGATTTTCAGCCTTATATCCTACTCTCTCGATTACAAGAAAATCAGGGCTTACAGTTAGAATTTTAGCCCCATTATTTCTGACTAAAGATTCCAAATTCCCATTCAACTTAGTTGAGTTAGCAATCTTAAACAAAGCCACTTCTTGATGAACAATTTCTTCTGCTTCGAAATAGAGGGCTTTGAAAACACCAATAATCTTTTCAATTTGTAGCACCACATTCTCAACCTTACTCTCATCCATATAGGCTACAATCGTATATCGAGAGACACCTTTTACTTCTGATTCCGAAACAGTTAAACTCTCTATATTGATTTTTCGTCTTGAGAAAACGATGGTTACCTCATTCAGTAGACCTATATTGTTCTCCGAAAAAACTGTTATTGTATATTCTTTCATCTTTTTAGATTTTTAACTTCTATTCTACATTTCACCTTAAAATATTTTAACGCAAAGAGCGCTAAGGTTATTCGCAAAGCTCGCTAAGAGTTTATTACTGATAAAACCACCATACAACTCTTTAACATTTTGACCTTTGGACTTTTAGACTTTATCCTTTAACCTCACTCAAGTCTCATTTCCGAGACAGCTGCTCCCGGAGCTATCATTGGCAATACGTTCGATTCTGTTTCTACAACAACTTCTAGGAAGTATGCATTTGGTGACTCCAACATTTCTTTGATAGCATCATCCAAATCTTCACGCTTACTTACTCTTTTTGCTTGTATACCGTAACCTTCAACAATCTTTACAAAATCTGGATTATCTAGTTTAGTACATGAAAAGCGCTGCTCGAAGAATAGATCTTGCCATTGTCTTACCATACCCAAAAATGAGTTGTTCAATACAATGGTTTTAACAGGCAAGTTGTATTGTCTAATCATAGCCAATTCTTGCAATGTCATTTGAAAACCACCATCTCCAGATATGGATACAACCTTAGCATCTTTATCTCCAATTTGAGCACCAATAGCTGCTGGCAAAGCAAATCCCATAGTTCCCAAACCACCAGAAGTAATCTGAGTATTTGGCTTTTTGAATCCATAGTATCGCGCTGTAGCCATTTGATTCTGTCCTACATCTGAGCACAAAACAGCTTCTCCATTCGTTTGCTCAGAAACAGTTCGAATTACTTCCGCCATATTAATTTTCTCATTATCAGAATAGGCTTGTTTCTTTATTACCTTATCAAATTCTAATTGGTAATAATCTTTGAATGATTTCATCCATTCATGTTTCTCAGTACCACTTACTAACTTATTCAATTCTCTTAATGCCTGTTTAGCGTCAGCTAATAAGGGCACATCAACTTTTATATTTTTGTTATGCTCTGATCGATCTATATCGATATGAATAATCTTCGCTTGCTTAGCGTATTTAGCAGTATTACCTGTTACTCTATCATCAAAACGCATACCCACTGCAATCAAAACATCACATTCATTGGTATTCATATTTGGACCATAATTTCCATGCATCCCTAACATACCTGTATAAAGTGGGTGGTCAGTTGGGAAACATGATAAACCTAAAAGTGTACACGCTACTGGAGTCTGAGTTTTCTCAACAAATTCCATCAACTCTTTCTCAGCTCCTGATAAAAGGATTCCCTGACCAGCAAGTAATAAAGGTTTCTTCGCCCCATTGATCAATGCTGCTGCTGCTTCAACTTGACTCATGTCCAATTCCGGCATTGGCTGATATGAACGAACAGTCTCGCATTTCTTATACTTGTAATCAGTCGTAGCAATCTGAGCATCTTTTGTGATATCAATCAATACTGGTCCTGGACGACCTGAACGAGCGATATAAAATGCCTTTGCCATAACCTCCGCAATCTCTTCAACTTTGGTTACTTGGAAATTCCATTTAGTGACTGGCATTGACAAACCAATCATGTTCGTTTCCTGAAAAGCATCCGATCCTAGAAAGCCACTGGCAACCTGTCCCGTAATAATTACAAGTGGGGTTGAATCGAGGTAAGCATCAGCCAATCCGGTTAGTACATTTGTTGCTCCAGGACCCGAAGTTGTGAAACAAACACCTGGCTTCTTACTAATTCGTGCATAAGCTTGAGCCGCATGAGTTGCCCCTTGCTCGTGACGAGCCTGGTAATGCATTAACTTATCTTGATGATCGTATAAGGCATCATAAACTGGCATAATTGCACCACCAGTATATCCGAATATGCTATCTACTTGTTCCTCAATTAAGCTTCGAACCAATATCTCTGCTCCTGATAAATGTTCTGCGTTCTTACACATGGTATCTGTATTTTGAGTTTTTGTTGCTGCTTCCATCTTCTTATATTTTAGTAAAGAGGTTTCCAATGATTAAAAGAAACACCCCTCTGTCCTTCGGACATCTCCCCTGAAAAGGGAGACTTTTGATTTGCAATTATTCTTTTTAACTCTGTCAGGAATCCCGATGCTTCGGGATCGTCACACGCTGACAGGTTAATTCGTAATTCGTAATTATAAATTCGTAATTCATAATTGACGAACAGCTCCTTTATCTGCTGAGGAAACCAGTTTTGAATAGGCTTGTAAGGCTTTCGAAACCTCTCTTCCACGTCCTCTCGGTGTAAAAGCTTTCTCGCCGAAGGCTTCTTCTTCTTTTCTTCTCGCTTCCAACTCATTATCCGATATGCAAATATTCAGACTTCGATTTGGTATGCTAATTTCTATTTCATCTCCTTCTTTAATCAATGCGATGGCCCCTCCTGCTGAAGCTTCTGGCGACACATGGCCAATAGATAAACCTGAAGTTCCTCCTGAAAATCGACCATCGGTAATCAATGCACATTTGGCTCCCAATCCCATGGCTTTCAGGTAAGAGGTTGGATAAAGCATCTCCTGCATTCCCGGTCCTCCTGATGGACCTTCGAACTTGATAACAACCACATCACCAACATTCACTTGTTTCGTTAGAATCGCTTCGCAAGCATCGCGCTGAGAATGATAAACTTTAGCTTTCCCTTTGAAGTTGAAAACCTCTTCGGCTACCCCAGCTGTTTTTACAACGCAACCGTCAGGAGCAATATTTCCAAAGAGAACTGCCAAACCACCATCCTGGGTGTAAGCATTTGCCATGTTTCGAATACAACCTTTTTCTCTATCAGCGTCTACTTCCTTGTACAGTGTATTTTGTGAAGCAAAAGTCAAATTACGTCCATCACGACCTGGTGCTGAGTGAAACATTTCTCTTGCCTTTTCGGTCAAACTTTCAGAAGTCAAGTCGTATTCTTTAAGTGCTTGCTTCAAACTTTTCTGATCAACCCGACCAACTTCAGTATTTAAAAGTCCACCCTTAGCTAACTCAGCCAATATGCTCATGATACCTCCTGCACGGTTTACATCTTCGATATAATAGTCAGCTGAATTTGGTGCTACTTTGCATAGGTTAGGCGTTTTTCGCGATAGCTCATCCATATCTTTCATCGTGAAATCTAGCTCAGCTTCGTGTGCAATAGCTAAAAGGTGAAGTACTGTATTGGTTGAACCTCCCATTGCGATATCCAATGTCATGGCATTTTTGAAAGCATCGAGAGTAGCAACCGATCTTGGTAAAACTGAAGCATCGCCCTGCTTGTAATAAGCATCTGTTATCTTCACGATACAATCGGCAGCATCCATGAACAAATCCTTACGCAACCTGTGAGTGGCTAATAAAGTTCCATTTCCTGGTAAGGCTAAACCCAAAGCTTCGTTCAAGCAATTCATTGAGTTAGCTGTGAACATTCCCGAACAAGATCCACAAGTCGGGCAAGCCGATTCTTCAATCTCCTGAAGACGCTCATCGCTTATGCTATCATCACCAGCTTTTACCATGGCATCAACCAGGTCAAGCTTTTCACCTTTCGATTCACCAGCCTCCATTGGTCCACCTGATACAAAAACCGTAGGGATATTCAATCGCATCGCTGCCATCATCATCCCCGGTGTAATCTTGTCACAATTCGAAATGCAAATCATCGCATCAACCTTGTGTGCGTTGCATACATACTCCACACTATCTGCAATTACCTCACGAGATGGCAACGAGTAAAGCATCCCATCGTGTCCCATTGCGATACCATCGTCAATGGCAATGGTATTGAATTCTGCAGCAAAATAGCCCGATTTCTCTATCTCTTTTTTCACCATTTGTCCAACGTTTTGCAAGTGTGCATGACCTGGAACAAACTGGGAGAATGAATTTACAATAGCAATCACTGGCTTTCCGAACATGTCTTCTTTCATGCCATTAGCACGCCATAGGCTTCTGGCTCCTGCCATCATTCGGCCTTCTGTGGTTTGGCTGCTGCGTAATTGATTTTTATACATTTTGGTTAATATTTTATGGTTGTTTTTTCTTTTTATCTTGATAGTTGCTTGTAAAAACTGGAGCAAAAAAAACGCTCTTCCGTTTCGGGAAGAGCGCTCATAATTTCGTTAGTTCGAATTATTGTGTGTGCATGCCTTCCCTCATCCTCATTCTAATAATGACGATGTTAATAATAATGACGATAATGACTAGCTTAACTGATACCATAATAATCTGATCTAAAAAAAAGCCTCTTCGTTTCGGAAGAGGCTTTGAATATTTTGTAAAACTTGTTTCGTTTAATCCAATATGCTCAACCTCGATTCGTGTCCAATTAGGACGCGAATAATGACGTTAATAATAATGACTGATGTCAATTGCATATTGTTTTTTATTTTTGGATTTCTAATTGAAATCCTATTGTTTTAATCTTGTCAACGAACCTTTACAATCTCTCTTTCGATCTGATTACGTTGACAAATCTATGCGACAAATATATGTGATAAAATCTTTTATTTCCAAATTCTACGATTCCCAAACCGACTTTAACCGAGACTTTATATTCTAAATAAGAATCAGAACACTCAGTATTTATAGGCTTTCTTATTTTTAAAAGAATTCTTAATTAATATCATACTCACTGTTCATTTCAACTTGAAAATTAATAACATTAAACATTGATATCATTTCTTTCAAACTTGAAAATTCCTTTTAGAATAAAAAAAACTTACTCAAGTATATTTACACTGTCTGCTCGAATACATATATAATTCACATACTCTTTCCCACTCTCTTTCATTTGTTTTCTCAGCTTGGCAATGTCTTGTTTTACAATTTCAACATCTTTCCCAGATTCAATTTTATTATTTACCCAAGCCTTATCTTTGCAAGGACTATGATCGATATGACAAAGTAAGGTTCCTTCCTCTTCCATCTCATCTATATATGCCTTTTCAATTCGAATGACATCAACAACACCCTTTACACAAACAAGTTGTTTTTTTAGTTTAGCATCGAAACAATCTGTAAGATTATTAGGCACAACTTTAAGTACAGCACCACTAGCCGCCTTTAACTTCATTTTATGTCCATCGACACCACACAAATGATCAACCAGACCAATAATCTCTACACGCTTATTTTCAAATTGATTCCCATTGTTTACAAGCTTGTCAATTGAAACTTGAGTGTACTTTTCTTCTGCTTGTTGGCTTTTGCTAGATAAAGCAAACATTACACAAAAAACAATTAAGACATATTTTATTTTCATGAGATTAATTTTATTTAATTGAAGAAGTTGAGCGGTCTTGCTAAAATTTGTGGGCGCTTTACAACTGCTGCCTTATCAAAACCGCTTATGTTTATAGTTTTTGTTACATTATCATGCTATATGTTTTTCTTTAATTCTTAAGTTGTGCAACGGTTACTTTTGTTAGACATTGTTTTTAAAATTCTTTTTCTAATTCGTCTGAAATTCTTTTTACTTCTTCAGCTGTTAAAGAAATATTAGCAAGTTGAATGGTAGTGCTTTCTTGATGACCTAAAATATCTTCCTGCGGTTGTTTAATTTTCATGATATATACCGGATGATTAGAAGCTACTTTCACCTTTCCGAGTTTTTCTAGAATAATCATAGATTTTAAATAACCTACCCGAGAATGCCCTTCAACTAATTGGAACGGAGATTTAATTTCGCTCCAAGTAGGAATTTCTTCTTCAATTGAGGAAACATCTAAAATTATTGGTGGCGTCCGCCATGTTCCATTATTCATCCAGCTATTTAAGTCGTCTTCAATACAACAGAAATCTTTTATTTCAGTACATCTAGCTCTACCCTTTACGTAATCGGTATATTCATTAATTACATTTATACTTGACAATTGTTCATTTGTCCAATTACTGAGAACAAATTCAACTTCTTCATAATTAATCCAGGCATAATTTCTTAAGGTTTCATAGTTATTATGATGTGCCCAAAGCCATTGTTCAAAAACAGTATCTGGAATATGAGCAAATTCATCGAATGTTTCTCTGATTCGTATTATATACTCAGAATAGTATTCCTGATTACCATAAATGTCCTGGTTTGGTTTTAAATTCAACCAACTGAGGCTTACTTTAGTCATAATAAACTGATAATTTTAATCTATATATCTACTTCTAATAAATGATGCCTAACGGATGGCGCTATGGTTATGTTGCCGATTGCGGGCTTCTTCCCTTTCAAGCCACAACAAGCTTAAAGCGGGCTACAAGCCTTGATTTAACAGCCGAACCGGCAATTAACTATGAGCGCGTGTTGTAGTGCGTTTTTAATAAAATTCAATTTTAAAATCAACAACATCGTCAAATGTTTCTGGAGAAACAAAATACTCAAAATTAGCAGCTTGACCTGATTCAAAAGAATCACCATCATTTACATATGCCCGATTAGTATGAACAATATCCCCTTTACTATTTATAAACTTAATTTTGACAGCTCCCTTAATTGAATGAGTTGTATTATTTCTAATTGCACCTTTTACAGCCCATGCATTATTGTGATCTTTTGAAATCCTTACATTTTCAACAGATACATCGACTGTTAAGCTTGTATATGATTTATAATTTTCACTTTTATAGCTGTTATTACTAACATTGGTGCTAATGTTATAGTAGATTACAGCCATTATTATCGCAATAACTCCAAGAGTCCAAGTAAGCCAATTACTTTTCTTTTTATTTATGGAAAAACCACAATGAGGACATGATTTTACTGAATCGCTTATTTCTTTCTTACATTCAAGACAATTTATTAGTGCCATAGTTGATATTTTAAGTTTATATATTTTCTATTTGAGTAACAACATTCTCCATTGTATAGTGTACAAATTGACTCCCCAATTCTGTTAATTCATATTGTTCTTCATTATCGAATGCTGACTTTAGTACTCCAGATTTAGATCTCTTTGTAGGCTTTTTTACGTAATTCCCCCAATAATCAGTTTCGCGATGTTGTCTTATTATTCCACCCATGCTCAAATCACGAATTAATAGTTTAAACAAATCTGCTTCAACAGAATCTTCACGCGGTTGAGTGGCATTTAAATTCTGCCATATTTGACCTCTTGTTATTCCTTTATTCTTGTAGACTTCTTTAATTACCATAAAGTGAGTTTCATGATACATACTTATCCAATCGATAAAAAGTCTTATTAAATCATCAGTGGTCAATGTTGTTGCACCTGCATTTGTCAGTAGTCTTTGAATATATTGCTTTTTTTCTTGAGTTTCTGAGTTATCCCATTCCTTAAACCCTTTTCTGACTAAGCCTAAATAGTCTTCATTTGAGAGTCTTTCGTCGTTTTCCGTACCTGTTTGATTTAGCTTTTCAGTTATTTCATGAATGGCAAATGCCAATTCTTCAATTTTCCGATGATGCTCTTCAAGCCATAACTTTTGCAAGGCGTTAACTTTACCTTGTTCTTTTTCTCCATGTAAGGCTGAACTTGCAGCGATAACTCCACCAACCCAAGGTATACTGCTTAATGCAGATACTACAAATCTTCCAGTACGACTTTTCTTTCCATTTTCGTCAATTTTAGAAAGTCCATCATAAATTTCTTTTATTCTGTCTGTATTTTCAGGTTTGTTCATGTCTTGGTCTTAGTAAATGCACTACAACGTATGTGTAAAGTACTATGTACTTTATATTACTTATACATTACGCTCCATATCCTACTGTTATCCAATCACTTATCCTTTAAAGTTGTAACTAAAGGACTTTTTATTTTTGCAAGAGATGTTTTCTTTTTCATCGCAAAATTGAGAAAAGATATTTTTAATCAGCACGATGCTCTCTTATTTCAATAATACAAGTCTAAAATTAATTATTCCTGCCAAACAACAATTCTTATTTTGTAAAATAAATCATTAGAATCCTTCCAAATAATTTCAAACATAAAAAAGCCAAGTCATTTATATTCCTCAGATGCTCACACACATAAAACAGTTTAAGTTTAAACTTATTTTGTGCATGCTTATGAAGCATTTGAGTTATACTTATCGCAACAATTTGCGATAGTGTATGCAACTTTTTGCGAAAGGCATCGCAAAAAATTGCGGAAAGCAAAAGTATTTTAAAGTAAAGCCATCTGGGAAAACTCCTTTCCTATTAAACGGAAAAAAGCCAACAAAATTAAATTCTGTTGGCTCTTTTAAAATATAATTAAGAAATATCGTTTTACTTCAAATTCTCATTTAAGAAGTCAGTCATCATTCCAAAAAGATGCAGGCGGGTTTTGCCACCATAAATACCATGATTACGGTTGGTATACATATGCATTTGGAATTTCTTATTGTTCTGAACCAATTCTTCAGCTAACTCAAGGCTGTTCTGCATGTGAACATTATCGTCAGAAGTACCATGAATCAAAAGAAACTTCCCCTTTAGTTGATCGGCAAAAGTAATTGGAGCATACTTATCGTATCCTTCAGGATTCTCCTGTGGTGTACGTAGGTAACGCTCCGAATAAATACTGTCGTAATAACGGTAAGTCGTTACGGGAGCTACAGCGATTCCTGCTGAAAAGACATCGGCACCACGGAACATACACAGTGAAGACATTTGACCTCCAAAGCTCCAGCCGTAAACACCAATTTTCGATCCATCGATATAATCCAAACCAGCCATATATTTGCCTGTCTCAATCAAATCGATAGCTTCGAGGTTTTGTACCTGCATATAGGTACACTTTTTAAAAGCTTCGCCACGTGCTCCTGTTCCTCTATTATCAACACAAACCACTACGAACCCTTCTTGTGCCAAATACTCAAACCACTCAAAACGGTAACGATCTAAAACTCGTTGTGATCCTGGTCCACCATAGAATGTTAATAAAGCCGGATAGTTCTTTGACGCATCAAAGTCGGTTGGTTTAATCATGAAAGCATTCAACTCCACATCTTCTGAAGTTTTGAAAGAAAAGAACTCACGCTGAGGCAAAGTGTAATCTTTCATTTTTTTCTTCAAAGCTGCATTATCTTCGAGTACACGAATTTGCTTACCTTTTGCATTGTGTAAGGTTACCAAAGTTGGTGTCTTGGTATTCGAGAAATAATTGATATAGTATTTGAATCCTTTTGAGAAAACTGCCGAGTTTGTTCCCATATCCGCACTCATTTTCTTGCTTCGTTTTCCCTTAATATCCACAGCATAAATCTCGCGCTGCAAAGGTGATACAGCTGCTGCCTGATAGTAGAATAACTTTTTAGCTTCATCGTAACCTAAAAACTGAGTCACTTCCCAATCACCCTTGGTAATTTGACGCTTAAATTTACCATCTATACCATATAAGTAAATATGATTGTAGCCTGATTTCTCAGAAGTTAGTATTATCGATTTACCATCTTCAGTAAAAGTCAAATCATCGTTTACATCAATCCAAGCCTTATTTTTCTCTTCATAAATTAGCTCAGTATCACCCGTATTTACATTGGCGAATAAAAGTTCATAATGGTTCTGATGACGATTCATACGAACCATGCTTAAAACCTCAGGATTACGAGTCCATTTAATTCTCGGAATGTACTGATCGGTTTCCTCACCCACATTCATGGTTTGTGTTTTCTCCGATTCTAAATCATAAACATGGATGCTCACAATTGAGTTATCTTCTCCTGCTTTTGGGTACTTAAACGTATAGTTCTCCGGATAAAGAGTATTCGCCTTTTTCTCAGGGTAAGTTCCCTTAAAAACAGTCATATTAAACTGCTTTACACGAGATTCATCGAAACGCATAAATGCAATTCGTTTACCATCAGGTGACCACTGAAAGCCTTTCCAAAAAGAGAACTCTTCTTCGTAGACCCAATCTGGTGCACCATTAATGATATGATTGTATTTCCCATCAAAAGTGAATTGTTTCTCATCACTTGTTTTCAAATCTTTGATAAAAAGATTGTTGTTGCGAAAGAAACAGATTTGATCGCCCGCAGGAGAAAAATCAGCCAACTGTTGACGCCCTGTTGAAAGAGCTTCTAGCTTGTTTGCTTTTCTATCGTAAACATAGAATTCTGCTGAATAAGAATGACGATAAATATCAAGTCGATTACTTGCCAATAATAACTTCTGTTCGTCTGACGAGAACTGATAGCTATCGATTCTCTTAATGCTTGCCGTTTGGGCTTCATCAAGATCGAATAAAACCTCGATTAACTTTCCTGTGGCATACGCATATTTTTCAACGCGTTTCCCATCTTTCAGGATAGTATAATGTAAACCATCGTTCATCGATCGTAAGCCATAAACCGATTTGGCATTAAAAGTTCCATTTAAGGTAACATCTTCAAGCGTAAAAGCCTTATTGCCATTTTGTGCTCCTACGAGACAAGCAATTAATAAAAGAGGAATTAATAGTAAACGTTTCATATACAAGGTTAAAGTGATAAGGTTAAAGGTTTAAGTCGTAAGTTAAAATAGTTGAACCGCTTACAATAAAGCTGCTCAACTATTCATAAAACTAACAATTAACTATTTGATGTTTAAAATTCTGTATGTTCATTTCTACGGATGATTTCATTCTGAAGATCTTCACCCAAATCATTGAAATAATCGCTGTATCCTGCAACACGAACAATTAAATCTTTATAAGACTCAGGATTCTTTTGTGCATCGCGAAGTGTATCCGCATTAACCACATTAAATTGAATGTGATGCCCATCCATACGGAAATAAGAACGCACCAAATTCATCACTTGCGTGATTCCCGCTTCATCTTCCATAAATTGAGGACTGAACTTCTGATTCAACAAGGTACCACCAGTACGAAGGTGATCGATTTTTGCTGCTGATTTCACAACGGCAGTAGGTCCTTTTGTATCGGCTCCTTGGTAAGGTGAAATGCCTTCGGACAATGGCATCTCAGCCAAACGTCCATCAGGCGTTGCAGCCATTATATTTCCAAAATACACATGACAAGTCGTTGGCAACATATTAATACGGAAAACCCCACCTTTTGCGGTTGGTCTGCCATTAACTGCTTCGTAGAATGTTTCAAAAATATCGATAGCTAAATCATCAGCATAATCATCGTCGTTACCATATTTAGGGGTTTTATAGATCAAGTCACTTCTCAACTGATCGTATCCATTGAAATTAGCATCCATAGCCTTTTTCAAATCATCAAGACTCACTTTTTCCTTATCGAATACATTGTATTTGATCGAAGCCAACATATCGCTCAAACTACCTAAGCCAACACCTTGAACATAGGATGTATTGTAGCGCGCACCGCCTGCATTATAATCTCTTCCTTTGCTGATACAGTCGTCAACTAAAACAGATAGGAATGGCACAGGAAGGTAAGTCGCATACAAACGTTCAATCACATTGTTTCCTCTAAGTTTAATATTAGCAAAGTGTTGCACTTGCTTTTGCCAAGCCGCAAATAGTTCTTCGTAAGAATTAAAACTCGACAATTCGCCTGTTTGCAGTCCAATTTGTTTTCCCTTACGAGGATCAACACCATTGTTCATGGTAACTTCAAGAATTTTAGCCAAGTTGAAATAGCCACTTAAACTGTAATTCTCGGTACCAAAGGCTCCCGTTTCAACACAGCCTGAACATCCACCATTTCGTGCATCTTCGATGCTTTTCCCTTGACGAAGCATCTCTTGAATAACCGCATCGGTATTGAAAATAGAAGGCTGACCAAAACCTGTTTTTACAATGCGAAGTGCCCGCTTGATAAAACGATCCGGGTTTTTCTTGCTCAATTGAACCATAGAACTAGGCTGCAACAAACGCATCTCTTCTATCACATTCAGAATAACATAAGACATTTCGTTCACCGCATCAGATCCATCTTCTTTCAAACCTCCAACATTAATTAAGCAGAAATCTGTGTATGTGTTACTTTCCTTAGCCGTAACACCCATTTTAGGTGGCGCTGGGTGGTTATTAAATTTAATCCAGAAAGCATGAAGTAATTCGTACATACTCTCTTCAGCAAGCTTACCCGTCTTTACTTCTTTCTCGTAAAAAGGTAGCAGATGCTGATCCAGTCTACCTGGGTTGAATGAATCCCAAGGATTCAGTTCTGAGATAACACCCAGATGAATAAACCAGTAATGCTGTAAAGCCTCGTGCATGGTTTCTGGTGCATGAGCTGGTACACGACGACAAACCTTAGCCATTTCCTCCAACTCAACTTTTCTTTCAGAATTAGATTCTGCCTTAGCTAGATTTTCAAGTTCATCAGCATGACGTTCGGCAAAATGAATAATACCATCGCAAACAATAGCCATAGCTTTCAACTCTTCTTGCTTGTCGTAAGCTTCATTATCATTTAGGAAATCTAAAGTTTCGATCGCTTTTACAATATCTTGCTTGACATCAAGAAAGCCTCTTTGGAACATTTTCTTGCCTAAAACAGTATGTCCTGGTGCGCGTTGCTCCTGAAATTCAGTAAAAATCCCCGCTTCATAGGCATTCAACCATTCTGGTGTCATATTGCCAATTAGCTTATCTCGATTGGTTTTCCCAGTCCAGAAAGGAATAATACTTTCCTCGTAAATTTTAAATGTTTCCTCATCTACTTTAAAAGAAACCTTCTCTCTTTCATTCAAAATCTGAAGATCACCTAAAGAGTGAATACATATCTCCGGATAAGTTGGACAGGCTTTAGGTGCAGGTCCGCGTTCACCAACAATCAATTCATTAGGGTTGATACAGATCTTTTTGTTGGCAAAAAAGTGTTTGAAAGACAGAGCACGTTTCACTGGTGTAGAAACCATTTGTGCCTCATCTGATTTATAAAATTCAGTCATTAACAGAGCGCGCTCAGGCGATATACAGTTAATGGCGTTTAAACTTTGTTCTCTGAGATGTTTTATTCTGTTGTTCATGTTTTTTTCTTAAGAATTAATAATTCATAATTATCAATTGTTTAACCTCCCACATTTACCTTATAACCTGACTCTCTGAAAAGATTCTGCACCCATTCTGTATCCTCCTCTTTCATAGAAGGTATATCAGGCATGGAGTTTTCAATTCCGAAACGTCGGAACTTATCTTGTCCCGTTCTGTGATAGGGTAAAATATGAAAGGCTGGTTTCTTCGGCAGTTGGTTTAGAAAGTCGAGCATTAAATTGATATTCTCTTCCGAATCATTAAAATCAGGAATCATTGGAAAACGAATGATGATTTCCCTTCCTTTATCAGCCAAATACTTCAAATTCTCAAGTATCGATTTATTAGATACTCCAGTGTGAGAGATATGATCCTTGTCAATCATATGCTTTAGATCAAAAAGGAACAGGTCGACATGGTTAATTATACGATCTATTTTATCCTTGGGTGCATAAGCAGTCGTATCCAAAGCTGTATGAATTTCTCTTTCCTTACAAGCCTTTAATATGGCTTCGAGAAAATCGATATGCATAAGAGGTTCTCCTCCACTAAAAGTCACACCACCACCCGATTCATCGAAAAAGAGTTGATCGTTTTCTATTTCAGAAATTAGTTCTCCTAAACTGTAAGTTTTACCGATTTCAGTTTCATCAGCAACGTCAACATTTCCCATACGGTTACTACGGCAAATACTTTCTATGCCTGCCTTGTAGGACTCAGGATTATGGCACCATACACATCGCAAAGGACAGCCCTTAAAGAATATAGATGTGCGAATTCCAGGGCCATCGTGCACTGCATAGCGCTTAATATCAAATACAATTGCTCGCATTATATTTCAAACTTATGAATACGAAAACACAACAAGTTGCAATTCTCCCATTAAGGTATGCCTTGGTCTTCGTCTTCAATTAATAAAGTGTGAATAAATTATTCGACCAGATAGGATATGGTCGGTTATTACCTGCAAAAGTTAGGTAATAGCAATCTCTGCGGGATCAGCAAATCCAACATTCATAGAGACCTTTATAGGAAGGCTTTTGTATTACGGTATTAGTCATCATTTTAACAGACTTTTATTAACTCTGTAAAGTTATGATTTTTTTCTAATTGAAAAACTGACTAATATCCTATTTCGAATTAAGGATAATCAAACTTTAACGCAAAGCCGCCAAGCTAAACGCAAAGGGCGCAAAGAATAGAAGAATTATAAATAAACTCTGTGATCTTAGCGGTTAAGCTTTTAATACTCCATCGTTCTAATTCTCTTTGATCATACCGATATGAGGTATATCATCTTCAAGATACTCCTCTCCTTTTTGAACAAAACCATGAGATTCGTAGAATTTCTTCAAATATTTTTGTGCTGATATTTTAATCGTATCCTCACCATACTTTTCGTTTATAGCATTTATCGATACCTTCATTAGCTTATGTCCGTAAGCAAATTGACGCTCATCTTCTGCAACAATCACGCGTCCAATACTACAAGCATCAAAATATTCACCCTTATCGAACAAACGAGCATAGGCACAAATCTTAGTTCCCTTAAAACCTAATACATGCAAAGCCTTTTTGTCTTTTCCGTCTTGATCGAGGTAAACACAATCTTGCTCAACAACAAAAACTTGAGATCGTAATTGCATTAAATCATACAATTCATCAAGCGTAAATTCTTCAAATTTGAGAACTTTCCATTCCAGATCTATGCCTTTATTTTGACCTTGCTTACTCATCTTATTCTGATTCTAAAAGTGAAGCACAAAAACACGAGTTGGATTCATAAATCTCCATCGTGAATTTGTGCTTTTATAAGTTTAATTTTTATTCAAGAATCTTATTTTGCATTTGAAGGTAATTCAAGTCCATAACCTGAAACCTTATCTTCACGCTTCAATAAAATTGCGAAGAAAAGACCTAAAATCCCTAATGCTGCAAACATGATCATCGTAAAAGTATAATCCAAACTCTCAGCCCCTTCAGCATTTGTTTTATCTAAAACCAAACCCGCAAGAATAGGGAAAATCCATAGTCCGATGTTTTGAATTGAGAACATGAAACCATAAGCTGAACCAATTCGTTTCTCATCTACAATTTTAGCAACTGATGGCCACATTGATGCTGGTACGAGTGAAAAAGCAACGCCTAAAATCACCATCAAAACATATGGATTGATACTTGTGAAAGCAAAACAAGTATGCACTAAAACTAAGATTAAAGATCCGTATATCATCAAAGAAGCAGCTCGTCCGTATTTATCGACTACAAAACCAAAAAGAGGTGTAAAGATCATAGTTCCAACAGGTAACATAGATGAAATAAAGCCTGACTCTTTCACACTTAAATCAAACTTGTTTAAGAAGAAATCTGCAGAAAAAGATAGGAAAGGAAAAACAGCAGAGTAGAAAGTCAAACACAATAATGTTACATACATGAATGAAGGGTTCATGATCAATTTTTTCAGATCAGATAATCTAAATGGATCACTTTTTGCCATGCCACCACCTTGCTGGCTTTGTCTGTCAAGTTTTAAGTCCAGCATCATATAAATCATGAATACCAATAAGGAAGAAGTCACAAAGAAAGCCGCAAACCAAATTGCAGTGGTCCAACCAGCTGGTGATTCAATCAATACTGGAGATAGATTGAATGCTAAGAATGAACCTGTACGAGCCAATCCAAGTTTTACACCAAAGGCTAATGCTAGCTCTTTCCCTTTAAACCATTTCACTATAATTTTGGAGATGACAACAATACTAGTTTCAGCACCCAATCCAAATAAGAAACGCCCTAAAAGCATCATTTTTAATTCAGGAGAATAGGATGGCATAAACGAAGACATAAATTCATATCCCCAACCACCATTGGAATACATTTCACTTGCACCATAGGCAGTGACCAATGATCCAAAAGCCATAAAAGAAACAAACATAAAACCTGTTCGACGAATTCCCAACTTATCAAGAATAACACCTCCCAATACGGCCATTAAAAAGAATACATTAGGAATAGAATAAACTGATACAAAAAGACCGAAATCAGTTGATGAGAAACCAAATTCTTCAGTAAGTTTCGATTTCAAGGGTGATAGTGCATCATAGAAGTAATAATTAGCTGCTAAAACAAAGCCAACCATTAGTAGCATTCCCCAACGAATCCATGCATTATCACGTAGGGTTCTTTTTAAGTTTTCCATATTAGTTTTTTGTCGTTTCTATGTAGGTCAAATTATAATCAGCTCCGAAAATACAAATTAAATTTTGACTTGTCTGTTTAAATGAGATTGAGCTGCATTCATTTTCCAAATTTTATTAGTCAACAAATATATCTTGAAGTTTTAAGTCAATTAAACACATGAATTAAGCGTATTTATTATCTTTAATTTATAATACTCTAACAGAATCCAATACTACTTTAAATATGAAAAATCGATTACTTTATTTATTTCTTATTCTAATCATTCCTTTCGTTTCAATTTCGCAAGAAGCTAATGATAGTTTGGATACATCAAAAATCAAGGTTTACAAATTTGATATAAAACAAGATATCGGACCTCCTGTTTGGCGACAAACTAAAGATGCTTTCGAAGAAGCTGAAGAATGGAACGCAGATATATTCCTGATTCATATGAATACCTATGGTGGTATGGTCGTTCATGCAGATTCCATTAGAACTGCTATTTTGAATAGTGAAAAACCTGTTTATGTCTATATCGATAATAATGCTGCATCAGCTGGGGCACTTATTTCAATTGCTTGCGATGGCATTTATATGCGAACCGGAGCAAATATAGGTGCTGCTACTGTTGTGAACCAAACGGGTGAAGCCATGCCTGACAAGTATCAATCGTATATGCGATCGACTATGCGAGCCACAGCAGAATCACATGGGAAAGACACTTTGATTCAGAATGGTGACACAATTGTAAAATGGAAGAGAGATCCACTTATAGCAGAAGCAATGGTAGATCCCCGCACTTATATTGAAAACGTTATTGACACAGGTAAAGTTCTGACTTTCACTCCAAACGAAGCGATTAAAAATGGCTATTGCGAAGGCATTGCGAACTCAGTTGAAGAAGTTTTAAAGGAATTGAAAGTAGAAGACTATGTGATTAAGAAATATGAACCCTCTGGTATTGAGAAATTAATTGATTTCATGCTAAACCCCATGCTACAAGGGTTACTCATCATGATTCTAATTGGTGGCATCTATTTTGAATTGCAATCACCAGGAATTGGATTTCCTTTGATAGCTTCGATAATAGCAGCCGTTCTTTATTTCTCACCGCTCTACTTAGACGGTCTTGCTGCCAATTGGGAAATTATCCTTTTTATTGTGGGAGTCGCCTTACTCGGAGTTGAAATATTTGTAATTCCCGGCTTTGGAGTAGCTGGCGTTTCTGGTATTGTATTTATTATTTCAGGCTTAAGTTTAAGTTTGATTGACAATGTCAACTTCGACTTTGAACCTCGACATGTTAAGGCACTTTTAGGCGCCATACTTCTGGTCACCTTTTCTATGCTCGCTTCCGTCATTATTTCTATTAATTTAAGTAAACGACTGTTTGCAGGTAGTGGCTTTCTTGGTAGATTGGCTCTTAAGGCTGAAGGTAAAATCGAAGAAGGCTATATTGGTGTAGATATGAGTCCAAAATCACTGGTAGGGCAAAAAGGTTTTTGTGGAACCGATCTTCGTCCATCGGGTAAAGTTATTATTGATGATGAGATTTACGATGCAAAATCGGAAGATGGCTTTATAAATAAAGGAACTCAAGTTCTTGTTCTTCGTTACGAAACCGGACAGGTCTATGTTATGAAAGCTGGAAATGAGTAATTGAATAATAATTATAAGATATAAGTTTATTCCCATACACCTTATTCTATTCTTTTCACCTTAATTTCTATTTTTGCGAACTAAATAAGGCTATATGACATTAATCGAAGAAATCATAAATGAGAAGAGTATTACAACAGGAACGGTAGCTTTTAGAATGCTACTAAGTCTTGCTGTAAGTGCTATTGTGGGTATTGAGCGCGAATACCATAAGCAGCCAGCAGGTTTACGTACCCATATTCTTATTAGTATGGGAGCAACTCTCATTATGCTTCTTTCTATTTACATTCCTCAAACATTTAATCAATATCAACCTGCTGATCCGGGTCGTCTTGCCGCACAAGTCGTTTCCGGAATTGGATTTTTGGGAGCCGGAGCAATTATGAAATTTGGTTTCAATGTAAAAGGTTTGACTACTGCAGCTTCAATATGGGTAATTGCAGCTATTGGTTTAGCCATTGGTGCAGGCATGTATTGGGCTACAGCTATTGCTACAGGAATACTCCTTTTTGCACTTTTCTTTCTAGACATATTTGAGAAATGGATATTCCCGGCTAAATTCATCAAACACCTACGTGTCTATTCTGCAACTGGTTTCGAACTTAAAACCGATCCTATTTTGGCTCTTCTGAAAAAGAATAAAGTTAATGTTCGAACCATAGATATAGAACAATCATTCGATGAAAAACGTACCAGTCTTTACTTTGTTATTCAAATTAAAGAAAAGGTAAAAATAAACACGCTTTCCGAAGAGATTGGACAAATTGAAGGTGTTCAGAAAGTCAAACTGCACCAGATTGTTTAAGTTTTAAAACGACACTTACATAAACTATATGAACCTAATAAATAATGGGAAACTTGATTTTTCCCAATTGGAAAATATTACCAAAAAGCCAAAGCTTTTCACCAAGGATGAAGTCAACTTTTGGCAAGATCCATATATATCCGAGCATATTCTTTACGCTCATTTGGATGATGAAAGCGATGAAGGTTCAAGAAAATATGAAACCGTAATCAAATCTGTTCTATGGTTATCGGAATATATGAATCTACCCAAAGGAGCCCGATTACTCGATTTGGGTTGCGGACCAGGATTATACAGCGAACATTTTCACGGCCAGGGATTCAATGTAACCGGAATTGATTTTTCTCAGAATTCTATAGATTATGCAAAGGAAGAAGCTAAGGCTTCTCAATACGATATTGAATATATCTGCCAAAACTATTTAGATATAGATTACACGAACGAATTTGATGTAATCACACTAATATATGGCGATTTATGTGTTCTTTCTCATCAAGAAAGAGATTTACTATTAAAGAAAGTTAGAAAGGCTCTTAAACCAGGAGGCTACTTGATATCAGATCTATTCACAAAACAATATTTTAAAAAAGGACACGAAAATCAAACTTGGTACATCAGCCAGGAAGAAGGTTTTTGGAAGGAAGAAGAGCATTTACTCCTTCATGAGCACATCAAGTATAAGAAAGAACAAGTTCGCTTAGAAAAATACACTCTTATTATGAATGATGGTAAAATGCAGACTTATCACATATGGAAGCATTATTTTTCTCTTAAACGTGCCAAAGAAATGATAAGACAACACCAATTCAAGCTTAAGGATTTTTGGAGTGATCTATGTGGGAAGCCATATAAAGATGAAAGTCCCTGGATTGGCCTGATCGCTCAAAAACCATTAAAGTAGTTCCAAAGCTTTCATCAAATCAGGATGAATAAACTCATAATTCAATCTTCTTTTAAGCTTATCGTTTGTGATGAGTTTAAACGAAGAATGGCTTCCCTCCTCCTCATCAAATATTGGACGTTCAACCCCAATTACATCAGCTGCTTTCGAATAAAACTCTTTCTTTGATGGATGTGTGTCAGCAGTACAACTGAAAACCTCATTCCACATATTCTGGACAATAATTTCATTGATAATTTTAATACAATCATCGCGATGAATAAGATTCACAGGCGCATCAGCATTTTTTACTTTCTTACCTGATAGAAAGTTGCCAGGTTTACGATTACCTCCAAATAAGCCTGAAAACCTTAAAACAGTCGTTTGATAATTGGCATTATCTTTCAACAAATTCTCAATTTCTACCCATGGAGATTCACTTAAGTCAGAGTTTTCATCAACAGGTTTTGCTGAATTCTTATAAACGCCCGTTGAGCTAACCAAAATCAATTTTTTAATAGGAGATTTTTCAAGCACTGGCAAGAATTGTCTATAGAGTTCGATATCCTTGATCGTTAAATTCAGAACCAGTATATCTGAATTCAAAAAGGACTTCATATCTTCATTCAAATCCTCAAATCTCAGCTGATAAGCTTCAATTCCATGCTTGAGCAGGCGTTCTTTCTTATCAAGATTAGTTGTAGCTCCTTTTACTTTGAAACCTTTTCCCAACAAATTTAAAGAGAGAGATTCTCCTAACCATCCACAGGATAGAATGCTAATTGAATTGAATTCTTGCATGTTTAATTGATAAATTGATTCCTGACAAAGTTGATAAATAATATCAATATTCAGGTTAACATTCCTTAATTAATCTCAAGGTGGGCAACAGTTCAGGTTTATTTTTCAAAGCTATTCTTACAATCTTTCGGTAATCATGTACCCATTCGTCTAGTAAATCTAAAATCTCATCTCGCATTTGAAGATTTTGCTGGGTATCCTCTAATTCATTCTTATACTCTTCATATTTTTTTTTAGTTTCTATAATTTCTGTCTTCAATTGGTGTATATCATTTAATCTTTGACCAAATTCTTCAAGCTTTATGATATAACTGGGGTTTGAAATTAAAATGCTACAGAACTCTAAAGCTTGAGCAAACCATCCACTAAAGCTTTTTTTACGAATTAAATTGAGCTTTAGAATTTGCTGAACGTAGATATCTTTTTTAAACGCTATTTTAGATATAGTTATTAGATCTAAATAATTCTGATTTGTAAGCTCATATATTTTCAAAAAATCATCTTTCTCATGATAGTTATATAAACTCTTCTTCTTTATATCATTATGTAATTCTTCCAATATTAAAAGTAAAGATTTAGCTTCGCTAAGCTTTATCTCATTATACCCCATTAAACGTACAGAACTTTTTATTTTAAGATTTCTAACACTCTCCTCAAGAAGCATTTTTGTACTATCTATAAAATCTTCAACTACTCCACTCTGCTTTATCATATTTAAATAGATTTACTAATTGGCACATGCGATAATCGATTTTCAATTGTTTATTATCACCTTTAAATAGAAAAGACTATTCTTTACAGAACAGCCTTTTCTCTTGAACAACATAATCATTCTTGAATTCATTTCACTCATCTTTAATACTTTAAAACGATTTCATTTACAACTACATACAAAAAACCATTAGATGAATATTTCAACTCTTAGAGTGACTTCTGTTACTTCCAAAATTAAGCTCGATTATGATTTAGAACAACTACCCTTAAGTGTAGTTTTCTAATTAGCTGTCAGAAGATAAAAGTTCGGAAAAATTTTTGTCGGTTTATTGTTTGCGAGCTTGAACAGAAGATTAGCACAAATTCCTGCTGTAATCCAAGATGCAGGTGCTAATTGAGGTGGTGAACTTTCTCCTTTTTCCTGTTTAAAAGTCTGTAAAACATCACGTAACCAAAGTAAATTAACATCCGATTTACAATTTTGAATAATATGCTCCACAATACTCACCTCTGGTTGTATATCATTTTGAACAATACTGTTTAAGCTTTCACTCCATTTATTAATTACAAATACACATCCTGCCCAACCAAAATTAAACGGGTGCAATATGGGAATACCATTCTTCAGACATATCTCATCAAAAATGAATGGAGCATTAGATGTAAAATCAATTGTATTAATTGCTATGTCAATATTCTCAATATATTCACTACAATTGTTCTCTGTCAAAAAAACATTGTGATAATGAATTTCTGCATTGGGATTGATAGATTTAAGTCTGGAAAATAAGCTTTCAACTTTTGAGTTTTCTATATCAACTGAGGTATAATTTTGACGATTTAGGTTAGAATGTTCAACATTATCCATATCACAAATACTAATTTTTTCGAAGCCCAAACGTAAAGCACATTCTGCAATATTACTTCCCAAACCAGCTCCAGCAATAAGGATTCTTGTATTCTTAATTTTCTCTTGTTCCTCAGGTGATATGTAAATACGATTTCTTTGATACATGATATGATAGATTTATAAACATCATGAATAGTCTAATTCATACAATCAACTATGAGATTAGCTTTCATCTTAGTTTAGTTTTGACAAATTGTTAATTTAGGCTGAATATAAGCCCTCCTGACTGTAAGGGTAGCACAATGCATTATTCTGTTCTACAAACCTTTTTACTCCTATAGCTGTATTAAACATTGGTACTGTTTCTGATCCTAAATAATATTTCGAATCTCCAATTTGGGATGAATAGATTTCCATTAACTGTAGCTTGTCAAACAGCTTTTTATCACATTCAGCAATAAGAATATTTGTTCGTTCAGCATAAATATGTTGCAAGGCGTTAGCCATTAATAACTTTAATATGGTGACTCTATTTTTTCTTAAAAATGGATCCGTTTTTATTTTTTGCTGATCAATAGCAAACCTTCCAATATGCCATACTTCATTTGGCTTATAATTTAATTCATTTAATACATCATCAACTTTTATTTCAAAATCATCCTCAATTGGAAGCTTACAATTCCCATCCCATTTTTGAGCCTTTATCGTCCCTACAATTTCGTTCTTTCGATTCTTTATAGCGTAAAAAAAAGAAGTCGGGAAACTTTCCAAATCCATTTTTTTAGTTCTAACCAGATCTGAATAATTAATAATATTTGAATTTAAATGCACCTGATGATTAATCCGCAAAATAAAGCGACTTACCTCGTGTAAGTACTCTTGGGATATCAGCCACAGCGAAAAATTTTGAAAGTCATTTAAGAGAATATCCATATCGATTATAAATTTTTAGTTCATCTCTAATATTGATGTTCTCCGCCTTGCATACAACTCCTCAAAAGTGTAGTTTTAATAGTTGACAGTATAAATAATTAGGTTATTAAAATCAAAAAAGGAAGGATATGATAGCAATAGAAAAATTTTTTGATCCAATAAGGAAAGATGGTTATTTGGGAGATGACAATTACGAACTGATCAAGCAATATATAATGGCATTACGAGCGGTTTCAAAATTGATAAACCTCGGCTTTTACATTATTGACTATAATAAGCAAGAATTTTTATATGTCTCTGATGACCCTTTATTTTTATCGGGATATGAACAAGAAGAAGTTCTTAAAATGGGTTATGAGTTCTACGACGAGGTAGTTCCTTCGAATGATTTAGATATGCTTTTAGAGTTGAATGAAAAAGGTTTTGAGTTCTTTTATAACTTACCTACTAAAAGAAGAGACAAAGCTTCAATCTCATATGATTTTAGATTAACAAGAAAAGATACGGGAAGTGAAATACTAGTTAACCACAAACTGACACCACTAATTTTAACTGAAACAGGTAATATTTGGTTTGCTCTTTGCTTAGTATCTTTATCTGTTGCTGAAAAACCAGGAAATACTTTTATCACTTTCCAGGATAAAGATGAAAGGTATGATTACGACTGCACAAGAAAGCAGTTTAAACCAACAAAGATTAATCACCTCTCAAGAAGAGAAAAAGATGTATTACAGTTAATGATAAAAGGAAATTCAGCTTGTGAAATGTCTCAAAAACTATTTATTTCAGAAGAAACCATTAAGTTTCATAAACGGAACATCATCAAAAAATTACATGTAAAAAGTGCTATGGAAGCTGTTTATATTGCAACAATAAATAAGATCGTCTAACATTTGGAGACAATCTGGTTCCAATAAAAAAGCCGAAGAATAAATCTTCGGCTTTGGGTTGAAACTTTAAGGTTGTCCAATCTTAAAGCTCAAAAGTGATCCGATCAATACACTTCAATTAAAATGATTGATCGGATCAATATAAATTACAGGTCGCGACGTTGATATAGAGCATCCTCCATATCCATTTCGTCGAACTGCATGTATTTGTATACTTCCTCTTCGTGAGCAGCAATTTTCTCATTGTAAATTTCCATATACTCGGCTGGAGTAGGTAATTTACCTAAAACAGAAACAATAGCTCCTAGCTCTGCAGATCCCAACCAAACCTGAGCACCTGTACCCATACGGTTGTTGAAATTACGAGTTGAAGTAGAATAAACATTTACCTTATCCGGTACACGAAGTTGGTTACCCATACATAGTGAACATCCAGGCGTCTCGATACGAACACCTAACTGAGAGAAAGTAGAGAAAGTAGCCTCTTCTTTCAATACAGCTGCATCCATACGAGTTGGAGGTGCCATATATGTTCTTACCTTATCAGATGGTGTTAAACCACTCCAAACTTTCTCACAAGCACGGAAGTGACCAATGTTTGTCATACAAGATCCGATAAATACATCCTGAATCTCAGTATTCTGAACATCAGAAAGTAATTTCACGTCATCCGGATCATTTGGACAACAAAGGATAGGCTCAGTAATTGCAGAAAGATCAATCTCGATAGTCTCAGCATATTCAGCATTCTCATCTCTTGAAAGCAATACTGGGTTAGCCAACCACTCGTTACAAGCATCGATACGGTTCTGAATAGTTTGAGCATCATCGTAACCCATCTTGATCATTGATTCCATCAAGGCAACGTTAGACTTCACATACTCAATTACTCTCTCATCTGATAACTTGATACAACCAGCAGCAGCAGAACGCTCAGCAGTCGCATCAGTTAATTCGAAAGCCTGCTCAACTGTAATATCCTCAAGACCTTCCATCTCGATAATCTTACCGTTGAAAATATTGATTTTGTTTTTCTTAGGAACAGTTAACTGTCCGTTCTGAATTGCAAAATATGGAATCGCATTTACCACATCACGTAAAGTGATACCTGGGTTAAGCTTACCTTTAAATTTGATTAATACTGATTCTGGCATATCCAATGGCATGAAACCAAGAGCACCTGCGAAAGCAACTAAACCAGAACCTGCCGGGAATGAAATACCCAATGGGAAACGAGTATGAGAGTCACCACCTGTACCAACAGTATCAGGAACCAATAAACGGTTCAACCATGAGTGAATAACACCATCACCTTGCTTCAATGGTACACCTTTACGCTCAGACATGAACTTAGGCATAGACTTATGCATTGCCACATCTGTAGCTTTTGGATAAGCTGCAGTATGACAGAAAGACTGCATGAACATTGGCGCTTCGAACTTCAAACATGCCAACTCTTTAATCTCATCACGAGTCATAGGACCAGTCGTATCCTGGGATCCAACAGTTGTCATTTTTGGAGCACATGATGTTCCTGGCAATACACCTTCAACACCACAAGCTTTACCTACCATTTTTTGAGCCATTGTATAACCCTGATTAGCCTTTGGCTGTGGGTTATTCGCAACAGTAAAAATATCAGCAGCAGGCATTCCTAATGCAGCACGAGACTTCTCAGTTAATGCTTTACCGATAATCAATGGAATACGACCACCTGCACGGTACTCGTCAGTTAATGTATCAGGAGCTAAAGAATAAGTACAAACCACTTCGCCATTGCGAGTAATCTCACCTTTTACATTGTTGATGATGATTTCATCACCTGTATTTAAAACAGAAACATCAGTTGTGATTGGTAATCCACCTGAATCCTGAGTTGTGTTATAGAAAATTGGAGCGATAGCACCACCAATTACCACACCAGCTGTACGCTTGTTTGGTACACATGGAATATCCTCACCAATATGCCATAGTAATGAGTTGGCAGCAGATTTACGAGAAGATCCGGTTCCTACAACGTCACCTACAAAAGCAACTTTGTGACCTTCTTTTCTCCATCCAGCAATAGTTTCGATACCATCTTCGAAACGACCAGCACCCATAGCTAGAGCGTGCAATGGAATATCAGGACGAGTAAACGCCTGAGATGCAGGAGAGAAATCATCAGTATTGATTTCACCTTCTACTTTATAAACTTTAAGCTTGATTTCTTCAGGCAATTCTTCGCGAGTAGTAAACCACTCAGCATTTGCCCAAGATTCAATCACACTCTTAGCAGCAGCATTGTCTTTAGAAAGTTCTGCAACAGTTTCGAATGCATCGTAAACAAGGATTATTCCTTTAAGAGCCTCTGCAGCCTCTTCAGCTAAAGCCTCGTCTTTTAAAGCCTCAACCAAAACGGTTACATTGTAACCACCCATCATAGTACCCAAAACCTTGATAGCTTCAGATTTTGTGATGATTGGTGAACTCAATTCGTCTTTTAAAAGCTTTCCTAAGAATTCAGCTTTTACTTTTGTTGAATCATCAACTCCGGGAGCGATTCTTTCTTTGAATAAATGCAATAGAAAATCCTCTTTCCCTTGGATAGGATTTTGCAATAGTTCGCAAAGTTCTGCAGTCTGTTCTGCATTCAATGGCAAAGCCGGGATACCTTTGGTAGCGCGGGCTGCTTCGTGTTTTAAGTATGCGTCAATCATTGGTTTGTGATACGATTATGTTCTAAAAGTAACTTACGTATTTAGAATAAAGAATTATTCCTTTATTCGTAACAAACATATGGTTTTTCTAATTACCCGATTCAGAAAAGTATGTGTTTTATATCATATTTTAGGACATGAAATATGGGTAGATTCCCTACCCTAAATCAAAGGAAATGCTATATTTACGGCCATTTCTAAAATATTAAGACATAAATGTCTCAAATATTTCAAACAGCCCTAAATTTAGATAAAACAAAGAGGATTAATAAACAATATATTCTTCAATACGAAGAAAAGAAATAGCCTCTCTGAATCTAAATAAGATACTTCAGTTATTGAAAAAGACCTAAGCCATGCAAAAAGACGATTGCAATAGCTCCAGGAGCAATGAATTTTAGAACAAATATAAAGGCTGTTATTATACCTTTGGATAATTGAGAACCTTTAGCCAATTCCTCTTCAATTTTTTCACGCCCCCAATACCAACCAATAAATAAGGAAATAAATAAACCTCCCAGAGGCAATAACATATTAGCTGAAATCCAATCAAGAAGATCAAAGAAATTTAGTCCAAACAAAGTGTTTTCTTTTAATAATCCCATCGAAAGAGAGCAAAATACACCAACAATAGCAATCATAGCTGTTGCTAATATAGTTGCAAGTTTTCTCTTAATCTTCAATTCCTCTCTAAAATAAGCTACAACAACCTCAAGTATTGAAATAGATGAAGTAAGAGCGGCTACAGTCAATAAGAGAAAAAACAAGATTGAAAAGAAAAACCCGCCCGGCATTTGCTGAAACACATTAGGTAAGGTTATAAACACGAGTCCTGGCCCACTACTTGGTTCAATACCAAAGGCAAATACAGCTGGAAAAATAGCAACTCCGGCAAGAATTGCGATAAGCGTATCAGCTACAGTTACCTGCAAAGCAGTTTTAGCTAAATTATTCTGATTCCCAATATAGGAGCCATAAGTAATTAGGGTTCCCATGCCCAAACTTAGAGAGAAAAAAGCATGGCCCAAAGCACTCAATACTCCTTCTCCTGTTAGCTTAGAAAAATCAGGGTGAAATAAGAAATTCAAACCTTCTTTTGCCCCATCCAATGTGATCGCTCTAACATCTAAAACAAGAATTATAAGAATCAATATTGGCATCAAAATCTTTGCATACTTTTCTATACCATCTTTTACTCCTATAATTACAATCGCCATCGTCATCAACATAAAAGACAATTGATAAACAATTGGTAACCCTGGTTGCTCAATAAACTGTGTAAACATAGAGTCCAATTCATCCGGACTTTTAGATGCAAAGCTATCTGTAACGGATTTGATAATATAGTCGATACTCCAACCTGCAACAACACCATAAAAGGATAAAATCATAACGGCCGCAGCAACCCCCAAAACACCTACCAATTTCCAAGGTGAATTCGGAGCCAGGTTTTTAAATGCACCAAATACATTCGAACGGGATTTACGTCCAATCATAAACTCAGAAAGCATAATTGGCAAACCTATGAGAGCTATAAATCCCAGATAAACGAAAAGAAAGGCTGCTCCTCCGTAAACTCCAGTTATGTACGGAAATTTCCAGATGTTACCTAAACCAACTGCCGAACCTGCAGCTGCAGCAATTACACCTAGTCTACTTGTAAACACATCTCTTACTTGGGGAGTTTTATCTGACTTCATATTGATTTTGGGTCTTTCAATTTAGGATTAGCAAATTACCCACATAGGAGTAATGCACCTATAAAGAAACCAAATTCTTAAAACCTGACAAGATATTTTAACGATGATTATTAGTAGGGCACAAAAAAAACCCGGAATAAATCCGGGTTTTTAAAATCTATAATAAGTTGCTATTAGTTACGACCAACTGCATTTAGGTCGTTGAAAGCTACAACTAAACGGTCTTTCATTGAAATTTCCCCCTCACGTAACCATTTACGTGGGTCATAATATTTCTTGTTTGGTTTTTCTTCCCCATCTGGGTTACCAATTTGTCCTTGTAGGTAATCACGGTGCTTAGCTTCGTACTCACGTACGCCATCCCAACATGCCCACTGCGTATCAGTATCGATGTTCATCTTAACAACACCGTATGAAATTGCTTCACGAATCTCTTCTAAAGTAGAACCTGAACCACCATGGAATACAAAGTCAACCGTATTTTCAGCAACCGCATATTTCTCTGAAATGAACGCTTGTGAGTTTAAAAGAATTTTTGGAGTTAATACAACGTTACCTGGCTTGTACACACCATGTACATTACCAAAAGAAGCTGCAATAGTGAAACGAGGAGATACTTTCAATAATGTCTCATATGCTAAAGCTACATCAGCTGGCTGAGTATATAATAAAGAGTTGTCCATTTCAGTGTTATCAACACCATCTTCTTCACCACCTGTACAACCTAACTCTATTTCGATAGTCATTCCGATTTTGTCCATACGCTCTAAGTACTTCGCACAAGTTTCGATATTCTCTTCTAATGATTCTTCAGAAAGGTCTAACATATGAGAGCTAAACAATGGCTTTCCTGTTTGAGCAAAAAACTCTTCACCTGCATCCAACAAACCGTCAATCCAAGGCAATAGTTTTTTAGCAGCATGGTCAGTATGAAGAATTACTGGAATACCATAATGCTCAGCAACAGCGTGAACATACTTAGCACCGGCAACAGCTCCAATAATGGCTGCATCATGGCCATTAGCTCCAATACCTTTTCCTGAAAGAAAAGAAGCACCACCATTTGAGAACTGAATAATAATAGGAGAATTAGCTTCGCGTGCAGCTTCTAAAGCAGCATTGATAGAGTTCGTATTCACAACATTTACGGCAGGAAGAGCGAATCCTTCTTGTTTCGCAATTTGAAATACTTTTTGTACATCATCACCCGTGATTACACCTGGCTTAACTACTTCTAATACTTTTTTCATATGTGATAGTTTTTTGATAAGATTAACTCAATAAAATCTTGAGAGGAATATTAGCATTTTTCAAGAACGAAACATGAAAAAATCCCAATAATCTATATTTATTAAATGGTTACTTAAACATGAGAATCCAGTCATATTCACTAGATAATTTCCTAATTTAAGTACGAAGTTAAAAAGAAATTATAGATTTTGCCTCCTTTTTTCACGAAGAAAATTCCGCAAACGAATGCAATTTAAAATGGATAGCCAATACCGATATTATAGGTTAATTGAGAGAACTTGAATGTGCGATCTCCAATAATCCATCGCTTACTTCCAACCAATGATGGATCTCTCAATTTAAGTCCCAAATCCAATCTGAAAAGAATAAAATTTAGATCGACCCGAGCACCAATTCCTGTACCTAATGCGACTTCTTTATAGAAGCTATCCATATTAAATTTTGCACCAGGACGATTATCTCTGGATGATACAGCCCAAATATTACCTGCATCTAAAAATAAAGCACCTTCAAGAGCCCAAATCAGTTTAAAACGGTATTCAAGATTTGCTTCTAATTTTAAATCGGCCGTGTTGTTTGGATAAGTCGCTGCATCATTAGAATATGAACCTGGACCTAAAGATCTTACTTGCCATGCACGGATTCCATTTGCTCCACCTGAAAAATAACTCTTTTCAAATGGCAATACTTCAAGATTTCCATAGGCATAACCTAATCCCATGAACAAGCGACCTACAATTGTATTGGCTTTATTTAAATGCCAATTGTATCTGTAATCAACATCCATCTTTACATATTGTGCATAGCGAATGCCAAAGAAATCGTAGTAAGATCCTTCCAGTTCACCAGAATCATTATAGTCATTATGTTTTTTCGAACCAATCAACTGATCTAAGGTTTTTAAAGTATTACCTGCTGTTTCGAAACTAAAACGTAAGTAGGTATAGTTGTTGGGCTTGTTCAGGTTCTGATTATTATAAATCACTGAATACCGGGTTGTTGAAATAACATGCTCAGTAAACGAATTTGCGATATACAAATTATTTATATTGTCCAGAAAGTCAGGACTTAAGTTCTTAACATCTACAAAACTTAACTCAACCAAATTCAAATTATGAGTTAAATATTTAGATGATTTCCAATTATATCCAAAACTAACATCAGCTTGCGTTCTCGTATAATCAGGACGTTTCTGATAACTATAAGCTAATGAAAGTCTTGTTTTAGGGTTATATTTTTTCTTGAAACGGTTTGCATTAAAAAATGGTAACATAAACTTTGGTGTACTCAAGCTTATTTCACCGCCATATTCCCTTGAAAAGAAATTTTTATTATCATTTGATTTTACGGTTTCTGTTGCATTCGAAAGTCGAACATCAAGTATTTCTGCTCCTCGTAAAAGATTTCTGTGTTGATAATTAAATTTGCCTGCGAATCCAATATTCCCCGATGAATTTGTTCCCTCAAGTTCTATAGTATATGCTTGTTTTTTATGAGGTGTTAACTGTATAAAACAATTTAAACTACCTTCTTCTCCACTTTCCGCTTCAGTATCAACTTCAAATCGAATATTTACAAATTTGTATTGATTTAAAGCTTGTAAATTCTTGTAAGAATATTTGACTTCGGATAAATTATAAAGACTACCTGGTTGAAATCCTAGAGAATTTATAATGACATCTGGCTTAATATTGAGTTTCTTAGTATATAAGAATTGGCACTTACTATGAGTCAAAGTATCAAGGTTGTTTATATATGATGAATCATTCATCAAAACTGGCTTCGGATTATAGTCTAAATTCACGGTAATAGATCTGATGCGGTATTTACGTTCAACATTTATATTTTGAGGCTTTTTAATACCAACAAAAACATCCATTTGGTGATCCTTCCCAACACTATCCATCATAAAATGAATATACTCTTTTGTGAAATTGAAATAACCTTTGTTCTTCAACAAATTCGAAATTCGACTACGCTCTTTTCCTAAGATATCCGAATCTACATTTTGGCCAGTTTTTATATCACTATTAGCAGAATCTGCCACAACATATTGCCTTATCAGCGATGTATCACTGATTTCTTTTCGATTTTGGTAAGATGATAAAAAGGAACGAGGCAAATCCGATTTTTCATCGTACACCCTTCTATAGCGGTAAGGTATTCCTGCTGTGATTTTAAATCTCAGCTTTGCTTTCTTTCTTCTAAAAACAACGGTATCTTCAATTATGGCATTGTAATAGCCCTTCTTTCTTAAGTAGATGCCCAATTGAGTTTTAGCTCTCTGTGTTTGGTAATCTTCGTAAATAACAGGCTCTTCTCCAATTCTTCTTAACCATTTATTTATTCCCTTTTCTCCATTCTTCCCAGACATATTATATAAGCCTAAATGGAATTTCCATATTCCTAAAATTTTAATATTCGGCTTTTGCTTGATATTCTGATTCAATTCACTGGTTGATATACTTTTATCATCAACTTTCACACTTACTTTACTTAAAAGATATTCCTTATCGCCAACATATTTTGTGGTAGAACAAGAAACAGCTCCCATTAGTATAAACAGAGCAAAGATTATGGATAGAAAAAAATAACTATTTTTGTATTTCTGATTAGGTTTCAAGTAGAGTATTGTGTTATTAGTTACGAATGTTACAAAGATACTTATCTTAAACAACAATTTAGCCTGATTAGTATTCTCAAAGATAAAAATTCAATTCAATTATTGTGATTTCAAAAAATCAGATCAAACTCATAAGTAGTTTACAGAAAAAGAAATTCAGAGATCAGCATCTACTTTTTGTAGCTGAAGGCTATAAATTGATCTTTGATCTACTCGAATCAGAGCTTGAAAACAAATATATCATTCATACTAAGCATGCTGATAAAAGTGATTTTTTAAAATCAGATAAAAACATAGAATTCATTGAGTGTGAAGCATCTGACCTTAAAAAAATAAGTAATCTTAAAACGCCTTCAGATGTTGTTGCTGTTTTTAAAATTCCTAATTCCAATTATGAGGAAACTGAAATCAATTCTTCATTGTCAATTTTACTAGATGATGTACAAGACCCTGGAAACTTAGGCACAATTATTAGAATTGCTGATTGGTTTGGAATAAATCACATTTTTTGTTCAAAAAATACAGTTGATTTATATAACCCAAAAGTTATACAAGCTACCATGGGAGCTTTGGCCAGAGTAAAAGTAATTTATACTGATTTACCTAAGTTAGTATCAAAATTTGTGTCTCCACAATTTCCTGTTTATGGAACTTTTCTTGAAGGAGAAACACTTTACAAAAGCGATCTTTCAACACAAGGTTTTATTATTATGGGGAATGAGGGAAAAGGTATTTCACCAGAACTAAAACCGCTTGTAAATAAGAAACTTTTCATACCAAATTTCCCTACTGATCAAGCAACATCAGAATCTTTAAATGTTTCTGTAGCATGTTCTATTGTATGCTCAGAGTTTCGAAGACATCAATTTCAAAAATAAAAAAAAAGGGTTGAAGGCCTAAAAGCCTCCAACCCTCTTCCATTTCAGAGTGTGGATCTAAAATGGATTTTCTTCAACTGCCTTCTCCAAATCTTGGGCCATAGCTACAAACTCATCGGCAGACATTTCTTTCATATACACTAAGCCATGGGTTGCTCTTACCAGGGGATGTCTGTTTTCA